>NZ_CANMRA010000011.1 GCF_947500125.1 uncultured Kocuria sp. | reverse complement strand
GTCGATCCGGGCGCGCAGCGCCACGTACTGGCCGGGCAGGTAGTCGTAGTCGTCCACGAGCTCCGGGGGCACCGCGACGGCGACCTCGACGGAGTCCGCGGTGAGCTTGCGGACCTGGGAGACCTCGCGGGTGTTGACGGGGGCCCGGCGCCGGGCCGGACGCGGCCCGCTTCGCCGAGGCCTGCGGGCTGCCGCTGCTCGCGGAGCCCTCGTCCAACGCACGGCGCGGACCGCACGCCGTGGGGGCCTACCGGCTGCTCCTGGAGTCCCCGCTGGGCCGGCGGATCGAGCGCGTCCTGCTGGTGGGCCGGCCCACGCTCTCCCGCCCGGTCGGGGCCCTGCTCGCCCGGGAGGACGTGGCCACCGCGGCCGTGCGGCCGGCGCCCGTGGCCTGGTACGAGCCCGGGCGGCGCCGCGAGCGGGTGCTCACGAGCTGGGCCGAGGCGGCCGCCTTCACCGGCCGGGCCGCGCCCGGCTGGGCGGAGGCCTGGCAGGAGGCGGGCGCCGCCGCGGACGACGCCGTCGCGCGGCTGCTCTCCGCCGGGACGACGGCGCGGGCGACGGGCCCGGCGGTGGCCGCGGCCGTGTGGGAGGCCTGCCGGCGGGACGGGGCCGTGCTGGTGGCCGGCTCCTCCAACCCGGTGCGCGACCTGGACCTCGCCGCCCGGCCCGGTCCCGGGTCCCCGCTGGTGCTCGCCAACCGGGGGCTCGCCGGGATCGACGGGACGGTGGCCACGGCCACCGGCGCGGCGCTCGGCGCCGGCCGGCCGGTCCGTGCCCTGCTGGGCGACCTGACGTTCCTGCACGACGTCTCGTCCCTGCTGCTGGGCCCGGGCGAGCGCGAGCCCGATCTGCAGCTGGTGGTCCTCAACGACGGCGGCGGGGGGATCTTCACGACCCTCGAGCACGGCGCGGTGGGGGAGCAGGAGGAGTACCGGGAGGTCGTGGAGCGGTTCTTCGGCACCCCGCACGAGGCCCGTCTCGACGCGCTGTGCGCCGGCTACGGCGTGGCCCACCGGCGCGCGGCGGGCGTCGCCGAGCTCGAGCGGGCGCTCACCGCTCCCGTGCGCGGGCGCTCGGTCCTCGAGGTCGTGGTGGACCGGCGCGGCCTGCGGGACCTGCACGCCCGGATCCGGGCCGCCGTCGCGCAGGCCGCCGAGCAGGCCGCCGCGCGGACCGCTGACGAGCGCTGAGGAGCTCGCGCGCCGTCCGGCGCCCTGGGGCCGGGCACACGGACGGGCCCCGCCCCCTCGAGGGGGACGGGGCCCGTCCGTGGTGCCGCGCGGTTCAGGCGCGGGCGGTGGGTGCGGTGTCGGCGGCGGGGGCCTCCGGGTGGTGCGCGGCGAGCTCCTCGACCTGGTGCTCGGCCTCCTCCAGCTTCCGCTGGTGGGGCACCACGAGGGTGACCAGCGCGCCGAGCAGGGCCACACCGGCGAAGACGTAGAACGCCTGGGGGCCGCCGAAGCCCGCCGCGGCGAGCCAGCCGCCGATGATCGGGCCGAAGATCCCGCCGAACCGGCCCATGCTGGCGCAGAAGGCCACGCCGGCGGCCCGGGCGTTGGTGGTGTAGTAGTTCGACTGGAACCCGTAGACCAGGACCTGGGTGCCGATGGTGCCCACGCCGGCCACGCCGATGAAGACGAGCAGCAGCGGCAGCGGGAAGCTGAACGTCATGAGGATCAGGGCCACCGCGGCCAGGGCGAACGTGGTGGCGATCATCCGCTGCGGGCCGGTGCGGTCCGCGAGACGGGAGGCCAGGAGACCGCCGACCAGCGCGGACCCGTTGAGCACGAGGACGAAGTACAGCGGGCTGAGGCTGTGGCCGTAGCCGTTCATGATCACGGCGAGCCAGGTGTTGAGCCCGTAGGTGAGCAGCAGACCGCAGAAGGACATGAAGCCCAGCAGGATCGAGGCCAGGGCGAACTGCTTGGAGAACACGGCCGCGTAGCCGGTCCTGCGCGGGGCGGCGCCGGCCTTCCGGATGACCTGCTCCTCGATCAGCGGGACACCGGTCCGGAGCGCGACGGCCTCGGCCCGCTCGGTCCTGCCGCGGGCCAGCAGCCAGCGCGGGGACTCGGGGAGCTTCCACAGCATGAGCGGGACCAGCAGGACGAGGGGGAGGGCGCCGATCATGAACAGCCCGCGCCAGCCCAGGTCGGAGAGGAGGGCGATGCCCACGACGGCGGCGAACACGCCGCCCGCCGGGATGCCGGAGTAGACGATCCCGTTGTAGAACTGCCGGCGGCCGCCGGGGGCGAACTCGGCCATGGTGGCGCCGGCGGTGGCGATCACGAGACCGAGGCCGATGCCCGTCAGGAAGCGCATCGCCCCGAAGGCGAGCACGCTGGTGGTGAGCGCGGTGACGAACATGCCGACCGAGAACCAGGCGACACCGGTGATCAGCAGCCGGCGTCGGCCGAAGAAGTCGCCGACGGCCCCGCAGACGAGCGACCCGATGAGCACGCCGATCAGGGCGTAGGAGCCCACCAGACCGGCGACGGCCGGCTCCAGGTTCCCGATCTGCGTGGGATCGGCGAGCAGGCCCGGCAGGACCACGCCGTAGACGACGAGGTCGTAGCCGTCGAAGAGCAGGGCGAGGCAGATGACGAACGCGACGAAGCGGGCGGTCTTCTGCTCGAGCTGCGGGTTCTCCGCGATGTCGATGTGTGGTTGGGTCATGTTCCCCGGACCTCTCTGGGCAGCGCGTGGACAAGGCAGGAAGGAGGGGAGACGTCAGTGTTTCCCCTGGTGGCATCCAGCCTGACAGAGCTGTGATCCGCGTCATATGAGGCAATGCCCCAGGGATCCGCCAGGGGGGTATTCAGTGCGCTGGCATATCTGTGGGGCCGATGCGAACTGTTGTGGATATGAGTCCGGGCCCGTCGTCCGTGGACGACGGGCCCGGACCGCGCGGCGTCAGCGCTCCGGCGCCTGCACCTGGGTCGGGTTGAGCACGCGGGAGAGGAACGCCTGGGTGCGCGGCTCCCGCGGATGGCGGATCAGCTCCGCGGCGGGGCCCTCCTCGACGACCACGCCGCCGTCCATGAACACGACCTTGTCGGCGACGTCGCGGGCGAACTCCATCTCGTGGGTGACCACGAGCATCGTCATGCCCTCGGCGGCGAGGTTGCGCATGATGGCGAGGACGTCGCCCACCGTCTCGGGGTCCAGGGCGGAGGTCGGCTCGTCGAAGAGCATGAGGGCCGGGTCCATCGACAGCGCCCGGGCGATGGCCACGCGCTGCTGCTGCCCGCCGGAGAGCTGGTCGGGATAGCTGTCCGCCTTCTCGGCCAGGCCCACGCGCTCCAGGTTGCCGCGGGCGATCCGCTGGGCCTCGGCCTTGTCCCGCTTGAGCACCTTGAGCTGGGCCACGGTGCAGTTCTCGAGGACGCTCAGGTGGGGGAACAGGTTGAACTGCTGGAAGACCATGCCCACGTGCCGGCGCATCCGGTCGACGTCGGCCTCGGGGTCGGTGACCTCGAAGTCACCGATCGTGATCCGGCCCTGCTGGGGGGTCTCGAGCAGGTTGACGCAGCGCAGCAGGGTGGACTTGCCGGAGCCGGAGGGGCCGATGAGGCAGACCACCTGACCGGCCCCGACGCTGAGGGAGATGCCCTTGAGGACCTCGAGGGAGCCGTAGGACTTGTGCAGGCCCTCGACGACGACGGAGGCCGCGTCCGCGAGGCCGTCGGCGCCGCCGGGCCCGGACCGGGGAGTGGGGGAGGATGCAGTGCTCACAGTCAGGCTCCTAGGACTTCTTCATGCGGTCGGTCTTGGACTCGAAGCGGCGGGTCAGGATGCCCAGGGGCACCGTGATGATGAGGTAGCAGACGCCGGCGACCACCAGGGGGGTCAGGCCCGCCCCGGCCCCCGAGATGGCCTCGCGGCCGTACTTGGTGAGCTCGTACTGGCCCACGCCCATGCCCAGCAGGTAGACCAGCGACGAGTCCTTGGTCAGCAGGATCACCTCGTTGGTCAGCGGCGGCAGCACGATCCGCAGGGCCTGCGGGATGACGATCGTGACCATCGCCCGGGCGTGGGACATGCCCAGGGAGCGCGCGGCCTCGTACTGGCCCTTCGGCACGGCCTGCAGGCCGGCCCGCAGCGACTCCGCGATGTAGGCGGCGGCCACGAGGCCCAGGGCGATCATGACCGTGACGTAGTGGTTGAAGCGGAAGCCGAAGGCCAGCGGGATGCCGTAGCCGAAGGCGAGGAAGACCAGCAGGGCGGGGACGCCGCGGAAGAACTCGATGTAGAGCGTGGCCAGCCACCGGTAGGGCGCCACGGAGGAGAGCTTCATGAGCGCGAGCACCACACCGCCGGTGAGGCCGACCACGAAGCCGAGGAGCGTGTAGATGAGGGTGTTCTTCAGCGCGACGACGAGGATGCCGGGGAACTGCTGGGCCGCGATCTCCGGGTTGAACACCTTGTCGATCAGCAGCGGCCAGTCCGCGAGCGCGATCAGCGCGAGGGCGACGAGGATCAGGACGGCGTACTGGATGCCGCGGGAGAGGCGTGCTCTCTGGTGCATGGTCATGGCCATGGAGGGGTCCGTTCTGGGTGGTACGGGTAGGACGGTGTCGGGGCCGGTGTCCCGGGTGCGGGTCACCGGCCCCCGGGTCAGTTCTCCTGGACGGGGATCCACGTCTCGACGATCTGCTCGAGCGTGCCGTCCTCCTCGATGCGGTCCAGGGTGGCGTCGACCTCCCGGAGCATCGCCTCGTCGCCCTTCGCCACGGCCACGCCGAGCTGGTCGTCGAGGTCGGCGGTCTCCTGGACCACGAAGTCCGGGTCGTCCTGGGCGTGCTGGGCGATCGCCGTGACGTCGTCGAGCACCGCGTCCACGCCGCCGGTGCTCAACCCGGTGAACAGCGTGGTAGCGTCCTCGAACTGGACGGTGTTGAGGCCGAGCTCCCGGGCCTGGGTCTCGCCGACCGTGCCCTGCATGACCCCGACCCGCACCTGCTGCTCGCGGGCGGCGGCGATGGAGTCGACCCCGTCCTCGCCGTCGGTCACGAGGCCGACCTCGTTGTCGTAGTAGGGGTCGGAGAAGTCCATCACCGTCCGCCGATCCTCGGTGATGGACAGGGCGGAGATCGCGACGTCGCACTGGTCGGTCTCGAGGGCCGCACCGGACTGGATCGACTCGAAGGCGAGGGTGACGTTCTTCATCTCCACGCCGAGGTCCTTCGCGATCTCCCGGCCGAGGTCCATGTCGAGGCCGACCATCTCGCCGCCCTCCTCCATCTCGAACGGCGGGTAGTTGGACTCCGAGCACACGGTGAGGAAGCCGGGCTCCACCAGGGCCACGGCCGAGGACGCGGTGGCCCCCGCGGTGTCCCCGCCGCCGTCCGCGGCGTCCCCGGAGGGGCTCTCGGACGTGCAGGCGGTCAGGGCGAGGGCGGTGATCGCGGACAGCGCCGCCAGGGCGTGCGCGCGGGCCGGGCGGGTCGTCGGACGGGACATGCGGGATTCCTCCGGTGGGAGCAGTGGTCGTCGGCACGGTCGGACCGGTCACGGAGCCGGCCCCGCGGGGCGGTGGCCCCGACCGTGTTCGGGCACCAGGATACGGTGCGTTGCCCGTGCCGGCTCAGCCGGCGGACAGGCCCGGGGCCGGCACGAGGCGCTCCGGCGCCCCGGCGGCCCGCTGCCCCAGGGCCTGGAGCATGGGGCGCAGCTTCGCCCAGGTCTCGGCCAGCTCGGACTCGGGGTCGGAGGCGGCCACGATGCCGCACCCCGCGTAGAGCCGCACGGTGCGCTCGTCCTCCTGCACCGCCCCGCGCAGGGCGATGCCCCAGTCCCCGTTGCCGGCCGCGTCGAGCCAGCCGACGGGGCCCGCGTACAGTCCCCGGTCCATCTGCTCCAGCTCCGGGATCGTGGCGGCGGCCACGGCCGTGGGCGTCCCGCAGACCGCGGCGGTGGGGTGCAGGGCCTCGGCGAGCTCGAGGGAGGAGGGCGGGTCCCCGGCCGGGCCCGGCCGCAGCGCGGCGGTGACGTCCGAGGCGAGGTGCCACACGTTGGGCAGCTCGAGGATGAACGGTTCCGGCGAGGTCGTGACGGCGTCGGTGTAGGGGGCCAGCGACGCCTCGAGGGAGTCGATCGCGAACCCGTGCTCGTGCTGCTGCTTCTCCGACTCGCCGAGCACCCGCGCGGCGTACTCGTGCGGGTCCTCGTCCGGGGGCGCGGCGTCCCGGTCCAGGGTGCCCGCGAGCACGCGGGCGTGGGCGACGCCGTCGAGGACCCGCACCAGCATCTCGGGGGTGGCGCCCATCAGCCGGCCCGCGCCCGAGGGGGCCCCGCCGAAGCCCACGCAGTACGTCCAGCACTGCTCGTAGCGCCGGGCGAGGTCCCGGACCACGGCCACGGCGTCCAGCGGGGCGTCCGTGCGCGCCACGACGTCCCGGGCGAGGACGAGCTTGTCCATCCGGCCTGCGCGGATCCGCTCCACGCCGTCGCGCACGGCCTCCGTCCACTCGTGCTCGCCCAGCGTGCCGGAGGACAGCCGGACCACCGCGGGCGCCGCGGGCCGGTCGCCGCCGGCGGGCGCGCGGCCGGGGGCGGAGCCGACACGGCGCAGCCAGGCGGCCGCGACGTCGTCGGTGCTCAGCGCGAAGGGGGTCCCCGGGGCCACGGCCACCACGAGGCTCGCCCACGCGACGTCCTCCCGGCGGCCCACGAGCAGCTCCGGGACCACGAGCCCGGAGTCCACGGCGGAGGCGGTCGCGAACGTGAAGGCGCCGAAGGCCGCGAGCCCGGTGCCGGGCACGCCCACGCGGTCCTCGACCACGGCGGCGGCCACCACGTCGTCCCACCACACGCGCGCGGCCGTGAACCGGTCGGCGCCGCGCACCGTGTGCTCGGCGGCCCGGCCCCAGGCCACGAGCCCGCGCCCGTCCACCGTCCAGGTGAGCAGGTCCGGCCCGACCAGCAGCTCCCGCAGGTCCGGGACGGCCGCGGGTTCCGCGCCCAGCGCGGACAGCGGCACCGTGAGGGCGTGCAGCACGGGGACCGGCGGGGCGGCGGCGGGCTCGGCTGCGGGGTCGGTGGAAGACATCGCCCACCAGTCTAAGCCGCCCGCCGGACAGCCCCGGGCCCGGCTGCCGCAGGAAGGGTCCGGGGGAAGGGCCCCAGGGAAGGTGGCCGGGAAGCGTGCCCGGGGAAGCTGCCCGGGGAAGGTGCCGGGGGAGGGCGCCCGGGCGGGGGCGTCGGAGCGAGGTGCGACAATGACCGGGTGAACCGAGCAGACCTGTCCAAGCAGCCGCACGAAGTCTCCGCCATGTTCGACGACGTGGCGCCGCGCTACGACCTCGTCAACGACATCCTCTCGCTGGGGCGGACCCGCGGATGGCGCAAGGTCGTCGCGGAGGCCGTCGGCGCCGTTCCGGGGGAGAAGGTCCTCGACCTCGCGGCCGGGACCGGGACCTCGTCCGAGCCGTACGCGGACGCCGGGGTCGACGTCGTGGCCGCGGACCTCTCGCTCGGGATGCTCGAGGTCGGCCGGGCCCGCCGCCCCGACATCGAGTTCGTCCAGGCGGACGCCACGCAGCTGCCGTTCGCCGACTCCTCCTTCGACGCCGTGACGATCTCCTTCGGGCTGCGCAACATCCAGGACTTCCGCCGCGCGCTCGCCGAGATGCTGCGGGTCACCCGGCCGGGCGGCCGGCTCGTGATCTGCGAGTTCTCGACCCCCACGGCGGCCCCGCTGCGCACCGTCTACACGGAGTACCTCATGAAGGCGCTGCCCGGGATCGCCGCGCGCGCGGCGTCCAACCCGGAGGCCTACCGGTACCTCGCCGAGTCCATCGCCGCGTGGCCGGACCAGGAGGACCTCGCCGCCGAGATCCTCGCGGCCGGCTGGACCGGTGTGCAGTACCGCAACCTCACCGGCGGCATCGTGGCGGTGCACCGGGCCGTCAAGCCCGCCGCGGACGCCGCCGCCCGATGAGGGCCCTCGTCCTCGGCGCCGGCCCGGCCGGCGCCACGGCCGGGTACTGGCTCGCGGCGCACGGGATCGAGGTCACCGTCCTGGAGAAGACCGCGTTCCCGCGCGAGAAGGTCTGCGGCGACGGGCTGACCCCCCGCGCCGTGCGCGAGATGCGGCTCATGGGCCTCCCGCACGGGCCCGAGCACGGCTACGCCCGCAACCGGGGCCTGCGGCTCGTCGCCCGGGAGCGCAGCGTCGAGGTGCCGTGGCCCGAGCTGAGCGACTTCCCCTCCTACGGGCTCGTGCGCACCCGAATGGGCTTCGACGAGCAGCTGGCCGGGCACGCCCGCGGCGCCGGGGCCCGGGTGCTCGAGCGCCGGGCCGTGACCGGGGTGCTGCGCGACGGCGCCGGCCGGGTCGTCGGCGCCCGCGCCAACGTCCTCGACGCCGCCGGGCGGCGCACCGGAGAGACGGAGGAGCACCGCGCCGACGTCGTGCTCGCCGCCGACGGCAACTCCTCCCGCACCGCCGTGTCCGCCGGGCTGCACAAGCGGGACGACCGGCCGATGGGGGTGGCGGTGCGCGCCTACTACGAGTCCCCGCGCTCGGACCTGGACTGGATGGAGGGCTGGCTCGAGCTCACCGACGGCACCGACCCGGACCGGGCGCTGCTGCCCGGCTACGGCTGGGTCTTCGGCGTCGGCGACGGCACGGCCAACGTGGGGCTCGGGATCCTGGACACCTCCCCGGCGTTCGGGGCCCTGGACTACCGGAAGGTGCTCGCCGACTGGACCGCGTCCATGCCCGCCGAGTGGACGTTCGACGCCGAGCACCGCCGCGGCCGCGTGCTCGGCGCGGCCCTGCCGATGGCCTTCAACCGCACGCCGCACCACGTGCCGGGGATGCTCCTGCTGGGCGACGCCGCGGGCCTCGTCTCCCCGTTCAACGGGGAGGGCATCTCCAACGCCATGGAGTCCGCCCGCTACGCCGCCGAGCACGTCGTGGCGGCCGCGGCCGCCAACGGCCCGGCCCAGCGGGAGCTCGTGCTCGCCGGCTACCCCGACCGGGTCCGGCAGGAGTGGGGCGCCCACTTCACGCAGGGCCGGGTCCTGGCCCAGCTCATCGGCAGCCCCGCCGTGATGAAGGCCGCCGTGCGCACCGGCATGGCCGTGCCCGCGCTGATGCGCTTCGTGGTCCGGGTCATGACGGAGCTCTCCGACCGCCCCGCCACCACGTGGGAGGACCGCGTGGTCTCCCTCCTGGACGGCCTCACGCCCGCGACCGGCAACACCCGCCCCCCGAAAACTCGCTAGAGTGGTGGACCGTGACTGAAACCTCCTCCTCGAGCGCCGACAGCCCCGCCACGGGCCTCGGCACCGATCAGGTGAAGCTGCCCGCCGGCTTCGACCTCATCGCGTCCGACGACCGGCTGGGCCCGGTCGTGCTGGGCTCGCTCGCCCGGATCGAGGAGCGGCTGGACGAGGCGGTGCGCAGCGCCGACCACCTGGCCGACGTCACCTCGCGCCACCTGCTCCAGGCCGGCGGCAAGCGCGTGCGGCCCCTGCTGACCGTGCTGGCCGGGGAGATCGGCGGCGGCATCAACGACGCCGTCCTCGAGTCCGCGGCCGTCGTCGAGCTCACCCACCTGGCCACCCTCTACCACGACGACGTCATGGACTCCGCGCCGCTGCGCCGCGGTGTCGCGACCGCCCAGACCGTGTGGGGGAACTCGGTGGCCATCCTCACCGGCGACCTCATCTTCGCCCGCGCCTCGTCGATGGTCTCCGAGCTCGGCCAGCGCGCCCTCAAGATCCAGGCGGACACGTTCGAGCGGCTCGTGCTCGGCCAGCTGCACGAGACGGTCGGCCCGCGCGACGGGCAGGACCCGCTGGAGCACTACCTCGACGTCCTCGCGGGCAAGACCGGCTCCCTCATCGCGGCGTGCGGGCACTTCGGCGCGGTCCTGGCCGGGGCCGAGCAGGACGTCGTGGACGTCATGGTCGAGTACGGGGAGAAGGTCGGCATCGCCTTCCAGCTCGCCGACGACGTGATCGACGTGACCGGCGAGGACGAGGTCTCCGGGAAGTCGCCCGGCACCGATCTCCGCGAGGGAGTGCCCACCCTGCCCGTGCTCATCCTGCGCCGGATGGCGGGGGAGGGCGACGCCGAGGCGGTGCGCGTCCTCGAGCACCTCGACTCCGACCTCACCTCGGACGAGGCCCTGGCCCGGGCCGTGGCCGCGGTCTCCGGCCACCGGGCCACCGAGGAGGCGTGGCGGATCGCCCGGCAGTGGGCCGACGAGGCCATCGCGTCGCTCGACCCGCTGCCGGACACGGTGGCCAAGCGCGCGCTCGTGGCCTTCGCCCACGCCGTCGTGCACCGAGAGGCCTGAGCCGGCCCCGCCACGTGCGCCCCGGCCCACCGCGCCGGGTGTGGTTCCCGCGGTCCCACGGGCTAGCCTGTAGCCGTCCGCAGACCACTTCCCGCACCCGAGGACGACCATGACCCCACAGTCCCCACCCGGCCGTGCCGCCGCGCCACGCGAGGCGTTCTCCAGCCGCACGGTCTTCATCCTGGCCGCGATCGGCTCCGCCGTCGGCCTCGGCAACATCTGGCGCTTCCCCTACATCGCCTACGAGAACGGCGGCGGGGCGTTCCTGATCCCGTACCTCGTCGCGCTGCTCACGGCGGGTCTGCCGCTGCTGATGCTCGAGTACGGCATCGGGCACCGCTTCCGCGCCTCGGCGCCGCTGGCCTACCGCCGCCTGCACCCCAAGACCGAGTGGATCGGCTGGTGGCAGATGGGCATCAGCTTCGTGATCGCGGTCTACTACGCCGTCATCCTCGGCTGGGCGATGCTGTACACCTACTTCTCGTTCGGCAAGGCCTGGGGCGACGACCCCGGCACGTTCTTCCTCTCGGAGGTCCTGCAGAGCTCCGAGGAGATCACCGTGGGCCTCGACTTCGTCCCGAACGTGCTGGCCGTCACGGCGGTCGCCTGGATCGCGCTGCTCGTGGTGCTCCTGCTGGGCGTGGCGAAGGGCATCGGCCGGGTCAACCTCGTGCTGATCCCGCTGCTGGTGCTGATGTTCCTCACCATCGTGGTCATCGCCCTCACGCTGCCGGGCGCCACCGACGGGCTCAACGCCTTCTTCACGCCCGACTGGGCGGCGCTCACCGACAGCGCCGTGTGGGTCGCCGCCTACGGCCAGATCTTCTTCTCGCTCTCGGTCGGCTTCGGCATCATGATCACCTACTCGTCCTACCTCAAGCCGAAGACCGATCTCACCGGCTCCGGACTCGTGGTGGGCTTCGGCAACTCCAGCTTCGAGATCCTCGCCGGCATCGGCGTGTTCGCGGCGCTGGGCTTCATGGCCGGGGTCTCCGGCGTGGGCGTGGACGAGGTCGCCACCTCGGGCATCGGCCTGGCGTTCATCGCGTTCCCGACGATCATCTCCCAGGCGCCGCTCGGCACGCTCATCGGCGTGCTCTTCTTCGCGACCCTCACCTTCGCGGGCTTCACCTCGCTCGTGTCGATCGTCGAGGTCGTCGTGGCGGCCGCCCAGGACAAGCTCGGCCTGCGCCGGCGCACCGCGGTGGTGGCCGTCGTGGTGCCCATGGCGCTGGTCTCCCTGGCCCTGTTCACCACCACCACGGGGCTGAACCTGCTGGACGTCACCGACAACTTCGTGAACCAGTTCGGCATCGTCGCCGCGGCGCTGGTGTCCATCATGCTGCTCACGGCCGGCTTCTCCGCGCTGCCCACGCTGCGGGACCACCTCAACTCGGTGTCCTCCGTCAAGCTGGGCCGCACCTGGATGGTCGTGGTCGGCGGGATCACCCCGATCATGCTGGGCTACATCCTCATCAACACGCTCACCAGCACCCTGGCGGAGGGCTACGGCGAGATGCCCGCGTGGTTCGTCAACACGTTCGGCTGGGGCACGGCCCTCGCGATCGTCGTCGTCGCGCTGCTGCTCTCCCGGCTGCCGTGGCCGGCCGGGTCGGCGGCCTCGGACCTCAGCCCGTCCCCGGCCATCGTCGACGCGTCCGTGGACCGGCGCCGCCTGCAGGGCGGCCAGCCGCTCTCGCGCTGGTCGGACACCGCCCTGCGCACCCCGGCCCTCGACCAGGACTTCTCCTACCGGGCCCTCGCCGAGGGCCCGGCCGGCTCCACGGGCCGGCACGCGGAGGTCCCCGCCGAGGGGACCGGCCGGGCGCCCTGGAGCTCGGACGCCCCGTCCAGCACCACCGGATCCCAGGAGGACCCCCGATGACCACTCCCGCCATCATCATGCTCGTCGTCGCCGTGTGCACGGTGTGGGGCGGCTTCATCGCCGCCGTGCTCCACCTCCGGCGCACGCCGGAGGTCGACGAGAACGACCAGGGCTTCGGCAGCGACGACTACGTCCGCACCACCTGATCCGTCCCGGGCCCGTCACGGGACGGCAGGAGGCCCCCGGCGCCGCGCGGCGCCGGGGGCCTCCTGCGCGCCGGGGGCACTGCACCCGCCCGGCACCCGTGCGGGGCTCAGGCGCGGCGGACCCGCGGGGCGCGCACCGCGTCCAGCACGAGCAGCAGCACCGCGAGCCACACGAAGCAGAAGCTGATCCAGCGCTCCAGGGGCATCTGCTCGCCGAACACGAGCACGGCCAGCAGGAACTGCCCGATGGGCGCCACGTACTGGATCATGCCCACGGTGCTCAGCGGCAGACGGGTCGCGGCGACCCCGAACAGGATCAGCGGCACGGCCGTGATCACGCCCGAGGACAGCATCAGCAGGAGATGACCCGTGCCCTCGGTGCCCAGCGTCAGCCGCCCGTCCGCCCCGAGCACCGTCACGACCAGCGCGGCCAGCGGGG
Source organism: uncultured Kocuria sp. (assembly GCF_947500125.1). Lineage (GTDB taxonomy): Bacteria > Actinomycetota > Actinomycetes > Actinomycetales > Micrococcaceae > Kocuria. The sequence goes on along the minus strand of NZ_CANMRA010000011.1, from coordinate 112,158 downwards.
TCAGCGCCATCGTCTCGACGGTCAGGGTCACGATCGCCGGGTAGGACCCGCCCATCCGGTTCTTCACGAGACCGTAGAAGCCGAAGGAGAAGGCCAGGCCCAGGGAGAGCCACGGCACCCGACCGTAGAAGGCGGCCATCACCACGACCGCGACGAAACCGATCCCCACGGCCGTCCACTGCAGGGCCCGCATCCGCTCCCGCAGCACGACCACGCCCAGCAGGATGGCCACGAGCGGGTTGATGAAGTAGCCGAGGGACGCCTCCAGGGTGTTCCCCGTGGTCGTCGCGACCGTGTAGAGCAGCCAGTTGGCCCCGATCAGCAGACCGGCCACGGCCAGGGCCCCGAGGGTGCGGGGGGAGCGCAGCGCCCGGCCCAGCGGGTGCAGCCCGCCCGTGAGCGCCAGCAGCGCCAGGCAGAAGACGAGGGAGAAGATCACGCGCAGCGCGACGATCTCCACCGGTGTGGCCGGCTCCAGGGCCACGAAGTACAGCGGCAGCAGACCCCAGATCCCGTAGGCGGCGAATCCGGACAGCACACCGGCCCGGGTCCTCGACTGCTCGTCGGGATCCGGGCCGGGCGCGGTGTTGTATGCGGTCACGCTCGAGGGTACCGCCGGGGATCAGAGGCCGAAGAATCGGCTGAAGAAGCCCTTCTTCCGCTCGCCCTGCTCCTCCTCGGCGGTCTCCTCGCCCTCCACCACGGGCTCCGTCCCGGCGCTGCCCGGGGCGCCGGGGCCGGCCACGACCTCGCGCTCGACCTCGGGTTCCGCGACGGGCTCGCGGTGCTGCGCGGCGGCGGGCTCGGGCGCCTCCTCGGCGGCCGGGCGGACGGGCTCGCGGCCGGGCACCACCGTGGTGCTCACGCGGCCCGGGCGCACGTCCCGGTCCGAGGGCTCCTGGTCGAACGGGAGATCGGCGTCGGCGGCACCCGCGTGCGCGGCGACCGGCTCCTCGGCCTCCCGAGGCTGCTCGGCGGGCTCCTCGACCGGCTCGGGCTGCTCCTGCACGTGCTCCGTCTCGACGAACTCGGGCACCTCGATGGGCTCCGGCTGCTCCTGCGGGACCTCCTCGGGGACCGGGGTCTGCGCGGGAGCCGCGGCGGGCCGCGGCTCGGCCTCCTGCCGGGCGGCCGTGGCCTCGGCGGCGGCCCGGTCCTCGCGCAGGGTGGCGGCGCGGGCCCGGGCGTCGGCCGCCAGGTCCGTCAGGACCTCGGGGCCCACAGCCGGCTCGGCGGGCTCGACGCCGGAGATCTGGTGGTCGTCGAACCAGAACCGCTGGGCGCCGTCCCGGACGGTGACCACGCACGTGGCCTCGGTGTCCCACTCGACGTGGGCGCCGCGCAGCTTGGCGTAGGAGTCGACGGCGAGGTTGTGGTCCACCGCGGTGTCCGTGGTCAGCGCCTCGGCGATGACCCGCATCATCCGCTCCACGGTGAGCTCGGGCAGCTCGAACTCGGGGCCGTCCAGCAGCAGCCACGCGGTGACCCCGCCGCCCGCGCCCGCGGGGTAGTGCGCGTACACGCCCGTGACCGCCTTGGCCGCCAGGGTCAGCCGGCGGGCCAGGCCCTCCGCCACGGGCAGCTCGTCGGTGGACAGCTCGTCCACGCCCAGCCGCTCTCCGGCCTCGCGGGACTGCACCGCGGCGGAGACGACCTCGGCCGGGAAGTGGCCCAGCTCCTGCCAGGACCAGATCCAGGACCCGCGGGAGGCGGACTCGGTGCCCAGCAGGAAGGGGGTCAGGGTCACTGGGGGCTCGGTCTGCAGGGTGAACGCCGGCGCGGCGAAGTCGACGTCCCACCCGGCGCCCTGGGTCAGCTCGGCCAGCCTGGCCTGGTACTCGGTGGAGATGAAGATCGACTCGTCGATCAGGTCCTGCAGCGTTTTCGTCATGCGTCCAGGCTAGCAACCATCGCGGACGCAGGAGCGTCACTGCGGGCGCCGCCCGGTGGGTCGGCGCCCGCCCCGCACGGCTGCTCCGCCCGCGGGCGGCCGGGGGCCGCTTGGGTAGGGTGGGGGCGAGGCCCCCGGGGCTCGGCCACGCCGCGTCGGGCCCCGCGCCCGTCCCGTGACCACCACGATCCGAGCAGGCCCCCTCGCGGGCCGGGAACGAGCCACCGCATGAGCGAGACCCCCGCCACCCCGCCCCCCGGACCCGCCCGGCAGGAGCTGCTGAACACCATCGGCTCGTGGGTGCTCTCCGTGCTGCGCGCGGAGCCGGGCTGGGACCGGATGGTCGTGGACCTCAAGGTCCAGGGCGGTCGCGTGCACCTGCGCGTGCGCGAGCAGCGGGGGCAGGAGGTGGTGCCGGGCACGGCCGGACCCATCAAGGAGGACAGCGCCGTCATCCCCGCCGTCGAGCAGCTGCGGGAGAGCGTCCACGTCCCGGGGCGCGGGACGTGGTTCACCGCCACCGTCGTGATCCTCGCCGAGGGCTGGCCCGAGCCGACCCACCGGATCGCAGGGACCTACGACCTCGACGGCGAGCCCCGCCAGTGGGGGACCGAGGGGCCGTTCACGGCCCAGGACGTCCTGGAGCACCTCGAGCGCTTCCCCCGCACCCGTGCCCGGATCCCCGTGTGGGCCGCCGAGCTCGCCGAGCGGGACGGCGTCGAGCTGCCGGCCCTCGCGCCGGATGCCGAGCAGCAGGCCGACACCGACGGCGTCGTCCACCCCCTGGTGCGGGCGGCCGTCGACCGGTTCGCGAACGCCCCGGACAACAAGGCGATGATCGACGTCATCCGTCAGTGCATGGCGGGCTCCCTGCTCCTGGACGTCACCGCGAGCGACCTCGTGGCGGGGCCGGGCGGGGAGGCCGTGGGGCCGGAGTCGACCCTGCGCGTCCAGACCCTGGGGGAGCCCGACGGCACGCGGTCGCTGGCCGTCTACACCTCGGCGGCCGAGGCCCAGGCCATGTTCGACCGCCACCACCCGGACGGCGGGAAGCCCGTGCTGCTGCGCGAGTCCGCCGTGAAGGTGCTGAAGATGCTCGCGGACGATCCGCAGTACGACCACCTGGTCATCGACCCCGCCCGCCAGGGGTGCCGGATCAGCCGCCCCCAGGTCGAGTGGGCCATGCGCGCGCCGCGCAACGACGCCGTGAAGACCGCGATGCTCGAGAACAACATGTCGCAGCTGCTCGCCGGCCTCCTGGCCCCGGACGCGGTGCTGCTGCTGGGGGCGCGCGTGCAGGACGGGCGGGCCGTGCCCGTCTACGCGAAGCCGCAGGAGGAGGGCGCCACACCGGACACCCTCCTGCTGTTCACCTCGGCGGCCGAGATCGCCGTGCTGGACAGCACCCTCGAGGTCCGCTCCGCGCCGGCCCGCCAGGCCCTGCGCTTCGCCCTCGACGCCGGGGCGCGGAAGGTCAGCATCAACGCGCACCCTCCGGTGGCCACGCTGACCGCCGACCAGCTCCGGGAACTCCTGGCCCTCGTGACGAAGGACCAGGGGACGGAGAAGGACCAGGGGACGGAAAAGGACCAGGGGACGGAGAAGGAGCAGGGGGCGGGGACCGGCGGCTCCTCCGGCGGGGAGGCCGTGCAGGGCCCGGCCGGGAGCTGAGCGCCGCGCGGGCCGGTCAGCCCGCGGTGGGGGAGGGCTGCTCGGGGGAGGTGTGCACGGGGGCCGCACCTGCCGCGAGGCAGTCGGCGCAGATGCCCTGGTAGACGACGTCGGCGGTGAGCAGCTGCATGCCGTGGTGCTCGGAGGGCGTGAGGCACGGGGTGTGGCCGACGGCGCAGTCGACGTCGGCGACCGTGCCGCAGCGCACGCAGTACGCGTGGTGGTGGTTGTCCCCGGTGCGGGTCTCGTACAGGGCCGGCGACGCGGGCGGCTCGAACTTGCGCAGCATGCCGACGGCCGTGAGATCGGAGAGGACCACGTAGACCGACTGGAGCGTGATCGCCGGCAGCACCGTGCGGACGTCCGCGAGGACCTCCTCGGCGGTGGAGTGCGGGCGGCGGTCCACCGCGTCGAGGACGGCCAGCCGCTGCTTGGTGACCCGGCGGCCGTGGGAGCGCAACAGGTCCGACCACGCGGCGGCCCGGGCGGCGTCCGGTGCGGGGCGTTCCGTTGTCTGCATCCCTCCACAGTAGCGTTATCACGATGGACTCACAATAGCGGGATGGGTCCGCCCCCAGGGCTGTTCGCGATGGTCAACCCCTCGTGACCATTCTGGTCGCACCGGCTCCCTCCCGCCTTTGCCCGCCTCTGACCTGGGCTTACGATGTGCCCGGGGGATGGGGGTCCGGCACTGTCTCGGGGCGCGCGCGCCCGCGGGCCGGACGGGACGTTCCCGAAGCTCTTTCTTCCCGAACGACCGCGACCACCACGGAGACAGACATGACGCGTCCTGCCCACGCCCGCTCGAACGGCCCCACCGGCGAGTCGGAGGCTCCCCTCGACGACGTCCTCCTCGACGCCGCCCACTCCGGGGACACCGAGGCCTTCGGGATGCTGCGGGAGCGGTACCACGGCACGGCCCTCGCCGTGGCGCGGTCGCGGACGGGCAGCGCGGAGGAGTCGGAGCGCCTCGCCGGGGCAGCCTTCGGGCGGATCGAGCAGATCGTCGGCGAGGGCGGCGGGCCCCGTGCGTTCCTCGGCGCCTTCGTCGTGTGGATGGTCGGGCGGGAGGCCGACGGCGGCACGCGGCCGGTCGCGCTGCCGGACGACCCCTCCGACCCCACGTCCCTGGTCAGGGTCTTCAGCGGCCTGCCCGCCGAGTGGCAGGGCGTCCTCTGGCGCACCGAGGTGCTGGGCCACAGCGCGCGCCGCGCCGCGGCCGCCCTGGGACTCGGCGCGGTCGCGGCCGCCGGCCTGCACCGCGACATGGTCCGGGGGCTCCGGGGGCTCTACGGCCAGGCGGCGGCGGACCGCACGGCGGGACCGGAGTGCGCGGAGTTCTCCGGCGAGCTCGCCCACTTCGTCCGGGGCACCCGCGGCCAGCGGAGCCGGCGGGACGTCAAGACCCACCTGGACGGGTGCGCCCGCTGCACCGCCGAGTACCTGAGCCGTCAGGACATCGGGACGGGCCTGAGGACCTGGACGCTGCCCGTGCTGGCCGGCCTGCCGCTGTGGGGCACCGAGGCCCTCGAGCTCGCCGGCCTCATCGCCGGGGCCGGCACCGCCACGGCGGCAGGGGCCGGAACGGGTGCCGCCGCGGCCGGTGCGGGGGTCGCTGCCGTCGGCGCAGGTACGGGGGCAGCCGGTGCCCGTGCGGGGACGGCCGGTGCCCGTGCGGGGGCGGGCGGCGTCGGTGCGGGGGCGGCGGCCGCCGGTGCGGGCGCCGCCGGTGCCCGTCCGGACGAGGCGGCGAGCACCTCCGCGTGGTCGGGCCGCACGGCGAAGGTCCTGCTGGGCGCCGGTGCCCTGGCGACCGCCGTGGCCGTCGCCGCCGTGGGAGTCTCCGGCGGCGGGGACCCCGTCCCCGCCGCGGACAGCCTGGCCGCCGAGCAGGCGCCGCGCACCGCCCAGGACCTGGAGAGGTCGAGCGCGGACGACTCGGGCGCGGCGCGGACGGACGGCGACGAGGCCGGCGGCGGGGACGCCGGTCCGGACGGTGAGCAGGACTCGGCCCGCCCGGAGGAGGCCGGTCCCGGTGACGCCCCGGCCGGAGCGCCCGGGGACGGTGCACCGCAGGAGGTCGCCGCCCTGGTGGCCGTGGCCGACCGCGGGTCCGTCGGGACGGGCGCCGCGGCGGCCGAGGACGGCGGCGCCTCCGCGGACACGTCGGGTCCCTCTGCGGTCGACGGGGCCACCCGGCCGGGAGCCGTCGCGGAGGGGCCGGCACCCGAGCGCGGTGGGGCCCCGGCCGCGGAGGCCGGGACCCCCGGTGCCGCGTCCGCCGGTGGCTCCGCGCGGGACACATCGTCCCAGGGCTCCCCGACGAGCGCGCCGTCGACCCGGCAACCGGAGGCTCCCTCGACCGCTCCCGCACCGGCGCGGAAGGCGGGCCCGCCCGCACCGGTACCCCCGGTGCCGACCTCCCTGCCGACCGTGGACGCCAGCCCCGCGCCGCTCAAGGCGCCGGCGCCTCCGGCCCGGACGACCGCACCGCCGACCGACCCCGCGCGCACGGGCACCGCTCCCGGGGCCGGACGAGAGCACCCGCACGCGGGCGCCCGCGGAGCGCGGCAGGACGAGCGCCGGTCGTGGCACCGCGAGCAGAGCCGGCACGAGGACCGGTCCGGCGCGCGGCGGGACGCCGGCCGCCGGGGCGGCGACCACGAGCGGGGACGGCACGGCACGTCCCCCGGCCACGGCGACGGCGGCGCAGGCGAGGAGCGCGCGCGCCGCTGAGCGCAGGTCCCCGCCGTCGCCCCCGGCGGTCCAGTGTTACGAACGGGAACGAGTCGTGACGGGGTGGCGTGCGGCCCTCCGCCGCCGCGCTCTACGATGGGACCGGGGGACCGGGGGGTCCACAGTCAGGAACCGCACGCCGTCGGCGCGCGCGTCGTCATCGTGATCGCCGGGGGGCCGCGACCCTGCGGCACCGCTCCCGGGTCGCCCGCACCGAAAGGTGGCCGAGCGTTCCCGAGACCCACGGAGATCCCATGACGCGCACGACCGAGGCGCTCGCCCAGGGGCGCACCCCTCGCACCGACGAGGAGCTGCTCGCCGCGGTGCGGGCGCAGCGCCCCGACGCCTTCCCGGACCTGCGGGACCGGCACTGGCACACCGCCGTGGTCGTGGCCCGGCTCCACACGCCGAGCCGCCAGGACGCGGAGCAGCTGGCGGGCACCTCCTTCGACCAGCTCCTCGCCGAGCTCGGCGACGAGGGCGGGAAGGGCGAGGCCGAGGACGGACCGGGCGTCTTCCTGCGGGCCCGGCTGGTCTCCGTCGTCGGCCGGGCAGGCGTGGAGCGAGGGCACGCGGCCGAGACCGTCACCGGCGTCTATCTCGGCCTTCCGGCGTCCTGGCAGGCCGTGCTGTGGCACCTCGAGATCGAGGCCCTCGAGCTCGAGCGGACGGCCGCGGTGCTCGGGCTGAGCCCGGCGGCCACCACCGCGCTGCACCTCGAGGCGCGCGCCGGGCTGCGGGCCGCCTACCGCCAGGCCCGGCTGGATCTTACCACCCTCCCCGGGTGCGCGGACTGCGCGGCCGACCTCGGCGCCTTCGGGGACGACGGCCTGACGGCCGAGCGGACGCAGGCCGTGCGGTCCCACCTCGACGAGTGCCCCCGCTGCACCGCCGACCACCTGTACCTCCAGGACACCGAGGCCGGCCTGCGCGGCTGGCTGCTGCCCGTGCTCGCCGGGGTGCCGCTGTGGGACACCCGGACCGACGAGCTCGGGGAGCTGATCCGGACCGCCGGACGGATGAGCGCCGGACGCCTGGGCGCGGCTCCGGGCACCGACGTGGCAGGCGGGGCCCTCGCCGCCGTCCACGTCTCACGCCGGGGCCGGAAGGTGCTGCTCGGCGCCGGCGCCCTGGCAGCCGCCGCGGCGCTCGCCGGAGTCGCCGTGACGGGCTCCGGCGGTCTCGGCGACGGGACAACCCAGGCCTCCGGGCGGGTCGGCGGCTCCGGCACGACGCCGTCCTCCGCCGCCGCGCCTCCCACGTCCTCCGGGACCGACGACGCCGCGGCGACGGTGGCACGCGGCCCCGGTGCCGCGGTGCCCGGCCGGGCCGGCGGGCTGCTGTCGCTGCCGACCACCGAACCGTCTCCCGGCCCCCTGACCGAGGCCGCCGCCGAGGCGCGTACCGCGCGTGCCGGCAGCGCCACGCTCATCACCGCCGCCACGGAGGAGGGGTCGGCCGCAGGCGCCGGGGGGACCGGCGCCGGCTCCGGCGCGTCGACCGGCCGCGGGACGGGGGAGGCGCCCCACACGCAGAAGAGCGCCCTGGACGACGGCCGTGCGCCCCGGTCCGCGGCGTCGCGCGCAGAGGGCCCGGGCGCCGGGTCCTCGGGTGCAGGGTCCCCGGGGGCGTCATCGGCGGACGGCGCCGCCGCCGGTGGCGGGGGCGGCGCTCCGGCGTCGTCCGGGGACGACGGAGGCACGTCGACCGGGGGCGCCGGCGACGAGCAGCCGCCGGCTCCCGAGGCACCAGCGCCCGGGAGGCCCGCGCCCGAGGTGCCGGCCGGTGGGACCCCCGTGGCGGAGTCACCGGCGACCGAGACCCCGGCGGCCGAGACCCCCGAGCCCGGAGCACCGGTGTCCGAAGCACCGGTGCCGCAGGCCCCGCTGGAGCAGCCCCCGGCGTCCGAGCCTCCCGCCGCGGAGGTCCCCGTCCCCGACGTCCTGGCGTCCCAGCCCCCGGCAGCCGGTGCCCCGGCGCCCGGGAGCGCGGCACCGGCGCCCGGGAGCACGCCCCCTGCGCCCGGCGAGACCGCCGTCGCCGGCCCCACCCCCGGCGTGTGACCGCGGCCCGCTCCGGGGGCGAGCGGAAGGACGCCAGGAGCCCGCTGGGAGATCTCTGGGCGTCGCCCGACCGGGGAAGACCTGAGCCGCCGGCGCGGTTGTGCTCAGCGGAAGACCCATGCCCCCGATGAAGGAGCCGCACCCGCGATGCACCACCACAACAACGGGCTCAAGACCGTCCTGCTCCTCGGCGGCTTGTGGGCGGTGCTGCTGGCCATCGGGTGGTTCGTGGCGAGCGGGACGGGCAGCAGCGTCTTCATCTGGATCTTCGCGCTGATCGGCCTGGCGTCCACGGCGTACAGCTACTGGAACAGCGACAAGCTCGCACTGCGCTCCATGCGTGCCATCCCCGTCACGGAGGAGCAGGCGCCGGGGTACTACCGGATCGTGCGGGAGCTGTCGCAGCGGGCGAACCAGCCGATGCCCCGCCTGTTCATCGCGCCGACGATGAGCCCCAACGCGTTCGCCACCGGGCGGAACCCGGAGAACTCCGCGGTCTGCGTGACGGAGGGCATCCTCCAGCTGCTCGACGAGCGCGAGCTGCGGGGCGTGCTCGGCCACGAGCTGATGCACGTCTACAACCGGGACATCCTCACGTCCTCGATCGCCGCGGCCGTGGCCGGCATCATCACCGCGGCCGCGCAGTTCCTCCAGTTCACGGCCATCTTCGGCGGCGGGCGGGGCGGCGACCGCGGCAACCCCCTGGTGGGGCTGCTCCTGGCCTTCCTGGCGCCCCTCGCCGCGACCGTCATCCAGCTCGCGGTCTCCCGCACGCGCGAGTACGACGCCGACGAGGACGGCGCGCAGCTCACAGGGGACCCGCTGGCGCTGGCCTCGGCCCTGCGCAAGATCGAGACGGGCACGAACGCGCGGCCGCTGAACCCCGCCGACCAGAAACTCGTCAACACCTCGCACCTGATGATCGCCAACCCGTTCCGGGGCGGCGGCGCGGCGAGCCTGTTCCGCACCCACCCGCCGACCGCCGACCGCGTGGCCCGGCTCGAGGGCATGGCCGGGATCGGCCGCCGCTGACCGCACCCACCGACGACGACGGAGCCGCCCACCTCGCGAGGTGGGCGGCTCCGTCGTCGTGCGGGGCGAGCTGCGTGCCGGGACTCAGCGGTAGTTGATGAACTGCAGGTCCACGTCGAGCTCCGAGCCCTTGAGCAGCGTGATGACGTCCTGGAGGTCGTCGCGGGACTTGGAGGACACCCGGAGCTCGTCGCCCTGGATGGTGGCCTTGACGCCCTTGGGGCCCTCGTCGCGGATGAGCTTGGTGATCTTCTTCGCCTGGTCCTGGGCGATGCCCTCCTTCACGGAGGCCTCGATCCGGTACTCCTTGCCGGAGGCGAAGGGCTCCCCGGCGTCGAGGGACTTCAGGGAGATGCCGCGCTTGACCAGCTTCGACTGGAAGACGTCGAGGACGGCGTTGACGCGCTCCTCGGAATTCGCCTTCATGAGGATCTTCTCGCCGGAGAAGTCGATCTCGGCGCCCACGCCCTTGAAGTCGTAGCGCTGCGCGATCTCCTTCTGCGCCTGGTTCAGGGCGTTGGACACCTCCTGCTTGTCGACCTTGCTGACGACGTCGAACGAGGAATCGCTGGCCATGCTGCCTCCTGTGCTGGGACGGTGGACGGGCGGTGTGCGGCCCGTGGGACTGTGGCCCAGCCTACCGGGCGGCCTCGTCACCGTTTCGTGACCTGCGCCCAAGGAACTGTTCAGGTCGGTCTCCCAGGATGGCGGCATGAGCACATCCCAGGGCCACGACGACGTGGTGCCCGTCCCGGGCCGGACCCGGCGCGGCAGCGCCGTGGCGGCCACCGCGCTGGCGGCGGTCCTGCTGATGGGCATCGGGCTGGGCCCGGCGGCGGCCACCGCGGCCGAGACGGCGCCGCGGCCGCACCCGGGCACGGGGGCCGCGGCCCCCGAGCGGATCGACCCCGAGGTGGCCCAGCGACTGGTCGGCGTCGCCCAGGACCTCGCGGAGGCCGTGACCCACGGCGAGATCACCGCCGAGCAGGCCAAGAAGTTCCTCCAGCAGGTCTGCGAGCGGCTCGCTCCCTGAGCCGGTCCCGGCAATTTCGCATCGCGGCGGATGTTCTGTACTGTTGAACTGCTCCCGCACGCGGGGGCCGCCACCGCCGGTCCGGACGGACCGGGGGCAGCACCCCGGCAGATTACCCGAGCGGCCAAAGGGGGCTGACTGTAAATCAGCTGGCAATGCCTACGGGGGTTCGAATCCCTCATCTGCCACGAGCGACACCACGCAAGGCCCCGGTCCGAGGACCGGGGCCTTCGTCGTTGCCGGTCACGACCCGGCGCGCGGTCCCTCGCCGCCGGGACGCGCGCCACTCTCCTGGCCGCCGCGAGCGCCCCCTGGGCCGGTGCAGGACCTCGGAACGGGAGCTCCCGCGCCGGCGCGGAATCATGGGGCCGGATCCCCCGATCCGGGGACACGCCGGGACGCGCGCCGCGCCGTGACAGCCTTAACAATTGCTAAGAACATGAATACCCTTGTATCTTGAGGCGACAGCATCATCCGGCCACGTGCCCGCACTCCCCGAGCCGGCACGTCGGGACCCCCTACACCGGATGACCAGCAGCACGACCGACCCTGCAGTGCTCCCGCCGGTGCGCGACGCCGAGGGCGCTGGGAAGGACTGTGCCGCGCGCTGGTACCCCAGGGGCAGGCCCGGGGTTCTGAATGATTTGAGGAGACAGACCGATATGACTGCTGTGAAGAAGTGGGTGGCCGCGGGCTCGTCGGCTGCCGTCCTGGCCGGAGGCCTGTTCCTGGGCGCCCCCGCGGCCCACGCCGACACCTGTGTGGCCCCCGCCGCCAGCACCACGGTGACCAACCTGGTCACCGCGGCCGACCACCTCTACGACACGGGCGCGCACTTCAACTCCCTCGTCACGGACCAGGCCGTCCTGGCCCAGCTCCAGACCCAGCAGGCCGTGCTGGAGGACGCCATCGTGAACGACGCCACCATGGACCGTGCCCGCGGCGCCTGGACCGAGATCCTGAACCTGCAGGAGTCCTACGCCGCGTCGACGGACGACCCCGCCGTGGACGAGGCCTACGCGGCCAGCTCCGCGGCCGCGGCGAACTTCCGGACCGCCGCCACGGAGGCCCGTGCGCAGGGCGAGGTCTTCATGGAGGACGGCGCCGATCTCGTGGCGCTGTTCCAGAACAACTGCGAGGTCCTGGGCACCGGGACCGGCGGGGACGACTGGAGCGACTCCGAGGACTGGGCCGGCGCGGGCACCGACACCGGTGTGAACCAGGGCATCAACATGCAGACTGCTGAGGAGGGCGGGCTCAGCACGGGTGTGCTGGCCGGCCTGCTGGCCGCCGGTGCGGCCGTGTCGGGGGCCGTGGCCTTCCGGATGCGCCGCGGGCGCGCCTGATCCAGCACCGCTGACCGCCCTGGTGCCGCGCTCGCGCGGCACCAGGGCGCAGCCATTTCCCGAGCCGACCCGTGAGGACCCCAGCATGGACGCCCCCGAGCAGAAGGCCGCGCCGCGCCGCAGTGCCAGCACGCGCTGGGCCGCCGCCGGCGGTCTCGGCGCCGTGGCGGTCCTGTCCACGGTGCTGCTGACGGACCCGTGGGGCGCGGAGGGCACCGACGCCGGCTCCCCGGCCGCGACGGCGGCCGCCCCGGGGGAGGCCACCCCGGCGGCACCCACCACCGCGGCGTCCGCCACGGCCTCCTCCGACCGGCCGGCGGCGGCGGCGCCCGTGCGGCTGGCCGTCGAGGACGCCGGGTTCGACGTGACCGTCCTGCCGCTGACGCCCAGCGAGCAGGAGCTGGCCACGGAGCTGCTGGTCCCGCCGGACACCCTGGACGGCTACTGGCTCACCCCGTACGGGATGCCGGGGGAGGGGTCGGAGAACACCACCTACATCACCGGCCACAGCTGGGAGGACCGGGACGCCCCGTTCAACCGGCTGAGCGACCCCGGCCTGGTGGGCAGCGAGATCGAGGTCGAGACCGGGACCGGGACCCTGGAGTACGTGGTGGACTCCGTGGTCACCCACGACAAGAACACCCTGAAGGACAGCGACATCTGGCGGATCGTGCCGGACCGGCTGGTCATCGTCAGCTGCTACACCGAGGACCTGTGGGGCAAGAACGTCGTGCTCACGGCGTCCCCCGCGCAGGACTGACCCCGGGCCTCAGCCCAGGGCGGCGCGCACCCGTGGCACCACCTCGGCGCCGAGCAGCGTGATCGACTCCAGCGCCAGGTGGTGCGGGACGCCGCCCGCGTCCATCCGCAGCAGGAGGCGCTCGTGGCCCATCGCGCGCTGCTGCGCCACGATCTTGGCGACGACCTCGTCCACGTCCCCCACCACGAGGGTCCCCTCCGGGGCGCACTCCCGGTCGTACTCCTCCCGGGACCAGCGGGGATCGCCCGGCCGGACCGGCCCGTGGCTGCGGGCCCCGGCAGCGAAGTAGGGGTGGCTGAGCTCCCGCGCCTGCGCCGGGGTGCGCGCCACGAAGCCCGGCACGTTGAGACCCACCGGGGTCCCGGCGTCCCGGCAGGACGACTCGAGGGCCCGCCGGTAGGCCGCGACGACGGGCACGGCCCCGGCGAACGGACCGTGCGTGCGCAGCAGGGCGAGGGGCAGCCCGAGCGCCCCCGCGCGGGCCACGGAGGCCGGCGTGCCCGAGGTGCCCAGCCAGATCGGCAGGCACGGCTGCAGCGGACGGGGCTCGAGGTCGAAGTCCACGCCGTGCTGGGGGAGCGGGCCGACGAGGGTCACCGGGTCCGTCTCGCGCACCCGGAGCAGCTGGCGCAGCTTCTCCTCGAAGATGGCGTCGTGGTCCTCCTGCCCCAGGCCCAGGGCGTCCAGCACGCCCTGGGAGGCGCCGCGGCCCACGATCATCTCCGCCCGGCCACCCGAGATGTTGTCCAGCATGGCGATCTGCTCGTAGAGCCGCACGGGGTCCCCGGCCGTGAGCACGGAGACGGCGGTGGTGAGCCGCAGGAGGTGGGTGCGACCGGCGATCGCGGACAGCAGCACCACGGGGGAGGCCGCCACCACGTCCGTGCCGTGGTTCTCCCCGACGCCCATCACGGTGAGCCCGGCGCGCTCCGCGGCCTCGGCCAGCTCGATGATGTCCCGCAGGCGCTGACGGCTGTCGGGGCGGGTGCCCGTGACGGGGTCCGGGACCACCTCGCCCAGGGAGAAGATGCCGATCTCGAAGTTCATGGCGCACCTCGGCGTGCACGGGGCCTGGCTCCGGTCCGGAAGCCCGGGCCGGAAGCCCGGGCCGGAGGACCGGCCCGGGCGCCCAGTCTAGTCCGGGCGCGCCGACCGGTCTTGAGCCAGCAGTGAAATCCTGTGCCCTCGGGCGGCCCGGCCTCTACGCTGGAGGGCATGGCTACCGTTGACATCACCCAGGACACCCTGGGCCAGACCATCGCCGAGAACGACATCGTCCTGCTCGACTGGTGGGCCGAGTGGTGCGGCCCCTGCAAGCAGTTCGCGCCGACCTACGAGGCCGCCTCGGAGAAGCACGAGGACATCGTCTTCGGGAAGGTCGACACGGAGGAGCAGCAGATGCTCGCCGCGTCGGCCCAGATCTCGTCGATCCCCACGCTCATGGCCTTCCGCGAGGGCATCCTCGTGTTCTCCCAGCCGGGCGCCCTGCCCGCCTCCGCCCTCGACCAGGTCATCGACGCCGTCAAGGGCCTCGACATGGAAGAGGTCCGCGCCGAGGTCGCGAAGCAGTCCCAGGACGCGCCCAACGCCTGAGCGCGGAACCGCTTCCGCACGAGCACGCCGGACACGACCACGTCGGGCCCCGTCTCCGAGGAGACGGGGCCCGACGTCGTCGTGCCCGCGACGCGGACCCGCACGGCAGCGGCTCAGACGACGCCGGTGACGCCGAACAGCCAGCCGAGCGCGAAGGTGGCCAGCAGGGCCAGCGCCCCGCCCACCACCACGCGCAGCACCGCGCGGCCCCGCTGCGGCGTGTCCCCGAGGCGGGCCCCGAGCCAGCCGGTGAGCGCGAGCGCCGCGAGCACCGCGACGAAGGTCACCGGGATCCGCCAGGCCTCCGGCGGCAGCAGGATCGCGAGCATGGGCAGCAGTGCTCCCACGAGGAAGGCCAGCGCGGAGGCGACCGCCGCGCCCCACGGGCTGACGATGTCGTCCGCGTCGATGTTGAGCTCCGCGTCGAGGTGCGCGGCCAGGGCGTCGTGCTCGGTGAGCTCCAGCGCCACCAGCCGGGCCGTCCCGGTGGACAGACCCTTGGTCTCGTAGATCTCGGCGAGCTCCTGGAGCTCGGCCTCGGGCATGTCGATCAGCTCCTGCTTCTCCTTCTCGATCAGGGCCCGGTGGGAGTCCGCCTGGCTGGACACGGACACGTACTCGCCCTGGGCCATGGACAGGGCCCCGCCGACCAGGGCCGCGCCCCCTGCCAGGAGGATCGCGCTGGTGCTCGTCGTGGCGCCGGCCACGCCGACCACGACCGCGGCCACCGAGACGATCCCGTCATTGGCACCCAGCACCCCGGCCCGCAGCTTGTTCATCCGCTCGGTGTAGCCCGCCCCGTGCGGCTCCTCGATCACGTGTTCGGTCGTCATGACCCCATTCAACGCCCGCGGGCCCCGCCGTGCCAGCAAGGACAGGATGTCCTCACCGGCGCCGGTGGTCCTCCGGGTGCAGGCGCGGCGCGAACGAGGGCTTGCGGAACCCCGAGGCCCGCAGCAGGCGCACCACCCGCTGCCGGTCGCCCCGCCACGGCTCCAGCAGCTCGAGCATCCGGCGGTCGTCGCCGGGGCGCCGGTCGAAGAACCAGCACACCGTGTCCGCGAGGTGGAAGTCGAAGACGCTGACCGAGTCCGGGTCCCCGTGGGTGCACTGGACGATCTCCGCGACCGTCCAGGGCCCGAGACCGGGGATCGAGCGCAGCCCCCGGTGCAGCTCGGCGTCCAGGGGGCCGCGGCCCAGCCGCTCGAGGGCGGCGGCCCGCTCGGCCACGCGCCGGACGGTGGCGGCCCGGGCGCCGTCGACCCCCGCCCGGTGCCACTCCCACACGGGCACCCGGAGCCACGCCTCGGCGGTCGGGGCGATCCGCATCCCCTCCGGGGCCGGGCCCGGCGCGGGCTCGCCGTGACGCCGCACGAGCTGCCGATGGGCGGCCACGGCCTCGCGCACGGTCACGCGCTGCTCCAGCACCGAGAGCACGGCACGGTCCAGCACCCGGCCGGTCGAGGGCAGGCGCAGCCCCGGGTGGTGGTGCCGGGCCGCGGTCAGCCGGTGCGGCAGGGCGCGGTAGGCGTCCGAGGCCTCGAACCGGTCCCACGCGTCCTCCGCGCCCGCCCAGCGCGGGGCCTCGCCGAGGAACTCCCCGGCCCCCGGCCCCCACGCGCGCACGTGCACGGGCCGCTGGAGGGGACGGCCGCCGCCGGTGCGGGAGAAGCGGGCCGTGACCGGGCCCGCGGCGGTCCGGGCGGTGACCCACACGACGTCGGGCGCCGCGACCCGGACCAGGGGATCGGCGCTGCCCCGGGCCAGCACCCCGAGCGTCTGGCCCAGGTGCAGGGCGCCCTCCGGGTCCCACACGAGCTCGGCGTCCGGGCCGGCCGGGTGCCGGCGGGCGGGCGGGGGAGCGGTGACGGCCATGAGACCATGATGACAGTCCTGTCCGACGGCGCCGCGCCGGTCCGGGCGGGCCGCCCAGCCACCGAGGAGGCCATGCCCGCCACCGCGCTCCGGCGCCCCGCAGCCCCTGCCACCCCGCCGGCCCCCCTGACCGGGCGGGCGCGGCTGGTGCCGCTGGGCGTGGGGCTGCTGGTGCTCGTCCTGTACCTGTGGTGGTCCCTGCTCCAGTGGCACCGCTGGGAGGTCCCGTCCTGGGACCTGGGGATCTTCACCCAGCTCGCCAAGTCCTACGCCGCCGGGGACGGCCCGGTCGTGCACATCAAGGGCCACGGCGCCAACCTGCTGGGCGACCACTTCCACCCGATCCTGGTGCTGCTGGGGCCGGTCTACGCGCTGTTCCCCTCCGCGCTGACCCTGCTCGTGGTCCAGGACCTGCTCGTGGCGGTCTCTGCGTGGGCGCTGACGCGGTTCGCGGTCCGGGCGCTCGGGGCGGCCCCGGGGGCGGCCCTGGGACTGGCCTACGGGCTGAGCTTCGGGCTGCAGGCCGCCGTGTCGGTGCAGTTCCACGAGGTGGCCTTTGCCCTGCCGCTGCTGGTCCTCGCCCTCGGCAGCCTCGTGGAGCGGCGGTGGACGGCGGCCGCGCTGTGGGCCGCCCCCGTCGCGTTCGTCAAGGAGGACCTGGGCGTCACGGTCGCGGTGCTCGGCCTGGTGCTCGCCCTGCGCGCGCACCGCGAGGCGGACGGGGACCGCCGCCCGGTGGCGCTGGGGCTCGCGCTCGCCGCGTGGGGCGCGGCCTGGTCGGTGCTCGCGGTGACCGTGGTGCTGCCCGCCCTCAGCCCGGACGGCCGGTTCGCGTACGCGGACCGGCTGGACCTCGCGGCGGCGGCGGCCGACCCCCTCGGGGCGCTCGTCTCCCTGGTGGTGCCGGGCCAGAAGGCGCTCACCTGGCTGACCCTGCTGGCCGTGGGCGTGCTGGTCGTGGTGCGCTCCCCGCTGGCGCTCGTGGCGCTGCCCACGCTGGTCTGGCGGATGCTCTCGCCCAACCACGGCTACTGGGGCACGGGCTGGCACTACAGCGCCGTCCTCATGCCCATCGTCCTCCTTGCGCTGCTCGACGCCGTGCTGCGGCTGCGCGGCGGGCGGCTGCGGCGGCTCGCCCGGGCCGCGCCGGCACTGGCGCTCGTCGTCGCGCTCCTGCTGGTCCCGGGGCGCCCGCTGGCCGACCTCGTGGACCCCGCCGCCTACCGGCCGGACCCCCGGGCGGACGCCAAGACCGCGACCGTGGCGGCCGTCCCCGAGGGGGCGAGCGTGGCCACGGACCTGACGCTGATGCACCACCTCGTGCCCCGCGCGCAGGTGCACTGGCTGGGGTCCGAGGGCGATCCGGCCCCGGAGTACGTGGTGGTCGACCAGCTCGGCGCCGCGTGGGGCGGGAACCCGCCGGAGGACGTCGCCGACTGGGCCGGGCAGCGCTACGGCGCCGACTACGCGGTGGTGCGTGACGAGAAGCACCTCGTGGTGGTGCGTCGCCGGGGATGACGGCGCCGCCGGGTGCGCTAGACTGGTCGGACCGAATCCGGTCACTCCCTCACTTTCTCGTGCAACGCGATGCCGCCCGCGCATCGTGTTCGGCCGCGGCCCGTGCCGCGCCGTGTCCGACGCTCCCGTTCCCGAACGGGGCTCCAAGTGGTTGGCAGGGACGTCCGGACACCCACGACCGTGGCCGACGCCCCCGGACCTGCTCCCGGGCCGCCACCCGCACAGATAACGAGGCACTTCTCCATGACCGTCGACACCCCCAGCACCCCCGGCACCGCCGAGGAGCACACCACCACCTTCGCCGAGCTCGGCATCGACTCCCGGGTGCTCGCCACCCTGGACGAGGTCGGCTACGAGAACCCCACGCCCATCCAGGCCGCCACCATCCCGGTGCTGCTGCAGGGCCAGGACGTGGTGGGCCTGGCCCAGACCGGCACCGGCAAGACCGCGGCCTTCGCCGTGCCCGCGCTGTCCCGGCTCGCCGAGCTCTCCGACGTCAACGGCGTCTCCCGCGACACCCAGGTCCTGGTGCTCGCCCCGACCCGCGAGCTCGCCCTCCAGGTCGGCGAGGCGTTCTCCTCCTACGCCACCCACCTCGAGGACTTCACCGTCCTGCCGGTCTACGGCGGCTCGCCCTACGGCCCGCAGCTGGCCGGGCTGCGCCGCGGCGCCCAGGTGGTCGTCGGCACCCCCGGCCGCGTGATCGACCACCTCAAGAAGGGGTCTCTGGACCTGTCCCACCTGCAGTACGTGGTCCTCGACGAGGCCGACGAGATGCTGCGCATGGGCTTCGCCGAGGACGTCGAGGAGATCCTCTCCCAGACGCCCGTCGAGAAGCAGGTCGCGCTGTTCTCCGCGACCATGCCCCCGGCCATCCGCAAGATCGCCAAGAAGTACCTGCGGGACCCGCAGGAGATCGCCGTCAAGGGCAAGACCACCACGGGCACCAACACCCGCCAGCGGTACCTGCAGGTCATGGGCTCCCACAAGATGGAGGCCATGACCCGGATCCTCGAGGTCGGGGACTACGACGGCGTCATCGTCTTCGTGCGCACCAAGGCCGCCACCGAGGAGGTCGCCGACCGGCTCAAGGCCCGCGGCTACGCTGCCGCCGCGATCAACGGCGACATCCCGCAGAACATGCGCGAGCGCACGGTCGAGGCCCTGCGCGAGGGCAAGATCGACGTCCTCGTGGCCACGGACGTCGCGGCCCGCGGGCTCGACGTCGAGCGCATCTCCCTCGTGGTCAACTACGACATCCCGCACGACACCGAGTCCTACGTGCACCGGATCGGCCGCACCGGCCGCGCCGGGCGCTCCGGCGAGGCGATCCTCTTCATGACCCCGCGGGAGAAGTACCTGCTGCGGGCCATCGAGAAGGCCACCCGCCAGCCGGTGGAGCTCATGCGCATGCCCTCCACGGAGGACGTGAACCAGACCCGCAAGGACCGGTTCGCCCAGCAGATCACGGACACCATGGAGTCCGAGGACCTCGCCCAGTTCCGTGAGCTCGTGGAGCAGTACCAGGCCGAGCACGACGTCGACGCGGTGGAGATCGCCGCCGCGATCGCCGTGATGGCCCAGGACGGCCGGCCCTTCTTCGTGGAGGAGCTGCCCGAGCCGGTGCAGCGCACCCGCGACCGGGACCGTCCGGGACGGGACGGCGACGACCGGCCGCGCCGCGAGCCGCGCACCGAGAAGGGCATGGCCACCTACCGGCTGTCCGTCGGCCACCGGCACCGCGTCTCGCCGGGCTCCGTGGTCGGGGCCCTCACCAACGAGGGCGGCCTGAGCGGCGAGCAGATCGGGGCGATCGACATCCGCTCCACCCACACCCTCGTGGGCCTGCCTGAGAACCTGCCCGCCTCGACCCTGGACCGGCTCTCCCGCACGCGCATCAACGGGGAGCTCATCCAGCTCGAGGCCGATCGCGGCCCGGGCGGCGGTGGCGGCCGGGCCCGGCCGCGCAGCACCTCCTCCTACCAGGACCGCCCCCGCCGCGGCGGCGGTGCCCGGGGCGACGACTCCCGCGGCGGCTACCAGGGCAAGAGGTCCGGGTACTCCGCGGGCGACCGGGACGGCGAGAAGCCGTTCCGCAAGCCGCGCCACAAGAAGTTCTGAGCGCGGGGGCAGGACCCCCGCGACGGGAGGAGGGGACGGGCCGCACGGCCCGTCCCCTCCTTCATCTTCCTCTCACGTGCCGTTGACAGACGGGGCCGGACGGGTCCGCGGCGTCGATCAGCACCGACCCGATCGAGGAGGAACTAGGAGCGGCCGGCGAACGCTTCCGCTCCGCTCATCGCCGAGACGACGAGGTTGCTGCGGACCAGCGCCTCGTCGTCGGCCACCGCATCGGCCCAACCGGCCGTGGTGGTGACCGCGGCGAAGTTCGACTGCAGCAGCACCATCAGGGTGCGGTGGAGGTCCTAGGCCGAGACCTGGCCGGCCTCGTTGGCGAGGTGGATCGCCCCGGTGGCGTCGGAGAGGATCTCGGCCGCGAAACCGAGCCCCTCGGCCTCGACCGCCGTCGCCAGGTCGCAGTTGTTGGTCATGTAGCCGACGATCGTGACCGTGTCGACTCCGCGCTCCCGCAGCCAGTCGGCCACATCGGTGCCGGCGAAGACGCTGCCGTACCCCTTCACGACCTGCTTCCACTGCCGGTTGTCGAGCTGCTCGAGCTCCGGGTGGAGCGGGTATCCCGTCGAGCCGGGCGCGAAGACGGGTGCACCCTCACCCAGTTCGTGCTGGACCATGACGACCGGAATGTCCTGCTCGGCGGCGACCTGGAGAGCACGGGTGATGTGGGCCAGCGACTCCTCGCGGGGCGGGTGCTGGATGGCCATCGGGCCGTCGAAGTACTCCATCTGGGCGTCGACGACGATCAGGGCACGGCGGGGGACGGTCACTGGGTCTCCTCAGGAATGTGGGTGTCGGACCGGCAGAGATGCTCGGTCCGTCTCCATGCTCGCGCCGGGCCGATCGCCGCGGCGATCGGCCCGCGGGCACAATGACGATGAGATCGGGCCACAAGTTCTGCGCGCCCGTACGAGCGGTCAGGGAGGTCTGATGCGGATCGCGATCTATGCGTTCGAGGGCGTGACGATGTTCCACCTGGCCGTTCCGCAGATGGTGTTCGGCGAGGTCACCCGGCTGGGCCTGGCGGAGGACTGGAGCACCGTGCTGTGGAGCACGGACACGGACACGATCACGACGGCCGAGGGAAACCCGCTCGGCAACCTCGCCGGACCAGAAGCCGCGGAGGACGCCGACATGGTGGTGATCCCGTCCTGGCCGTACCCGCCGGTGACCATCGCCGAGTCACTGCGCACCGCGCTCCTCGGCGCGCATGCCCGTGGTGCCGGTGTGGTCGGGATGTGCCTGGGCGCCTTCGCGGTGGCCGAAGCCGGCCTGCTGAACGGCCGACCCGCGGTCACCCACTGGCAGGGCATGCAGGAACTGGCGACCCGTCACCCGGAGCTGGCTGTCGACGACTCGGTGCTCTACATCGACCACGACGACGTCATGACCTCCGCCGGCACGGCGTCCTCGCTCGACGCCTGCCTCCACCTGGTCCGCAAGCACCTGGGTGCTGCTGCTGCCAACCGGGTCGCCCGCGGCCTGGTCGTGGCACCGCACCGGGAGGGCGGTCAGGCCCAGTACATCGAGCGTCCGGTCGCCCGCCCCGACCACGGGGATCCCCTGGCCGCCACGCTGGACTGGGCGATGGGCCGGCTGCACGAACCCCTGTCCATCGACGAACTCGCCTCCCATGCCCGGATGAGCCGCCGGACCTTCGTGCGCCGCTTCCGCGGCACCACCGGCACCACCCCCGCCCGCTGGGTCCTCGCGCGACGCCTCGACGAGGCCCGCAGCCTGCTCGAGACCACGAACTGGGGGATCGACCGGATCGCGCTGGCTTGCGGCTTCGGCAGCGCGGTCACCCTCCGGCAGAACTTCGCCGCGGCCTACGCGACCACGCCCTCGGCCTATCGGAGGAGCTTCGCCCTCCGATGAGGCTGAGGTGCACCCCCGGTGGGCGCAGACATGCGGAATGCCCGGAGGCGCTGATCCTCCTGCCCGAGGCGAAGTCCGGGGACTAGAATCGAGCTCCACACCGGGTGTGACTGCGCGGTCCTCCGGTGTCGTCGGCCAGCAAGTGTCCAGACCCGATTCCGGTCGGTGACGACTGCGGGGGCCGGCACGCAGCGTCGATCTCCGTCCGGGAGGCCCCAACCCCAGGAGGATCCGATGGCCCCCGAGACCTTTGACGAGCTGCTCACCCGTCAGGTCGGCAACGAGTTCGCCGCCTCCCACCAGTACATCGCCGTGGCAGTCTGGTTCGACAGCCAGGATCTCCCCCAGCTGGCCCGGCACTTCTACCGGCAGTCCCTGGAGGAGCGCAACCACGCCATGATGATCGTCCAGTACATCCTGGACCGGGACCTGTCCCTGACCATCCCCGGGGTCGGGGAGGTGCGAAACGACTTCACCGATGTCCACGAGCCGCTGGCGCTGGCGCTGTCCCAGGAGCAGGAGGTCACCGAGCAGATCAAGACGCTGTTCGCCGCCGCCCGGGCCGAGGGAGACGCGCTGGGGGAGCAGTTCATGCTCTGGTTCCTCCAGGAACAGGTCGAGGAGGTGGCATCGATGACCACCCTGGTGAACGTCGCGGCCCGTGCCGAGAACCTCTTCGACCTCGAGAACTTCGTGGCCCGGGAGCACGTCGGCGACGGCGGGCACGGGCACGGCGGCGGCCATGGCTCCGGGGCGCCGGAGGCCGCCGGCGGAGCCGTCTGACCCCGGCAGACATGCCACCGGGCCCCGAGACCGTCCCAGGGCGTCAGGGCGCGGGCTCCAGGCGGACGTCCTCGAAGGTGACGGTCACCGGCTCCAGCAGGGTGAGCTCCTCGAGGCTCTCCCCGTGCCGGGTGAACTCCGGCGGCTCCAGGGTGGCCCGCAGGGTGTAGTCGCCCTCGTCCGGGACGCTGAAGTTGTTGGCGTAGTGGAAGAACTCGGCGTTGAAGAACATCAGCTCCTGCTCGTCGACGACCTCTCCGGTGTCGTCGAGGACCTCCAGACGGATCGGCACCTCGGGCACGATGCGGCCGGTGGCCGCTTCGATCGGGATGATCTCCAGGTGGTGGGTCTCCCCGGCGGCGGGTTCGCGTCGGGTCGGGTCCCCGTCGGTGGTCTCGAACCAGGGCTCGGCGGGTTCGACGATGTAGGCGACCTCCCAGTCCCCGGCGGCGGTGCGCCCGCCCTCGGCCTCGACCTCTGCGGCCAGGGTGGCGTACTGGGCGGCGACCCCTTCGGGCACCGCGTCGGTCGAGGGGGTGGCTGTGGCTCCCGGGGTGGCTTCCGGGGTGGCGGCTGCGGTCCCGGTGGGGCCGGTTGCCGGGGCCTGGGCTTCGTCGGTGCCGCAGCCGGCCAGGAGCAGGGCGGCGAGGACCGCGGTGACGGCGATCGGTCGGTACGAGGACATGATCATCGCTTCCTTCTGTGTCGGACGAACAGGGTGGGCTGTGACGGATGAACGGGCTTCTGCCGCACGCGGCGGGCACGGCGCGGGTGGTGGTCGGCCACCACCCGGACGGACTCTCCGATCCGGGCCGCGGTCCCGAGGCGGTGCCGATGGTCCGCACGGTGCTGTGCGGATCCTCCTCCGGGCTGGAGGTCGTCCAGGACCGCTGCTCGGCGCGCAGCCGCTGCAGCTCGTCCGCATCGGCCGGCAGCGCGGGATCGGGCAGGGCGAACCGCACCTGGTGGGAAGGGTGACCGGGGTGCCCCTCCCCGGTGTGCCGGGTGAGGGCCTCCACGGCCGTTGCCTCGGTGATCCGGGCGTCGGTGAGATCCACGATCACCCGGGTGACCGGGGTCAGGACCCGTGCCAGGCGGATCAGGGGGTGCAGGGCGGACTGGGTCTCCACGGTGAGCGGGCCGGTGACGACCAGGCGCACGTGCGTGCCGTCCAGGTCGATGGCCGCGACCACAGAAATCTTCGGCGATCCCACGGTGGCTCCCTTCGGTAGGCCTCTTGGCGGCCGCAGCCGCGGCTGAACGACAGCGAGGGCGCGCCGGGTGGCGAGGGCCGGCGCACCCCGGCTGCCGCTCAGCCGCATCCGGGCGGACAGGATCAGGACAGCTGCGGGTCGACCCCGTAGTGCTCGGCCAGCTGCGTGATCACGGCATGGGCGCCCTGGATGCTCACGGAGGCCACGAAGGTCTCGTCGTCGACCGGCAGGACCTCGCCCTCGAGCCGGTCCCAGAGCGGGTTGGTGGTGAAGCGTTCCTCCTGCTCCCGGGAGGCCTCGCCCTCGGCGCCGTCCGGGGCCCAGGTGCTGACCATGACCAGGTTCGCGTCCGCCTCCAGGATCTGCTCCTGGGACAGGGGCACGAAGATGCTCTCGGTGGTGTCGGGTGCACCGTCGGGGCGGGGGATGCCCATGTCGGCCATGATCTCGCCGATGAAGGAGTCCGAGGAGTACAGGCGCGCGGTGTCCTCCCCGGCGAAGCGCAGCAAGGAGCAGGTGGCCTCGGGGTCCTGCGCCAGGATCGCCTCGCCCACCGCGGCGGCGCGGGCCTCGTAGTCGGCGACCTCCTGCTCCGCCTGCTCCTGCTTGCCCAGCGCCTCCCCGAGGAGGACCACGTTCTCCTTCCAGGTGGGCCCGGTGGACTCGGAGAACACCGTGGGGGCGATCTTCTCCAGCTGCGGGTAGAGGGCCTCCTGGCGGACCTTGGCCGAGACGATGAGGTCCGGTTCCAGCCCGGCGATCTGCTCCAGGTTCGGTTCGGCGATGGTGCCGACGTTCACGGCCTCGGCCGTCTGCTCGGACACGTCACCCAGGTAGTCGGCGAACGGGTCCTCCGGGTTCTGGCGGTACTCGGCGTAGCCGACCAGTTCGGCATCCAGCAGCAGGGCGGCATCGACGTAGCTGGGATCCAGTGCGACCACGCGCTGGGGCTGGGACTCGATGGTCGTCCCGCCCATGGCGTGGGTCATCGTCAGGGGGTATCCGGCGGCTTCCCCGGAAGCGGCCGGGGCGGAGGCGGAGGTCGCACCGGGGCCGGACCCGGCCGTGGGGCCACAGGCGGTGAGGGCGAACAGGGACAGGCCAAGGGCGGCCGCGGAGAGAGTCTTCGCGCAGGTCATGGGTGGCTGGCTTTCGGTCGAGCGGATCGTGGGAGAGCAGGTGAGGTGAGGCTTACCTCACCTCGCTGTGGCAGACTGTAGCAGTCCCATGGACATTAGCGAACACTTCCCTGTTCTAATCCCGATCGATCCGATGGAGGTGGCATGGCCCACTCCCTGGCGCCTTCGCCGGCCCCTGCATCCGTTCCACCTCCGGCACGGCGCCCGGGACGGACGCGGTGGCTGGTGCTCGGCCTCGTGGCCGTGCTGGTGGCGGCGGCCCTGAGCGTGTGCATCGGCGGGCGGCCCTCCACCCTTGCCGAGGCGTGGCATGCCATGGTCACTCCCTCGGGAACGGTGATGGACGTGACCATCCGGGAACTGCGGTGGCCGCGCACGGTCACCGCGGTGGTGGTCGGGGTGTCCCTGGGGGTGGCCGGGGTGCTGGTCCAAGGCCACACCCGCAATCCGATCGCCGATCCGGGTCTGCTGGGCATCAACCAGGGGGCGGCCCTGGCGATCGTCGCCGTCACCGCCCTGGTGGGGACCGGAGCCCCGCTGACCCAGGCGCTGCTGGCCTTCGCCGGAGCGCTGGCAGCGGTGGTGGTGGTCTTCCTCATCGGCTCCGCCGCCCGCCACGGGGCCACCCCGATCACCCTGGTCCTGGCCGGCGCCGCCGTCAGCGCCCTGTGCACGGGGCTCGTGTCGGGGATCGTGCTGCTCGACGACCAGGCCCTGGACACCCTGCGCTTCTGGCAGGTCGGCTCGGTGGCCGTCCGCAACGGCTCCCTGGAGATCCTCGGCCCCTTCCTCGCGCTGGGGCTGGTGCTGGCCGTGCTCAACATCGGGGCCCTGAACGCCCTGTCCCTGGGGGAGGACACCGCCCGTTCCCTCGGCGTCTCGCTGCTGGGGGGCCGGGCGACCGGGATCGCGGCGATCACCCTGCTGGCCGGGGCCGCGGTCACCCTGGCCGGGCCGATCGCCTTCGCCGGGCTGCTCGTCCCGCACCTGGCCCGGGCGATGGTCGGTGCCGACTACCGGTGGCTCGTCCCGGCCGGCGCCCTGGCCGGTGCGGTGCTGCTCCTTCTGGCGGACACCGCCGGGCGCGTCATCGCTCGTCCGGGCGAACTGTCGGTCGGGGTGGTCCTGGCCGCGGTGGGGGCCCCGTTCTTCGTCCACCTCGCCCGGCGGAAGAAACTGGCCACCGTATGACCCCGACCCCCAGCACCCACCTCGCCGAAACCGGACGCAGATCCGGTGACGACGCCGCCCCCACCACCACCGGGCCACCGGTGGCGGGCGCGTTCCGCTCGGTGCGGGCTCTGCGGGCCGGGCCCGTCTCGATCCGGTTCCACCCCCGGTCCCTGCTGGTCGGGTTCCTGCTGCTGCTGGCCGTGGCCGCGACCGCAGCCGTCCACCTGGCCTTCGGCGGCACCCTCATCCCGTACTCGCACGTGCTGGCGGCCCTGACCGGCGGCGCCACGGAGGCCTCCGTGCACCTGGCGGTCACCGAGTTCCGGGCCCCGCGCATGGTCGCCGCGATCCTGGTCGGAACCTGCCTGGCCGCCGCCGGCGCCATCACCCAGACCGTCGCCCGCAACCCCCTGGCCAGCCCCGACATCCTCGGGGTGACCGCCGGAGCCTCGGCCGGGGCGGTGGCCGTGCTGATCCTGGCCGACGGCGGGGCCGCCGGACTCAGCGGGCTGGCCGCAACCGTGGGGATGCCCGCGGCGGCCTTCACCGCCGGACTGGTCAGCGGGGTGGCCGCCTACCTGTTGGCCTACCGCAACGGGATCGACAGCTACCGGCTGGTCCTGGTGGGCCTGGGGATCTCCGGGTTCGCCACCGCGCTCACCACCTGGATGCTCACCCTGGGCGACGTCACCAGTGCCGCCCAGGCGCTGACCTGGATGATGGGCTCGCTCAACGGCAAGGACTGGGCTCTCGTGCGCCCCATGGCTGCCGTCGCGGTCCTGTTGCTGGGGGCTGCGGTGCTGTCCGGACGGTGGCTGCTGCCGGCAGCCCTGGACGAGGACACCGCCATCGGGCTGGGCCTGCGCCTGGGGCTGATCCGGGTGGTGGCCCTGAGCCTGGCGGTGCTGCTGGCCGCGGTCGCCACCGTCGTGGGCGGCCCGCTGGTGTTCGTGGCCCTGGCCGCGCCGCAGATCGCCCGGCTGCTCACCCGCAGCCCCGTGCCCCCGGTGACGGTCTCGGCACTCACCGGGGCGGTGTTCGTGCTGGTGGCCGACACCGCCGCCGCCAACCTGCTGGCCACCCCGCTGCCCGTGGGGGTGGCCACCGCCGTGCTGGGCGCCCCGTACCTGATCTACCTCGTGACCCGATCCCAACGGAGACCCCGATGAGCTCACCGACCCGCACCGGCACCAGCCGGCTCCAGGCCCGGGAGCTGTCCCTGGGCTACGACGGGAACACCGTCGTCGAGGACCTGTCCCTGGCGGTCCCCGACGGGGACATCACCACGATCATCGGTCCCAACGGGTGCGGGAAGTCCACGCTGCTGCGCGGCTTCGCCCGCCTGCTGCGCCCGTTGCACGGCGCCGTCACCCTGGACGGTGTGCCCCTCACCCGGTGGCCCACCCGGCGCGTCGCCCAGCAGATGGCTCTGCTGCCCCAGGCCCACACCGCCCCGGAGGGCCTGACCGTGGCCGACCTCGTCTCCCGGGGCCGGCACCCCCGGCAGCGCTGGTACCAGCAGTTCTCCCACGCCGACGAGCACGCCGTGCACCGGGCGCTGGAGGCCACCGGCATCACCGGGTTCGCCGACACCCCGGTCGACGAGCTCTCGGGCGGCCAGAGCCAGCGGGCCTGGATCTCCATGACCCTGGTCCAGGACACCGACATCGTGCTGCTGGACGAGCCCACCACCTATCTGGACCTGGCCCACCAGGTGGAGATCCTCGAGCTGATCCACCGCCTCAACCGGGACCTGGGCCGCACCGTGGTGATGGTGCTGCACGACGTCTCCCTGGCCGCGCGGTTCTCCGACCACATCGTGGCCATGACCGCCGGGCACATCGTCGCCCGGGGGACACCCGAGGAGGTGGTCACCGAGGAGCTGCTCGCCGAGGTCTTCGGGCTGCGCGCGCGCATCGTGCCCGAACCGCTCACCGGCCGCCCCCACGTGATCCCCCTGGCCCGGATCTCCGCGACCGGCTGAGCGGCCCACACCCCGCCCGCGGCCGAAGGCCACGCGACGAGGCGGGGTGAATTGGGGCACGAAAAAATGCGCTATCCATGGTCCCAGGTCAGGCGCATCCTGGAAGAACGAAGAGACCGCAGCCGCCGGCCCGGCCTCGTGGACATCCCAGGAGGACATGTCATGGCCACCACCGAGTTCGTTCCCGTCTCCGACTGCACCGTGGGGCAGTGCTCGTTCAACCACGACCACGAGTGCAGCGCCCACGCGATCACCGTGACCGGATCCTCCGGGCACGCCCAGTGCGGGACGTTCATCTCGCTGGGCGCCGACGGCGGTCTGCCCACCGTCCACGCCGAGGTGGGCGCCTGCCAGCGCTCCGAGTGCGTGCACAACTCGCACCTCATGTGCACCGCCCACGACGTGAAGATCGGCGCCGGCGCCGACGAGGCCGACTGCCTCACCTACCAGGCCGCCTGATCACCACCGCCTCCGACGCCACGGGGACGAGCCCCCGGACCGCCGGGGAGATGGGGCCGGGCCGGTTCGTCCTCGCCGAGCGTGACGGGGCCGCGGCGCACAGCCGTGGGAGAGTGGGTGCATGCGCGCAGTGGTGGTCGATGCGGTCGGAGTCCGGCCCGAGGTCCGAGACGTGGCGGTGCCCACGGCACCGCCCGGCGGGGTGGTCGTCCATGTGAAGGCCACGGGGATGTGCCGCAGCGACTGGCATGCCTGGGCCGGGCACGACGAGATCGTGCTGCCCCACGTCCCCGGGCACGAGCTCGCCGGGGTGATCGCGGCGGTGGGCGCGGGGGTGCACCGGTGGAGGGCCGGCGACCGGGTGACCGTCCCGTTCGTCTGCGGCTGCGGCCGGTGCGAGTGGTGCCGCGCCAGCGAGGCCCAGGTCTGTCCCGATCAGGAACAACCAGGGTTCACCCACTGGGGCTCCTTCGCGGAGTACGTCGCCCTGCACGGGGCCGACACGAACCTCGTCGCCGTCCCCGAGCACGTGGACCTCGCCACCGCGGCCGCGCTCGGGTGCCGGTTCGCCACGGCGTACCGGGCCCTGGCCGCCCGGGCGAACGTCACCGCGGGAGAGTGGGTGACCGTGATCGGCGCCGGCGGCGTCGGACTCAGCGCGGTGATGATCGCCCGGGCACTGGGCGGGCGGGTGATCGCGGTCGACCGCAACCCGGAGGCGCTGACCACCGCCCGTGAGCTCGGCGCCGAGCACACGCTGTGCGCGGACGGGACCGACATCCCCGGGGCCGTCGCCGACCTCACCGGCGGCGGCAGCCACGTCTCCGTCGACGCCGTGGGCAGCGAACGAACCTGCGCCGATGCCGTCCTCAGCCTTCGCCGGCGAGGACGCCACGTCCAGATCGGCCTGCTGCCGCCGGTCGACGGCCACCCGCGGGTGCCGATGGCCCGGGTCATCGGCTGGGAGCTCGACCTGCTCGGCAGCCACGGCATGGCGGCGGCCGACTATCCGGCCATGATGTCGCTCATCGAGCAGGGCGCCCTGCAGCCCGAGAGGCTCGTCGAGCGCACCATCGGACTCGAGGAAGCAGCGGCGCTGCTGCCGGTGTTCGACCAGGCGACGGTCGCCGGCATGACGATGATCGACCCCGCGCTCTAGACCGGCACGCCGTGGACGTCTGACGAGCGCGCCCCTTCTGACCGGCCGGGGGCCCCCCGGAGGCGGGCGCCGGGGACGCAGGGGAGCCTGCCGCGCCCGTCCCGCCCGCCGAGCAGCCATCGGCCCCGCCCCTCCGGCCCAGGTCCCGCTGCCCGTGCAGCCCGCCCCGGACGACGACGGGGACGAGGACCTCGACGACGATCGGGACGACGACCGGGACGACGACCGGGACGACGACCGGGACGGCGGCCTGGACGACTGAGCGCCGGTGGTCCGCCGGGCCGGGAACTCCCGTGCGACCAGGGGCTGCGGCACGGTTCCGGGGTCTCCGGAGGAGGGGGTCCGGCGATTTTGGTTCTCCCGAAACCTGCTGGTAGAGTCTTCGTCGTTGCCCCGATAGCTCAGTGGTAGAGCGCCATCTTGGTAAGATGGAGGTCCCGGGATCGATTCCCGGTCGGGGCTCTCGTGATGAGATCCCGTGGCTCGGCCGTCAAGGCCGTCAGCCGCGGTGTCCCATCCCTCTGGCGGTGTAGCTCAGCTGGTTAGAGCGCACGACTCATAATCGTGAGGTCGACGGATCGAGCCCGTCCACCGCTACGGCGAGAAGCCCGTGACCCCTCCGGTCACGGGCTTCTGTCGTGCCCGGGCACTCCTCGTGCCGACCTCCGCGCCGGCACCCGCCCCGACGCGGTCCGTCCGGGGTGCCGGCGGCTGGAGACCTCATGGCGAGCGGCCGGGATCCCGGCGTCCCCGGCGCAGCCCGAGCTCGTAGGCGGTGAGGACGGCCAGCGTCAGGGCGATCAGCGGCAGGACGAACCACGCCATGGTCCCCGTGAACCCCTCGAGGGCGTCGTGCTCGGTGGCCGCGAGGACCACGTAGCCGGTGTAGGCGGCGTACAGCCCCACGAACAGGGCGCCCTCCCAGCGGGCCACCGCGAACCCCGTGAACGCGATCGGCAGGAGGGCCACCGACGCGGCCAGCATCACCGGGATGTCCAGGGCGACCGCGGCGCCCGCCACCGGGATCCCGTCGCGGGAGATCAGGGCGGGCAGACCGAGCACCACCCCGATGTTGAAGAGGTTGCTGCCGACCACGTTGCCCACGGCCAGGTCGCGCTCCCCCCGGCGCACCGCGATGATCGATGTCGCCAGCTCGGGCAGGGACGTCCCGACGGCCACGACGGTCAGCCCGACCACGAGGCTGCTGACGCCCAGCGAGGTGGCGATGCTGACGGCCCCGTCGACGAGCAGGCTCGCGCCGGCCACCAGCAGGGCGACGCCGAGCACCACGAGCAGCACGGAGCGGAGGACCGAGGCCGGGGGCGGCTCCCCGCCGCTCCCGGAAGCCCCGGCGGCCCCATTGTCCGCGGAAGCCGCGGAAGCCGCGGAAGCCGCGGAAGCCGCGGAAGCCGCGGAAGCCGCCGAAGCCTCCGCGTCCCCGGCGATCCCGCGGTCTCCGGGAGGGACCCCCGCCGGAGCGCGGGCCCCCGCCTCGCGCCGGCTGACGACGACCGTCAGCACCGTGTGCACCACCACCGCGGAGAACAGGAGGACTCCGTCCACCGCGCCGATCCGCCCGTCGAGCGAGACCAGGAGCAGCCCGGTCGACAGCACCACCACCAGGGGCAGGTCCAGCCGCACCAGGCGCTGGGTGACCGCCAGGGGGAGCACCACCGCGGAGGCGCCGAGGATGAGCAGGACGTTGACGATGTTGCTGCCGACCACGTTGCCGACGGCCAGACCGGGCTCGTCGCGCAGGACGGCGCCGATAGTGACGGCCAGCTCCGGCGCCGAGGTGGCCGCCGAGACCACGGTGAGCCCGACCACCAGGGAGGAGATCCCGACCCGCCGGGCGAGCGCGGATGCCCCCCGCACCAGGAGCTCCCCACCCAGGACCAGCAGCACCAGTCCGACGACGATCCGGCCCACGT
This sequence comes from uncultured Kocuria sp., assembly GCF_947500125.1. Lineage (GTDB taxonomy): Bacteria > Actinomycetota > Actinomycetes > Actinomycetales > Micrococcaceae > Kocuria. The sequence goes on along the minus strand of NZ_CANMRA010000011.1, from coordinate 80,784 downwards.
CCAGGAGATCCATGGGCAGGAGTGTACGTGCCCGGGAGGGCCGGCGACCCGTCGGTCCGGGCACGCCACCGTAGACTGGGCGCGTCCCGCCGCCTGCGCGCGGCCCCGTCCAGCGAGGAGCTGCCATGCCCGTGAACCCCGATCTGGTCGGGCGGACCTACCCGCCGGCCGAGCCCTACAGCGTCGGACGGGAGGCGATCCGTGACTTCGCCCGCGCCGTCCAGGCCGGCCACCCCGCCCACCACGACGTCGAGGCGGCCCGGTCCCTCGGCCACCCCGACCTCGTCGCGCCCCCCACCTTCGCGATCGTGGTGGCCCAGCGCGCCGACGCCGCGCTGATCGCCGATCCCGAGGCCGGCATCGACTTCTCGCGCGTGGTCCACGCCGACCAGCGCTTCACCCACCACCGCCCGATCGTCGCCGGCGACGAGCTCGTGGCCGAGCTGCACGTGGACCAGGTCCGGGCCATGGGCTCCGGGGCGATGGTGACGTCCCGCGCCGAGATCCGCGCCGCGGACGGCGAGCACGTCGCCACCGCCGTGTCGTCCCTGCTGGTGCGAGGAGAGGACCAGTGACCATGAGCATCGACTTCGACAGCCTCGAGAAGGGCCAGGAGATCGGGGAGCGGCGGATCGAGCTCTCCCGCGCGGACCTGGTCCGGTACGCGGGGGCCTCCGGGGACCTCAACCCCATCCACTGGAACGAGGAGTTCGCCCGTTCCGTGGACCTGCCCGACGTCATCGCCCACGGGATGCTCACGATGGGTGCGGCCGTGCAGCTCGTGACCGACTGGGCCGGCGACCCGGGCGCCGTCGTCGACTACCAGACGCGCTTCACCAAGCCGGTGGTCGTCCCCAACCGCTTCGGGACCGCGGTCGAGGCGTCCACGGCCCTCACGGTCTCCGGAAAGATCGGGGCCCTCGACGACGCCGCCCGCACCGTGCGCGTCGACCTCACCGTGACGGCCCCCGACCTCTCCGCGGAGGGCGCCGACCCGGCGACCGCCGCCCCGCTGAAGGTGCTCGTCAAGGCCCAGGCCGTGGTGCGGCTGGGGTGAGCCACGGCCGCGGTGGCGCGGGCCGCCCGATAAACTGGTCGCCATGACGTCCCCTCGCATCGCAGACCTCACGACCGCCGCCGTGGGCGGGCCCGCCCGCCACTACGTGCGGGCGGAGTCCGAGCAGGAGGTCGTCGACGCCGTCGCGGCGGCCGACGCCGCCGGGCGGGACGTGCTCGTGGTCGGGGGCGGCTCCAACCTCATCGCGGCCGACGCCGGGTTCGCGGGGACCGTGGTGCACGTGGCGTCGCGCGGCGTCGAGGTCCTCGACGACGACGCCGGGAGCGCTCTCCTGGAGGTCCAGGCCGGGCACTCGTGGGACGAGCTCGTGGCACAGGCCGTGGCCGAGGGGCTGGTCGGCATCGAGGCCCTGTCCGGCATCCCCGGCACCACGGGCGCCACCCCCGTGCAGAACGTGGGGGCCTACGGCCAGGAGGTGGCCCAGACCGTCGAGCTGGTGCGGGCCTGGGACCGCCAGGAGCGGCGCGTGCGGGAGTTCGCCCCGGCCGACCTGGCGTTCTCCTACCGGGACTCCGCCCTCAAGCGCAGCACGGTGGCCGGCTCCCCGCGCTTCGTGGTGCTCGCGGTGCGGTTCCGGCTCGGGCACGGCACCGACAGCGCCCCGGTGCGCTACGGCGAGCTCGCCCGCCGGCTCGGCGTCCAGGTGGGGGAGCGCGCCCCGCTAGGCCGGGTGCGGGAGACCGTCCTGTCCCTGCGCGCGGGCAAGGGCATGGTCCTCGACCCCGACGACCGCGACACCTACAGCACGGGCTCGTTCTTCACGAACCCGATCCTCCCGGCGGACGCCCTGGGGGAGCGCCTGCCCGCGGATGCCCCCCGCTTCCCCGTGGTGGACGCGGCGGGGCGCCCGCTCGAGGGCCGGGTCAAGCTCTCGGCCGCGTGGCTCATCGACCACGCGGGCTTCGGCAAGGGCTTCGGTCTGCCCGGAACCCGCAACGAGCTCCTGGACCTCGACGGCGCCGCGGTCGCCGGGGGGCGCGCCTCGCTGTCCACCAAGCACACGCTGGCCCTCACCAACCGCGGCGGCGCCTCCGCGCAGGACCTCATGGCCCTGGCCCGGACGGTGCGCGACGGCGTCGCGTCCGTCTACGGGGTGGACCTCGTCGCCGAGCCCGTCATCGTGGGCACGGCGGTCTGAGGCGGCCGTGAGCAGCCTCGAGGAGGAGATCGCCCAGGGGGAGAGCTCCGACAGCCGCGTGCGGCAGGCCCTGGGCCGGCTGCGCCGCTGGTCGCGCGGGCACCCCCTGCTGTTCGCGGCCTACCGGACGCTCGTGACGGTCCTCGGGGGCGTCTTCGTCCTGGCGGGGCTGATCATGCTCGTGACGCCCGGCCCGGGGTGGCTCGCCATCTTCCTGGGGCTCGGCATCTGGGGCACCGAGTTCCACTGGGCGCACCGGCTCAACCAGTGGGCGAAGGGGCAGGTCATGCGCGGGTGGCGGTGGTGGCTGGCCCGCACGGCCGAGGGGCGCCACCGCCGGGCCCTCGCCGGACCGGGCAATCTCGTGCCGGGCCCCCGGCACCTGCGGAGCCCGGGGGCCTGAACCAGGGCCCCGGCACCTGCGGTCCCGGGGATCCGGGCCGGGGTCCGGGCCGCCATGTGCCGGGCATGCCGCACCCGTGGGCCCGGGACCCTGGAGCCAGGACCGGTGCCCCGGTCAGCCGCCCGGACCGGGTCAGCCGGTCAGCGGGAGCGGCCCAGCTGCGCGGCCACCAGCTCGAGGGCCCGCTCGGCCGGGAGCCCGAGGTCCGCGATCTCGGCGGCGTAGCGGCGGGCGGCCTGCACCGCCAGGTCCTCGGTCCGGTCCGCGGCGCGCACGAAGCTGCCCTGACGGCCCCGGGTCTCGATCACGCCGGCGGCCTCGAGCTCGCGGTAGGCCTTGGCCACGGTGCCGGCCGCCAGGCCGAGCGCCTCGGCGAGCCGGCGCACCGGCGGGAGCCGGGTGCCGGCGGGCAGGGTGCCGTCCGTGCGCCCCTGCTGCACCCGGTGCTTGAGCTGCTCCGACGGTGGACGGATGTCGCCCGCGTCGAGCGCCAGCCCCGGCGGGATCGAGGTCTCCGCCACCGGCTACAGGGTGCCGGTGGCGATGCGCAGCATGCGGCGCAGCGGCTCGGCCGCGCCCCACAGCAGCTGGTCGCCGATCGTGAAGGCGCTGATGTAGCCCGGACCCATGGAGAGCTTGCGGATCCGGCCCACAGGGATGTCCAAGGTTCCGGAGGTCGCCACGGGGGTGAGGTCCCGCATCGAGTCCTCCTTGGTGTTGGGCACCACGGTGGCCCACTCGTTGTCGGCGTCGACGATCCGCTCGATCTCCTCCACGGGCAGGTCCTCCCGCAGCTTGATCGTGAGGGCCTGGGAGTGCGAGCGCATCGTGGCGATCCGCACGCACAGCCCGTCCATGGGCACCCAGTCCTGGGCGAACCGGTCCGTGCGGCCGAGGATCTTGTTGGTCTCGGCCGCGGACTTCCACTCCTCGCGGGACTGCCCGTTGCCGAGGTCGGCGTCGATCCAGGGGATGAGGGAGCCGGACAGGGGCGCGCCGAACATCGAGGTGTCCAGGGCGTCGCCGCGCTGGGTCTCGAGCACCTTGCGGTCGATGTCCAGGATCGCGGAGGCGGGATCGGCCAGCTCGTCCGCGACGACGCCGTGGAGGGCGCCGAACTGCGCCAGCACCTCGCGCATGTGCCGGGCGCCGCCGCCCGAGGCCGCCTGGTAGGTCATCGACGTGGCCCACTCCACCAGGTCGTTGCGGAACAGCCCGCCCAGCCCCATGAGCAGGCAGGACACCGTGCAGTTGCCGCCCACGAAGTCCTTCACGCCGCTCGCGAGACCGCGGTCGATGACGTCCCGGTTGACGGGGTCCAGGACGATGATGGCGTCGTCGTTCATCCGCAGGGTCGAGGCGGCGTCAATCCACAGCCCGTCCCACCCGGCGGCGCGGAGCCGGCCGTGCACGTCCTTGGTGTAGTCCCCGCCCTGGGCGGTGACGATCACGGGCAGCTTGGCCAGGGTCTCGAGGTCGTAGGCGTCCTGCAGCGTGCCGGCGTCCCCGGCGAACGACGGGGCGGGCCGGCCGGCGCTGGAGGTGGAGAAGAACACCGGGGTGATCCCCGAGAAGTCCCCCTCCTCCTGCATGCGCTGCATGAGCACGGAGCCCACCATGCCCCGCCAGCCGACGAACCCTACCGAATCACCTGAGCGAAAAGTCATGGCCCCCAGTCTAGTGGGCGCGGTGGAGGGCCCAGCGCCGCCGCTTCTCCTTCACCTTCTGCGCCGGCGGGAGCTCGAAGCCCGGGGCCACGACCTGCTGGTACTGCGGGAAGCGGTGGAGGTAGTCCTGGACGTAGGGGCACGTGGGACGCACTGCGACGCCCTCCTCCCGGAAGCCGTCCAGCAGCAGCGTGACGAGGGTGCGCGCATAGCCCTGCCGGCCGAACTGCTCGCCGATGATGGTGTGCAGGAGCTCGACCGTGCCGTCCTCGTGGTCCTGGAAGCCCTCGAAGCCGATGAACTGCTCCCCCCGCCACAGCTCGTAGCGGTCGAGGTCCGTGTTCTTCACGACGTGCAGCTGCTCGTCGTCCCGGATCGCGGGGTCGGGGTGCAAAGCGGTCACGGTGGTCCTCCTGGTCGTGGTGCAGCTCACGCTACCGGAGTCGCTCCGCTGCCGGAACCGCCCGCCCGTCCGCCGGGGCCGCGCCGGCCGCGCGTGCGCCGGTCGATCCGGTAGCCCAGGCCGGTGCGGGACACAGACGGGCCCACGACCGGCTCCGTGGCCCATGCGTCGTCGAGCGCCGGGGCGTGCGTGTCCCCGTCGGCGTCGAGGTCGATGACGGTCACGAGCGCCTCCGTCACCGGGTGCTCGGCGTCCGCGAGGGCCTGCCGGTAGACCTCTCCGCCGCCGATCACCCAGATCCGCTCCGCCCCGGGACTCGTGCGCGCCAGGCGCACGGCCTCGGCGTACGACGCCGCGGTCAGCACCGCGCCGGGATCGGACCCCCGGGCCACCCGCTCGGGGGAGGAGGTGATGACGATGTTGGTCCGTCCCGGCAGGGGCCGGAAGCGCTCCGGGAAGGACTCCCACGTGCGCCGGCCCATGATCACCGGGTGGCCGGTGGTGGTGCGCCGGAAGAAGGCCAGGTCCTCCGGCAGCGACCAGGGCATCGACCCCGCACGGCCGATGACGCCCTCGACGGTCTGCGCCCAGATCGCCCCGACCGTCCCGGCGGGGCCGGACGGGCCGGCCGAGCCCGGCACGGCGGTCATACGGCCACCGGGGCCTTGATCGCCGGGTGGTGGCGGTAGTCGAGGACCTCGAAGTCCTCGAACTCGTAGTCGAACACGGTGGCGGGCCGCCGGGCGAGCCGCAGCCGCGGATAGGGGTAGGGCTCCCGCGAGAGCTGCTCACGGACCTGCGCCACGTGGTTGTCGTACACGTGGCAGTCCCCGCCGGTCCAGACGAACTCCCCGGGCACGAGATCGGTCTGTTGGGCGACCATGACGGTGAGCAGGGCGTAGGAGGCGATGTTGAACGGCACGCCCAGGAACATGTCCGCGGAGCGCTGGTAGAGCTGGCAGGACAGCCGGCCCGGCCCGTCCTCCCGGGGCTCGACGTAGAACTGGAACAGCGCGTGGCACGGCGGCAGGGCCATCTCGTCCACCTCGGCGGGGTTCCACGCGGTCACCACGTGGCGCCGCGAGTCGGGGTTCGTGCGGATCTGCTCCACGACCTTGGCGATCTGGTCGATCGACCCGCCGTCGGCGGTGGGCCAGGACCGCCACTGCACGCCGTAGACCGGTCCGAGCTCCCCGTCCGGGTCCGCCCACTCGTCCCAGATGGACACGCCCCGCTCCTGCAGCCACCGCACGTTGGAGTCCCCGCGCAGGAACCACAGCAGCTCGAGGGCCAGCGACCTGAAGTGCACGCGCTTGGTGGTGAGCAGCGGGAAGGACTCCGCCAGGTCGAAGCGGATCTGGCGCCCGAAGACGCTGCGCGTCCCGGTGCCCGTGCGGTCGGACTTGTGCACGCCGTGCTCGAGGACCTCGCGCAGGAGGTCCTCGTAGGGAGTCGGCACCGGGGCGGGCGCGGGGGCGGGGGAGGTCATGCGGGGCTCCTCGGGAATGCTCGTGGCAGGCAGGTTCTGTGGCGGGGACGCGCTGCGGCAGGGCGGTGCGTGGCGGGTCGTGCGCCGGTCAGTCGTCGAAGGGTTTCACAAGCTCCACGGAGACCACCCGGCGGCGGTGCCGACGGGAGACCTGGAGCACGATCATCTCGCCGGGGGACAGGTACGGGTCCTTGGCCGGGAGCAGCGCGGCGAGCTCGGGGCTCGCGTGCCGGGCGATGACCTTGAGGACGGTGGGCAGCACCGGGCGGTGCGTGCACAGCGCCACGGGGGTGTCCTTGTCGAACATGGTCTGGGCCACGGCGGCCGCCTTCTTGGGATGACGCTTGTGCGAGGCCTCCGTGAGCTGAGGACGTTCCCGCACGGGGACCCCGGCCTTCCGCGCGTACGGCACCACGGTGGACAGGCAGCGCAGCCAGGGGGAGGTGAGCACCCGCTCGGGGGACCACGCCCGGAGCAGCCGGGTCACGGCGAGGGCCTGGCGCTTGCCGGTCGCGGCCAGCGGCCGGTCGCCCTCGGCCCGGGACCAGGACGAGCGCGGCTTCGCCTTGGCGTGGCGCACGACGATCGCCGGGCGCGTGGCGAGGTCCCCGCGCTCGTGCAGCTCCACGAGGGCCGCCAGCGGCTCCCGGTCGGAGGGGTTGGTCAGCATCCGGTGCGCCTCGTCGGGTCCGACCCAACGGACGGCGTCGACCTCCCGGCCGTCGGGCTCGGGGCGTGCCCCGGGGCCGAACTCCGCGGCCCAGTAGTGCACGTCCTTGCTGCCGTCCTTGACGTCGTAGCGGATCGTGGGCAGGGGCACCCCCAGGCGCGGGAGCAGGCCGATCTCCTCGCTGACCTCCCGGTGGGCGGTCTCGGGCAGCGTCTCGCCCTCGTCCTGCTTGCCCTTGGGGAAGGACCAGTCGTCGTAGCGCGGCCGGTGGATGAGCAGAACCTCGAGGCCGCCGCCCGTCCGGCGCCAGCACAGGCACCCGGCCGCGAGCACGTCGGCGGGCCGTCTGCTCCCCGCCGCGCTCCTCGCGCCGGTCCTCGCGTCCGCCCGGCCGGTGCTCGCGTCCGTGCTCTGCTCGGCGGTCATCCCTGCGGCCTTCTCGGCGGCCTTCTCGGCGGTCCTGGGCATGGTCCCTCTTTCGTCCCCTGTCCGTGGTGCACGGGCGTGCCGGGACCCGCGGTCCGGACCGTCGGGTGGCACCCCCACGATGGTACCGGCGCTCAGACCGTGGGCCGGCCGAGGGCCCGGCTGCGCAGCAGGTGCTCCTGGATGTCCACGAGCGGGCTGCCCTCGGCGTCCCGGTGGTGGCGGGTCCACACGCCCTCGGCGTCCAGGTGCCAGCTGGCCGTGGCGTCCGAGACGTAGCGGGCGAGCAGCCGCACCAGCGCCTCCGCCTGCTGGGGGTCCGTGATCCGCACCAGGGTCTCCACCCGGCGGTCCAGGTTGCGGTGCATCATGTCCGCCGAGCCGATGTAGACCAGCGGCTCCCCGGCGTTGCAGAACGCGAAGACCCGGGAGTGCTCCAGGAACCGGCCCAGCACCGAGCGGACCCGGATGTTCTCGCTCAGCCCCGGCACCCCGGGGCGCAGCGCGCAGATCCCCCGGACCACCACGTCGACGGGCACCCCGGCCTGCGAGGCCCGGTACAGGGCGTCGATCACGGCCTCGTCCACGATCGAGTTGCACTTGACCTGGATCCGGGCCGGGCGGCCCGCCCGGTGGTGGCGGATCTCGGCCTCGACCAGGTCGACGAGCCCGGAGCGCACGGAGCGGGGCGCCACGAGCAGGCGCTGGAAGGTGGTCTTCGGGGCGTAGCCGGAGAGCTGGTTGAACAGCCGGGAGACGTCCTCCCCGACCTCCGGGTCGCACGTGAGCAGCCCCAGGTCCTCGTAGAAGCGCGCGGTGGAGGGGTGGTAGTTGCCGGTGCCGATGTGCACGTAGCGGCGCAGCCCGTGCTCCTCCTGGCGCACCACGAGGGAGAGCTTGCAGTGGGTCTTCAGTCCCACGATGCCGTAGACCACGTGCACCCCGGCCTGCTCGAGCTTGCGGGCCCAGGAGATGTTGGCCTGCTCGTCGAAGCGGGCCTTGATCTCCACGAGCGCCAGCACCTGCTTGCCGGCCTCGGCGGCGTCGATGAGCGCGTCCACGATGGGGGAGTCGCCCGAGGTCCGGTAGAGGGTCTGCTTGATGGCCTGGACCTTCGGGTCCGCGGCGGCCTGCTCCAGGAAGGCCTGGACGCTCGTGGCGAACGAGTCGTAGGGGTGGTGCAGCAGCACGTCCCGGGCCCGGGTCGCGGCGAAGACGTCCGCGGCCTTGGCGGTCTCCGCGGCGTTGAGGTAGCGGGAGGTGTGGGCCACGTGGCGGGCGTAGTGCAGCTCCGGGCGGTCGATCCCGGCGATGACCCCCAGCCCGCGCAGGTCCAGCGGGGCGGGCAGGCGGTAGATCTCGGACTCGTCGATGCCCAGCTCGGAGACGAGCAGCTCGAGCACCTCCGTGCTGATGCTGTCCGTGACCTCCAGGCGCACCGCGGGGCCGAAGCGGCGGCGCAGCAGCTCCTTCTCGAGCGCCTGCAGGAGGTTCTCGGCGTCGTCCTCCTCGACCTCCAGGTCCTCGTTGCGGGTCACCCGGAACACCTGGTGCTCCTCGACCTCCATCCCGGGGAAGAGGTCGTCCAGGTGCTGGGCGATGACGTCCTCGAGCGGGATGAACCGGGCCTGGCCGTGCGGCAGCCGGGACGCGCGGGTCCCGTCCACGGAGAGCAGCCGGGGCAGCTGGTCCGGGACCTTCACACGGGCGAACAGCCGCTTGCCCGACTGCGGGTTGCGGACCATCACCGCCAGGTTGAGGCTCAGCCCGGAGATGTAGGGGAACGGGTGGGCCGGGTCCACGGCCAGCGGCGTGAGGATGGGGAACACCTGGCGGTGGAAGTCCCGCGTGAGCCGCTCCCGCGTGGGGGAGTCGAGGTCCTCCCACCCGATCAGGTGGATGTTCTGGCGGGTCAGCTCGGGGCGCACCAGGTCGTGGAAGGCCCGCGCGTGCCGCTCCTGGAGCTCGTGGGCGCGTGCGGCGATCGTGGCCATCTGCTCCGCGGGGGAGTGCCCGGAGGCGGCCGGCCGGGCGATGCCCGTGGCGATGCGCCGCTTGAGCCCCGCCACCCGGACCATGAAGAACTCGTCCAGGTTGGAGGCCACGATGGACAGGAAGTGCACGCGCTCCAGGAGGAAGAGGTCCGGGTCCTCCGCGAGCTCCAGGACCCGGGAGTTGAACGCGACCCAGCTCGCCTCGCGGTCCAGGAAGCGCTCGGGTCCGTGCCGGCCCTCCAGCACCTGCCGGGCCGCGGGCACGGGGTCGTCGATCCGGTCCCGGTCACCGTGGCCCCGGGCGGCCCCGTCGGGGACGGAGTGCTCGTCGGGGACCCCGGGCCCGGTGCCGGACCCGGGGGGCGGGGCGGGCGCGCCCGGGGCCGGCGCGGACTGCGGGGTGTCCTGCTGGTGCGTGGTCATCACGGTCCTGTCTCGTCGTGCCCGGCAGTTCCGGGCGCGGGGCGGGCGGGGCGGTCAGGAGGGGAGGGCCCCGGCGTACATCACGTCGAGGTGCCAGGGCCGGAACCCCAGGGCCTCGTACAGCCGCAGCGCGGCGGGGTTGTCGCCGTCCACGTAGAGCATGACCTCGTCCAGGCCCTGCCGTGCCAGGTGGTTGACCCCGGCGGCCGTCAGGGCCCGGCCCAGTCCCGTGCCCTGGTGCCCCGGTGCCACGCCCACGGCGTACACCTCGCCGAGCGGGCCGCGCTCGGCGTCCCCGGCGTGGACCTTGGTCCAGTGGAAGCCGGCCACGGTCCCCGGCTCGTCCTCCCGGACGGCGAGCAGGAAGCCGGCGGGGTCGAACCACGGCTCGGCCTCCCGCTGCCGGAGGTCCTCCAGGGTCATCCGGCCCTGCTCGGGGTGCTCGGCGAACGCGGCCGCGTTGACCCGCAGCCACTCCTGCTCGTCGCGGCCGGGCTCGAACGCCCGCAGCCGGAAGCCCGCGGGCATCTCCTCGGGGAGCGGCAGGTCCGCCGCGCCCTGCAGCGGGCGCAGCAGCCGGTGCAGGTCGCGCACCGGGGCCAGTCCGTGCCGGGCGGCGAGCGCGGCGGCGGCGGGGTGGCCGCCGTGCGCCCAGGCGCGGACCGTGCCGGCGGTCTCCGCGGCCACGGCTCCGGCCAGCGCCGCGCCGATCCCGCCGCCGCGGTGGGCGGGGCCGACCACGAGCTCCACGAGGTGGGCGCCGTCGGGCTCGGGCACGCGCACGGCCGCGCCGAGGAGCTCGCCGCCGTGGGAGCGCGCCAGGACGGTGCGGACCCGGCCGTCCCGCGCCGAGCGCAGGTCCACCAGGGTCTGGTCGGAGAACGGCGGGTCGCCGTCCGCGGCGGCGGCGCGGGACGCGAGCTCCACGATCTCCTCCGCCGGCGGGACGTCCGGGCGCTCGAGGTCGTACGGCACGGACTGGGACATGAGGACCTCCTGCGGGACGGTGCGGGACGGGCGGGCCGGGCGGAGGCTGCTCAGCTCTCCCGGGCCCGCGTCGTGGCGAAGCTGTAGCCCACGTTACGCACCGTGGTGATGAGGTGCTCGTGGTCGGCGCCCAGCTTGGCGCGCAGGCGCCGCACGTGCACGTCCACGGTGCGGGTGCCGCCGTAGTAGTCGTAGCCCCAGACCTCGCTCAGCAGCTGGGCGCGCGTGAAGACCCGCCCGGAGTGCTGGGCCAGGTACTTCAGCAGCTCGAACTCCTTGTAGGTCAGGTTCAGGGGCTGGCCGTTGACGTGCGCGGAGTAGGCGGCGTCGTCGATGACCACGGAGCCCGCGCGGATGCGGGTGTCGTCCTCGGGGACCTCGGCCGTACGGGACGAGGCGAGGCGCAGCCGGGCCTCGACCTCCGCGGGGCCGGCGGTGTCGAGCACGACGTCGTCGACCATCCAGTTCGCGGCCACCGCCGCCATCCCGCCCTCGGTGAGGACCATCAGCAGCGGAGCCGCCAGGCCCTTGGCCGTGAGCAGCTGCGCCAGGTTGCGCGCGGTGATCAGGTCGGTGCGCCCGTCCAGCAGGACCACGTCCGGGGACCGTCCGTCGAGGCTGCCGGACACGGTCCGGGTCGGGGCGACCGAGACCTTGTGGTTGAGCAGGTCGAGGGCCGGGAGCACCGATGCCGAGGGTCCGTCCGCGTCGGTCAGCATCAGGATCTGGAACACTCGTGCTTCTCCACTCTGGCGTACGGACTGAGCTGTCAGTATAGGTCCGGGCGGGCGACCGGCCCCGCGACCCCTTCCGGCACGGAGCGTCCCGCGCGCCGCCACCGCCCCGCGCCCCGCGACCGCCCCGTCCCGGTTCGGCGCCCCGCCCGCGCCCCGCGGCGAGCCGCTATCGTTGCTCGTGTCCGCCCGGGCCCACGTCCCGACCCTCGACAGTGCAGGAACCCGATCGCCATGAGATACGCCATGATCGCCGCGTGCAGCGTGGTCGGCCTCGTGGCGGCCCTGACCGCGGTCGCGGTCGCCGGGCCGGCGCCGCTGCTCCTGGCGCTGGGGATGTCCGTGGTCATCGGCTTCGGCTGGCCGGCGGCCACCGGCATCGAGGCGAGGCACCGCCACAACGTGATCATGAGCGCCGCCGGCGTCGTCGCGGCCCTGCTCGTGCAGTTCCTGCCCGGCCAGCAGCTCGTCTGGCTGCCCGCCGTCGTCGGAGTGGCCCTGATGACCGTGTTCGCCGCGGAGCTGGTGCGCGGGGAGGGCGCCGAGCACCGGCTCGAGTCCGCGATCGCCTCGACGGCCGGCGTGCTCGCCGCGGTCAGCTCCTCCGGCTGGATCGCCCTGGCCGGGGACTACCGGGCCACGGGCTCGGACCCCGTGCTGCTCGTGGTGGTCGGGGCGGTCCTGGCCGCGCTCGTGGCCCTCGTGGGCGCCCGCGTCATCGCGGCGGCCCCGAAGAGCTCGCCCAAGCGCGGCGTCGTGGCCCTCGGCGTGACCCCCGTGGCGTTCCTCGGGGTGGGGGCCGTGTTCACTGCCCGGCTGGTGAGCACCGTGGTAGTTTAGGGACCATGCTTGCACTCGAAATCTTCTACCTGGCCCTCCTCGGCATCTCCGGCCTGTTCATCGCCGGGATCTCCCTCAAGGTGGTCCTGGGCCTGTTCAAGGGACAGCACTAGTCCCGTGCCCATCGAGATCCCCTCGGATCTGACTCCCGAGCTCGTCCCGTTCGCCTGGTTGCTGGGCACCTGGGAGGGCGACGGCTTCATGGGCTACGGAGAGGTCGAGCAGCGGCCCTTCCGGCAGCGCGTGATCTTCGAGCAGAACGGACTGCCGTTCCTCGAGTACCGGGCGCAGACCACGCTCCTCGACGAGGAGGGGCAGCCGATGCGACCGGCCACCGTGGAGCAGGGCTTCTGGCAGCTCGACCGCACCCTCGAGGACGGTGACGTGGGGCCCGGGATGCTCCCGCCCGACCTCGTGCCCGTGCTCCAGGGCGCCGAGGACGTGGAGCGGATGCGCAACGCGGACGGCGGCTTCGACGTCCTCGTGACCCTGACCCACCCCGGCGGCGTCGCCGAGCTCTACGCCGGGCAGATCAAGGGCCCGCGGATCGACCTCGCCACCGACGCCGTGATCCGCGGCCGCGGGGCCAAGGAGTACAGCTCCTCGACCCGCATGTACGGCCTCGTCCACGGCGACCTGTTCTGGGCCTGGGACATGGCGGCCCTCGGCGAGCCGCTGACCACCCACGCCTCCGCGCAGCTGCGGAAGATCGGCTGAAGCCCGTGACCGACCACCGTTCCCCCCTGCTCCTGCGCCCGGGCGCCGTCGAGGCCGAGCACCTGGACCGCGGCGTGGCCGCCCACTACGGCGACCCGCTGCGGGAGCAGCGCTCCCTCGTGCGAACGCCCGGGACCGTGGTGGACCTCTCCCACAAGGGCGTCGTCACGGTCACCGGACCCGACCGGCTCAGCTGGCTCACCACGCTCTCCTCGCAGGTGCTCACCGGGCTCGAGCCCGGGCGCAGCACCGAGACCCTCTTCCTGTCCGTGCAGGGGCGGATCGAGTACGCCCCCCACGTGGTGGACGACGGCGCCACCACCTGGCTGCTCACCGAGGCCGACGAGGCCGCCCCCCTGGTGGCGTGGCTGGAGTCCATGCGCTTCGCGCTGCGCGTCGAGATCGAGGACCGCACCGGGCAGTGGGCCGTGCTCGGCGCCACCGGCCCCGTGCCCGGTCTGCCCGCCAGCGTCGTGTGGCGGGACCCCTGGCCCGAGGTCGCCCCCGGCGGCTGGAGCTACGCCGTCCTCGACGGCCCCCACCCGGGCGAGGAGCGCACCTGGTGGGAGCACCTCGTGCCCCGCGACGAGCTGGACGCCCTGACCCTGGACCTCCCGCTCGCCGGCGCCTGGGCCGCGGAGGCATTGCGGATCGCCGCGTGGCGCCCGCGCTGGGGCGCCGAGACGGACGAGCGGACGATCCCGCACGAGCTCGACCTCCTGCGCACCGCCGTGCACCTGGCCAAGGGCTGCTACAAGGGCCAGGAGACCGTCGCGCGGGTGCACAACCTCGGGCACCCGCCCCGTCGGCTGGTGCTGCTCGACCTCGACGGCTCCGAGCACACGCTGCCCGCCGCGGGAGCCGACGTGCTCGCGGGGGAGCGCACGGTGGGTCGCGTCACCTCCGTGCAGCTGCACCACGAGCAGGGCCCCATCGCACTGGCCGTGCTCAAGCGCACCGTCGATCCCGGCGCCCAGCTCGTCGTCTCGGACGGCGAGCAGCGGTGGGCCGCGGCGCAGCAGGTCGTCGTCCCGCCGGACGCCGGCCAGGTGGTCGGCCGGCAGGCGGGCTTCCTCCGCACCCCTCGCGACGCGCGCTCGTAGGCGCGGGCCTGCGCGGGGGCGGGCGCCGCGGAGTCCGTGCCCGTCGGAGCTGTGCGGAGGCCGCCGTCCGCGTCAGCGCCCGAAGAGGACGCGGGCCTCGTCCCAGCGGTGCTGGGGGACGGTCTTGAGCCCGGCCAGCGCCTCGCTGAAGGGGACCCGGACCATGTCGGTGCCGCGGATGGCGACCATCTGCCCCCAGCCCTTCTCGTGCACCAGGTCCACCGCGGCCAGCCCGAACCGGGTGGCCAGGACCCGGTCGAACCCGGTGGGGGCCCCGCCGCGCTGGATGTGCCCCAGGATGGTGTTGCGGGTCTCGATGCCGGTGGCCGCCTCGATCTGCTCGGTGACGTACTCCCCGACCCCGCCCAGGCGGGGCCGCCCGGAGGCCTCGGTGCCCTTGCCGGCCAGCACGTCCCCGTGGCCCTCGGGGATGAAGCCCTCGGCCACGACCACCAGCGGGGAGCGGCCGCGCTCGTGGACCTCGGTGACCCAGGCGCAGACCTGCTCCATGGAGACCTGCTGCTCGGGGATCAGCACCGCGTGCGCCCCGGCGGACATCCCCGAGTGCAGCGCGATCCAGCCCACGTGGCGGCCCATGACCTCGGCGACCATGCACCGGTGGTGGGACTCCCCGGTGGTGCGCAGCCGGTCCATCGCGTCGGTGGCGATCTGCACCGCGGTGTCGAAGCCGAAGGTGTAGTCGGTGGCCTGCAGGTCGTTGTCGATGGTCTTCGGGACCCCGATCACCGGCAGCCCGGCCTCGGCCAGCCGCGCCGCCCCGGCCAGGGTGCCCTCCCCGCCGATGGCCACGATCGCGTCGATGTGGTGGCGCTCGAGCATCACGGCGATGTTCTCCGGCCCGCCTCCGGGGCCGTCGTAGGGGTTGGTGCGGGAGGTCCCCAGGATGGTCCCGCCCTCCCGGGCCAGCCCTCGCACCCGGGTGCGGGGCAGGTCCATGATGTCGCCCTCCACGACTCCGCGCCAGCCGTCGCGGAAGCCCACGAACTCGTGGCCGTAGGTCTTGATCCCGTGCAGCACGGCGCCGCGGATCACCGCGTTGAGTCCGGGGCAGTCCCCGCCGCTGGTCAGCAGTCCGATCTTCATCCGTACAGTCTCCTCCGGGTGGGCGGGGCGTGCGTGGTGGCCGGACCTGCGCCGGCATGCCCAGTCTAGTGAGTCCGGCACCCGGCGGCAGGGCCGGGCCCGGACGTGTTGGCCCCGCCGCCGGCCCCCTGCACGGGCCTAGACTGCCGGGGAGGGCCCCGCCGGGCCCGGAAGGAGGGGTGGCGTTGAGCGCGGACAGAGAACCGGCCCGGGAGAACCTGCGGGTGTTCATCGACAAGCTGGTCGACCAGGGGTACACGGTGCGGGACGGGCAGTCCCCGGACCCGGACCTCATCGACCCCGGGGGCTCGGCGGTGGAGACCTGGCGGGAGGACTACCCGTACGACGAGCGGATGTCGCGGGAGGAGTACGAGCTCGAGAAGTACCAGCTGCAGATCGAGCTGCTGAAGTTCCAGTACTGGGGCCAGGACCACGACCTCCAGCACGTCATCGTCTTCGAGGGCCGCGACGCCGCCGGCAAGGGCGGGACGATCAAGCGCTTCACCGAGCACCTCAACCCTCGGGCGGCCCGCGTCGTGGCGCTCACCAAGCCCTCGGACCGCGAGCGGGGCCAGTGGTACTTCCAGCGCTACATCCAGCACCTGCCCACCGCGGGGGAGATCGTGATGTTCGACCGCTCCTGGTACAACCGCGCCAACGTCGAGCGCGTCATGGGCTTCTGCACGGACCCGCAGTACGAGCAGTTCATGGCCCAGGCGCCGGTCTTCGAGAAGATGCTCGTGGACTCCGGCATCCACCTGACCAAGTTCTGGTTCTCCGTCACCCAGCACGAGCAGCGCACCCGGTTCGCGATCCGCCAGATCGACCCCGTGCGCCGGTGGAAGCTCTCCCCCATGGACCTGGCCTCGCTGGACCGGTGGGAGGACTACACGGACGCGAAGGAGGAGATGTTCCTGCGCACCGACACCGACCACGCCCCGTGGATCACGGTGAAGTCCAACGACAAGAAGCGCGCCCGGCTCAACGCGATGCGGTTCTTCCTGGACCAGTTCGACTACGAGGACAAGGACCCCGACGTGGTCTATCCCCCCGACCCGCTGATCGTCCGGCGCGGTCTGGAGGCCGTCGGCGACTGAGCCGCCGCCCGCGCCCAGGGGACGACGGCGCCGCCCGCCCCCGTGCAGGGGCGGGCGGCGCCGTCGCGGGGCGGTCCCGGCTCAGCGGCCGGGACGGTCCACCAGGACGGCGTTGGCGGCGGCGTTGACGGCGGTCACGGCCAGCACGGAGGGCCAGGCCCCGATGCGCTTGGCCAGCGGGTGGGAGAGCCCGAAGCCCAGGACGTAGAGCGCGCCGAGCGCGGCCGTGGTCCCCGGTCCGCCGCGGTGCCACCACGAGTGGGCGGCCGCGGCGCCGGCGGCGGCCAGCACCGCCCCGCCCAGGGGGCGGACGCCGGTCGCCCGGGCGGTCGCGTACCCGCCGATCAGCCCCGCGGTCACGAGTGCCGCCGCGGGCACCGACTCCGCCGCGGCCACGACGGGGTCGAGGACGTCCGTCGCGGCGCTCACGCGGCGCCGCCCAGGTACTCCTGGAGCCGGCGCAGGCCCTCGGCGAGGTCGTCGTCGCCCAGCGCGTAGGAGAGGCGCAGGAAGCCGGAGGGGCCGAACGCCTCACCGGGGACCACCGCGACCTCGGCCTGCTCCAGGATCAGCTCGGCCAGCTCGGCGGAGGTCTCCGGGGTCGCGTCGCCGAAGCGCCGGCCGAGCAGGCCCCGCACGTCCGCGTAGGCGTAGAACGCGCCGGTCGGGGTGGGGCACTCCACGCCGTCGATGGCGTTGAGGGCGTCCACCATGACCCGGCGGCGGCGGTCGAAGGCCTCCCGCATCCGGTGGGCCTCGTCGAGCGGGCCGGACACGGCCGCGAGCGCGGCCCGCTGGGCCACGTTGTTGACGTTGGACGTCAGGTGGGACTGCAGGTTCGTGGCCGCCTTGATGACGTCGGGGGCCCCGATCATCCAGCCCACCCGCCAGCCGGTCATCGCGTACGTCTTGGCCACGCCGTTGAGGATGACCACGTTCTCGCCCAGCTCCGGCACGGCGGCGGCGATCGAGGTGAACGGCACGCCGTCGTAGGTGAGGTGCTGGTAGATCTCGTCGGTCAGCACGAAGATCCCCTTCTCCGCCGCCCAGCGGCCCACCGCCGCGGTCTCCTCGGGGGAGTACACGGCGCCGGTGGGGTTGGACGGCGAGCAGAACAGCAGCGCCTTGGTGCGCTCGGTCCACGCCGCCTCGAGCAGCTCCGGGGTGACCTTGTAGCCGAGCTCCGGCCCGGCGAAGACCTCGACCGGGTTGCCGCCGGCGAGCTTGATGGCCTCGGGGTAGGTCGTCCAGTACGGGGCCGGCAGCAGGACGTCGTCGCCCTCGTCCACGACCGTCGCGAAGGCCTGGAAGACGGCCTGCTTGCCGCCGTTGGTGATGAGCACCTGGGAGGGCTCCACCGTGTACCCGTCGTCCCGGGCGGTCTGCTCGGCCACGGCCTTCCGCAGCTCGGGCAGGCCCGCCGCCGGCGTGTACCGGAAGTTCGCCGGGTCCTGCAGGGCGGCCGCGGCGGCGTCCACGATGTACTGGGGCGTGGGGAAGTCGGGCTCCCCGGCGCCGAAGCCGATCACGGGGCGGCCGGCGGCCTTGAGCGCCTTCGCCTTGGCGTCCACGGCGAGCGTCGCGGACTCTGCGATGGCGCCGACGCGCCGGGAGATGCGGGACGTGGTCATGACCGGGGGCCTCCTGGAGGGGAACGGACGGTTTCCGCCGGGTGCGACGGCGGCGGTGCGGACGCCCCCATGCTACTCGGGGGTCCGGCGGGCGGGCCCGGCGCGCCGGTGGCCGGTCCCGCCCGGATTGCACCCCGCCGCCCGGGTCGCCTAGGATGGTCGACTGGTGTCATCGGCGCCTGCTCGGCCGCGCCGTCGCGGCGAGGCCGAGTGGTAGAGTCGGTGACCGGGTCCGAGCGATCGAGACCGGCGTTCCGACGCCGGGCGAGTTCGCGAGGCACGTAGGGCAGTGGCGCAATTGGTAGCGCAGCGGTCTCCAAAACCGCAGGTTGCAGGTTCGAGTCCTGTCTGCCCTGCTCCAGTCCGGGACGGTCCCCGGCACCCCCTCACCGGGGTGCCGGGAGCCGCCGCGGACACGGCGGGCCGGCAGCACCGCGCGGCACGCACGAGTCCACACAGGGAGAGCCGATGTCGCAGACCACCGCCGGCCGGGCGTCGGGCCAGCCCCCGGAGCAGGGGGCCGAGAGCCCCCGCGGCGTCTTCGGGCGCCTGTTCCTGTTCCTGCGCCAGGTCGTGGGGGAGCTCCGGAAGGTGGTCACCCCCACCCGGCACGAACTGGTCAACTACGTCTTGGTGGTCCTCGTGTTCGTCGCGTTCATGATGGTGCTCATCTCGGTCCTGGACCTCGGGTTCGGGCAGGCCGCCCTGTGGATCTTCGGGCAGGGGGACGCCGCCGGCTGATCCGGGCGGCGCACGGACCGGCGCGGCCGGCCACCGTGACCCAGCAGAGCACGACATCCACGAAAGAACGTTGAGGGAGATCCAGTGACCGAGCACGAGCTCGAAAACGGCACCGAGGCACCGGCCGAGGTCGACCAGCAGGCTCCGGAGCTGCCGGAGGCCGAGACCTCTGTGCAGGAGGACGACTTCGCCGCCGCCCACGAGCCGGACGACGTCCCGACGGCTCCGGCCGTCGACGAGGCTCTCGCCGGACCGCCCGTCGACGAGGCCCCCGCGGCCGAGGAGACTCCCGCCGAGGAGACCCCGGCCGCCGACGAGGCTCCGGTCGCCGAGGAGGCTCCCGCGGCGGAGGACGAGGTGCCCGCCGTGGACCCCGTCGAGGAGTTCAAGTCGACGCTGCGCCGCCAGGAGGGTGACTGGTACGTCATCCACACCTACGCCGGCTACGAGAACCGCGTGAAGACGAACCTCGAGACCCGCATCCAGTCCCTCAACATGGAGGACGACATCTTCCAGATCGAGGTGCCGATGGAGGAGGTCGTCGAGATCAAGAACGCCCAGCGCAAGATCGTGCGCCGGGTGCGGATCCCCGGCTACGTGCTGGTGCGGATGAACCTCACCGACGCCTCCTGGGGCGCGGTCCGCCACACCCCGGGCGTCACCGGCTTCGTCGGCCAGGACGCGTACAACCCCGTGCCGCTGCGCCTGGACGAGGTCTTCGAGATGCTCAACCCGGTCTTCGAGGCCCCGCAGGGCGCGGCCGGCGAGGCGGCCGCCCAGACGAGCGCGCAGCCGCAGGTCGACGTCGACTTCGAGGTCGGCGAGTCCGTCATCGTCAAGGAGGGTCCGTTCGAGACCCTCCCCGCCACGATCTCCGAGATCAAGGTGGAGTCCCAGCAGCTGGTCGTCCTCGTGTCGATCTTCGAGCGCGAGACCCCCGTCACCCTCGGCTTCAACCAGGTCTCCAAGATCTGAGCCCCGCGGGCCGCTCCGGCCCGCCCCAGTTCCCGGCCTCCGCGGTGCATGCTTCGCCGCCGGGGCCGCCCGGCCACCGCGCCACGGTGGCCACCCGCCGTCGTACGCTCCTGTGCGCCGGTACGTCCAGCAGAAGAAGGACCAGCACATGGCTCCCAAGAAGAAGAAGGTCTCCGGCCTGATCAAGCTGCAGATCCAGGCCGGCGCGGCCAACCCGGCGCCCCCCGTGGGTCCGGCCCTCGGCCAGCACGGCGTCAACATCATGGAATTCTGCAAGGCCTACAACGCGGCCACGGAGTCCCAGCGCGGCAACATCGTGCCGGTGGAGATCACGGTCTACGAGGACCGCTCGTTCACCTTCATCACGAAGACCCCGCCCGCCGCGCAGCTGATCAAGAAGGCCGCCGGCATCGCCAAGGGCTCGGGTGTCCCGCACACCCAGAAGGTCGGCAAGCTCAGCATGGACCAGGTCCGCGAGATCGCCGAGACCAAGAAGGAAGACCTCAACGCCAACGACATCGACGCCGCCGCGAAGATCATCGCCGGCACCGCCCGCTCCATGGGCATCGAGGTCGAGTGATCAGCCTCGGCTGACACCACCCACCGTTATTGACGTGGCAGGGCCGAGCGCGGCCCGCAGACCACAACTGCACAAGGAGAAGAAGCAGATGGCAAAGCGCAGCAAGGCATACCAGGCGGCCGCCGCCAAGATCGACGAGGGCACGCTGTACGCCCCGGCCGAGGCCGTGGCCCTGGCCAAGGAGCTCGACACCGCGAAGACCGACTCCACCGTGGAGGTCGTCCTCCGCCTCGGCGTCGACCCCCGCAAGGCCGACCAGATGGTCCGCGGCACCGTGAACCTGCCCAACGGCACCGGCAAGACCGCGCGCGTCGTCGTCTTCGCGACCGGCGACAAGGCCGCCGCCGCCGAGGAGGCCGGGGCGGACCACGTCGGCTCCGACGACCTGATCGCCCGCATCCAGGGCGGCTGGACCGACTTCGACGCCGCCGTGGCGACCCCGGACATGATGGGCAAGGTCGGCCGGCTCGGCAAGGTCCTCGGTCCCCGCAACCTGATGCCGAACCCCAAGACCGGCACCGTCACCATGGACGTGACCAAGGCCGTCAACGACATCAAGGGCGGCAAGATCGACTTCCGCGTCGACAAGCACTCGAACCTGCACTTCATCGTGGGCAAGACGTCCTTCGACGTGCAGAAGCTCGCGGAGAACTACGGCGCAGCCCTCGAGGAGATCCTGCGCCTGAAGCCCTCCGCGTCGAAGGGCCGCTACATCACGAAGGCGACCGTCTCGACCACGTTCGGACCGGGCATCCCGGTCGACCCGAACGCCACCGAGGTCGTCGTCGGCGCCTGACGCCGTGCACCGGAGCCCGCGGGCTCCGACGTGTGGGGGCCCGGCCGATGCGGCCGGGCCCCTTCCCGTCCTCCGGGACCACCCCTCCCACGACCCAGCAGCCGACGGGCGTCCGCCGGCGCCCACGGAACGGAGATCCCCCACGTGAGCGAGCACCCCCCAGTGCGCATCGAGCAGATGCGCATCCCCGACGAGTTCGACGACGCCGCCCAGGAGCTGCTGGGCCGTGTCGCGGAGCTCGTGCGCCGGTCCCGGCAGCACGTGTGGGGGATCTCGGACCTCACCGGTGACGCGCAGGAGCTCTACCGGGACCTGCTCGACCCCTTCGAGCGCGTGGTCGTGCTGCTCGCGTGGGCGCAGGACCGGCTCACGGGACGGGCCGAGGTCCGGATGCCCCTGGTCAGCCTCACCGACTCCGCCCACATCACCATCGACGTGGACCCCGACGTCACCTCCCAGGGCACCGGCACCGAGCTGCTGGCCGCCGCCGAGCAGCTCGCCGTCGGGGAGTCCCGCCGGCACCTGCGGATCCAGACCGAGCACCCCGGGCCCGAGGAGATCCAGGGCGACGGCAGCGTCACCGGGGTCTTCCCGGTGATCACGCCCGGGATGGTCGAGTGGGTGGACGCCGCGGACGGCTCGGGCCGGCTGCCCGTGTCCAACCGGCAGACCCGCTTCGCCCTCAGCGCCGGCTACCGGCTCGAGTCGGTGAGCGACTTCGGGGTGCTCGACGTCCCGCTGCCGCCCGAGCGGGTCGAGGCCCTGCTGCGCGAGGTCGAGGCCTCGCCGGCGCCGGAGCCGTACCGGATCCACCTCTGGAGCGGCCCGGCCCCCGAGGACCGGCTCGACGAGCTCGCGGCCCTGCACTCGCGCATGGCGACCGACTCCTTCCTGGCCCCCGTGGCCGCCGCCGAGCCCGAGCCCTGGGACGCCGAGCGCGTGCGGCGGACCGATCAGCTGCGCGCCGAGGCGGGCAACCTGTCGCTCGTGGCCGTCGCCGAGCACGAGCCCACCGGGCGGCTCGTCGGGATGACCGAGATCGTCCTGGCGGGGGAGGAGCCGCCGATCGGGATGCAGGACGAGACCGTGGTCCTGCGCGAGCACCGCCGCCGGTGGCTCGCCACCCGGCTGAAGCTGGCGAACCTGCAGCAGCTCGAGCGGCTCGCGCCGAGCGTGCGCACGGTCTACTCCTGGAGCCACAGCGGCGACGACCGGATGAGCCGGGTCAACGCGCGGCTGGGCTTCCGCGTGGCCGGGCGCAGCGGCGTGTGGGCCCGCGAGTTCCCCGCCGCCTGAGCCGCCGCCCCCGGGGCCGCTCCCGAGGGCCCGACCCCGATTTGGCCGCGGCCGGGCCCTCGGGTACGGTAAGTGGTACCAAAGACCGCCGGTCGTTGTCCCTCCTGCCCGTTCGTCCCGTTTCGGAGCGTGCGCCACGGAGGAGCAGCCGTAAGAGTTCCGCCAGGAACCGCCAGCGCAGGTGAACCAGCACAGCGAGCACGTCCCGTCCTGCACGGGCCGCGACGCCGAGCCCCGGGCATCTGCGCGGGGCTTTTTCTGTGCCCGGGCCCTTCCGGCAGCGACCGGCATCGAAGACCGGAAGGAGTACCATGGCGAACCCGGAAAAGGCAGCCGCGGTCGCCGAGTTGAAGGAACTCTTCTCCAACTCGGACGCCGCTGTCCTGACTGAGTACCGCGGCCTCACCGTGGCCCAGCTCAAGGAGCTGCGCCGCGCGCTCGGTGAGAACGCCGAATACGCCGTGGTGAAGAACACGCTGACCGCGATCGCGGCCAAGGAGCTGGGCATCGACGCGTTCGACGGCCAGCTCGCCGGCCCGAGCGCGATCGCCTTCATCTCGGGGGATCCCGTCGAGGCCGCCAAGAGCCTGCGTGACTTCGCCAAGACGAACCCGCAGCTCGTCGTCAAGGGCGGTTACCTCGAGGGCAAGGCCCTCAGCGACGCGGAGATCAAGCAGCTCGCGGACCTCGAGTCCCGCGAGGTGCTGCTGGCCAAGGTGGCCGGTGCCGCCCAGGCGGCCCTGTCCCAGGCCGCGGCCCTGTTCCAGGCGCCGCTGTCGAAGACCGTCCGCACGGCCGAGGCGCTGCGCGCCAAGGTCGAGGAGCAGGACGCCTGACCAGCATCCCCGCCGCGAGGCACATTCTCACCACGGAACCAGACCGTCCCGCGCCGACGAACCCGGCCGGGGCACACCATCGAAAAGGAGCCACAACCATGGCCAAGCTCACCACCGCTGAACTGATCGACGCGTTCAAGGAGCTCTCCCTCATCGAGCTCTCCGAGTTCGTGAAGGCCTTCGAGGAGACCTTCGACGTCACCGCCGCCGCCCCCGTGGCCGTCGCCGGTGCCGCCGCTCCGGCCGCCGCCGCCGAGGAGGCCGAGGAGCAGACCGAATTCGACGTCGTCCTCGAGGCCGCCGGCGAGAAGAAGATCCAGGTCATCAAGGAGGTCCGCGCGCTGACCTCCCTCGGCCTCAAGGAGGCCAAGGACCTCGTGGACTCGGCCCCCAAGGCCGTCCTCGAGGGCGCCAACAAGGAGGCCGCGGACAAGGCCAAGGAGGCCCTCGAGGGCGCCGGCGCCACCGTCACCCTCAAGTAGGACCCCGGACGCGTTCCTTCCGCGAACGCTCCTGCGAGGCCCCGGACGCACGGCGTCCGGGGCCTCGTGCCGTGCCCGGCCGGTCTGTGGGAGACTGGAGGGACAACCACATCGGCCGCCCACGCGCAGCGGGAGAGTCCGACGTCGTCCGCGTCCCGGGCGGCGGGCGGCGCCGAAGGAGCAAATCCTCCCCGGGAATCTCTCAGGCCCCAGTACCGCTGCGAGCAGGCCACTCTGAAGAGGTCCTCCGGCCCCGCCACCGGCCCGGACGGGAGGCCACCGACGGTGCAGGCCGGCCCGCAGCGGCCGGTGAAAACTCTCAGGTCAGGGACAGAGCGGGGAGGTCGGACGGGCCCCACGGGGCCTCGAACCACGAGGAGCTGACCTTGTCCTTCCTGCCACGCCACCTCGGACCGGACGCCGCCGAGACCCGGAGCATGCTCCAGGCCGTCGGCGCCGCCGATCTCGACGAGCTCGTCGCCCGCGCGGTCCCCGCCGGCATCGCCTCGCACGAACCCCTGCGGCTGCCCGCCCCGATGTCGGAGCACGAGGCGCTCACGGCCCTGCGCCGGGTCGCCGCGAAGAACCGCGTGATGACCCAGATGATCGGGCAGGGCTACGCGGACACCGTCACCCCGCCGGCGCTGCGCCGCAACATCCTCGAGAACCCCGCCTGGTACACCTCCTACACCCCGTACCAGCCCGAGATCTCCCAGGGGCGCCTCGAGGCGCTGCTGACGTTCCAGAACGCCGTCATGGACCTCACCGGTCTCGACCTGGCGAACGCCTCCCTCCTGGACGAGGCCACGGCGGTGGCCGAGGCCGTGCTCATGATGCGCCGGGCCAACCGGAAGGCCACGAGCCGGCGCGTCGTCGTGGACTCCCGGACGCTCCCGCAGACCCTCGCCGTGCTGGGCGGGCGCTGCCGCGCCGTGGGCATCGAGCTGGTCGTCGCCGACCTCGCCGAGGGGCTGCCCGAGGGCGACCTCTTCGGCGTCGTCCTGACCCAGGTGGGCGTCGACGGGGAGGTCGTCCCCCTCGCCGGGACCGCCGAGGAGGCGCACGCGCGGGGTGCGCTCGTGGCCGTGGCCACCGATCTGCTGGCCCTGACGCTGCTGCGCTCCCCCGGGGAGCAGGGGGCGGACATCGCCGTGGGCTCCGCCCAGCGCTTCGGGGTGCCCCTGTTCTTCGGCGGCCCCCACGCCGCGTTCCTGGCCTGCCGCAAGGGTCTCGAGCGGAACCTGCCGGGCCGCCTGGTGGGCGTCTCGACCGACTCCTCCGGCCGGCCCGCCTACCGGCTGGCCCTGCAGACCCGCGAGCAGCACATCCGCCGGGAGAAGGCCACCTCCAACATCTGCACCGCCCAGGCGCTGCTGGCCATCGTGGCCGGGGCCTACGCCGCCTACCACGGCCCGGAGGGGCTGCGCGCCATCGCCGAGCGAGTGCACGGGCTGGCGGCACGCCTGGCCGCCGGGCTCGCCGCCGCCGGCGTCCGCGTGGTGCACGACCGGTTCTTCGACACCGTGCTGGCCGAGGTCCCCGGCCGCGCCGACGCCGTCGTGGCGGCGGCCGCGGAGCGCGGGATCAACGTGCGCCGGGCCGACGCCGACCACGTGTCCGTGTCGGTGGGGGAGCCCCACGACGAGCGGGACGTGGACGCCGTGCTCGCCGCCTTCGGCGCGGCGGCCACGGAGGGCGGCGGCGCGGGCGCCGCCTGGGAGCTCCCGGCCGAGCTGCTGCGCACCGACTCCTACCTGACCCACCCGGTGTTCACCCTGCACCGCTCGGAGACCGCGATGATGCGCTGGCTGCGCTCCCTCGCGGACAAGGACCTGGCCCTCGACCGGACCATGATCCCGCTCGGCTCCTGCACCATGAAGCTCAACGCCGCCGCGGAGATGGAGCCCATCAGCTGGCCCGAGTTCGCCTCGGTCCACCCGCTGGCCCCCGAGGACCAGACCCTCGGCTGGCGCGAGCTCATCGCCCAGCTCGAGTCCTGGCTCACGGAGATCACCGGCTACGCCGCGGTCTCTGTCCAGCCCAACGCGGGGTCCCAGGGCGAGCTCGCCGGGCTGCTCGCGATCCGCCGCTACCACCTCTCCCGGGGCGACCGGCAGCGCACGACGATCCTCATCCCCTCCTCGGCCCACGGCACCAACGCCGCCTCCGCCGTGCTCGCCGACCTCAAGGTCGTGGTCGTGGCCACCGCCGGGGACGGCTCCGTGGACATGGAGGACCTCGCCGCGAAGATCCGGACCGTGGGGGAGGAGCTCGCGGGCATCATGGTCACCTACCCCTCGACGCACGGCGTGTTCGAGGAGCAGATCACCGCCGTGTGCGCCGCCGTGCACGACGCGGGGGGCCAGGTCTACGTGGACGGCGCCAACCTCAACGCCCTCATGGGCCTCGCCCGGCCGGGCCGCTTCGGCGGGGACGTCTCCCACCTGAACCTGCACAAGACCTTCTGCATCCCGCACGGCGGCGGGGGGCCGGGCGTGGGGCCCGTGGCCGTCGCGGAGCACCTCGTGCCGTTCCTGCCCGGGGACCCCGGCGACGTGGACGGCGGGGAGGACTCCTTCCCCGTGTCCCAGGCCCGCTACGGCTCGGCCGGGGTGCTGCCGATCTCCTGGATGTACATCGCCATGACCGGCGCGGAGGGGCTCACGGCGTCGTCGCGCACCGCGATCCTCAGCGCGAACTACGTCTCCGCCCGGCTCGCCGACGTCTTCCCGACCCTCTACACCGGCCCCGGCGGGTTCGTGGCCCACGAGTGCATCCTCGACCTCCGCGCGCTCACGAAGGCCTCCGGGGTGACCGCGGAGGACGTGTGCAAGCGGCTCGTCGACTACGGCTTCCACGCGCCCACCCTCGCGTTCCCCGTCGCGGGCACGCTGATGGTCGAGCCCACGGAGTCCGAGAACCTCGCGGAGCTGGACCGGTTCGTGGCCGCGATGCGCGCGATCCACGCGGAGATGACCGCCGTGGCGGAGGGGGAGGTGGCGCTCGAGGACTCCGTCCTGCGCCACGCCCCGCACACCGCGGAGGTGCTCACGGCCGACGAGTGGCACCGGGCCTACCCCCGGTCCCGGGCCGCCTACCCGCTGCCCGAGCTGCGCCTGGCCAAGTACTGGCCGCCCGTGGGCCGGGTGGAGAACGCCGCCGGTGACCGCAACCTCGTCTGCAGCTGCCCGCCGATCGAGGCGTTCGCGGCGGCCGGCCCGGAGCCCGCCGCCGAGACCGTGGCGAGCGGCACCGTGGAGGCCGGCCGCTGAGTCCGTGGGCCGGGCGCCCCCAGGGGCCCTGAGACCCGGCACACGAAATTTCCCATCCTACGAGCGGTGGACGTCCGCGTCCACCGCTCGTGTGGACAGAGTCGCGGTTCGGGCCTATGCTGGATCTTTGCGTTGTCCCTCATTCTGCGTGCCTTCATATAGCGGTGGGCGCCCCCGGGGAGCGAACCAGCATCGTCAGTCCGCTGGCCCTCGCACACCCGTATCCCCGATTCGGGAACTGCGCGATTCAACTGCAGGTCTGTGGAAGGAATCCATCTTGGTCGCCTCGAGCACCGATTCGAACGTAACCGCTAACCGACCGGCCGACGGGGACGTCCCGCGCCGCATCTCCTTCGCCAAGATCCATGAACCGCTGGACGTGCCGAACCTGCTGGCCCTCCAGACGGACAGCTTCGACCGTCTCGTGGGCAACGAGCGGTGGCAGGCCCGCGTCCAGCAGGCCATCGAGACCGGGGAGCAGGGCATCGCCCGCACCTCCGGCCTGTCCGACATCTTCGAGGAGATCTCCCCGATCGAGGACTTCCAGGGCACCATGTCCCTGTCCTTCTCGGAGCCGGAGTTCTACGACCCGAAGTACACCATGGACGAGTGCAAGGACCGGGACGCCACCTACTCGGCGCCCCTGTACGTCAAGGCCGAGTTCATGAACAACAACACGGGCGAGATCAAGCAGCAGACCGTGTTCATGGGCGACTTCCCGCTGATGACCGAGAAGGGCACCTTCGTCATCAACGGCACCGAGCGTGTCGTCGTCTCCCAGCTCGTCCGCTCGCCGGGCGCGTACTTCGAGCGCGGCCAGGACCGCACCTCGGACAAGGACATCTACTCCGCGAAGATCATCCCGTCCCGCGGCGCCTGGTTCGAGCTCGAGATCGACAAGCGCGACCAGGTGGGCGTGCGCCTCGACCGCAAGCGCAAGCAGTCGGTGACCGTGCTGCTCAAGGCCCTCGGCTGGAGCGAGTCCCGCATCCTCGAGGAGTTCGGGGAGTTCGACTCCATCCGGGCGACCCTCGAGAAGGACACCGTCGAGTCCCGCGAGGACGCGCTGCTGGACATCTACCGCAAGCTGCGCCCGGGGGAGCCGCCCACGGTCGACGCCGCGCAGGCGCTGCTGGACAACATGTACTTCAACTCCAAGCGCTACGACCTCGCGAAGGTGGGCCGCTACAAGATCAACCGCAAGCTCGGCCTCGACAAGGCGTTCGAGGACGAGGACGCGTCCGTGCTCTCGGTCGACGACATCGTCGCGATGATCCGCTACCTCGTGACCCTGCACGCCGGCGGCGGCACCATGAAGGGCGTGCGCGACGGCGAGCCCCGCGAGGTCGTCGTGGACGTCGACGACATCGACCACTTCGGCAACCGGCGCATCCGCGCGGTGGGCGAGCTGATCGAGAACCAGATCCGCACCGGCCTGTCCCGGATGGAGCGCGTGGTGCGCGAGCGCATGACCACCCAGGACGTCGAGGCGATCACCCCGCAGACCCTGATCAACATCCGTCCCGTCGTGGCGGCGATCAAGGAGTTCTTCGGCACCTCGCAGCTCTCGCAGTTCATGGACCAGAACAACCCGCTCGCGGGCCTGACCCACAAGCGCCGCCTGTCCGCGCTCGGCCCCGGGGGTCTCTCCCGCGACCGCGCCGGCATGGAGGTCCGTGACGTCCACCCGTCGCACTACGGCCGCATGTGCCCCATCGAGACCCCTGAGGGCTCCAACATCGGCCTCATCGGCTCGCTGGCGACCTACGGGCGGATCAACCCGTTCGGCTTCATCGAGACGCCGTACCGCAAGGTCGTCGACGGCCTCGTGACCGACGACGTCGAGTACCTCACCGCCGACGACGAGCGCGGCGTCACGATCGCCCAGGCCAACGCCCCGCTGAACCTGGACAACCGGTTCGCCGAGGACGCCGTGCTCGCGCGCGCCGCCGACGGCTCGGGCGAGGCCGTGCTGGTCGACCCGACCGCCGTGCAGTTCATGGACGTGTCCCCGCGCCAGATGGTGTCCGTGGCGACCGCCCTCATCCCGTACCTCGAGCACGACGACGCCAACCGTGCGCTCATGGGCGCCAACATGCAGCGCCAGGCCGTGCCGCTGCTCGAGTCCGAGGCCCCGCTCGTGGGCACCGGCATGGAGCGCTACGCGGCCCTGGACGCCGGCGACTCCGTGCTGGCGCGCAAGGCGGGCGTGGTCGAGGAGGTCTCGGCGAACCTCGTGCGCGTGCTCAACGACGACGGGACGACCACGGTCTACCCGATCAACAAGTTCACGCGCTCGAACCCGGGCAACACGTACAACCAGCGGGTCATCGTGTCCGAGGGCGAGCGCGTCGAGGAGCGCTCGGTCATCGCCGACGGCCCCTCGACGGACCAGGGCGAGCTGGCCCTGGGCAAGAACCTGCTGGTCGCCTACATGTCCTGGGAGGGCCTCAACTACGAGGACGCGATCATCCTCTCCCAGCGCATGGTCTCGGAGGACGTGCTCACCTCGATCCACATCGAGGAGCACGAGATCGACGCCCGCGACACGAAGCTGGGCGCCGAGGAGATCACCCGGGACATCCCGAACGTGTCCGAGGAGGTGCTGTCCGCCCTCGACGAGCGCGGCATCATCCACATCGGCGCGGAGGTCCAGGCCGGCGACATCCTCGTGGGCAAGGTCACCCCGAAGGGCGAGACCGAGCTGACCCCTGAGGAGCGCCTGCTGCGCGCGATCTTCGGGGAGAAGTCCCGCGAGGTGCGCGACACGTCCCTGAAGGTGCCCCACGGCGAGTCCGGCACCGTCATCGGCGTGCGCGTCTTCGACCGCGACGACGAGGACGACGACCTGCCCGCGGGCGTCAACCAGGTGGTCCGGGTGTACGTGGCGCAGAAGCGCAAGATCACGGACGGCGACAAGCTCGCCGGCCGCCACGGCAACAAGGGCGTCATCTCGAAGATCCTGCCGCTGGAGGACATGCCGTTCCTCGAGGACGGGACCCCCGTGGACATCATCCTCAACCCGCTGGGCGTGCCCGGCCGCATGAACCTCGGGCAGGTCCTCGAGGTGCACACCGGCTGGCTCGCCAAGCAGGGCTGGAACATCGAGGGCGACCCCGAGTGGCTCGACCGGCTGCCGAACTTCCCGAAGCAGTCCGGCCCCACCAACGTCGCCACCCCGGTGTTCGACGGCGCGCGCGAGGAGGAGATCTTCGACCTCCTCGACCACACCAACCCGACGCGCGACGGCGTGCGCCTGATCGACCGGTCCGGCAAGGCCCGGCTGTTCGACGGCCGCTCCGGCGAGCCGTTCCCGGACCCGGTGTCGGTGGGCTACCAGTACATCCTGAAGCTGCACCACCTCGTGGACGACAAGATCCACGCGCGCTCGACCGGTCCGTACTCCATGATCACCCAGCAGCCGCTGGGCGGTAAGGCGCAGTTCGGCGGTCAGCGCTTCGGCGAGATGGAGGTCTGGGCGCTCGAGGCGTACGGCGCCGCCTACACGCTGCAGGAGCTGCTGACGGTCAAGTCCGACGACGTCCACGGGCGCGTGAAGGTCTACGAGGCCATCGTGAAGGGCGAGAACATCCCGGAGCCGGGTGTCCCCGAGTCCTTCAAGGTCCTCATCAAGGAGATGCAGTCGCTGTGCCTGAACGTCGAGGTGCTCTCGGCGGACGGCAACACCATCGAGATGCGCGATTCGGATGACGAGGTCTTCCGGGCGGCCGAGGAACTGGGCATCGATCTCTCGCACTCCGAGCCCAGCTCGGTCGAAGAGGTCTGATCCCCCTCGTTCCACCCGACGAGACGTCAACTTTTCCAGAGAAAGAGATAAAGGACCCTCATGTCCAACGAATCTTCACTAGGCCTCATGCGGATCGGTCTTGCGACCGCGGAGGACATCCGGACCTGGTCCTACGGCGAGGTCAAGAAGCCGGAGACCATCAACTACCGCACGCTCAAGCCCGAGAAGGACGGCCTGTTCTGCGAGAAGATCTTCGGTCCCACCCGGGACTGGGAGTGCTACTGCGGCAAGTACAAGCGCGTGCGCTACAAGGGCATCATCTGCGAGCGCTGCGGCGTGGAGGTCACCCGGGCCAAGGTGCGCCGTGAGCGCATGGGCCACATCGAGCTCGCCGCTCCTGTGACCCACATCTGGTACTTCAAGGGCGTCCCCTCGCGGCTGGGCTACCTGCTGGACCTCGCCCCGAAGGACCTGGAGAAGGTCATCTACTTCGCGGCGTACATGATCACGTCGGTGGACGAGGACGCTCGCCACGACGACCTGCCGAACCTGCAGGCGGCCGTGGACCGCGAGAAGGCGCAGATGGAGTCCACCCGCGACTCCGACATCGCCGCGATCGCCCGTGACCTGGAGACCGAGCTCGGCCGGGTCGAGGAGGAGGGCGGCAAGGCCGCGGAGAAGCGCAAGCTCCGCGACTCCGCCGACCGCCAGATGGCCAACGTGCGCAAGCGCGCCAACCTGGAGATCGACCGGCTCGAGCAGGTCTGGGACCGCTTCAAGAACCTCAAGGTCAACGACCTCGAGGGCGACGAGGCGCTCTACCGCGTCATGGTGGACCGCTACGGCATGTACTTCGAGGGCTCGATGGGCGCCGAGGCGATCAAGAAGCGCCTCGAGACCTTCGACCTCGAGGCCGAGGCCGAGTCCCTGCGGGAGACCATCGCCACCGGCAAGGGCCAGCGCAAGACCCGTGCCCTGAAGCGGCTCAAGGTCGTCAACGCGTTCCTGACGACGGACAACTCCCCGCTGGGCATGGTCCTGGACGCCGTCCCGGTGATCCCGCCGGAGCTGCGGCCGATGGTCCAGCTCGACGGCGGCCGCTTCGCCACGTCGGACCTCAACGACCTCTACCGGCGCGTGATCAACCGCAACAACCGGCTCAAGCGCCTGCTGGACCTGGGCGCCCCGGAGATCATCGTCAACAACGAGAAGCGGATGCTGCAGGAGGCCGTGGACTCGCTGTTCGACAACGGCCGCCGCGGCCGCCCGGTCACCGGGCCGGGCAACCGTGCGCTGAAGTCGCTGTCCGACATGCTCAAGGGCAAGCAGGGCCGGTTCCGGCAGAACCTGCTCGGCAAGCGCGTCGACTACTCCGGCCGCTCGGTCATCGTGGTGGGCCCGCAGCTGAAGCTGCACCAGTGCGGTCTGCCCAAGCAGATGGCGCTGGAGCTGTTCAAGCCGTTCGTGATGAAGCGGCTCGTGGACCTCAACCACGCGCAGAACATCAAGTCGGCCAAGCGCATGGTCGAGCGCTACCGCCCCCAGGTGTGGGACGTGCTCGAGGAGGTCATCACGGAGCACCCCGTGCTGCTCAACCGTGCGCCCACCCTGCACCGTCTGGGCATCCAGGCGTTCGAGCCGCAGCTCGTCGAGGGCAAGGCCATCCAGCTCCACCCGCTCGTGTGCGGCGCGTTCAACGCCGACTTCGACGGCGACCAGATGGCGGTGCACCTGCCCCTGTCCCCGGAGGCCCAGGCCGAGGCGCGCATCCTGATGCTGTCCTCGAACAACATCCTGAAGCCCTCGGACGGCAAGCCGATCGCCCTGCCCTCCCAGGACATGATCATCGGGCTGTACCACCTCACGACCGTCCGCGAGGGCGAGGAGGGGGAGGGCCGCTCGTTCTCCTCGGTGGCCGAGGCGATCATGGCCCACGACGCCGGGAAGCTGCACCTGAACGCGCTGTGCCGGATCGAGCTGGACGACTTCGTGCCGTTCGAGGGCTGGGAGGCCCCCGAGGGCTGGGAGCCCGGTCAGCCCGTGCTCGTGCAGACCACGCTGGGCCGCGTGCTGTTCAACGAGACGCTGCCCGAGGACTACCCCTGGGACGAGGCCGTCGCGGACAAGAAGCACCTGTCCGCGCTGGTCAACGATCTCGCGGAGCGGTACCCGATGGTGACCGTGGCGCACACGCTGGACGAGCTCAAGGACGCCGGGTTCCACTGGGCGGCCCGCTCGGGCGTGACCGTGGCGATCTCGGACATCGCGACCCCGCCGGAGAAGCCCGCCATCATGGAGGGCTACGAGGCGCAGGCCGCGAAGATCCAGGGCCAGTACGACCGCGGTCTGATCGACGACGACGAGCGCCGCTCGGAGCTCATCGACATCTGGACCAAGGCCACGGACGAGGTCGCCCAGGCCATGCAGGCGAACCTCTCCCCGCTGAACACCATCAACCGCATGGTGTCCTCCGGTGCCCGAGGCAACTGGATGCAGGTCCGCCAGATCGCCGGCATCCGCGGGCTCGTGTCCAACCCCAAGGGCGAGATCATGCCCCGCCCGATCAAGTCCTCCTACCGCGAGGGCCTGTCGGTGCTGGAGTACTTCATCGCGACCCACGGCGCCCGCAAGGGCCTGGCCGACACCGCGCTGCGCACGGCGAACTCGGGCTACCTGACCCGTCGTCTCGTGGACGTCTCCCAGGACGTCATCGTGCGGGAGGCGGACTGCATGACGGAGCGCGGCCTGAACCTGCCGCTCGCCGACGTGCAGGAGACCGGTGCCCGCGTGCTGCACGAGGACATCGAGAACACCGTGCACGGCCGCGTGCTCGCGGTGGACGTGGTGGACGCCAACGGCGAGATCCTGGCCGAGGCCGGCACGGACCTCTCCGACCAGCTCATCAGCGCCCTCTTCGCCGGCGGGGCCGACACGGTGCGCGTGCGCTCCGTGCTGACCTGCGAGTCGGCGGTGGGCGTGTGCGCGGCGTGCTACGGCCGCTCGCTGGCCTCCAACCAGCTCGTGGACATCGGCGAGGCCGTGGGCATCATCGCCGCGCAGTCGATCGGCGAGCCGGGCACGCAGCTCACGATGCGCACCTTCCACACGGGTGGCGTGGCGTCCTCGGACGGCGACATCACCCAGGGTCTGCCCCGTATCCAGGAGCTCTTCGAGGCCCGCACGCCCAAGGGTGTCGCGCCGATCTCGGAGGTCGCCGGGCGGGTCAGCATCGAGGACACCGAGAAGGCCCTCAAGCTCGTCGTGACCCCGGACAACGGGGACGAGGCGATCGGGTACCCGGTGCTGCGCCGCGCCAAGCTGCTCGTGACCGAGGGCGACCACGTCGAGGTCGGCCAGCAGCTGGTCTCGGGCGCCGTCGACCCCAAGGAGGTGCTGCGCATCCGCGGTCCGCGGCAGGCGCAGAAGCACCTCGTGGACGAGGTGCAGCGCGTGTACCGCTCCCAGGGCGTGGGCATCCACGACAAGCACGTGGAGGTCATCGTGCGGCAGATGCTGCGGCGCGTGACGATCATCGAGTCCGGCGAGACCGACCTGCTGCCGGGCGAGCTCGTCGAGAACGTCCGCTTCCTGGAGGCCAACCGCAGGGCCGTGGCCGAGAGCAACCGTCCGGCCGCCGGCCGGCCGGAGCTGATGGGCATCACGAAGGCCTCGCTGGCCACCGACTCGTGGCTGTCGGCCGCGTCCTTCCAGGAGACCACCCGCGTGCTCACGCAGGCGGCCATGGAGGGCAAGTCCGACCCGCTGGTGGGCCTCAAGGAGAACGTGATCATCGGCAAGCTGATCCCGGCCGGCACCGGGCTCGCGCGGTACAACAACATCGACGTGGAGCCGACGGACGAGGCGAAGGCCTCGCTGTTCACGGAGCCGGGCTCGTTCTCGGACTTCAGCTACGCGGAGGAGAACTCCTCGCCCGCCGAGTTCCAGGCGATCCCGCTGGACGACTACGACTTCGGCTCCAACTGAGGTCGGCGTCCCCCGAGGACGAGATCACGCTCGTGATCACCACGGCAGCCCCGCTCCGGAAGACGCGTCTTCCGGGGCGGGGCTGCCGCCGTATCCACGGCGGGCCACGACGCGCGGCCACGCCGCACCACACCACGCCGCAGCACCATGAAGCACCACCACGACGCAGGACCATGACGGGCGGCCACGACGCACGACCAGGGACCAGGAAGGGGCCTCAGGAGGAACCATGGCGAACTCACCCACCGGGGAGTCCGTGCTCGAGCGGGCGGACCGGATCCTCGCGGCGTTCACCGCCGAGAACTCCCGGCTGACGGGGGGCCGGATCGCCGCCCTCACCGGCCTGCCCACCGCCACGGCGCACCGGCTGGCCCGGGACATGGCCCGCCAGGGCTGGCTCGAGCGGGTGGAGGGCGGGCACTACGTGGTCGGCACCCGGCTGTGGGAGCTGGCCAACCGCTCCTCGCGCGAGCTCGGGCTGGCGCGCGCCGCCCGCCCGTTCATGGGGGACATCCACGCGGTCCTGCGCCAGCACGTGCAGCTCGGCATCGTGGAGGGCCGCGAGGTGCTGCTCGTGGAACGGCTCTCGCACCCCCGGGCGGTGCCCGTCCGGTCGGAGGTGGCGGGCCGGCTGCCCCTGCACCTCTCGGCCACGGGTCTCGTCCTGCTCGCGCACGCCCCGCAGGAGTACCGGGAGGAGTACCTGCAGGGCCCCCTCGCCGCGTTCACCGAGCTCTCCCCGACGGACCCCGGGGTGCTGGCCGCGGAGCTCGAGCGGATCCGCGGCGCGGGCCACGCCCTGCAGACCGGCTATCTCGAGGCGGGCACGGCGGGCATCGCCGTGCCCGTGCGGGGGCGCGGCGACCAGGTGGTGGCGGGCCTGGGCGTCATCACCCCCGCGGGCGATCCCGCCGCGCGGGCCGGGGCGATCGTCCAGGCGCTGCACACCGCCGCGCACGGCATCCGCCGGACGCTGCGGGACGCCTCCCGCTGAGCCGCACGCCGCGCCCGCCGTTGCCCCCGTCCCGTTCAACGGGACGTCTGTGGTGCCGACCACAGGCCGCTGGGAGACTGGTCACGATTCCCGTCGTATCACCAGGAGCACTCATGAGCGCACAGCGCACCGTTCTCAGCACACAGGTCGGCATCGTCGGCGGCGGCCCGGCCGGGCTGATGCTGGCCCACCTGCTCGGCCGTGCCGGCATCGACAGCATCGTCGTCGAGAAGCGCGACAAGGACACCATCCACGCGACCCACCGGGCCGGCATCCTCGAGGCCCCGACCGTGCGGATGCTGGTCGACGAGGGGGTCGACGGGCGGGTGCTCACGGAGGGTCACGAGCACGAGGGCACCGTGCTGCGCTTCCAGGGCGAGAGCCACCGCATCGACTTCAAGAAGCTCGTCGGCGAGTCCGTGTGGCTCTATCCGCAGAACGAGGTGTTCCTGGACCTGGCCGACGCCCGGGAGCGCGACGGCGGGGACGTCCGCTGGTCGGTCACCGACACGGAGGTCCTGGACCTGACCACCGACCGGCCGGCGATCCGCTTCACCGACGCCGCGGGCGAGGACTTCGAGATCCGCTGCGAGATGCTCGTGGGCGCCGACGGTTCGCAGAGCATCTGCCGCCGCGCGATCCCCGAGCAGGAGCGCACGGACAACTTCATCGAGTACCCCTTCGCCTGGTTCGGGATCCTCGCCGAGGCCCCGCCGAGCGCCCCGGAGCTCATCTACGCGAACTCCGAGCACGGCTTCGCCCTCGTCTCCCAGCGCAGCGACACCGTCCAGCGCATGTACTTCCAGTGCGACCCGGAGGAGGACGTCGACGACTGGGACGACGAGCGGATCTGGGCCGAGCTCCAGCGCCGCGTCGAGGGCCCCGACGGCCTCCGGCTCCAGGAGGGGCCCATCTTCGACAAGACGGTGCTGAAGTTCCGCTCCTACGTCTGTGAGCCCCTGCGCCACGGCAACCTGTTCCTCGTGGGCGACGCCGGCCACACCGTGCCCCCGACCGGGGCCAAGGGCCTGAACCTCGCGTTCTGCGACGTCCGCGTGCTCGCCCCGGCGCTCGTGGAGTTCTTCCGCTCCGGCGACGGCACCGGGCTGGCCGGGTACTCGGCCACGGCGCTCGAGCGCGTGTGGAAGGCGCAGAACTTCTCCTACTGGGCCACCCAGCTCATGCACACCCAGCCGGGGGAGAACCCCTTCCACCAGAAGCGCCGGCACGGCGAGTTCACGGCGATCACCGGCTCCGAGCGCGGGGCCGCCTACTTCGCGGAGTCCTACACGGGCTGGCCCGACGACCGCTGACCACCGGGTCCGCCGACTGTGACCCCACAATAAGTTCGCACAACGAACACATGTGCGAATGCTGCACCGATTGCGCTAGCCTCGGCAGAGTTCTCCGCGGAGGCACCGACCACCGCGGGCGCGACGCCCACCGGTGCGGCAGCCACCTCGCGACAAAGGAGTTGAACCATGACCGACCAGGACCAGGGGCCGGAGGAGTCCTTCGTGCACCTCACCCCGAAGGGACCCGACGACGCGGCGGACACGCAGTCCGACCTCGACCGCGAGATGGCGCGGATCAGTGAGGACTACACGGCGTCGGGGCGCACCGAGACGCAGCCGCGACTGGACTACGCGCCCTACCGCAGCTCGATCCTGCGGCACCCCACCAAGGACCTGCACCACGCGGACCCCGAGACCATCGAGCTGCACGCGCCCGCCTTCGGCGAGCGGGACGTGCACCGGCTCGAGTCGGACCTGACCATCCAGTCGGGCGGGGAGCCCATCGGCGAGCGGATCAAGATCCGCGGCCGGGTTCTCGACGGCGACGGCCGGCCCGTGCGGAACCAGCTCGTGGAGATCTGGCAGGCCAACGCGGCCGGGCGCTACATCCACAAGCGCGACCAGCACCCCGCGCCCATCGACCCGAACTTCACGGGCGTGGGACGGTGCCTGACCGGTGACGACGGCTCCTACGAGTTCGTCACCATCAAGCCCGGGCCGTACCCCTGGAAGAACCACCACAACGCCTGGCGGCCCGCGCACGTGCACTTCTCGCTGTTCGGCACGGACTTCACCCAGCGGATGATCACCCAGATGTACTTCCCCTCCGACCCGCTGTTCGCGCTGGACCCGATCTTCCAGTCCATCGTGGACCCGAAGGCCCGCCAGCGGCTCGTGGCCGAGTACGACCACGACGCCTCCGAGCACGAGTGGCTGCTCGGCTACACGTGGGACATCGTGCTCAGCGGCTCGAACCGCACCTGGACGGAAGGCGACTCCAATGTCTGAGACCCCGGCTACACCTGCGCTCCCGGCCACCCCCGGCCAGACCATCGGCCCCTTCTTCGGCTACGCGCTGCCCTACGACAAGGGCGAGCTGCTCGTGCCGCTCGGGCACCCGCAGGCGGTGCGCCTGCACGGCACGGTCACCGACGGCCACGGCGAGCACGTGCCGGACGCGATGCTCGAGATCTGGCAGGCCGACGGCAACGGGAAGGTCCCCACCGCGACCGGCTCGCTGGTGCGCGACGGCTACACCTTCACCGGCTTCGGCCGCGCGTCCGTCGACAACGAGGGCCACTACACCTTCACCACCGTCGACCCGGGCCCGACCGAGCCCGGCAAGGCGCCGTTCATCACGCTGACGATCTTCGCCCGCGGCCTGCTCAACCGGCTGTTCACCCGCATCTACCTGCCGGAGGACGCCGAGGCGCTGGCGGGCGACCCGCTCCTGGGCTCCCTGCCCGAGGACCGGCGCCGCACGCTGATCGCCGAGCGCGAGGCCGACGGCTCCCTGCGCTTCGACATCCGGATGCAGGGGGAGGACGAGACCGTCTTCCTCACGTACCCCAACCTCGAGCAGTGACCGGCCCGTGCGGGAGCACCGGACGCACCGGCCGGGGCTCCCGCACGGCGCCCGCACCACACCCCACGACGCACGACCGGACGAACCCCTCAGGAGGACGCGCATGAGCGACACCGGGCTGCTCAGCCCCGGGGCCCACCGGGGGGACGCGCACACCGACGACGCCGCGGTGCTCCAGGCGCTGCTCGACGTCGAGGCGGCCTGGGTCGCCGCGCAGGCGGACGCCGGGCTCGCCCCGCGCGGCGCCGCCGAGGCCGCCCGTGCGGCCGCCCGGGCGGGCGACTACGACGCCGCGGACATCGCCCTGCGCGCCGAGGGCGGCGGCAACCCGGTCATCCCGCTCCTCGCCGACTACCGGCGCCGGCTGGGGGAGCTCGATCCCGACGCCGTGCGCTTCGTGCACCGCGGTCTGACCAGCCAGGACGTCATGGACACCGCCATGATGCTCGTGGCCCGGCGCGCCGCCGTCCCCTTGGCGCGGCAGCTGTCCGGCACCGCGGACGCCCTGGCCCGGCTGGTGCAGACCCACCGCGGCACCGTCCAGGCCGCCCGCACCCTGACGCAGCACGCGCTGCCCACCACCTTCGGCCTCAAGGCCGCCGGCTGGCTCGCCGGGCTGCAGGACCTCGAGGAGGACCTGGCCGGGCTCGCCCGGCTGCCGGTGTCCTTCGGCGGGGCCGCCGGCACCCTCGCCGGGAGCCTCGCGCTCTTCCCGGGCGCCCCCGACGCCGCGGAGCAGGCCGTCGAGCTCGCCCGCCGCTGGGCCGACG
Organism: uncultured Kocuria sp.; assembly: GCF_947500125.1. Classification (GTDB taxonomy): domain Bacteria; phylum Actinomycetota; class Actinomycetes; order Actinomycetales; family Micrococcaceae; genus Kocuria. The sequence continues at coordinate 41,526 of NZ_CANMRA010000011.1, read as the reverse complement.
AGCTCGGGCTGGGCATGCCGCCGCACGTGTGGCACACCAGCAGGCGACCGGTCCTGCGCACCGCCGAGACCCTCGGGGCCGTCTGCGCGGCCCTGGGCCGGATCGCCAACGACGTCCTGCTGCTCTCCCGTCCCGAGCTCGGCGAGCTGCGCGAACCGGCCGCCGAGGGACGCGGCGTGTCCTCCGCGATGCCGCAGAAGCAGAACCCGGTGCTCTCGGTGCTGATCCGGCGCACCGCCCTGACCGCGCCGCAGCTCGTGGCCCAGCTCCACCTCGCCGCCTCCCAGTACGTCGACGAGCGCCCCGACGGCGCCTGGCACACGGAGTGGCCGGCGCTGCGGGAGCTCGCCCGGCTCGCCGTCGCGGCGTCGTCGCACGCGGCCGAGCTCACGGCGGGCCTCACCGTGGACACCGCCCGGATGCGGGCCAACCTGGACGCCTCCGGGCCCGCCGTGCTCGCCGAGCGGATCAGCGCGGTCCTCGCGCCGCTGCTGCCGCCCGCCGCCGACGGCGCCACGGGCAAGCAGCGGGTCCAGGCGGTCGTGCGCGAGCACGCGACCGACCGGCAGGGCATGATCGACGCCCTCCTGGGCCTCGCCGCGGGCACGGTGCTGGCGGACGGCACCCGCGTGGACCGGGGCGTCGTGACCGGGCTGCTCGACCCCGCCGGCTACCTCGGCGCCAACGACCTGCTGATCGACCGGGTGCTCGAGCACCACCACCGGTCCGCGAACGATCCTTCGACCACCACCGGCGCACCGGCCGGGACCAGCGCCAGGAGCACCGCATGACCGTCCCCGTCCTCACCCTCGTCGAGTTCGCCGACCGGCCGGTGCCGTCCGCGCAGGCCCCGCTCCTCGTGCTCGGCCCCTCGCTCGGCACGTCCGTGACCTCGCTGTGGTCCGGCATGGCCCGGCGGCTCGCGGGCGACGTCCGGGTCCTGGGCTGGGACCTGCCCGGGCACGGGGCCTCCGCGCCCACCGGCGACCCGTTCACCGTCGCCGAGCTCGCGCAGGGGGTGCTGGCGGCCGTGGACCGCTACCGAGCGGCCGCCGGGACCGACATCGAACGACCGTTCTTCTACGCGGGGTGCTCGATCGGCGGGTGCGTGGGGCAGCAGCTGCTCTTCGACGCCCCGGACCGGCTCCGCGCCATCGCCCTCCTGGGCACCGCCGCCCGGGTGGGGGAGCCCGGTCCCTGGGCGGAGCGCGCCCGGCTCGTGGCCGCGGCCGGCACCCCCACCCAGGTCGTGGGCTCCGCCCAGCGGTGGTTCGCCCCGGGATTCATCGAGCGGGACGCGGTCACCACCACGGAGCTGCTGCACGACCTCCAGGACGCGGACCGGTTCTCCTACGCCCGGGCGTGCGAGGCCCTGGCCGCCTTCGACACGCGTGCGGACCTCGCCGCCGCGACCGTGCCCGTGCTCGCCGTGGTCGGCGCGCACGACGTCGCGACGCCGCCGGAGTCGGCGGCGGACCTCGCGGAGGCGACCGGCGGGCGCCTCGTCGTCGTCCAGGACGCCGGCCACCTGGTGCCCGCCGAGGCCCCGCAGCAGGTGGCGCGGCTGCTGGACGAGCACTTCGGGACGCAGCCCTCCCACGATTCCCAGGACCCCCACGCCTCCCACGGCCCCCACGCCTCCCACGGCCCCCACGCCTCCCACGACCCCCGAGGAGCACGAGCATGAGCAGCAACCCCCGGCGCACCGAGCAGGAGGCGCACGCGGACGGCATGGCGGTGCGCCGCGAGGTGCTCTCCGACGCCCACGTGGACCGCGCCGAGGCCGGCAAGGACGCCTTCACCGGCGAGTTCCAGGACTTCATCTCCCGCTACGCGTGGGGCGAGATCTGGACCCGGCCGGGACTGGACCGGCGGATGCGCAGCGCCGTCACCCTGACCGCGCTGATCGCCGCCGGGCACTGGGAGGAGTTCGAGATGCACGTGCGAGCCGCCCTGCGCAACGGACTGGAGCGCGACGAGATCAAGGAGATCCTGCTGCAGTCGGCGATCTACCTCTCCGTGCCCTCGGCCAACAACGCCTTCAAGCACGCGAAGCAGGTCCTCGACGCCCTCGACGCCGAGGGCGCCTGAGGCCGGCGCGCGGCACGGCCCACGCCCCGCCAGCCCGGACACCCCGAGACCCTGTGACCCCGAGACCCCGTGACCGACGAGCAACGACGCAAGTGAGGAACACCATGACCGAGGCCTACATCTACGACGCCGTGCGGACCCCCTTCGGCCGCTTCGGCGGCGCGCTGGCGGGCGTCCGCCCCGACGACCTGGCCGCCCTGGTGATCGGCGAGCAGGTCCGGCGCGCGTCCGCGCTGGACCCCGCCGCGATCGACGAGGTCGTGCTCGGCAACGCCAACGGCGCCGGCGAGGAGAACCGCAACGTGGCCCGCATGGGCACGCTGCTGGCCGGCCTGCCCGTCGAGATCCCCGGCACCACCGTCAACCGCCTGTGCGGGTCCTCCCTGGACGCCGCCATCATCGCGTCCCGGCAGATCAACGCGGGCGAGGCCGACCTCATGCTCGTCGGCGGCGTCGAGTCCATGAGCCGGGCCCCCTGGGTGCTCCCGAAGACGGAGAAGCCCTATCCCGCCGGCGACCTGACGCTGGCCTCCACCACGCTGGGCTGGCGCCTCGTCAACCGGAGGATGAATCCCGAGTGGACCGTCTCCCTGGGGGAGGCCACCGAGCAGCTCGCCGAGCGGCACGGCATCACCCGCGACCGCATGGACGAGTTCGCGTTCCGCTCCCACCAGCTCACCCAGCAGGCCTGGGACGAGGGCTTCTACACGGACCTCACCGTCCAGGTCCCCGGCACCGAGCTGACCCAGGACGAGTCCGTCCGCGCGTCCTCGACCGTCGAGAAGCTGGGCGGGCTCAGGACCGTCTTCCGCCCGGCGGAGCAGGGCGGCACCGTCACCGCCGGCAACGCCTCGCCCCTCAACGACGGCGCCTCCGCCGCCCTGCTGGGCTCCGAGAAGGCCGCCGAACTGACCGGCCTGCAGCCCCTCGCCCGCATCGCCGGCCGCGGCGCCGCCGCCAACGAGCCGCAGTTCTTCGGCTTCGCCCCGGTCGAGGCCGCGAACCTCGCCCTGCGGCGCGCCGGGATCGGCTGGGACGACGTCGCCGCCGTCGAGCTCAACGAGGCCTTCGCCGCCCAGTCCCTGGCGTGCGTCGACGCCTGGGGGATCGACCCCGGGATCGTCAACCGGCACGGCGGCGCCATCGCCATCGGCCACCCCCTCGGGGCCTCCGGCACCCGCATCCTCGGCACGCTCGCGAAGTCCCTGCAGGCCTCCGGGCAGCGCTGGGGCGTCGCGGCCATCTGCATCGGCGTGGGCCAGGGCCTCGCCGTCGTGCTCGAGAACCCCAACGCCTGAGACCCGTCCAGACCACCGAAGAGAGGCACATCGCATGCTGAACATCGCAGACAGCTGCGCGCAGGCCGTGGCCCCGATCCACGACGGCGCGACCGTCATGATCGGCGGCTTCGGCGTGGCCGGACAGCCCGTCGAGCTCATCGACGCGCTGATCGACCACGGCGCCACCGACCTGACGGTCGTGAACAACAACGCCGGCAACGGCGACGTGGGCCTGGCCCGGCTGATCCAGCTCGGACGCGTCCGGAGGATCATCTGCTCCTTCCCGCGCCAGTCCGACTCCTGGCACTTCGACGAGAAGTACCGGGCCGGGCAGATCGAGCTCGAGGTCGTCCCGCAGGGCAACCTCGCCGAGCGCATCCGCGCCGCCGGCGCCGGCATCGGGGCGTTCTTCACCCCCACCGGCTACGGCACCCCGCTCGCCGAGGGCAAGGAGGCCCGCGAGATCGACGGCCGCCACTACATCCTGGAGCACCCCATCAAGGCCGACTTCTCCCTGACCAAGGCGCACGTCGCGGACCGGGCGGGCAACCTCGTCTACCGCAAGACGGCTCGCAACTTCGGCCCCGTCATGGCCGCCGCCGCCACCACCTCCATCGTGCAGGTCGCGGAGGTCGTGGAGCGCGGCGGGCTGGATCCCGAGGCCGTCGTGACCCCGGGCATCTACGTGGACACCGTCGTGCGGATCGCCGACCCCGCCCAGACCGACCCCCGAGAGGAGCTCTGAGATGAGCGAGAACACCGTGGACACCGTGCCCAGGACGTCCGAGACCCCGCTCGCCCCGGAGGAGCTGGCCCGCGTGGTGGCCCGCGACATCCCCGCCGGCTCCTACGTCAACCTCGGCATCGGCCAGCCGACCCTGGTCTCCAACTATCTGAGCGCCGAGGACGACGTCACGCTGCACACCGAGAACGGCATGCTCGGCATGGGCCCCGAGGCCCACGGCGACGAGGTCGACCCCGACCTCATCAACGCCGGCAAGATCCCCGTGCTCGAGACCCCGGGCTGCTCGTACTTCCACCACGCGGACTCCTTCGCCATGATGCGCGGCGGGCACCTCGACTGCTGCGTGCTCGGCGCGTTCCAGGTGGACCGGAAGGGCAACCTCGCCAACTGGCACACGGGCAAGCCGGACGCGATCCCCGCGGTGGGCGGGGCCATGGACCTGGCCACGGGTGCGAAGATGACGTTCGTGATGATGTCCCTGCAGACCAAGAAGGGGCAGTCGAAGCTCGTCGAGCAGTGCACCATGCCGCTCACCGGCGTGGGCTGCGTCTCCCGGATCTACACCGACCAGGCCGTGTTCCTCATCGAGGAGGACGGCGTCTCGGTGCGTGAGACCTTCGGGACGAGCTTCGAGGAGCTCCAGCAGATCGTCGACGTCCCGCTGCGGCCCGCCCGCTGAGCACCGCACCGCCCCCGGGGGCGCGACGGCCGGCACCGGCCGCCGCGCCCCCGGACCAGTCCCACAGGAGGCCACCGATGACCGAGCAGGACCCCACCGTCCCGGCGGGGGAGCGGGGCACCCCGGGACAGTTCGTGCAGTCGCTGGCACGCGGGCTCGGCGTGATCACGGCCTTCGACGCCCGGCACCCCCGGATGACCCTCAGCGACGTGGCCCGGCGCACCGGGCTCACCCGCGCCACCGCGCGCCGGTTCCTGCTCACGCTCGAGGAGCTGGGCTACGTCCGCACGGACGGACGCCTCTTCGAGCTCACCCCCACGGTCCTCCAGCTCGGCTACTCCTACCTCTCCTCGCAGTCGCTGCCGGCCCTGGCCGCCCCGCACCTCGAGACGCTCTCGGCGCGGGTCGAGGAGTCGACCTCCGCCTCCGTGCTGGACGGCTCCGACATCGTCTACGTCGCCCGCGTCTCCACGCACCGGATCATGACCGTGGCCATCGCCGTGGGCACGCGGTTCCCCGCCCACGCCACCTCCATGGGCCGGGTCCTGCTCGCCGCGCTGGAGCCGGAGCAGCTCGCCGGGTACTTCCGCACGGCGCGCCTCGAGGCCCTGACCGAGCACACCCTCACCGACCGTGCGGCCCTCGAGGCGGACCTGCGGCGGGTCCGCGCCCAGGGATGGGCCCTCGTGGACCAGGAGCTCGAGGTCGGGCTGCGCTCGGTCGCCGCCCCCGTGACCGACGGCACCGGCCGCGTGGTCGCCGCCGTGAACGTCTCCATGCGCGTGGGCATGCCCGGCGCGAGCGCCGGGGACCCGGTGGACGACGTCGTTCCGCCCCTGCTCGAGTGCGCCCGGAGGATCTCCGCCGACCTCGCCGCGACCGGCCGCTGAGCACGCGGACCCGGGCCCGCGTTTTCCCGCGCGCCCGGGGTCTGATAGGCTGTCGAGGAATTGAACGGTCATCCCTCGGCGCCCGCCGCCCCTGGAGGCCGAAGAAATCATGGCAGAACGGACTCGGTCCTCTGGTACGCGGTGTGTACCAAAATGCCATCCTTTTCGTCTGCCCAGCTACCTTCGGCGCGGCGACCGTGGTGCCCGCCCGCCGGGCCCACGACAGGCGCCGCACCCGCACCAGGCCCCGGCCGGGAGCGGGGGAGCCGAACACCCAGCGGGCCGCTGACGCGTCCCGTCCGATCAGGAGACACTGTGCCTACAATCCAGCAGCTGGTCCGCAAGGGCCGGACCCCGAAGGTCGTCAAGACCAAGGCGCCCGCACTCAAGGGCAGCCCCATGAAGCGCGGTGTGTGCACCCGCGTGTACACCACCACGCCCAAGAAGCCGAACTCCGCGCTGCGCAAGGTCGCCCGCGTGAAGCTCAACGGCGGCGTCGAGGTCACGGCCTACATCCCCGGTGAGGGCCACAACCTCCAGGAGCACTCCATCGTGCTCGTCCGCGGTGGTCGCGTGAAGGACCTCCCCGGTGTCCGCTACAAGATCGTCCGCGGCGCGCTCGACACCCAGGGTGTCAAGGGCCGCCAGCAGGCCCGTTCCCGTTACGGCGCCAAGAAGGAGAAGAAGTAATGCCTCGTAAGGGTCCCGCTCCCAAGCGCCCGCTCGTCGTCGATCCGGTCTACAGCTCCCCGGTCGTCACGCAGCTGATCAACAAGGTCCTCCAGGACGGCAAGAAGTCCACCGCCGAGCGCATCGTCTACGGCGCCCTCGAGGGCGTCCGGGCCAAGTCCGGTGCCGATCCCGTCGCCACCCTCAAGAAGGCCCTGGAGAACGTCAAGCCGGCCCTCGAGGTGAAGTCCCGCCGCGTCGGCGGCGCCACCTACCAGGTGCCCGTCGAGGTCAAGCCGGGCCGCGCCCAGGCGCTGTCCCTGCGCTGGCTCGTCGGCTACTCGAAGATCCGTCGTGAGAACACCATGACCGAGCGTCTGCAGAACGAGATCCTGGACGCGTCCAACGGTCTCGGTGCCGCCGTGAAGCGCCGCGAGGACACCCACAAGATGGCGGAGTCCAACAAGGCCTTCGCCCACTACCGCTGGTAGAATCTTCCAGGCCTGTCGGCCCCACCAGGGCCGGCAGGCCGCCGGCACCATCTCCGAAAGGGAATCACCGTGGCACTTGACGTGCTTACCGACCTCAAGAAGGTCCGCAACATCGGCATCATGGCGCACATCGATGCCGGTAAGACCACCACCACCGAACGCATCCTGTTCTACACCGGTATCTCCCACAAGCTCGGCGAGACCCACGATGGTGCCTCCACCATGGACTGGATGGCGCAGGAGCAGGAGCGCGGCATCACGATCACGTCCGCCGCGACGTCCTGCTACTGGCACGACAACCAGATCAACATCATCGACACCCCCGGCCACGTGGACTTCACGGTCGAGGTCGAGCGCTCCCTGCGCGTGCTCGACGGCGCCGTCGCGGTCTTCGACGGCAAGGAGGGCGTCGAGCCCCAGTCGGAGACGGTCTGGCGCCAGGCCGACAAGTACGACGTCCCCCGCATCTGCTTCGTCAACAAGATGGACAAGCTGGGCGCCGACTTCTACTTCACCGTCGACACCATCATCAACCGCCTCGGTGCCAAGCCGCTGGTCATGCAGCTGCCGATCGGCGCCGAGTCCGAGTTCACCGGCGTGGTCGACCTGCTCACCATGAAGGCCTTCGTCTGGCCGGGCGACTCCAAGGGCGACGTCTCCCTGGGCGCCAAGTACGAGATCGAGGAGATCCCCGCCGATCTGCAGGAGCGGGCGGAGGAGTACCGCAACCAGCTGGTCGAGTCCGTCGCCGAGGCCGACGACGAGCTCATGGAGAAGTACCTGGGCGGCGAGGAGCTCACCCTCGAGGAGCTGAAGGCCGGCATCCGGAAGCTGACCATCAACTCCGAGGCGTACCCCGTGCTCTGCGGCTCCGCGTTCAAGAACCGCGGCGTGCAGCCGATGCTCGACGCCGTCATCGACTTCCTGCCGTCCCCGCTGGACGTCCCGAACGTCGAGGGCCACGCGCTCAACGACGAGGAGGAGATCCTCTCCCGCCCCGTCGACTACAGCGCCCCGTTCTCGGCGCTCGCGTTCAAGGTCGCCTCGCACCCGTTCTACGGGCAGCTGACCTACATCCGCGTGTACTCCGGCAAGGCCGTCAACGGCGAGCAGGTCCTCAACTCGACCAAGGGCAAGAAGGAGCGCATCGGCAAGCTGTTCCAGATGCACTCCAACAAGGAGAACCCGGTCGACGAGATCCGGGCCGGCCACATCTACGCGGCCATCGGGCTCAAGGACACCACCACGGGCGACACCCTGTGCTCCCCGCAGGAGCCGATCGTGCTCGAGTCCATGACCTTCCCGGCCCCCGTGATCTCCGTGGCCATCGAGCCGAAGACCAAGGGCGACCAGGAGAAGCTCTCCACCGCGATCCAGAAGCTCTCGGCCGAGGACCCCACGTTCACCGTGTCCCTCAACGAGGAGACCGGCCAGACCGAGATCGGCGGCATGGGCGAGCTCCACCTGGACATCCTGGTGGACCGCATGAAGCGCGAGTTCCGCGTCGAGGCCAACGTCGGCAAGCCCCAGGTGGCCTACCGCGAGACCATCAAGAAGGCCGTCGACAAGGTCGACTACACGCACAAGAAGCAGACCGGCGGCTCCGGCCAGTTCGCCAAGGTGCAGGTGGCGTTCGAGCCGATCCCGCTGGACGCCGAGGAGCTCTACGAGTTCGACAACAAGGTCACCGGCGGCCGCGTCCCGCGCGAGTACATCCCCTCCGTGGACGCCGGCATCCAGGACGCGATGCGCCTGGGCATCCTCGCCGGGTACCCGATGGTGGGCGTCAAGGCCACGCTGCTCGACGGCGCCTACCACGACGTCGACTCCTCCGAGATGGCGTTCAAGATCGCCGGCTCCATGGTCTTCAAGGAGGGCGCCCGCCGGGCCCAGCCCGTCCTGCTCGAGCCGCTGATGGCCGTCGAGGTCCGCACGCCCGAGGAGTACATGGGCGAGGTCATCGGCGACCTGAACTCACGCCGTGGCCAGATCCAGTCCATGGAGGACGTGTCCGGCGTCAAGCTGGTCAAGGCCCTCGTCCCGCTGTCCGAGATGTTCGGCTACATCGGTGACCTCCGGTCCAAGACCCAGGGCCGCGCCGTGTACTCGATGCAGTTCGACAGCTACTCGGAGGTTCCCAAGGCCGTCGCCGAGGAGATCGTCCAGAAGAACCGCGGCGAGTAGGCACCACCCCTCGGCCCCGGCCGGGAATTTCATCAAACACGTACAGCCAAAGTAGACTTGCAGAGGTTTCAGTACTGCTGAGTGCCTCAAGCTCCCCCCGAACAACACACGGTGGGGAAGTGCTGAGCAAGTTTCGACAAATGTTCTAGGAGGAACAACCATGGCGAAGGCCAAGTTCGAGCGCACCAAGCCGCACGTCAACATCGGCACCATCGGCCACGTCGACCACGGCAAGACGACGCTCACCGCTGCCATCTCGAAGGTCCTGCACGACAAGTACCCGGACCTCAACGAGCAGCGCGACTTCGGCGCCATCGACTCCGCCCCGGAGGAGAAGCAGCGCGGCATCACCATCAACATCGCGCACATCGAGTACCAGACGGAGAAGCGTCACTACGCTCACGTGGACGCCCCGGGCCACGCCGACTACGTCAAGAACATGATCACCGGTGCGGCGCAGATGGACGGCGCCATCCTCGTGGTCGCCGCCACGGACGGCCCCATGGCCCAGACCCGCGAGCACGTGCTGCTCGCCCGCCAGGTGGGCGTGCCCTACCTGCTGGTGGCCCTGAACAAGTCCGACATGGTCGACGACGAGGAGCTGCTGGACCTCGTCGAGATGGAGGTGCGCGAGCTCCTCTCCGACCAGGGCTTCGACGGCGACAACGCGCCGGTCGTCCGCGTCTCGGCGCTGAAGGCCCTCGAGGGCGACCCCGAGTGGGTCGCCAAGGTCGAGGAGCTCATGGAGGCCGTGGACGAGAACGTCCCCGACCCCATCCGCGACATGGACAAGCCGTTCCTCATGCCGATCGAGGACGTCTTCACCATCACCGGCCGCGGCACCGTGGTGACCGGCCGTGCCGAGCGTGGCACGCTGCCGATCAACTCCGAGGTCGAGATCGTCGGCATCCGCCCGGTCCAGAAGACCACGGTCACCGGCATCGAGATGTTCCACAAGCAGATGGACGAGGCCATGGCGGGCGAGAACTGCGGCCTGCTGCTGCGCGGTCTCAAGCGTGACGACGTCGAGCGCGGTCAGGTCGTGTGCAAGCCGGGTTCCATCACCCCGCACACCGACTTCGAGGCGAACGTCTACATCCTCTCCAAGGAGGAGGGCGGCCGTCACAACCCGTTCTACTCGAACTACCGTCCGCAGTTCTACTTCCGGACCACCGACGTCACCGGCGTCATCACGCTGCCCGAGGGCACCGAGATGGTCATGCCGGGCGACAACACCGAGATGACGGTCGCGCTGATCCAGCCGATCGCCATGGAGGAGGGCCTCGGCTTCGCCATCCGCGAGGGTGGCCGCACCGTGGGCTCCGGCCGCGTCACCAAGATCATCAAGTAGTCCACGGACTGCTCGATCTGCACGGAACCCCCCGTCGCTCGCACGAGCGGCGGGGGGTTCCGCGCGTCCCGGGCCCGGCGCGGCCGGGCTCAGCCGGTGAGCTGGTGCAGGCAGAGGACGTTGCCCTCGGAGTCGGTGAACCACGCCGCCTTCATCCCGTCGGCGGTCACGACGTGGTCCACGGTCCGCAGGCCGGGCAGGTCGTAGTCCTCGAAGTGCACGCCCCGGCCCTCGAGCTCGCGCACCGCGGCCTCGACGTCGTCGACCTCGAAGCTGGCCTGCGTCAGCTCCGACGCCGGGGCGTCCGGACGCAGGAGCAGCTGCAGACCGGTGTGCCCGTCCTCGCTGAGCAGGACGCTGTCGGCCTCGAGCTCGGGGCCGGGGGAGAGGCCCAGCGTCTCCTGGTAGAACTGCCGGGCGCGGTCGAGCTCCCGGACGGGAACGATCGCGATCAGCCTCGCGGTGGACAGCATGGGACCCATCTCCTGCGGACGTCGGTGTGCGGACGCGGCCAGGATACGGCCGCGGGCGCCGGCCGGGGTTGCGGAAGCCTCACGGTTCCGGCACGGTTCCGCACGGACCCGGTCCCGGAGGGCGCGGCCGTGCGTTTGCACCGGTCCGCCATCTCTGGCAGGATGGAGGACGTTGTTCAAGCGCCGAAGCGTGCTCTCAACGGTTCGAACCGGCAGACCCCAGGACACCATCGGGTTCCGAAGCAGAACCGGGGGCCAGCAGCTCGCCGAAGCTGCCACGCACGGACCACATACAGCCCACCCCGAGGAACGGACCCGGTGCGCCCTCGTGCTCTGCACGAGGCGACACGCCCGAGTTCGGGGGTCGGAGCTCCAGCAGGGTGAGGAACCCGGATCCTTCCGGATTCAGTCTGCGTGGAGGGGCGCCCACACAGGTGGCGCCATGCACAAGGAGTCCCCAGGCTCCGTCACAGGGAAGTTCGTACAAGAAAGAGAGTCACGACGCCATGGCGGGACAGAAAATCCGCATCCGGCTGAAGTCGTACGACCACGAGGTCATCGACGTCTCGGCCCGGAAGATCGTTGAGACGGTGACGCGCGCAGGCGCCACGGTGGTCGGCCCCGTGCCGCTGCCCACGGAGAAGAACGTGTACTGCGTCATCCGCTCGCCGCACAAGTACAAGGACAGCCGTGAGCACTTCGAGATGCGCACGCACAAGCGGCTGATCGACATCATCGACCCCACGCCGAAGGCCGTCGACTCGCTCATGCGCCTCGACCTGCCGGCTGACGTGAACATCGAAATCAAGCTGTAAAGAGGATCGCATCCCAATGACTACCACTTTCGAACGCCAGGTGAAGGGCCTGCTGGGCACGAAGCTCGGCATGACCCAGGTCTGGGACGAGAACGGGAAGTTCGTGCCGGTGACCGTCGTCAAGGCGGACTCCAACGTCGTGACCCAGCTGCGCAACCAGGACCGGGACGGCTACTCGGCCGTGCAGATCGGGTTCGGTGCGATCGACCCCCGCAAGGTCACCCAGCCGCTGGCCGGCCACTTCGAGAAGGCCGGCGTGACGCCGCGCCGCCACGTCGTGGAGCTGCGCACGGCCGACGCCGACACCTACGAGCTGGGCCAGGAGCTCTCCGTCGAGCTCTTCGAGGCCGGCCAGAAGGTCGACGTGATCGGCAAGACCAAGGGCAAGGGCACGGCCGGTGTCATGAAGCGCCACGGCTTCTCCGGCGTCGGCGCCTCCCACGGTGCCCACAAGAACCACCGCAAGCCGGGATCCATCGGCGGCGCGTCCTACCCCGCTCGCGTGTTCAAGGGCATGCGCATGGCGGGCCGCATGGGCGCCGTCCGTCACACGACGCAGAACCTCACCGTTCACGCCGTGGACGCCGAGAACTCCCTGCTGCTCATCAAGGGTGCCCTGCCGGGCCCCAAGGGTTCGGTCGTCCTCGTCCGCACCGCAGTGAAGGGAGCCTGATCACACCATGGCAACTCAGACCGTCAACGTCGAACTGCCCGCCGAGATCTTCGACGTCCAGACCAACGTGCCCCTGCTGCACCAGGTCGTCGTCGCTCAGCTGGCCGCTGCCCGCCAGGGCACGCACAAGACCAAGAACCGCGCCGAGGTCTCCGGTGCCGGCCGCAAGCCCTTCAAGCAGAAGGGCACCGGCCGCGCCCGCCAGGGCTCCATCCGCGCCCCGCACATGACCGGTGGCGGCGTGGTGCACGGCCCGACCCCGCGCGACTACAGCCAGCGCACCCCCAAGAAGATGAAGGCCGCCGCCCTGCGCGGAGCCCTCTCGGACCGGGCGCGCAACAACCGCATCCACGTCGTGGAGGCCGTCGTCGAGGGCACCGTCCCCAACACGAAGGCCGCCCAGGCGACGCTGCGCGGACTCTCCGACCGCAAGAACCTGCTGGTCGTCCTGCACCGCTCGGACGACGTGTCCGCGCTGTCGGTGCGCAACCTCGCCGACGTCCACACCGTCTACGCCGACCAGCTCAACACCTACGACGTGCTGGTCTCCGACGACGTGGTCTTCACGAAGGACGCGTTCGAGTCCTTCGTGGCGGCCGCCAGCAAGAAGAAGCAGGAGGACGCCAAGTGAGCGCGACCACCATCAAGGATCCCCGGGACGTCATCATCGCGCCGGTCGTCTCGGAGAAGTCCTACGGGCTCATCGACGAGGGCCGCTACACGTTCTTCGTGGCGGCCGACTCGAACAAGACGCAGATCAAGTACGCCGTGGAGCAGATCTTCGGCGTCAAGGTCGAGTCCGTGAACACCATCAACCGTGCCGGGAAGCGGAAGCGCACGCGCTTCGGCTGGGGTCAGCGCAAGGGCACCAAGCGTGCCGTTGTGACCCTGAAGGAAGGCACCATCGACATCTTCGGCGGTCCGCTCGCCTGAGCGGAGACCACTTTAACGAGGAACTGACACATGGCTATCCGTAAGCACAAGCCGACAACCCCGGGCCGTCGCGGCTCCTCCGTTGCCGACTTCGCAGAAATCACGCGCACGACCCCCGAGAAGTCGCTGGTCCGGCCGCTGCCCAAGAAGGGCGGGCGGAACAACACCGGCCGCATCACCACCCGGCACAAGGGTGGCGGGCACAAGCGCCAGTACCGCGTCATCGACTTCCGTCGCCACGACAAGGACGGCGTCGACGCCAAGGTCGCGCACATCGAGTACGACCCGAACCGCACGGCGCGCATCGCGCTGCTGCACTTCGTGGACGGCTCCAAGCGCTACATCATCGCGCCGAACAAGCTGTCCCAGGGCGACGTCGTCGAGTCGGGCCCCGGCGCCGACATCAAGCCCGGCAACAACCTGCCGCTGCGCAACATCCCCGTCGGCACCGTGATCCACGCCGTCGAGCTCCGTCCGGGCGGCGGCGCCAAGCTCGCCCGCTCCGCCGGCGCGTCCGTGCAGCTCGTGGCCAAGGAGGGCAAGTACGGCCAGCTCCGCCTGCCCTCCGGCGAGATCCGCAACGTCGACGTGCGCTGCCGCGCGACGGTCGGCGAGGTCGGCAACGCCGAGCAGTCGAACATCAACTGGGGCAAGGCCGGCCGCAACCGCTGGAAGGGCGTCCGCCCGACCGTCCGCGGTGTGGTCATGAACCCCGTCGACCACCCGCACGGTGGTGGCGAGGGCAAGACCTCCGGTGGCCGTCACCCGGTCAACCCGAACGGCAAGCCCGAGGGTCGCACCCGCCGCCCCAACAAGGAGAGCGACAAGCTCATCGTCCGCCGTCGTCGTACCGGCAAGAACAAGCGCTAAGGAGCCTGACACATGCCACGCAGCCTGAAGAAGGGCCCTTTCGTCGATCAGCACCTTTACCTGAAGGTCGCCAAGGAGAACGACAAGGGCACCAAGAACGTCATCAAGACGTGGTCCCGCCGCTCGATGATCGTCCCCGACATGCTCGGGCACACGATCGCCGTGCACGACGGACGCAAGCACATCCCCGTGTTCATCACCGAGTCGATGGTCGGGCACAAGCTCGGCGAGTTCGCCCCCACGCGGACCTTCCGCGGCCATGTGAAGGACGACAAGAAGGGCAAGCGCCGCTGATCCTCCGGGATCCCGCAGCGTGAGCACTTCGAGAAGACGAGAGAAGGAAAGCAATGGAAGCCAAGGCATCTGCGCGCTACATCCGCGTGACGCCTATGAAGGCCCGGCGCGTCGTCAACCTGATTCGTGGCCAACAGGCGAATGAGGCTCTGGCGATTCTGAAGTTCGCCCCCCAGGGCGCTTCGGAGCCGGTGTTCAAGGTCCTCCAGTCGGCGGTCGCCAACGCGCGCCAGCTGGCGGACCGCGACGGCCTGCCGTTCAAGGAGGAGGAGCTCGTGGTGAGCGAGGCCTTCGTCGACGAGGGTCCGACCATGAAGCGGTTCCAGCCGCGCGCCCAGGGCCGCGCCTACCGCATCAACAAGCGCACGAGCCACATCACCGTGATCGTGGCGAGCCCTGACAGCGAGGAGGTCCGCTAAGTGGGACAGAAGATCAACCCGCACGGGTTCCGGCTGGGCATCACCACCGACCACGTGTCGCACTGGTACGCGGACTCCACCAAGGAGGGCCAGCGCTACAAGGACTACGTCCGTGAGGACATCAAGATCCGCAAGCTCATGTCCACGGGCATGGAGCGGGCCGGCATCTCCAAGGTCGAGATCGAGCGGACCCGGGACCGCGTGCGCGTGGACATCCACACCGCCCGCCCCGGCATCGTCATCGGCCGCCGCGGCGCCGAGGCCGACCGCATCCGCGGCGAGCTCGAGAAGCTCACCGGCAAGCAGATCCAGCTGAACATCCTCGAGGTCAAGAACCCCGAGGTGGACGCCCAGCTGGTCGCCCAGGGCGTCGCCGAGCAGCTCGCCTCCCGCGTGGCCTTCCGCCGCGCCATGAAGAAGGCCATCCAGTCGGCGCAGCGCGCCGGCGCGAAGGGCATCCGCATCCAGTGCGCCGGCCGCCTCGGCGGCGCCGAGATGAGCCGCTCGGAGTTCTACCGCGAAGGCCGTGTGCCCCTGCACACCCTGCGCGCGAACATCGACTACGGCTTCTTCGAGGCCAAGACCACCTTCGGCCGCATCGGCGTGAAGGTCTGGATCTACAAGGGCGACCTGACCGCGAAGGAACTGGCGGCCCAGCAGGCCGCCGCTCCCTCGCGCGGCCGCGGCGGCGACCGTGACCGTCGCGGCGGTCCGGGCGAGCGTCGTGGAGGCGGCGGCGGCGACCGTCGTCGTCCCGACCGTAACGACCGTGGCGGACGCCGTGAGCGCAACGACTCCGCCGCCTCCCCGGCTCCGGCCGCGGGAGCGACCAACGCAGAGGGTGGTAAGTAAATGCTCATCCCACGTCGTGTGAAGTTCCGCAAGCAGCACCACCCGAAGCGGTCGGGCGCTGCCAAGGGCGGCACCACCGTCGCCTTCGGCGAGTGGGGCATCCAGGCGCTCACGCCGGCCTACGTGACGAACCGTCAGATCGAGGCCGCGCGTATCGCCATGACCCGCCACATCAAGCGTGGCGGCAAGGTCTGGATCAACATCTACCCGGACCGCCCCCTGACCAAGAAGCCCGCCGAGACCCGCATGGGCTCCGGCAAGGGCTCCCCCGAATGGTGGGTCGCCAACGTCAAGCCCGGGCGCGTGATGTTCGAGCTCTCCGGTGTCTCCGAAGAGGTCGCCCGCGAGGCCCTGCGCCTGGCGATCCACAAGCTCCCGATGAAGGCACGCATCGTGCGTCGCGAAGGTGGTGAATGAGAATGGCTGTTGGATCCAAGGATCTGAGCATCGAGAACCTCGCGGCCCTCGACAAGGACTCTCTGGGTGAGGCGCTGCGCAAGGCCAAGGAGGAGCTGTTCAACCTCCGCTTCCAGTCCGCAACCGGTCAGCTCGAGAACAACGGCCGCCTCAAGGCGGTCAAGCGCGACATCGCGCGCATCTACACGGTGCTGCGCGAGCGCGAGCTCGGCATCCGGCCCCAGGCGGGCTCCGCCGAGACCACCGCCGAGACCACCTCCGAGGAGGACGCCAAGTGACCGAGCAGATCAACAACGGGGCCGAGCAGGCCGACGACCGCGGTGACCGCAAGAGCCGTCGCGGCTACGTGGTCTCCGACAAGATGGACAAGACCGTCGTCGTCCAGCTGCAGGACAACGTCAAACACTCGCTGTACGGCAAGGTCATGCGCCGTTCCTCGAAGGTCAAGGCCCACGACGAGCAGAACACCGCCGGCGTCGGCGACCTCGTCCTGATCTCCGAGACCCGCCCGCTGTCCGCCACCAAGCGGTGGCGGATCGTGGAGATCCTCGAGAAGGCCAAGTGACCCGAGCTCGCTAGAGCCGGCCACGGCCGCGACGGCCCGTCCCTCCGCGCGAGGGACGGGCCGTCGCCCGTTCACCGCCCCGCACGGACGGCCTCCCGGCTGTGCTAGGCTGGTGAGCTTGTATGGGCGGATTTCTTTGCCCGTACGACCCACAGCTCTTCGTGCCAGCGCATAATGACCGCGTGCAGGGCGCCCCCGTGCCACCTGGTGGCGGGTTCAGATGCTCCTGGCATGGAGGGCTGGCCCGGTCCGGCGTGCGACGCCGGGGGAGGGCACATCATCCGACAAGCTGTTCCGCAAGGCCCGCACCGTGCTCTCGATCGGTGTTGGAACCGGCGAGACGACAGGAGTAATCAGTGATTCAGCAGGAGTCGCGACTGAAGGTCGCCGACAACACGGGTGCGAAGGAAATCCTCACCATCCGTGTTCTCGGTGGATCCGGACGTCGTTACGCAGGCATCGGCGACATCATCGTCGCCACCGTCAAGGACGCGATCCCGGGCGGCAACGTGAAGAAGGGCGACGTGGTCAAGGCCGTCATCGTCCGCACCAAGAAGGAGCGCCGTCGTCCGGACGGCTCCTACATCAAGTTCGACGAGAACGCCGCAGTGATCCTGAAGAACGACGGTGACCCCCGTGGTACCCGCATCTTCGGCCCCGTGGGCCGCGAGCTGCGCGACAAGAAGTTCATGAAGATCATCTCGCTGGCCCCGGAGGTGCTCTGACCATGGCGAATTTCAAGATCAAGACCGGCGACCTGGTGCAGGTCATCTCCGGCAGCAAGGACAACAAGGGCAAGCAGGGCAAGGTCCTGCGCGTGATCCCCGAGACCTCCCGCGTGGTCGTGGAGGGCATCAACGTGATCACCCGCCACCGCAAGGCCTCCATGCAGGGTGAGGCCGGCGGCATCGACAAGGTCGAGGCCCCGATCCACGTGTCCAACGTGGCGCTCGTGGACCCGGAGACCAAGAAGCCGACCCGCGTCGGCTACCGCACCGAGACCGTGGAGCGCGACGGACGCCAGAAGACCGTCCGCGTCCGCGTCTCCAAGAGCACCGGCAAGGACCTGTGATGACCGAAACCACCGAGATCAGCGTGTCCCCGCGCTTCAAGGACAAGTACCAGGAGACCGTCGTCCCCGCGCTGCAGGAGCAGTTCGGCTACGGCAACGTCATGGAGATCCCGCGCGTCGTCAAGGTCGTCGTGAACATGGGCGTCGGCGACGCCGCGAAGGACTCGAAGCTCATCGACGGCGCCGTCCGCGACCTCACCGCCATCACGGGCCAGAAGCCGCTCGTGACCCGTGCGAAGAAGTCCATCGCGCAGTTCAAGCTCCGCGAGGGCATGCCGATCGGCGCGCACACCACGCTGCGCGGCGACCGCATGTGGGAGTTCCTCGACCGCCTGGTGACCCTGGCCCTGCCGCGCATCCGCGACTTCCGCGGTCTGTCCGACCGCCAGTTCGACGGCAACGGCAACTACACCTTCGGCCTCACCGAGCAGTCCATGTTCCACGAGATCGACCAGGACCGCATCGACCGGGTCCGCGGCATGGACATCACGGTGGTCACCACCGCGAAGACCGACGACGAGGGTCGCGCGCTCCTGAAGGCGCTCGGCTTCCCCTTCAAGACCAACTAATCTCGCTACGTTCCAGGTCCGCACCGGGCGCCCACGGGCGCTGACGGCTGCGGAAACCGGGACGAGGAAGGGCACGTGCCCCCAAAATGACAATGACAGATCCTGTCGCGGACATGCTGACGCGTCTGCGCAACGCCAACTCCGCCTACCACGACTCCGTGAGCATGCCGTACTCGAAGCTCAAGGCCCGCGTGGCGGACATCCTCAAGGCCGAGGGCTACATCGCGGACTACAAGGAGGAGGCGGCCGAGGTCGGCAAGACCCTGACGCTCTCCCTGAAGTTCGGCCCCAACCGGGAGCGCTCCATCGCGGGCGTCCGGCGCATCTCCAAGCCGGGCCTGCGCGTGTACGCCAAGTCCACCAACCTCCCCAAGGTCCTGGGCGGCCTGGGCATCGCCATCCTGTCCACCTCTTCCGGGCTGCTGACCGACAAGCAGGCCGCGAAGAAGGGCGTGGGCGGCGAAGTCCTCGCGTACGTCTGGTAACCCGGAACAGAAAGGAAGAGAACATGTCACGTATCGGACGTCTCCCCATCTCTGTGCCGGCCGGTGTGGAGATCAACGTCGACGGCAACGTCGTCTCCGTCAAGGGCGCCAAGGGCGAGCTGCAGCACACCGTTGCCAGCCCGATCACCGTCGCGCTCGAGGACAGCACCCTCACCGTCACCCGACCCGACGACGAGCGCGAGTCCCGCTCGCTGCACGGCCTCACCCGCACCCTGATCGCCAACATGATCCAGGGCGTCACCCAGGGCTACTCCAAGGGCATCGAGATCGTGGGCACCGGTTACCGCGTGCAGGCCAAGGGCCAGGACCTCGAGTTCGCCCTCGGCTACAGCCACCCGATCACCTTCAAGGCCCCGGAGGGCATCTCGTTCGCCGTCGAGGGCGTCAACAAGCTCTCGGTCAACGGCATCGACAAGCAGCAGGTCGGCGAGGTCGCCGCGAAGATCCGCAAGCTCCGCGCCCCCGAGCCCTACAAGGGCAAGGGCGTGCGGTACGCCGGCGAGCAGATCCGCCGCAAGGCCGGAAAGGCTGGTAAGTAATCATGGCTCTGAAGATCAAGGGCAAGTCCAAGGCCGCCGCCCGCACCCGCCGCCACGTCCGGGTGCGCAAGCACCTGGCCGGCACGGCCGCGCGCCCGCGCCTGGTCGTCAACCGTTCGGCCCGCCACGTGTTCGTCCAGGTCGTCGACGACACCCAGGGTGTCACCGTCGCCTCGGCGTCCACCATGGAGGCCGACCTGCGCGGCGCCGACGCGGACAAGACCGCGAAGGCCAAGCGCGTGGGTGAGCTCGTGGCCGAGCGCGCCAAGGCCGCCGGTGTCGAGGCCGTCGTGTTCGACCGCGGCGGCAACAAGTACCACGGTCGCGTGGCGGCTGTCGCCGACGGCGCCCGCGAAGGAGGTCTGGCACTGTGAGCGAGCAGAACAACGAGAAGGAAACCCAGGTGAGCGAAGCGAGCACTGCCTCCACGGAGGCGACCGGGGCCCAGCAGACCACCGAGACCACCCGCTCCCAGGACTCCCGCGGCGACCGCGGCGGCCGTGGCGAGCGCGGCGGTCGCGGTGAGCGCGGCGGTCGCGGTGAGCGCGGCGGCCGTGGTGGCCGCGGCGGCCGCGACGAGGAGAAGGACAAGTTCCTCGAGCGCGTCGTGACCATCAACCGTGTCTCCAAGGTCGTCAAGGGCGGTCGTCGCTTCAGCTTCACCGCCCTCGTCGTCGTCGGCGACGGCAACGGCATGGTCGGCGTCGGCTACGGCAAGGCCAAGGAGGTGCCGGCGGCGATCTCGAAGGGCGTCGAGGAGGCGAAGAAGAACTTCTTCCGCGTCCCGCGCATCGAGGACCGCACGATCCCGCACCGCGTGCAGGGCGAGGCCGCTGCCGGCGTCGTCATGCTGCGCCCGGCGACCCCCGGTACCGGTGTGATTGCCGGTGGCCCGGTCCGCGCCGTGCTCGAGTGCGCCGGCATCCACGACGTGCTGTCGAAGTCCCTCGGCTCGTCGAACCAGATCAACATCGTGCACGCAACCATCGAGGCGCTCCGCCAGCTCGAGGAGCCGGCGGCCGTCGCGGCCCGTCGTGGGCTGCCGATCGACGAGGTCGTCCCCGGTCCGTTGCTGCGCTCGATCCAGAAGGCAGGTGCCTGATGTCCGGCAAGCGTATCCAGCCCGACGGCACGGAGCTGCGCATCACGCAGGTCCGGTCGGTGGTCGGCCAGAAGCAGAACATGCGGAACACCCTGCGGTCCCTCGGCCTCAAGCGGCCGGGCAACGTCGTGGTCCGCAAGGCCGACGGCGTGACCGCGGGCATGGTCAACACCGTCGCCCACCTGGTCAAGGTCGAGGAGGCCAAGTAACCATGGCAGAGAACACTGCTGAGAACACCGCTCAGAGCAACGAGAAGGTGCACGCCCTCAAGGTGCACCACCTGCGTCCCGCCCCGGGCGCGAAGACCGCCAAGACCCGCGTGGGTCGCGGTGAGGGCTCCAAGGGCAAGACCGCCGGCCGCGGCACCAAGGGCACCAGTGCCCGGTACCAGGTCAAGGCGGGCTTCGCGGGCGGGCAGCTGCCGCTGCACATGCGCCTGCCCAAGCTGCGCGGGTTCAAGAACCCGTTCCGCGTGGAGTACCAGGTCGTCAACCTGGACAAGCTCACCGAGCTCTTCCCGGAGGGCGGCGAGGTGACCGTCGAGTCGCTCGTGGCCCGCGGCGCGGTCCGCAAGAACCAGCCCGTCAAGGTGCTGGGCTCCGGCGAGATCGCGGTCGCGGTCGACGTCAAGGCGCACGCCTTCTCGGGCTCCGCCGCGGAGAAGATCGCCGCCGCCGGCGGCAGCACCACCGCGCTGTGAGCGCGGGCCGCGGGGCCGGGCGCACGCCCGGCCCCGCGGCACCCACGGATCAGGCCCCGTCCACGCGAGCGTGGGCGGGGCCTGATCCGTCGGCGGGGCGTACCCGCCGCGTCGGCGCGCGCCCCGGGTGAGTCCCGGGCGCGACGCGTTCGTTAGACTTGCCGGAGTCCTCCGCGCCCCTGTGCGCGGACCCAGGACCGAGCTCCCGCCCCACCACCCCCCGTCACCGGATGCCGGTCGGACCCAGTCTCTAGGAGGACATGTGCTCAGCGCTTTCGGACGGGCGTTGCGAACCCCCGACCTGCGACGCAAGCTGGGGTTCACCCTCGCCCTCATCGTGCTCTACCGCCTGGGCACGTTCATCCCGGCGCCGGGCGTCGACTACGGCAACGTGCAGCAGTGCCTGGCCCTGGGGACCACCACGGGCGGCGTGTACGACATGGTGAACCTCTTCAGCGGCGGCGCCCTGCTGCAGCTGTCGGTCTTCGCCCTGGGCGTGATGCCGTACATCACCGCGAGCATCATCGTGCAGCTGCTGCGCGTGGTCATCCCGCGCTTCCAGGAGCTGCACGAGGAGGGCGCGCAGGGACAGACGCAGCTGACCCAGTACACCCGCTACCTCACCATCGGCCTCGCGCTGCTCAACGCCACCACGGTGGTCTCGCTCGCCCGGTCCGGGGCGCTGCTGGGGGACTGCCCCCTGCCGATCATCCCCGACGACACCTGGCTGACCGTGCTGATCATCATCATCACGATGACCGCGGGCACGGCGATCATCATGTGGCTGGGGGAGCGGATCACGGAGAAGGGCGTGGGCAACGGCATGTCGCTGCTCATCTTCACCTCCATCGCCGCGACCTTCCCCTCCGCGCTGGGCGAGATCCTGCGCACCCGGGGCTGGGGCGTGTTCCTCTCGGTGCTGGCCGTGGGTCTCGTGGTGATCACCTGCGTGGTGTTCGTGGAGCAGTCCCAGCGCCGCGTGCCCGTGCAGTACGCGAAGCGGATGGTGGGCCGGCGCACGATCGGCGGCACCACCACCTACATCCCGCTCAAGGTCAACATGGCCGGCGTCATCCCCATCATCTTCGCGTCCTCGATGCTGATGCTCCCCGGCATGCTCTCCCAGTTCGGGATGCCGGACGACGGGACGGACATCCCCGGCTGGGTCAACTGGATCAACACCTACCTCGTCACCGGCGACCACCCCGTCTACATGGTGATGTACTTCCTGATGATCGTGTTCTTCACGTACTTCTACGTGTCGATCACCTTCAACCCGGAGGAGGTCTCCAACAACATGAAGCGCTACGGCGGCTTCATCCCGGGGATCCGCGCGGGCCGGCCCACCGAGAAGTACCTCGCGTACGTGCTCAGCCGGATCACGTTCCCGGGCGCCCTGTACCTGGGCATCGTGTCGATGATCCCCCTCGTGGCGCTCGTGCTGATCGACGCGAACCAGAACTTCCCCTTCGGCGGGCCGTCGCTGCTGATCATGGTGGGCGTGGGCCTGGACACGGTGAAGCAGATCGAGGCCCAGCTGCAGCAGCGCAACTACGAGGGCCTGCTGCGCTGACGTCCAGCGCCCCGCGCCGGGGCGCCGGGGCCGTCCCGATAGACTGTCACCGCAGCCACCACCGACCGCAAGGAGACTTCATGACCCGCATGCTCATCATCGGCCCCCCCGGCGCAGGCAAGGGCACGCAGGCCGTGCGCGTCTCGGAGCAGCTCGGCATCCCGGCGATCTCCACCGGGGACATCTTCCGGGCCAACATCAAGGGCCGGACCGCGCTGGGCGAGGAGGCCAAGAGCTACATCGACGCCGGCGACCTCGTCCCGGACTCGGTGACCAACCGGATGGTGCGCGACCGCCTCGCCGAGACGGACACGGCCGACGGCTTCCTGCTCGACGGCTACCCGCGCAACGCCGCCCAGGTGGACGAGCTCGACGCGATCCTCGCCGAGCTCGGACAGGAGCTCGACGTCGTGCTGAAGCTGACCGCCGACCGCGACGAGCTCGTGCAGCGGCTCCTCGGGCGCGCCCAGAAGGAGGGGCGCACCGACGACACGGAAGCGGTCATCCGGCACCGCCTGGACGTGTACGACGCGGAGACCGCCGCGGTCGTCGACGTCTACGACCGGCGCGGCATCGTCCGTGAGGTCGACGGCCTGGGGACCGTCGACGAGGTCTCCCAGCGGATCATGACAGCGCTGTCCTGACGCACCGTCCCGCACCACCGACGCCGTGACACCCCCGGACACCCCCGGGGGTCTCACGTTTAACCCACGACAGCCGCGAGCTCCCCGACCGGGGGAGCGGCTCGGAAGGAAGACCGCATGTTCGGCCGCCGCCGGATCGAGTACAAGACCAACGCCCAGCTGCGCGCCATGCAGCGCGCCGGGGTGGTGACCTCGCGCGCCCTCGACGCCGCCGTGGCGGCCGCCGTCCCCGGCGCGACCACCGCGTCCCTCGACGCCGTCTTCCGCTCCGTCCTCGACGAGCACGGGGCGAGCTCCAACTTCCTCGGCTACTTCGGCTATCCCGCCGCGGTGTGCGTGTCCGTCAACGAGGTCGTGGTCCACGGCATCCCCGGGGAGCAGGTGCTGCAGGAGGGGGACATCCTCTCCGTGGACGGCGGGGCGATCGTCGAGGGCTGGCACGGGGACTCGGCGCGCACCGTGCTGCTGGGCCGCCCCCACCCCGCCGACGCCGAGCTCTCCGACGTCACCCGCAACGCCATGTGGCACGGCATCGCGGCGGCGGCCACCGGCACGCACGTCGGCGACATCGGCGGGGCCGTGGAGGACTACGTGCGGAAGGTCTCCGGGCACCGCTTCGGGATCCTCGAGGAGTACGTGGGCCACGGGATCGGCTCCAAGATGCACATGGCCCCCGACGTCCTCAACTTCCGCAGCACCGACCGCGGGCCCCGCCTGCGCGCCGGGATGGCGCTGGCCATCGAGCCGATGCTCGTGCGCGGCGGGATCGGCACCCGCGTGCTCGACGACGAGTGGACCGTGGTCACCACCGACGGGGCCCGCTCCAGCCAGTGGGAGCACTCCGTGGCGCTGCACGCCGACGGCGTCTGGGTGCTCACGGCCGAGGACGGCGGGGCCTCGGAGCTCGAGCCCCTCGGCGTGCGCCCCGTCCCGATCCCCGAGGACCTGCCGTGAGCCGGCAGCCCCCGACCACCCAGGACCCGCGACACCGCGAGGAGAACACCGTGGCCCAGCAGCCGCAGCAGAGCACCACGACCAGGACGCCCGTCGAACTCACCGTGAAGCCGCGGCCCGGTCAGCTGACCTTCGCCGCGCCGCGCCGCGGCAAGCCCCCGCGCCACCTCGCCGACTTCGACATGGCGGGCCGCCGGCAGTTCCTCGCCGAGCTCGGGCACCAGCCCTTCCGCGCGGGCCAGCTCTCCCGGCACTACTTCGACCGGTTCGCCACCGCACCGGAGGACATGACCGACCTGCCCGCGGCCGGGCGGGAGGAGCTCGTGGCCCAGGCCCTGCCGCCGCTGCTGACGAGCGTGCGGACCCTCGAGGCCGACCAGGGCGCCACCGTCAAGAACGTCCACCGGTGCTTCGACGGGGCCACCGTGGAGTCCGTGCTCATGCGCTACACCCACCGGGTGACCATGTGCATTTCCTCCCAGGCCGGCTGCGGCATGAACTGCCCCTTCTGCGCCACCGGGCAGGCGGGCCTGACCCGCAACCTCTCGACCGCGGAGATGGTCGAACAGGTCGTGCAGGGGGCGCGGATGCTCCGCGGCGGCCGGGTCGGCCGGGCCGAGCAGGAGCCCCTGCGGGTCTCGAACATCGTCTTCATGGGCATGGGGGAGGCCCTGGCCAACTACAAGGCGTCCATCGGCGCCATCCACCGCCTCATCGACCCGTCCCCGGAGGGCCTCGGCATCTCGGCCCGCGGGATCACCATGTCCACGGTGGGCCTGGTGCCCGGCATCCGGAAGTTCACGCAGGAGAAGCTGCCGGTCACCCTGGCGCTGTCCCTGCACGCCCCCGACGACGAGCTGCGGGACGAGCTCATCCCGATCAACACCCGCTGGAAGGTCGACGAGGCCCTCGACGCCGCCTACGAGTACTACCAGGCCACCGGTCGGCGGGTCTCGATCGAGTACGCCCTGATCCGCGACATCAACGACCACGGGTGGCGGGCCGACCTCCTCGGGGAGAAGCTCAACGCCCGCGGCGGGGGGTGGGTGCACGTGAACCCCATCCCGCTCAACCCGACCCCCGGCTCCAAGTGGACCGCCTCGCGGCCCGGCGTGGAGCAGAACTTCGTGGAGCGCCTGCGCGCCCACGGCATCCCCACCACCGTGCGGGACACCCGGGGCTCCGACATCGACGGGGCCTGCGGGCAGCTCGCCGCGACAGTCTGAGCGTCGTCGTCCCCGGTCCGCCGGACCGCGCGCGGACCGGTCGAGGGTCCGGGGGCGCCTCCCGCGTTGCGGGAGGCGCCCCCGATCCCGTAGAGTGTCCTGTTGGTTGTCTGTGCTCCAGCGATTCCGCACTCATCGGACCGCGCCGACCCTCACCGTGCACCACGAACGGTGATGGTGCACGCGTACGGGTCCGCCGCGGCGTTTAACGACGATGTACACCCGAAACCCTGCCCGCCGCCCCGGCGGGGGGCACCTGAAGTTAGCGGAGGATATGGCCAAGAAAGACGGAGTCATCGAGATCGAAGGCACTGTGGTCGAGGCTCTGCCCAACGCGATGTTCCGCGTTGAGCTGAACAACGGTCACCTGGTCCTCGCCCACATCTCCGGGAAGATGCGACAGCACTACATCCGGATCCTCCCCGAGGACCGCGTGGTGGTGGAGCTGAGCCCGTACGACCTCACTCGCGGTCGTATCGTCTACCGCTACAAGTAGGACCGGCGGCCGTCCGGGCCGCACACCACTCGAGAGAACGACGCGAAGGAATGCGATGAAGGTCCAACCGAGCGTGAAGCCGATCTGCGACAAGTGCAAGGTGATCCGCCGCAACGGGCGGGTCATGGTGATCTGCGAGAACCCGCGCCACAAACAGCGTCAGGGCTGACAGGCCCCGACCACCCCACGCAAGTGGATCGACAAAGGCACCGCTCCCGACCGGAGAGATCCAGGCGGGTGCCCCCGGTACAGAGGCCGGGGACCGGCGGACGGACATGACGTCCCCGACCGGGCAGCGATGCTCCAGACCTCTGGAACACCACAAGGAGAACCGCCGATATGGCTCGTCTCGCAGGCGTCGACCTTCCCCGTGAGAAGCGGTTGGAGATCGCGCTCACCTACATCTACGGCGTGGGACGCACCCGCGCGCTGGCCACCCTGGACGCCACCGGCATCTCGGGCAACCTGCGCGTGCGCGAGCTCACCGATGCCCAGCTCGTGGAGCTGCGCGACTACATCGAGGACAACTACAAGGTTGAGGGTGACCTCCGCCGCGAGGTGGCCGCCGACATCCGCCGCAAGGTCGAGATCGGCAGCTACCAGGGCATCCGGCACCGCCGCGGCCTGCCGGTGCACGGTCAGCGCACCAAGACCAACGCCCGCACCCGCAAGGGTCCGAAGCGCACGGTTGCCGGCAAGAAGAAGTAGCCCGCTGCCGCTCGCGCGCCAGGACCGCACGGTCCCCCGAGCGGCCCACCACCACTCTTCACCGCTCTTCAAAACTTTGTAGGAGATCTCCATGCCCCCGAAGACTCGAGCGACGGCTGCCCGCAAGCCTCGTCGCAAGGACAAGAAGAACGTCACCCAGGGCCAGGCCCACATCAAGTCGACGTTCAACAACACCATCGTCACCATCACCGACCCCTCCGGCGCCGTCCTGTCCTGGTCGTCCGCCGGCGAGATGGGTTTCAAGGGCTCTCGCAAGTCCACCCCCTTCGCGGCCCAGATGGCCGCCGAGGCCGCCGCGAAGCGCGCGCAGGAGCACGGCATGCGCAAGGTCGACGTGTTCGTCAAGGGCCCCGGCTCCGGGCGCGAGACCGCCATCCGCTCCCTGCAGGCCACCGGCCTCGAGGTCGGCTCCATCTCGGACGTCACCCCGAGCGCGCACAACGGTTGCCGCCCGCCGAAGCGCCGCCGCGTCTGATGTGAGCACGCCCACCGGGACCCCGCGGGGTCCCGGTGCGCGTGCCGACAACGGACCGGGCACCGGTCCGCACCCATCAACTGTTTTCCACCATTTGCGCGCGTCATATAGCGGATGCCCGCTGAAAGGAAACATCAGTGCTCATCGCACAGCGCCCCACCCTCTCTGAAGAGGTCGTGGCCGACAACCGGTCCCGCTTCGTGATCGAACCGCTCGAGCCCGGCTTCGGCTACACCCTCGGCAACTCCCTCCGCCGCACCCTCCTGTCCTCGATCCCCGGTGCGGCCGTGACCAGCATCCGGCTCGACGGGGTGCTCCACGAGTTCTCCACCGTGGAGGGCGTCAAGGAGGACGTCTCCGAGGTCATTCTCAACATCAAGAAGCTCGCCGTCTCCTCGGAGCAGGACGAGCCCGTCGTCGCCTACCTGCGCAAGCAGGGGCCCGGCGTCGTCACCGCCGCGGACATCACGGCGCCGGCCGGGGTGGAGATCCACAACCCGGACCTGCACATCGCGACCCTCAACGCGAAGGGCCAGCTCGAGCTCGAGCTGACCATCGAGCGCGGGCGCGGGTACGTCTCGGCCGCCCAGAACAAGGCCGGGGACGCGGAGATCGGGCGCATCCCGGTCGACTCGATCTACTCGCCCGTCCTGAAGGTGACCTTCCGCGTGGAGGCCACCCGCGTGGAGCAGCGCACCGACTTCGACAAGCTGGTCCTGGACGTGGAGACCAAGGAGGCCATCACCCCGCGTGACGCCGTGGCCTCCGCCGGCACCACCCTGGTCGAGCTGTTCGGTCTCGCCCGGGAGCTCAACACGGCCGCCGAGGGCATCGAGATCGGGCCCTCGCCGACCGACGCCGCGATGGCCGCCGACATGGCGCTGCCCATCGAGGACCTCGAGCTCACCGTGCGGTCCTACAACTGCCTCAAGCGCGAGGGCATCCACACCGTGGGTGAGCTCGTGGGCCGTTCCGAGGCGGACCTGATGGACATCCGCAACTTCGGCGCCAAGTCGATCGACGAGGTCAAGGCCAAGCTCGTCGACCTCGGGCTGTCCCTCAAGGACTCGCCCCCCGGTTTCGACCTCGCCGCTCGCGCCGCCGCGATCGACGACGAGAACCCGTTCGACGACGACGACCACTAGTCCTTCCCGCTGACGTCCCGACGGGTGCCCGCCCGGGCCGGGACAGACTTCCAGGAGATCAACAACCATGCCTACTCCCACCAAGGGACCCCGCCTCGGAGGCGGACCCGCGCACGAGCGCCTGATGCTGGCGAACCTGTCGCAGCAGCTGTTCGAGCACAAGCGCATCACCACCACCGTGACGAAGGCGAAGCGGATGCGTCCCTACGCCGAGCGCCTGATCACCTTCGCCAAGCGCGGTGACCTGGCGGCCCGTCGTCGCGTGCTGGCGCAGCTGACCGACAAGTCCGTGGTGCACGAGCTGTTCACGACCATCGCCTCGGCGATGGAGGACCGCAACGGCGGCTACACCCGGATCACGAAGATCGGCAACCGCAAGGGCGACAACGCCCCCATGGCGGTCATCGAGCTCGTGATGGAGCCCGTCGCGACCAAGGCCACCGTCGCCGAGGCCGAGCGCGCCACCGAGAAGGCCGCCCCGGCCCCCGCGGCCCCGGTCGACACCCCGGCGGACGCCACCGCCGGTGACGTCGCCGCCGAGGAGATCCCCGCCGACGAGCAGGCCCCCGAGGTCGGCTCCGAGCAGGCCGCCGAGGTCGCCGCCGAGAACACCGACGCGGAGTTCCCCGGCTCGCACGCCCCGCTCGAGTCCGGCGAGGCCCCCGAGGGCTTCGAGGTCAAGGGCAACAAGAACTCGATGAAGTACCACGTGCCCGGCTCGCGCTGGTACGCGGGGACCACCGCCGAGATCTGGTTCGACTCGCCGGCCAACGCCGAGGCCGCCGGCTTCCAGCCGGCCGGTGGCGCCGCCGCACAGAAGCTGCGCTGACCGGACTCCGTCCGGACCGACACCGTGACGCCGCCGGGGACCTGGTCCCCGGCGGCGTCGTCGTGCCCGCCGACCCCCTGACCACACCTCTCCAGGAGCTGAGCATGAGCCCGTCCGAGCCCCCCGTGCGCGTGCGGATCGACCTGGCCTACGACGGCGCGCCGTTCTCCGGATGGGCCCGCCAACCGGGTCTGCCGACCGTCCAGGGGGCCCTGGAGGACGCCCTGGCCGTGCTGGTCCGCCGCGACGTGCGCGTCGTGGTGGCCGGCCGGACGGACACGGGCGTGCACGCGCGCGGCCAGGTGGTTCACCTGGACCTGGCGCCGGCGGAGTGGACCGCTCTCGCCCGCGGCCGGGACGAGGATCCGGGACTCGCGCTCGAGCGCCGCCTGAGCGGCGCGCTGACGCACGTCCTGGGCCGCGGCCGCCGCGAGCTGGGCCTGCCGGAGTGCCCGGGCGCGGTGGTCGTCCGCCGCGCGGGCGCCGCCCCGGGCGGCTTCGACGCCCGCTTCTCCGCCGTCTCCCGCCGCTACAGCTACCGGATCGACGACGGCGCGGCGGGCCGGGACCCGCTGACCCGGCACCTGACGTGGTGGTCGAAGGACGTGCTCGACGTCCCCGTCATGGCCGGGGCGGTGCGGGAGCTCGTGGGGCTGCACGACTTCCTGTCCTTCTGCCGCCCGCGCGAGGGCGCCACCACGGTGCGGGAGGTCCTCGACGTGTCCGTCGAGCGGGACCGGGACGGGCTCGTGGTGCTGGGCATCGAGGCGGACGCGTTCTGCCACCACATGGTCCGCTCGGTCGTGGGCGCGGCCGCGCGCGTGGGCGCGGGCCGCGAGGACCCGGACTGGCTGGGCCGCCGGCTGGCGGAGCGGGTCCGGGACGCCCGGGTGCTGATGGCCCCGGCGCACGCCCTCGTGCTCGAGGAGGTCCGCTATCCCGGGGACGCCGTCCTGGGGGAGCGGGCCGCGCGCACCCGGGCGCTGCGCGACCCCCTCGGCGGTCCCCACGGTGGTCCGCGCGGTGATCCCCACGGTGACGGGCCGGTGCCGGCGGACCGCCCCGGCCGCCCGCGGGGAGATTGACCGCCGCATCCTCCGGGTGTATGGCCCGAGTGGTCTTTGGCCGCCGCATCCGGTACCGTGGGGTGCTGTTGTGCGTGTCCCGCCTCGGTTCACGTGTACCCGGATCCGCTGTCCAGTTGCAGGACGCATGGCGGTCCGGTGCACCGGGGTCTCGGGCACCGGATGCAGCTCGGCCCTCACCCGAGCCCCGGACGGCACACCGAGAAACGGCGTGATCCCAACTAGCGCCACCGAGATAACCCGAACGAAGGCAAACTAACGTGCGTACGTACACCCCGAAGCCCGGTGACATCCAGCGCCAGTGGCACGTCATCGATGCCACCGACGTCGTCCTGGGTCGTCTTGCCAGCCAGACCGCAACGCTGCTGCGCGGAAAGCACAAGCCGACCTTTGCTCCCCACGTGGACGCCGGTGATTTCGTCATCATCATCAACGCCGAGAAGGTGGCCCTGACCGGCTCCAAGCTCGAGAAGAAGCGGGCCTACCGCCACTCCGGCTACCCGGGCGGCCTCAAGTCCAGCTCCTACGCCGAGCTGCTGGAGAAGCACCCGGTCCGCGCCGTGGAGAAGGCCATCCGTGGCATGCTCCCGAAGAACAAGCTGGCCGACCAGCAGATGTCCAAGCTCAAGGTCTACGCCGGCCCGGAGCACCCGCACGGTGCCCAGCAGCCGCAGACCTTCGAGTTCACCCAGGTTGCCCAGTAATCGGGCCTACGACAGAAACTAGCGAGGACAATCGTGGCTCAGAATACTGAAGAGCAGAACATCGTGGACGGCGAGGAGCAGCTGAGCAGCTACACCTCCGAGTCCGCCCCCGCCGAGGAGACCGAGGTCGCCGCCGAGCGCCCGGCCCTGACCGTCTCCGGCCAGGCCGTCGGCCGCCGCAAGGAGGCCGTCGCCCGTGTGCGCGTCGTCCCCGGCTCCGGCCAGTGGACCGTGAACGGCCGCACCCTGGAGAACTACTTCCCGAACAAGCTGCACCAGCAGGAGGTCAACGACCCCTTCAAGGTGCTCGAGCTCGAGGGCGCCTACGACGTCATCGCCCGCATCCACGGCGGTGGCCCCTCCGGTCAGGCCGGTGCCCTGCGCCATGGCGTGGCGCGCGCGCTGAACGAGATCGACCTGGAGAACAACCGCCCGACCCTCAAGAAGGCCGGTTTCCTGACGCGCGACCCGCGCGTCATCGAGCGCAAGAAGGCCGGTCTCAAGAAGGCCCGCAAGGCTCCGCAGTACTCGAAGCGCTGATCGGGGGGCCTCCCGGCCCGCCCTCGGCCCCACGGACCCCGTCCGACCCGGTGCACGCCGGTGTCGGACGGGGTCCGTTCGTTACTGCCCGCCTGCCGCTGTCCGGGGCGCGGGGAACGTAGGATGGGGGGCGATGTCTAGATTATTCGGAACGGACGGCGTGCGCGGACTCGCGAACGACCTCCTCACAGCCAACATGACCCTGGACCTGGCCCAGGCCGCCGCGATCGTGCTCGGCCACGGCCACGCACGCGAGGGGCGGCGTCCCACAGCGGTCGTCGCGCGGGACGGGCGCGCCAGCGGCGAGTTCATCAGCGCGGCCGTCACCGCGGGCCTGGCCGGGTCGGGCGTGGACGTCCACGACGCCGGTGTCCTGCCCACCCCCGCGCTGGCCTACCTCGTGGCGGACCTCGACGCCGACTTCGGCGTGATGATCTCCGCCTCGCACAACCCGGCCCCCGACAACGGGATCAAGTTCCTGGCCCACGGCGGGCGGAAGCTGCCCGACCGGGTCGAGGACGAGATCCAGCGGGTCTTCGAGTCCGGCGACTTCCGGCGCCCCACGGGCGCCGGGGTCGGGCGCATCCACCTGCTCACGGACGCGGAGGACCGCTACGTCCTGCACCTGGTGGGGGCGATCCCGCACCGGCTCGAGGGAATGCGCGTGGTCCTGGACTGCGCCAACGGCGCCGCCAGCGGGGTCTCCCCGGACGCGTTCCGCGGCGCGGGCGCCGAGGTGCACGTCATCGGTGCGGAGCCCGACGGCCTGAACATCAACGACGGCTGCGGCTCGACCCACCTGGAGCCCCTCCAGCGGGCCGTCGTCGAGCTCGGCGCCGATCTCGGGATCGCGCACGACGGCGACGCCGACCGCTGCCTCGCCGTGGACGCCGGCGGCCGGGAGGTGGACGGGGACCAGATCATGGCGATCCTCGCCCTGGCGCTGAAGGACGCGGGCCGGCTCGTGGACGACACGCTCGTGGCCACCGTGATGAGCAACCTCGGCCTCAAGCTGGCGCTGCGCTCGGCCGGGATCGACGTGCGGGAGACCGCCGTGGGGGACCGCTACGTCCTCGAGACGATGACCGAGCACGGGTACAACCTCGGCGGTGAGCAGTCCGGCCACGTCATCATGTCCGACTTCGCCACCACCGGTGACGGGCTGCTGACCGGGCTGATGCTGGCCTCGCGCGTGGCCCAGACCCGGACGCCGCTCGCGGAGCTGGCCCGCGTCATGACGCGGCTGCCGCAGGTGCTGCTCAACGTGCGCGGCGTGGACCGCGCCGCGGTGGGCTCCAACCCCGGCGTGCAGGCGGCCGTCGCGGAGGTCGAGCAGCGCCTCGGCGAGACGGGCCGCGTGCTGCTGCGGCCCTCGGGGACCGAGCCCGTGGTCCGCGTGATGGTCGAGGCCGCCTCCGAGGAGATCGCCCGGGCCGAGACGGAGTTCCTCGCCGCCGTGGTGGAGCGCGAGCTGGCCCTGACCGTCTGAGCCGCCCCTGCCGGAGGCCCGCACCGTGTCCACGGTGCGGGCCTCCGGCCGTTGCCGGGGCGGGGGTCAGGTGCGCTGGCGCAGGGCGTCGCGGATCTCGGTGAGCAGCTGCACCTGGGCGTCGGCCTCCTCCTCGGCCGGGTCGATCCCGAGGCGGCGGTTGCGGGCCTCGATCATCTTGTTCATGGGCAGCACGATCGCGAAGTACACGGCGGCGGCCACGAGCAGGAAGTTCACGAGCGCGGTGAGCAGCACGCCGAACCTGATGTCGTTGCCGTTGACGGTCAGCACGGCGAACGAGTCGAAGTTGGGCGAGCCGACCAGCGCGGAGATGAGCGGCATCAGCACCGCCTCGACCATGGCGTTGACGACCTGGGCGAAGGCCGCGCCGACGATCACGGCGACGGCCAGGTCCAGCACGTTGCCCTTCAGAACGAATTCCTTGAAACCTTTGAGCATGCCCACAGGGTAGCCGGACCGGCCATGGACAGGAGCACCGGGGATGCACGGCCGCCGGCGCCCGCCGCCGCGGTGCCGGCCGCAGCGTCCGGGTCAGCCTGCCGCTGCCGGCCCGTAGTCCGGGGCCGGAGGGAGCCCGGAGAACTCCTCGAGCGTCGCGGCGCCCGAGTCCACCAGCTCCTGTGCCCGCTCGGGGCCGAGGTAGCGCAGGTGCCACGGCTCGTACCAGTAGCCGGTGGTGCCGTGCTCGCCCCACGGGTAGCGGACCACGAAGCCGTGCGCCGGCCCGTGCTCGGCCACCCAGGCGGCGGTGGGCGTCGCGTCGAAGCACACGCGCAGGTCGCACCCGGAGCCGTCGCCGACGTCCACGGCCAGGCCCGTCTGGTGCTCGGAGTGGCCGGGCCGGGCCGAGACCGTGTCGGCGGCCTCGCGGCCCTTCTGCGCGACCCAGCCGGCGTAGGTGGCGGACTGCTCGGCGTGGGAGCGGTAGCCCGACACGATCCGGATCGGCACGCCGTCCGCCCGCGCCGCGGCGAGCATGCCGCGCACCGCACTGGCCGCCTCGGGGCGCAGGAGCTCCCCCTCGACGTCCACGAGGGCGGCGGGGGCCCAGTCCTCCGGGTCCAGGGGACGCTGCTTGTTGACGACCACGCCCGGCGAGGCGGGATCGTCGAGGTCCACGTCGGGGTCGGGGCCCACATCGGGGCCGGCGCCGGGGCCGGGGTCCGGGTCGGCGGTCGGGGCGGAGCCCGGTGCCGTCGTCGCCGGACCGGACGGGGGCGCCGGAGCGGAGGGAGGTGCTGGAGCAGAGGGAGCCGGAGCAGGGGGCGCAGCCGGCGCCGACGTGGTGCCGGCGGGCTCCGGCGAGGGCGGCGGAGCGCCCCCGGGCTCCGGCGCGCACCCGGTCACGAGCAGCGCGGCGGCCAGCAGGAGGGCGCCGGCGCGTGGGACGTCCATCAGTTCTTGCGCAGCAGCACGCGCCGGATGGAGTGGTCGGAGTCCTTGGAGAGGATCAGCCGGGCGCGGCCGCGCGTCGGCTGCACGTTCTCGATCAGGTTCGGCTCGTTGATCCGCCGCCAGATGCCGGTGGCGGTGGCCACCGCCCCCTCGTCGGAGAGGTCCGCGTAGCGGTGGAAGTAGGACCCGGGGTCGGCGAAGGCCGAGGAGCGCAGGGCCTGGAAGCGCTCCACGTACCACCGTTCGATGTCCGCGGGCCGGGCGTCCACGTAGATGGAGAAGTCGAAGAAGTCGCTCAGCGCCAGCGCGGCCCGGTCCCCGGGGCCCACCTTGGCGGGGGCCAGGACGTTGAGCCCCTCGATGATGACCACGTCCGGGCGGGTCACCACGACCTCCTCGCCGGGCAGGATGTCGTAGCTGTGGTGCGAGTACTTGGGGGCCCGCACCTCCGGGGCGCCCGACTTGATCTTCGCGACGAAGCGCAGCAGGGCGCGGCGGTCGTAGGACTCCGGGAACCCCTTGCGGTCCATGAGCCCGCGGCGCTGCAGCTCCGCGTTGGGGTACAGGAACCCGTCCGTGGTGATGAGCTGCACGTGGGGGGTGGACGGCCACCGGGACAGCAGCTCGCGCAGGAGCCGGGCGGTGGTGGACTTGCCGGCGGCCACGGACCCGGCGATGCCGATCACGAACGGGGTCCGGGCGTGCTCCTCGCCGAGGAACGCGTTGGTCGAGGCGTTGAGCCGGTTCGAGGACTCGTCGTAGAGGGTCAGCAGCCGCGAGAGGGGGAGGTACACCTCACGCACCTCCGCGACGTCGAGCCGGTCGCCGAGGCCGCGCAGGTTCTCGATCTCCCGGGAGGTGAGGGGGACGTCGATCTCGTGGGAGAGCCTCGACCAGGTCTGCCGGTCGAGCTCCACGAAGGGCGAGGCGCGGTCGCTCAGCGTAGATGCGGTCATCGACCACAGTCTAGACCGCCTCCGGACGGCCGCGGCGAACGGGAGACAGGCGTGGTACCCGGGTGTAGATTTGACCTCGACCCGGCATCGGCTGTGACATGCATCACAGCAGCACGCCGCGCGGGCGCTCCGCCGGAGGAGCACCACCTCGTTCGAGAGTCAGGACAGCACCATGGCGACGGCAACGACCTCAGAGACCACAGCACCGGCGGGCGGCCGGTCGACCGCCGCCCGCGCGCACGTCCAGCGCTTCGGCACGTTCCTGTCGGGGATGATCATGCCCAACATCGGGGCCTTCATCGCCTGGGGACTGATCACGGCATTCTTCATCGAGGCGGGCTTCACCCCGTTCGGCCCGCTGGGCGGGTTCGGCGAGAACGCGGAGGGGGAGCCGTACACGGGCCTGGTGGGCCCGATGATCACGTACCTGCTCCCGCTGCTCATCGCCTACACGGGCGGGCGGATGGTCTACGACGTGCGCGGCGGCGTGGTCGGGGCGATCGCCACCATGGGGGTGATCGTGGGCACCGACATCCCCATGTTCATCGGCGCGATGCTCATGGGCCCGCTCACCGCGTGGGTGATGAAGAAGGTCGACAGCATCTGGGACGGGAAGATCAAGCCCGGCTTCGAGATGCTCGTGAACAACTTCTCGGCCGGCATCCTGGCCGCGGCCATGGCCATCTTCGGCTTCTTCCTGATCGGCCCCGCCGTGCTGGCCTTCTCCAACGCGGCCGCCTCGGCGGTGGACTTCCTGGTGAACCGGGGGCTGCTGCCGCTGACCTCGATCCTGATCGAGCCCGCGAAGGTGCTGTTCCTCAACAACGCGATCAACCACGGCATCCTCACCCCGCTGGGCACCGCCCAGGCCCTGGAGCAGGGCAAGTCCGTCCTCTTCCTGCTCGAGGCCAACCCCGGCCCCGGCCTGGGCATCCTGCTCGCCTACACGGTCTTCGGCCGCGGCGCGGCCCGCGCCTCGGCCCCCGGCGCGGCGCTGATCCACTTCGTGGGCGGCATCCACGAGATCTACTTCCCGTACGTGCTGATGAAGCCGGCGCTGATCCTGGCCGCGATCGCCGGCGGCATGACCGGCATCTTCACCCTGACCCTGTTCGACGCCGGCCTGCGCGCCCCGGCCGCGCCGGGCTCGATCATCGCGGTGTTCGCCCAGGCCACCACGGACAGCTACGTGGGGGTGGCGATCGCGGTCACGGCCGCGACCGCGGTGTCCTTCTTCGTGGCCTCGATCATCCTCAAGGCCTCCAAGGACAAGGGCGAGGGCGACCTCACCGAGGCGACCTCCCGGATGGAGGGGATGAAGGGCAAGAAGTCCTCCGTGTCCTCCGCGATCGTCGGCACCAGCGGCGGCGCGGACACCGGCGGGACGGACGCCCGTGCGCTCGGCGACGGCGGGCCGGTGCAGCACATCGTGTTCGCGTGCGACGCCGGCATGGGCTCCTCCGCGATGGGTGCCTCGGTGCTGCGGAACAAGGTCAAGGCGGCCGGCTTCGGCGACGTCAAGGTCACCAACGCGGCGATCGCCAACCTCACCGACGACTTCGACATCGTGGTCACCCACCAGGACCTGGCCACCCGGGCGAGGCCGAAGGTGCCCAGCGCCTCGGTGGTGACCGTCGACAACTTCATGGGCAGCCCCCGCTACGACGAGATCGTCGAGGCCGTGCAGCAGCGCAACAGCGCCACCGTCCCCGCGGGCGGCGGTGGCGCGGCGGGCGGCGCGGCGGCGGGCGGTGACACCGTGGCGGAGGAGGACGCCGGGAGCTCCGGGGAGTCCATCCTCACCAAGGACCGGATCGTGATGGACGGCGGCGCGGTGAACGCCGCGCAGGCCATCGACGAGGCCGGTGGCCTGCTCGTGGCGGCCGGCGCCGTGACCGACGAGTACGTGGCCTCCATGCACGAGCGCGAGGAGTCGGTGTCCACGTTCATGGGCAACGGTCTCGCCATCCCGCACGGCACCAACCAGGCGAAGGACAGCATCAACCACTCGGCCCTGTCGGTCGTGCGCTACCCCGAGGGCCTGGACTGGAACGGCAAGCCCGTCACCTGGGTGATCGGCATCGCCGGCAAGGACAACGAGCACCTCGCGATCCTGTCCCGGGTCGCGAAGATCTTCGGCAACAAGGAGAAGGTGCGCCAGCTGGACGAGGCGAGGACCTCCGACGACGTGCTCGACCTGCTGGGGAAGGTGAACGACTGATGAAGTGCGTGCACTTCGGAGCGGGCAACATCGGCCGGGGCTTCGTCGGCCTGCTCATGCACCGCTCGGGCTACGAGGTCGTGTTCGCCGACGTGGCGGCCCCGCTGATCGACGCGCTGGCGTCGACCCCCAGCTACACGGTGCACGAGGTCGGCGCCGGCTCCCGGGACACGGTCGTCGAGGGCTACCGGGCGGTCAACTCGGCGGACGACCCGGAGGCCGTGGTCGAGGAGATCGCCACGGCGGACGTGGTCACCACGGCCGTGGGCGCGCACATCCTCAGGTTCGTGGCGCCCCTCGTGGCGCGCGGGATCGCGGCGCGCCCGGACGGCGCCGCCCCCGTGGCGGTCATGGCGTGCGAGAACGCCCTGTCCGCGACGGACCTGCTCGCCGAGGCGGTCCGCGCCGAGTACGCCGGGGAGGACCTCGAGCGGCGGGCGGTGTTCGCCAACACCGCCGTCGACCGGATCGTGCCCCAGCAGGACGGCGGCGGGCTCGACGTGGTGGTGGAGCAGTTCCACGAGTGGGTCATCGACCGCACCCCGTTCGCGGGACAGGAGCCGGTCATCGAGGGGGCCACGTACGTCGACGACCTCGTGCCCTACATCGAGCGGAAGCTGTTCACGGTCAACACCGGCCACGCCGCGTGCGCGTACTTCGGCTACCGCGCCGGCCGGCACCGCATCGCGGAGGCGATCGCCGACCCCGGGATCCGGGAGCGG
Source organism: uncultured Kocuria sp. (assembly GCF_947500125.1). GTDB lineage: Bacteria > Actinomycetota > Actinomycetes > Actinomycetales > Micrococcaceae > Kocuria. The sequence goes on along the minus strand of NZ_CANMRA010000011.1, from coordinate 3,143 downwards.
GTCGCCGCGGCGCTCGCGGAGACCCAGGCGCTGCTCGTCGCGAAGCACGGGTTCGACGAGCAGGAGCACGGACGGTACGTCGCGAAGATCCTCGACCGCTTCGCCAACGAGCACCTCCCGGACACCGTCGAGCGCGTCGGCCGCGCCCCGCTGCGCAAGCTCGGCCGGCACGAGCGGTTCGTGGGCCCGGCCGCGGAGCTGGCCGAGCGGGGCCTGGGCACCGACGGGCTGCTCGCGGCCGTGGCGGCCGCCCTGCGCTTCGACCCGGCCGAGGACCCGGAGGCCGTCCGGCTGGGCGAGATCCTCGACACGCTGACCGCGGCCGACGCCGTCCGGGAGATCACGGGGCTGAGCCCCGAGCACCCGCTCTTCCCGCCGCTCGAGGACCTGGTGGCCGACGCCGCCCAGGAGCGGCGGGGCTGACCGACCCCCACGGAAGGGCCCACAGACGGGTCGGGCCGTGTCCCCAGAAGAGACGGGAACACGGCCCGGCCCGTCCGGTCCCGCACGCCCGGCCGGGCGAGATCCATGCGGTACTGTGAAACGCATGTGTGGAATTGTTGGATATGTGGGCCCCTCCCCCCAGCGGACGGACGAGCGCGGCACCGGCTCCGGGCACGACGCCCTGGACGTCCTCGTCGAGGGCCTCCGGCGCCTCGAGTACCGCGGCTACGACTCCGCGGGCGTCGCCGTGGTCTCGGACGGCACCGTCGGCTTCCGCAAGAAGGCCGGCAAGCTGCTGAACCTCGAGCAGGAGCTGCGCGACAGCCCGCTGCCCCGCTCCACGACCGGCATCGGGCACACCCGCTGGGCCACCCACGGCGGACCGTCGGACGTGAACGCCCACCCGCACGTCGTGGACGGCGGCCGGCTCGCCGTGATCCACAACGGCATCATCGAGAACTTCGCCGAGATCAAGCGCGAGCTCGTCGAGAAGGGCCACTCGTTCGTCTCGGAGACCGACACCGAGGTCGCCGCGGTGCTCCTGGCCGACACCTACAACGACCTCGGCGACCAGGACCTCACCGCGGCCATGCAGGTCGCCTGCCGCCGGCTGGAGGGCGCGTTCACGCTCCTCGCCGTGCACGTCGACCACCCCGGGCGCGTCGTCGCGGCCCGGCGCAACTCCCCGCTGGTGCTCGGGCTGGGCGAGGGCGAGAACTTCCTCGGCTCGGACGTCTCCGGGTTCATCGACTACACGCGCAACGCCGTGGAGCTGGGCCAGGACCAGGTCGTGTCCATCACGGCCGACGACTACGAGATCACCGACTTCCACGGCCACCGCGCCGAGGGCAAGCCCTTCCGGGTGCTGTGGGACGCGGCCGCCGCGGAGAAGGGCGGCTTCCCGTCCTTCATGGAGAAGGAGATCAACGAGCAGCCCGCCGCGGTGGAGCAGACCCTCATGGGCCGCACCGACCCGGACGGCAACCTGATCCTCGACGAGCTCAAGATCGACGAGGCGGTGCTCCGCGCCGTGGACAAGATCGTCGTCGTCGCCTGCGGGACGGCCGCCTACGCGGGGCAGGTCGCCCGCTACGCGATCGAGCACTGGTGCCGGATCCCCACCGAGGTCGAGCTCGCGCACGAGTTCCGCTACCGGGACCCGATCGTCAACGAGCGCACCCTGGTGGTCGCCCTCTCCCAGTCCGGCGAGACCATGGACACCCTCATGGCGGTCCGGCACGCCCAGGAGCAGGGGGCCAAGGTCGTGGCGATCTGCAACACGAACGGCTCCACGATCCCGCGCGAGGCCGACGCCGCGCTCTACACGCACGCCGGCCCCGAGATCGCGGTCGCCTCGACCAAGGCGTTCCTGGCCCAGATCACCGCCGCCTACCTCCTGGGCCTCTACCTGGCCCAGCTGCGCGGCAACAAGTACAAGGACGAGATCGGGGAGATCCTCGCTGAGCTCGAGGCCATGCCGGCCAAGATCCAGCAGGTCATCGACGCGCAGGCCGGGATCAAGGCGCTCGCGCAGTCGATGAAGGACGCCGCGTCGGTGCTCTTCCTGGGCCGCCACGTCGGCTTCCCGGTGGCCCTCGAGGGCGCGCTCAAGCTCAAGGAGATCGCGTACATCCACGCCGAGGGCTTCGCCGCCGGCGAGCTCAAGCACGGGCCGATCGCCCTCATCGAGGAGGGCCAGCCGGTGTTCGTCATCGTCCCCTCCCCGCGCGGCCGGGACTCCCTGCACGCGAAGGTCGTCTCCAACATCCAGGAGATCCGCGCCCGCGGGGCCGTGACCATCGTCATCGCGGAGGAGGGGGACGAGGCCGTCGCCGACTACGCCAACCACATCTTCCGCGTGCCGCAGTCCCCGGTGCTGCTCCAGCCGCTGCTGACCACCGTCCCGCTGCAGATCTTCGCGTGCGAGCTGGCCACGGCCAAGGGCTACGACGTCGACCAGCCCCGCAACCTCGCGAAGTCGGTGACCGTCGAGTAGTCCGCGCCCGCGCCACCGCCGGCCCGCCGCCCCGGATCCTCCCGGGCGGCGGGCCGGCGGTCGTTAGGCTGGGGAGCATGATCATCGGCACCGGCATCGACGTGGTGGACATCGCCCGCTTCGAGGAGCAGATCGCCCGCACCCCCGGCCTCGTGGCCCGGCTGTTCACCCCGCTGGAGCGGGACCTGCACGTCCGGTCGCTCGCCGCGCGCTTCGCCGCCAAGGAGGCGGCGGCGAAGGCGCTCAAGGCCCCGCCCGGCATGATCTGGCAGCACTGCTGGATCGAGAAGGACCCCTCCGGCGCCCCGGTGCTGTGCACCGAGGGGACGGTGGCGGAGGAGGCCCGCCGGCAGGGCATCGACCGGTGGCACCTCACCATGACGCACGACGGCGGGATCGCGATGGCCATGGTCATCGCCGAGCGCACCGGGGACGGGGGACCGGCATGATCGCCGCCTGGACCGGGGAGCAGGTGCGCGCCGCCGAGACGCCCTTCCTCGACCGAGGGGAGGGCCCCGCGCTGATGCGCCGCGCCGCCCACGGGCTGGCCCTCGTCGGCGCGCAGCGCCTGCGCGGGCGCCGCGGACGGGTCGCCGGAGCGCGCGTGGTGGTGCTCGCCGGGACCGGCAACAACGGCGGGGACGGCCTGTGGGCCGGGGCGGAACTGGCGCGCCGCGGCGCCTCCGTGCTCGCGGTGGCGGTC
>NZ_CANMRA010000010.1 GCF_947500125.1 uncultured Kocuria sp. | reverse complement strand
GCGGACAGGGAGATCAGCTGTCCGCCCACGGGGAGATCACCTGACCGCCCACCGGGAAGTCCCGCTGACCGTTGACATCACCAAGCCCGGGGCGGACAGGACCGCTCCGGGCGACGTCCCCAGGGCCGGGGTCAGGGCCGAGGTCAGGGTCGGGTCCGGCGGGCCTCCCTGGCCGACCGGAGGCCGGGCAGTCCGCGCTCAGAGCCACGGCTCGCGAACGGCGCGCGACCGGCCCGCGACCGTGCCGCGGTCCCCCCTGGTGCCCCGGGCACCAGGGGGCCGTCGGCACAGGGCGCGGGCGAGGCGATGTCGCCCGGGTGGTTCGCCCTCCGGTGTGGGTCACCGGTCGCGGGGCGCTCGTCGGTGTGGGCCACCGGTCGCGGGGCGCTCGTCCACAGGGAGAACGCACCGCGGTCCCCGGGCACTGGAAAGGCCCCGGACACCAGGGGTGTCCGGGGCCTTTGTGACGGTCGGCGTTCAGCCGTCCGTGTCAGTGCGCGTGGTCGCCGCGGGAGTACTCGAAGATCAGACCCACGAGACCCAGGATCGCCAGCGGGGCCGCCAGGCCGAGGATCCACCAGCCCATGGCCAGCGCCGTGAACGCCAGGGCGCAGCCGGTGCCGAGCAGCAAGGGCCACCAGCTCCACGGAGAGAAGTGCCCGTACTCGCCGGCGGACTCGACGATCTCGCCGTCGAGCTTGTCCTCCGGCAGCACGCCACCGGTGTTCCGGTTCACGAGCCACAGGTAGACCGCCAGCATGAAGGACATGGCGCCGACGGCGAGCAACGCCGGGAACCCGACCAGCTCGTCGAAGCGGGTCATGAACCCGTAGACCACGCCGACGAGGACGCTGAAGAGCCCGAGGATGACGAACAGTTTGATGGAGAGTTTCATGCTCAGCCCTTCCGCGTGGCGATGGCGCCGTCGTCGACCGGGGACTGCTGCGGGGACTCCGCGGCCAGCTCCGGGTGGTGCAGGTCCAGGGCCGGTCGCTCCGAGCGGATCCGCGGCAGCGAGGTGAAGTTGTGCCGCGGCGGCGGGCAGGACGTCGCCCACTCCAGCGAACCGCCGAAGCCCCACGGGTCGTCGACCTCGATCTTCGTGCCGTTGCGCCAGGTCGTGTACACGTTCCAGAAGAACGGGATCATCGACACGCCCAAAAGCATCGCCCCGACGGTGGAGATCTGGTTCATCCAGGTGAACCCGTCCTCCGGCAGGTAGTCCGCGTAGCGCCGGGGCATCCCCGAGACCCCCAGCCAGTGCTGGATCAGGAACGTCATGTGGAAGCCCAGGAACAGCAGCCAGAAGTGGATCTTGCCGATCCGCTCGTTGAGCATCTTGCCCGTGAACTTCGGCCACCAGAAGTAGAACCCGGCGAACATCCCGAACACCACGGTGCCGAAGATGACGTAGTGGAAGTGGGCGACCACGAAGTAGGTGTCCGAGACGTGGAAGTCCAGCGGCGGGGTAGCCAGGATCACCCCGGTCAGCCCGCCGAACAGGAACGTGAACATGAAGCCCAGCACCCACAGCATGGGGGTCTCGAAGGTGATCGAGCCCTGCCACATGGTGCCGATCCAGTTGAAGAACTTCACCCCGGTGGGCACGGCGATCATCATGGTCATGAACGCGAAGAAGGACAGCATCACCGCACCGGTGACGTACATGTGGTGGGCCCACACGGTCACCGACAGCGCGGCGATGGTGATGGTCGCGAAGACCAGGCCCTTGTAGCCGAACAGCGGCTTGCGGGAGAACACCGGGATGATCTCCGAGACGATGCCGAAGAACGGCAGGGCCAGCACGTAGACCTCGGGGTGGCCGAAGAACCAGAACAGGTGCTGCCACAGCACCGCTCCCCCGTTGGCCGGGTCGAAGATGTGCCCGCCCAGGGTCCGGTCCATGCCCAGCGCGAACAGCGCCGCCGCCAGCGGCGGGAACACCATGATCACCAGCAGAGAGGTGATCAGGGTGTTCCAGGTGAACAGGCCCATCCGCCACACGGTCATGCCGGGGGCGCGCATCGCGATGATCGTGGTGATGAAGTTCACGCCGCCCATGATCGTGCCGAAGCCGGACAGGGCCAGGCCGAAGACCCAGAGGTCACCGCCGGCACCGGGCGAGAACGAGGAGTTGGACAGCGGCGTGTAGGCGAACCAGCCGAAGGAGGCCGCACCCTGCGGGGTGAGGAACCCGGCGGTGGCGATCAGGGACCCGAAGAGGAAGAACCAGAAGGCCAGGGCGTTGAGCCGCGGGAAGGCGACGTCGGGGGCGCCGATCTGCAGCGGGACGATGACGTTGGCGAAGCCGACGAACAGCGGGGTGCCGAACATCAGCAGCATCAGCGTGCCGTGCATGGTGAACAGCTGGTTGTACTGCTCCTTGGTCTCCAGGATCTGCATGCCCGGCTCGAAGAGCTCGGCACGGATCAGCAGCGCCATGACGCCGGCGATGCAGAAGAAGGCGAAGGAGGAGATCAGGTACATGTACCCGATCGTCTTGTGGTCAGTGGACGTGATCCAGTTGACCACCATCCGGCCTTTGGACCGGGGCACCACGCGCGGAGCGACAGTGGCTGCCTCGTCCCGTGAATACTCGAGTGTGGACACCGGTACTCCTTAGTTTTCGAGAGGATTGACGGGCAGGACGTCGTCCGTGCCGGGGTAGGAATCGCGGCTGTACTCCTCGCCCAGGGCCCCGGTCTGGCCGGCGTCGCGCAAGGACTGGATGTGGGCGTCGTACTCGGCCTGGCTGACCACGTTGACGTTGAACAGCATCTCGGAGTGGTACTCCCCGCAGAACTCGGCGCACTTGCCGAAGTACGAGCCCTCCTGGCCGGTGGTGATGCTGATGGTGTTGGTCCGCCCCGGGAACATGTCCCGCTTCTCGAGGAAGGCAGGGACCCAGAAGGAGTGGATGACGTCGCGGGAGGTGACCTGCAGCTCTATGTCGCTGTCGACGGGCAGGTACAGGGTCGGCACCCGCTCGGGGACGCCCTCCTCGCCGTCCAGGTGGCCCTGGATGCCGGTGTCCCAGACGTCCTCGCTCAGGTAGTTGAAGTCCCAGGCCCACTGCTTGCCGTAGACCTGGACGGTGACGTCCGGGTCGTCGTCCAGGGAGGTGATCTCGGCCTGGGTCCGCTCGGTGAAGAAGAAGAGGGACATGATGAGGGCGATCGGGACGATCGTGTAGAAGACCTCGAGGGGGGCGTGGTACGCGACCTGGCGCGGGTAGCCGGTCTCGTACTTGCGACGACGGTAGGCGATCATGCACCAGAGCATGAGACCCCAGGTCACCAGTCCCACGGCGAGGGCCGCGATCCAGGAACCGACCCACAGGTCGAGGATCATGTCGGCGTTGTCGGTGGTGCCACGCTCGGTGGGCATCCAGCCGAGCTTCGCCTCTTCCGAGCAACCCGTCAGCGCGGTTGCTGCCAGGACTGCTACCGCAGACACCTTTGCCGTGCGGCGCCGGAGGCTGTCGGTTCGTGTGTGCGAACTCACAGACGGCCCTTCCTCTTCTTCTCGTGCTCGTCCTCTGCGCGCCGGAGGCCCCGATTCCGGGAGCCCGGACACAGTCAGGTGGAATGTTTCCCTTCGAGCTTACCCCTTGTCGCTGACATCTGGTGACACAGTGTCAGCTTCCGCGCGGCGCTCCGCGACGCCTTCGCGAGCCGCTTCCGGAGGCCCCCGGAACACCGAGAGGCCCGCCGTCCGGACGGACGGCGGGCCTCTCGGGAGGAGCGGGCGGACTCAGTGGAAGGAGTCGCCGCAGGCGCAGGATCCTCCCGCGTTGGGGTTGTCGATCGAGAACCCCTGCTTGGAGATCGTGTCCTCGAAGTCGATGGTCGAACCCTCGAGGTAGGGCACGCTCATCTTGTCCACGACGACCTCGACGCCGCCGAAGTCGCGTACGGAGTCCCCGTCCAGGATGCGCTCGTCGAAGTACAGCTGGTAGATGAGGCCGGAGCAGCCGCCGGGCTGCACCGCCACGCGCAACCGGAGGTCCGTGCGGCCCTCCTGCTCGAGCAGGGCGCGGACCTTCTGGGACGCGACGTCGGTCAGGTCGACGCCGTGGGTGGGGAGGCCGTCCACTGCGGCGCCGTTGTCGGTCGTGACGCTCATGATGCTCACTTTCTGTGGAGGGGTGCCGCACGGGGTCGGGCCGGCGGCAGGTCTACCAGGGGCACAACGGATGGGCCCAGCAGTTCATTCCCGGGGACGCTCCGTGTGACGGGCGGTGTGGTCGAGGGCGAGCAGCATGAGCGTCTCGGCGACCACCGCGCGCTCGAACTCCGCCAGATGGAGGGACTCGTTGGCGCTGTGCGCGCGGGAGTCGGGGTCCTCGACGCCCGTGATGAGGATGGCGGCCTCAGGATAGACCTCCGTGAGGTCGGCGGTGAAGGGGATGGAGCCGCCGATCCCCGTCTCCACGGCGGGCCGGCCCCACGACTCCCCCAGCGCCCACTGGGCGATCCGGGCGGCCTCGGAGCCCATGTCGGTCCGGAAGGACTGTCCCGTCTCCTCGAGCTCGAAGCGCACGTGCGCCCCGAACGGCGCGTGGGCCTCGATGTGGCGCCGGAGCGCCTCCGCGGCCTCGGCGGGGTCCTGCCCGGGGGCCGTGCGCAGGCTCAGCTTCGCCCGGGCGGAGGGGGCGATGGTGTTGGCGGCGATGTCCACGGGCGTGACGTCCATGCCGGTGACGGACAGGGCCGGCTGGGTCCACAGCCGCGAGGCGATCGAGCCGCGGCCGGCCAGCCGGACCCCGTCCCGGACCGCGGCGTCGGCCCGGAACCGCTCTTCGTCGTAGACCAGGTCGGTGTGGTCCTCGGCGAGCAGCCCCTCGACGGCCACGGCGCCGTCGTCGTCGTGCAGGGTGGCGATGAGGCGGGCCAGCAGCGTGGGGGCGTCCAGGACCGGCCCGCCGTACATGCCCGAGTGGACGGCGTGCTCGAGCACCGACAGCTCCACGACGGCGCCGACCATGCCCCGCAGGCTCGTGGTCAGGGCGGGCACGCCGACCTCCCAGTTCGAGGAGTCGGCGATCACGATGACGTCGGCGGCCAGCCGGTCCCGGTAAGTCTCCAGGAAGTCCCGGAAGGACGGGGAGCCGGCCTCCTCCTCCCCCTCCACGAAGACGGTCACGCCGAGACCCAGCTCGTCCCCGCGGTGGGCGGACGCGGCGCGCAGCGCCGCGACGTGGGCCATGATCCCGGCCTTGTCGTCGGCCGCGCCCCGACCGTAGAGACGGCCGTCGCGCTCCTCGGAGGCGAACGGCTCCGAGTCCCACAGCTCGCGCCGGCCCGGGGGCTGGACGTCGTGGTGGGCGTAGAGCAGGACGGTCGGGTGACCGGGCGCGGGGCGGCGGTGGGCGACGACCGCGGGGTGGCCCGGCCCGTCCCCCAGGGGCACGCGCAGGATCTCCACCTCGTCCAGCCCGGCGCCCGAGAGGACGCCGGCCACGGCCTCAGCGCTGCGCTCGAGCTGCGCGGGGTCGAAGGACTCCCAGGCGATGCCGGGGACCGCGACCAGCTCGACGAGCTGCTCGAGGGTCCGCGGCATGTCGGCGCGCACGGCCGCGCGCACGGCGTCGACGGGCACGGGAACGGTCGGGGCAGAGGGCTCGTTCATGGTGCTCACCCTATGTCCGGGGCCCGGCGGGGACCGGCAGGTCCGTCGGCTATCCTTGACGGGTGTTTGGACGCAAGAAGGATGCAGATCGCGCGGGGTCCACGTCGGTGACCGCTGCCCCCGCTCCCACGGACCCGGCCGCCGCCCCGCGGCGGACGCCGGGCAAGGGCCGGCCCACGCCCAGCCGCCGGCAGCAGGAGGCGGCCCGGCGCCGGCCCCTGGTCCCGGAGGACCGCAAGGCCGCGAAGGCGCAGTCCCGTGACGCGGCGCGCGAGCAGCGGATGCGGGCTCAGGCCGGCATGGCCGCCGGGGACGAGCGCTTCCTCGGCCCGCGGGACCGGGGCCCGCAGCGCCGGTTCGCGCGGGACTGGGTGGACTCCCGGATCAACGTCGGCGAGTACCTCATGGTCGTGGCGCTGCTCGCGCTCGTCATCCTGTTCTTCCCCGTCCAGGACGTGGCCACCTACGGCGTCTACCTCATCTGGGCGCTGATGGTCCTGGGCATCGTGGACGCCGTGCTGTCGACGGCCCGGATGAAAAAGGCTATGCAGGCGAAGTTCGGGACCGTGGAGCGCGGCGTGCGCTGGTACGCGGCCATGCGCTCCTTCACGATGCGCCGTCTGCGCCTGCCCAAGCCCCAGGTCGCCCGCGGAGAGCGCCCCTCCTGAGCCCCGACCGGCCCGCGCCCGGCGCGGCCGCGACAGGACTGCCCCCGGACCGTGCGGTCCGGGGGCAGTCCTGTTCCCCCTGACGGAGCGGCCGTCGGCGGCGCCCCGTCAGGGCGTGAGCCGCCGGCTCCCGTGCGCCGTCAGCTCCAGGCCCGGCCCGCCCGGCGGGCCAGGCCCTGGTTGATGCGGCGCGCCCAGAAGGGACCCTCGTAGAGGAACGCGGTGTAGCCCTGCACGAGTGCGGCGCCGGCGTCGAGGCGCTCCTGGACGTCCTCGGCCGTGGTCACGCCGCCCACGGAGACGAGGGTCAGCCGGTCCCCCACGCGCTCGCGCAGCAGCCGCAGCACCTCGAGGGAGCGCCGCCGCAGCGGGGCACCGGAGAGCCCGCCGGCGCCGTGGGCCTCGACCTCGGACGGATCGGAGACCAGGCCCAGCCCGTCGCGGGCGATCGTCGTGTTGGTGGCCACGATGCCGTCCAGACCGAGGTCGAGGGCCAGGTCCGCGACGGCCAGCACGTCCTCGTCCGAGAGGTCCGGGGCGATCTTCACGAGCAGGGGGACGTGCCGGTCCGCGGACTCGTCGGCCGTGCGGCCCACCGCGCTCAGGAGCGGGCGCAGGCTCTCGATCTCCTGCAGCTGCCGCAGGCCCGGGGTGTTGGGCGAGGACACGTTGACCACGAGGTAGTCCGCGAGGGGGGCCAGGGTCCGGGCGCTCTGCAGGTAGTCGTCCACGGCGTCCTCCAGCGGCACCGCCTTGGTCTTGCCGATGTTGACGCCGAGCACGGGACGGGCGCGGCCGCCGTGGTCCGCCTCGAGCTCGCGGCGCGCCCGTGCGAGGCGCGGTGCCACGGCCGCCGCCCCCTCGTTGTTGAAGCCCATCCGGTTGACCACCGCGCGGTCCCGGACGAGCCGGAAGAGGCGGGGCCGGGGATTCCCCGGCTGCGCCTGGGCGGTCACGGTGCCGATCTCGACGTGGCCGAAGCCGAGGTCGGTGAGGGCGCTGACGCCCTCGGCGCCCTTGTCGAAGCCCGCCGCCAGTCCGAACGGGGACGGGAACCGCAGGCCCATCGCCTCCACCTCGAGCGCGGGGTCGGGACGGGTGTACACCCGCAGGGCCGTGCTGACCCGCGCGGTCCGCGCCGCCCGGATCCCGAGGAAGCCGATCCGGTGGGCCCGCTCGGGGTCCATCCGGGAGAAGACGGCCGTGAAGAACGTAGGGTAGAAGCGCATGGCCCCAGTCTTCCACAGGGCACTCCTCCGACCCGGCGGTCGCGGAGGGGCTCCCGGGCCGCCGTCCCGACGACCGCCCTCGCGAGGTGAGGGCATGAGCGCTCCCCCGGACCCGTGGGTCCCCGACGTGCTGGGAGCGGGCTTCCGCGCCCGGACCGTGGACCTGGACCCGGGCTCCGCGCCGCACTCCACCGCCACGGTGGTCCGCTACCGGCCTGGCGACGTCCCGGCGGCGCCGGGCAGCCTGCGCGGAGCGGTGCTGTACCTGCACGGCTGGTCGGACTACTTCTTCAACGCCGAGCTGGCCCGGACGTGCGCGGCCGCGGGGTACGCCTTCTACGCCCTGGACCTGCACGGCTACGGCCGCAACCTCACCGACGAGGTGCTCGCCGAGGAGGACGGGTGCCCGGGGCACACCACGGACCTCGCCGACTACGATGACGACATCGCCGCGGCGCTCGGGCTGATGGCCGAGGACGGGGTCCCCGGCCCGGACGGACGGCTCGTGCTCATGGGCCACTCCACCGGCGGTCTCACGGCGGCGATGTGGGCCTCCCGGCACCCCGGCCGGCTGGACGGCCTGGCGCTCAACGCCCCCTGGATCGGCAGCCACGGCTCCGACGCCGTGGGCGCCGCCCTGCGCCCCCTGGTGGCGAAGCTCGCCGAGCAGCGGCCGGACCGACCGGTGCGGGCCCGGCTGCGCAGCCACTACTACCGGGTGATCAGCGAGCACGCCGAGGGCGAGTGGCCGATCGACCCCCGCTGGCGCCCCGAGACCAGTTTCGACATCACCCCCGGCTGGCTCAACGCTGTCCTTCAGGCTCAGGGTGAGGTTGCGAAGGGGCTGAACCTTCACCTTCCAGTACTGGTGCAGACCTCCGCCCGCTCGTGCATCCGCCCGTGGTGGAGCGAGCGGATGCGCGCGGCCGACACCGTGCTGGACGTCCGGCAGATCCGCCGGCACGCGTCCGACCTGGGGACCGACGTGACGGTGCGCTCCTACGAGGGCGCCGTCCACGACGTCCACCTCTCCCGGGAGTCCGTGCGGAGGGCCGCGCAGCGCGATCTCGCGGCGTGGCTGCGCGGCCTGGGGCGGCGCCCGCCTCAGGCGGAGGCGCCGGGTCCGGCCACACGGTCGACGGCGCCGCCGTAGCGCCGGTCCCGCCGCGCGTAGACCTCGACGGCCTCCCACAGGGTGCGGCGGTCGACGTCCGGCCAGAGGACGTCCTGGAAGACGAACTCGGCGTAGGCGGACTGCCACAGGAGGAAGTTCGAGATCCGCTGCTCCCCGGAGGAGCGCAGGAACAGGTCGACGTCCGGCAGGTCCGGCTCGTCCAGGTAGCGCTGGACGGTCCTCTCGTCGATGCTGCGCGGGTTCAGGGTGCCTGCCCTGGCGTCGGCGGCCATCGCCGCCGCGGCGTCGGCGATCTCGGCCCGCCCCCCGTAGTTCACGCACATGGTGAGGGTGACGACGTCGTTGTCGCGGGTCGACCGCTCCGCCTCCTCCAGGCGGTTGATGACCGAGCGCCACAGGCGGGGCTTGCGCCCGGCCCACCGGATCCGGATGCCCCACTCCTGGAAGGTGGGCAGCTGGCGCTCCATGACGTCGGCGGTGTAGTTCATCAGGAACGTCACCTCGTCCAGGGAGCGCTTCCAGTTCTCGGTGGAGAAGGCGTAGGCGCTGACGTACGGAATGCCCATCTCGATGGCCCCGGCCATCACCTCGATCAGGGCCGCCTCCCCCGCCTTGTGGCCCTCGTTGCGCGGCAGACCGCGCTGGTTCGCCCAGCGCCCGTTCCCGTCCATGACCACGGCCACGTGCCGGGGCACGAACTGCTGCGGGATCGGCGGGGCGCAGACACCGCTGGGATGGGCGGGCGGGGCGGCAAAGCCGGGCATGGTCAGCTCCGTTCCACGAGGTTCAGGGACCGGACGGCCCTCTCCAGGTGCCACTGTACGTAGGTGGCCACGATGGCGGCGGCGGCCCGTGCCGTGCGCACCTCCACCGCGTCGATCCGCTCCCACGCGCCGGTGAGCAGCGCGGAGAGGTGCTCGACGGTGGCGGGGTCGGGTGCGGCGGCCCCGGGCGGGCGGCAGGCCGGGCAGACGGCGCCGCCGAGCTGGGCGGAGAACGCCTCGTGCGGTCCGGGGGCGCCGCACCGGGCGCAGTCGGTGAAGCTCGGGGCCCACCCGGCCGTGGACACGGCGCGCAGCAGGTAGGAGTCCAGGACGGCCCCCGGCTCGTGGAGCCCGCGGGCCAGGGCGGACAGGGCGCCGACGAGCAGCCGGTACTGCTGGGCCGCGGACTCGTCGTCGTTCTCCGTGAACTTCTCCGCGGCCTCCGTCATGGCCGCGGCGGCGGTGTACTTGGCGTAGTCGGCGGCGATGACCGACCCGTAGCCGCGCTTGCCCAGCGCCTGGGAGACGATGTCGAGGTTGCGGCCGGTGACCAGTTGCAGCTCGGCGACGTTGAACGGCTCGAGCCGGGAGCCGAAGCGGGAGGTCGTGCGCCGCACGCCCTTGGCGACGGCCCGGACCTGACCGTGGTCCCGGGTGAGGAGCACGACGATCCGGTCGGCCTCGCCGAGCTTGTAGGTGCGCAGCACGACGGCGTCGTCCCGGTAGCTGCGTGATGCGAACGTCGTCCTGGCCACGGGCTCATTCTCCCACGCCGGGCGGACGGCACGGGCCGGGACGACGACGGCGGGCCGCCCCTCGTCCGGGGTGGCCCGCCGCCGCGCCGCACCGGCCGGCGCGCGCTCAGGCCTGGGCGTCCCGCACGGCCCGGTTCACCGCGGAGACGACGGCCTTCAGGGAGGCACGGGTGGTGTTCGCGTCGATGCCCACGCCCCACAGGACCCGGTCCCCCACGGCGGCCTCGACGTAGCTGGCGGCCTGGGCGTCGCCGCCGGCCGACAGGGCGTGCTCGCTGTAGTCGAGCACGCGCACGTCCACGCCCTCGGACGCGAAGATCGCCAGCAGCGCCTCGATGGGGCCGTTGCCCTGCGCCGTGCGGTGGTGCTGGACGCCGTCGACGTCCAGGCCGATCTCGAGGGTGCTCTCCCCGTCCTCCTCGGAGGTCGTGGTGATGTTGGTGATCCGGTACCGGCCCCATCGCCCGGCGTCCCCGTCCTGGACGGTGGGCAGGTACTCGTCCGCGAACACCTTCCACAGCTCCGCGCCGGAGACCTCCCCGCCGGAGGTGTCGGTGTGCTCCTGCACCACGCGGGAGAACTCGATCTGCGCGCGGCGCGGCAGGTCCAGCCCGTGCTCGTTGGCGAGCAGGTAGGCCACCCCGCCCTTGCCGGACTGCGAGTTCACGCGGATGACGGCCTCGTAGGTGCGGCCCAGGTCCTTGGGGTCGATGGGCAGGTACGGCACGGCCCACACCAGCTCGTCGACGCCGCGCCCCTGCTCCTGCGCGTCCCGGGTCATCCGGTCGAAGCCCTTCTTGATGGCGTCCTGGTGGGAGCCGGAGAAGGCCGTGAACACGAGGTCCCCGCCGTAGGGGGCCCGCTCGGGGACGGGCAGCTGGTTGCAGTACTCCACGGTCCGGCGGATCTCGTCGATGTCGGAGAAGTCGATCTGCGGGTCCACGCCCTGGGTCAGCAGGTTCAGGCCCAGGGTCACGAGGTCCACGTTGCCGGTCCGCTCGCCGTTGCCGAACAGGCAGCCCTCGATGCGGTCGGCACCGGCGAGGTAGCCCAGCTCGGCCGCGGCGACCCCGGTCCCGCGGTCGTTGTGCGGGTGCAGGGAGACCACGGTGGCGTCACGGTTGTAGAGGTTGCGGCACATCCACTCGATGGAGTCCGCGTAGACGTTGGGGGTGGCCATCTCGACGGTGGCGGGCAGGTTGAGGATCATCTCCCGGTCCCCGCCGATCTCGAAGGTCTCGGCCACGGCGTTGGAGATGCGCGCCGCGAACTCGAGCTCCGTGCCGGTGTAGGACTCCGGGGAGTACTCGTAGGTCACGGACGTGTTCTTCAGCTGCTCCTCGTGCTTCATGCACAGCCGCGCCCCCGTGAGGGCGATGTCCACGATCCCGTCCATGTCCTGCTCGAAGACCACGCGCCGCTGCAGCGTGGAGGTCGCGTTGTAGAGGTGGACGATCGCCTTGTCGGCGCCGTCGATGGCCTCGTAGGTGCGCTCGATGAGGTGCTCGCGGGACTGTGTCAGGACCTGGATCGAGACGTCGTCGGGGATCCGGTCCTCCTCGATGAGCCGGCGCACGAAGTCGAAGTCGGTCTGGGAGGCCGAGGGGAAGCCGACCTCGATCTCCTTGTAGCCCATCCGCACGAGCAGCTCGAACATCTTGAGCTTGCGGTCGGAGTTCATGGGGTCGATCAGCGCCTGGTTGCCGTCGCGCAGGTCCACGGCGCACCAGCGTGGAGCCTCGGTGATGACCCGGTCCGGCCAGGTGCGGTCGGACAGGTCGAAGGGGAACTGCTGCTGGTACGGGACGTACTTGTGGATCGGCATGCCGGAGGGCTGCTGGTGATTGCGCATGGGGTGGGCCTGTTCTGCTCGAGACGTCTGCGGGTGGCCGGGCATCAGGAACTCCGCAACGGGAGGCCGGCCACTCTCTCGACGGGTCAGGCCCCGTTGCGGCACGTAAGGAGGAGGAATGTCCCAGTCCGCATGTGTCCAACCTATCACGCGGCACCCGGCGCGCCGGGCCGCGCGCTCACCAGTCGCCGGCCGCCTCCTGGCAGGTGTACTGCTCGGCGGTCTGTCCGTTGAACTCACCGGGCAGCACCGCTCCGAGGTCGAGCCGGTCCCCCTGCCGGAAGTCCTGGCCCACCGAGACGAACACCCCGGCGACGTCGGTGGTGGGCACGATCTGCGAGGAGGGGACGCCCAGCAGCTCGGCGACCTCGACGGCCGCCTCGTACCAGCCCGCGCCGAAGAAGACCTGGGTGCCCGGCAGCTCGGTGGCCTGCGGACCGGACTCGACGGCGGTGTACCCCTCGGCCTCGAGCACGTCGGCGATCTCCGCGTCCCGGCCGTCGACGCCGGAGACGTTGGCGACCGTGAGCGGGACCGTGGCCGGGTCGACCGACGGGGCCGGCGTGGTGGCGCCGGGCGACGGGGTCGCGGAGGAGGACGGGGCGTCGGTGGGCTCCGCGGACGGCGACGTGAGCGGCCGGTCCTCGCGCAGGGCCTCGAAGAGGTGCTCGGCCGGCTCCTCGTCGAGCTGGAGCCGGTTGGGGTCCGGCTCGTACGGCTCCGTGGGCACGGTGACGAAGACCATGGCGCCGAGGTCGATCCCCCGGACGGCCGTGGCCAGGCCGACCACCGTCGGGACGGACCCCAGCCCCTCGTCGACGTGCAGGTTGCGGGTGGCGACGTCGGCGATCTCGTAGAGCCTGGGCAGGTCCCGCAGCGTGCCCTCGTCCTTGATCTTGCGGGCCAGGGACGCGAGGAAGGACTGCTGGGACCGGATCCGGCTCGTGTCCCCGCCGTCGCCGAAGGCGGCGCGGCTGCGCAGGAACGCCAGCGCCTGCTCGCCCTCCACGGAGGACACGCCGGCGGGCAGCTCCAGACCGGACTTCGGGTCGTCGACGGCGTCGTTGACGCACACCTCGACCCCGCCCACGGTCGAGGAGAGCTCCTTCACGGCGTCGAAGTCGGCGAGCATGAAGTGGTCGATCTTGAGGCCGGTCATCTCGTTGACGGTCGCGACCGTGCACCCGGGGCCGCCGTTGGCGATCGCGGAGTTCAGCATCGCGTCCTCCTCGGCCGGGTGGACCTCACCGGTCTCGGGATCCGTGCAGCGCGGGATGTCCGCCACCAGGTCGCGCGGCAGGGACACCACGGTGACGCCGCTGCGGTCCTCCCTCACGTGCACCAGCATCATGACGTCGGTCAGACCGGCCCCCGAGCTGTCCTCGTCGTCGCCGTAGCGCTCGTTGCCCTCGCCGTCACGGGTGTCCGTGCCCATGACGAGGATGTCCAGCGGACCGGCCTCGGGCCCGGTCCCGTCGCCCAGGTCGAGCGGGGAGGTGTCCAGGTTCGACTGCAGCCGCCAGGTCGCGGCCACGCCGGCCCCGAGGACCGCGAGCAGCACGACGACCAGCGCGACGGCGGCCCAGCGCTTGCGGGACCATCGGCGGGCGCGGTGGCGTCCGTGGGCGTCGGGGGGCGTTGAGGACACGGTGACTCTCTCCTGGCAGGCCCCGCGCACGAGGCCCGGGGTCGGGGGGACGGCGCCCGGCCGGGGCGCCGGGTGTCATGGTAGTCGCCCGCCCCGGGGCTCGGGGCGGGCGACGCGGCGGGGTGGGGGCACGGTCGGGGGTGCGCCCGCGGCTCAGAAGCCCAGGCGGGAGAGCTGCTTGGGGTCGCGCTGCCACTCCTTGGCGATCTTCACGTGCAGGTCGAGGTAGACCTTCGTGCCCAGGAGCGCCTCGATGGCGGTGCGGGACCGGGTGCCGATCTCGCGCAGCCGCGCGCCGCCCTTGCCGATGATGATGGCCTTCTGCGACGACCGCTCGACGTAGACGTTGACGCGCACGTCCAGCAGCGGGCGGTCCGCGGGGCGGCCCTCGCGGGGCACCATCTCCTCGACCACGACCGCGAGGGAGTGCGGCAGCTCGTCCCGCACCCCCTCCAGGGCGGCCTCCCGGACGAGCTCGGCGACCATCGTCATCTCGGGCTCGTCGGTCAGCTCGCCGTCGGGGTACAGGGCCGGGGACTCCGGCATCCTGCCGATGAGCAGTCCCGCGAGGGCTTCGACCTGGAAGCCGTCCACGGCGGAGACGGGGATGACGTCGGCCCAGCCCGGGTCCCCGGAGTCGGGGCGGGGAGCGTGCGCGGCTCCGGCGCGGTGGCGGGGCTTGCGGGCGGCCCGTTCGGCACGCTCGGCGCGGACCCGGTGCTCGGCCTCCATGACGGAGCGGCCCAGCTCGGTGACCGCCAGCAGCTGCTCGGCGAGCTCGGCGCGGGACACCGTGTCCGTCTTGGTCACGATCGCCACGACCGGCTTATTCCCGGAGGCCGCGAGCTGCTGGGCGATGAACCGGTCCCCGGGGCCGATCTTCTCGTTGGCGGGCACGCAGAAGCCGATGACGTCGACCTCGGCGAGGGTGTCGGCCACGAGGTCGTTGAGCCGCTCGCCGAGCAGGGTCCGCGGCCGGTGCAGGCCCGGGGTGTCGACGAGCACGAGCTGGCCCTCGGGCCGGTGCACGATGCCCCGGATGGTGTGCCGGGTGGTCTGCGGCCGGCTCGAGGTGATCGCGACCTTCTGCCCGACCAGGGCGTTGGTGAGCGTGGACTTCCCGGCGTTGGGCCGGCCGACCAGCACGGCGAACCCGGCGCGGAACGGGGTGTGCTCCCCGGCGGCGGGCTCCCCGGCCGCGGCGGGAACGGCGGGTGTGGGCTCAGACATGGTGGTGGGTCTCCTCCTCGGACTCCTGGGCGGCGGGCTCCACGGCGGTGGAACCCGGGGGGACCCACTCGGGGTCCCGGCGGACCTCGAGCTGGCCCACCCGGTTGCGCCGGCCCTCCAGGGTGACGGCCTCGAGGACGATGCCCTCGACGGTGGCGCGGGAGCCCACGATGGGCACCCGGCCGATGGACTTGGCGAGCAGCCCGCCGGCCGTGTCGACCTCGTCGTCCTCGAGGTCGACGCCGAACAGGTCGCCCAGGTCCTCGACGCCGAGCCGGGCGGAGACGCGGTAGCGGCCGTCGCCGAGCTCGGCGACCTCGGGCTTCTCCCGGTCGTACTCGTCGACGATCTCCCCGAGCAGCTCCTCGATGAGGTCCTCCAGGGTCACGAGCCCGGCGGTGCCGCCGTACTCGTCGACGACGATCGCCACGTGGATCGACTCGAGCTGCATCTCGCGCAGCAGCTCGTTGACCTTCTTCGACTCGGGCACGTAGCGCACCTCCCGGGCGAGCTCGCAGAGCCCCCCGAGGCGCAGCCCGGTGCCGAGGCGGTGCACCCGCTCCGCGAGGTCCTTCTGGTACAGGATGCCGAGGACGTCGTCGGCGCTCTCGCCGATCACCGGGATGCGGGAGTAGCCGGAGCGGAAGAACAGGTTCAGGGCGTTGTCCACGGTGTCGTCGTCGTCGACGGAGACCATGTCGGTGCGGGGCACCATGACGGCCCGGACGTTGGTGTCGTCGAGGTCGAAGACCGAGTGCAGCAGCTCCGCCTCGTTGTCCTCGATGAGGGCCTGGCCCGTGGAGCGGTCCACGAACTCGAGCAGCTCCTCCTCGGTCAGGTAGCCCGGGGCGGTGCGCTCCGGGTCCCGGGCGACGGAGGAGCCCAGGCGCACGAGCATCCCGGGGACCGGGCCGAGCACGGTCCGCAGCACGCGCACGAGGCCGGCGGTGGCCCGGACGGTGCCCGCGGCGTTGCTGCGCCCGACCTGGCGGGGCGAGACCCCGGTGAGGACGAAGCCGACCGCGGCCATCACCACGGTGGCCAGCAGACCGGCCAGCCAGACGTCGTCGAGGCCGTCGAACATCGCCAGGGCGACCGCCACGGCGGAGGCCGTCTCGAACCACACGCTCCAGAAGCGCAGGGCCTGCAGGTGCGCCGTGGGCGTGGCCAGGATCCTCGCGGCGGAGGAGTCGGGGGCGTCCCGGGAGATGGCCTCGGCGTCCGCGCGGGGCAGATAGGTGAGGCCCGTCTCGGCGGCCGTGAGGACGAAGGCCGTGCCCAGGAACACGATCGCCGCGACGACCAGGACGGCAGTGGTCATCATGGGGCGCTACTCCATGGTCTCGACCGGCGCGGGCCGGCCGAGGAAATCGGTCAGCAGGTCCCGCTGGAGGGCGAACATGACCCGCCGCTCCTCGGGCTCGGCGTGGTCGTGACCCAGCAGGTGCAGGATGCCGTGGGTGGTGAGCAGGCACAGCTCGTCCGCGACGGAGTGCCCGGCGGCCTCGGCCTGCCGGCGTGCCACCGGGGGGCACAGCACGATGTCCCCCAGGGTGCCCTCCGCCGGCTCCTCCGGGGTCCCCGGCCGCAGCTCGTCCATGGGGAAGGACAGGACGTCCGTGGGGCCGGGCAGGTCCATCCACTCGACGTGCAGGCGCGCCATCTCGTCCTCGTCCACGACCGCGATCGACAGCTCCGCCTCGGGGTGCACGTGCAGCCGCTCCAGGACGTGGTCCGCGAGCCGGCCCAGCAGCTCGACGTCGACCGCGGCCCAGGCCGGGCGCTCCCCGGCGGGGACGTCCTGCGGGTCGACCTGGAGGTCGAACTCGACGGCCATCAGGCCTCCGCCCCGTCCTCGTCCGGACCGGCCGGCGCGGCGTCGCGGGCGGCGCGGGCGTCGTCCTTGCGCCGGCGCCGCTCGTTGCGGTGCCGGTTGGTCGTGTCGAAGGCGTCGTAGGCGCTGACGATCCGGCTCACCAGCTCGTGGCGCACCACGTCCTCCGCGGTCATCTCCGTGAACGCGACGTCCTCGACGCCGCCCAGCACGTGCTGGACCTGGCGCAGCCCGGAGGCGGCGCTGCCCGGCAGGTCCACCTGGGTGACGTCCCCGGTGACGACCATCCGGGAGCCGAAGCCGAGCCGGGTGAGGAACATCTTCATCTGCTCGGGCGTGGTGTTCTGCGCCTCGTCGAGGATGATGAACGCGTCGTTGAGGGTGCGGCCGCGCATGTAGGCGAGCGGAGCCACCTCGATGGTGCCGGCCTCCATGAGGCGCGGGATCGAGTCCGGGTCCATCATGTCGTGCAGCGCGTCGTAGAGCGGGCGCAGGTACGGGTCGATCTTCTCGCTGAGCGTCCCGGGCAGGAAGCCGAGCCGCTCCCCCGCCTCCACGGCCGGGCGGGTGAGGATGATCCGGGACACCTCCTTGGCCTGCAGGGCCTGGACGGCCTTGGCCATGGCCAGGTAGGTCTTGCCCGTGCCGGCGGGGCCGATGCCGAAGACCACGGTGTGCTCGTCGATGGCGTCGACGTAGGCCTTCTGGTGGAGCGTCTTGGGGCGGATCTTGCGGCCGCGGCTCGAGAGGATGTTCTGGGTCAGGGCGCCGCTGGGCCGGGCGGTGAGGTCCCGGCCGATCAGCTCGAGCAGCTGGGCGATGACCTGGGGGGTGATCGAGGTCTCGCGGCCGGCCAGGACCTTGAGCTCGTCGAAGAGGGTGGCGGCGATCTGCACGGGCCCGCTCGGGCCCTCGATGCCGAGCTCGAGACCGCGCGGGCTGGTCGCGAGGCCCGGGAACGCCGTCTCCACCTGGCGCAGGGTGTCGTCCCCGGATCCGAGGCAGCGGACCATCGTCTCGCGGTCGGGGAAGGTGATGACGGTGCGGGCCGTCAGTGGGTGCGTGGTGCCGGGCAGCGTCTCAGTCATGGGTCCGGCCGCGCGGGCCGTGCTCTCGCTCTCAAGTGGGTTGCCGTGGAAGGGTCGGCGGACGGTGCTCGTCCTCCGTCCAGGGTACCGCGCGGTTCCGGCGCCGAAGGGCGCGGAGGCCCACATTCCGATTTGGTATCGGTCACGGCCGCCGGGCCTCCTCGGCTGGGGGCGCCACCGGCCGCTGTGCTGGAATGGTCCGGTCCTCCGGCAGGGGGACAGGTGCGGCCTCCCCCCGGTGCCGGCACCGCCCCCAGCAGATCCCGGAAAGCCGAGGTGCGCGTCCCCCCATGTCCACTGCCCGTTCCCGGCACTCGCCCGCCCGCGGCCGGCTCCCCGTGCTCGCGCTGTCCGCCGTGGGCGTCCTCGTCCTCGGCGCGTGCGCCGCCGGTCCGGGGAGCTCCCTCGACGGCGCGGTCCCCGCGTCGGGCACGGCGCCGGCCGCGCCCGCCGCGACGAGCACCGCCGACGGGACGGTGGCCACCACGAAGCTGCCCGTCTACTGGGTGGGCCGTGTGGCCGGCGAGGAGCGGCTGTTCCGGGAGTTCCGGGACGCCTCGGAGGCGGCCGCGGCCGTGGACCCCATCGCGGCGGCGGCGGCGCTGATGACGGCGGCGAGCCCGGAGGACCCGGACTACCGGACGCTCTGGTCCCCGGTGGACCGGGTGGGCGCCTCGACGTCCCCGGAGGGGACCATCACGGTGGACCTGCCGTCCGAGGCCTTCCGCCCGGGACTGGACGAGCGCGAGGCCCGGCTGGCCCTCCAGCAGCTCGCGCACACGGTGACCGCCGCCGCCGGGACGGCGGGCCTGCTGCCCGAGGGCTCCGAGGCCGAGGTGGTGGTGCTCGTGGACGGGCGTCCCGACGAGGAGGTCTTCGGGTCCGTGCGCCTCGATGCCCCGCTGCGTCCCGACGAGGGAGTGGAGGCGCCGATCTGGCTCGACGAACCGCGGCAGGACGCACGCTCCGAGGGGTCCCTCACCGTCTCGGGCCGGGCGCTGGACGGGGTCCGGGGCGGGCGGTGGACCGTGGCCGCTCCGGACGGGGAGCGCGTCTCGAGCGGTGCGGCGGCCGTCGTCCCGCGCAGCGACGGGACCACCGGGTTCCGGGCGGAGCTCGAGCTGGAGCCGGGCGACTACGTGGTGACGGTCGTCGGCCGGGACGCCGAGGGCGGGACCGTGCGCGACGACAAGGACGTGGAGGTCCTGCCCGGCTGAACCGCCCGGCGCCGCCGGCCCGGACGGGCCCGGCTCAGCGCGGTCCGGACGACCAGCGGCCGAGGCCCGCGCTGAGCACCGCCAGCGCGGCCGGGCCGGCGGTCGAGCTGCGCAGCACCTCCGGGCCGAGCCGGACCGCGAGGGCCCCTGCACCGGCCAGGACGTCGAGCTCCGCGGGGGCGATGCCCCCTTCGGGGCCCACCACCAGGACGATCCGCTCGGCGCCCTCCCACGGCGCCCCGGGGACGCCGGTCAGCTCGGCGAGGGGCTCGCTCGCCTCCTCGTGCAGGACGAGGCCCCGGGTCCCCGGCTCCCCCAGCAGGCGGGCCAGCTCCCGGGTGCTGCACAGGGGCAGCACCTGGGGCCAGGCCGCCCGGCGGGACTGCTTCGCGGCGGCCGCGGCGGTGTGGACCCACTTCTCGTGGCTCTTGGCGGCGCGCTCCTTCTTCCACCGCACGATCGAGCGGTCCGCCTGCCAGGGCACCACGGCGTCGACGCCCAGCTCGGTGGCCGTCTCCACGGCCAGCAGGTCCCGGTCGCCCTTCGCGAGGGCCTGGGCGAGGACGAGCCGGGGCGTGCGGACGGGTTCGGTGGTCACCGAGACGACGCCGACCTCCATGCTGTCGCGGTCCGCCGCGCGCAGCTCCCCGGTGGCCCGGGCCCCCGCGCCGTCGACGAGCTCGAGGCGCTCGCCGGGCGCGAGACGGCGCACGGTGACGGCGTGCCGGGCCTCCGGGCCGGTGACGGTGAGCGCCGCGCCGGGGCCGAGGCCGGCGAGCCGGCCCGGCTCGACCTTGAAGACCGGCAGGCTCACAGGTCGGAGAACCTGTCCCGGAGCCGGGAGAAGAAGCTGCCGGAGCCGGCCGGGGAGTTCAGGGTCGTGCCGGTGGACTGGTCCTCGCCGCGCAGCCGGGACAGCTGCTCGAGCAGCTCGCGCTGCTCGTCGTCGAGTGCTGTGGGGGTCTCGACCTCGAGGTGGACGAACAGCTCGCCCCGGCCGCCGCCGCGCAGCCGGGTGGCCCCGAGCTCGTGCAGGGTCACGGTGTGGCCGGTCTGCGTGCCGGGGGCCACGGGCACCTCGCGCTCGCCGTCGAAGGTCTCGAGGGTCACGGTGGTGCCGAGGGCCGCGGAGGTCATGGGCACCCGGACGCGGGCGTGCAGGTCGTCGCCCTGGCGCTCGAACGTGGGGTCGGGGTCGACCTTGAGCTCGACGTAGAGGTCGCCGTTGGGCCCGCCGGCGGTGCCGGCCTCGCCCTGGCCGGAGAGGCGGATCCGGTTGCCGGTCGAGACGCCGGCGGGGATCTTGACGGTCAGCGGACGGCGGTCGCGCACGCGGCCCTCGCCGTAGCACTCGTGGCAGGGGTGCTTGATGACGGTCCCGAAGCCCTGGCAGGTGGCGCACGGCGCCGCCGTGACCACGGTGCCGAGGATCGACTGGACCTGGCGCTGGACCTGGCCGGACCCGTGGCAGACGTCGCAGGTCTGGGGCTGGGTCCCCGCCTGGCAGCAGCTGCCCTCGCAGGTGGGGCAGACCACGGCAGTGTCCACGGTGATCTTCTTCTCGGTCCCGAAGACCGCGTCCTGGAGGGAGACCCGGACGTTGATCAGGGCGTCCTGGCCCTGCCGGGTGCGGGACGCGGGACCGCGCCGGCCGGAGCCGGCGCCGCCGGCGCCCTGGAAGAACGTGTCGAAGATGTCGGCGAAGCCGAAGCCCGAGCCGGGGAAGCCCCCGCCGAACCCGGTGTCGGTGCCGTTCTCGTTGCCGGTGGCGTCGTAGACGCGGCGCTTCTCGGGGTCGGAGAGGACGTCGTTGGCGTGGGAGAGGCGCTTGAAGTCCTCGGCGGCCTCGGGGCCGGGGTTGACGTCGGGGTGCAGCCGGCGGGCCTTTTTGCGGTAGGCCTTCTTGATCTCTTCCTGGCTGGCGTCCCGGGACACGCCCAGGGTCTCGTAGTGATCGCTCACCGTGGTCCGTTCTGTCGAGAGGTCTGTGGTGGGTTTCGCTGGAGGGCCCCGGGGGACGGGGCCCGTGGGGGCTCAGCCCCCGAGGATACGGGAGAGGTAGCGGGCGACGGCGCGCACGGCGGCCATCGTGGACGGGTAGTCCATGCGCATCGGGCCCACGACCCCCACCTTCGACTGCGGCCCGTAGCCGGTGGCCACGACCGCGGCCTCGGACAGGGGGCCCTCGGCGTTCTCCGTGCCGATCCGCACGGCGACGCCGCGGGCGTCCTGCTCCATCTCGGAGAGCAGCCGGAGCATCACCACCTGCTCCTCGAGGGCCTCGAGGACCGGGCCGATGCTCAGGTGGAAGTCACCCGTGGCGCGGGCGAGGTTGGCGGTGCCGGCCATGACCATGCGGTGCTCGGCCCCGCCCGCCGCGAGGGCGCCGACGGCCTCCCCCACGGCCGCCGCGGCCGGCTGGAGCGGCGGGGCGGTGCCCGCCACCATCACCGCGAGGGCGTCCGGCACCGCGGTCAGGGAGCGTCCGACGACGGCGGCCAGCACCCGGGCGCGCAGCTCGAGCAGCTGGGACTCCTCGAGGGGCGACCGCAGCACGGCCACGCGCTGGGCCACCCGGCCGTTGGTCGGGATGAGCACCACGAGCACCCGTCCGGCCCCGAGGTCCACGACCTCGACGTGACGCACGGTCACCCCGGACGCGTGCGGGTACTGCACGACCGCGACCTGCTGGGTGAGCTGCGCGAGCAGCCGCACGGTGCGCTCCATGACGTCGTCGATGTCCGCGGCGTCGTCGAGCAGCCGCTGGATGGCCCGCCGTTCCGGGCCTGAGAGCGGCTTGACGGCCGCGATCTGGTCGACGAACGTGCGGTAGCCCTTGTCCGTGGGGATCCGGCCCGAGCTCGTGTGGGGGGCCGTGATCAGGCCCTCCTCCTCGAGCGCGGCCATGTCGTTGCGCACGGTGGCCGAGGAGACGCCGAGCCGGTACCGGTCCACCAGGGCCTTGGAGCCCACGGGCTCCCGGAAGTGCACGTAGTCCTCCACGATGGCCTGCAGGATCTGCAGTCGTCTCGGATGGTTCACGTCGCTCCTCCCGGGTGAGTTCTCGCCGCCCGGCCTCCCTGGCACTCGGGCGGCCACAGTGCTAACGCCGTCCAGTGTAGCCCCCGTGTCCGACGGCCGGTCCGCCGCCCTCGGTTTGGTACGCTTCCGGCTGATCCGCGCCGGACGCGCGGCACGGCGACCCGGGAGGACGACCATGAGCGACCACGGCTGGGGGCCGCGCAGCCTCGACGACGACGCCCTCGCCCGCCGCCGGCCGGTCTCCGCGGAGGTCCCGGTCGCCCCCGGGATGCTCCTGGAGGACGTCACGACCGGCTGGGTGGGCGCGGTCGTGTCCCTGGAGACCATCGGCGGCATGCGCGTGATGGGCCTGGAGGACCGGAGAGGGCGGGTCAAGGCGTTCCCCCTGGGGCCGGGCTTCCTGCTCGAGGGCGAGCCCGTGGTCGTCGTCGAGCCCCGCCGGGCCCCGGCGGCGAAGCGGCCGGCCCGCACGCGGTCGGGGTCCGTGGCCGTCGAGGGGCTGCGCGCGAGCACCGCGAAGGCCTCCCGCGTCTGGGTCGAGGGCTACCACGACGCCGAGCTCGTGGCCAAGGTGTGGGGCCACGACCTGGCTGTGGAGGGCATCGTCGTGGAGCCGCTGCACGGCATCGACGACCTGCCCGCCGCCGTGCGGGAGTTCGGCCCGGGGCCCGGGCGGCGGCTCGGGATCCTCGTGGACCACCTCGTGGCCGGCTCCAAGGAGTCCCGGATCGCGGCCGAGACCATGCGCCTGCCCGGCGCCGCGGGCAACGTCCTGGTGCTGGGCCACCCGTACGTCGACATCTGGCAGGCGGTCAAGCCGCGCACGCTCGGCGTCGACGCCTGGCCCGTGGTCCCGCGGGGCACCGACTGGAAGACCGGCACCGCCGCCGCCCTCGGCTGGCCGCACCGCACCCCCGGGGACCTGGGGCGGGCCTGGCAGCACATCCTCTCCCGCGTGGACAGCTACGCCGATCTGGAGCCGTCCCTGCTGGGCCGGGTCGAGGAGCTCATCGACTTCCTCACGGCCCCCGGGGCCTGATCCGGCGGGCTCCGCCGGCCCCCGCGCACCCGGTCCGGCGTCACAAAGGCACACGTGCGCGGGCGCGATCCGCCGCCGTCCGGACCGGTCGGTAGGATGGTGGTGTCCCACCCACCGGCCGCGGCTCCGCCGCGGTCCCACCGCCGAAGGACTTCCGTGCCCGTGCAGACCGACCCCCGATCGAGCCGCGAGAACGCCGGGGCCCCGTTCGAGGGCCTCTCCCCCGTGGCCCAGCCGCTGACCGTCACCGAGGACCACCAGTGGGCGACCCTGGCGCACTTCGGCGGAGTCATCGGCTTCGTCCCGTCGTTCCTCGTCCACCGCGTCTTCCGCGGCCGGGGGCCCTTCACGGAGCAGGAGTCCATGGAGGCCATGAACTTCACCCTGCTGCCGACCCTGGTGGTGGTGGCGGGGATCCTGCTCGCACCGGTGCCGTTCATCGGCTGGTTCTTCGCGCTCGCGGCCACCGCCGCGTGGCTGCTGCTCGCCGTCGGCTCCCTGATCGGCGGGGTCCGCGTCAACCGCGGTGAGCCGCACCAGTACCGCTTCAACGCCCGGCTCTACGACCGGCTCGCCGAGAAGCTCCGCGAGCGGTCCCGGGAGCGCGCCCAGCGCGGCTGACACCGTTCCCCGTGCCGGGGCGCTGCTCCTCCGCCGTCCCCGCTCCGGGGCCCGTGGTCAGGCGAGCAGCCGCCGCACCACGGCGTCGCCGAGGAGCCGGCCCCGCAGGGTCAGCACCACCGAGCCGCGCAGCGCCGCCGCGGGCTCCACCAGCCCGTCGGCGATCAGCCCGGCCACCGCGGCGCGCCCGTCCTCGGCCAGGGCGGCCGTGGGCAGCCCGTCGCGGATCCGGGCCTCCAGCATCACCCGCTCGAGGTGCCGGGTGCCCTCGTCGAGGTTCTCGCGCCCGGCCGCGGGCGACTGCCCCGCGCGCACCCGGTTCGTGTAGGGCACGGGGTGCTTGAGGTTCCACCAACGGGTCCCGCCCACGTGCGAGTGCGCGCCGGGGCCGATCCCCCACCAGTCCTGGTTGCGCCAGTACGCGAGGTTGTGCCGGCTGCGGTGGGCCCCGGCGTCCGCGCCGCCGGCGGGCCGGGCCCAGTTGCTCACCTCGTACCACTCGAAGCCGGCCTCCCCGAGGACCCGGTCCGCGAGCTCGTACTTGTCGGCCTGGTCGTCCTCGTCGATCGGCGGGACCTCCCCGCGCCGCATCCGCGCCGCGAGTCTCGTGCCGTCCTCGATGATCAGCGAGTACGCGGAGACGTGGTCCGGCTCGTAGCCCACGGCCGTGCGCACGGAGCGCTCCCAGTCGGCCAGGGACTCCCCCGGGGTGCCGTAGATGAGGTCCACACTGACGCCCAGGCCCGCCTCGCGCGCCCACCGGACGGCGCGCGGCACGTTGTCCGGGTCGTGCGTGCGGTCCAGGACGGCGAGCACGTGCGGGACGGCCGACTGCATCCCGAAGGACACCCGGGTCACCCCGGCCGCCGCGAGCACCGCGAGGGACTCGGGCGTCACGGAGTCCGGATTGGCCTCGGTGGTCACCTCCGCGCCGTCGGCGAGCCCGAAGCTCTCCCGGGCCTGGGCCAGGATCGCGGCGAGGTCCTCGGCGGGCAGCAGGGTGGGGGTGCCGCCGCCGAAGAACACGCTGTGCAGCGGGCGGGGGGCCGCGCCGGAGTCCTCCAGCACCCGGCGCGCCCAGCGGACCTCCGCCGCGGCGTCGCCGGCGTAGGCGTCCTGGGACACCCCGGGGCCCAGCTCCACGGCCGTGTAGGTGTTGAAGTCGCAGTACCCGCACCGGACCGCGCAGAACGGCACGTGCACGTAGAGGCTGAGCGTGCGCTCGGCGGAGCCCGCCGCGGCGGAGGCCGGCAGCAGGCCGTCGAGGGGGCCGGGCAGGCCCTCCGGCTGTGCGGGGGCCACTACTTCTTCTTGTCCTTCGCCCCGGCCTCGTCGGAGGACAGCGCCGCGACGAACGCCTCCTGGGGGACCTCCACGCGGCCCACCATCTTCATCCGCTTCTTGCCCTCCTTCTGCTTCTCGAGCAGCTTGCGCTTGCGCGAGATGTCGCCGCCGTAGCACTTGGAGAGCACGTCCTTGCGGATCGCCCGGATGTTCTCGCGGGCGATCACCCGGGAGCCGATGGCCGCCTGGATGGGGACCTCGAACTGCTGGCGCGGGATGAGCTCGCGCAGCTTCCCGGTCATCATCACCCCGTAGGCGTAGGCCTTGTCCCGGTGGGTGATCGCGCTGAAGGCGTCCACCGGCTCGCCCTGCAGGAGGATGTCCACCTTGACGAGGTCGGCGGCCTCCTCCCCCTCGGCCTTCCAGTCCAGGGACGCGTAGCCCTTGGTGCGCGACTTCAGCTGGTCGAAGAAGTCGAAGACGATCTCGGCCAGGGGCAGCCGGTAGCGCAGCTCCACCCGGTCCTCGGAGAGGTAGTCCATGCCCTTGAGCTGACCGCGCTTGGACTGGCACAGCTCCATGATCGCGCCGATGAACTCGGACGGCGCCAGCACCGTCGCGGCGACCATGGGCTCGCGGATCTCGGCGATCTTCCCCTCGGGGAACTCGGACGGGTTGGTGACCACGCGCTCGGAGTGGTCCTCGAGGGTGACGTTGTAGCTCACGGAGGGCGCCGTGGAGATCAGGTCGAGGTCGAACTCCCGCTCCAGCCGGTCCCGGGTGATCTCCAGGTGGAGCAGGCCCAGGAACCCGCAGCGGAAGCCGAAGCCCAGGGCCGCGGAGTTCTCGGGCTCGTAGACCAGGGCGGCGTCGTTGAGCTGCAGCTTGTCGAGGGCGTCGCGCAGCACCGGGTAGTCGGAGCCGTCGATGGGGAACAGCCCCGAGAAGACCATGGGCTTGGGGTCCTCGTAGCCGCCCAGGTTCTCGGCCGCCGGCCGCTGGTGGTTGGTCACGGTGTCGCCCACCCGGGACTGGCGGACGTCCTTGACCCCGGTGATGAGATAGCCGACCTCGCCCACGCCCAGTCCCTGCGTGGGCTTCGGCTCGGGCGAGATGACGCCGATCTCCAGCAGTTCGTGCTGGGCGCCGGTGGACATCATCCGGATCCGCTCGCGCGGGGTCAGCTTGCCGTCGACCACGCGGATGTAGGTGACCACGCCGCGGTAGGTGTCGTAGACGGAGTCGAAGATCATGGCCCGCGACGGCGCGTCGGCCCGGCCCTCCGGGGGCGGGACCTCCCGGACGATCCGGTCCAGGAGCGCCTCCACGCCCTCACCGGTCTTGCCCGAGACCCGCAGCACGTCGTCGGGGTCCACGCCGATGAGGTTGCCCAGCTCCTGGGCGTACTTCTCCGGCTGGGCCGCGGGCAGGTCGATCTTGTTCAGCACCGGGATGATCGTGAGGTCGTTCTCCATGGCCAGGTAGAGGTTGGCCAGGGTCTGCGCCTCGATGCCCTGCGCGGCGTCCACCAGCAGCAGGGCCCCCTCGCACGCGGCCAGGGAGCGGGAGACCTCGTAGGTGAAGTCGACGTGGCCCGGGGTGTCGATCATGTTCAGGGCGTAGTCGGTGCCCGCCACGTTCCAGGGCATGCGCACCGCCTGGGACTTGATGGTGATCCCGCGCTCGCGCTCGATGTCCATCCGGTCCAGGTACTGGGCCTTCATCTCCCGGGGCGTCACCACGCCGGTGGCCTGCAGCATCCGGTCCGCGAGCGTGGACTTCCCGTGGTCGATGTGGGCGATGATGCAGAAGTTGCGGAGGATCGACGGGTCGGTCGAGGCGGGAACCGGGGCATTGACGGCCAGCGGTGACACGGGCGGTCCTTTCTCCGGGAGATCGTCGCTTCCGGCAGGTCCTGGGGCTACCGGCGGGTGGACCGCGCCGGGGATTCAACTGTCCAGTTTCCCACGTTTGGACGAGGGGGGCCATTTCGCCCCGCGGGGCCCCGACGACGCCGGGCGGCCGCTGGCTAGAGTGGGCGCATGAAGCTGAACCTCGGCGGCCTGGCCCGGCTCGCCGCCCGCGCCGTGGACGTCTACCAGCGCTCCGGACGGCGTCGGCCGGAGCACCGCCGCCCGCACGGACGTGTCGCCTCCCGCACCGCCCGGCCCACCGTGCCGTCCCGGGCCGGCGACGGCCGCCCCGAGGGGCTCTCCAGGCCCTACCCCGGGGACTGGACCGGACCGGTCCGGCCCGTCTACCGCCCGCTGTCCGACGGCGAGGCCGATCCCGGCGAGATCGTGTGGACCTGGGTGCCGTTCGAGGAGGACCACCGCCGCGGCAAGGACCGGCCGGTGCTGGTCGTGGACCGGGCCGGGGACCACCTGCTGTGCCTGATGCTCACCTCCCGGGACCGCAACAACGGGCTGGAGCAGGACCCCGCCTACGTGGACGTCGGGACGGGACCGTGGGACTCCCGCGGCCGGCCCTCCGAGGTCAAGCTCGACCGCGTGGTCCAGGTGCTGCCCGCGGACGTCCGGCGCGAGGGCGCGGTCCTGCCCGAGCACCTCTTCGACCGGGTGGCCGGACGCCTCCACCGTCTGCGCGGCTGAGCGCGCCGCCCCGCGGCGCGGCGCGTGTCGGGTCCGCCCGGCGGCGGGGCGCGGTCTGCTAGACTTTTCTGCTGTGTGTCCGCGCTGGTCGTCGGGCACTGCAGGGCGGTCGCCACACGGGCGTCCCCACTCCCACTCAGTCACATGACTGTCCTGTTTGCCCTCACTGACCGAATTCCGCACCCATCGCCAAGGAGTTATACGTGGCCAACATCAAGTCCCAGAAGAAGCGCAACCTCACCAACGAGAAGGCGCGTCTGCGCAACAACGCCTACAAGTCCGAGCTGAAGACGCTGGTCCGCCGCGTCGACGAGGCCGTCGGCGCCTCCGACAAGGAGACCGCCCAGGACGCCCTGCGTGTCGTCTCCCGCAAGCTCGACAAGGCCGTCAGCAAGGGCGTCCTGCACAAGAACAACGCGGCCAACAAGAAGTCCGGTCTGGCCAAGCTGGTCGCCAAGATCTGATCCCGGTTCCCCGCGAACCGCGCCCGCCGCACCGGCGGGCCGCACGGAGGCCCCGTCCCGCTCAGGGACGGGGCCTCCGTCGTGCCCGCGGCGTCCCGGCTCAGCGCCGGCCGGACAGGGCGATCGTGGTGATGGCCCGTTCCACCGCGTAGGCGGGGGCCCGGCCCTCGCCCTTGACCTGCGCGTCGGCCTCGGCCAGCGCCCGCAGCGCCTGCACGAGGTCCTCCTCCGAGAAGCGCCGGGACTCCTCCTGCGCCCGCTCCACCTGCCACGGGGCCGCCCCGATGCGCTGGGCGAGCTGGCCCGCGCCGCCGCGGGTCCCGTGCACCTGGGCGATCGTGCGCAGTTTGGCGGCCAGCGCCCCGACCATCGGGACGGGGTCCACCCCGGTGTCGAGGGCCTGGCGCCACAGCTTGAGGGCGCTCTCGGCGCGCCCGGCCAGGGCGGCGTCCGCGACCTTGAACGCGGTGGCCTCCACGCGCCCGCCGTAGTACTTCTCGACGTCGTCGAAGCTGATGCTCTCGGGCCCGTCGGAGAGCAGCTGGGCGCACGCGGCGGCCAGCTCCGCCGTACTGCTGCCCACGGCGGCCGCGAGCGCACGGGCGGCGTCGGGATCGATGCGGCGCCGGTGGGTGCGGAACTCGGTGACGATGAAGTCGGTCTTGTCGCGGTCGTTCTTCAGCGGCTTGCACTCGACGACGGCGGCGCCGGCGGCCTTGAGGGCGTCGAGGAGCTTCTTGCCGCGATTGCCGCCGCTGTGCTCCCACAGCACGACGACGTCCGGGTCGGGGGCCTGGACGTAGGCGAGGCCGTCGGCGAGGCAGTCGTCGTTCATGGCCGCGAGATTGGTGACGTGGATGAGCTTGGCGTCGTCGAACAGGGAGGGGCTGGCGAGCGCGGCGAGCTGTCCGGGGGCGTAGGCGGCGGCGTCGACGGTGGAGAGCTCGACGGGTCCGCGCTGGTCCTTGAGGGCGGTGCGGACGCGGTCCCGGGCGCGGGCGGCGAGGTAGTCCTCGGGGCCGGTGAGCAGGATGAGCGGGGTGGGCTCGACGTCGCGCCAGGTGGGTCCGGCGGTGGGTGCGGGGCGCCTCGGTGGGGTCATGGCCGCGTCCTCCTGTGGTGGCGGCCGGGAGGGGCCGCGTGCTGGGGTGGGGTGGTCTCCAGCTTCCCACGTCCGGGCGACATGTGGTGGCGTGGCGCCGGGCGGTGGGGTCATGATCGTGGCATGAGGCGGGGTCGCGGGGAACGGGTGTCCGGCCGGGTGCTGACCGCGGCCGCCGTCGTCTTCCTGCTGGCGTGGGCGTGGCCCGTCCTCGACCCGGGGCTGGACCCCCGGGTGGTGCTGGCGTGCCGGGTGGTGCTGGGGACGGTGTGGGCGCTGTTCGTCGTGGACTACGTGGTGCGCCTGCTGGGGGCGGAGGACCGGCGGGCGTTCGTCGCCCGCCATCTGCTGGACCTGGTGGTGCTGATCTTCCCGGTGTTCCGGCAGCTGGAGCTGCTGCGGCTGGTCGCCCTCGTGCTCGTCGTCAACCGCCGGGCCTCGGCGGATCTGCGGGGGCGGGTGGCCGTGCACCTGGCCGGCGGGGCGCTCCTGCTCGGGCTGGTCGGGTCGCTGGCCGTGCTGGACGCGGAGCGGGGCGCCCCCGGGGCGAGCATCACGAGCTTCGGGGAGGCCGTCTGGTGGACGGTGACGACCATGAGCACGGTGGGCTACGGGGACCTGTACCCGGTCACTGTCCTGGGGCGCGGTGTCGCGGTGGTCCTGATGCTGGCCGGGGTGGCGGTGCTGGGCCTGGTCACGGCCCTGCTGGCCTCCTGGCTGGTGGAGGCGGTGGCCGTCCGCGCGGGCCGTGACCTCTCCGCGGAGGTGTCGGCG
Organism: uncultured Kocuria sp.; assembly: GCF_947500125.1. GTDB lineage: Bacteria > Actinomycetota > Actinomycetes > Actinomycetales > Micrococcaceae > Kocuria. The sequence continues at coordinate 98,852 of NZ_CANMRA010000010.1, read as the reverse complement.
CTGCGGGCCCAGGTGGCGGAGCTCTCCGAGCAGCTGCGCCGGCGCGACGGTCGCGGACCCGGTCCGCGGGACTAGAGCTCGCACAGGACCGGGGCTCGCGCGGGGCTGGGGTCCCACGGGCTGGGATCCCACGGGCTGGGGTCCCACGGGCTGGGGTCCCATGAGCTGGGACGCGCGGGTCCGGTGCGCGTGCGGGGCTAGGGGTCGGCGGGGACCGCTCGCAGGTGCCCGCCCTCGCGCAGGAGGTAGGCGCCGCCGTGCTCGTCGGTGCGCACGAGCGGGACGCCCCGGCCGCGCAGGTGGGAGACGATTCGGGGGTGGGGGTGGCCGTAGTCGTTGTCCCGGCCGGCCGAGACGACGGCCAGCCCGGGGCTGGCGGCGTCGATGATGGCGGTGCCCCCGTTGCGGGCGCCGTGGTGGGAGACCTTGAGGACGTCGACGTCCAGGAGCGGGCCGGCGGTGCGCACGAGGGCGCGGGCGCCCTCCTCCTCGAGATCCCCCGCGAGCAGCCAGGAGGTGGTCCCGCTGTCCGGGCCGGTGAGCTCGGCGCGCAGCACGAGGGAGGCGTTGTTCTCGTCGGAGGAGGACGGGTCGCTCCAGCGCCCCGGTGCGGTCGGCTCGGGGGCGAGGACGGTCAGGCGCAGCCCGCCCAGCGTCCGGGTCTCCCCCGGAGGCGGGCGGCGGGCAGGCGTCCCGGGCAGGCTCCGGGTCAGCTCCTCCGGCGGCCCGGCGGCCGCGGTGGCGTACCAGACCTCGTCGATCCGCCCGTGCCGGGCGAGGGCGGGCAGGCCGCCGGTGTGGTCGGCGTGGGCGTGGCTGAGGACCACGAGGTCCAGGTGCTCGACCCCGCTGCGGCGCAGGCACCGTTCCAGGGCCCTCGGCTCGGGGCCGGTGTCCACGAGGACGGCCCGTCCGGGCCCGGTGCGCAGGAGCACGGCGTCGCCCTGGCCGACGTCGCACACTACGGCCTCCCACGCCGGCGGGGGGCGGCGGGCATCCACGGCGGCGCGGACGGCGAGCAGCACGACCAGGAGCAGCACGGCCGCGGAGGCGGCCGTGCGTCGTCTGCGGCGCCGGCGGGCCTGTGCCCGCCAGTGCTCCTCCGGGACCGGGGCCGGGGCGGGGTCCGCGCGCAGGGTCCCGGCGGTCGGTGCGGGGCGTCGGCGGCGCACGTCCAGGGCGTGCACGGTGAGCAGGGCCGCCGCGCTCGCCAGGACCATCAGGAGCACGCCCGGCGGGCCCTCGGGCCACGGGGCCAGCGCCCCGGGGGCCCCGGCCAGCGACCGGGCGGTCCCGGCCACGAGCCGCGCCGCCATCGCCCCCGCCCCCAGGGGCAGCACGGCCGCCGCGGCTCCGGTCCCGTCGGGCAGGCTCAGCAGCAGCAGGCCCGCGAGGCCGCACACGGTCACCGCCGGCACCAGCGGGGCGGCGAGCACGTTGGCCGGCAGGGAGTACACGGGCACGGCCGGCTGGAGGAGCACCAGCACCGGGGCGCACCACAGCTGGGCCGCCGCCGGGATCGCGACCGCCACGGCGAGCACGTCCGGGACCCGGGTGCCCAGCCACCGGGTCAGGGGCCGTCCGCTGACCACGATCCCCGCGGTCGCCAGCACCGACAGGACGAAGCCGTACTCGGCGGCGAGCGCCGGACGGACGACGACGAGGACGATCACGGCGCCCGAGAGGGTGGCCAGGGACACGGCCGTGCGCCCCGTGAGGAGGCTCAGGGCGGCGAGTCCGCCCATCACGGCGGCGCGCAGCACGGAGGGGTCGGGGCCCACGAGGAGCACGAACGCCGCCAGCGCACCGAGTCCGACGGTCAGGCAGCTGCGCCGCCCGGCGCCGAGGGACAGGGCCGCGTGCCCGGCCAGGGCCGTGACGAGGGCGCAGTTGGCGCCGGAGACGGCCGTCAGGTGGGTCAGTCCGGTGTCCCGCATGGCCTGGTCGAGCTCGGGGCCGATCCCGGAGCGCTCGCCGAAGGTCATCCCGGGCAGCAGTCCCGCGGCGTCGGGGCCGAGGCCGGCCGTGGCGAGCACGAAGCGCTCCCGGACCTGCTCCCGGCGGCCGGGCTCCTCCGCCGGCAGGTGCGCGGGTGGCGCGGCGGCGCGCAGCACCGGGGGTCCGGGTTCCGGCGGGCCGGCGGTGAGCAGCGCAGTGATCCGCTGTCCCGGGACCAGCGCGGCCCACGCGGGCCCGTCCGCGAAGACCGTGGCCGTGACGTCGACGGATCCGCCGCGGCCCCGGTGGGTGACGTGGTCGAGGCGCAGCTGGAGGACCACGCCGGCGCGGTCCTCGTCCTCGTGGGCGGCGCCGGGGGCGGGGGCCGCCCACCGGCGCGGCGGCTCGGCCACCTCCGCGGTGACGGCCAGCGTCCCACCCCGGGCGAGGGCCTCCCCGAGCGGGCCGTGGGTGGTGTCGTGCCGGGCGGCGGTGCTGCTCAGCAGCACGGCCGCGACGGCCAGCGTGCTCAGGGCCACGGCCGACCACGGCACGGCCCGCCACGCCCCGGGGGCGCCGTGCCGCCCGAGTGGGGGCTCCTCGCGCCGGAGGCCGCGGGCCGCGGCGAGGACCAGGGCGGGGCCGAGCACCAGCGCCATCAGGTAGAGCGCGCCGCCGGCCGCAGCCCGTTCCGGGGACAGCCGGCCGGCGAGCAGCCCCGTGAGCCACGCGCCCAGGGCGGCGGGGACGAGCCGCAGGTCCCACGTGCGCCCCGGGGCCCGGGCGTCACGGTGCTCCTGGTGCTCCAGGGCGCCGGCCCACCAGGCGGCGGGGTGCTTCACACGCTCACCAGCGGCGCGAGAGCCTCCATCAGGGCGGGGCCGATCCCCGGCACGGCGTCGAGGTCGGTGACGGCGGCGAACCCGCCGTGCTGCTGCCGGAACTCCACGATCCGTCCGGCCAGCACCGGGCCGACCCGTGGGAGGGTCTCCAGCTCCGCCGCGGTGGCCGTGTTGAGGTTCATCGTCCCGCCCGGGGCCGCGGCGCTCGGTTCCGACGGCCCGGGCGGCGCCCCCGGGGTGCCGGACGCGGCTGCGGCCCCGGGGGCGGCGGGGACTGCCGGGACCGGCGCCGCGTCCGCGCCGGGGACGAGGACCTGCTGGCCGTCCGTCACCGGGGCGGCCAGGTTCACGGTGTGCGTCACGGCGGCGTCCGTGAGCCCTCCGGCGGCCTCGACCGCGTCGACGACCCGAGCGCCGGCCTCGACGGACACGACGCCGGGGCGGGCCACCTCCCCGGTCACGTGCACGTACAGCGTCTGTTCCTGGGAGGGCGCCGGAGCGGAGGTGGGCGCCGGTGGGACCGTCCCGGGTCCGGGCCCGGTGTCCGCAGCCGTGTCCGCACTTGTGTCCGCGCCGGCCGCGTCGCCGTGCTCCTCCTCCTGGCCGGTGCCGGTGCCCAGCTCCGCCTCGGCGAGGACGGGACGCCCGGCGGCGTCCGGGGTCCCGGCGCCGTCCCGCCCTGGCCCCAGCACCGTCCAGGCGAGCCCGGTGAGCGCGGCCAGGGCGATCAGCAGCAGCGATGCCGGCACCCGGGTCCGGGCGGCGGTCTGACGGCGGTGGGCGGGGACCGTCCCGGACACTGCGGCCTCGGGGGACGTGGCCTCAGGGGACGGCGGCCGGGCAGGCGCCGTGGGGCCGGTCTCGGCCAGCAGCGCCGCCAGCCGTTCGGCCGGCGGGGCGCCGGGCGCCGCCGTGCTCCCGGTGCCGGGCTCCGTGGCGGATGGGGGTGGGGCGGGGGTCGCCCGCCGTCGGGCGGGCGGCACGGTACCGGTCATGCCCCCAGCTCACCCCGGCCGGGCGGGCAGGCGTCCCGGCCGGGGCCCCGTTGGGGACGCGCGCGGACCCGGGGGCGGCTGTGCAGCCCGGACACCGGCACGGCCCGCCGACGGGACGCCCCCGAACGCGGCACGGCCGTCGCAGCTCCGCGGTGTCCGAGGTGCTGCGACGGCCGCCGGCCCCCGCGCCCGGGAGGGCGAGGGCTGTCCGTGGTCGTGCTCCCTGGCGCGGGAGCCCGGGCTCAGGCCACGATGTTGACGAGCTTGGGCGCGCGCACGATCACCTTGCGGATCTCGGCGTCGCCGAGCTGGCGGCGGATCGTCTCCGAGCCCAGGGCCAGCTCGCGCAGGGCGTCCTCGCCGATGTCGGCGGGCACCTCGAGCCGGTCCCGGACCTTGCCCTTGATCTGCACCACGGCGGTGACGGTGTCGTCCACGAGCAGCTCCGGGTCGACCTCGGGCCAGCCCGCGACGACGACGGAGCCCTCGTGGCCCAGCGCGTGCCACATGTCCTCGGCCGTGTACGGGGCGACCAGCGACAGCAGGACCGCCACGGCCTCCGCCGCCTCGCGCACGGCCGGGTCTGCGGGCCCGCAGCCGGAGTCGATGGCCTTGCGGACCACGTTGACCAGCTCCATGGTCTTGGCGATCACCACGTTGAACTTCGCGGCGTCGAGCAGCTGGGCGGCGTCGTCGACGGCCCGGTGGGTCGCCCGCCGCACGGACGGGTCACCGGCGGCCGGGTCCGCCCCCGGTGCGGAGTCCACGTCCTGGGCCAGGCGCCAGGCGCGGGCCAGGAACTTCTGGGAGCCCTGCGGGGAGACGTCGGCCCAGTCCACGTCGTCCTCGGGCGGGGAGGCGAAGACCATGGTCAGGCGCACGGCGTCCACGCCGAACCGGTCCAGCTGCTCGCCCAGGTCCACGCCGTTGCCGAGGGACTTGGACATCGCCCGGCCCCCGTTGAGCACCTGGCCCTGGTTCAGCAGCGCCTTGAACGGCTCGGTGAAGTCCACGAGCCCCAGGTCGAAGAGCACCTTGGTGAAGAACCGCGAGTAGAGCAGGTGCAGGATCGCGTGCTCCACGCCGCCCACGTACTGGTCCACGGGCATCCACTTGCGGGTCTCCTCCAGGTCGAACGCGGCGTTCTCGTCGTTCGGGGAGACGAAGCGCAGGTAGTACCAGGAGGAGTCCACGAAGGTGTCCATGGTGTCGGTGTCGCGCTGGGCGGGGCCGCCGCAGGCGGGGCACTCGACGTTGACCCAGTCCTCGACCGCCGCGAGCGGGGACCGGCCCTTGGGCGCGAGCTGCTCGCCGCGCAGGTCGTCGGGCAGCCGCACGGGCAGCTGCTCCTCGGGCACGGGCACCTCGCCGCACGCGGGGCAGTGCACGATCGGGATGGGCGCCCCCCAGAACCGCTGGCGGGACAGCAGCCAGTCGCGCAGCCGGAAGTTGACCTGGCGGTTGCCCGTCCCGGCGGCCTCGACCAGGCCGATGGCGCGCTCGACGGCCTCGTCCTTCGCCAGCCCGGACAGCTCGCCCGAGTTGATCAGGGTGCCCTCGCCCGTGGTGGCGGTCCCGGTCTCGGCGGGGTCCTCCTCCCCGGTGTCCAGGACCGCGCGCACGGGCAGGTCGAAGGTGCGCGCGAAGTCGAGGTCGCGCTGGTCGTGGGCGGGCACGGCCATGATCGCGCCGGTGCCGTAGTCGGCCAGCACGTAGTCCGCGGCCCACACGGGCAGCTTCTCGCCGTTGAGCGGGTTGACGGCGTGGCGGCCCAGGAACACCCCGGTCTTCTGCCGGTCGGTGGCCTGGCGCTCGATGTCGGACAGCGCCTTGACCTGCTCGCGGTAGGCGGCCAGCTCCGCGGCGTGCTCGGGGGCGACGATCTCCCCGGCCAGCTCCGCGTCCGCGGCGACCACGAAGAACGTGGCGCCGTAGAGGGTGTCGGGGCGGGTCGTGAACACGGTGACCTCCCGGTCCGTCCCGCCCTCGCCGGCGCCCTCGATGGCGAAGCGCACGTGGGCGCCCTCGGAGCGCCCGATCCAGTTGCGCTGCATGGCCAGCACGCGCTCGGGCCAGTGGCCCTCGAGCGCGGCCATGTCCTCGAGCAGCCGGTCGGCGTAGTCGGTGATCCTGAAGTACCACTGGTTCAGGGCCTTCTTGGTCACCGGGGTGTGGCAGCGCTCGCACGCCCCGTTGACGACCTGCTCGTTGGCGAGCACCGTCTGGTCCTTGGGGCACCAGTTGACCGGCGAGTTCTTCCGGTACGCCAGGCCCTTGGCGTGGAACTGCAGGAACAGCCACTGCGTCCACCGGTAGTACTCCGGGTCGGAGGTGTGGATCTCCCGGGACCAGTCCGCGCTGATCGCGTAGCGCTGGAAGGAGGCCTTCTGCGTCTCGATGTTGGCGTAGGTCCACTCCGCCGGGTGGGCGTCACGCTTGATCGCCGCGTTCTCCGCGGGCAGCCCGAAGGAGTCCCAGCCGATCGGGTGCAGCACGTCGTAGCCGCGCTGGCGCCAGTACCGGGCGACCACGTCGCCCATCGCGAAGGCCTCCGCGTGCCCCATGTGCAGGTCGCCCGAGGGGTACGGGAACATGTCCAGGACGTAGCGGCGCTCCCGCGAGCCGTCGTCGACGGGCGCGTAGACCTGCTGCTCCGCCCAGAACGACGGCCACGCCGCCTCCATGGCGCGGAAGTCGTACCCGGTGCTCTCGGTCGTGTGCTGCTGTTCGGTCACGGTCCTCGCCTTCGCGGTCGTGGACCGCCGCCGGCCTTCGGAACGGGCGGCGCGCGGTCGCGTGGGCGGCACCCGGGCATCACGGATGCCCGGCGGTGCGCCGACGGTGGTGGAATCCGTCCCATCCTAGCCCAGGGCCGCCCGGCGTCCCGGTCCGCAGCCGATAGCATCGACAGCGGGCCGGGACGCACCGGGCGTCCGGCGGGCCCGCAGGGAGGAACCATGACGGCAGCGGCCGGCGCGCGGCACGGAGCACCGGACGGCGGCGAGCGCCCCGCAGCGGGGCGGCAGGCCGAGGTGCCGGGCAGCGCCGTGCAGAACCCCTGGGCCGAGCGGCGCAGCATGGTCCTGGACGGGCACAAGGTGCGCTACTGGTTCTACGACGTCGACCGGACCCCCAAGCCGCTGCTCGTGCTGGTCCACGGCTTCCGCGGCGACCACCACGGCCTGCAGCTGATCGCCGACCGGCTGCGCGAGCGCTACCACGTCGTCGTCCCCGACCTGCCCGGCTTCGGCCGCTCCGAGCCCTTCCCCGACCGCCCCCACGACATCGCCGGGTACGCGGACTTCCTGCGCGGCTTCGTCGAGGCCCTCACCGACGGCGCGGTGCACGACGGCGCCCGGCACGGCGTCGCCGTCCTGGGCCACTCCTTCGGCTCCGTGGTCGCCGCGCACTTCGCCGCCGCCCACCCGGCGATGGTCGAGCGGCTGGTGCTCGTCAACCCGATCTGCGAGCCCGCCCTGGAGGGCGGACCGGCGCTGCTGAGCCGTCTGACGACGACCTACTACCGGGTGGGCCGGGTCCTGCCGCGGCGGCTGGGCCACCGGCTGCTCTCCAGCTGGCTCGTCACGGACGCGATGAGCGGGGTCATGACCACGTCGCAGGACCCCCGGGTCCGCGGCTACGTGCGCCACCAGCACCGGGCGTACTTCTCGGCCTTCGCGGACCGGGACGTGCTGCTGGAGGCCTACGAGGCCTCCGTCTCGCACACGGTCGCGGAGGTCGCCATGCAGCTGTCCATGCCGACCCTGCTGGTCGTGGGCGCGCAGGACCAGCTGGGCTCGGTCGCCGCGCAGCGGACGATGGCGTCCTGGATCCCCCGGCACCGTCTCGAGGTCCTGGACGGGGTGGGCCACCTCATCCACTACGAGGCTCCCGGGCGCACGGCCGAGCTGGTCCACGACTTCCTCTCCTCCCCCGCTCCCGAGCCGGCTCCCGCGCCGGAGGGCGAGCCGTCCGCGCTGCACGCCCAGGCGCCCCCCGCCGACGTCGCGGCGCCCGACACCGCACCGTTCACCGGGCTGCAGCGCATCGTGCGCCGAGGGGCCCGAGGGCCCCGGGGGCGGCGTCGGCGCCGAGGACGCGGCCGGTGAGACTGCTCCTGGACGCCCGCTACACCCGTCTCGGCCGCCACGACGGGATCAGCCGCTACGGGGCGAGCCTGGCCGAGTCCGTGGCCGGTCTCGCCGGCGGGACCCCCGGGCTGGACGTGGCCCTGCTCGTCAGCGACCCCCGTCAGCTCACCATGCTGCCGGACCTCCCCCACGTCACCGGTCCCTCCCCCGTCTCGGCCGCCGAGGCCGCCACGGCGCTGGTGCTTAACCGGTACGCGCCCGACGTCGTGTTCTCCCCGATGCAGACCATGGGCTCCGCGGGCCGCCGGCACGGGCTGATCCTCACCCTGCACGACCTCATCTACTACGACCACCCCCAGCCGCCCGCGGACCTGCCCGCCGCCGTGCGCGCGGGCTGGCGGCTCTACCACCGGGCCTGGTGGCCCCAGCGGGTCCTGCTGGACCGCGCCGACGCCGTGGTGACCGTCTCGCACACCACCCGCGAGCTCATCGCCGCCCACCGGCTCACCCGCCGCCCCGTGCACGTGGTGCCCAACGCCCCCCAGCCCGGCTCCGTGCTCTCCGCCGGGACGGCGCTGGAGCGGCTGCCCCGGCGCGGGCGGAAGCTGCTCTACATGGGCTCCTTCCTGCCCTACAAGAACGTGGAGACCCTGCTGCGCGCGGCCGGGCGGCTCCCGGACCACGAGCTGCACCTGCTCTCCCGGATCTCCCCCGCCCGCCGGGCCCAGCTGGAGGCCCTCGTCCCGGCCGGGGCGCGGGTCGTCTTCCACGACGGGGTGGACGAGGCCGAGTACACGGCCCTGCTCGCCGAGGCCGCCGCCCTGGTGCACGCCTCGCGGGCCGAGGGCTACGGTCTGCCGCTCGTGGAGGCGCTCGCGGCGGGCACGCCCGTGGTGTGCAGCGACCTGCCGATCTTCCGGGAGGTCGCTGGGGACGCCGCGGCCTTCGCGGCGCCCGACGACGACGCCGGGTTCGCCGCCGCGGTGCGCGCCCTCGAGGACCCGGCCCGGGCCCGCACCCGGGTGCTGGCCGGCCTCGACCGCGCCCGGGGCCACTCGTGGGAGGACTCGGCGCGGGAGCTGCTGGCGGTCGCCCGCGGGGTCCACGAGCGCCGCACCCACCGATGAATCCGCCTTCCGCGACGGGTTCAGTTCTCACATTCGGTCGACAGCGCGGACAGGAGTTGAACAGATGTGAGAGATCCCGTGGCTTGGATCGCCGACGGGCAGCCATATGTCAAGCGGTCCCTGCCCATCAACGGTGCCGTTCAGCAACCACCTTCGCGGCAGACTTCAAGGGCCGATCTCCTCGCGGTGTGACCCGGGTGAGGCGAACTGCTGCCGGTCGGCTCGCGCCCCCATCATGTAGCTGAAGCTCATCAGGAAGAACGCCAGGAAAGCCCCCAGCGACTGCCAGTCCCGCCCGACCGCGGAGAGCACACCGAAAGCGCCGAAGAGCACGGAGCCAGCCACACCGATACCGATCATGGCCTGCGCCCGGTGCGGACGGGTAGCGATGAGCTGGGCGTACCGCTGCTGTTGCCGCGGTTGCTCGAACAGCGCCGCCACGGGGAACGCCACCAGGAAGGGGAACAGCGCGACACCGGCCATGGTGGGCTCATCCCAGCTGCTGAGCAGCATCAGCACCCCGGCGATCGGCCACCACACCAGCATGATCCAGGTGGACCGTCGACGGCTCAGCTGCCGGGGAGCCCGGCGAAGAACACCACCGATGAGCAGGACCCCCAGAACGACCGCCATCGCCCCGGTCAGCACGCCCAGCCAGGGGGCGAAGAACTCCGAGGTCGCCGACGAGGTCAGGTGCCCGATGCTCCACCACAGGGGCACTGCTCCTACGGCGATCATGAACAACCCACCCAAGAGCGTGAGTTGCGCCCACCGTCGCTGTTGCACCCACCACCCCCAGGTCTGGGCAGTCTTTCGTCTTACCGCCCGGTACAAACATCCATCATATGTGCATACGTGAACGGTTGTTGTGGTGGCGGAGAGAAAGCCACCGCCAGCCATCGGGGCACGTCAACAGCCCCTGCTGCAGTACTGAGTCCCGGCTTTCGACAGGAGTCCAACGGGCCCATCGGGTTGCGGATCACTCTTTCTCCTTCGCTGCATCACCGGGCACCGAGGTCGACGCCCTCTCCTCCACAGACACAGCCCTCAAGACCCGGATGGCCAACACCGCTGTGAATGCCATCCCGAAAAGGCCCGAGCCGACAAAGGTCTCAGCGAACCAGGGATGAACCCAATGCTCGAGAGCCAATCCCATCAGCACGAGAAACACGCTGGCCCCACCCAGGAGGAGAAGTATCCGGTGTGCCTTCTTCCGTCCCGCATGGGTGAAGCGCAACGGCCCCTTCCGCCGCGGCGCCTCGGATCCTGCCGGCACGAACAGCATGCACACAGCAAGACCCACCAACCACGCGGCACACCCGGGCAGGACCAGCGGACCCACGTCCTCGCCCTCACCGGCCACGGGTCGGGCGAACACCACGAAGGACGCGAAGTAGAGCACCGCCATGACTGCCCAGAGCCCCAAGCGCCACGGGTGGTCCGAGAACACGAGAGGCTTTCCGCGCCACCGGCCCACCACCAGCCAGACACCCATGAGCGCAGTCACCGCCCCCAGGGCCGGGAAGATCCATCCCCAGCCCTGATCGGCAGGTGCCAGGGCACGGAAGGCCGGCCAGGTGAAAGCCACCGCGACGCCGCCCAGCCCGAGGACGAAGCAGCCCAACAGGACCCGCAACCGGATGCCCGTGCGCTGCGAGATGGCGGCCATGTGCGCTACCGCCCGTCTGCTGAAGGAGTCCTGCAGGATGTTCGGATGCAAACGGGACTCGTGTACTGCACGTCTACCGGACCGAACAACTCGTGGCCAGACGCTCTTGCACCGACACGCTGTGAGGCACCCCCAAGACCATGACATCAGTCCCCACTTCAAGGTCGAGCAGCAGGCATGTCCCGGGCGCCGGCGATCGCCGCGGAGTACTCGTGCGGGGACCCCTGTTGCACCGCTCCAGGTCCGAAGCCACTCGGCGCCCCATCTACCCCATGGGTCCGGCCGCAGACGATCCGGGAAGTCAGTCGCTGTTCCCCGGCGGAGTAGAGCCGGTGGCCGGGGGCCGCTTCTCTCTGTGGTCGTAGGTCCTGATGATGTTCCCGGGCTCCTGAGCCTGTCCGCGCTTGTAGAGGCGGCGGCCCACCACGAACGACGGGATCACAACAGCAAGGAGCAGCACACCGTAGAGCGTGAGCCCGGCGCGAAAAGCCTGGAACGCGGGGTAGACCATCGAACATGCAAGCAGCTGCAGCAGCTGTCCCCCGGTCAGGTTCCAGTTCGTCTTGTCCGCGGCCATAGCTCCTCTTCCCCGGCGGTTCCGATTCCTGTCCTCAGGCAAGCACGCACTGTGACAGAAGCGAACGTCGCACATGTGGTCTCTTTGGCGGCCTCACGCCAAGACCTGCACCCGCGGGCGGCATCGCGTGGCCGTTGCGGCGCCGTCGAGCCGGAAGAGCGGACGGACTCGAGGCCGTCCGTCGTGGAAGGATCCAGGTTGATGGAGACCGAGGCGCAGACCCGTCCCGCCGTGGCGCATACGACGAAAGGATGTGCCCCGTGAGCACAGGTGATCACCGCGGCAGTCCGTTCTCCGGTCCGGCCTCAGGCTGGGACGCCATGCCCCCGAAGCGGCGATGCTTCTACCTGTGGGTGCTGCTGTGGTGGGTACTGGGCGGCTTCATCGGCATCTTGCTCCAGCTGCTGGGAGTCCACTACTTCGTAGCCTCGTTAATCGTCCTCGTCCTGGCAACCCTGCATCTGGCGCCGCTGGGTCGCGCCGCGTTGGAAGAACTGCGGCAACGCCGTGCCAGCGGAGAGGAACCCCGTCAGCCGGTCACCACCGGGGCCGTGGTGGGCTGGGCTGTGGCAACCGTCTTCTTCTGGGCGCTGGTAGCCGTGCTGGTGCTGACCTCTGAGGCACTGTTCGTTCCCCTGTTGCCGCTCATCGTGACCGTGATCGCCATCATCAGACGCCGTCAGTGGCTCGCCCAGAAAGCCACGCCTGAACACAATGGCTCCCTCGGCACATAGGTCCCTCGGTGCAACACTGCAGTCCGCTTCGACAAAGGACAGCCGATGAAGCTTTCTGCGCAAGCCCGGCGATTCCTACGCCTCCCGTTGCTCGTGATCACCCTGGGCGCCGTCATCGGGCCGGCGCCTGGATCTGGAACATCGCCTCGTGCTGCGAAGGCGGGGCGAACATCGGCGCCGGAGCGCTGTTCGCGATCGGGCTCGCCATGCTCGCCGGGGGTTCCTCTGGGCTCTCCTCATCGTGCTGGTCGGGCTTCAGCGCAAAAAGTAGCTCAGCCCTGCCTGAACCGAGAACCGGGACTGCCGCAACAGGAACCCTCACCGCAACGCAATCCGCTCATAGCCGGTCATATGTGAAGCGGAGGGGGATGGACTTCGCGTTCACCCCATGCTCATGGCCTCATCAGCACCAGCTTGATCGGTCCTGAAGAGGCGATCCCACCCAGAACCCAGGTCGCCGACTGGGCCGTCTCGACCGCAATACCGAGTTCATCAGGGGTCTCCTCGTGATGACCGGCCGATGGTCAGCTGCTGTCGGTGGTGGTCGTAGTGCTGGGTGCCGTAGTGATAGATCTCGGCCAGGCTCATCCAGTCCCGGAAGTACGGGTCCCAGGACACGGGCATGTGCATCCCGCGGGCCAGTCCGGCCGCGGGCTCGGTCTCCAGCCGGGCCTGCAGGACGTCGAGGGTGCGGTCGAACCACCGGAGGAGCCGCGGGCCGTGGAACATCCGAGCGGCCCCGCGGTCGCTCTGGTAATTGATGATGTGGAAGGGCCGGGTGCCGACCTCCAGTGTCCGGGCGAAGGTACGGCTGACCGGTTCGGGGAGGCGACCCATCAGGCGCGCCAGCGGCAGCAGGCGCCGGACGATCAAGTAGCCGAAGAACATGTGGAACAGCAGCTGTCCGTTGGTCCATCGGGTGCCGGACGAGGACCGGCGCAGATCCGCTGGAGTCGCAGTTGCCACGAGGGCGTGGAAGTCCGTCCGAGAACGTTCGAGCTCGTCGTGGATCTCTTCACGGGTGGGTGAGGTGCCGCTCATCGTGGTCATCCCCTCGTGTGGTGTGCTGGATCAGGAAGGGCCCCAGCTGGAGGAATCTGGCGCCAGGCTCAGATGAGGTCGATGACGTCGGCGATCGAGTCCAGCACCCGTCCGGGGCGGTACGGGTATTTGGTGATGTCCGCGGCGTGGGTGGACCCGCTGAGCACCAGGATCGTCTCCAGCCCGGCTTCGATGCCCGCGACGACGTCGGTGTCCATCCGGTCGCCGATCATCACCGTGGTCTCGGAGTGAGCCTCGATGCGGTTCATCGCGCTGCGGAACATCATCGGGTTGGGCTTGCCGACGAAGTACGGACGGGCCCCGGTGGCCCGGGTGATCAGAGCCGCGACCGCCCCGGTCGCCGGCAGCGGCCCCTCCGCCGAGGGCCCGGTGGCGTCGGGGTTGGTCGCGATGAAGCGTGACCCGGACTCGATCAGCCGGATCGCCTTGGTGATGGCCTCGAAGGAGTACGTCCGGGTCTCCCCCAGGACCACGTAGTCGGGGGTGACATCGGTGAGGGTGTAACCCACTTCGTACAGCGCGGTGGTCAGACCCGCCTCACCGACCACGTACGCCGAGCCACCAGGAACCTGGTCAGCGAGGAACCCGGCGGTGGCCAGCGCCGAGGTCCAGATCGACTCCTCCGGCACGGTCAGCCCGCTCTTGGCCAGCCGAGCCGCGAGATCTCGGGGAGTGTAGATCGAGTTGTTGGTGAGCACCAGGAACCGGCGTTCCTGGTCGACGAGGCGCTGCAGGAAGTCCGCAGCACCCGGCAGGGCTTCGCCCTCACGGACGAGCACACCGTCCATGTCCGTCAACCAGCACTCCGGGCGACAGCGGTCCATCACAAGACCTCCTGAGCTTCGTTCTCGACTCTCAACGATGCTACTGCCAGCACCTCATTCTCTTCCTGGGTCCTGGTGCCGGGCGCTGAGAATACTCGCGTTCCGCAGGAGCAAGTTCGACTGCACCGTCATTTTCGATGAAAGTGGCCGGTAGCCCGTCATATGTAAAGCCGCCCGCTACCGCGACCGGTCAACACGACGACAGTTCCTAAAGCTTCATTTATTGCGTCTGCTCGCCCGCAGGAAGAGCAACGAAGTCACCGCACTGTAGATGAGCAGAAACAACAGGATGGGCAATTCGAACTGATCTTCAAACATTCCTTGAGTTTGCCAGGCATGTTGTCTCAGGCAGGCATAGGGTGGCGTGTGTTGAGGGACCGTTGCGGAACCCTCCCTGGCACCTGCCGGTGCGGCAGTTCCATGGGCGGGACTGGCCCGGTGTACCCGGCGGCACCTGTCCCCTCCATGGGGAACACCGCCCCGCCCCTCCGCGGTGACGGTAGCGCGCGGCCACTGCCCCTCACCAGTGCTTCCGCCGTGCACCCGGAGTGGGCGCCTACCGTGGGTGGATGGAGCCTGCACCGAATCCCACCGCCAGAAACCGTACCCGGCCCCGCCACACGGTGGTGCAGGTGCTGATCCGCGTGGTGCCAATCGTGGTCGTGCTGCAGGGCAGCTTCGAGGTGTTCCTGCGCAACGACTGGTTCGCCACCACCCCCAACGCACCCGGACTCGTTGCCGGGCTGCTGAGCTTCGTGCCGGCCGGGATCTGGGCGGCCGTCGACGGATACCGCTGGGCGTCCACCCGGTACGCCGTGGCCCTGTGGGCGGTGGTCGCCGCCCTGGTCGCCGTCGTGAGCCAGGTCTACGGCTACCTGCTCGGCCTCTGGCAGTACGCACTGCAGATGCCGCTGGAGCAGCTGGCCCAAATGCTGGAACCGACACCGCTGCTCATGGTCATCCACGCCGTACCCGCCGTGCTCCTGGTCCTGCTGGGCGCCGGGCTCTCCCGCCTCCAAAGCAGGCTGGCAGCACCCGCAGCCGAGGGCTCCGCCGAGCCCGCCAGGTGACCCCAATTGCACGTGCCGACGCCTATGGACCCGCGAAAATTAGGAGCGTGAGCGGTCTCTGTCGTTGCGGGACCGCCCAGGTGTGAGCATCCCGGACTCGTTCAACAAGAGTGCACCTCCTGCTGCGGGGAGAAAGAGGAGGGCGGGCAACCATTCAGTGATGGCGAACAGGCCTAGTGCAAAAAGGAGAACGACGATCGCTGCGACTCGGACTTTGGTGTGCATGACATCACTTCCGTTGAGTTCGCGAAGCCAAACATCGGCCTCCAGGACCCCTTGCCACCCGACTCGCCGGTCGGACTCCCAGCGCAAGGGGGAACCCCAGCTGCAACATCGCCCTCGTGGGATCGGCGCCCATGGAGGTCGCAAGTAGAGTCGCCCCACGGTATGGCCGACCTGTCGGTAAGGAGTACTCGCGGGTCTCGTCTGAGAGGGCGAGAGAAGGGCAGGAAGTAGACCCCGGAGTCTCGCCATACCCCCCAACTGCACCCAGCGGAAAAGCCCCGGCCGCAACGATGCGGGCTCGATGGTTCATGACCCATGACCGCTCGCCCTGCGATGCTAGGCGGCATGGACTTCCCCCGCCTGCCGGTGCGCCAGGTCCGCGAACACCCGGCCGCCCCACTGGACCGCCGCACCTGGCCGGCCACGCTGGCCCCGGTACGCCACCTACTTGACCATGGCCTCGAGCTGGGGGCGGCCACGGTGCTGATCGGAGAGAATGGCTCCGGCAAGTCCACCCTCGTGGAAGCCATCGCCGGGGCCTACGGGCTCTCCCCCGAAGGCGGATCCACCGGCGCCCGCCACTCCACCCGCCCCACCGAGTCGGACCTGCACGAGCATCTGCAACTAGTGCGCAATCCGGCCACGACCCGCCACGGCTATTTCCTGCGCGCTGAGACCATGCACGGTTTCTTCACGTACCTGGAGAACAATCCCAGCACCAGGCGACCCGATCCGTCCTTCCACGAGATGTCCCACGGGGAGTCCTTCCTGGACCTGGTCCGCGACCGCATCCACGGGCCGGGACTGTGGGTGCTCGACGAACCGGAGTCCGCGCTGTCCTTCACTGGCTGCCTGGGTTCGCTCTCGATCCTGATGGACCGGATGGCCGGCGGAACATCCCAGATCGTGCTCGCCACCCACTCCCCGCTGCTGGCCTCCCTGCCCGGAGCCGATGTCCTCGAGGTCGGCCCCTGGGGGCTACGCCCCACACTCTGGGAGGACCTGGAGCTGGTGCACCACTGGAGAACCTTCCTGCAGGACCCTCGCCGATACCACCGCCACCTCTGACCACAAACCAACCCCTAATTCAATGTCCGAATGGCCTGTCCCCGGTAGCCCGGACGCCGAGGAAGGGTTAGCGATGCCCTTGGGAGGGATTCTGGGCGACCGAGGACAGCTCGCCGGCACAAACGCCGTGCCGCCGGCGGCGGTCACAGGGCGTTTCTCCTGACTGCCGGCACTCCACGTGCCACCCATGACGGCCGGACCATTGGCCTCTCATCCGGCTAACCCATGCCAACTTCCCGGCGACTCGGCTCCACCCTGAATGCCGAGCACGTTGATGACCCGGTGGTTAATGGGCCTGTTGCTTTCGCGACGCCCCGGTAATGTGGCGTGGACCACGATGAAGTAAGCACGCGAGAACGCACTGAGCAGGAGGCGGCCACCCGGGGCAGCCCCAAGGCTCGGTAGAGCAGAGGAGACGTCTCATGATGAGCACGAAGAGCTTCCGCGTGGCAGGTATGACGCTCGGGGTCGTCCTGGCGGCCTCGGCCTGTGGCTCCACCAGTCACGATCTCGCTGTTCTCGACTCCGAGTCCTCCACCCAACCGGTGCCGGAAGTCATCCAGTCCAACGAGCAGTTCGCCGACGACTCCGCCCGCTACCTGGGCGAGATCGACAGCTATTCCTACTTCGCGGCGCGACCGGCCTCGGACGGCGACCATGAGGCGTGCCTGATCCAGGTCGGTGCCACCTCCGACGACTGGCTCAGCGGATGCTCCACCATCCAGAGCGACATTGTCGTCGGGCTCTCCGGTGGAGTCCCCCAGCAGGAGGTCGCCCTCGTCAGCGACGACCCATCGACCGACACTCTCGAAGAGAACGGCTGGGAGCACCAGGCCGAGAACCTCTGGCAACGCCCCAACTAATCACCACCAGCACCGATCACGGCCGGCCCCCCACCGGGGAACCACAACTGCGCTGTCGGCTCAGGGTCCGACTGAGGACAATGAGCCCATGATCCGCACCGCCCCCAGCCGCCCGACCAGGTCCCCGTGAACCGCATTCTGCTCGCTGTCCTTGCGGGACTGATCGGTCTCGCGACGTCGGCAGCCCTGTACCTCAGCCTGGTGCATGCGGTTCCATTGGTGAGCTGGGGCACCGACGAGGAAGAGCTCCTGCGCGTCGAAGGTGCACACGACGTGCGAATCGCATCCCTGCTCGCCGCGCTGGCCGGCGTCCTGCTCCTGACCGCCCGTGCCCGGTGGACAGGTAGCATCGCGGTGGCAGCCGCCTGCCTGGTGGCTGCGCTGGCCCATGGGAACACAGTCGCGTCTTGGGTCCTGCTGCTGGTCTACGTGCTCGTCTTGCTAGTGGGTTGTGGGGCCGTCGTCAGACAGGCCAGGAACCTGCGGAGTATGGCACCGTCACGAGGGGCGCGCGGTCGTCTCGGGTGAGCGGGCTACTCTCACATCGCTACACCGGCCGGATATGCTCACGGCCTCGACTACATCCTGGATTGGGATGAGTCGTTAAGAGGACCTCGAGCGGGCCCGGATGCGCCCACGTAGAGCTCAGGCAACCAAGCGTGGTTGTCATGCCCGTTTACCCCGCGCAATGAAGCCCGCTAGGCCGCGTCAGACGCACCACGACGTCCACCGGCAACGACGGACTCAGATGCTCGTCACCTGCGGCAGCTCGCGGATCCGACGATAGAGAGTGGCCCGCGACATCCCGAGATCTCGTGCCACCTGGGTGGCCGGCTCTCCGCCCTCGATCAGGCGGACGGCGTTGCGGATCTGTGAGTCGGTGAAGGTCTGCCGGCGTCCGCCAAGGTCCTTGCCGGCAGCCCGGCGCTTGGCCACCGAGTCGGTGATCCGCTCCCGTTTGATCTCCAACTCCATCTGCGCCAGAGCCGCCAGGACGGTGAACACCATCGAGCCCATCGGGGTGGCGGTGTCCACCCCCCCCCCGAGGTTGAGCACACGCAACTCGGCGCCCCTCCCCCGCACCGCCTTGGCAAAGACCAACATGTTCTGCGTCGACCGTCCCAACCGGTCCAGTGTGGTGATCACCAGCGTGTCGCCCTCCTCGAGCGCGGCCACGGCCTTGGCGAACTTTGGACGCGATGCACGCCCTCCAGACACTCCACTGTCCACATAAAGGTCATCGCGCCGCACACCGGCATGCAGGAGGTCAGACACTTGACGGTTCGCATCCTGTTGCCGTGTCGACACCCTGGCGTACCCGATCAACTTCCCCATGTCCACCTCATCTGTCTCGCAGCTAAGGTTGAGTATCCGATTCTAGGGGTACGGATAAAGCACATAGCTGCGAGACAGGCCGAACCGCGGAAACATGCGGACGAGAATCCTCCGGACGAGACGTCTCGCATCCCATTCCGTGGAAGAGTCGGCGGCATCAGGAGCCTGTCGTAGTGAGTGCCGTGAACCAGCGTTCACGTCGAGATGCACCTGTCCGGCTGCTGCCGACCTCGGTGGCCGGCCACGCTCCGGTCTGTCAGGGCTCCTTCACGGCCGTCCTCACCGTCGCATTCGGCCCGGCCGTGGGCGTCGTCGCCTCCCGGATCCTGCCTCCCCCTGCGGCACTCGGCGAAACCCGCCCGCGGCGGAGCTTCCCGGCAGAAGGGTCAGGGCACCGGCCAGGTGTGCACCGGCTCGTTCTCGTCCATGTGCTCGACATAGGCCTGCAGCATCCGGCGCAGGGCGGTGGGCCGGTCCGCGCCGTGGCGCTCGAAGTGCTCGACCGCCCGGGTCTGCCACACGGCGCCGTTGACCCCGGAGACGCACCGGCCCTCGATGATCCCCAGGTATCGCTCGCGCACCTCCGGGGCCACCCCCCACTCCTCGAGGCCCTGGTGGGCCAGCGGCAGGAGGTGGCGCAGCACGAGCTCGTCGGCGCTGACCTCCCCGAAGCCCGGCCAGTAGAACCGGGCGTCGAGGCCGTGGCGGGCGGCGCGGTCGAAGTTCTCGGCGCAGGCGGGGAAGCTCATCCGGGTCCACACCGGCCGCTCCTGCCGGGCCAGCACCCGCGCGGCCCCGTAGTAGAACGCGGCGTTGGCCATCACGTCGGCGATCGTCGGGCCCGCGGGCAGCACCCGGTTCTCGACCCGCAGGTGCGGACGGCCGCCGACCACGTCGTAGATCGGCCGGTTCCAGCGGTAGACCGTCCCGTTGTGCAGCCGCAGCTCCGAGAGGGCCGGGGCCAGCCCGGCCCGCAGCTTCGCGGCCGGGTCCTCCTCGGAGCACTCGGCCAGCAGCGCCGGGAACCAGCGGACGTTCTCCTCGAAGAGGTCGAAGATCGAGGTGATCCAGCGCTCGCCGAAGAACACCCGCGGGCGCACCCCCTGGTTCTTCAGCTCGATCGGGCGGGTGTCCGTGGCCTGGGCGAACAGCGCGATCCGGGTCTCGGCGTGCAGCCGCCGGCCGTAGAAGTACGGACTGTTCGCGCCGAGGGCGATCTGCGGGGCGGCCAGCGCCTGGGCGGCGTTCCAGTGCGCGGCGAACTCGGCCGGGGCGACCTGCAGGTGCAGCTGGACGCTCGTGCACGCCGACTCGGGGGCGATCGAGTCGCACCAGGTGTCGATCCGCTCGCCGCCGGGCCCGTCGATCTCGAGACGGATGTCCTCGCCGCGGGCCACGAAGATCGAGTCGTTGAGCGCCGTGTAGCGGTTGTTGTCGCTGATCCACTCCTGCTCGTAGTGCTCGGGCCGCAGGGTGGGCAGGATCCCGATCGTCACGATCCTCGAGCCGACCCCGCGGGCCGCGGCGTCCGCGGCGTTGAGCGAGGCGCGCAGGTCCTCCTCGAGGTCGAGGGCGGCCCGCCCGGGCAGCGGGCGCGGGGGCACGTTGAGCTCGATGTTGTACCGCGCCAGCTCCGTCTGGTACCCGGGATCGGCGATCGCGGCCAGCACCTCGTCGTTGTGGAAGTGCGGGTCGAACCGCCCGTTGACGAGGTTGAGCTCGATCTCCAGCCCCGTCATGGGCCGGTCGAACTCGAACGAGGCGCGGGCGAGCATCTGCTCGAACACGTCGAGGTCAGCGCGGACCTTCTCCCGGTAGCGCTGGCGCTGCTCGCGCGTGTAGCTGCGGGAACTGACCTCTTCGCCCACGGTGGCCTCCGAATCCCGGCCGCGGTGCGGCCCCAGGACACCAACCAACCACACCGCGGCCCGTGCGCCAACACCCGGGTGCGCCCGGGGCGGGGCTCAGAGCAGGTCGGTGACGTCGCAGCGCACGTGCACCGGCGGGTGCCTGCGCAGCGCGGAGGCCTTCGAGCGGGCGGCGCGCAGGCGGCGGGTGACCTCGCCGGCCACGCCGTAGCCGAAGAACAGCAGCGCCCGGTGCGGGGCCGGCTCCCCGTCCGGGCCGGGCTCGTGGTCCTCGAGGGGCGTGGGCCCGATGACCCGCACGGCGGGGGGCAGCTCGAGGTCGGCCAGGAACGCCGCGACCGCCG
The DNA here is from genome assembly GCF_947500125.1 of uncultured Kocuria sp. Classification (GTDB taxonomy): domain Bacteria; phylum Actinomycetota; class Actinomycetes; order Actinomycetales; family Micrococcaceae; genus Kocuria. The sequence continues at coordinate 78,220 of NZ_CANMRA010000010.1, read as the reverse complement.
CGGCCGGGCCCGTCACCGCCGCCGAGCGCACGGCCGGGGGCAGGCCGAGGGACTGGCGCTCCACGAGCTCGCGCTCGGCGTACCCGGCCGGGTCCCACCGCACGAGCGCGCCCACGGCGGCCTCGTGCTCCGCGGTGACCACCACGATCCCGCCGTCCCGGGCCCGGCGCACCAGCGCGGCCGCGTTGAACCACCGGCGCAGCGTCTGCTCCGCGGCGCGCAGGGCGGGGCGCATGAGCATCTGGTTGCCGTCCAGCAGCAGCGCCGCGGCGTAGCCGCCCTCCGCGACCGGCTCGGCGCCCGGGGTGGCCACGACGAGGGCGGGGGCGCCGGCGACGTCCGCGCGCACCGCGTCGCCCGAGGAGGCCACGACGGGCACCTGCGGGAACGCCCGCCCGAGCTCCTCGGCGGTGCGCAGCGCCCCGACGGTGACCAGGCGCATCCGCGGGGACCCGCAGGCGGCGCAGGACCAGGAGTGCGCCGAGCGCCCGCACCACCCGCACCGGGGCACCCCGCGCCGGGACACGACCCCCAGGGGCCCGTCACAGGCGGTGCAGCGGGCGGGCTCCCGGCAGCGCTCGCACGCGAGGTGCGGGGCGTAGCCGGCGCGGGCGACCTGGACCAGGACGGGGCCCCGCTCGAGAGCCTCGCGGGCGGCGCGGTAGGCGGTCTCGGGCAGCCGGGCCCGGGAGGCGAACGGGTCCCGGGCGGCGTGGAAGGAGTCGGCGGTGGAGACGATCCGGGGCGTGTGGAGCCGAAGCACGTCCCGGGCGGGGGCGATCCGGCGGGCCCACCCGGAGCCGACGAGCCGCTGGGCCTCGGGGCTCACGGCGTGCCCGGCGAACAGGGCCGCGCACCGGCTGCGCCCGGCGCGCAGCAGCAGCACGTCCCGGACGTGCTGGTAGGGGGCGCGCTGCTCCACGAGGTTCTCGTCGCCGTCGTCGAAGCAGGCCACGAGGCCGAGGTCGTCCACGGGGGCGTAGGCGGCGGAGCGGGTGCCCAGGACCACCCGCACCTGGCCGGTGGCCGCGGCGAGGAACGCCCGGTAGCGGGGCGTGGGGCCGTCCTCGGCGTGCAGGCGCACGAGGTGCTCCCCGCCGATCTCGTCCACGACCGAGCGCTCCAGACGCGCCAGGGCCTTCTGGTCCGGCACGACGGCGACCGCCCCGCGCCCGGCCCGCCAGGCCGCGCCGATCGCCGCGGCCAGCACGTCCGTCCAGTCGTGGGCCGGATGGGACGGCAGCACCTCGACGACGGCCCGCGGGGAGGCCCCCGCCGCCAGCTCCGCCAGGAACGCCGGACCGCCGGCGTAGTCCGCCAGTGCCGCGTCGTGGGAGGGGCCCGGGGCCTGCGGGGACAGCCCGGTGGAGTGGCCCGGGGCCTCGGCCAGCCGCTGCTCGATCTCCTTCTCGACCCGGGCGACCCGGGGCGGGACGGCCACCCGGACGACGTCCGCGACGGTGCCGGCCGAGCGGGCGGCGACGTCCTCGGCCAGCTGCGCGATCTCCGGGGCGAGGACCGGCAGCGGGGACATGACCCGGCGCAGGGGCTGGATCCGGGGCATCACCTCGGAGTCGGCGGTGCGCTCGAGGACGTAGCCCGTCAGCTCCTGGCCGCCGAAGCCGACCTTGACGCGGGCGCCCGGCACGGCCGTCGCGGCCATCTCGGCCGGGACGAGGTAGTCGAACGGGCGGTCCAGGTGCGGGACGTGGGTGTCCAGCAGCACCCGGGCCACGGGGTCGTGCTCGGCCGGCAGGACCGCGCCCACGCCCTTCGCGTCGTCCCGCGGCGGCCGGGGCGGGAATCCCGAGAGGAGCGACAGCTGCCGCGGGCCCTCCGCGGCGGCCCCGGGGTCCTCCGGGTCCACGGTCAGAGCCCGGCGGCCGACCGCAGGTCCGCGACGCGGTCGGTGCGCTCCCAGGTGAACTCGGGCTCGGAGCGGCCGAAGTGCCCGTGCGCGGCGGTCCGCGCGTAGATGGGGCGCTTGAGGTCGAGGTCCTCGATGATGGCCAGCGGCCGCAGGTCGAAGACCTCGCGGATGGCGCGCTCGATCCGGGCGGGGTCGACCTTCTCGGTGCCGAAGGTCTCGACGTAGAGGCCGACCGGGGCGGCGCGCCCGATCGCGTAGGCGACCTGGACCTCCACGCGGTCGGCCAGGCCGGCCGCCACCACGTTCTTGGCCACCCAGCGCATCGCGTAGGCCGCGGAGCGGTCGACCTTCGAGGGGTCCTTGCCGGAGAAGGCGCCCCCGCCGTGGCGGGCCATCCCGCCGTAGGTGTCCACGATGATCTTGCGCCCGGTCAGGCCGGCGTCCCCGACGGGGCCGCCGCGCACGAAGTTGCCGGCCGGGTTGATGATGACCTGGGTCCCGGACAGGTCCAGCCCGGTCTCCTCGAGCACGGGGGTGATCACGCACTGGCGCAGGTCGGAGGCCAGCTGGTCGAGGTCGTAGCCCTCGGCGTGCTGGGAGGAGACCACCACGGTGTCCACGGCCACCGGCCGGTGGCCGTCGTAGCCGAGGGTGACCTGGGTCTTGCCGTCGGGGCGCAGTCCGGGCAGCACGGCGGTCTTGCGGACCCGGGTGAGCTGCTCGGAGAGGCGGTGGGCGATGTGGATCGGCGCCGGCATCAGCACCTCGGTCTCGTCGGACGCGTAGCCGAACATGATGCCCTGGTCCCCGGCGCCCTGGGCATCGCGGGCGTCGCGGGCGGTGCCCTCGCGGACCTCGAGGGACTGGAACACGCCCTCGTAGATCTCCGGGGACTGCTCGCCCACGCTGATCGACACCCCGCAGAACTCCCCGTCGAAGCCGTGCACCGAGGAGTTGTAGCCGATGTCGAGCAGCGTCTTGCGCACCACGTTGGGGATCTCCACGTACCCGCGGGTCTTCACCTCGCCGGCGACGTGGACCAGGCCCGTGGTCACCATGGTCTCGACCGCCACGGAGGACTCGGGGTCCTGGCGCAGGAGGTCGTCCAGGATGGAGTCGCTGATCTGGTCGCAGATCTTGTCGGGGTGTCCCTCCGTGACGGACTCGGAGGTGAACAGTCTCAGGTGCTGGGTCGTCTCGCTCACGGGAGACCACACTACCGGGCGCCCCGGACGGCGCAGCGCCGCCCGGCCCGCGCCCGCCGCGGACCGGGCCGTGGGCGCCGGTTCAGGCGCGGACGCCGGCCAGTTCCCGGGCGATCCGCGCCACGAGACCGCGCGCCACGTCCGTCTTCGACCCCTCCAGGGCCTGCTCCGGGGCGCCGGCCGCGCTGAGCACGGTCAGGGCGGTGCTGTCCTGGCCGAACACCAGGTTCTCCCCCACGTGGTTGACGGCCAGCAGGTCGCACCCCTTGCGCAGGAGCTTCTCGCGCCCGAACGTCAGCGGGTCGGTGTCGGCGTCACCGGTCTCGGCGGCGAAGCCCACGAGGAGCTGGCGGCGCCGGGCGGTGTTGCGCAGGTCCACGAGCTCCCGCAGGACGTCGGGGTTGCGCACCAGCTCGATCACGGGGTTGGACCCGTCCTCGGCCTTCTTCAGCTTCGCGTCGGCGATCCGGGCCGGGCGGTAGTCGGCCACCGCGGCGGCCATCACCACGACGTCGGCCCGGGCCGCGGCGCGCACGCAGGCCCGGCGCAGCTGCTCGGCCGTGCCGGCGTGCACGACCTCGACCCCGTCGGGCACCGGGGTCTCCAGGTGGGCGGCCACGAGGGTCACCGCGGCGCCGGCGTCCCGGGCGGCGGCGGCGATCGCCACCCCCTGCTTGCCGGAGGAGCGGTTGCCCAGGTACCGGACGGGGTCCAGGGGCTCGCGGGTGCCGCCCGCGCTGACGAGCACCCGCGTGCCGGCCAGCGGGCCGTCGGCGGCCTCGCCCCGTCCGGCCAGGGCCAGCGCGGCGTCCCGGACGACCTCGGGCTCAGGGAGCCGGCCGGGGCCGGAGTCGGGGCCGGTGAGCCGGCCGTCGGCGGGCTCCAGGACGGTGTGCCCGTGGGCGCGCAGCGTCGCGACGTTGGCCTGCACGGCGGGGTTGAGCCACATCTCGGTGTGCATCGCCGGGGCGAACAGCACCGGGGCGCGGGTGGCGAGCAGCGTGGTGGTCAGCAGGTCGTCGGCGTGCCCGTGGGCGGCGCGCGCCAGCAGGTCGGCGGTCGCCGGGGCGACAACGACGAGGTCCGCGGCCTGGCCCTGGTGGACGTGGTTGACCTCGTCCACCCGGTCGAAGACGTCCGTGCTGACCCGCTGGCCGGAGAGCGCCTCCCAGGTGGGAGCGCCCACGAACCGCAGCGCGGCCTCGGTGGGCACGGGCACCACGGTGTGGCCGCTCTCGGTGAACAGGCGCAGGAGCAGCGCCGCCTTGTACGCGGCGATGCCCCCGCCGATGCCGAGGACGATCCTCATGCCGCCGCGCCCCGCCGCAGGGGTGCCGGCCGGCTCACAGGTCCTGGAGGTCCCCGGGCTCCCGCCCCGGCTCCTCCGGAGCGGCGTCCGCGGCGTCACCGGCGCCGTCGGAGGCGCTGTCGGCGGCGATGGCCGCGCCGCTGCCGGGCAGGTCGCCCAGCGGCTCGGCCGGGGTCTCGGCGCCCGAGGAGAAGTCCACCGAGGTGCCGCCGGAGAAGGCGGCGTCCGCGGAGAGGTCCACGGCGTCCTCCTCGGTGCCCTGGGCGAAGAAGTCGGCGCCGAAGACGTCGGCGGCGAGGTCGGCCTCGGTGGTGAGCTGGCCGTTCTCGGCGAAGCCGGCGTGCTCGACGGGGCGGCCCTCGATGAGGCCCTCGTCGATCTCGCGGAACGCGATCGACAGCGGCTTCTCGTTGAGCTGGGTGTCCACGAGGGGACCGACGTACTCGAAGAGGCCCTCGTGCAGCTGCGAGTAGTAGGCATTGATCTGCCGGGCCCGCCGGGCGCCGAAGATCACGAGCCCGTACTTGGAGTCGGACTTCTTCAGCAGGGCGTCGATCGGCGGGTTGATGATGCCTTCGGTGTGGGTAGACAAGCGATTGCTCCAGACGGGGTGGACGGTTCTCAGGATGCCGGCTCGGGGTCGACCCCCATGAGCTGCACGAGTTCGGCGGCGGCACGCTCGACCCGGTCGTTGATCACGGTGTGGTCGAACTCCGGCTCGGCCGCGAGCTCCAGTTTAGCGGTTTCCAGCCGGACCCGCTGTTCCGCGGCCGTCTCGGTGCCCCGGCCGACCAGCCGGGCGACCATCTCGTCCCAGCTGGGCGGGGCGAGGAACACGAAGTTGGCCTCCGGCATGGTGTTGCGGATCTGGCGGGCGCCCTGCAGGTCGATCTCGAGCAGGACGCTGCGCCCGCGCTCGAGGGCCTGCTCCACGGTAGAGCGCAGCGTGCCGTAGCGGTGCGAGTTGTGCACCACGGCCCACTCGAGCAGCCGGCCGTCGCGGGCCATCGCGTCGAATTCCTCGTCGGAGACGAAGAAGTAGTGGGTGCCGTCGACCTCCCCCGGCCGGGGGTCCCGGGTGGTCGCGGACACGGACAGCCACACCTGGGGGTAGTGGTCCCGGACGTAGGTCGAGACCGTGCCCTTGCCCACGGCCGTGGGTCCGGCGAGCACGGTCAGGGACGGGCGCGCGGCGCGGGGCGCGTCGGGGCTCACGGGCATCCTCCTGGGAGTGGGGTGTTTCCCCCAATCTAGCGGATCGCGCCCGGGCCCCTCGCGCCCCGTCCGGCTCAGCGGTCGAGGTGCTCGATGAGCGCCTTGCGCTGGTGCACGCCGAGCCCGCGCAGCCGCCGGGTGCGGGCGATGCCGATCTCGTCCATGATGGCCGCGGAGCGGACCTTGCCGATGCCGGGGGTCGCCTCGAGCAGGTCCGAGACCTTCAGCCGGCTCACGGCCTCGTCCCGGTCCGCCCGGTCGAGGATCTCGGCGACCGTCATGCGGCGTTCGCGCAGCCCCTTCTTCACGTCGGCGCGCGCCGTCCGTGCCCTGGTGGCCTTCTCCCTCGCGGCGGCTCGCTCCTCGTCGGTCAACGGACGCAGTGCCATGTGGTTCCTCCTCGTCGCCACGGACTGCAGCCCCCGTCCCGCGGAGGGACGGACAGCCCGTTTGCTAAAGAAACTACATGAATATGGATGCTCTGCAAGGCGACACGACCGTGGCGTGACCAGGGGTGTCGTCGCCGGGGACCGGGTCGTCGCGTGCGCCAGGACGGATCCGGGGCTCAGCCCAGCGCGGCCGACAGCTCCCCGGAGGAGCGGCGGACCGCCTCCCGCAGCGCCGCGACGTCCGGTCCGCGGCGCAGGATCGCCCGGCTCGAGGCCGCGAGCACCTGGCCGGCCGCGGCGCCGAACACGGCCGGGAGCTCCTCGGCGCGGGCGCCCTGCGCACCGTAGCCGGGGGCGAGCAGCGGGCCGCGCACGGCCGTCAGGTCGATGCCCAGCTCGGTCAGGGCGTTCCCGACCGTGGCGCCCACCACGAGCCCGCACGAGCCCAGGCCGCCCCGGGCGGCGGGCTCGGCCGCGGCCGCGAGGAGCCGGGCGTTCTCGGCCGCGGCCGCGGCGCACACGGAGCCCGCGACCGACTCCCGGCCCCCGGCGTGCTGGACGGAGCGGCCCTCGGGGTTGGAGGTGAGCGCCAGCACGAACGTGCCGCGGCCGGTGCGAGCGGCCAGGTCCAGGGCCGGGCGCAGGGACTCGAAGCCGAGGTACGGGCTCAGGGTCACGGCGTCCGCCGCGAGCGGGGACCCCTCCCCCAGCCACGCCGCCGCGTAGGCCTCCATCGTGGAGCCGATGTCGCCGCGCTTGGCGTCGGCGACGGTCAGCAGGCCCGCCGAGCGCGCCTCGGCGAGCAGCTCCTCGAGCACGGCGAAGCCGGCCGCGCCGTAGGGCTCGTACAGCGCCACCTGGGGCTTGAGCGCGGCGGCGTGGCCGGCGGCCGCCTCCAGGACCGTCAGCGTGAACCGGCGCAGGCCCTCGGCGGAGCGGGGCAGGCCCCACGCGTCCAGCAGGCCCGGGTGCGGGTCGACGCCCACGCACAGGGGTCCGTGCTCGTCCATCGCCGCACCCAGCCGCGCGCCGAAGGGCGCGCGGCCGGGTGCGGGGGTCTCCGGGGCGGGGGTCTCCGGGGCGGTGGGCTCAGGCACGCACGGCCTCGGGCTCCTCGGCGCGCAGGAGGGCCTCCAGGCGCTGCTCGTGCTCCTGCAGGCTCGTCACGTCCCAGGTGTAGGAGCGCAGCGCGGTGACGGCCTGCAGGGCGGCGCCCAGCACGGAGACCGTGGTCATCAGGGGCACCCCCACGCTGGTGGCCGCGGCCCGGATCTCGTAGCCGTCCCCGCGGGCGGCGCCGCCAGCCGGCGTGTTGAAGATCAGGTCGATCTCCCCGTCGGCGATGAGGTCCACGATGGTTCGCTCGCCGGGTGCCGTCTCCCGGATCTTGCGGACCACGGTCGACTCGATGCCGTTGCGGCGCAGCACCTCGGCGGTCCCGCCGGTGGCGAGGATCTCGAAGCCGAGGTCGCGGAACATCCGCACGTAGACGATCGAGGAGCGCTTGTCCTTGTTGGCCACGGAGACGAACATCCGCCCCGACGTGGGCAGGGAGACGTTCGCGGCGGCCTGGGCCTTGGCGAAGGCGGTGTCGAAGTACTTGTCCAGGCCCATGACCTCGCCGGTGGAGCGCATCTCCGGGCCGAGCAGGGAGTCGACCACGGCCCCCTCGGCGGTGCGGAAGCGCGCGAAGGGCAGGACGGCCTCCTTCACGGCCACGGGGGCCGAGGCCGGCAGCGTGCTCCCGTCGATCCGCTGGGGCAGGTGCCCCTGGGTCCGCAGCTGGGCGATGGTCGTGCCGGTGCCGATGAGGGCGGCGGCCTTGGCCAGCTGCACGCCCGTGGCCTTGGACACGAACGGCACGGTGCGGGAGGCCCGCGGGTTCGCCTCGATGACGTAGAGGATGTCGGAGGCGATGGCGAACTGTATGTTGATGAGCCCGCACACGCCCACGCCGCGGGCGATGGCCAGGGTGGCCTCGCGCACGCGCTCGAGCACGTCCGGGCCGAGGGTGATGGAGGGAAGGGTGCACGCGGAGTCCCCGGAGTGGATGCCGGCCTCCTCGAGGTGCTCCATGACCCCGCCCACGTAGAGCTCCCGGCCGTCGTAGAGGGCGTCCACGTCGATCTCGATGGCGTCCTCGAGGAACTTGTCGATCAGCGCGGGCCGCGCGGCGGAGACCTCGGTGGCGTTCTGCAGGTAGCGGGCCAGGGCCGGCTCGTCGTAGACGATCTCCATGCCGCGGCCGCCGAGCACGTAGGAGGGGCGCACGAGCACGGGGTAGCCGATGTCGTCCGCGATCCGCTTGGCGTCCTCGAAGGTGGAGGCCGTGCCGTTCTTGGGCTGGCGCAGGCCGGCCTCGCCGAGCACCCGGGCGAACTCCCCGCGGTCCTCGGCGAGGTCGATGGCCTCCGGGGTGGTGCCGAGGATCGGCACCCCGGCGGCCTTGAGCTGCGCGGCGAGCTTGAGCGGGGTCTGCCCGCCCAGCTGCACGAACACCCCGAGCAGCCCGCCGGTGCGCCGCTCGATCTCGACGACCTCCATGACGTCCTCGAAGGTCAGCGGTTCGAAGTACAGCCGCGTGGAGATGTCGTAGTCGGTGGAGACGGTCTCCGGGTTGCAGTTGACCATGACGGTCTCGTACCCGGCCTCGCGCAGCACCATGGACGCGTGCACGCACGAGTAGTCGAACTCGATGCCCTGCCCGATCCGGTTCGGCCCGGAGCCCAGGATCATGATCGAGGGACGCTCGTGCCGGCCCACCTCGCTCTCCTCGTCGTAGGAGGAGTAGTGGTACGGGGTGAAGGCCTCGAACTCCGCCGCGCACGTGTCGACGGTCTTGAACACGGGGCGGATGCCCAGCGCGTGGCGCACGCCGCGGACCACGTCCTCGGTCAGGTGGGCCAGCTCGCCGATCTGGGCGTCGGAGAAGCCGTGCCGCTTGGCCAGGCGCAGGGTGCGGACCGTGAGGTCGGCGTCCTGGCGCACGACGTCCGCGACCTCGTTGAGCAGCACCAGCTGGTCCAGGAACCAGGGGTCGATGCCCGTGGCCTCGTAGAGACGCTCCACGCCCGCCCCGGCCAGCAGGGCCTGCTGGACCTGCCGGAGGCGCTCCGTGGTGGGCGTCCGGGTGGCGTCGACGAGCCGCGCCAGGGCGTCGTCGTCGAGCTCGGGGCGCACGAAGGAGAAGCTGGAGTCCTTCTGCTCGAGGGAGCGCATGGCCTTCTGCAGCGCCTCGGTGAAGTTGCGCCCGATCGCCATGGCCTCGCCGACCGACTTCATGGTGGTGGTCAGCGTGGGGTCCGCGGCCGGGAACTTCTCGAACGCGAAGCGCGGGATCTTCACGACGACGTAGTCCAGCGTCGGCTCGAAGGACGCCGGCGTCTTGCGGGTGATGTCGTTGGGGATCTCGTCGAGGGTGTAGCCCAGCGACAGCTTCGTGGCGATCTTGGCGATCGGGAAGCCCGTGGCCTTCGAGGCGAGGGCCGAGGACCGGGAGACGCGCGGGTTCATCTCGATGACGACGACGCGTCCGGTGTCGGGCTCGACCGCGAACTGGACGTTGCACCCGCCGGTGTCCACCCCGACCTCGCGGATCACGGCGATCGCGATGTCGCGCAGCTTCTGGTACTCGCGGTCGGTGAGCGTCATGGCCGGGGCCACGGTGATCGAGTCCCCGGTGTGCACGCCCACGGGGTCGAAGTTCTCGATGGAGCACACGACCACGACGTTGTCGTGCTTGTCGCGCATCATCTCCAGCTCGTACTCCTTCCAGCCCAGGATGGACTCCTCGAGGAGCACCTCGGAGGTGGGGCTGTACTGGATGCCGGCGCCGGCGATGCGGTGCAGGTCCTCCTCGTCGTAGGCCATGCCCGAGCCGAGCCCGCCCATGGTGAAGGACGGGCGCACGACCATGGGGTAGCCCAGCTCCTCGGCGGCGGCGAGGGCCTCGGGCATGGAGTGCACGATCACGGAGCGGGCGGACTCGGCGCCGCAGCGCTCCACGACGCCCTTGAACGCCTCCCGGTCCTCGGCGAGGTTGATCGCCTCGACGTCCGCCCCGATGAGCTCGACGCCGTACTTCTCGAGCACGCCGTTGGCGTCGAGGGCGATGGCCGTGGTGAGGGCCGTCTGCCCGCCCAGGGTGGGCAGCAGGGCGTCGGGCCGCTCCTTGGCGATGATCTTCTCCACGACCTCGGGGGTGATGGGCTCCACGTAGGTCGCGTCGGCGAACTCGGGGTCGGTCATGATGGTCGCCGGGTTGGAGTTCACGAGGATGACCCGCAGGCCCTCCTCCTTGAGCACCCGCAGGGCCTGCGTGCCCGAGTAGTCGAACTCCGCGGCCTGCCCGATGACGATCGGCCCGGAGCCGATGACCAGAACGCTGGTGAGATCTGTCCTGCGCGGCATGTCAGTTCTGCCCTTCTTCCTGTGCGTCCTGCGCGCCCTGGGCGCCGCCGGGGACGGCGTTGTCGATGGTCGGGTCGGCGGAGCCGTCCCGGTGGCTGTCCATCAGCTCGATGAACCGGCCGAAGAGGTAGGAGGCGTCGTGCGGGCCGGCGGCGGCCTCCGGGTGGTACTGCACCGAGAACGCGGGCAGGTCGAGGCAGTTGAGCCCCTCCACCACGTCGTCGTTGAGGCACACGTGGCTGACCTCGACACGCCCGAACTCCCCCAGGGGCGCGTCCACCGGGCCGTCCAGGGGCGCGTCGACGGCGAAGCCGTGGTTGTGAGCGGTGATCTCCACGCGCCCCGTCCGCCGGTCCAGCACCGGCTGGTTGATCCCCCGGTGGCCGAAGACGAGCTTGTAGGTGCCGAAGCCCAGCGCCCGGCCCAGCAGCTGGTTGCCGAAGCAGATCCCGAAGAACGGGATGCCGGCGCGCAGCACCTCGCGCAGCGTCCCGACCTGCCGCTCGGCGGTGGCGGGGTCGCCCGGCCCGTTGGAGAAGAACACCCCGCGCGGGGCCAGGGCCCGGATCTGCTCGAAGTCCGTGTCGGCGGGCACGACGTGCACGCGCACCCCGCGCTCGGCGAAGCGGTGGGGGGTCATCGACTTGATCCCCAGGTCCACGGCCACGAGCTCGTGCAGCACCTCGCCGGACCAGCCGTGCTCGGCGGGCTCGACGACGTAGGCCTCGGTGACGGAGACGGTCTCGGCGAGCCGGCGCCCCTCCATCCGCTCGGCGGCGCCGACCTCGGCCACGAGCTCGGCGTCGGGGCGCAGCGCGGCGTCCCCGGAGAAGATCCCGCCGCGCATCGCGCCGCGGTCCCGCAGGTGGCGGGTGATGGCCCGGGTGTCGACGTCCTGGATGCCGACGACGCCCTGCGCGGCCAGCTGCTCGTCGAGGGATCCCTCGGAGCGCCAGTTGGACGGGCGGCGGGCCGCGTCGCGCACGACGTAGCCGGACACCCAGATCCGGCGGGACTCGGCGTCGGCGGCGTTGACGCCGGTGTTGCCGATGTGCGGGGCCGTCTGCACGACGAGCTGGCCGGCGTAGGAGGGGTCGGTGATGGTCTCCTGGTAGCCGGTCATGCCGGTGGAGAACACGGCCTCGCCGAGGGCGGTGCCGAGCGCGCCGTAGGCGCGGCCGCGGAAGACGCGGCCGTCCTCCAGCACGAGCACGGCGGGGTCAGTGGTGATCGAGCTCAAGGTCGTCCTCACGTTCAGGTCTGGGGTCGGGAAGGCGGGGCGGCGGGGTGCCGCCGGCGGGTCAGGAGTGCGGCGCCGGGACGATCGCCTCCACGGCGGCGAGGAGGCGCTGCTTGTCCTCGGCCCGCTGGGTGCGGAAGCCGGTGTCCACCACGGTGGAGCCCAGCGACCAGGTGAGCACGGCGAGCCCGTCCTTCTCCACGAACTTGCCGACCATCCCGGAGCTCGTGCCCACGGCCACGACGTCCGCGGCGGGGACGAACAGGGCCGGGGCGCCCTGCCGGTCGAAGAGCACGCCGTCGTCGAGGACCAGGACCGTCGCCCGGGCGCGGACGCCCAGTCCGTGGGCGGCGATCCGCTCGAGCGGGGCGCCGGTCTCCGTGGTGCTCACGTACATGCCCGGGACGGCGAGCCGGGGCTCGCGCTCCTCGATCCCCGCGGGCGGCTCGGGCGGCGCGGCGATCCCGGCCTGGCGCCGCACGCGCGTGCGCCAGCCCCGGCGGAGCAGGGCGAAGAGCACGGCGAGGACGATGACCGTGACGAGCACGGTGGTGAGCTGGTCCATGGGACGGGGGCCTCCGGGCGGTGGAAGGGGTCGGAGCGGTCAGGCGGCGGGGGTCGGGACGGGGGTGTTGAGCGCCCCGTCGAGGACGGTGGGGTGGCCGCGGAAGAAGGTGGCCCGGACCGCGCCGGGCAGCTCCATGCCGCGGTAGGGGCTGTTGCGTCCCTTGGAGGCGTGCCGGGCGGGGTCCACCACGGTGGTCGCGGCCGGGTCCCAGAGGGTGATGTTCGCCGGCTCGCCCTCCGCGAGCGGCCGGCCCTGGGTGGCCAGGCGGCCGATCCGGGCGGGGGTCTCCGAGGTGATCCGCGCGACGTCGCGCCAGGTCAGGAGGCCGGTGTCGACGAGGCTCAGCTGGACCACGGACAGCGCGGTCTCGAGCCCCGTCATCCCGTTGGCCGCGCACGACCACTCGCACTCCTTGTCCTCGGCCGGGTGCGGCGCGTGGTCGGTGCCGATGACGTCGATGGTGCCGTCGGCCACGGCCTCGCGCAGGGCGTGCACGTCCTCGTCAGTGCGCAGCGGCGGGTTGACCTTGAACACCGGGTCGAAGCTGCGGACCCGCTCGTCGGTGAGCAGCAGGTGGTGCGGGGTGGCCTCGGCGGTGACGTCGATGCCGCGCTGCTTCGCCCAGCGGACGATGTCCACGGAGCCCCTGGTGGAGAGGTGGCAGATGTGCACGCGGGAGCCGACGTGCTCGGCGAGCAGCACGTCGCGGGCGATGACGGCCTCCTCCGCGACGGCGGGCCAGCCCGTCAGCCCGAGCTCGGCGGACACGGAGCCCTCGTTCATCTGGGCGCCCTCCGTCAGGCGCGGCTCCTGCGCGTGCTGGGCCACGACGCCGTCGAAGCCCTTGACGTACTCGAGGGCCCGGCGCATGAGCACCGGGTCGTGCACGCACATGCCGTCGTCGGAGAACATCCGTACGCCGGCGCGGGACTCGGCCATCGCCATGATCTCGGACAGCCGCTCGCCCTTCAGGCCCACGGTCACGGCGCCCACGGGACGGACGTCGACCCAGCCCGCGGAGCGGCCCAGCTCGTGGACCTGCTCCACGACACCGGCCGTGTCCGCCACGGGATCCGAGTTGGCCATCGCGAAGACGGCGGTGTAGCCGCCGAGCGCTGCCGCCCGGGTGCCCGTCTCGACGGTCTCGGCGTCCTCCCGGCCCGGCTCGCGCAGGTGCGTGTGGATGTCCACGAGACCGGGCAGGGCCACGAGCCCGGCGGCGTCGACGACGCGGGCGCCGTCCGCCGCCGCGGCGAGATCGGGGCCGATGCGCCGGATCACGCCGTCCTCGACGAGGATGTCGGCGGTCTGCTCGCCGAGCAGCTGGGCGCCCTGGATGAGGTACGAGGTCACGAGAGGTCAGCGCTCCTGGGGGTGCGGGGTGGAGGTGGGGTCGAGGTCGTCGCCGGACAGCAGCAGGTAGAGCACCGACATCCGCACGGAGACGCCGTTGCGCACCTGGTCCAGGACCGTGGAGCGCGGGGAGTCCGCCGCGGCCGAGGAGATCTCCAGGCCGCGGTTCATGGGTCCCGGGTGCATGATCGCCGTGGTCGCCCCGGCGTCGTCGAGGGCCGCGACCCGCTCGGGGGTCAGCCCCCACTCCCGGGCGTACTCCTGGGCGGTCGGGAAGAACGCGGCGTGCATGCGCTCGCGCTGCACGCGCAGCATCATCACGGCGTCCGGGGCGGGATCCAGCGCCTCGTCGAGCGAGAAGACCACACGGCACGGCCAGTCCGCGATGCCGACCGGCAGCAGCGTGGGCGGGGCCACGAAGGTGACGCGGGCGCCCAGGGTGGTGAACAGCCACAGGTCCGAGCGCGCCACCCGGGAGTGCAGGACGTCACCGACGATCACCACGTGCATGCCCTCGAGGTCGAGCCCGCGGGTGCTCTCGCGGCCCTCGGTGCGGGCGCGGTGCTGGCGCAGCGTCATGGCGTCGAGCAGGGCCTGGGTGGGGTGCTCGTGGGTGCCGTCGCCGGCGTTGACCACGGGGGCGTCGATCCAGCCGGACTCGGCGAGCTGCTGCGGGGAGCCCGAGGCCGAGTGCCGGATCACCACGGCGTCGGCGCTCATCGCCGCGAGGGTCTGGGCGGTGTCCTTGAGCGACTCCCCCTTCGAGACCGAGGAGCCCTTGGCGGAGAAGTTGATGACGTCCGCGGAGAGCCGCTTGGCGGCCGTCTCGAAGGAGATCCGGGTGCGGGTCGAGTCCTCGAAGAAGAGGTTGACCACGGTGCGGCCCCGCAGGGCGGGGAGCTTCTTGACGGAGCGCTCGCCCACGGCGGCCATCTGGTCCGCCGTGTCGAGGACCGTCAGGGCGGCGTCGTAGGAGAGGTCCTTCGTGGACAGCAGGTGCCTCATGCGCCGGCCCCCGGCACGGTGGTCTCGATGACCACGCAGTCGGCGTTCTCGGCCGGGCGGGGCTCCGGGTCGGTCTCGGCCAGGCGGACCCGGACCTTCTCCTGGGAGGACGTGGGCAGGTTCTTGCCCACGTGGTCGGCGCGGATGGGCAGCTCCCGGTGGCCGCGGTCGACGAGGACGGCGAGGCGGACCACACGGGGGCGGCCGACGTCCACGAGGGCGTCGAGGGCGGCGCGCACGGTGCGCCCGGAGTACAGGACGTCGTCGACGAGGACCACGGTGCGCCCGTCGATGCCCTGCACCGGGATTCGGGTCGGCCGGGGGGCGCGGGCGGGGTTCTTGCGCAGGTCGTCGCGGAACATCGTGACGTCGAGCTGGCCGAGGCTCGCGGCGGCGTCGAAGCCGCTGTCGGTCGCGGCGATCTTGGCGGCGATCCGCTGGGCCAGCGGATAGCCGCGGCGCGGGATGCCGAGCAGGACGAGGTCCGAGCTGCCCTTGTTGGCCTCGAGGATCTCGTGGGCGATGCGCGTCAGCGCGCGGTCGATGTCGGCTGCCGAGAGGATGACGCGCGCGGCCGCGGGTCCCGTCGAGGGACCGGCCGCGGAGGTGTCGTCGATCATGGGTGCCGCCTCCTTCCCCGCCTCACAGGACGGACTTAAAGGTTGCTTGCTCGCCCCAAGTTAGCACAGCGTCCCGCCCGCCCCGGACCGGACGTGACCTGCGCCTCCTCCGGCGGCCCGGCCCCGTCAGGCGCTGTGGTCGGCCCGCTCCCACCAGAGCGCGGTGGCCGCGGCCGAGCCGAGGGCGACGAGCACGACGCCCGCGGGCCCGGTCCAGCCGGTGTCCGCGGAAGCCGGGCCGGCGGTCCCGGCAAGCAGGGCGGGCACGGCCCAGGGGAACCACGCGCCGTGCCCGACGGCCGCGAGCACCTGGGCCACGAGGACGGTGAGGAACAGCACCGCCACCGCGGGCAGGTAGCCCCGCCCCACGCTCGCGGCCAGCCCGTACGGCACGGCCAGGCCCGCCGTCAGCAGCCCGGTGCCGAGGACGCCGCCGGCACCGCGCAGGGCGGCGCCGCCCGACCAGCCGGGCAGGCCGAGGGCCGCGCCGAGGACGAGCGCGAGCAGCACGAGGAGCACGGTGAGCACGGAGCACCAGCCGAGCAGCAGCAGCAGCTTGGCCAGGACCACGGCGGTGCGGGAGGTGGGCAGGGCCAACAGGTCCGTCGCGGTCCGGTCGGAGAACTCCCGCCCGAAGAGCCAGATCGCCGCGGTCCCGAAGATGACGAGTCCGCCCACGGAGACGGTCTGGGCGGTGAGGGCGAAGTAGCCCGGCCAGTCCGCGGTGCCGCCGGTGAGCTGGGCCTTGGTCCCCAGCAGCCCCAGCGACCGGGCGCGGTCGACGTCCTGCAGCACGAACATGAAGAACGCCCCGACGGCCCCGGCGAGGAGGACGGCCCCGGCGGTGGCCCACGGCACCCGGGAGCGGCGCAGCTTCAGCGCCTCCGCGTGCACGGCGGCCGCGAGCTCACCGGTCATCGGAGCCCTCCCGCGGTCCCGGGGCCTGCGCGCCCACCAGGCGCAGGAAGTGGGCCTCGAGGTCCTCCCGGACCACCGCGAGGCCCGTGGGCGGCACGCCGCCGTGCACCAGGACGGCGGCCACGGCGTCCGGCCGGTCCGTGGCGCGGTCCTCCTCGAGCACGACCGCACGGGGCCCGCGGCGGGCCGTGTAGCCGGCGGCGGCCAGGACCCGCACCGCACGGGCGTCGTCGCGCGTGGTCAGCTCCAGGCGGCGGCGGACCCGGTCGGGCAGGTCCGCCGTGGCGAACTCGTCGAGCAGCCCGCCCCGGTGCAGGACCCCGATCCGGGTGGCGACGCGGGCGACCTCCCCGAGGATGTGGCTGGAGAGCAGCACGGCGGTGCCGTGCTCGCGGGCGAGGCGCTCGAGCAGCGTGCGCACCTCGACGACGCCGGCCGGGTCCAGGCCGTTGACCGGCTCGTCCAGGACCAGCAGGGACGGGCGGTGCAGCACGGCCCGGGCCAGGGCCAGCCGCTGCAGGTTGCCCTGGGACAGGACGCGGGCGCGGCGGTCGGCGTGCTCGCGCAGCCCGAGGAGCTCCACGACGTCCTCGACCGCGGTCGGCGACCGCAGCCGGCGCAGCCGGCGGGCGACCTCCAGGTTCTCGCGCACGGTCAGCTCCGGGTAGGCGGAGGCGGCCTCCACGAGGTAGCCGACCTCCGCCCAGACCGACCGGTCGCCGCGCCCGCGGCCGAGCACCGTGACGGAGCCGGCCGCGGGCCGGACCATGCCGAGGACCATCCGCATCACCGTGGTCTTCCCGGCGCCGTTGAGCCCCAGCAGCGCGTAGAGCTCCCCCGGGGCGACCTCGAGGCAGACGCGGTCGACGGCGCACACGGTCCCGTAGTGCTTCGAGACGCCCTGCAGGCGCAGCGCGGGAGCTGTCATCCGGACCTCCCCGGAACGGCCGGTCGTGGTCCCGGAATGGTAGCGCTCCGGGCGGGGTCCGTGCGGTCCGCTCAGCCCAGCAGGGTCGGCTTCATCTTCTGGAGCCGGCCCAGCAGGCCGTTGACGAAGCGCGGGGAGTCGTCCCCCGCGAGCTCCTTGGCGAGGGTCACGGCCTCGGCCACGGCGACCCCGTCCGGGACGTCGTCGTTGAACAGCAGCTCCCAGGCGCCCACGCGCAGCACGTTGCGGTCCACGGCCGGCATCCGCTCGAGGGTCCAGCCCTGGGAGTACGTCTCCAGGTACTCGTCGAGCTCACCGCGCCGCGTCGTCACACCGAGCACGAGCTCCTCGGCGTACGGGGAGACGAGCGAGTCGCTGTGCAGCCGGCGCCGCTCCATGACCTCGCGCGCGTCCTCGGAGCGCTGCTCGGCCTCGAAGAGGATCTCCACGGCGCGCCGGCGCGCCTTGCCCCGGGCGCTCACTCGTTGACGCGGCCCAGGTAGTCACCCGTGCGGGTGTCGACCTTGACCTTGGTGCCCTGCTCGAGGAACAGCGGCACCTGGATCTGGTAGCCGGTCTCCACGGTGGCGGGCTTGGTGCCGCCCGTGGAGCGGTCGCCCTGCAGGCCCGGCTCGGTGTAGGTGATCTCGAGGACCACGGACGCGGGCAGCTCGATGTAGAGCGGGGCGCCCTCGTACATCGCGATGGTCGCGTTGAGGTTCTCGAGCATGAAGTTGGCGGCGTCGCCCACCACCTCACCGGGGACGGTGATCTGGTCGTAGGTCTTGTTGTCCATGAAGACGTAGTCGGCGCCGTCCTGGTACAGGTACTGGTACTCGCTGCGGTCCACCGTGGCGGTCTCGATCTTGGCGCCGGCGTTGAAGGTCTTGTCGACCACCTTCCCGGACGTGATGTTGCGCATCTTGGTGCGCACGAACGCCCCGCCCTTGCCCGGCTTGACGTGCTGGAACTCGATGACGTTCCAGAGGTTGCCCTCCAGCTTCAGGACGGTGCCGTTCTTGATGTCGTTCGTGGTAGCCACAGGTTCTCTCTCTGTCTGTCTGCGAAGTCGGCAGGTCGGTGCGGAAGGCGGGTGTCGTCCCGGACCGCGGACCAGTCTAGCTGGGCGCGCCCTCGGCGATCTCCTGGTAGCTCGCGAACAGGATCGCGGGGTCGGGGACCTCGAGCACGCGGGGCCGGCCGACGGCGTCGAGGACGACGAAGCGCAGGAGGTTCCCGCGGGTCTTCTTGTCCCGCTTCATGACCTCCAGCAGCCGCGGCCACTGGTCCCACCGGTACGTGGTCGGCAGGCCCAGGGAGGCGAGGACGCTGCGGTGGCGCTCGACGACGTCGTCGGCCAGGTTCCCGGCGGTGCGGGCGAGCTCCGCGGCGAAGACCAGCCCCACGGAGACCGCGGCGCCGTGGCGCCACTGGTAGCGCTCGTTGTGCTCGATGGCGTGGCCCAGGGTGTGCCCGTAGTTGAGGACCTCCCGGCGGCCGGCCTCGCGCAGGTCGCCGGAGACGATCTCGGCCTTGACCCGGATGCTGCGCTCCACGAGCTCGCGCACCACCTCGGACTGCGAGTCGCGCACCGCCTCGGGGTGGGCCTCGATGAGCTCGAGGATCCGCTCGTCGGCGATGAAGCCGCACTTGACGACCTCGGCCATGCCGGTGAGCAGCTCGTTCTCGGGCAGCGTCCGCAGCGTGTCGAGGTCGCACAGCACGGCCGCGGGCGGGTGGAAAGCGCCCACGAGGTTCTTGCCCTCGGCGGTGTTGATCCCGGTCTTGCCGCCCACGGCGGCGTCCACCATCCCGAGCAGGGTCGTGGGCACGTGCACCACGCGCACGCCGCGCAGCCAGGTGGCGGCCACGAAGCCCGCGAGGTCGGAGACCGCTCCCCCGCCCACGGAGACGATGGCGTCCGAGCGGGTGAAGTCGTTCTGCCCGAGGACCTGCCAGCAGAAGGACGCCACCTGGACGTGCTTGCCCTCCTCGGCGTCCGGGATCTCGGCGGTGAACGCCTGGTAGCCCTGGCCGCGCAGCTCCTCCATGACCACGTCGCCGGTGCTGCGCAGCGCCCTCGGGTGGATGACCAGCACGCGCTGGACCCGGTCGCCGAGCACGCGGGGGACCTCCCCGAGCAGCCCGTGGCCCACGAGGACGTCGTAGTTCTCGGCCGGGCGGTCCCCGGTGACGGGGATGGTCGTGACGGTGCGGGGAGCGGACTCGCTCATGCCTGGACCTCCTGGGTGCTGTCGGTGGTGCCGCCGGCGGCCCGCAGGGCCCGCAGGCGGACGAGCTCCGCCTCGAGGTCGGCGCCGATCTCGGCGACGGGGCGGTTGCGGGTGCCGTCGAGGGTGATGTCGGCGAGCTCCTCGTAGCAGGCGCGCCGGGACTCGTAGAGCTCCTGCCAGCGCCGCTCCGGGTCCGGCTGGAGCAGGGGCCGGGTCCGGTTGCCGCTGATCCGGGGCAGCACGGTCTCGGCGTCCACCTCGAGGTAGGCGACGAGCTCGTGGCGCAGCAGCTCGCGGGTGGACGGGGTCATGGGGGCGCCCCCGCCCACGGAGAAGATCGCGTTGGCGTGGTCGGGGTCCCGGAGGATCTCGGCGACGGTGTCCGCCTCGAGGTCCCGGAAGTACTTCTCGCCGTGCTCCGCGAAGATCGCGGAGATCACGCCGTACCGGGAGACGATCACCTGGTCGGCGTCCACGAAGTCGTAGCCGTAGAACTTGGACATGTGGAGGGCCAGGAAGGACTTGCCGGCGGCCATGGGCCCGATGAGCACCACGGGCCGCTGCGGGGCCGCGGCGGCGTCGGCCGGGGCGGGGAACTGCGCGTTCACGCCTGGCCCTCCCCGGTCTCGGCGGGCGCCGTGAGCGGGTCGCCCATGTGGTCGTCGCGCGCCGCGGCGGCGTCCTCCTCGAACTCCCCGAGCTCGCCGGAGGAGTGCAGGGTCTCCGGGATGGCGGCGAGGTAGGCGTCCTTGTTGCGGGCGGTCTCGGCGATCGAGTCCCCGCCGAACTTCTCCGTGACGGCGTCCGCGAGCACGAGGGCCACCATCGCCTCGGCGACCACGCCCGCGGCGGGCACGGCGCAGACGTCCGAGCGCTGGTGGTGGGCGCGGGCGGCCTCGCCGGTGGCGACGTCGACGGTGCGCAGGGCCTTGGGCACGGTGGCGATGGGCTTCATGGCCGCGCGCACGCGCAGGACGTCCCCGATGGACATGCCGCCCTCGATCCCCCCGGCCCGGTTGCTCACCCGGCGCACGACGCCGTCGGCGCCGCGGGAGATCTCGTCGTGCGCCTCGGACCCCGGCCGGGCCGCGGTCAGGAAGCCGTCCCCGACCTCCACGCCCTTGATCGCCTGGATGCCCATCAGCGCCCCGGCGAGGCGGGAGTCCAGCCGGCGGTCCCAGTGCACGTAGGAGCCCAGCCCGGGCGGCAGCCCGTAGGCGAGGACCTCCACGACGCCCCCGAGGGTCTCCCCGTCCTTGTGCGCGGCGTCCACCGCCGCGACCATGGACTCCGCCGTGGCGGGGTCGAAGCAGCGCAGGGGGTCGGCGTCGAGGGCGGCGACGTCGGAGGGCAGCGGGCGCGCGGCGTCCACGGGTGCGCTCACGGCGCCCACGGCGGTCGTGTGGGAGACGAGCCGCACGCCCACGGCCTCGAGGATCTTCGCGGCGACGGCGCCGAGGGCCACCCGCGTGGCGGTCTCGCGGGCGCTGGCCCGCTCCAGCACGGGCCGGGCCTCGTCGAAGCCGTACTTCTGCATGCCGGTGAGGTCGGCGTGGCCGGGACGGGGACGGGTCAGGGGGGCGTTGCGGGCGCGGCCCTCGAGCACCTCCGTGTCCACGGGGTCCGCGGACATCACCTCGCGCCATTTGGGCCACTCGGTGTTGGCGATCTCGATCGCCACCGGACCGCCCTGGGTCACGCCGTGGCGCACGCCGCCGAGCAGGCGCACCTGGTCCTGCTCGAACTTCATCCGCGCGCCGCGCCCGTAGCCGAGCCGGCGGCGGGCCAGGGCGTCGCGGACGTCCTGGCTGGTCAGGTTCACCCCCGCCGGGACGCCCTCGATGATCCCGACGAGCGCCTCGCCGTGGGACTCGCCGGCCGTGAGCCAACGCAACATAACAACTCTTTCCGTTCGGGGTCTCGGCGGCAGGGCCCGGAGGGCGCGGCCGCCGACAGGTCTCAGGTGCGGGGCAGGGGCGGGGCTGCGAGGATGGGCCGCCCCACCGCCGTGCACATCGCGGCGATCACGTCCTGCTCGCGGGGCAGGGGTGCGCCCGGACTGCGGCCGGTGAACAG
Source organism: uncultured Kocuria sp. (assembly GCF_947500125.1). Taxonomy (GTDB): domain Bacteria; phylum Actinomycetota; class Actinomycetes; order Actinomycetales; family Micrococcaceae; genus Kocuria. The sequence goes on along the minus strand of NZ_CANMRA010000010.1, from coordinate 56,880 downwards.
ACGGATCTGGTCCACCGCCTGGAAGATCAGCATATCGAGTCCTGGGGCCACCGCTCCCCCGGCCCGGGCCCAGACCCCCGCGATCGCCGACGGCCAGGGGTCGTAGGCGGCGTCCAGGAGGACGCCCGTGGTCGCCGGGGAACCGGCCTCCAGCTGCGCCGCCAGCTCGTCCGCGCCGTGCGGCGGCAGGGTCGAGACGACCACGTCGTAGCCGGCCAGGAGGCCCGGTGCCTCGTCCCACGTCCGCAGCCGCACGGGGATCCCGAGCCGGCGCCCCGCCTCGACGGCGCGCCCGGCGCGGGCGGCGGAGCGCACGAAGACGTCCACGGAGGCGGCCCCGAGCAGCTGCGCGGCGGCGACCGCGGCCGTGGCCGTGCCGCCCCCGCCCAGGACGGCGGCCCGCGGCGCGTCCGGCACCGTGCCGGCCGCGAGCACCGCGCCCACGATGCCCGTGACGTCGGTGTTGTGGCCCAGGACCGTCCCGTCGGGGCGGAACAGCAGGGTGTTGACCGCGCCGACCGCCTCCCCCAGCGCCGTCAGCTCGTCGGCGCACTCCGCGGCGACCGACTTGAGGGGCATCGTCACCGACAGCCCGCGCCAGGCGGGGTCGCCGCGGCGGTCGTCGACGAACGCCGGGAGCTGCTCCTCGACCAGGTCGTGGGCGTCGTAGTCCACGGCCTCGCCCAGCACCCCGTACGCGGCGCGGTGCAGGTCCGGGGACCTCGAGTGGCCGATGGGATGGCCCACCACGGCGGCGCGGGCGGGACTCACCCGCACCGGCCCTCGTTCTCGCTGCACCACTGGTTGTACTCCTCCACGTACTCGAGGTGCTGCGCGTAGGTCTCGGAGAACTTCGTCTCGCCCGTGTCGAGGTTCACGGTGACCCAGAAGTAGTAGTCGTTCTCCTGCGGGTCGGCGGCCGCCGCGATGGCGGCGTCGCCCGGCGAGCCGATCGGGCCCACCGGCAGCCCCGGATTGGCGAAGGTGTTGTACCGGTTGGACTCGTCGCGGCGCTCCTCCTCCGTGAAGTCGTAGCTCCTGCGGTCGAGGCCGTAGGTCACGGACGCGTCGGACTGGATGAACCCGGAGGTCTCTCCGTCGGGGTTGTCGAGGCGGTTCTGGATCGCGCCGGCCACCACGTCGTAGTGCTCGGGCTGGACCTCGAACTCGATGATCGAGCCGATGGTGAGCACCTCGAAGATCCTGTCCTCGCCGCTGACGCCGTTGTCCTCGAGGGTCGCCCGGGTGCGGTCCACCATGTCGCGCAGGATCTGCTCCGCGGTGGCGTCCAGCGGGAACCGGTACTCGCCCGGGTGCAGCCAGCCCTCGAGGGTCGGGAAGCGGCCGGGGATCCCGAACGCCTCCGTGTCCTCCGCGTAGGCCTCGAACTCGGAGACCGGGATGCCGGTGGACTCGCTGAGGACCCCGAACACGTCGGACATGCGCAGGGTTCGGTTGACCGCCGCGTAGTGGGTGGCCTCGTCCTCCTCCATGAGCGCGTCCACGGCGGCCTCGGAGCTCATCTCCGTGCGCAGCTCGTACTCGCCCGGCTGGATGAACTGCTCGGCGTGGTCCTCCTGGTAGGTCTCGACGAACGTCTCGGCGTCGGCCACGATCCCCTGCTCCTGGAGAGCCACGGCGATCTGCCCGGTGGTGGCGCCCTCGGCCACGGAGAAGGTCACGGGATCCTTGCCGTCGCCGCGGTAGTCCCGGACCTCGAACCACCCGAAGGTCGAGCCGAGCACGGACACGGTGATCAGCGCGGCGAGCAGGAACAGGGCGATGGCCGTGGTCAGGGACACGCGGCCGCGGCGCTGCCGCCGCTTGACCTGCTCGGGGGTGAGCTCCTCGTGCTCGAAGACGCCGCGCAGGCCCGTGGCGGGCTCGCGCGACGACGGGGCGTCCAGCAGGCTGCCCAGACCGCCGGCGCCGCCGGACGACTCCCGGGGCGCCTCGGGTCGGCGGGACGCCGACTGGTCGTACGGATCGTCGCTCACGAATGCTCTCCGTCCGGATCGGTGGTCGTCAACGGTGCCGTCCGCGCCCGGTGGGGCGCTCCGGCGGTGTCCTCGGCGGTGTCCTCAGCCGTGTCCTCGGCCGTGTTCCCGGCCTCGGTGGAGGGCTGCCCGCCGCGCGCCGCGACGGGGCCGTGCCCGTCGAGGTCACCCCCATTATGCGCGACGGCGGGTTCCGCGGCGCCGGGGACCGGCGGGTCCACCGGCGCGCCGGGCTCCGCTCCGGTCGCCTTGGCCCGGTCCACGGCGCTCTGCAGGATGGTGGCGGCGGCCACCTGGTCGACCTTGTCCATGTGGTCACGGCGGGAGACCCCGGCCTCCAGGAGCGCCCGGTGGGCGTCCACCGTGCTGAGGCGCTCGTCGACCAGCCGCACCGGCACGTCGCGGCCCTTCACGCGCAGCCGCCGCACGAGGGCCTCCGCGTAGTCGCGGGCCATCGCGGTCGAGGCGTTCTCCCCGCCGTCGAGGCTGCGGGGCAGGCCGACGTAGACCGCCACGACGTCGTGCTCCTGGACCAGCCCGGCCAGCAGCTTCACGTCGAAGCCCTTCCGGGGGTCGCGCCGCAGCGTGGTGAGCGGCGTGGCGAGGATGCCGTCGGGGTCGCACAGGGCCACCCCGACGCGGACGAGGCCGACGTCGACCCCCATCCGCCGTCCCCGGGCGAAGGCGTCGCTCACGCGGCGGCGCCGCCCGTCGCCCGGGCGATGTCGGCCAGCACGGCCTCCAGGGCGGCCCCGCACTGCGCGGGGTCCTGCCCGCCGCCCTGGGCGATGTCGTCCTTGCCGCCGCCGCCGCCGCCGAGGACCTGGGCGGCGGTGCGCACGAGCCGGCCGGCCTGCACCCCGGCCTCCCGGGCGCCCTCGGTGGTCGCCACGAGGACCAGGGGCCGGCCCTTGGCGGTGCCCGTGACGGCGACCACGAACGGCTCGGCCGTCATCCGGCCGCGCAGGTCGAGCGCGAGCGAGCGGACGTCGTCGGCCCCGGAGACCTCGCCCATGTCGTGGGTCAGGACCTTGACCGGGCCGACGTCGCGCACCCCGTCGAGCAGGGAGCCGGCCTGCGACTGGAGCTTCTCGCGGCGCAGGACCGCGAGCTCCTTCTCGGCGGACTTCAGCTTCTCGAGGGTGCCCGCCAGGCGCTCGGGCAGCTCCGCGGAGGACTGCACCTTGAGCATGCCGGTGAGCTGGTTCACGAGGGTGCGCTCGGCGGCGAGGTGCCGGAACGAGTCCAGCCCCACGAGCGCCTCGACTCGGCGGTTGCCCGAGCCCACCGACTGCTCGGTGAGCAGGGTGAGCGAGCCGATCTGGGCGGTGCCGCCCACGTGGGTGCCGCCGCACAGCTCCCGGGACCACGGGCCGTTCAGCTCGACCACGCGCACCCGGTCCCCGTACTTCTCGCCGAACAGGGACATGGCGCCCATGGCCTTGGCCTCGGCGAGGTCCATCTCCTGGGTCACGACCTCGTGGTTGGCGTGGATCGCCGCGTTGGAGACCTCCTCGATCTCCTGGCGCTGGGCCTCGCCGAGGCCCTCGCCCCAGGCGAAGTCGAAGCGCAGGTAGCCCTCCTTGTTGAAGGAGCCGCGCTGGACGGCCTCGGGGCCGAGGATGTCGTGCAGGGCCGCGTGGACGATGTGCGTGCCGGTGTGGGCGGCCTCGGCGGCCCGGCGGCGTGCGACGTCCACCTGGGCGAGCACCGTGGCCCCGGAGAGGGCCTCGCCCTCGCGCACGACCGCCTGGTGCACGGACAGCCCCTTCACGGGCTGCTGCACGTCGGTGACCTCCAGCACGAAGCCCTCGCCGGTGATCGTGCCCCGGTCGGCGGCCTGGCCGCCGGCCTCGGCGTAGAACGGCGTCTCGTCCAGGACGACCTCGACGTGCGCCCCCGCCGAGGCCGCGGGGACGGTCACGCCGTCCTGCAGCAGGGCGCGCAGGACCGTCTCGTGGCCCAGCCGGGTGTAGCCGGTGAACACCGAGCCGCCCTCGTCGACGAGCCGGCGGAAGACCGAGAGGTCGGCGTGGGCCCCCTTCTTGGCGCGGGCGTCCTGCTGCGCACGGTGGCGCTGCTCCTCCATGAGACCGCGGAACGCCGTCTCGTCGACCGCGACCCCGGCCTCGCCGGCCATCTCGAGGGTCAGGTCGATGGGGAAGCCGTAGGTGTCGTGGAGGGCGAAGGCCTCCGCGCCGGAGACCGTCCGGCCCTGCCGCCTGGCGCCGGCCACCGCCTCGTTGAGACGGGTGGTCCCGGACTCGATGGTCTTCAGGAACGCCCGCTCCTCGGCGTAGGCGATCCGGGAGATGCGCTCGAAGTCCTCGGCCACGTAGGGGTAGACGCCGCGCATGGCGTCCCGGGACGCGGGCAGCAGCACGGGCAGGCAGGGCTCGGTGACGCCCATCAGGCGCATTGCGCGGATCGCGCGGCGCAGCAGGCGGCGCAGGATGTACCCGCGGCCCTCGTTGGACGGGCTGATCCCGTCCGCGATGAGCATCAGCGAGGAGCGGACGTGGTCGGCGACCACGCGCATCCGCACGTCGTCGTCGTAGCCCTCCTCCTCCGGCTTCTCCGAGCCGCGGTAGCGCTTCCCGGAGAGCTCGGCCGCCCGATCGAGGACGGGCCGGACCTGGTCGGTCTCGTAGAAGTTCTCGACGCCCTGCAGGAGCATGGCCAGGCGCTCCACGCCGAGGCCGGTGTCGATGTTCTTCTCGGGCAGGTCGCCCAGGATCTCGTAGTCCTTGCCCGTGCCCTCGCCGCGCTGGTACTGCATGAAGACGAGGTTCCAGATCTCGATGTACCGGTCGTCGTCGACGGCCGGCCCGCCCTCCCGGCCGTACCGGGGGCCGCGGTCGTAGAAGATCTCGGAGTCGGGGCCCGCGGGGCCGGGCTGGCCGGTGTCCCAGTAGTTCTCGTCCCGGCCCATCCGCTGGATCCGCTCGGCGGGCACGCCCACCGTGTCCTTCCACAGCGTGTAGGACTCCTCGTCGTCCTCGTAGACGGTGACCCACAGCCGGTCCGGGTCCAGCCCGAAGCGGCCCTCGTCCACGGGCCCGGTGAGCAGCTCCCAGGCCATGGGGATGGCCCGCTCCTTGAAGTAGTCGCCGAAGGAGAAGTTGCCGGCCATCTGGAAGAACGTGCCGTGCCGGGCCGTCTTGCCCACCTCGTCGATGTCGAGGGTGCGGATGCACTTCTGGATGGACGTGGCGCGCCGGTAGGGGGCGGTCTCCTGGCCGAGGAAGTACGGGATGAACGGGACCATGCCCGCGATCGTGAACATGGCACCGGGCTGGGAGGAGATCAGCGAGGCGGAGGGCACCACGGTGTGGCCCTGGCCTTCGAAGTAGTCCAGCCAGCGCTTGGTGATTTCCTGAGACAGCATTACCGGTGCTTTCCTTCGCGGTGGGTCGAGGGGGGTGTCGAGGGGTCGGTGGGGTCCGCAGCGGCCCCGGCCGCGCGGGGGCCGGCGGTGCCGTCGAGCACCGGCGGGGCGGCGTCGCGGGGAGCAAGGCGGGGAGCCGACGGCCGGGGCGCGGCCACGCCGAAGGACTCCCGCAGCTCGGCCTCGCGCTCGTCCATGCCCGCTCGCACGGTGGCGGCGAACCGGTAGAGCCGGGAGCGCCAGTCCCCGGCCCGGGGGGTGCGCGCGGGGCCGGAGCCCTCCCGCACGGAGAGGTCCTGGCCGGGTGACCGGGCGAGCCGCGTGGCGGCGGCGCCGAGCACGCCGCCGGCGGCCACGAGGGCGAGCCTGCCCCAGAAGCTCATGGCCGGTCCTCCCCCGGGGTGCCGGGGACCTGCTCGTCGGCGGCCCCGAAGCGGTCGGCCCGGTGGGAGCCCTCCGGCGCGGTGTCACCCGTGAACGCACGGCGCACGCCGTGGGAGAACGCGGCGACCTTGATCAGCGGCTGCCCCACGGTGGAGGCCACCAGGGAGGACAGCGCGGAGACGTTCGCGGAGGCGTCGGAGACGTTGGTCGTGATGCCGTCCACCTTCTCGAGCTGCGAGTTGGTGGTCGAGACGGTGCGGGTGACCTCGTCGATGAGGGGGACGGTCTCGTTGTTGAGCGAGCGGATCGTCAGCCGCAGCTCGTCGAAGACCTTGCCGAGCTTGAGGATCGGCACCGCGAGCAGGAGCACCAGCACGGCGAACACCCCCGCGGCGAGCAGTCCTGCGATTTCTCCACCGGTCATGGGGCGGCGCGCTCCTTGCTGGTCGGGTCGAGGGGACCGGGGCGGCGGGGCCGCCCGGGCGTGCGGGGACGGGCACCGGCGCGGTGCCCGGGGGTCAACTGTACCGAACGGGAGAGCCCGCGGCGCAGGCGCCGCGGGCTCTCCGCAGGGAAGGCCCTGCTCCCGGGGTGTCCCGGGGGCAGGAGCCCGCAGGATCAGGCCATGCGGGCGTAGTACTCCACCACGAGCTGCTCCTCGCAGGTCACGGGGACCTCGGCGCGCTTGGGCTTGCGCACCAGCTTGGCCTGCAGCTTCTCGATCTGCACGTCGAGGTAGCCCGGGGTGTCGGGCAGCACGGCCTGGTGCGCGCCGGCGGCGGCGACCTGGAAGGGCACCATCTTCTCCGACTTGGCGTGCACGTGGATCAGCTGACCCTCCTTGACCTGGTAGGAGGGGCGGTCCACCCGCTCGCCGTCCACCAGGATGTGGCGGTGCACGACCATCTGGCGGGCCTGGGCCATGGTCCGGGCGAAGCCGGAGCGCAGGACCAGGGCGTCCAGGCGGGACTCCAGCAGGGCGACCAGGTTCTCACCGGTCTGACCCTCCTGGCGCTTGGCCTCGACGTAGGCGATGTGCATCTGCTTCTCGCGGATGTTGTACTGCGCCCGGAGACGCTGCTTCTCGCGCAGCCGGACGGCGTAGTCCGAATCGGCCTTCCGGCGGGCACGGCCGTGCTCACCGGGGCCGTAGGGACGGCGCTCGAAGTACTTCTCGGCCTTCGGGGTCAGGGCGATCCCGAGGGCGCGGGACTTGCGCACCTGGCGGCGCGCACGCGTGTTGTTAGCCACGTTTACCTTTCACAATGCGGTGCTCTCCCCCGTCCGGTCTCCGGTGCGGGGGGAGCGTGTTCTGTTCGGTCCGGCCTCCGAGGACGGGATCGGTCCCGCCGGAGAGGTGAGGATCAGCCGCAATCCTCCGGTCCTACAAGCACCGTGACCGCGCGCCGTGCACCGTGGTTGAGGCGGTGCGCCGGGCGTGCGGGAGCACGGGCCTTGCCGGCCGACGTCCCACTATAGCGTGTGCGGGGCCGTTCCGCGCCCCGGTCCCCCGCGCGCCGGAGCGCCGCCGGGGGACCCCGTGCGGCGCTCCGGCTCCGACCCCCCGGAGGGGACGGCGTCAGTCGACGTCCTCGTCCACCCAGTCGAAGGTCTTGGTGACGGCCTTCTGCCAGTTGCGGAACAGCCGCCCGCGCTCGGCGTCCTCCATCTGCGGCTCCCAGCGCTTGTTCTCGGCCCAGTTCGCGGTGACCTCCTCCGTCCCGGACCAGAATCCGACGGCGATGCCCGCGGCGTAGGCGGCGCCGAGGGCCGTGGTCTCGGTGACCTCGGGGCGGATCACGGGCACCCCGAGCTGGTCCGCCTGGAACTGCATGAGCAGCTCGTTGGCGGTCATCCCGCCGTCCACCTTGAGCTCGGTGATGTCCACCCCGGCGTCGGCGTTCATGGCCTCGACCACCTCCCGGGACTGGTAGGCCGTCGCCTCGAGCGCGGCCCGGGCGATGTGGCCCTTGTTGACGTAGCGGGTCAGTCCCACCAGGGCGCCGCGGGCGTCCGAGCGCCAGTACGGGGCGAACAGGCCGCTGAAGGCCGGGACGAAGTAGGCCCCGCCGTTGTCCTCGACCGACGCGGCCAGGGACTCGACCTGCGGCGCGGAGGAGATGATGCCCAGGTTGTCGCGCAGCCACTGGACCAGGGACCCGGTCACGGCGATCGAGCCCTCGAGGGCGTAGACGGCGTCCTGGTCACCGATCTTGTAGCACACGGTGCTCAGCAGCCCGTTCTCCGAGTGCACCACCTCGGTGCCCACGTTCATCAGCACGAAGCTGCCCGTGCCGTAGGTGTTCTTGCCCATGCCCTTCTCGAAGCAGGCCTGCCCGAACATCGCGGCCTGCTGGTCGCCCAGGATGCCGGCGATCGGCACGTCCTTGAGGAAGCCGCGGGTGCGGCCCTTGCCGTAGACCTCGGAGGAGGAGCGGATCTCGGGCAGCATCGACGTGGGGATGCCCATGTCGGCGCAGATCTCCTCGTTCCAGTCGAGGGTCGCCAGGTTCATCAGCATGGTGCGCGAGGCGTTCGTGACGTCGGTGACGTGCACCCCGCCGTCCACGCCACCCGTCATGTTCCACACCAGCCAGGAGTCGGTGTTGCCCATGAGCAGGTCCCCGCGCTCGGCCCGCTCCCGGGCGCCGTCCACGTTGTCCAGGATCCACTTGACCTTCGGGCCCGAGAAGTAGCTGGCCAGGGGCAGCCCCACCCGGTCCTTGTACCGGTCCGGGCCGGCGTCCCCGCCGAGCTCCTCGGCGATCTTCTGGGTCCGGGTGTCCTGCCAGACGATGGCGTTGTAGACGGGCTCCCCGGTGGTGCGGTCCCAGACCACGGTGGTCTCGCGCTGGTTGGTGATGCCCACGGCGGCCAGGTCCCGGGCGTTGATCTCGGCGGAGGCCTCGGCGTCCGCGACGACCTTGCGGACGTTGCGCCAGATCTCCATCGGGTCGTGCTCCACCCATCCGGCGCGCGGGAAGATCTGCTCGTGCTCGAGCTGGCCGGTGCTGACGATCGTGCCCCGGTGGTCGAAGATGATCGCCCGGGTGCTGGTGGTGCCCTGGTCGATGGCCATGACGTGCTGCGGTTCGATGCTCACAGGTGATACCTCACTTCGTTGTGGTGTGCTGCGGGAAGGACGGGTGCGGGCGGCCGGGCTCAGGCCGGCGGGTTGGAGTAGAGCTGGTAGAAGCCGCCGGCGAGCAGGGCGCCGAGGATCGGGCCCACGACCGGGACCCAGGCGTAGGCCCAGTCGCTGGAGCCCTTGCCGCGGATCGGCAGCAGGGCGTGGGCGATGCGGGGTCCGAGGTCACGGGCGGGGTTGATGGCGTAGCCCGTGGGCCCGCCGAGGCTCGCGCCGATGCCGACCACCAGCAGCGCCACGGCCAGCGGGCCGAGCCCGGAGGGGGTGTTGCCGAAGAGCAGGATCACCGCGACGAGCACGAAGGTGCCGATCACCTCGGTGATCACGTTCCAGCCGTAGGAGCGCACCGCCGGTCCGGTCGAGAACACGGCCAGCTTGGTGGCGCCGAGGACCTCCTCCTCGATGTCCTCGTCGAAGTGCTTCTTGTAGGCCAGGAACGCCAGGACCGCGCCCAGGATGCCGCCGAGGAGCTCGCCGGCGAAGTAGACGAGCGTGCTGACCACGGTGATGGCCACGCCGGGGGCGTACTCCTCGGCCCCGCTGGCCCACAGGCCCACGGTCACGGCGGGATTGATGTGGGCGCCGGACTGGTAGGCCACGAACACGCCGGCGAACACGGCCAGGCCCCAGCCGAAGTTGATCATCAGGAATCCGCCGCCGACGCCCTTGGTCCGCGGCAGCACGGCGTTGGCGACCACGCCGCAGCCGAGCAGCAGCAGCATCGCGGTGCCCGCGACCTCGGACCAGAAGACGGTGGACAGTGGGATCGGGACGGCAGGCGCGACCGCCTGGACCACTACGTTCGACATCGACAGCACTTGCGACTCCTCGGTTGGTGCGGACTGGGTGGACCGGCCGCCCGTCGGGCACGGCCGGGGGTGGGGTGGGTGGGACGGGTTGGGGTTCGGTGGGACGGGCAGCCGCGGGACGCCCGGACGTCTCAGTCCTCGGAGGGGCGCACGAGCTCCAGGACGTCCGGGGCGGCGGCGCGCGCGGCGGCCGCCGCGGTGTCGTCGGCGGTTCCGGCGGCCGCGTCCTCCGCCGCGCAGCGCAGCCGGTAGGCCTCGACCTCGGCCCCGCGCCGCGGCCCGTCCCAGCCGAGGCTCTCGGCCGCGAGGTCCGCGACCTCCTCGACCGCGTCGAGCCCGTGGCGGGCCTGCTCCCACGTGAGGCGGGTGCGGGTGTCGAAGAGGTCCTCGAGGTGCAGCGCGCCCTCGTGCGTGCAGGCGTGCACGATCTCGGCCCGCAGGTAGGCCGGGGCGCCCGCGAGGGGGCGGCCCAGGTCGGGGCGGTCCTCGACGAGCTCGGCGATCTCGGTGATCGCCGAGCCGTAGCGGCCGAGCAGGTGCTGCACCCGCTCCTCGTTCCAGTCGTGCCGGGCGCCCAGGGTGCCGGCCTGACGGCTCAGCGCGAGGTAGCCCTCGGCGCCCAGCAGCGGCGTGCGGTCGGTGACCGAGGGCACCGCTTCGGCCCGCTCCTCGCCCAGCGCGAGGTCCACGGCGTCCCTGGCCATCACCCGGTAGGTGGTGAGCTTGCCGCCGGCGATCGAGATGAGCCCGGGGGCGACCTCGGTCACGGTGTGCTCGCGGGAGATCTTCGTGGACTGCGCGTCCCCGCTGCCCTTCTTCGTCCCGGGCTGCAGCAGGGGCCGCAGCCCGGCGTACGTGCCGATGACGTCCTCACGGGTGAGCGGCCGGTCGAGGACCACGTTGGCGTGGTCGATGACGTAGTCGATGTCCTCCGCGGTGGCCACCGGGTTCACGAGGTCCTGGTGGTACGGGGTGTCGGTGGTGCCGATGATCCAGTACCGCGCCCACGGGATGATGAACAGCACGGACTTCTCGGTCTGCAGGATCAGCCCCTTCTCGCCGCGGATCCGCTCGCGGGGCACGATGATGTGGATGCCCTTGGAGGCCAGCACCTTCAGCCCGCCCTCGGCGTGGGCCAGGTCCTGGGTCTGCTCGGTCCACACCCCGGTGGCGGCGATGACGGTCTTCGCCCGCACCGTGCGCTCCTCGCCGGTCTCGAGGTCGCGGACGGTGGCGCCCACGACGCGACCGGAGTCGTCCTTCGGGAAGTCGACCGCCCGCGTCCGGTTGGCGGCGAGGGCGCCGTAGCGCACCGCGGTGCGCACGATGGTCACGACGAGACGGGCGTCGTCCACCTGGCCGTCCCAGTACTGCACGGCGCCCACCATGGAGCCGGGCTTGACGTCGGGGAAGACGCGCTGGACGCCCTTGAAGCCGTAGTGGCGCTGGTAGGGCAGGGTCGCGACCTTGGCGCCGACGTGGGCCAGGGCGTCGTAGAGGCCGATCCCGGCGGTGACGTAGGGCCGCTCCCAGAAGCGGTGGGTCAGCGGGTAGAGGAAGGGCACGGGCTTGACGAGGTGGGGGGCGAGGAAGTCCAGCAGCAGCTCCCGCTCGCGCAGGGCCTCGGAGACGAGCTTGAAGTCGAGCTGCTGGAGGTAGCGCAGGCCGCCGTGGACGAGCTTGGAGGACCACTGAGAGGTGCCGCCGGCCCAGTCCTGGGCCTCCACGATGCCGGTGCGCAGACCGCGGGTCACGGCGTCCAGGGCGATGCCGGCGCCGGTGATGCCTCCTCCGACCACCAGGACGTCGAGCTCCGGGCCGTCGGAGAGCTCGGCGAGCGCTCGGTCCCGTTCGGTGCGGGAGAGTGTGGGGTGGGCCATGGTGGGGAACTCCTCGGGGCGGTGGTTGCGGTCGGGAAGGTGCTCTGCATCACACTCTGTCCGAGGGTGCACCTATGCTCAAAGCAAATGAACGGACGTGCAGGAGAGGGAGTGCAACATGCACGGTGATGCCGAGCTCCACCACGCGGCGGAGCTGTACTACGTGCAGGGCATGACGATGGAGGCGGTGGCGGACCGCTTCGGTGTGTCCCGTCCCACGGTCTCGCGGATGCTGCAGACCGCCCGGGAGCGGGGCATCGTGCGGATCAGCCTCGCCGCTCCCCCGCACGCGGGACACGACCTGTCCCACCGGCTGCGGGAGGCCTTCGGGGTCACGGTGCACGTGGCGGGCACACCGCGCACGGCCACGGAGCCGCAGCGGCTGGAGTCCGTGGCCCGGGCCGCGGCGGGGCTGCTCGGCGACTGGTTCGGGGACGGCATGACCCTGGCGGTCGCCTGGGGGATCACGACCTCGGCGATCGGGGGCCACCTGCAGCCGAAGGCCACACGGGACGCGGTCGTGGTGCAGATGAACGGCGCGGTCAGTGCCCGCTCCACGGGCGCGGCGCAGTCCTCGGCCCTGCTCGGGCAGATGTCGGCGGCCTTCGGGGCCGCCCTGCTCCCCTTCCCCGCCCCGGCGTTCTTCGACCAGGAGGAGACGCGGAGACTGATGTGGCAGGAGTCCTCGGTGCGCCGGGTGCTGGCGGTGCGCAACGCGGCGGACCTGGCGGTGTTCAGCGTGGGGGCCTTCCGGGGGCCGATGATCTCCCAGGTGTACAGCAGCGGCTACCTGCCGGAGGACGCGCTCCGGGAGCTGGCGGCGCACCGCGTGGTCGGGGACGTGTGCACCGTGTTCCTGCGGGAGGACGGGACCTATGCCGACATCGACTACAACCGGCGGGCGAGCGGGCCCACGCCCATGGAGCTGCGGCGGATCCCGCGCCGGCTGTGCGTGGTCGCGGGGGACCACAAGGTGCCGGGCGTGGTGGGCGCCCTGCGGGCGGGCGTGGTCACGGACCTGCTCCTCGACGAGCGCACGGCCGCGGCGGTGGTCCGCCACCTGTTCGGCCGCTGAGCGCGCCGGTCACCGGCTCCCCCGGGGCGCGGCGGAACCCTGCCGGTGAGCACACCCGTCACCGGCCCCGGACGATGCCCCGCAGGATCTCGAGGCGGTGGGCGATCTCGCGCTCGCGGCCGTGCTCGGTGGGCCGGTAGTAGTCGGTGCCCACGAGCTCGTCGGGCGGGTACTGCTGGGCGGCCACGCCGTTGGGCTCGTCGTGGGAGTAGACGTAGCCGCGTCCGTGGCCGAGCTGGCCCGCGCCGGGGTAGTGGGCGTCGCGCAGGTGGAGCGGGACGGGCCCGGCCCGGCCGGCGCGGACGTCGGCGATCGCCTCGTTGATCGCGGTGTAGGCGGCGTTGGACTTCGGGGCGGTCGCCAGGTGCGCCACGGCCTGGGCGAGCGGGATCCGCCCCTCGGGCATCCCGATGAGCTGGACGGCGTCGGCGGCCGCCACCGCGGTCTGCAGGGCGGTCGGGTCGGCGGTGCCGATGTCCTCGGAGGCGGAGATGATGAGCCGGCGGGCGATGAACCGCGGGTCCTCCCCCGCCTCGATCATCCGGGCGAGGTAGTGCATCGCGGCGTCGACGTCCGAGCCGCGGATCGACTTGATGAAGGCGCTGACCACGTCGTAGTGCTGGTCGCCGTTCTTGTCGTAGCGGACCGCCGCCCGGTCGAGCGCCTCCTCGGCGTGCTCCCGGGTGATCACGGGGACCGGCCGCCCGCGGTCCCCGTCGTCGTCCCCGTCGTCGCCCCTGTCGTGGTCCCCGTCGTGGTCCTCCGGCGCCGGCTGCTCCGAGAACGCGACCCCGGCGGCGGCCTCCAGGGAGGTCAGTGCCTTGCGGGCGTCCCCGCCGCACAGCTCCAGCAGGTGCTCGCGGGCCTCCGCGGAGAGCTCCACCTCGCCGTTCAGGCCCCGGGGGTCGAGGACGGCGCGGTCCAGCAGCGCCCCGATGTCGGAGCGTTCCAGCGGCTGCAGGGTCAGCAGCAGCGAGCGCGAGAGCAGGGGCGAGATCACCGAGAAGGACGGGTTCTCCGTGGTCGCGGCCACCAGGACCACCCACTGGTTCTCCACCCCCGGCAGCAGCGCGTCCTGCTGGGCCTTGGTGAAGCGGTGGATCTCGTCGAGGAACAGCACGGTGGTGCGCCCGTGCAGGTCCCGGTCGGTGAGCGCCTCGTCCATCACCTTCCGCACGTCCTTGACCCCGGCGGTGATCGCGGAGAGCTCCACGAACTTCCGGGACACCCCGCGGGCGATCACGTGGGCCAGGGTGGTCTTGCCGGTGCCCGGGGGGCCCCACAGGATGATCGACGACGGTCCGGCCGGCCCGCGGTCCTCCCCCGCGAGGACCTGCAGCGGGGAGCCGGGCTTGAGCAGGTGCTGCTGGCCCACGATCTCGTCGAGCCGGCGCGGGCGCATCCGCACCGCCAGCGGCGCCCGGGAGCGTCGTCCCGCGGGACGGGTCCCGTCGCGCTGCTCGCCCGCGCTGGAGTCGGTGGGGTCGAGGTCGTCGAAGAGGGAGCTGGTCACGCCGTCCAGACTAGTCCCCGCCCCGGACCCCGTGGCCCGCGTCCAGGCGCTGCGGGGCTGGGGGGATCAGCCCCGCCGGGGCCGTTCCAGCTCGGCGCTGTCCAGGACCAGGGTGAACGGGCCGTCGTTGACGAGCTCCACCTGCATCGCGGCCCCGAAGCGGCCGGTCTCCACGTGCGCGCCGAGGTCACGCAGCGCCTGGACGTAGGCCTCGAACACCGGCTCCGAGACGGGCCCGGGCGCGGCGGCCGACCAGGAGGGGCGCCGGCCCCGGCGGGCGTCGCCGTAGAGGGTGAACTGGCTGACCGCGAGCACCGGGGCGCCGAGGTCGGCGCAGGACCGCTCGCCCGCCAGCAGCCGCAGCGTCCAGGTCTTCTCGGCGAGCTTCGCGGCCGTCGCAGCGTCGTCGTCGTGCGTCACGCCCACCAGGGCCACCAGGCCCGGCTCCTCGATCGCCCCCACGACGTCTCCCCCGACGGTCACGGCGGCCCGGGCCGCTCTCTGCAGAACGATGCGCATGCGCTCCAGTCCACCACAGGCGCGGGCGGCTCCGGGACCCCGGCTAGCCTCGTGCCATGGCAGCAGCGCGCACGACCTCCCGATGGAGCACCCTGGTGGCGGAGGCGTTCGCGCCCGCCCCGCTGGTGCTGTCCCTGCTGGTGCTCGCCGGCTGGTCGGGAGCCGGGTGGCCCGGGGTCCTGTGGGGTCTGGGGACCGCGGTGGTCGTGGCGTCCCTGCCCATGCTCGTGCTGCGGCTCCTGGCCCGGCGCGGGCGGGTGGACGGTCACTTCGTGCGCTCCCGGGCCCAGCGGCTGCCGGTCTACGCCGCCACGGGTCTGCTGACGGGCCTCGTGGTGGTCGCCGAGCTCGCGGTGGGCGCCCCTCCGGTCGTGCCGGTGACCACGGCGTTCGTGCTGCTCGGGATCCTCGTGCTGCTGGTCGTGACGCTGTGGTGGAAGGTCTCCGCCCACGTGGCGATGGCGGCGTGCTGGGCCGTGGCCGTCGGCGCCCTGACCACCCCGTGGGCGGCGCCGGCCGCGGCGACGGTGCCGGTCGCGGTGGCCCTCTCCCGGGTGCGCACCGGGGACCACACCCCGGCGCAGACGGTCGTCGGGGCCGTGATCGGCGTGCTCATCGGACTGGGCTACGCGACGGCCGCCCGCACGGTGCTCTGACCGGCGTCCGCGACCCGCGCGCCCCGGACCCGGGCGCGCGGACCGCGTGCCCCCGGGCTCCAGGTGGTCGTGCTGCCGGCGCTCCCGGGCCCCGTTTGCCCGATCACCCCGCCCGGGCCCCGGTTCGGCGAGCGCCCGTGCCCGGACCGGTTCAGGCCAGGACCGAGAACCCCGGCGGCAGCGGCCGCCGGCCCGTGAGCGCCAGCAGGACCCCGGGCAGGTGCCCGCCGTGGGCGGCGAGCTCCAGCGCCGTCCGCCCGGCGTCGGCCAGGACGTGCTCGGGGGGCCTCCGGTCCAGCCCGCAGGCCTGGGCGACGTCCAGGCCGTGGACGGTCAGCTCGAACGTGCGGGTGGGCACGTAGGCGCGCAGCCGGGTGCCGCCGACCACGGTCCGGATCAGGGGGTCCTCGTCGAGCGGCACCTGCGCCAGGGCGTCCCGGGCCCGGTCCAGCGACGCCCGGACGGTGGCGGCCGGGTGCCGGCCCAGCTCACGGCCGGCGGCGACGCCCCGCGCCGCGACCTCCGCGGGGTCCGTGGCCGCGGCGGCGAGCGCGTAGTACTGGGCAGTGCCGGTGCAGGTCTCGTCGTCGGCGGGGACCGTGAGATAGGTGCCGAGCGTCACGAGCGCGCGGTGGGTGTGCCCCACGAGTGCCCGGACGTCCCACGCGCCCAGGCCCGGGCGCGTCCAGTGGTGCGGGCGGAGCTCGTCGACGAGCTCGGCGAACCATGCCCCGGCGTCGAGGAGGGCGGTGCGGTCGGCGGCGGGATCGCGGCTCATGGGCTCCCCTGAGGTCGTGCGGGCGGGGACGGGACACGGCCCCGGGCGTGACGGAAGCCTACTGCGGGGCGCCGGCGGAGGGGCCGATGTTGCTCCCGGTTGCGCCCGCACACCCCGCGGCTCGGCGCGGGGTGTGTGGGCGGTGCCCGCGGTGCGGACACGGCGCGGACCCGCGGCCCCCGGACGGGGCCGGGAGGTCGTACGCTCGGAGGGACCCGCACGGGCGCGCCCGTGCCACCCGTACCGACCGACCCGTGCACCTCGGCCCCGGCGAGGCCCCTGCCCTGCACGGCCCTCGTCCTGCACAGCCGCTGTCCCGCACAGCCCCTGTCCCGCTCTTGTCCCGGAAGGCCCCGCATGCCGCCCCGCCCCTCCTCACGGACCATGGCCGCCGCCTCGATCGGCGCCCTGACGATCGCCCTGACCGGTTGCGGCCAGGAGGCCCAGGACGTGCAGGAGGTGGACTCCGACTACGCCCAGATCTGTGTCGAGGACCCGGACGGGGAGGGCGGCGCCGAGCCCGTCCGGGTCGACGACGACGAGTGCGACGACGACCGCGGGCCGCGGGTGGGCGGCTTCTTCCCCATGTGGGTGCTCATGAGCTCCGCCCGCGCCGCGACCGTGCCCGCCGTGGGCTCGGCCGTGCCGTCCTCGGCGGGCTGGAGCACCGGGCGTCCGCCGGCCTCGGCCACCGTGGCCCGCGGCCTGCCCCGCGACGGGACCGCCGTGGGCAAGAGCGGGGTCTCCCGCGGCTTCGGCGGGTCGAAGAGCGGCTGGGGCTCCTGATGCGGCGCGTCGACGGCCTCGCCCCGCGCCCAGGCTGGGAGCGCACCATCCGCGACGAGGGGCTCACCTACGCCCTCACGGAGAGGCCCGACGGCCGGCGCTTCTCGTACTGGAACGAGACCGCCGCCTACGTCTTCTCCCCGGACGAGGTGGACGAGCTGGAGTCCGTCACGGACGAGCTGCACCGGATGTGCGCCGAGGCCGCCCGGTACCTGGCCACCGGGGCGCTGGGCACCCTGGGGCTGTCGGAGGCGGCGTTCGAGCTGGCCCAGCACTCCCTGCGGCTGCGGGAGCCCTCGATCTACGGCCGCTTCGACCTGGCCTGGGACGGGACCGGCCCGCCGAAGATGCTCGAGCTCAACGGCGACACCCCCACCGGACTGGTGGAGGGGGCGATCTGCCAGTGGAGCCGCATGGAGGCGCTGTTCCCGGGCCTGGGCGAGGACCACCCGGGGTTCGACCAGCTCAACGGCCTGTGGCCCATGCTCGTGGAGCGGTGGCGTCAGCGGCTGCCGTTCTCGGCCACGAAGACCCTGCACGTGGCCTACACCCGCGAGGAGGAGTCCGGGGAGGACGCGGCCAACGCCGCCGTCCTCGCCAACACCGCGGTCGAGGCCGGCTACCGGGCCGTCCTGCTGCCGGTCGAGGACGTCCGCTACGACACCCGGTCCCGCGGCTGGGTGCACGCGACCGGGGACGTGGACGACCCCGTGGTGGTGGGCCCCATCGAGGAGATCTTCGCCCTGCACCCGTGGGAGCACATGCTCGACGACGGGCCCGGCGCGTTCGTGCTCGAGGACCCCACCCTGATCCACCACTGGTACGAGCCGCCGTGGAAGATGTTCCAGTCCAACAAGCTCCTGCTCGTGGCCCTGTGGCGGTGCTTCCCGGGGCACGAGAACCTGCTGGCCGCCCATCCGGACGGACCTCGGGACCTGCGCGAGTGGGTGCGCAAGCCCGTGTTCGGCCGCGAGGGGGACGGCATCGAGGTGCACGCCCGCGACGTGCGGATCCGCTCGGAGCACCCCCACGCCTCCCCGCTGGACGTGTGGCAGGCCTACACGCCCATCCGGAACTTCCCGGGCTCCGACGGCGCCCCCAACCACCCGGTCATCGGCTCCTGGGTGGTGGGCGAGGCGGGCGCGGCGGGCATCGGGATCCGCGAGTCCGACGGCCCCCTCACCGACTACTACTGCCGCTTCGTCCCGAACGTCATCGACAAGAAGGGTCTGCTGTGACCGCCCACCTGCTCCCCCGGTCGATCTCCACGACGACCTCGGCGGTCATCGGGTCCACCTCGATCGCCCCGCTGTACTCGGCCGTGGTCACGGTCGGGCTGATCCACGCCCTGGTGGGGTCCTGGACCCCGGTGGTGCTGGTCGGCGCCGTGCTCCCGATGGTGGTGGTCTCCCTGTGCTTCGCCCGTCTGGACGCGCTCTACGAGGACCAGGGCACCGTCTACCGGTGGGCCCGGGAGGCCTACGGGGCGTTCACCGGGTTCCTGGGCGGCTGGGGGCTGTGGCTCTCGGCGACCCTCGTGCTGGCCTCCCTCGCCTGGGTCACGGCCGACTCCGCCCTGTTCGCCCTCGGGATCGGCGCCGGGCCCTGGACCACCACCGCCGTGGCCGTCCTGCTCATGGCGGTCTTCGCGGCGGTGTCCTCGACCGGGATCAGGGTCTCGGCCGCCGTGCAGTGGGTCCTGGCCGTCCTGCAGCTGATCGGGGTGGGCGTGCTGGTGTGGGCCGTGCGCACCGCCCCGGCCCTCCCGCCCGGTGCGAGCGCGGAGGACGGGGAGTGGACCGGGTTCTACGGCGCCGCGGAGCTCGCGACCGGAGCCGGCGTGACCGCCGGGGACGTGGCCGCCGCCCTGCTGCTGGCTCTGTTCCTGTACTGGGGCTGGGACTCCACGTTCTCGCTCACCGAGGAGTCCACCACCCAGCGGGCGCCCCGGGTCTCGGCGTGGGTCGCGCTGGGCGTGGTGGCCGCCGCCTACGCCGCCATCGGCTGGGCCTACGCGCCGGGGTCCTCGGTGGCCTCCCCGCTGCTGGCCGCGCTCGTGGCGGTCTCCGCGGGCGCGTCCATCGGCACCACGATGATCCCCACCTCCCGCGGCCTGATGTCCATGGCCCGGGGCGGGCACCTGCCGCGCCGCTTCCTGTCCCTGTCCTTCGCCACCTGGACCACCGCCGCGGTCGCGGCCGCGTGGATGGCGTTCTCCGGCCCGCTGTTCGACGACTCGATCGGGATCATCTCGGTGCTCGTGGCCCTCTACTACGGCCTGGCGTGCGCGGCGGTCGCGACGCTGGGCCGGACCGCGGGGGCACGGGCGCTCGGCGTCCTGGGCACCGGCCTCATGGCCGTCGCTCTCTTGCTGACGGGCGCGGAGTACGCGCTGACCGCCTCGTGGATGTGGGTGGGTCTGCTGCTGGCGCTGCTCGTGGTCCCGCTGTGGTTCCTCCTGGGCCGGGGCCGCGAGCCGCTGCCGGGAGCCCACGAGCGCACCCCGCACCTGGAGAGCCTGCTCGACTGACCCTTCGCGACCGGTTCCGCCCGACCGGGCCGCTCGACCGGCGCCTGGACCACCGGGCCCGCCCGACCGGCCCCGCCCGGTCGCCCTGCCCGGCGTCCACTGCTCCAGCTGGCCTGCCCGACGGGGCGGGACCGCGCGAGGGCCGGGCCCCGTCGTCGTCGTGCACGACCGGACCCGGCCCCCGCGGGCGCCGCCGACGGCTCAGGCGTCGACCGGCTTCTTCTCCCGGTTCCCGGGCTGCGCCTCGGTGTCGGGCGCGGCGTTCCCCTTGGTCTCGGGCTTGGCGTCCACCCCGGCCTCCTTGCGCTGCTGCGCGGTGATCGGCGCCGGTGCCGCGGTCAGCGGGTCGAAGCCGTTGCCGGTCTTCGGGAACGCGATGACCTCGCGGATGGAGTCGGTGCCGGCCAGGAGGGCGACCACGCGGTCCCAGCCGAAGGCGATGCCGCCGTGCGGGGGTGCGCCGTACTTGAAGCCCTCGAGCAGGAACCCGAACTTCTCGTCGGCCTCCTCCCGGCCGATGCCCATGACCTCGAAGACCCGCCGCTGCACGTCCTGCTGGTGGATGCGGATCGAGCCGCCGCCGATCTCGTTGCCGTTGCACACGATGTCGTAGGCGTAGGCCAGCGCGTGCTCGGGGTCCTGGTCGAAGGTGTCCAGGAACTCGGGCTTGGGCGAGGTGAACGCGTGGTGCACGGCGGTCCACTGACCGGCGCCCACGGCGACGTCGCCGGACTCGACGGCCTCGGCCGCGGACTCGAACAGGGGCGCGTCCACGATCCACACGAACGCCCAGGCGTCCTCGTCGATCAGCCCGGTGCGGTGGCCGATCTCCACGCGGGCCGCCCCCAGCAGCGCCCGGGAGGTCTTCTTCTCGCCGGCGGCGAAGAAGATGCAGTCCCCGGGCTGCGCGCCGGTCGCGGCGGCGAGGCCCTCGCGCTCGGCCTCGGTGATGTTCTTGGCCACCGGCCCCGTCAGGGTGCCGTCCTCGCCGACGAGCACGTAGGCCAGGCCCTTGGCGCCGCGCTGCTTGGCCCACTCCTGCCAGGCGTCCAGGGTGCGGCGCGGCTGGGAGGCCCCGCCGGGCATGACCACGGCGCCCACGTAGGGGGCCTTGAACACGCGGAAGGTGGTGTCCTGGAAGTACTCGGTCAGCTCGGTGAGCTCCAGGCCGAAGCGCAGGTCCGGCTTGTCCGAGCCGTACTTGGCCATGGCCTCGGCGTAGGTCATCCGGCGGATCGGGGTGGGGATCTCCACGTCGATGAGCTTCCACAGGGCGGCCACGATGCGCTCGCCCAGGGCGATGACGTCGTCCTGCTCCACGAAGGAGGCCTCGATGTCGAGCTGGGTGAACTCGGGCTGGCGGTCGGCGCGGAAGTCCTCGTCCCGGTAGCAGCGGGCGATCTGGTAGTACTTCTCGATCCCGCCCACCTGCAGCAGCTGCTTGAACAGCTGCGGGGACTGGGGCAGGGCGTACCAGGAGCCCGGGGCCAGGCGGGCCGGGACCAGGAAGTCGCGGGCGCCCTCGGGGGTGGAGCGGGTCAGCGTGGGCGTCTCCACCTCGGTGAACCCGTCCTGGTGCAGCATCTCGCGGGCCACCCGGTTGGCGTCGGAGCGCAGGCGCATGATGCGGGCCGGCTCGGGCCGGCGCAGGTCCAGGTAGCGGTGGCGCAGCCGGGCGTCCTCGCCGACCTCCACGTGCTCGTCGATCTGGAAGGGCAGTGCGGCGGCGGTGTTGAGCACGGTCACGGTCTCGGCCATGACCTCGACCTCGCCGGTGGCCAGCGCCGGGTTCTCGTTGCCCTCGGGGCGGCGCCCCACGGTGCCCGTGACCTGCAGCACGAACTCGTTGCGCAGGTGGTGGAAGTCCGCCTCGTCGCGCACCACGATCTGGGCGACCCCGGAGGCGTCGCGCAGGTCCAGGAAGGCCACCCCTCCGTGGTCGCGGCGCCGGCCGACCCAGCCGGCCAGCGTGACGGTCTCTCCGATGTGCTCGGCGCGCAGGGCGCCGAGGTTGTGGGTGCGCAGCACTGAAAAACCCTTCGTTGTTCGGGAGGTGCGGACGGGGCAGCGCCGATTACGCGTTTCCCCGTGGTTCACCGGGGGCCCCTACTCTCGTTCCGGGACGAGTTTACAGCCCGCCCCTCGGGCTCCCGGACGACGACAGGACGACCATGAGCACCTCCCCCGGCCACCCGGCCCTCGCCCGCCGCCTGGGCGTCCTCGACGCAACCGTGATCGGGGTCGGCTCGATGGTCGGCGCCGGGGTGTTCGTGGCCTTCGCCCCGGCCGCGGGATTCGCCGGCCCCTGGCTGCCCCTGGCCCTGCTGCTGGCCGCGGTGGTCGCGTGGTGCAACGCGACCTCCACCGCCCAGCTGGCCGCCGTCCACCCCGCCTCCGGCGGCGCCTACGTCTACGCCAACCGGCAGCTGGGGCCGTGGCCGGGCTTCGTGGCCGGCTGGGGCTTCGTGACCGGCAAGACCGCGTCCGCGGCGGCGATGGCGCTGACCTTCGGCCTCTACGCCGCGGAGCTCACGGGGGCCGACGACGCCGGGGCGCGGCTGCTCGCCGTGGGCGCGGTCCTCGCTCTCACGGCGGTGAACCTGGGCGGGGTCACCCGCACCGCCCGGCTGACGAAGCTGCTGGTCGCCCCGGTGCTCGTGGTCCTGCTGGCCCTGGTCGTGCTGCTGTTCGCGGGCACGGGCCCCGGAGCGGGCGGCGCCGGTTCGGGTGCCTCCGGTTCGGGCGGAGCCTCCGCAGGGAACGACGGTGCGGCGTGGACCGGCGCGGTGTGGGACGGCACCGGGTGGGGCGTGCTGCCAGCGGCGGGCACCCTCTTCTTCGCCTTCGCCGGCTACGCCCGCGTGGCCACGATGGGCGAGGAGGTCCGGGACCCGGCCCGCACCATCCCCCGAGCCGTGCTGGGGGCGCTGGCGTTCACGCTCCTGCTCTACGGGCTGCTGGGCCTCGGGCTGCTGCGCTTCCTCGGGGTCGACCGGCTGGCCGCGTCGACCGCTCCGCTCCTGGCCGTGGTGCGGGAGGCCGGCTGGGCGGCGGGGCCGGCGACCGCGGGCGCCGTCGTCGTCACCGCGGCCGCCGCCCTGGCGACGCTGGGGGCCCTGCTGGCGCTGGTCGCCGGGATCTCCCGCACGGCCCTGGCCATGTCCCGCGAGCGTGACCTCCCGGGGCCCCTGGGCGCGGTGTCGGAGAAGCACCGGGTGCCGTGGGCGGCGGAGCTGGCCGTGGCCGGTCTCGTGGTGGTGCTCGTGCTGGCCGGCGACGTGCGCACGGTCATCGGGTTCTCGAGCTTCGGGGTGCTCGTCTACTACGCGCTGGCCAACCTCTCGGCGCTCACGCTCGAGCAGCGTCCGGGGTGGGCGCCGCGAGCCGTCAACGGGCTCGGCCTGCTCGGCTGCCTGGTGCTGGCGTTCACGCTGCCGTGGCAGTCGGTGCTCACCATGCTCGGGGTCTTCGCCGTGGGCCTGACCGGCCGCGCGCTGGTCCTGGCGCGGCGGCGCTGAGGCCTCCCGCGCCGAGCCCCCAGCCGCCGCCCCCGCCACTGGACACCACCCCGCGCCGATCTCCCACAGCTCGCCACCACCGCGCGCCGAGTCCCCAGCCGCCCGCCACCACCGCGCGCCGAGTCCCCAACCACCCGCCACCATCGCGCGCGAGTCCCCACAGTCCGTTCCTCTCCAGCGCCGAGTCCCCACCCACGTCGCAATTTCCCAGAAAAAGTCGGGGGAATTGCGCCGTGAGTGGGGGCTCAACGAAACGGGCGGCCGGAGGATGGGGACTCGACGGGACCACGGGGCGGTCGGACCGTTGGGCCGACGGGACCGGTGGGGACCGGTGGGGACCGGTGGGGGCGGGGCGGGTCAGGACCCGACGGCCCGCACCACCGGGCGGAGGTCCTCGGCCGGCGGGGCCCAGGAGGCCGGGTCGGCGGGGACCTGCTCGCCGGAGCGGATGTCCTTGACCTCGTGGGCGAGCGAGCCGTCCTCGCCGCGCACCGTGAACCACACGTAGGGGATGCCGCGGCGCTCGGCGTACTTGATCTGCTTGCCGAACTTCGCCGCGCTCGCCGAGACCTCGCAGGCGATGCCGCGCTCGCGCAGCTGCTGGGCCACGTCCTGGGCCGAGGACCAGGACTCCTCGTCCACGAGGGAGACCAGCACGGCGGTGGGGACCTTGCGGGAGGGCGCGGCCATGCCCTGGGACAGCATGCGGGAGACGAGCCGGGTGACGCCCACGGACAGGCCCACGCCGGGGTAGGTCTTCTTGCCGGTGGACGCGAGGGACTCGTAGCGCCCGCCGGAGCACACGGAGCCCAGCTGCTCGTGGCCCACGAGCACGGTCTCGTAGACGGTGCCGGTGTAGTAGTCGAGGCCGCGGGCGATCGAGAGGTCGGCGACCACCGTGCCGGGGGCGCGGCGGGAGGCCTCCCCCACCACCTCGGCGAGCTCGCGCAGCCCCTCTTCGAGCAGCTGGGTGTTCACCCCGAGCGCGCGGACCTGGTCCACGAAGGAGGTGTCCTCGGTGCGGATCGCCGCCAGCTGCAGCGCGGCCTGCGCCTGCTCGGGGGTGGCGCCGACCTCGTCGCACAGGGCCTGGGCCACCCGTTCGGGGCCGATCTTCTCGAGCTTGTCGATGTTGCGGAGCACCCCGGCGGTGTCCTGCAGCCCGATGCCCTGGTAGAACCCCTCGGCGAGCTTGCGGTTGTTGACGCGCAGCACGAACGGCGGGATGGGCAGCTTCGACAGGGCGTCGATCATCACGAGGGCGAGCTCCACGTCGTAGCGGAACGGCAGGGCGCCGTCGCCCACGACGTCGATGTCCGCCTGGGTGAACTCGCGGGCGCGGCCCTCCTGGGGCCGCTCGCCGCGCCACACCTTCTGGATCTGGTAGCGGCGGAACGGGAAGGCGAGGTGCCCGCCGTTCTCCACCACGTACCGGGCGAAGGGCACGGTGAGGTCGAAGTGCAGCGCCAGCTGGTCGTCGCCGCGCTCGGCGGGGCCCGCGTCCTCGTCCTCCTGGAGGCGGGAGACCACGTAGACCTCCTTGTCGATCTCGCCCTTGCGAAGCAGCTGCCCGACCGTCTCGACGGCGCGGGTCTCGATCGAGGAGAAGCCGTGCAGCTCGAAGCTCTCCCGCAGGACGTCGAGGACGTGCAGCTCGACCAGACGCTCCTCCGGAAGCCATTCGGGGAAACCGGACAGGGAGGTCTTGCGGGCCATGGGGACGTGCTCCTCGGGTGGGTCGGCGACGGGACGGGTGGACGGTCGGCCCGGGCGGGCCCGACGGTTCCGCACTCATCCTAGGGATCTCCCGGCGCCCGGCCCAAAGCCCCGCGGTGCACCCGGACCTGCACCCGGCCGTCCGCCGCCGGGCGCACCGCGGGCGCGCGGCGGCCGGAGGAGGTGGCCTCGGTAGTATGGGGCTGACGATTGTCCGGAGCCGGACGACGACGCCGGGCACGTTCCCGGGGCCGCCGCCGGCGAGAGCGAAAGAGTTTCAGCGGTGACAGAACGTCTCGAATCCGACGACCAGCCCACGCCCCGCCCCGTCCCCTCCCCGGGATCCGTGCCGAAGCCGGGGGTCCCCAAGCCGGGTGCCCCGGCGGCACCGGCGGCGCCGGCGCAGGCCTCCCCCGGCCCGGCCCCCACCCCCGCGGCGGTCCCGCCGCCCACGACCCCGGGGAACCCTGCAGCGGCGTCCCCGGCACCGTCGGCACCGGCCCTCGCCTCCCCGGAGTCCGTGGCACGCGCCCGGGCCTTTGGCCGGGTCACCGAGGACGGTCACGTCTACGTGGTCGTCGACGGCGAGGAGGTCCTCTGCGGGCAGTTCCCGGACGCGACCGAGGACGAGGCACTGGGCTACTTCGCCCGGAAGTTCGACGACGTCGAGGCGCAGGTCGCCCTGCTCGAGCAGCGGGTGGCCGCGGCCGCGCCCTCGGCGGACATGCTGAGCACGGTGGAGCACCTCGCCGAGCAGGTCGGCCAGCGCAAGATGCTCGGGGACGTCAAGGCCCTCGAGTCCCGCCTGGAGGCTCTGCGCCCGGCGATCCGGGAGCTCGAGGCCGCCGAGCGGGCCGCCCACGAGGCCCAGCGCGCCCAGAACGTCGCCGCGCGGGAGGCGATCGTCGCGGAGGCGGAGCAGATCGCCGCCCAGGACCCCCAGCGCACGCAGTGGAAGCAGTCCTCGGCCCGGATGGCCGAGCTCTTCGACCAGTGGAAGACCCACCAGAAGTCCGGCATCCGCCTCGGCCGGGCCGCGGAGGACGCCCTGTGGAAGCGGTTCCGCACCGCGCGCACCACCTTCGATCGGCACCGCCGGGCGTTCTTCTCGCAGCTGGACGCCGACAACGCCGAGGCCAAGAAGGCCAAGGAGGCGCTCATCGCCGAGGCGGAGGCCCTGTCCGGCTCCACGGACTGGGGTGCCACGGCCGCGGAGTACCGCCGGCTGATGGACCGGTGGAAGGAGTCCAAGCGCGCGTCCAAGAAGGACGACGACGCCCTGTGGGCGCGGTTCCGCGCCGCCCAGGACACCTTCTTCGCGGCGCGCAAGGCCGACAACGACCGGATCGACGAGGAGTTCGAGGGCAACCTCGCCGTGAAGGAGCAGCTGCTCGCCGAGGCGAAGGCGCTGCTGCCGATCACGGACCTCAAGGCCGCCAAGCGGACGCTGGGCGACATCCTGGACCGGTGGGAGCAGGCGGGGAAGGTCCCGCGCGCCCACATGCGCCGGGTGGAGGCCGAGCTGCGCACCGTGGAGGACGCCGTGCGCCAGGCCGAGGACGAGAAGTGGCAGCGCTCCAACCCGGAGACGAAGGCCCGGTCGAACTCGATGCTCACGCAGCTCGAGTCGAAGATCGAGGACCAGGAGGCGGCGCTGGCCCGGGCACAGGCCACCGGGGACACCAAGCGCGCGGGCAAGCTGGAGGGCGAGCTCGCCACCAGCCGCCAGTGGCTCGAGACCCTGCGCCGTTCCGCGGCGGACCTGCGCTGACCGCTGGCGCACCAGGAGGCCCCGCGGCCGCGCTGTCCACAGCGCGCCGCGGGGCCTTTCCCGTGCCGGGGCCGTGGACGAGAGTGGGCCCATGGACGCCCCGCCCTGGCACCCCGACACCCTGTACCTGCCCGCGCGGCCCTTCTCGCGCGCGGAGCTCTCGGCCCTCGTCACGGACGGGGTGCTCGTGCCCGTGGTGCTGGAGGCCCACGTGCTGCGCGGCCGCCCGGTGACCCGGGCGGTGAAGGTCGCGGCGCTGGAGGCGCAGCTGCCCCCGCACCTGCTGCGGCGCGGGGTGCTCGGGCGGCTGTCCGCCGCCTGGTTCTACGACTGCGCGGGGCGCCCCAGCATCCTGCCGGTGCTGCTGGACAAGCTGCGCCGCACCACGATGTCCCCGGTGCCCGAGGGCCTGGCGCTGCACCAGGTCACGCTGGGCGGCTACGACGTCCACGACGCCGGACCCGTGCACGTCACCACGCCGCTGCGCACCGCCGTGGACCTGGCCCTGCACGTGCCGGGGCAAGAGGGACTCGCCGCCCTGGAGAAGCTCATGCACGCCCCGCACCTGCACTGCCCGCCCCCGCTGGTGCAGGCCGCGCTCGAGAGCTTCGAGCGGATGCCCGGCCGGCAGGCGGCGCTGCTGCGGGTCCGTCGCGCCGCCCGGGCCGTCGGCCGCCCGCTCCGCTGACGTGAGCGGGCGGACCGCTCCGGCGCGGCACCGGCGCGGCCACCGGTGAGCCCAGCGGGAGGAAGACACAGCGGTGGGGCGGCCCTGCGTTCGGACCGCACGGCCGCCGGGGACCTCAGCGGACCGACGGCTGACCGCCCGGCCGGCTCACCGCCCGGACGGCTCCGAGATGGGCCGGTTGCCGGAGGTGCGGTAGACGTCGTAGACGCCGTCGATGCGGCGGACCTGGTTGAGCACGTGGTCCAGGTAGCGCGGGTCGCCCATCTCGAACGCGAAGCGGGAGATCGCCAGCCGCGACTTCGAGGTGTGCACCGAGGCGGAGAGGATGTTGACGTGGTTCTCCGAGAGCACCCGGGTGACGTCCGAGAGCAGGGACTTGCGGTCGAGGGCCTCCACCTGGATCTCGACCAGGAACACGCTGGACTGGGTGGGTGCCCACTCGACCTCGACCACCCGCTCGGTGGACGGCAGGGCGAGCATGTTGGCGCAGTCCTTGCGGTGCACGGAGATGCCGGTGCCGCGGGTCACGAAGCCCATGATCTCGTCCGGCGGCACCGGGGTGCAGCAGCGGGCGAGCTTGACGTAGACGTCCGAGGCCCCCTGGACCGTCACCCCGGAGTCGGACACGCGCGGGCGCACCGGCTGGGTGGCGATGGTGGTCTCCGCGAAGTCCTCCTCCGCGCCGTCCGCCCCGCCGAGGTCGCCCACGATCTTCTCGACCACGTCGTGGGCGCTGACCACGTCGGAGCCGATCGCCTCGTAGAGGGAGCTGATGTCGGTGCGGTGGAAGTCCTGCGCCACCGCGAGCAGGGACTCCTGGGTCAGCGTGCGCTGCAGCGGCAGGTGGTGCTTGCGCAGGGCGCGGGTGAGCGCGTCCTTGCCCTTCTCGATCGCCTCCTCGCGGCGCTCCTTGGAGAACCACTGCCGGATCTTGTTGCGGGCCCGCGGGGACTGCACGAACTTCAGCCAGTCCTGCGAGGGCCCGGCGTGCTCGGACTTGGAGGTCAGCACCTCCACCCAGTCCCCGTGCTGCAGCTCCGAGGACAGCGGCACGAGCTTGCCGTTCACCCGGGCCCCGATGGTCTTGTGCCCCACCTCGGTGTGCACGGCGTAGGCGAAGTCCACGGGCGTGGAGCCGGCGGGCAGGGCCATGACCTCGCCCTTGGGGGTGAACACGTACACCTCGGACGTGTTGATCTGGTAGCGCAGGGAGTCGAGGAACTCGGAGGAGTCCTGGGTCTCCTCCTGCCAGGACACCAGCGAGCTCAGCCAGGCGAGGTCGCCCTCCATGGCCTTCGGGGTCGCGGAGTTGGCCTGGTTGGCCTGGTCCTTGTACTTCCAGTGCGCGGCCACGCCGTACTCGGCCCGGCGGTGCATCTCGTGGGTGCGGATCTGGATCTCCACGGGGCGCCCGTCCGGACCGATGACCGTGGTGTGCAGGGACTGGTACATGTTGAACTTCGGCATGGCGATGTAGTCCTTGAACCGCCCCGGCAGCGGCCGCCACCGCGCGTGCAGGGCGCCCAGCGCCGCGTAGCACTCGCGCACCGTGTTCACCAGGACCCGCACCGCCTGCAGGTCCTGGATCTCGTCGAAGTCCTTCCCGCGCACGATCATCTTCTGGTAGATCGAGTAGTAGTGCTTGGGCCGGCCGGTGATGGTCGCCTCGATGCCCGCCTCGGAGAGGTCCAGGGCGATCCGCTCCCGGATCTTGGCCAGGGACCGCTCGCGCTGGGGCTGGCGCTCCCCCACCATCCGCACGATCTCCTCGTAGACCTTGGGGTAGAGCGCCGCGAAGGCGAGGTCCTCGAGCTCCCACTTGATGGTGTTCATGCCGAGGCGGTGGGCCAGCGGGGCGAAGATCTCGAGGGTCTCGCGGGCCTTCTTCGAGGAGGAGCTCTGGGAGACGAAGCGCCAGGTGCGGGCGTTGTGCAGACGGTCGGCGAGCTTGATGACGAGCACGCGGATGTCCTTGGCCATCGCCACGATCATCTTGCGCACGGTCTCGGCCTGCGCGGCGTCCCCGTACTGGACCTTGTCCAGCTTCGTCACGCCGTCCACGAGGGCGGCGACCTCCTCGCCGAACTCGGCGCGCAGCTGGTCGAGGGTGTAGTCCGTGTCCTCCACGGTGTCGTGGAGCAGGGCCGCGACCAGGGTGGCGCCGGTCATGCCGAGCTCGGCGAGGATCGTGGTCACGGCCACGGGGTGGGTGATGTAGGGGTCGCCGCTCTTGCGCTTCTGGCCCTCGTGGCACTTCTCCGCGACCTTGAAGGCGCGCTGCAGCACCTCGAGGTCCTCCTCGGGGTGGGTGGCGCGCACGGTGTGCAGCAGCGGCTCGAGGATCGGCGAGTGGTCCATGGGCCGCCCGGACAGGTAGGACAGGCTCGACCGGGTGCGGTCGCTGCGTCCCGGGAACACGGCCCGGCCCAGGAGCGGCCGGGACGCGGGCACCACGTAGTGCGTGCCGGCCATGTCGGACCGGCGCGGCGGGGTCGGTGCAGCACCCTGGTCCGTGGGGACGGCTCCGTCGTCGGACGAGCTCATGACCGAGACTTCCTTCCCATCGATGCACGCGGGGCGGCGGCCGTGTGGCCGCCGCCCCGGTCGCCGAGTCCGGATCGGGCTCGGCGTGTGCTGCTGTGCGGCGGGCCGCTCCTGCACGACCCGCCCTACGGTGGCTACAGTCTAGTGCGCCGCGGCCTCCTCGGCGGCACGCTCGACGGGCGCCCCCGCGCGGGCCTCCTGCTCCTGGATCGCGGGCTCGCCGCGGCGCAGGAGGGCGTAGAGGGGCGCGGCCACGAACAGGGTGGCCGCGGTGCCCACGATGATGCCGACGAACAGGGACAGCGACAGGTCCTTGAGCGTGCCCGCGCCCAGGACGAGCCAGCCGATGAACAGGATCGAGCCGACCGGGAGGATGCCGACCACGGAGGTGTTGATCGAGCGCACCAGCGTCTGGTTGACGGCGAGGTTCACCTGGTCGGAGAACCTCCGGCCGGCCCGCTCCGGCGGTGCCGTGCCGTCGAGCAGGCCCTCGGTGTTCTCCCGGACCTTGTCGAAGACCACCACGGAGTCGTAGAGCGAGTAGCTGAGCACCGTGAGGAAGCCGATCACCGCGGACGGGGTGACCTCGAAGCCCACGAGCGAGTAGATCCCGGCGGTGATCGCCACCGAGGCGAGCATGCCGGCGACCGCCGAGACCGACATCTTCCAGGTCCGGAAGTACAGGGCCATCAGGACGGTGGCCAGGACCACGAAGACCACGAGGCCCTGCAGGGCCTGGCTGGTGACGCCGGCGCCCCAGGTGGGACCCACGAAGTTGGAGGTGACCTCGTCCTCGCTCACGCCGTAGGCCTCGACCAGGGCGTCCTTGACGGCGAGCGTCTGGTCGTCGTCGAGCTGCTCGGTGCGCACCCGGACGGTCTCCGGGGCGATGTTGGTGACCTCCACGCCGGCGGCGTCCGAGGACCCGGCGACGGCCTCCCGGCCGGTCTCGATGTCCGGATCGGCCACGGAGGACACGGTGAACTCGGATCCGCCGGTGAAGTCGATGCCGAGGTTGAAGCCGCCCTTGGCCACGGGCACGAGCAGGGAGAGCAGCACGAGGACGCCCACGACCGCGAGCCACTGCTTGGCCCGGCCCACGAAGGGGTAGGAGGTCCGCCCGCTGTGCAGGGCGTTGCCGAAATCTGCGAACCGGGACATCAGGCGTTCTCCTCGGGGGTGCGGGCGGCGGACGACGACGCGCCGACCGGCGCGTCCTCCGGTGCCGCCGCGGACGGGGGGTCCTGCGGCGCGGTCTGCCCCGCGCGCCGGCGCCGCTCGGCGATGGTCAGGCCGTCGTGCTCCGCCTGCGGCTCGCGCAGCCGTCCGGCGCCCCGGTACAGGGGCACCGCGTCGAGGGCCTCGGGGCTGAGTCCCGAGTGCTTGCCGCCGCCGCCGAAGTAGCGGGTGCGGGCGAGCATGACCATCACCGGGTGCGTGAAGAGGAAGACGACGAGCAGGTCGGCGATCGCGGTCAGGCCGAGGGTGAAGGCGAAGCCGCGCACGTTGCCCACCGCCACGAAGTACAGGACCGCCGCGGCCAGCAGGTTCACGGCCTTGGACGCGAGCACGGTCTGGCGGGCGCGCTGCCAGCCGTGGTCGACCGCCGCGGGGATGGAGCGGCCGCTGCGGATCTCGTCGCGGATGCGCTCGAAGTAGACGATGAACGAGTCGGCGGTCTGGCCGATCGCCACGATCAGGCCCGCCACGCCGGCCAGGGACAGGCGGTAGTTCGCGGACCAGCCCAGCAGGGTGATCGCCAGCCAGGTCAGCACGCCCGCGACCACGAGCGAGCTGATGGTCACGAGCCCCAGCAGCCGGTATTGGAAGAGCGAGTACACGCACACGAGCACCAGGCCGATGATCCCGGCGATGATGCCCATCCGGAGCTGGTCGGCGCCCAGGGTCGCGGAGATCTGCTGCTCGGACTGGATGTCGAAGCTCATCGGGAGCGCGCCGTACTTGAGCTGCTCGGCGAGGAACTTCGCCTGCTCCTCGGTGAACTGGCCCGTGATCTGAGCCTGGCCATCGGAGATCACCGCGTTCATCGACGGGGCGGAGACCACCTGGCCGTCGAGCAGGATGGCGAACTGGCTGCGGGGGTCGCCGGGCGTGGCGGTGCCGATCCCGTAGAGCCGCTCGGAGAGCTGCCGGAAGGTGTCGGTGGCCTCCGGGCCGAACTGGAGGTTCACGGCGAACTGGTTCAGGGACACGCCCTGGGAGTTCTGGGCGGTGCCGTAGGAGGCGTCCTCGATCCCGGTGCCCTGGATCTCGACCGGGCCCAGGAGGTACTTGGTGCCGGTCTCGGGCTCGCACGCGACGACGGGCGCGTCGGCGTCCTGGGCCTCCCGCTCCTCGGGGGACTGCGGGGCGGTGC
Source organism: uncultured Kocuria sp. (assembly GCF_947500125.1). Taxonomy (GTDB): domain Bacteria; phylum Actinomycetota; class Actinomycetes; order Actinomycetales; family Micrococcaceae; genus Kocuria. The sequence continues at coordinate 24,803 of NZ_CANMRA010000010.1, read as the reverse complement.
AGTCGGCCGCCTCGAACTCCCGGAACAGCTCCGGGGTGATCCAGTTGGGGTCGGAGGCGTCGGTGGGCTCGGCGGTGGGCTCGGGCACCTCGTCGTCGGCGACGCGCTGGTCCTCGGGCACCGGCTCCGCCGCGGCGGTGGTGAGCACGGGTCGGAAGTTCATCTGCGCCGAGGTCTGGATGAGCTCACGGGTCTGGGCGGAGGGCACACCGGGCATGGAGACCACGATGTTGTTGCCGGACTGGGTGGCGATCTCCGCCTCCGCCACGCCCGAGCCGTCGACGCGCTGGCGGATGATCTCCACGGCCTGGTCCAGCTGCTCGGGGGTGACCTCCTGCCCGGCGTCCTCCCCCTGCAGGGACGGGGAGAGGATCATCTGCGTGCCGCCCTCGAGGTCGAGGGCCAGCTTGGGCCCCCAGCCGGTGCGGTCGGTGCCCGTCCCCCAGGCCAGCAGCCCGCCCAGCAGGGCCAGGAGCACGAGCAGCCCGAGCAGGGACCGCCGGGCGGTCGAGAGGGCGGCCCGCACCCCCGAGCGTGCCGGCGCTGTCGAGCCGCCCCGCCCGGACGTGCCGTCCGGTGCGGCGGGTCCCGGCTCACCGGGGGTCTTGCGTGTGGTCAGTGCCATGGTCTTCCTTACGAACGACGGCCCGGTGGTGCCGGGCCTGTGCATGGGAACGGGCCGACCAGTGGTCGGCCCGTCGTCCCGTGTGGGGGGTCAGTCGTTGCGCTGCCCGGGATCGCGCCGGACGTCGTCGTCGAGGGGATCGACCTGGGTCGACCCCGCGCCGGGGGCGTCGGGCTCGATCACCGACGGCTCCGCCTCGGTCTCGGGCGCGGCGGCGGGCACCGTCTCGTCCTCGACGACCGTGGTGACGGTCTGCAGGTGCACGGTCACCGCGGTGCCGGGGGCGATCTCGAGGACGACCTTGTTGGCGTCCCGGTCGATCGAGCGCACCGTGCCGTAGAGGCCGTAGTTCGTCATGACCTCCGTGCCGGGGCCCATGGCCGCCTGCTTCTCCTTGACCTGGGCCATGGCCTTCTTCTGCCGGCGCATGGGCAACCAGAGCAGGAGCACCATGGCCACGAGCATCAGGGGCAGCAGCCAGGCGGTGCTGCCTCCCGTGGACTGGGGGGCCTGGGCGGCGAGGGACTGGGCGACGAGGAGCGGGCTCACGGACTTCCGTTCGATCGGTGGTGGGTGTTCTCACCATGGTAGGTGATCCAGCCCGTCAGCGTCCTGGACGGCGCCCGGGAGGCAGCCCCCGGGTCTGCGGCCGCGCTCAGTCCTCGAACAGCGGCGGAACGTCCTCGGCCGCGGCCGGGGCCGCCGCGGTCCCCCCGAAGGCCGCCCGCAGCCCGGGATCCTTGAACGCGGCGTGCTCCGGCGGGCGCAGGCCCAGGTGGTCCCAGGCCGCCGCCATCGCGATCCGGCCCCGGGGCGTCCGGCCGAGCAGGCCCTCGCGGACCAGGTAGGGCTCGGCGACGGTCTCGACCGTCTCGGTCTCCTCGCCCACGGCGATCGCGAGGGTGGACAGGCCCACCGGCCCGCCGCCGAACTTCGTCACGAGCGCCTCGAGCACCGATCGGTCCAGACGGTCGAGGCCGCGGGTGTCGACCTCGTACATGTCCAGGGCGGCGGAGGACGTGCGGGAGTCGATCCGGTCGATGCCGTGCACCAGGGCCCAGTCCCGCACCCGGCGCAGCAGCCGGTTGGCGATGCGCGGGGTGCCCCGGGACCGGGAGGCGACCTCGGCGAAGCCCTCGGCGGTCATCGCGAGATCCATCAGCCCGGCGGAGCGGCGCAGCACGAGCTCGAGCTCCTCCACGGAGTAGAACTCGAGGTGGCCGGTGAAGCCGAAGCGGTCGCGCAGCGGGCCGGGCAGCAGACCTGCCCGGGTGGTGGCGCCCACGAGGGTGAAGGGCGGCAGGTCCAGCGGGATGGACGTGGCGCCGGCGCCCTTGCCGACCACGATGTCCACCCGGAAGTCCTCCATGGCCATGTAGAGCATCTCCTCGGCGGGCCGGGACATGCGGTGGATCTCGTCGAGGAAGAGCACCTCCCCCTCGGTCAGGGAGGAGAGGATCGCGGCGAGGTCCCCGGCGTGCTGGATGGCCGGACCGGAGGAGATCCGCAGGGGCGCGCCCATCTCCTCGGCGATGATCATGGCCAGGGTCGTCTTGCCGAGCCCGGGCGGACCCGAGAGCAGGACGTGGTCCGCGGAGCGGCCCCGCAGCCGGGAGGCCTCGAGGACCAGGGAGAGCTGCTGACGGACCCGCTTCTGCCCGACGAACTCGTCGAGGTTCGCAGGGCGCAGGGCCGACTCGAGCTGCTTCTCGTCGGGCTCGTCCTCCGCCGAGACCAGCCGGTCCCGGGAGTTCACGGCGGCGCCGTCCTCGTGGGCCATGACGCTCAGGCCCCTCGCTCCGCCGGGACCCGGGGCCCGGCCTTGGCCGCGCCGAGCCACCCGAGCACGGTGCGCAGGATCGCCGGGACGTCACCGGAGGCGGCGAGCTCCTCCCGGTCGGAGAGGGCGTCGGCGATGCCCCGTGCGGCGTCCTTCTCGTTCCAGCCCAGGCCCACGAGGGCCTCGAGCACCTGCTCCCGCCACGGCTCCATCGGGGCGGCGGCGGCCGGCTGGGCGGGACGATCCGGGACGATGAGCTTGTCGGCGAGCTCCAGCACGATCCGGCGGGCGCCCTTGGGCCCGATGCCGGGGACGGTGGTGAACGCCTTGGCGTCCCCCTGCGCGATGGCGCGGTGGACGGCGTCCGGGCCGAGCACGGAGAGCACCGCCAGCGCGGTGCGGGGGCCCACGCCGCTGACGCCGAGCATGATCTCGAAGACCTCGCGCTCGGCGGGGCTGCGGAAGCCGAACAGCAGCGGGGACTCGTCCTTGCGCGCCACGTACGCCGTGTCGAGCCGGACCTCTCCGCCGATCCGCAGGCCGGACAGGGTCTCCGGCGTCGCCTGGACCTGGACGCCGAACCCGCCCACCGCCACGACGGCGGTGCTGAGGCCGACGTGCTCGACCTGTCCCGTGATGGACGCGATCACCGCGCAACTCCTTCCCGTGCCCCGGCGGGGGCCGTGCACGGTCGATCGAACAGATCTACGAATGACGACCACTGTAGCAGTGGGCACCGACTCAGCCGCGCCGTCCCCGTTTGGCGCGGTGCTCCGCCTCGGCCCAGGCCCGCTGGGCGGGGGTCATGCCGCTGCGGGCGGCGGCCAGCGGGCGGGCGCCCTGGTGCGTCTCGGTCCGTGCCGTCGCGTCCACGCCCGTGCCGCCCCCGCGCCAGCCGTGGCAGATGGCGATGGCCAGGGCGTCGGCGGCGTCGGCGGGACGGGGCGCCTCGTCGAGCCGGAGGATGCGCACCACCATGCGGGCGACGGACGCCTTGTCGGCGCGTCCCTCCCCCGTCACCGCGGCCTTGACCTCGGACGGGGTGTGCCAGGCGACCGGCACGCTGTGGCGGGCGGCCGAGGCGATGACGGCGCCGGAGGCGTGGGCCGTGCCGATGACCGTGTTCACGTTGGTCTGGGCGAACACGCGCTCCAGGGCGAGGGCGTCGGGACGGTACCGCTCGATCCACCGCTCGGTGGCCTCCCAGATCCGCAGCACGCGCACGTCGAGCGGGTCGGCGGCGTCCGTGCCGGCCACGCCGACGTCCACGAAGGACGCGGTGCGGTTGCCGGCCATGTCGATCAGGCCGAACCCGCACCGCGTCAGTCCGGGGTCGACCCCGAGGATCCGCTGCGTGGCCGTGGTCAGTCCTCGGAGTCGAGCTCGGCCAGGACCCCGGCGGGGATGTCCGCGTTGGAGTAGACGTTCTGCACGTCGTCGAGCTCCTCGACGGCGTCGACGAGGCGCAGGAACTTCCGGGCGCCCTCGGCGTCCAGCTCCACGAGCATGCTCGGGCGGAACTGCGGGTCGTCGTTGTTGTACTCGAGCCCGGCCTCGTCGAGGGCCGTGCGGATCGCGGGGAGGTCCGTGGCCTCCGAGACGACCTCGAAGACGTCCTCCTGCTCCACGACCTCGTCGGCGCCGGCGTCCAGCACGGCCATCAGGACGTCGTCCTCGGTCAGCCCGTCGGTGCGGGTGACCTCCACGACGCCCTTGCGCTCGAAGAGGAACGCCACGGAGCCGGAGTCGGCCATGGTCCCGCCGTTGCGGGTCACGGCCACGCGCACCTCGGAGGCCGCGCGGTTCTTGTTGTCGGTGAGGCACTCGATGTACAGCGCCGTGCCCTGGGGGCCGCGGGCCTCGTAGAGGATCTCGGTGTAGTCGACGACCTCACCGGTCAGGCCCGCGCCGCGCTTGATGGCGCGGTCGATGTTCGCCACCGGCACCGAGTTCTTCTTCGCCTTGGACACGGCGAGGTCCAGCGCCGGGTTGCCGGCGGTGTCGGGCCCGCCCATGCGCGCCGCCACCTCGATGCCCTTGATGTACTTGGCGAAGGCCTTCGCGCGCTTGGCGTCGATCGCGGCCTTCTTGTGCTTGGTCGTGGCCCACTTGGAGTGTCCTGACATGCGTCCCTCCTCGGGAAGTCGTTCGCGGTCGGCCGGGACGCGTCGGTCGTCGTCCCGGCACGGCCCGCCCCGGCGGTGGCCGGGACGGGCCGGAGAAGTCCTGCCCCATTCTACCGGGTGCGCCGGCCCCCGGCCCGGGGGGTCTAGCGCGGCCGGGCCTGCGCGACCTCCCGGGCCCGCTCGGCCAGGGTGTCGTCCAGCGGTGCGGCGTCGAAGACCCCGAGCCGGCGTTCCACGGCGGCGCGGATGAGGTGGTCGGCCACGGCGGGGTTCTTGGGCAGCATCGAGCCGTGCAGGTAGGAGCCCACCACGTGGTGCACGCGCGCGCCCTCGGTGCCGTCCTCGCCGTTGTTCCCCGCCCCCTTGAGCACCTTCCCCAGCGGCGCCTGGCCGGGGCCCAGGCGGGTGACCCCGGAGTGGTTCTCGTAGCCGACGACGGTCCCGAACTCCGGGGACTCCAGCACGATGTTGCCGATCAGGCGCGTCGGCCCGCCCACGGTGGTGAGGTCGAGGATGCCGATGCCGGGCAGGGTCTCGCCGGCGCCGGTGCGGAACTCGTGGCCGAAGAGCTGGTAGAGGCCGCAGATCGCGAGCATGGGCAAGCCGTCGGCCGCCATGGCCCGCAGCTCGGGGGCGATCCGCTGCAGGTCCTCCTGGACGCGGAACTGCCCGGAGTCCTGGCCGCCGCCGCCCACCAGGAGGTCGGCGTCGGACGGAAAGGGGTCTCCGGGGTCGTGGTCGCTCAGCCGCACGGCGTAGCCGTACCTCTCGAGCCGGCGCTTGAGGGTGAGGGTGTTGCCCCAGTCCCCGTAGATGTTCATGTCCCGGGGATAGAGCTGGACGAGGTGGACGGTGCGGTCGGTCATGGGGGCTCCGCTCAGATCTCGGCGACCTCGGCCACGCGGGAGAGCTCCCGGCGCAGCTCGAGCATGGACGTGTAGGTGCAGAAGACGCGCATGGGCCGCTCCCCGGCCCCGGCGAGGAAGCGCCGGAGGGCGTCGCCGAGACCCGGGACCACCTCGCGCACGGCGACCTCGTCGTAGTCCAGGCGCAGGGCCATGTCCCACGCCCGGGTGCCGGCCACCACGTCCACACCGCCCGAGCGCAGGGAGTGGAAGTCGACGTCCCACAGCCAGGAGACGTCGCGGCCGTCGGCGTACTCGTCGTTGATGGCGATCATCGTGGCGTAGTCGCCCGGCCGCGCCGACGCCAGCGAGAGGCGGAACCCGGCGGGGTTCTTCACGAGCAGCAGCTGCAGCGGCCGGCCGTCCACGGTGATGGTCTCCCCGCGCCCGAAGGCGGGGGTGACCCGGGAGAGCTCGTCCACCAGCGCGGCCCGGTCGGCGTCGGGCCCGGCCACGGCGAGCGCCAGCGCCAGGGCGGCCGCCGCGTTGTACATGTTGTAGACGCCGTAGAGTGCCACGGTGGTCTCGACGGCCTCCCCGCCCACCGTGAGCCGGACCCGGTTCGCCTCGAAGGACGTCAGCTCCACGTCGGCGGCCGGCCGGGGCGCCGGCTCCTGCTCGTGGTCGGACTCGGCGTCGGGCCCGCCGGCCGAGCGCATGTCGTCGTCGGACGGGAACATGGGCCGCAGGGGCGCGGAGAGGCCGAACCAGCGGGTCTGCGTGCCCTCCGGGACGTGCTCCGCGAGGGACACGATCCGGGGGTCCTCCCGGTTGAGCACCACGGTGCCCGTGGTGGCCGCGGCGATCTGGGCCAGCATCCGGCGGGTGGTGTCGATCTCGCCGAAGCGGTCGAGCTGGTCGCGCATGACGTTGAGCAGCAGCGCGTGGCGGGGCTTGACCTGCTTCACGAAGTGCACGGCGTGGGCCTCGTCGAGCTCGAGCACGGCGATGTCCGCGTCGAGGCGGCCGGTGAGGCTCATCTCCCCGAGCAGGGCGGCGGCCACGCCGCGCACGAAGTTGGAGCCCGTGCGGTTGGTGAAGACCTTGTACCCCTGCGAGCGCAGCAGCTGGACGGCCATCTTGGTGGTGGTCGTCTTGCCGTTGGTGCCGCTGATGAGCACCACGCCGTGCGGGAGCTTCGCGAGCTCCTCGGCCACGAACCCGGGGTGCAGCCGCTCCATCACGAGGCCGGGGAAGGCGGAGCCTCCGCCGCGCAGTGTGGTCAGGTACCGGATGCCTTGGCCGAGCAGGCGCACGTGGGGTCTGGACATGCGCTCCATCCTATGGTCTGCGCCCCGGCCGCGGCGGGCACCCGCGTGCGCCCCGGGGCGCCCTGAGCGACTCCTCCGCAGGTCGCACGGGGAACGGGCGACGACGACGGAGACCTCACCGTCGCGGCCGCGTGCTGTAGGAGGTGCGGTGCTGCACCCGTAGGGTCGGGGGATGAACGCCGCCGGCCCCACCCCTCCTCCGTCCGTTCCGCATCGTCGACCGCCCCGGTGGTGGGTGGTCCTGGCCTCCCTGGGCGGGGTGCTGGTGCTGAGCGGAGCGCTGCTGGTGCTGCTCAACCCGGCGGAGGCGACGTTCGGGTGGTTCGCGGACGCCCCGTTGAGCGGTGAGACGTTCCCTGCCATGGCTCTGGTGACCCCGGAGGCCACCGCGGGGTGGGCGGGCGTGGTGGCCGGTCTCGTCCTGTGGGCTTTCTGCGCCGGCTGGCTCGTGGGCCGGCGCCGTCACGGGCCGCGGCGGTGATCGGAGCGGCGGTGCTGCGGAGCCCCGCGGGACACGGGTCAGGTGTGGGAGGATGCCGTCCGTGCCCGGTCCTGGATCCTGGTCCCGGGCGCCGTGGAGGAGGCGCTGTCGGGGATGCGCTGGGCCCGGAGCGCCCAGCCGGGTACGCCTGAGACCGTCGAGGGACAGCCGGCGCGGTGGCGCCACGGCGGCGCCGCGCGGCGGCACGCCATCGCCCGCCACCGGCCACGCGGTGGACCTGTGGGTCCATCTGGAGGATCTTCCCACGGTCATCGAGGCCGCCCGCCGGCCCGGTGCGGCAGTGCCTGCCGATGCCGGGGCCGTGCCGTGGGGCGTGCCCCCGAGGAGCCAGCAGAGGAGTCAACGCCTGTGGAGACGGATACCGGCCCGGTCCCCCGGGAGGAGGCAGCCCCTCCCCCGCCCGCACGCGGGGAGCGTCCCCCGCCGGCCCCGCGGCCTTCCGCCGGAGCCGCCGCGCAGCGGCGGGAGGTCCAGGCCGCCCTGGGCCGGCGGACCGCTCCGCTGTGGCCGGCTCATGCGGCGGTGCGCCCGACGACGGCGGGGGCGACCCGTCAGGACTGGCGGCGGGTCTACCGTCTGGCCGGGTGGGAGCTCCAGCACCACGCGCTGGTGCTGCGCGGGATCACCACCGCCTACGTCGTGGCCGTGGCCGAGGCCCACTTCGAGGCCGAGTGGAGCATCGCCAACGTCCTGCACGCCCTGGACTGGACCCCAGAGGGTGTTCGCTATGCCCACGACGCGGTGACCGGGATCGAGAATCCCGGGGCCTGGTTCGCGGCCCGTCTGCGCGCCTGGACCCACCAGGACGGAACCCCGATGCGCTCTCCCGGCCGGCGTCAGATGGCTGAGGTCGAGCAGCGCCGGGCCGAGGCCGTCGCCGCCGCCCGGCGCCACGCCGCCCGCAGTACCCAACAGCAGACCGCCGGGGTGGAGGCCGGGGCCGCCGGCGCCACCGGTCACTCGCAGGGCGAGACGGACCGGGACCGGCGGCCGTTCCGGGTGCGCTGGGCCGACCAGATCGCAGCCGGCCGCGCTGAGGCGAGCCGGGTGGCGGAAGATCGGTGAACCGGGGCGCGGGCCGTTGCCGGCACGGGGACCAGTGGTGCGGATGTCGGCGGTCGCGCGGGGACCGTCCTGGTGTCCGGGGCCCCAGCTCGTGCACCAGCAGCACCCCTCCCGCCGCGGGCAGTTTTCCTTGTCGCTTCGTGGAGGTTCTCGCCAGGTCCGCCTGCTCTGCTGGAGCCGGAACCGTCACGCAGCGAGCAGAGGCAGGTGTGTCATCGTCGGCAGGATCGCCGTGATCGGCGTCGTCGGATCAGCCCCGACCCGTGCGCCCGCCGTTCCCCGCGCCCACGGGGTCACGGTGCTGCCTGCGCGTCCGGGCTCGCGATGACCGGCGAGGAGACGCCTCGGCGCCGGCACCGCGCCGGCCGAGCGCTCGTGGGCCTTCTTCTCCTGCTCGGGATGCTCGCGGCGGCGCTGGTGCTCCTCGGGCCCGGTGTTCTCGGCGGCCTGCGCACCGGGGACGGCTGGTGGCGCTGGGGCGCGGAGTGCACGGTCGAGACGTCGGAGGGGGAGGTCGGGCTCGACCGTGACGAGGCGAAGCTGGCGACGACGGCGGTGGCGCTCTCCGCCCGCGGGATGGAGGCCCCGGACACCTCCGGCATCGACGAGGCGGTGCTGCAGCGGCTGGCCGACGGGCCGCCCGGGGACGCCGGTGCGAGCCTGGCCTGCCGGGGCTCGGCCGCCGCCGACCTGCCGGAGCAGCAGCTGACCGGCACCGGTCTGACACCGCGCGCCGAGCGGCTCCGCCGGTCGATGACCGAGGTGTTCGGTGACCAGAGCCTGGGCGGGTTCGCCCCGGGCGGCGTCGGCCAGGGACACGGCGCGGAGTCGACGCACTACGACGGCCGCGCCGTCGACGTCTTCTTCCGTCCGGTGACCGAGGAGAACCGGCGCGAGGGCTGGCTGCTGGCCCACTGGCTGGTCGCGCACGCCGAGGACCTGGACGTCCAGTACGTCATCTTCGACGACCGGTTCTGGAGCGCCCACAGCTCACGCGGGCAGTGGCGGGACTACGACGCGCCCGAGCCCGGCAACGAGATCCTGCGCCACCTCGACCACGTGCACGTGGACGTGCTGCGCGGAGATCCTGGCTGAGGAGCAGGTCGCGGCCCCGGGCAGGGGAACCTGGTCCGCGGCCGGGCGGAGCCGGCGAGCGCGTGAGCCGCTGTCGCAGCACCCGGCCCGTGCCGCCGGGACTTCCAGGCCCAGGCCTCGTGGAACCGGAGGCGGCCGTCGGCGAGCACCTCGATCGTCGAGGTGCACTTCCCACTGGCGGTCTCGCCCGTCACGTTGAGGTGGGAGCAGCGGAACTCCAGGGTGTCCCCGGTACGCGTGCCCACGAGGAAACCCTTGCGGACCGCTCCGCCGGCATGGTCCGCCCAGACCGTCCCGTCCCCCTGGTGATCGGTGAAGATCGTGGTGGAGCCGACCTCCCCCTCGGTCGAGTTGGTGACTCCGGCGAACCGGCGTCCGTCGATGCGTGCGGTCCTCGGGGCCGGCACCCGGCAGCCGCGCGGCCGCCTCGCCTCCACGGTGGCGCGGCAGGAGCCGCCAGGGCTCATGGCCTGTCGGGACGGCCCTGGAGACCCCTAGAACGCGTCGTGGATGACTTCTCGGCGGCCGCTCTCATCGCGGTAGAAGGTGGCGCCGTCGACCGATCCGGTCAGCGTGTCCTGGAAGGGCTGCCGGGTGCGGCGGTCCAGGTGCGGACCGTGGTGACCGTCGGGCAGGGCACAGACGAGGTTCCCCGCCGGGTTCTGCAGAACGCAGCCAGGCCCCTGGCGCAGGAGAGGGTCGCGGGGACCGGCACGGCGCACCAGGACCACGAGGCTGCCGAGGACGAGGAAGACACCGAGGAGCAGCAGCGCCCCGGTCAGGTCGTGGGGTCGGGTGACGCGCATCGAGGCGAAGAGCGCGCCGCACACGGCCACGACACGGAGTGCGCTGCTGATGGTGGCGCGGGAGGACAGGTGGGACCGAGGGGGGCGGGGGGCGTACACGTCGGCCTTTCCCGACCGGACTCGCCGATCGATGGAACAGGGGGATCAATGCAGATGGGGAAACGGGTGACTCCATTGTGGACCCCGGCCCGAGCGCGTGCCCCGGTGGGAACACGCGTGGTGCAGGGTCCGCTCAGCCGGGCCCGCCGATCCGGGTCGGCGGGCCGGCTGCGACCCCAGCCACCGGACGAGAAGCTGCTCGCCGGTGACCGAGCCCGCCGCAGGGGCGACGGCCCAGAGAGTAGAGTGTCGGGATCGCCGCCCCACCCCCTCGTGTTCCCCTGTGTTCTCCCTGCTCGGGCGGCCTTTCAGGAGGTCCCGCATGCCGGCCACGATCGGTCAGTCCGTCAACGCGTCCGCGCTGGACACCCCCGGTGTGGAGCCGGCCACGGCCCGGCGGGTGGCCCGGTACGCGGGGTTCCGCCCGGAGGTGCAGGGCCTGCGGTTCGTGGCGGTGCTGCTGGTGGTGGTCTACCACGTGTTCCTCGGCCGGGTCTCCGGGGGCGTGGACGTCTTCCTGCTGATCTCGGCGTTCTTCCTCACCCTGTCCTTCGTGCGCAAGCTCGAGGGAGGACGGCCGCTGGCCCTGGGGCGGTACTGGCTGCACGTGTTCAAGCGGCTGCTGCCCCTGGCGGTGCTCACCATCCTGGGCACCCTCGTCATGGTGGCCGCCGTCTACCCGGGCTCCGACGTCGACCGGTGGCGGACCGAGGCGCTGGCCTCGGTGCTCTACGCGGAGAACTGGGCACTGGCCTTCGGCGCGGTGGACTACTACGCCGCCGACCACTCGACGGCCTCCCCGTTCCAGCACTTCTGGTCCCTGTCGGTGCAGGGGCAGGTGTTCCTGCTGTGGCCGCTGATCTTCGCCGCCGCCTGGCTGCTCACGCGGCGGGGGACCCGCCGGCCCGTCCCCGTCCTGGTCGCGATGTTCGGCACGGTGTTCCTGGCCTCCCTGGCGTGGTCCGTGCACTCCACGGCCACGCAGCAGGAGTTCGCCTACTTCGACACCCGCACCCGGCTGTGGGAGTTCGCCCTCGGATCGCTGCTCGCCCTCGCCCTGCCGTACCTGGATCTGCCGCGGGCCGCCCGGGTGGCCCTGGGCTGGCTGGGGCTGCTGAGCATGGTCTCGGTCGGGGTGCTCGTCGACGTGCAGGGGGCGTTCCCCGGGTGGATCGCGCTGTGGCCGCTGCTCTCGGCGGCGGCGATCATCGTGGCCGGCCGCTCGGGATCACCGTTCGGACTGGACCGGATCCTCGCCTCGCGTCCCCTGGTGCGGCTGGGGGACTCGGCCTACGCGCTGTACCTCGTGCACTGGCCGCTGCTGATCACGTATCTCGTGCTGCGGGACCGGCCCATGGCCGGCCCTCGCTCCGGGGTGCTGATCATCGTCGTCTCCCTGGTGCTCGCGGTGCTGGTCACCCGGCTGGTCGAGGACCCGTTGAAGTCCTGGGCGTGGCCCGAGCGCAACAAGCGACGTCTCGCCGGGGTCGTGCTGGTCTGCCTCGCCCTGGTCGCCGCCCCCGTGCTCGCCTGGCAGCAGGTCGAGGACCGGCGTGCCGCCCAGATCCAGGCCGATGCCGCCCGGAACAACCCCGGGGCCGCCGCCCTGGAGCCCGGATTCGAGTTCCGCGGCGACCCGGACGCCCCGACCCTGCCCCTGCCCGAGGACCTGCCGAAACAGCCGGCCTCCCTCGGTGAGCCCTGCCCCGAAGACCTCGACCTGCCGGAGGACCACCGCCGCTTCTGCCACGAGAGCGTCGCGCAGGAGGCCCCCGAGCGGACGGTGCTCGTGGTCGGCAACAGCCACCTGCAGCACTGGCTGCCCGCCCTGCGGCCCCTCGCGGAGGCCGAGCAGTGGCGGGTGCTGACCTGGATCCAGCCGGGCTGCTTCTACGCCTCCGCCGAGGACCAGCCCGGCTCCGAGAGCTGCCGGGCCTGGTTCGAGGGCGCCGAGCAGATGATCGGCACCACCGACCCCGATCTCGTCGTGATCCAGTCGACCTTCACCGATCTGGAGGGCGAGTTCCTCCGGCCCGGGCTGGAGCAGCGCGTGCGCGAGCTCACCGCCCGAGGGATCCCCGTCGTCGGGATCCGCGACACCCCGCGCTTCCCGGAGGCACCGGCCCAGTGCGCGGTCGCGAACGGCGCGGACGACCCCCGGTGCACCTTCACACACCCTGTGGTGGACACGCCCGACCCCGCGCTGCCGCTCGCCCGAGAGCTGCCGCTCTACTCGACCGTGGACTTCACCGACCTGATCTGCCCCGGCGGACAGTGCCCGCCCGTCATCGGCAACGTCTACGTGTACTGGGACGACGACCACCTCAGCCGGGTCTACTCGGAGAGCGCCGCTCCGGCCTTCGGCCGGCGCCTCCTCGAAGCCCTGGCCACCGACGGCATCACCCGGTGATCCGCCCTGCGGCATGACGACAGGCCGCAACGCAGCACCGGGCCTGTTGGCCGGTTCCGGGCCATCAGGTGCCGGTGACGTCGAACTCCTGGCCGTCGTGGGTGGCCGGCAACCGGGACGTGCTGGTGTCCCAGCCGTCGCCTGCCACGGCGACGTCCTCGGGGAGGACGTCGGCCGCCGTCTGCTCGCGCTCGGAGAGGTCACTCGCGGATGGGGCCCACCCGGACAGGGCCAGGGCTGCGCCGGCCGGCCGGAGCGGGCCGCGGTTCGCCAGCGGGTCCGACCCCGTCAGCTGGCGGGGTCGAAGTGGAACGCGCGCACCTCCTGCGCGCATCGGCAGGCGACCGCGAACTTCGCGGCCCATTCCAGTGCCGCCTCGCGGGAGGGCAGCTCCAGCACCGAGTAGCCGCCTTCCAGCTGCGTCGTCTGCGGGTAGGTACCCGCTGTCACGGTTCCGTCGCCATCGACCATCACCGGCGGAATGCTCTCGTCGATGCCGCCACCGAACACCCACACGCCGGCGTCCTTCGCGTCCTGCACCACCGCGTGCGAGGCATCCGAGACTGCCTGCAGATCCCCCTCGGGAAGGACCATGGCGGCACTCGGGAACGAGATCAGGTACTTCGTCATCGCGTCGACTCCTTGGCGTTCTGCAGCGACTCGCCCGACGAGGACAGCGCGACGAGACACCCGGACGGAGAATCCCCGCGGGACCCCACGGATCGGCGGGGTTCCTTCTTGCCCTCCGAGGTCGGCCACTGATTACAGGGACCGGTGTCGTGGGCTATGAATGGAAGGACCACAGATGCACCCCCCAGGAGGACAACGGTGACGAAGCACGACGACTCCCATCCCATCACCTCGGTGATCACCACGGACGAGTTGATGCGGCAGGTGGCTCAACGGGAAGCCGACCATCAACGACGGGTCCGGTCCTGGACGGCCGACCGGGTGAAGGAGGTGACGGGTGCGGCGGACCTGCTCGACATCGCCTTGCACCACAGTGACGTGGACGTCGCGGTGGCCGCGCTCAGCAATGACCACATGACCGCCGACGACCGTCGCTATGTCGCCGACAATGCCACCGACACGCGAGTGCGTGCTGCCGCGACGGCGGAGGCGGCCCGCCGCGGCGAGGACCGGGACGGGCACCGCTGACGACCCACCGCCGGACGCACTCAGGACCTCGGATCCACTGCCCCTCTTGTGCCCGGGCAGCCCCGGGGGGTTGAGTGGCGGCATGGGGAAAGTGATCTACTCCGTCGCCTCCTCGTTGGACGGCTACAACTCGGACGAGCGGGGCAGCTTCTCCTGGGCCGTGCCCGACGAAGCCGTCGTCGCCGCCCTGACCACGGACCTGGCATCGGTCAGCACCTACCTCTACGGGCGGCGCATGTACGAGACCATGGCCGTCTGGGAGACCGATCCGACCGCCGCGACATGGTCCCCGGAGTCGGCACGCTTCGCCGAGACCTGGAAGCGCGCCGAGAAGGTCGTCTTCTCCTCCTCCCTCGGCCGGACCTGGACCGAGCGCACCCGACTCGAGCGGGAGTTCACCGTCGAGGCCGTCGAGCGTGCCAAGTCCGAGGCGTCCGGCGACCTCACGATCGAGGGCCCGACCCTGGCCGGCAGCGCCCTGCTGCTGGGGCTGGTCGACGTGGTCGAGCTCCTGCTGTGCCCGGTCACCGTGGGAGGCGGCACCGCGGTCTTCCCCGACGGACTATCCCTGGAGCTGCGTCTCGTCCGGGAGCGCCGCTTCGACAACGGCATGGTCCAGGTCCGCTACGAGGTCCACGGACCCCGGCCCGCCGGATAGGAGCCGGAGGCGCACCAGCCGGCCCATGTCGCCGTGCCGCGGATCCGGCCGCGGATCCGGCCGCGGAGCAGGGAATCAGCATCGCCCGCGGGCAGGTCCGGTGGCCCGAGAAGATCACGGAGTCTGTCGGGGCGGTGGCGGAGTCAGTGCTCGTCCGGTGGTGTCGGCCGGCTTCGTCGAGCGGCTTCGCGCAGCGCCGTCAGGCTCGTGTGGATCAGCCGCGACCGGGTGGGGTGGGTGCGGGAGTGGGCGACGATGCGCCGGTGGACGGCCGGATCGACCAGCGGCCTCGTCGTGAGGCTGCCGGGCAGCCCGGTGAGCGCGATCCGGGGCAGCACCGTGATGCCCAGCCCGGCCGCGGCGAGACTGGTGGCTGCGTGGTGGTCGTCGAGGCGGGCGACGTAGTGCGGGGTGAAGCCGGCGGCGTGACAGGCGCGGGTGATGATGCGCCCGGTGGGACCGTCGTGGATGTCGTGGTCGATCCAGGGCTCGTCGCGCAGCTGGGCCATGGTCACCGTGGGATGTTCGGCCAGGGGGTGGCCGAGCGGCAGCACCACGCAGAAGTCCTCCTCGTGCAGGACGTGGCGCTGGTATCCCTCCAGGTGGACGAGTGGCCCGTCGAGGGATTCGTTGCGCACGTCGACGTCCGGGGCCCGGCGGCCTCCGGTGGGGTGCAGTTCGTTGATGCTGATCTCCACCACCACGTCCGGGGACCCGGCCCGCAGGGCGGTCACCACCTCGGGCATCCAGGCCTGGGCCAGGGACGCGAAGCAGGCGATGGCGATCTGCTCGGCCCGGCCCTGCCGCAGGTCCTCCACGGTGCGCTCGAGGCGTTCCAGGCTGGTGAGGGTGTCCGCGCTGGCCTCGCACAGGTGCCGGGCGGCGGGTGTGGCCTCGATGCCCCGCCCGCTCTTCTCGAACAGCACCAGTCCGGTCTGCCGGGCCAGGGCCCGCAGGTGCTGACTGACGGTGGCCGGGGCCAGGTGCAGGTTCCGGGCGGCGGCGTGGACCGAGCCGGCGGCGATGACGGCGCGCAGGATGGTGAGCCGGTGCGGATCGAGCATGCCCCAATTGTACGCTTTCACCTGTCAATGATGCGGAAATCATTGCTGGTGCTGAAGGGTTGGGGGGTGTCACGGTAGAGGTCACGGATCATCGACCGACAAGGAGCGTCCCGTGGACACCTCGAGCTATCTGGCCCTGCTGGGAGTGGCCGTGGTCCTCGCCGTCACCCCGGGACCGGACACCGTCCTGACCCTGGGCTGCGCCCTGCGCCGGCGGCGAGCCGGGATGCTGGCCGCCGCCGGGGCCGCACTGGGGGTCCTCGTCTGGGCCGGGCTGGTCGCGGTGGGCGTGGCCGCCTTCCTGGACAGCTCCCCGGCCGCCTTCCAGACCCTGCGCCTGCTCGGGGGCGCCTACTTGTTCTACCTGGGCTACCGGGCGCTCACCGCCCACGTCCCCGCCCCGGCCACCGCGGTCCCGGCCACCGTCGGCGCCGCTCCGGCCGCCGACTCGACCGTCGCAGCCGTCCCGGCCCGCCCGGAGCCGTCGCCCGCGACGGGACGGTCCGCCTTCGCCGCGGGGCTGGCGTGCTGCCTGACCAACCCGAAGACCGGGCTGTTCTTCCTGGCACTGCTGCCCCAGTTCACCCCGCCCGGGGCCGGGACGCTGTTCGTCGTGGTGGTCATGGGCGGGACGGTGGCGGCGACCATCGGGATCTACCTGCTCATCGTGGCCCTGGCCGCCCACACCGCCCGCACCTGGCTCAACCGGCCCACCGTGACCCGCAGGATCGAGCTCACCTCCGGGGCGGTGTTCGTGGTGCTGGGACTGGTGACCACCGTGCCCGTGCTCGCCTCCTGGATCTGAGCGGACTCCGCCGCGCGACGGGGGAACCCCGGACGTGCGGTGGTCGGTCCCCTACGTCGTGCACCCGATCGGCTACGGTGTGGCGACCGCGAGAGGCAGTCCCACAGACAGACCCCAGTCAGTGTCCGGATGTCGAGAACGAGGCGCCGGCTCCGTCCCGGGTGCACCAGTGGCCAGGACAGGCCACGCCATGACGAAGGAGAACCACCATGACGATTCAGCGGATGGACCACGTGGGCGTCGTCGTCGACGACCTCGAGGCTGCCGTGGCGTTCTTCGTCGACCTCGGCATGGAGCTCGAGGGCCGGGCGCCGATCGAGGGGCACTGGGTGGACCGTGTCGTGGGGCTCGGCGGCGTCCGGGTCGACGTCGCGATGCTGCGCACCCCGGACGGCCACGGCCGGCTCGAGCTGACGAAGTTCCACGCCCCGAGAGCGGTCAGCCCCGTGCCGGAGAACGCACCGGGGAACACGCTGGGGCTGCGCAGCATCATGTTCGCCGTCGACGACGTCGACGCCGCTGTCGCCGCCCTGCGAGCCCACGGCGCGGAGCTCGTCGGGGAGGTGGCGCAGTACCAGGACGACTACCGGCTCTGCTACGTCCGCGGGCCCGAGGGCATCATCGTCGCGCTGGCCGAGCAGCTCAGCTGACGGGCCGTCACGCCCGACCCGCGACCGACCGGAACGATCCGTGTGGAGGGCCTGAGCACGCCGGCGGAACCCGGCCTCGTCCACCACCGGCGCCGCCGGGCAGAGACGCTGGTGCCGCGGGGCACGGAGAGGTTGACCTGCCGACGGTCGGACTGGATCATCGGCTACGAACGGGGCATCGGGCGCCCCATGGCGTCGTCCATTCCTCACCGCCCGGCAGCGCCGGGGCACCAGAGAGGCATCCCATGGACCTGATCGAGCTGGCCCACATCACCCCGCAGGCGCACGAGCTCGTCGGGGGCAAGGCCGTCGGCCTCGGGGCCCTCATCTCCGCCGGCGAGCGGGTGCCGGACGGGTTCTGCCTCACCACCGAGGCCTACCGCTCGGGCACCGTCCCCGAACGGGCCGTCCTGAGGGCCTACGAGCACCTCGGCGGTGGCCCCGTCGCCGTCCGCTCCAGCGCCACGGCCGAGGACCTGCCGGACGCCAGCTTCGCCGGCCAGCAGGACACCGTCCTCGGCGTCGAGGGCGAGGGCGCACTGCTCGCGGCCATCCGGCAGTGCTGGGACTCCGTGCACAGCGAGCGCGCCGTCGCCTACCGGGCCGGGCAGGAGCTGGAGACCGGCGACCTGGCGATGGCCGTCGTCGTGCAGCGCATGATCACCCCGGCGGCCGCCGGGGTGATGTTCACGGCCAACCCCCTGACCGGCACGCGCACCGAGACCGTCATCGACGCGGTACCGGGGATGGGCACCGGAGTCGTGGACGGCACCATGGACACCGACCACTACGTCCTGCCCGGGCCCGGCCCGCTCCCCGGGCCCCAGGATCACGGCTGCCTCTCCCCCGACCAGCTCCGCGAGCTCCAGCAGGCCGGGCAGCGGGTGCAGCGCGCCCTCGGCGGCCCGCAGGACATCGAGTTCGCCTACGACGCCGAGGGCACGCTCTGGCTGCTGCAGTCCCGGGCCATCACCACGCTCTTCCCGCTCCCGCCCGGGACCGACCCGGTGGAGGGCGACCCGCGTGTCTACATGGAGGTCGGCCACATGCAGGGCCTGCGGCGCCCGGTCACCCCCATGGGCGTGTCCGTGCTGCGGGAGACGACCCGCCGCTGGATGCAGATCATCGGCGTCGACGACGCCGTGGTCGATCCGTTCCTCGTGGACATCGGCGGCCGGCTGTTCACGGACCTCACGGGGTTCGTCCGCAGCCCGCGTCTGCACTCCCGTGTCCCCGCCATGGTGCAGGTCTACGGTCCGGCCGTGGCGCGGGGCGTGCGGCGCGTCCTGGACGACCCCCGCTACGCGCCCCGTCCCGCTCGCCCCGGTCAGCGCGCGTTCTCCGCCGGTGCGACCGCGCGGCTGCTCCTGGCCACCGTGCCCGCCTCGCTGCTCGGCGCGCTGCGGGCCCTGGCACGGCCCGCGGCCGCCCGCGAGCGGGCGTTCCACGAACTCGAGCAGGTCCGCCGGCAGCCCCGGACCGAACCGGCGGACACGGCGAGCCGGATCCGCTCCGCCGCCGGTCTGCAGGACGCGACGATGACCGGACCGATGATGCGCTCCCTGCCACCGCTGTGGGCGGCGCTCATCGCTCAGGGGGTGGCCGGCTGGCTGCTGGACGGCGTCCTGCAGCCCGGCGAGCTGAACGCGACGCTGCGCGGGATGCCCCACAACGTCACCACCCAGATGGACCTGAAGCTCTGGTCCGTGGCTGAAGCGGCCCGTCCGCACCGCGAGCTGCTGGTCAGCGCTACCCCGGACGAGCTCGCCGCGCGCTTCTCGCGCGGCGAGCTGCCCGAGTTCGGCCTGACGGCCTTCCTGGCGGAGTACGGGATCCGCGGCAGCGCCGAGATCGACGTCGGCTCCCCCCGGTGGGCCGACGACCCCACCCCTGTGTTCGCCGCCTTGGCCGGGTACCTGCAGGTGACCGATCCGGACCAAGCCCCGCCGGCTCGGTTCGCCCGCGCCGCCGTCGAGGCCGAGGCCGCTCTGGCGGACGTCGTCGACCGTGCGAGACGCACCCGGCCGCTGCGGGGCCGCCTGGCCGGCTTCCTGCTGCGCCGCAGCCGGGAGCTGGCCGGCCTGCGCGAGCTGCCCAAGTTCCTCTGGCTGACCCCGCTGGCCGAGGTGCGCCGGCAGCTGCTCACCGCGGGGGCCGAACTCACCGGGCTCGGGCTGCTGGAGCAGCCGGAGGACATCATGTTCCTGACCCTGGACGAGGCCCTCGACGCCTCGCACGGCGCGGACCTGCGCACGGTGGTGACCGGCCGGCGCAGGGTGCACCGCCGCGAGGCCCGGCGGCGGCAGGTCCCGGGCCTGCTGCTGTCCGACGGCACGAACCCCCTGGCCCTGCCCGACGGCACCGCGGCCGAGTACGGGCCGGACGTGCTGGTCGGCCAGCCCGCGGCCACGGGGACAGCGACCGGGCCGGTGCGGATCGTCCACCACCCGTCCGAGGCGAGGCTGCAGCCCGGCGACATCCTCGTCGCCCCGACCACCGACCCGGGCTGGACCCCGCTGTTCCTGACCCTCGGCGGACTCATCACGGAGACCGGCTCCACCATCGCTCACGGCCCGACCGTGGCCCGCGAGTACGGCATCCCGGCCGTCATCTGCGTGCCCGACGCCACCACCCGGCTGACCGAGGGCCAGGTGGTCACCATCGACGGTGCCACGGGGCTGATCCGCCTGCAGGACACGGGCGGCGAAGTGCGGCGTCCGGACGCTCCGGAGGCTCCGGAGGCTCCGGAAGAACGGGCCGGAAGGCCGGGCCGGGCCGCACCAGGAGACTAGGTCCAGGTCAGAACGATTCGCATGGGTACCTGCCATCGAGCGGGGCGAGTGGCTTCGCCCGATGGAAGCCGAGCCCCCGGGCAGCATCCTGGCGGTGGTTCCGCGTGGCTTCGAGGCGTGTGCGCGCGTGGTCCATCCTGTCGAGCGCGATCGGCCGCGGCAGACGAAGTCCTGGCACGGCTTCGACGAGATGCCGTCCTCCGAGGGCGCGGCCTGGGGCTGCTGGTCGACGAGCAGCGAGGCGTGACCGACCGGGTCCCCCGATGCTGGGTCCAACCCGGTCCAGTACTGTCATTGCTCATTCTGCAGGTAGTTCGCCAACTGCCGTCGATCCAGGGGCCAGACGAAGGTGCACCCCGTGCCTCAGGATCACGCCCACCAGGCTGACACACAGGGGGCCGGGAAAATCCATCCCCAACCCTGGTCTTCAGGGGCCAAGACACGCAAAGCTGGCCAGGTGAAGGTCACCGCGACGCCGCCAGCACCAGGACCGGGCAACCCTGCCCCGTTCGCAACCAGCGGCCCGCTCCTCGTGAGTCGGCCACCATGGGCATTGCCGCCTGTCTGCCGAGGGAGTCCGTCCCGTTGCTCGATGGCACGGGAAACTCGTCGACAGCACAACCGGAGCGGCCGGCTCCTGGCCAGTCGACCTTGCCCCGACCCGAGTAGGGGTATCCCGACCGCACCTCGTGAACCCAGCAGTCCACCGAAGCGTCAGCAGTCCCCTACGCACCCACAGCCGAGCAGACGGAGCGAGCAGATGACACGGACCCGCATTCACAACCTCTCCATATCGCTGGACGGTTTCGCGACCGGCGAGGGCCAGTCACTCGACGCGCCCATGGGTCATGCCGGCCAACGGCTGCACGAGTGGATGATGGCCACCCGCTTCGGTGCCCCGATCCTGGGACGCCAGGGCGGCACTGCAGGCGTCGACGATGCGTTCGCCCAGCAGCACGAACCGGGCATCGGCGCCGAGATCATGGGCGCGGGCAAGTTCGGCCCACCAGGCTGGCAGGACGACGCCGACTGGAAGGGGTGGTGGGGCCCGAACCCCCCGTTCCACACGCCGGCCTTCGTGCTGACCCACCACCCGCGACCTTCGATCGAGATGGAGGGTGGCACCACCTTCCACTTCCTCGACGCCGCACCGGCCGAGGCACTCCACGCCGCCCGCGCGGCGGCCGAGGGCCAGGATGTCCGCATCGGAGGTGGCCCCACCGTCGTGCGCGACTTCCTCGCCGCAGGCCTGGTCGACCACATGCACGTGGTGCAGGTGCCGATCGTGCTGGGCCGCGGCGTCCGGGTGTGGGACGGACTGGAGGCGCTGGAGACGAACTACGAGATCGATGCCGTCTCGGCGCCCAGCGGGGTCACCCACCTGACCTTCGACCGGAGCACCTCATGATCACGGCCGCCGCGGGACCTGTGGTGGCACCGTCCCCACGGCAGCAATTCCGCAGCGCTGTCGGCCAAGCAGTCGATCACCTTCTCTGCCGGGCCGGGCTCTCGTCGGCGACCCGACGCTCCAGGCCCTCCAGCAGCAGCTCCAACCCGTCGTCGAACTCGTCCGCGAACGCGTAGACGCCATCGCTCAGCAGCTCGGCGCGCGAGCGCGGCGCTGAAGCCCTCGGTCATCAGCGCCGAGGAGACGGTCGTGGTGCTGCAGCAGCGCCGGGCCGGCGTTGGGGCGCGATTCCATGTCCAGGATCTGTGGCTGTACGTGGCCGCGACGGTCGTGATCGTCCTGCTGTTCGTCGCCGTGGCCTTCCTGCTCCTCGAGGTGTCGAGATGGACCCTCTCGTAGGTTCGTGCGGTCTTCAGTCGGCACCTGCCCGCGTCTCGACCACCACTTTGCCGAGCGCGTGGCCGTCGCCGACGTAGGTGAGCGCTTCGGGCACCTGCTCGAGTGGGAACACGCGGTCGATGTGGATGTGGACATCTCCCGCGATGCATCGGTCGGCAAGAGGCGTGAAATGCGCCGGACCCGGCTTGACAGCGAGAACCCCCAAACGCCGACCCGTCATCGTGCCGATCAGTGCGCCGACCGTCACCACTCGCAGCAGGGCGCGCGTCGTCCCGCCGACGATCAGGTAGGTGCCACCGGGGGCGAGTGCACGGCGATACGCGAACACCGACCGCCGGGCGACGAGGTCGATGATGAGGTCGTACGGACCGGTGCGCGTGAAGTCGTCGGCGCGATAGTCGATGACTTCGGCGGCCCCCAGGGATCGCATGAAGTCGAGCTTGCCGGCGTTGTCCACGCCGGTGACATGGATGCCGGAAGCAGCGGCGAGCTGGAGCGCGAACGCCCCAGTTCCTCCGCCGGCGCCGTTGATCAGCATCCGCTCACCGGGTTTCGCGCGCGCAACTGCTTGCACCGCGATCGCCCCCGACTGCGGCAGTGTCGACGCCTCGGCGAAGGACAGTCCGGTCGGCTTGAGCGCGAGAGCGTGCTCGGGCGCCACGGCGTACTCCGCGAAGCCGCCTTTAAGAGTGAGGTTGTCGCCGTAGACATCGTCACCGCGCCGGAACAGCGTGACCCCTGCGCCCACTGCCTGGACCACTCCCGCGATGTCCGAACCGAGTGTGCGGCGGGCGGGACTGAACAGGCCGCCGAGTCGGGCATAGGCGGGCGACCCGTGCAGCCCCTCCCAATCGCTCAGATTGACCGAGGTTGCGATCACCCGCACGAGCACCTGGCCTCTCCCCGGTGTCGGCGTGGCGATGTCGTCGAGCCGCAGCACATCGGGCGACCCGTAGCGGTCATGGACGATCGCTCTCATGTCCGCACGACCATGCGCTAACGCTCGCCGAGCGCGGGGCTCTCGTCGGCGACCCGTCGCTCCAGGCCCTCCAGCAGCAGCTCCAGCCCGTAGTCGAACTCGTCCGCGAACGCGTAAACGCCATCGCCGAACAGCTCTGCGCGCGAGCGGGCAATGTGCGGATACAGCTCCGCCGACGCCGCGACCTTGACGGCGAACGCTTCCTCGGCGCCGTCCCCCGGTTCGAACGGCAGGCTCGTCCAGGTCAGCGCGAACCCGTACACGTAGGCGTCGATCGCGGAGAACGCGTGTGTTGCCAGCGCGGCGCTGAATCCCTCGGCCATCAGCACGCCGAGGAGGCGGTCGTGGTGCTGCAGCAGGGCTGGGCCGGGGTTGGGGCGCGATTCCATCATCCCGAGCGCCCACGGATGGGCGGTGAGCACCGACCGTGCCGATCGTGCCCGGCCGCTCAGCGCCTCTCGCCAGGTGGCGCCGACCTGGGGCAGTTCGATCCTCTCGAAGACCCAGTCGGCGAGGTCGTCGAGCAGCGCCTCCTTGCTGGGGACGTGATGGTAGAGCGACATCGCCTCGACGCCGAGCTCCTTCGCGACACTGCGCATGCTCACGGCGGCGACACCCGCGCGGTCGGCGACTGCGGCGGCGGCGTCGATGATCCTCTCCCTGCTCAGTGATTTGCGTCGAGTCATTTTCCCATCCTTGCGCACTTACATTTGTAAGTCTACGCTGGTGATTACCCCTTACAGCCGTAAGTCGTACGTTCGACGGAACCCGAGGACCTGCCGGTCCTCACCACCACAACGGAGCCCACGATGAGAACACGGCAATCCACCACCACGCTGGAGAACCTGCGGACCCCGGTGCAGGCCAAGCTCGCGGCAACCTGGACCAGCTTGATGTTCTTCTACATCTACATCGACTACTTCCACCTCTACCAGCCCGGCGCCATCGACCAGATCCGGGGTGGCGGCATCTTCGAGTTCGACATCACCCCGACGTTGATGACCCTTTTCGTCGTGGTCATCGGGATCCCGGCCCTGATGGTGATGCTCTCCATGACGCTGCCCGCCCGGGTGAACCGCGCCACGAACCTCGTCGTGGCATCGCTCTACATCCCCGTCACGGTGTTCAACGCGGTCGGGACGTCCTGGGACTGGGCCTTCTACTACGGCTTCCACATCACCATCGAGGTGCTGCTCCTGGCCTTCATCCTGCGCTCCGCCTGGACCTGGCCCCGCACCGCGTCGCCGGCGACCATGGCGACCGGCCCGGACCGGGAAGCCGCTCGCATCCAGCAGCAAGCGTGAACCCAAGAGCAGTCCCCGTCCCGTGCGGAGCCCTTTGCCTCGGTGCCGCGGTGTGGACCTCCTGGCGGTGGGACACCAACGACCACTGGGACGTCGCGTAGGGGCCTGCCAAGGCCCCTACCGGCAGGTCAGGTCATCGGAGGCGCGCACAGGCCCACCGCATCGTCGACACCGGCCCCGAGCCCGGCTACGTCGTCGTCCGCCGCACCGACCCGCCACGACGAGCACGTCGAGCCGCCGTATCGGATCCGCCTGTCCCAGCATCGCCCCGGAAGGCCCCGGTCATGATCGAGGCACGCGAGCTCACCAAACGCTACGGCCACACCAATACCGACCCGCCCTGGCTGTTCCCCAGCGTCCGAGCAGGCCAGCACCTACACGCAAACACCCTCTCCCACAGGCTCAAAGTCCTCGGCATCGACGCCCAACGGGCCCGCAACGCCACCCTCCGAGACCTGACCCAAGAAGTCGACGCACGAACCCTGATCGATCTCCTCGGCTACAGCCCCAGGGTCATCGCCCAGCACGCCGCCCGATCCGCCACACCCATGTCCGACTACATCGATCTGAAGCGTCAACAGCACCAATAAAACGCGATTACCGAAGAACCGGATAACGCATTTCCCCATCGGGATGGCGTGCGGCTGTTCTTGTACCTGCTGTCCACCGGAAACTACCCGGCCAGTCCCCAGCCTGGGGTCCGGGCGGCCCCCCAGGGCGCAGGGCGCCCACAGGGGACTCCTAAGTGCGACGTGGCGGAAGCACTAGGCAACCGAGACGTGTCCTGTTTCGCAGGGTGTGCGCGGTTCAACTCTGGCGGGGCCAGGTCAAGCCCCCGGGAGTGGTGTAGCGATCCTTCGTACGGGGATCAGGCCGTGAGGGCGGTCAAGGGATCGGGGTTC
>NZ_CANMRA010000009.1 GCF_947500125.1 uncultured Kocuria sp. | reverse complement strand
AGCAGCTCCCACCGCTGAGCAGCGCTGAAGTGCTGCCGACGGGAAACACGCACTGGAACATCCATGACGGACACCTTTCCCGCCCCCAGTGTGTCGCACACCAGGCTGACACACAGGGGAAATCCGTCGGTCTCGGGCGGAACCGGTGAGTTCGGCGAAGAGGGCGAGGGTGGGGTGGGGGCTCCGTCAGAAGGAGATGACCTTCGGGACGCCGAACGCCTTGAGGCCCTCCACGCCGAACTCCACGCCGAAGCCGGAGCCCTTGATCCCGCCGAAGGGCATGCGCGGGTCGATCGCGCCGTGCTTGTTGATCCACACCGTGCCGGCCTGGATCCGTGCGGCGACCTCCCGGGCGCGGTCGGTGTCGGAGCCCCACACCGAGGCGCCGAGTCCCACGTCCAGGCGGTTGGCCATGCGCACGGCCTCGTCCACCGAGGAGTACTTCACGATGGGCAGGGCCGGCCCGAACTGCTCCTCGGTCACGAGGGGGTTGTCGTCGTCGAGATCGGCCACCAGGGTCGTCGGGTAGAAGTGCCCCGGCTGGTCCGCGACCGGGTCCCCGCCGAGCAGCACCCGCCCCCCGCCGGCCCTGGCCTTCTCCACGAGGTCGGCGACGATCTCGAACTGCGACCTGTTCTGCAGGGGGCCGAGGACGTTGCGCTCGTCCCGGCCCTCGCCCATCGGCATGGCCGCCGCGACCTCGGTGAGGGACTCGCACACGGCGTCGTAGACGTCCTCGTGGACGTACAGGCGCTTGAGCGCCGCACAGGTCTGGCCCGTATTGATGAACGCACCCCAGAACAGGCCCTCGGCGATGGCCTGCGGATCGGCGTCCGGGAGCACGATGCCCGCGTCGTTGCCGCCCAGCTCGAGGGTCAGCCGGGTCAGGGTGTCCGCGGCCGAGCGCATGATCGCCTTGCCGGTGGCGGTCGACCCGGTGAACGTCAGCTTGTCCACGCCGGAGTGCTGGGACAGCGCCTCGCCGATCTCCCGGCCGCCGGGGACCACGGTGACGAGCCCCTCGGGCAGCACCTGGTTCAGGACGTGCACCAGCCCCAGGACGGAGAGCGGCGTGTACTCGGAGGGCTTGAGCACCACGGTGTTGCCCATGCGCAGCGCCGGGGCGATCTGCCAGACGGAGATCATCATCGGCCAGTTCCAGGGACCGATCGCCCCGACGACGCCGATGGGGTCGTACGTGAGGACCGCGGTGCCGGACTCGTCGTCGAAGACCGTCTCGGGCTCGAGGGGCAAGGACGCCGCCGCGCGCATCCAGGCCGCCGCGCCGCCGACCTCGAACATGGCGTTCGGCCCGTGGTGCACCGGCTTGCCCTGCTCGCGCGAGAGCAGCTCGGCGAGCGCCGGGGCGTTCGCCTCGATTGCGTCGGCGGCCCGGTACAGCAGCGCGGAGCGCTCGGCGTCCGGGACGGCGGCCCACTCGGCCTGCTCCTGCCGGGCCCGGGCCAGGGCCTGCTCCAGCTCCTCCACCGTGGACTCGTGGACGCGGCCGACCAGCTCCCCGGTGGCCGGGTCGAGGATCTCGCGGCCCTCCGGGTCGGTGACGGCGGCGAGCAGGTCCGCGTAGGTCGTGGTGGTCGAGGATGCGGTCGTGGTGCTCACGGGATCTCCTTCGGGAGGTGCGGATCAGTGCTGCCCCCATGGTGACCCAGGACACGTCGCCGCGGCTTGTCCGTGCGAGCACGCCTCTTGACCCACAGCGCGGATTCCCGCGCTGTGGGTCAAGTGCCGTGCACGCCGCGACAAGGCGCCGCGGTGTGCCCGGGATCACACTGGGGCCATGAGCAACGAGACTGCCCAGACCTACGTCGTCGTGGGCGCCGGCACCGCCGGCAGCATCCTGACCCGCCGCCTCCTGGACGCCGGCCACGAGGTGGTCCTCCTCGAGGCCGGCGGCAGGGACCTCAACCCGGCGATCCACCTGGTGTCCCGCCTGGGCGAGCTGTGGCACTCGCCGGAGGACTGGGACTACTTCACGGTGCCCCAGCGGCACGCGGACGGCCGGGTGATCCACTGGCCGCGCGGCCGCGTGCTCGGGGGCTCCCACGCGCTCAACGCCACGATCTGGGTGCGCGGGGCGGCGCAGGACTACGACGCCTGGGCCGCGGACGGCTGCCCGGGATGGGGCTGGGAGGACGTGCTGCCGTGGTTCCAGGCGGTCGAGGCCTACGTCCCGCCCGCCGGCGCGGTCCCGGACGGGAGCCGGGGCACCGACGGCCCGGTTCCCGCGGTGCAGGACTACCCGCTCAACCCGATCTTCGAGTCCATCATCGAGGCCGCCGAGCACGTGGGCGTGCCCTACAACGAGGACTACAACGCCGGCGCGCTCGACGGCGTCTCCCAGCAGCAGATCAACGTCCGGGACGGACGGCGCTTCAACACGTACATGGCGTACGTGGCGCCGGTGGAGGGCGACCCGCGGCTGACGGTCCGCACCGGCGTGCTCCTGCAGAAGGTGCTGCTCGAGGACGGCCGCGCGGTCGGCGTGGCCGTCGTGCCCCTCGACGACCCGGACGGCGTCCCCGAGGAGATCCGCGCCGACGAGGTGATCCTGTGCGCCGGGGCGCTCGACTCCCCCAAGATCCTCCTGCGCTCCGGGATCGGCCCGGCCGAGCACCTCACCGACGTCGGCGTCCCCGTGGCCCACGACCTGCCCGGGGTGGGCGCCAACCTCCACGACCACCTGCTGGCCCCGGTCATCGCCGAGGCGACGAGCCGCACCATCGAGCACCCCGAGAGCGACTGGTCCGTCACCCAGACCCACCTGTTCTGGCGCTCCCGGCCGGACCTGGACGCCCCCGACACGCAGCCGATCCACTTCTCGGTCCCGATGTACGACGACGGGATGACGGGGCCGGCGAACGCCTTCACGCTGCACGCGGGGCTCGTCCGCCCGCACTCCCGGGGCACGGTGCGCCTCACCGGGCCGGGAGTCTCCGACCCCGTGGAGCTCGACCCGAACATCTTCGACGACCCGCGCGACCGCGAGGCCCTGCTGGCGTCCTTCCGGCAGGCCCGCGCCATGGTCGGGGCGCCGCCGCTGGCGGAGCAGTGGGGAGCCGTCGAGGTCCACCCCGGGACGGAGGTGCGCACCGAGGACGAGGAGGTCGCCTACGTCAACCGCTTCGTGACCACCTACCACCACCAGGTCGGCACGTGCCGCATGGGCACCGGCCCGGACGCGGTGGTCTCCCCCGACGACCTGCGCGTGCACGGGATCGACCGCCTGCGGGTCGTGGACGCCTCGGTCATGCCGCGGGTGCCGAGCGGCAACACCAACGCGCCCACGGCGATGATCGCGGAGCGCGCCGCGTCCCTCATCACCGGAGGGTGACGGCGTCGCCCGGCCCGGGGGCGGGCCCGTGCGGAGCGACGCTCAGTCGTCCCAGCCCTGCTGCGGCGTGGCGCAGGACTCCCGGAACACGTACTGGGAGATCCGGCGCCGCTCCCGGCTGGACCAGTCGATCGCCGGGCGGCGGTGCTCCTCCGGGACGTAGCCCAGACGGTAGACGGCCATGAGCTCGAGGTCCTCCGGCACGTGCAGGAGGTCCACGATCTCGGCCCACCGGGCGGGGGCCTCCATGGGGAAGGAGATGAACTGGATGCCCATGCCGAGCTCCACGGTGGTCAGCCACAGGTTCTCCATGGCCGCGCCCATCGAGAAGAGCGAGTAGAACCCGGAGAGCTCCCCCGGGCGGTACTCGCGGCGGTCGAGCATCACGCCGAGCAGCAGGGGGGACCCGGCCACGAGCTTGTGGTTCTCCGCCCCCAGGGTCTGCGGCACCCGCAGCCGGTTCATCATGGCCTGCCCGCCCGGGGTGAACGCCTTCTTGGTGAAGGGGCGCAGCACCGCGGGCAGCCTGTCGAAGAGCATCCCGAAGCGCTGCTCGTCCATCTCCTGCTTGCTGAAGCGGAAGTAGCGCTTGTACCGGTCGAAGAAGGACCCCTCCGCCATCACCTGCGTCATCGAATCGGCGCTGATCCGGGCGATCCGGTCGATGGTCCCCCGGTCCTCGATCAGCACGAAGCGCCACGGCTGGCTGTTGAACTGGGAGGGCGCGGCCGCGGCCGTGCGCAGCAGCAGCTTCTGGTGCTCCGGGGACACCCGGTCCGGCAGGAACGGGCCGTTGGTGGTGCGGCGGTTGAAGACGACGTCGAGGAACTCCATGTGCTCTCCGGTCAGATCGGTCGGGTCGGGCGGATCGGGTGGGTCGGATCGGTCGGCTCGGGCAGGTCAGCCCGCACGGGCGGCGCGGGCCCGGACCAGGGCCGCTGCGTAGAACGGCGCCGCGGACAGCGCCGCGAGCGCGTGGCGGCGCGGGTGCCCCTGGGCGGGCGTGCCGATGTGCGGCAGAACGGCCAGGGGCAGCAGCGCCGGCACCAGGGCCCGGCCCGCCGCGCGCCCCGAGGCGGTGGGCGAGCCGGCGGCGAGGACCGCGGCCAGCGCCGTCGTCGTGGTGGTGGCGATGTAGAGGGCGTGGTGGATCCAGCGGAACCGGCCCGTGCGCACGAGCCCGGCGCCCACGGACGCGCCCAGGGCCGCGTTGGCGGCCCAGCACCCGCCCGCGAGGCCGATCCACGGAGCGGGCGACGAGCCCGCGGCACGCACGGTGTGTCCCACGCGGTCCCCTTCTCCCGTCCGCTCCGGCCCGGCGCCGGCAGAGATCCCCAGTCTAGTGACGGCGCCGCGCGCCGCTCCCGGCCCGCCGTGCTCCTTGGCGGATCGTGTCGGCCCGCGGAGAATGGGCAGATGCCCTCCGTCCTGCCGCGCGCCCGGCCCGACCTCTCCCGGCGGGACGCCGAGCTGCGCGAGCTGATGGACGACCCCTGCTGCGACCTCGCCGCGCTGGAGCGCACCTACGCGCGCTTCGACGTCGTCAACTTCCTGGTCGCCGGGTGGTCCACCACGTACCGGCGCAGGATCCGGCCCCTCGCCGCGCACGGCCGGCCGCTGACCCTCCTGGACGTCGGCTCCGGCGGCGGGGACGTGGCGCGCGCCCTGGCCCGGTGGGCGCAGCGGGACGGGGTCGACCTGCGGATCACCGGCATCGACCCGGACGCCCGCGCCCACGAGTGGGCCTCGGCGCGGACCGCCCGCTGGTCGGCGCGGCACCCGGGAGCAGCGCCCCCGGTCTTCCGGCGGGTCACCAGCCGGGAGCTCGTCGCGGCCGGCGAGACGTTCGACGTCGTGGTCTCCAACCACCTGCTCCACCACCTGGACCCCGGGCCCGTGCGGGAGCTCGTGGCGGACTCCGAGCGGCTGGCCGGCCGGCTCGTGGTGCACAACGACCTCGTGCGCAGCCCGGCGGCCTACCGGCTGTACTCGGTGGGCGTCCTGCCCCTGGCCCCGGGCTCCTTCCTGCGCACCGACGGGCTGCGGTCCCTGCGCCGCGCCTATCTGCCCCACGAGCTGCGCGAGCTGACCGGCCCGGGCTGGGAGGTCCGCCCCGGTTCGTTCGGGCACCAGCAGCTGGTCCGGGACCGTTCACTCCCGGTTCACCCGCGTCCTCCACGCTGAGGCCGACACCCACCCGACGGGTCCGGCACCGGCCGGGCCGGGAACGGAGAACCAGTGAAGATCGCGATCCTCGGTGGTGACGGCTTCTGCGGCTGGCCCGCCGCCCTGCACCTGTCCGCGCGCGGCCACGACGTGGTCGTGGTCGACAACCTCTCCCGCCGCGCCATCGACTCTCAGCTCGGCACGGAGTCGCTGACCCCCATCCGCGGCCTCGACGAGCGCCGGGCGGCGTGGGCGGAGTGCACGGGCCGGCGGATCGGCGCGGCCGGGATCGACCTCGCCGAGGACTACGAGGCGTTCCTCGACCTCCTCGTCATCGAGCGCCCGGACGCCGTGGTGCACTTCGCGGAGCAGCGGGCGGCGCCGTTCTCCATGAAGAGCCCGCGCACCAAGCGCTACACCGTGGACAACAACGTCAACGCCACCCACAACGTGCTGTGCGCGATCGTGGAGTCCGGCCTCGACGTCCACCTCGTGCACCTGGGCACCATGGGCGTCTACGGGTACGGCACCGCCGGGATGCGGATCCCGGAGGGGTATCTGGACGTGGAGGTCCCCGGCCCCGACGGCAGCGTCCCCCAGCAGATCCTCTACCCCTCCCAGCCCGGCTCGCTCTACCACATGACCAAGGTCCTGGATCAGGCCATGTTCGCCTTCTACGCCAAGAACGACGGGCTGCGGATCACCGATCTGCACCAGGGCATCATCTGGGGCACCAGCACCGCGGAGACCGCGCTCGACGAGCGGCTCGTCAACCGCTTCGACTACGACGGCGACTACGGCACGGTCCTCAACCGCTTCCTCGTCCAGGCGGCGGTCGGCCACCCGCTGACCGTGCACGGCACCGGCGGGCAGACCCGCGCGTTCATCCACATCCAGGACATGGTCCGGTGCGTGGAGCTCGCTCTCACCCACCCCCCGGCGGCCGGCGACCGCGTGAAGATCTTCAACCAGATGACGGAGACCCACCGGGTGCGCGACCTCGCCCATCTCGTGGCCGGGCTCACCGGCGCGGTGGTGGAGATGGTCCCCAACCCCCGCCAGGAGTCCGCGGAGAACGACCTGCACGTCGACAACGACGCGTTCCTGGACCTCGGGCTGCGGCCCACCACCCTCTCGGAGGGCCTGCTGCTGGAGGTCGAGGAGGCCGCCGTGCGCTGGGCCCACCGCGTGGACCTCTCCCGCATCCCGGCGACGTCCGTGTGGAACGCCCGCCGGCGCCCGGGGGTCCCGTCGCGGCCGGTCCGCCCCGCGGCCGTGGGCGTCGGCGCCTGAGCCGGCGGATGCGGATCGCGCTGTACACGGACGTCTTCGTCCCGAACGTCGACGGTGTGGTGACGCGCCTGACCCGCACCCTCGACGAGCTCGGGGACCTGGGCCACGAGGTGCTCGTGCTCACGCCGGGACACCCGCCCGAGCACTGGGGTCCGCACCGGGTGGTCAGGGCCCCCTCCGTGGCGTTCCCCTGGTACCGGGACGTCCGGGGAGGCCTGCCGTCCCCGCGGGTCGAGCGCGCCGTGTCGGCGTTCCGCCCCGACGTCGTGCACGCCGTGAACCCGGTCTGGTTCGGTGCGTGGGGTGCTCTCTCGGCGCGGGCGCGGGGCCTGCCGCTGCTCGCGTCCTTCCACACCGACGTCCCGCAGTACCTGGGCGTGTTCGGGCTGGGAGCCCTGCGCCGACCCGTGGAGCGGTGGATCCGCACGACCCACAACCTCGCCGAGGTCACCCTGTGCACGTCGGGTCCCATGGTGGAACGGGCCGCGGCCCTGGGCGTGCGTGACGTGGCGCTGTGGCCCAAGGGCGTCGACACGGAGCTGTTCCACCCCGCGAAGGCGTCTCCCGCGATGCGACGCCGGCTCACGGACGGGCACCCCGGGGAGCATCTGGTGCTGTCCGTGGGACGGCTGTCGAAGGAGAAGAGCGTGGAGGCCCTCCTGGAGCCGCTCCGGCGGCTGCCGGGCACCCGGCTCGCCGTGGTGGGCGACGGCCCGCACCGGGCGGAGCTGGAACGGCGCTTCGCGGGCACCCCCACGGTCTTCCCGGGCCGGCTCGCCGGGGAGGAGCTGGCGGCCGCGTACGCCTCGGCGGACGTGTTCGCGTTCCCGTCCAGCACCGAGACCCTGGGGCTGGTGGCCCTGGAGTCCCTGGCGAGCGGGGTCCCGGTGGTCGGCGCCCGGGCCGGTGGGATCCCGTTCGCGGTGCACGACGGGCGGACCGGGCTGCTCGTGCCGCCCGGCGACGCGGACGCGCTCACCCACGGTCTGGTCCGGCTGCTCGACGACGCGGGTCTGCGCGCGCGGATGGGCGCGGCCGGCCGGGCCGAGGCCGAGGGCCTCGGTTGGCGGGCCGCGACCGAGTTCCTCGTGGCGTCCTACCACGAGGCGGTCGACCGGCACCGGAGCCGCAGGAAGCCGCCCCGGCACCCCGCTGCGTAGATACCCTGGGGGGTACTTGCGCGATACCCCCAGGGGTATTATCGTTGTGCTCAGGACGACGCGGGGAACCCCACCCGGGGAACGTGTCAACAGCCACCGAACGAAGGAGAGATTCATGCTGATCGAGCGCATCTACGACGAGGACCTCGCCCAGGCCAGCTACTTCATCGGGTGCCAGCGCACCGGCCAGGCGCTGGTGGTCGACGCCCGCCGCGACATCGACGTCTACCGGGACATGGCCGCGAAGAACGGCATGGAGATCACCGCGGTCACCGAGACCCACATCCACGCCGACTACCTCTCCGGCACCCGCGAGCTGGCCGCGGCCACCGGCGCGGACATCCACGTCTCCGGCGAGGGCGGGGAGGACTGGCAGTACGAGTTCGAGGCCGCCCGCCTGCACGACGGCGACGAGATCCGCATCGGCAACATCGTGGTGAAGGCCGTGCACACCCCGGGCCACACCCCCGAGCACCTGTCCTTCCTGGTCACCGACGGCGCCTTCGCCGACGCCCCCGGGTACATGCTCACCGGCGACTTCGTGTTCTCCGGCGACCTGGGCCGCCCCGACCTGCTGGACGAGGCCGCCGGCGGGGTGGACACCCGCTTCCTCGGCGCGAAGCAGATGTTCGCCAGCCTCAAGGAGAAGTTCCTGACCCTGCCCGACCACGTCCAGGTCTTCCCCGGCCACGGGGCCGGCTCGGCCTGCGGCAAGGCGCTGGGCGCGATCCCCTCCACCACGGTGGGCTACGAGCGCCTCTACGCCTGGTGGGGCCCCTACCTGGCGGCCGATGACGAGGCCGGCTTCGTCGCCGAGCTGCTCGAGGGCCAGCCCGACGCCCCGTTCTACTTCGGGCGGATGAAGAACCAGAACCGCCGGGGCCCGGCCGTCATGGGCGAGCGGGCACCCCTGCCCGAGCTCGACGTGCAGCAGGTCGCGCAGCAGCTGGCCGCCGACGAGGTGACCTTCGTGGACACCCGCTCCGCGGACGAGGTGCACACCGGGACCGTGACCGGGGCGCTGAACATCCCGGCCGGCAAGTCCATCGCGACCTTCGGCGCCTGGGCCGTGAACCCGGAGGCCGACTCCCGCCCGCTGGTGCTGCTGGCCTCCGACCAGGAGGCGGCCCAGGAGTTCTGG
Source organism: uncultured Kocuria sp. (assembly GCF_947500125.1). Taxonomy (GTDB): domain Bacteria; phylum Actinomycetota; class Actinomycetes; order Actinomycetales; family Micrococcaceae; genus Kocuria. The sequence goes on along the minus strand of NZ_CANMRA010000009.1, from coordinate 122,332 downwards.
GACCACCTGGTGCGCGTGGGCATCGACGCCGTGGCCGGCTACGTCACCGGGATCGAGGGCCTGCCGCAGTCCACTCCGCAGCTGGTCTCCCCCGAGGAGGTCGAGGCCTTCGACAAGGCCGTACTGCTGGACGTGCGCGCCGTCAGCGAGCACGCCGCCGGCTCCGTCCCCGGCTCCACCCAGCTGCACGGCGGCCGGGTCCTGTGGAACCTGGACCGGCTCCCGACCCAGGGCACGGTCGTGACCTACTGCCAGAGCGGTCTGCGCAGCTCGGTCGTGGCCTCCACCCTGCGCCACGCCGGCTACGACGTCGTGGAGCTCGAGGGCTCCTACGCCGCCTGGGCCGCCCGGCAGGGGAGCCTGCAGGCCACTCCCGCCGGCTGATACCGCGCTCCGCTGCGGCGGAGAGCCTCCCCGCGACGCCGCGTCCCCCGGGTGCCACCGCACCCGGGGGACGCGGCGTGCCCGGGCCCGTCCTGCGCGCGCGGGACGAGGCCCGGGCGTCCTACCGCCCCCCGGAGCGCCCCGGGCGCAGACCCGGCCCCGGTTCGCCCGGGCCTCGTGTTCACTATTGCCAACGCAGGCTACCGGCGCGTATTTTGACGGCACAGCAGTCCGTCGGACGCGCTTCCGGATCTCCGCGAGCTCCACGGTGCACGCCGCACGACCAGCAGCACGACAATTCCTGTCGCCCCGCCCGCACGCGCGGATCGGCGACGCCGGGGGGAGGTCTGCCGCGCGCTGCCGGCCGCGGGGTGGTCCCGGGCCGAGGACCGAGCACAGGAGACACAGGACATGACTGCTGGAAAGACGTGGGCGGCCACGGGCGCCGCCGCCGCGATGCTGGCCGGAGGCCTCGTCGTGGGCACCCCGGCCGCCCTCGCCGCACCCGGGGACCCCGCCTGCCTGCAGGCCACGGCGCAGCTGGACACCGCGCTGACCGGGGCGGGCCTCACGCCCGACACGCTCGCGGCGCTCGGCTCCTCGGCCGAGGCCGTGGCCGCCGCGGAGGCCCAGTACGCCGCGCTCGTGGGGGACGTCGGCGGGCCGAGCCTGCAGGAGCTGGAGGCGGCCGGTGCCGCACTGATGGCCGCCCGGGAGTCCGGCGACCCGGAGGCCGTCGCCCAGGCCGAGGCCCGCCTCGTCGAGCTCGACCAGGAGCTCGCCGCCGCGCTCGGCACGCTCGACCCCGCCGTCGCCGAGCAGGCCCTCGCCGACGCCGCCGTGGCGTTCGAGGCGCTCCTGGCGCAGCTGGCCGTCGACGAGGCCACGGTCGAGCAGTTCCTCGTGCTCCTCGAGCAGGCCGTCGTGGCCTGCGAGAGCCCCGCCCCGGTGGTCCCGGCGCCGGCCGCGCCCCCGGCGCTCCCCGCACCGCCCGCGCCGGTCGAGGCCGCCCCGGTGGAGGTCGCACCGCCCCCCGTCGCACCCGTCGTGGAAGCACCAGTCGTGGCGGCGCCCGTCGAGACCGCGCCCGCGGCCGTCAACCCCGGCCTCAATCTCCAGACGGCCGCCGCGGAGCCGGAGCAGCGCCCCGGCACCGGCCTCCTGGCCGGTCTGCTCGCCGCGGGGATCGCCGCGAGCGCGGCGGGCGCGCTGCTCCTGCGGCGGCGCAGCCGGGCCTGAGCCGCCCGCCGTCCGGGGCCCGGGGGTCCCGGACGGCGCCGCGGCCGGGTCGACCGGGGGCGTCAGCCCCGGGTCACGGCGCTGCTGCCGGCCGTCGGGGCGGTCGGCGGGTCCAGGACCGCCACGAGCCGGGCGAGGTCCTGGGCGGCGGCCATGACGAGCTGGTCCTCCGCCCGCGAGGGGTCGGTGAGGTCGGCGTGGAGCCGTCCCACCAGGGAGCGGACCCGCTCGGCCGCCTCCTCCGGATCCTCACTGTCGGCCCACGCGCGCACCGCGTCGGCGGCGGACTGCACCGCTTCGGCGAGCCGGGCGCTCAGGGCCACGGGCACGAGCCAGTCGTGCTGCTGGTGGTCGTAGAGCTCGCGCACCGCGTCCGTGAAGCCCCGGAGGTGGAAGATCACGTTCTCGAGCTTCAGCAGGGAGTCGTATCCGGGGTCGGTCGAGTCCGCGGGGCGGCGCCGGCGGCGGAGCATCATCCGGGGGTTGCCGCGGGCGCTGCGCGCCGACTCGTCGACCGCCTCGCGCACCTCGCCGGTGATCCGCACCAGCGCGTGGTTGCGCTGGCGCCAGTCCCGCCCCCCGGTGGTCCCGGGCTCCGCGAGTTCCCCGGCGACGTCCTCGAGGTAGTCGACGACGACGTTCTGCAGCCGGTCGAGCTGCAGGCGAGCGGTGCGGAAGTCCAGGGGCGGGATGACCGTCACGTTGACGAGCAGGCCGATCGCGACGCCCACGGACATCTGCACGAGGAAGCCGGCCGAGAAGCCCTCGGCGTCCTGGCCCCCGACGATGAGGACGAAGAGGGCGCCGACCGGGACGTACTCCGCCCCGGCCCCGAGCTGGCGGACGCCCGCCAGGAGGACGCCCAGGCCGACCGCCACCGAGACCGTCACGAGGTTGGGGTCACCGACCAGCAGGACTCCTGCGGCCAGCATGATCCCCAGGGCGATGCCGGCCACCGTCTGCAGCCCCGCGCGCACCGAGCCCAGCACGGTCGGGTACATCGCGGAGATCGCGCCCAGCGGGGCGTAGTACGGGTAGTCGTCGATCACCCCGGGCATCCGCTGGGCCACGACCCAGGACAGGGCCACGGCGAGCGAGGTCTTGAGGGCCAGGAGGATCCGGGCGCCGCGTATCGTCTGCACCCGGACATCCTACGGACCCGCCGGTAGGATCGAGCCGCCGACCGCTCCCCCGGGAGCCCGCCCCCGAGGAGTCCCCATGAGCCGACCGCCGCACCGGCGCCTGCTGCTGGTCCTCGCCGTGGGGGCCGGTGGGGCGCTGGGCACCGGCGCCCGCCACGGCCTCGCCCTGCTGCTGCCGACCGTGGCCGGCTGGCCGCTGGCCACCCTGGCGGCGAACCTGCTCGGGGCGTTCCTGCTGGGGATGCTCCTGGAGGCCCTCCTGCGGCGCGGCGCGGAGACGCCGCGCGGGATGCTGCTGCGCCTCGGCGTGGGCACCGGGGTCCTGGGCGGGTTCACGACGTTCTCCTCGCTCGCCCTCGAGGCGGAGCGGCTGCTGGCCGGCGGGTCCGCGGGGCAGGCCCTGGCCTACGTGGGGATCTCGCTGGGGTGCGGGTTCCTGGCCTGCCTCGCCGGCACCGCCCTCGCGGCCCGGGGGCGGCGCGCGTGACCGCCCTGCTGATCTGCCTCTTCGGCGGGCTGGGGGCGATGGCCCGGTTCGCGGTGGACGGGGCCGTGCGGCAGCGGTGGGCCACGTCCTTCCCCGCCGGCACCGTGGTCGTCAACGTGAGCGGCTCCTTCCTGGCCGGATTCCTGTCCGGCGCCGCGCTGGCCGGGACTCTGGGCGGGCCGGCCGCCGCGGCCTCCGTGATCGGCTTCTGCGGCGGGTACACGACCTTCTCCACCGCGATGGCCGACACCGTGCGGCTGGCCCGGGACGGGAGGGCGCTGCGCGCGGTGCTCAACGCCGCGGGCACCGGCGCGCTGACCGTGCTCGCTGTGCTCGCCGGGCTGGCCGCGGCCGGGCCGCTGCCCTGAGCTGCCCTGAGCGGCCCCGGGCGACATGGTCCGGCACCTCTGGTGATCTCCGTCACTTCATGGAATAGTGCGTACTCACTATTAGCGCCTCCGCCGATTGTCCTGGCGTTCCCGGCCGGTTCGTCGCCCAGCAGGGTGCCAACGCGGCCTCCTCCTGACCGCGGCCGCCGCGCCGGCCGGCGCCCTCGTCGTCCTCCCCATCAGGAAAGCGAAGTGATCATGACCGACACGACCCGTCTCCTCGACCGCACCACCCGCCTGAGCGAGCTCGTGGGCCGCCTCTCCCTGGAGGAGAAGGTGCACCTGCTCACCGGCGAGACCGCCTTCACCCTGCCGGGCAACGACCGGGTCGGCCTCGCCCCGCTGGCCTTCTCCGACGGGCCCACCGGGGTGCGCGGGCTGAAGTTCATCGGCGGGGACGCCGTGGCCCTGTTCCCCAACGCCACGCTGATCGCCGGGGCCTGGGACGACGAGATCGCCGAGGAGGTGGGGCGGATGCTGGCCGAGGAGGCCCAGCGCCAGCAGATCCACGTGGTGCTCGGACCCACCATCAACCTGCACCGGAGCCCCTTGGGCGGGCGGCTGTTCGAGGCCTACTCCGAGGACCCGTACCTGACCGGGCGCACCGCCGCCGCCTACGTGGCCGGCATGCAGGGGCGCGGCACCGCCGCGTGCCTCAAGCACCTGGTGGCCAACGAGTCCGAGACGCTGCGCAACTTCATGGACTCCCGCGTCTCGGAGACCGCGCTGCGCGAGCTGTACCTGCTGCCCTTCGAGATGGCGGCGCAGGACGCGGGCGCCTGGTCGATGATGGCCGCCTACAACGACGTCAACGGGGTGCCCGCCACGGAGCAGGACCACGTGCAGAACGGGATCGTCAAGGGTGAGTGGGACTGGGACGGGCTGATCATGAGCGACTGGTTCGCCACCAAGCGCACCGCGGCCGCTGCCAACGGCGGCCTGGACCTCGTCATGCCCGGCCCCGGCGGGCCCTGGGGCGACCGCCTCGTGGCCGCGGTCCGGGCCGGCGAGGTCGCCGAGGAGACCGTGGACGAGCACGTGGTGCGGCTGCTGCGCCTGGCCGAGAGGGTCGGCGGGCTCACCCCCGAGGGGCAGCAGCCCCGCCCGTGGGCCCAGGACCTGCCCGCGGTGGACTCACCGGTGCGGAAGGAGCAGCTGCGCCGGATCGCGGCCCGCGGCATGACGGTCGTGGCCAACAACGGCGTCCTGCCCCTGGCCGCCGACGGGGAGGCCGACGACGCCGTGGCGCTGATCGGACGGCACGCGCTCGAGACCGTGGACATGGGCGGCGGCTCGGCGGTCGTCAACCCGCCCTACCAGTCCACCGTGGCCGAGGGCCTGACCGCGCTGCTCGGGGGCCGCGTGCGCGTGATCGACGGGCCGGCCGTGCGGGCCCGTCCCGTCGCCGCGGCCCCGGCCTTCCTCACGGACCCGGCCACCGGCGCCCCCGGGATGCAGGTGGTGCTGCTCGCCGCCGACGGCACGGAGCTGGACCGCCGGCACGAGGACTCCGCGGAGTTCTCGATCGGCTGGGACGACGACCTCGCCCAGGCCCCGGCCACCGCCGTGCTCACCACGACCCTGGCCAACGACGCCGGGCCGGTGCTGCTCGGGGCGGTCGGGGCCGGCACCTGGACCGTGACCAGCGGTGACCGGGAGGTCACGGCCGAGCTGCGCTTCGCGGGCAAGGACCCGGGCGAGACCATGCTCCGCCCGCCGGCCTTCGCCGAGACCGTCGAGCTGCCGGCCGGCGCCACCGTCACGGCCACCGTGGCCCTCGACCCGGTCGACTGGCGCGAGGTCCTGCTGGCGGACACCTCGCTCGGGCTGGCCGAGGAGAGCCACCTGCTGGACATGTCCGCCCTGGGCCGGACGGCCCTGGCGGCCGCCCCGGCACCGCGGCCCGACGAAGACCTGATCGCCGACGCCGAGCGCGCCGCCCGGGCCGCCGGCACCGCCGTCGTCGTCGTGGGCGTGACCGAGGAACAGGAGACCGAGGCGGCGGACAAGACGACCCTCGCCCTGCCCGGGCGCCAGGACGAGCTCGTCCACCGGGTCGCCGCGGCCGCGCGGCGCACCGTGGTGGTCGTCAACGCCGCCACCCCCGTGCTCATGCCGTGGCTGGAGCAGGTGGACGCGGTGCTGGTGGCCGGTCTGCCGGGCCAGGAGGGCGGGCACGCCGTGGCCGCCGCGCTGACCGGTGCGCTGGAGCCCACCGGGCGCCTGGTCACCAGCTACCCCGCCGCGGACGGGGCCGCCCCGGCGTGGGACGTGGTCCCGGACGAGAGCCTGGCCCTGCACTACGACGACGGCACGTTCGTCGGCCACCGCGGCTTCCACGCCGGCCACGCCCCCGCCCCGCTGTTCTGGTTCGGCCACGGCCTGGGCTACGGCACCTGGGCGTACGGGGCCGTGCGGGCCCACGAGGGCGAGGCCGGACTGGTGGTGGACGTCGAGGTCACGAACACCTCGGCGCAGGCCTCGCGGGAGACCGTGCAGGTCTACCTGGACCCGGCCGAGGACGACCAGCCGATCCGCCTGGCCGGCTACTGCGGCGTGGAGGTCCCCGCCGGGGCCACCGCCGTCGTCACGGTGACCTGCGACGAGCGGCTGCGCCGCCGCTGGGACGAGGCCACCGGCACCTGGGCGCCCCTGGCCGCAGGTGCCGACCTGGTCGTCGCCCGCGGGCTGGGCGACGTCCGGGCGCGGGTATCGTTGGGCTGAGTCCCTGAGGAGGCGGCCGTTCCCGCGGACGGCCGCCTCCTCGTCCGTCCCCACCGCACCCCAGGAGACGCCGTGTCCGCCGCCGCGCCCCGGTCCCCCCGCCGCAGCAGCGGACGCCCCCGGGGCGCGGACAGCACTGCCCGCCGGGAGGAGATCCTGGCCACCGCCGCGCAGCTGTTCTCGGCCGAGGGCTACCGCGGCACCTCGATGAGCGGGGTCGCCCGGGCCTGCGGAATGAGCCAGACGGGCCTCGTGCACTACTTCCCGACCAAGGACGACCTCCTGCAGGCCGTGATGGACCGCCGCGACGAGATCGACACCGCCCAGGTCCGGGCCCCGGCCGAGGGCCGGCCCCGCGGCTGGGAGTTCCTGGAGAGCCTCGTGGACCTCGTCCGCCACAACCAGGGGCAGCCCGGGATCGTGCGGCTGTTCACGACCATGGCCGGAGAAGCCGTGGACCCCGGGCACCCGGCGAACACGTGGCTGCGCCGCCACCACCGTGTCACCGCCGACCAGATCCGCGCGGCGCTGGCCGAGGCCGCCGAGGACGGCCGGCTGGCCGGGGACGCCCCGGTGGGCTCCATCGTCCGCACCGTCATCGCCGCCATGGACGGCCTGCAGATCCAGTGGCTCTCCGATCCCGGGTGCCCGGACATGGCCGAGGACTTCGCGGTGCTGGTCGACGCCCTCCGCCGCCGCTGGGGCGGCTGAGCAGCCGCTCCCCGGCGCAGTGCGCCCCGGACCCCGTCGCGCCGCTCGCGAGCGGGCGCCGGGGCCGGCGGTCCCCGGCACAGGACGACCCATTTCGCCAGCAGGCTTGCTATTCTGCTGGGAGCACCTGTCCCAGCACGTCCGACCGGAGAAAGCAGGACCCCGTGGCCGACATCGATCCCGAGCGCGCGCGCACCGACCCGAAGCAGGCCGGTGACGCCCTGAACGAGGAGTCCGGCCTGAGCATCGAAGGCGACACCCCGCCCGACGCCGGCTCGGGCGTGGGCCCCACCAACCACGAGCTCGACGTCGACCGGCCCGGCGACTCGGCGAAGGGGAAGATCGCGCTGGCGGTCGTCCTCGGCCTCGTGGTGCTGTTCGCGGTGCTGTGGTTCGTCGGCGCCGTCGTGGGCATGTTCTGAGGCCCCTGCCCTGACGCACCGGGCCGCCGCCTGACGCCTCGGCCGCAGGTTCGCCCGGGCGGGGGGCCCGCTCACGACCGCCCGGTGTCCTCGTCGGTGTCCTGGTCGGTGTCCTGGTCGTCCTCCTCGGTCCAGTCCTCCGAGGACGGGCCCATCATGGCGAAGCGCTCGCCGTCCGGGCCGGCGGCGAAGACCAGTTCCCCGTAGCCGAACTCCTCCGGCTCCCGGATCAGCGCGCCCCCCGCGGCGACGACCCGCTCGGCGGCGGTGTCGGCGTCGTCGACCTCGAAGCAGACCCACCACAGCGGCGGCGCCTCCTGCAGGTGGTCGACGTCCTCGGCAGGAACGCCGATCCCCCCGGCCGTACGGTCCATGCCCGGGACCGTGAACACCGCATACGCCTCGTGCCGCGTCCCGATGTCCTGGTACGTGTAGCCGAACACCTCGGCATAGAACCGCTCGGCGGCCGCCTGGTCGGAGGTCAGGAGATCGCACCAGGCCACGGTCCCGTGCTTGCCGACGATGCTGAAGCCGGTGTGCTCCTGCGGCTGCCACACGCCGAAGGCCGCCCCCGTGGGATCGATCCACACGCCCATGGTGCCGAAACGGCCCACGGCCATCGGCTCGAACAGCTGGCGGGCGCCGGCCGCCACCGCGGCCCTGCCCGTGGCCACGATGTCGTCGGACGCGAGGTAGACGGCCCACGCGTGCGGATCGTCCTCCATGTCGGGCAGCGCCGGCGACATCCCCGCCACCGGCTCGCCGTCCACCAGGGCGTTGCAGTAGCCGCCGTACGCCGGGTCCGAGGGCGTGAACCGCCACCCGAGCACGGAGGCGTAGAAGTCCATGGAACGGTCCAGGTCCGAGACCATGATGTCCGCCCAGCACGGAGCCCCCGTGGGCCATCGGTCGATGCGCTCGGTCATGCCTGAGTCCTCTCGTCGCGCGCCGGGGCACGTAGCGCCCGGGTGCCGGCGACGCGGGCCGCACCCGGTCGGTCCTTCGTCCCCCATGGTCGTCCCCCGCGCCCCGGTTGGGAACACCTCCCGCCGACATCCGCGGGCCGCCCACGCCCGGCGCTTCCCCCGTCCGGGCCGTCCCGCCGGCGCCGTGCGCGGTGGCCGGGACCGGGGCGTTAACATTCCTCGTTTCCTGACGGGACCTGTGATCCGTTCCTAGACTCGGAGCAGGACAGGGGTCACGGCCGCGGCCGGAGCCCTCCGCCGGGGGATCGACGAGGACGGCATGCGTGCGTGGTGGATCGACGAGCCCGGCCCCGCCGCCGGCGGGCCGATGCGGTTCGGACAGTGCCCCGACCCGGTACCGGGAGCAGGGGAGCTGCTCGTCCGGGTGCGGGCCTGCGGGGTGTGCCGCACCGATCTGCACCTCGTGGAGGGTGATCTCCCGCTGCACCGCGCGGGGGTGATCCCGGGCCACGAGATCGTCGGCGAGGTGGTGCGCCCGGGTCCCGGGTGCGCCCGGTTCCGGAATGGCGAGCGCGTGGGCGTCGCGTGGCTGCGGCACACCTGCGGACGCTGCCGCTTCTGCCGCCGCGGGCAGGAGAACCTCTGCACGGCGCCGCGCTTCACCGGGTGGGACCAGGACGGCGGCTACGCGGAGCTCACCCTGGTCCCCGAGGCCTTCGCCTACCGTCTGCCCGAGGAGTTCGACGACGAGCACGCGGCCCCGCTGCTGTGCGCCGGGATCATCGGCTACCGGGCGCTGCGGCGGGCCCAGCTGCCGCCCGGGGGCCGGCTGGGCATCTACGGCTTCGGGGCCTCCGCGCACCTCGCCGCCCAGGTCGCCCTGCACCAGGGCGCGGAGGTCCACGTCATGACCCGCTCGGCCGCGGCGCGCGAGCTGGCCCGCGAGCTGGGCGCCGCCTTCGTGGGCGAGGCCGACGAGCCTCCCCCGGTGCCGCTGGACGCGGCGATCCTCTTCGCCCCCGTGGGCACGCTCGTCCCCCCGGCGCTGCGCGCCCTCGACCGGGGCGGCACCCTCGCCGTCGCCGGGATCCACCTCAGCGACGTCCCGGCCCTCGACTACGCCGCGGAGCTCTTCCAGGAGCGGCAGCTGCGCAGCGTCACCGCCAACACCCGGCAGGACGGCGAGGAGTTCCTGCGGCTGGCCGCCCGGCTGAGGCTGCGCCCCACCACCGTCCCCTATCCCCTGCGCGCGGCCGACCGGGCCCTCGCGGACCTGGCCGCGGACCGGATCACGGGCGCCGCCGTCCTGCGCCTGTGAGCCGTGGCCCCGCGGACGACGCCGGCCGTGCGGGACGCCGGCCGTGCGGAAGGGACCGCGGGAAAAACCGCGGGGAAGGACCGCGGGGGAAGGAATCGCGGGGCAGGAACCGCACGGAGGAGTGCGCTTCGCACGGATCACAGAGAGGAGACCCGCCATGACCGTCCTGGTGGTCTACGAGTCCATGTACGGCAACACCCACCGGATCGCCGAGGCGATCGGGCGGGGGCTCACGGAGGGAGGAGTCCCCGCGGAGGTGCGCTCGACCGCCGAGGCGCAGCGGCATCCACCGGGCGCCGGGGACGTGCTGGTGGTGGGCGCCCCCACCCACGGCCACGGGCTGAGCCGGGAGAACTCCCGCGAGCAGGCCATGCGGGACGCCTCCCGCCACCACCTGGACGTGGACGGCTCCGCGACCGGTCCCGGGGTCCGCGAGTGGCTGGCCGCCCTCGACGCGCAGGGCGGACGGGCGACCGCCTTCGACACCCGGGTCAAGGGCCCGGCGATGCTCACCGGCCGCGCCTCGCAGAAGATCGTCCGCGCCCTCGAGGAGCACCGCTACGAGCTGGTCGCGGAGCCCGAGAGCTTCCTCGTGACCATGGGCAACGAGCTGGTCCCCGGTGAGGAGGAGCGCGCCGTCGCGTGGGGCCGCGGCCTCGCCGCCGCCCTCTGACCACCCGGACGCCCCGCCCCGGGCCCCGGCCACCCGTCCGACTCCTCAGGAGCTCCCATGAACGCCCACCCCGTCACCCACCCACCCCGCCCGGCCGGCCGGCACGGCGCCCCGCGCCGCACCAGACCCGGGCAGTGGGTGCTGCTGGTCCTGGGCGCCGTCCTGACCGCCCTGGGCCTGGGGGCGCTCGTCAGCGGTCTCGTCCTCGCCGGCGCCGCCGCGGCCCAGCAGGACGGGCGCTTCCTCACGACGTCCCCGGACCGGCACCAGACCATCACCTACGCCCTGGTCGGCCCGCCCGCCGTGCTCGACGTCGGCGACGCGCAGATCTCCCCCGTGCCCTTCCTCGACCAGCTCGGCCGGGTGCAGGTGCGCGTGACGGCGGCGGACCCGGAGCAGGAGATCTTCGTGGGCGTGGCCGGGACCGGCGACGTGGACCGGTACCTCGACGGCGTCGCCCACGCCGAGCTGGGCCGCGCCACGGAGTCCGGGGACGACACCGCGTCCCGTGTGCCCGGTGAGCGGGTGCCCGACCGGCCCGGGAACCAGACCTTCTGGGCCGACTCGGACCAGGGCACCGGCACCCGGGAGCTGACCCTGGACCTGCGCTCCGGGAGCTGGACGCTCGTGGTGATGAACGCCGACGCCACCCGGCCGGTCTGGGCGGACCTGCAGCTCGGGGCGCGCTCCGAGCTCCTCGGGCCTCTGGCCGGCGGTCAGCTGGTCGGCGGGCTGGTCGGGCTGGTCCTGGGCGTCCCGCTGCTGCTGCTCGGCGCCGCCGGACTGGGCCGGGACATCGACCCGCGCACGCCGCCGCGCGGCACGGGTCCGGGCGCGGCACTCGCCGGGGCCCCGGCCCGGGACGGGACCCCGCGGCAGGTCTCCCCCGTGCGCCTGACGGGCTTCCTCGACGCGGGGCTGTCCCGGTGGCTGTGGCTGGTCAAGTGGTTGCTGGTGATCCCGCACCTGATCGTGCTGGCCGTGCTGTGGTTCGCCCTCGGGGTCACCACGGTGGCCGCCGGGGTCGCCGTGCTGTTCACGGGCCGGTACCCGCCCTCGTGGTTCTCCTTCTGCGTGGGGGTCCTGCGGTGGAGCTGGCGGGTGGGGTTCTACTCGTACTCGGCCCTGGGCACCGACCGGTACCCGCCCTTCACCCTGGCCCGCGCGGACCATCCCGCGGAGCTCGAGGTCGCCTATCCGGAGCGGCTCTCCCGGGGGCTCGTGCTCGTGAAGTGGTGGCTCCTGGCGATCCCGCACCTGCTGATCCTCGGGGTGCTCGCGGGCGGCGGGAGCACGTGGAGCACCACCCGCAGCGGCGACGACGGCACGACGACCACCAGCTGGGGGCCGTCCCTGCTCGGGCTGCTCGTGCTCGTGGCCGCCGTGATCCTGCTCTTCACGGGCCGGTACCGTCCCGAGCTGTTCGCGCTGGTCGTGGGCATCAACCGCTGGGTCAACCGGGTCCTCGCCTACGTGCTGCTGATGCGGGACGAGTACCCGCCGTTCCGGCTCGACCAGGGGCCCGTGGAGCCCCAGCCCCACGGGACGGCGGCACCCTGGGCCCCTCCGCCGCAGCATCGGCCGGAGGACCGGCCGGACGACCGTCCGGGCGAGGGGCCGGAGCACGGACCGGGGCGCCAGGACCCGGCCCGCTGAGCCGGCGCCCTCCCGGCACGGCCCTGCCCGGGAGGATTTGCTCGGGAGGATTTGCTCGGGAGGGCCGGCCCGTGAGGGCCGCTCAGCGGAAGCGGACGTCCTCGATCCGCGCCCGGAAGAACTCGCCCGCGGCCTGCCGGTCGGTCCCCCACGCCCAGCCGGCGCGCAGGAGGGCGGGCACGCGCACGCCGTCGACGTCGGCCTCCTCCGACAGCGCCACGCCGAAGGGGTGGCGGCCGAAGCCGGTGCCGTCGGGGTCACCCCACCGCTGCATGCTCAGCTCCTGCAGCCGGCCCTCCGGGTCGACCCGGATCAGGGCGTCCTCGCGCACCCCGCCGAGCACCCCGGACATGACGGCGGTGTCCGGGGCCGGTCCCTCGGACCAGGCGGCGCGCAGACAGGCCGTCGGGACGAGGACCCCCTCGCCGGCGAGCCGGCCGGCGGCGCTGCGGGTGACGTCCGGGCCCGCGGCCGACAGCACGGGCACGAGGCCCAGCAGCCGCCACCGCAGCTCGCCCCCGCCGGGGCCGTACCGGTCGAAGCCCGCGACCGGCAGGCCGAGGACCCGGGTGCGGGCGGCCCACACGAAGCCGGTGCCGGGAACGATGAGCTGCCGGGCGGAGAAAGCGTGCCAGGAGCCGCCGAGCCGGATCTCGCCGCGCATCGACAGCTCCGCCGCGGACCACGCCGGGGTGCCGGGCGGCACGGCCCGCTCCAGCCAGCGGCGCGCGGGCTCGGGCAGACCGGCGATCGCCGCGGTGTCCGCCGCGGGCGGTGGCGGCAGGCCGGGGCGGTCCAGCGCCGCCCAGTGCCGGCGGGCGCCGCGCGGCAGCCGCCCGGTCACGGCCGGCCCCGGAGCATCACGACGGCGGCCGGCAGGTACCACAGGACGGGCACGAGGCGCAGTGCCGTGGTGAGCTCGCCGAGCGGGGAGAGCGGCCCCGCGGTGGGCACGAGGGAGAAGACGGAGAGCAGGGCCGCCGCGGCCGCCCCGGCGGCGATCCCGCCGAGCCACCGCGGGTACGCGCCGCGGGCGAGGGAGAGCGCGGCGACAGCGGCGAACGAGACGGCGAGGGGGAGGTTGGCCAGGGCGAGGAGGACCACGCACAGGTCCGTCACCGCGCCCGCCGTCCCCGCACCCATCGACGCCGCCGCCGGCATGGTCAGCACGATCTGCACGCCCTGGCCGGCGATGTTCAGGGCCGCGGCCATGAGCCCGGCCCCGAAGGCCACGGCGGAGACCGCGCCGGGCGGGCCCTCCGCCCGGAGCAGGCGCGCCCGCACCCACCCGAGGAAGCACACCAGCGCTCCCTGGCCGAGGACGAAGAGCATGCTCTGCGCCAGCAGGGGGCCACGGTTGCGCGCCAGGAACGGCCCGTAGGCAGGGTCCCCGGTGGCCGGCCAAGGACCGGAGAGCGCGGTCTCCAGGAGTCCTCCGGCGATGCCGAGGAGCACGGAGAGCAGTCCGGCGGCCGCTCCGGCGACCGGCCACAGGACGGCTGCGGGAGCGGAGTGCGACAGGGTCCGGGACCGGGTCATGCTCCCAGGCTAGACCGGTGGTCCGGCCCCGGTCCCGTTCCGGGCGCCGGACCGGCCGCACGCCTGCGCTCCCCGGTCACACTCGGACACGGGACCCGGTGCCGGAGCAGGATGGCCTCATGCGCGTGCACCCGTTCCCGGTCCGGTCGCCGATCCCCGCGGCGCCCCCGCGAGCGCCCGGGGCGGTGCTCGCGCTGGTCCTCGTGACGCTGCTGCTGCTCGCGCACCTGGCGGTGCCGTCGTCCGCCGCCGCGCGGGAGCACGGGGCGCAGGAGGATCAGGGCGTGCGGGAGCTGACCGCCGGCGACGTCGACACATGGCTCGACGGCCTGGTCCCGGCCCTCCTGGACGCCGAGCGGCTCCCGGGGGCGACGGTGGCGGTCGTCTCCGGCGGCGAGATCGTCACGGTGCGCGGCTTCGGCGCGGCGGACCGGTCCCGGCTCGTGCCGGGCGCCACCCCGGTGGACCCCGAGCACCACCTGTTCCGGATCGGGTCGGTGTCCAAGCTCTTCACCGCCACCGCCGTGCTGCAGCAGGTGGAGCGCGGCGCCCTGGACCTGGACGCCGACGTCCGCGAGCACCTCGACTTCCCGCTGGAGCTGCCCCGGGGAACGGTGACGCTGCGGCACCTGCTGAGCCACACCGCCGGTTTCGAGGAGCGCGTGGACCACCTCATCACCCCGGACGCCGAGAAGGTCCGCGACCTGCGCACCGAGCTGGCCGAGGACCCGCCGCAGCAGATCTTCGCGCCGGGCACCACCCCCGCGTACTCCAACTACGGCCTGGCCCTGGCCGGCTACGTCGTGCAGCAGGTCACCGGCGTCCCGTTCGAGGAGTACGTGCGCGAGGAGGTCCTCGGCCCGCTGGGCATGACCTCCAGCACCGCCGAGCAGCCGCTGCCGCCCGCGCTCTCCGACCGCGTGGCCGGCGGCTTCCCGGCGCCGGGGGCCGAGCCCGCGCCCTTCGAGCACATCTCCGTCCCGCCCGCCGGGTCCGTGAGCAGCACCGCGCAGGACATGGCCGCGTTCCTGAACCTGCACCTGGGCCACGGTCCCGACGACGTCCTGGGCCCCGGGGCGCTGGCGGCCATGCACGCCCCGGCGCTGCCGCCCGCGTCCCTCGGCGGGCTCGGTGCCGCCGAGCAGATGACCCTGGGCTTCCGGGGCCACGAGATGCGGGGGCAGCGGGTGCTCTCCCACGGCGGCGACACGAACCTGTTCCACAGCGAGCTGGTCCTGTTCCCCGACGCGGACACGGGCCTGTTCGTCTCCGTCAACGGCAACGGGGTGCGCGCGCTCAGCACCTCGGTGCTGCGGCAGCAGCTGGTCGGGCAGTTCGCCCGCCGCTACGTCGCCCCGCCCGAACCGGCGGCGCCGGAGCCGCCGCCCGGCGCCGCGGAGCGGGCCGCCGCGGTGGCCGGCCACTACCGCAGCGCACGGCGGGCGGAGTCGAGCGCCGCGGCCCTGGTGGGCGCGCTCGCGATCACCACGGTGCGCGCCGGCCCGGACGGGACGATCAGCGTCGGCTCCCTCGCGGCTCCTCCCACCACGATGCACGAGGTCGAGCCGTGGCTGTGGCGGGAGACCGGGGGCACGGCCACCCTCGCGGCGCGGGCCGACGAGGACGGTGTCCGGGACATCGCGCTGGTCGCCTACAGCACCGAGGGGAGGGTGAGCGCCTGGCACGGGCTGTTCGTGCCCCACCTCCTGCTGCTCGCGGCGCTGCTCGTCCTCGTCGTGACGCTGGTCGCCTGGCCGGTGAACCGCCTGCGGCGGCGGCGCCGGTGGGACACGCCGGGGGGCGCGGCCCGTCCCCGGCGCGTGCGGCGGCTGGCCTACGCGGCTCCGGTGGCCGTGCTGGCGGGGCTGGCGCTGTTCGCCGCGAGCGTGCAGCCGGACCTGTCCCTGGTGCGGCCCCTCACCCGTCTCGGGCAGGCGCTCCTGCTCCTGGGCGTCCTCGGCGTGGTGCCCGCCGTCCGGCACCTGGCCGGTGCGCTCCGGCACCGCCGCGGGGTGGTCGCCGTGGCCGGGGCGGGGCTGCTGGCCCTGTCCCTGGCCTGGATCGCCGGCTACGCGGTGGCCTACCGCGTCCTGTGGCCCGACATCAGCGTCTGACCGGCGCCCGGGCACCGGCGCCGGAGGCGGGCGTTGACTGCCGGCGGCGCCCGCACCAGCATGAGTGCCACAGGCCGCCCACGGAGCGGCCGCCGGGACCACCGGGTCCCCGAGCACCAGGAGGACGACCATGACGCGCATCGGCACCAGGAAGAGCACCAGATGGAAGGACCTCACGCCGGGGCAGCAGACCGCGCTGCTGACGCTGGCCTCCGTGCAGGTCTCGCTGGCGGCCACCGCCTGGGCGGACCTCGCCCTGCGTCCCGCCGAGGAGGTCAACGGCGGCAAGGGGAAGTGGGCGGCGATCATCGCCGTCAACTTCGTGGGCCCGGTCCTGTACTTCCGGCGCGGCATCCGCCGCTGAAGGCCCTCGGGGGTCCGGACCAGGACCCGGTTCCCGGGCGGGGCTCCGGATAACGATTCGGCACGGAGCGGAGAACACTTAGCGATGGCATACGCGCGGATCTAGACTGGTTCCACCAGCAGTTCCGTCCGCTCGGCGGGAGGCGGTCACCGGTGGACCACGGTCCCGGGACCCCGGCCGAGCCCACGGCCAGACGCCGGTCGGTGGGGGTCGACCGGCTCCCACCCGAGGTCCGGCGATCCGGACCGAGTTCTCCGCTCTTCGGAACCTGGAGGTTCCACCATGAAACGCTCACCGATGGCCCGTCTGCTCACCGGGGTCTCCGCGACGGCACTGGCCGCCACCGGCATCGCCCTCGCCGGACCGGCCCACGCCGTGTCCACCCAGGGGTTCCTCTCCTACGTCGACGGCTGGCGGGTCGACCAGCACGTGCGCGAGCTCGCCGACGTCAACGGGGACGGACGCGCCGACGTGGTGGCCTTCGGCGACCCCGGCGTCTTCGTCGCCCACGGCCAGGCCAACGGCACCTTCGCCGCACCGGTGCTGAGGGTCCGCGACTTCGGCACCGCGCAGGGCTGGGGCACCGACCGGCACCCGCGGCAGGTCGCCGACGTCGACGGCGACGGCCGCGCCGATCTCGTCGGCTTCGGCGACGCCGGCGTGCTCGTCGCCTACGCGCAGCCGGACGGCAGCTTCACGGCGCCGGCGCTGAAGGTCCGGGAGTTCGGCTGGAACCAGGGCTGGCGGGTCGACCAGCACGTCCGCGAGCTCGCCGACCTCGTCGGGGACGGCGCGGCGGACGTCGTCGGCTTCGGGTACTCCGGCGTGACGATCTCGCACGGCCGGTCGGACCGCACCTTCTTCGGCACCGGCAAGCGGATCGACAGCTACGGCTGGGACCGTGGCTGGCGGGTCGACCAGCACCCGCGGATGCTCGCCGACATGGACGAGAACGGGACGGCCGACATCGTCGGTCTCGGGGACGCCGGCACGTACGTCTCCTACTTCTCGGCGCTGGGCGACACGTTCACCCAGCCCGCCCTGGAGGTCCGCGACTTCGGGTACGCCCAGGGCTGGCGGGTCGACCAGCACCCCCGGGACGTCGGCAACGTCAGCGGGCACCTTGCCCCGGACGTCGTCGGGTTCGGCCACCGCGGCGTCCTCGCCGCCTACTCCCGGCCCTACGCCCCGGGCGAGCCGAAGTACCTCCCGGTCACCCTCGAGCTCGCCGACTTCGGCATCGCGCAGGGCTGGCGCACCGACCGGCACCCCCGGGACCTCGCCGACATCAACGGCGACGGGATCCTGGACGTCGTCGGATTCGGCGACGCGGGTGTGCACGTGGCCTACGGGGACGACAACGCCTTCTTCGGGCCCGAGCTGACGTCCACGTCCTTCGGCTGGTCGGCCGGCTGGGACCCGGCGCGGTTCCCGCGCCTGCTCGGGGACGTCGACGGCGACGGCCGGGACGACGTCGTCGGCTTCGGGTACTCGGCGACCTACGTCGGCCTGTCCTGAGGTGCACGGCGGACTCCGCCGAGACGCGGCGCCGGGCGCGGCACGCCCTCGAAGGCCTCCTCCGGGGCCGGTCCCGCCCCGGCCAGGAACAGCCCTCTCCGTGTCGCCCGGCGGCTCCGGCGGCTAGGGTGGGTCGTCCCGGGCCGATGGCGCCCAGCCCGGAGCACGTCCCGCCCGACCACCGAGGAGCACGCTGATGACCCACCGCACCCTGACCCTTGCCGCGGCCGGCCTGACCGGGGCGCTGCTGCTGAGCGGATGCCAGGACGAGACGAGACTGACCCAGCTGGACCAGTCCGAGGTCGCCACCGAGGAACTCGTCGGGAAGGAGATCACCCTCACCAACGAGGTGGAGGGGATCTACGGCGAGGAGTTCCTGACCATGGGCGACGAGCAGACGGTGGTCTTCGTGCGCGAGATGCCCGCCGACCTGCGCCCCGGCGACGAGGTCGAGGCCACCGGCACCGTCGAGGCGGACGACCTGTTCAGCGAACCCGGCGACCGGGACCGGCTGCTGCGGCTCACCGACGAGGAGACCGCCAACCACCTCGTCAACCGCGAGTCCGAGCCCTACCTCACCGAGGCCACCGTCACCGTCGTCGAGTAGGCACCCGCCCGCGGAGGGGCGAGGCCCTCGTCCCCCGGCGGGACGAGGGCCTCGTCGGTGCGGGCCGGCGCCGGCTCAGGACGGGCGGCTGGTCGCGTCCCGGACCTCCCCGACGAGCTCCTCGAGGACGTCCTCGAGCGCGACCACGGAGACGTCGCCGGCCGTCGTGCCCCGTCCCTCGACGAGGGCCAGGTGGGCGTTGCGCTGCTGCATGGAGCGCATGACGTGCCGCAGCTTGGCGTCGGCGGCCACCGTGCCGAGCCGGCGGACGGCGTCCTGCGGGACGGGGGCGTGGCGGCGCTCGGGCGGGATCCCGAGCAGGTCCTTGGTGTGCACGTAGCCCACCAGCGTCCCGTCGTCCTCCTGGACGGGGAAGCGGGAGAAGCCCGTGCTCGCGCAGATCTGCTCCAGCTCCGCCACGGTGGCGGACCGGGACACGGTGTGCAGCTGCTCGGGCGGGATGGCCACGTCCTCCGCGGTGAGGTGCTCGAAGTTCAGCGCCCCGGTGAGCAGGGTGATCTCGTCCTCGTCGAGCAGGCCCTCGCGGCCGGACTCGGCGACGAAACCGGCGACCTCGTCCGAGGTGAAGCTCGACGCGACCTCGTCCCTGGGCTCGGCCTTGAACACGAACCGGACCACGAGGTTCGCGGACTGGTTCATCAGCCAGATGAACGGGCGGAAGACCAGCACGAAGACCCGCAGGACCGGGCCCAGCAGCAGGGCCGAGGCCGCGGGCTTGGCGATGGCCATGTTCTTGGGCACCATCTCCCCGATCACCAT
Source organism: uncultured Kocuria sp. (assembly GCF_947500125.1). Taxonomy (GTDB): domain Bacteria; phylum Actinomycetota; class Actinomycetes; order Actinomycetales; family Micrococcaceae; genus Kocuria. Next base: position 103,339 of record NZ_CANMRA010000009.1, on the reverse strand, counting down.
GTGGAAGAACGTGACGACCAGCAGCGCGATGACCAGGGCGACGGGGTGCACGAGTCCCTCGGGCACGCCGGCGTCGGCCATGGGGCCCTCGATGAGGTGGGCGATCGCGGGCTCCCCCACGGCGCCGATCAGCAGGGAGCAGGCGGTGATGCCCAGCTGGGTGGCGGCCAGGGACGTCGAGACGTCCTCGATGCCCTTCAGCGCGGTCCTGGCGGCGGCGGAACCGGCGGCGGCCTTCGGCTCGATCTGGTCGCGGCGGGCCGAGACCATGGCGAACTCCGCGGCCACGAAGAACGCGTTGCCGCCCAGCAGCAGGACCAGGAACAGGATGGCGAGGCCTTCGCTCATCGGGACTCACCCCTCTCGGCGTCGACGGCCGTGGAGCCGGACGCATCACCGGTCCCTTCGGGGGCCCTCTCGGCGGGCGTCCCCGCGGGCGTGGCACCGCCCGCCTCGGCCCGGCGGCCGTCGCCGCGCCGGACGACGATCCGGTCCACCCGGTGCCCGTCCATCCGCACCACGGTGAGGGTGACGTCGGTGCTGGTGGGCAGGTTGTCCTCGTCCCGGTGGACGTGGTCGACGGCCTCGAACGAGACCGTGTCCCCACCCAGGGGCAGCCGGTCGAGCCGCTCGGCCATCAGCCCGCCGAGGGTGTCGGACTCCTCCCCCTCGGGCAGCTCGAGGCCCATGACGTCGCCGAGCTCGTCGGGGCGCAGCAGACCGGACACGGAGATCCCGCCGTCGCGGGTGCGGCGGTACCGGGCGACGGTCTCGTCCTGCTCGTCGTCGATCTCCCCGACGATCTCCTCGATCAGGTCCTCGAGGGTGACGATCCCGGCGGTCCCCCCGTACTCGTCGACGACGACGGCCAGCTGCAGTCCGGGCTTGCGCAGCTCGCGCAGCAGCGGGTCCAGGGTCATGGACTCGGAGACGGTCGTCGTCGGGACCGCGATCTCGCGCACGGTGCGGGTGCCGCGTTCGTCGAAGGGCACCGCGAGGGCGTGCTTGAAGTGCACGACACCCACGATGTCGTCGACGGAGTCGCCCTCCACCGGGAAGCGGGAGTGCCCGGTCTCGGCGGAGATCGCGATGAGGTCCTGGACGGTGTGGTCGTCCAGGAAGGTGACCTGCGGGCGCGGGCGCATGACATCGGCGGCCGTGCGGTCGCCGAACTCGATGGACCGGGCCACCAGCTCGGCGGTGCCGGCGTCGAGGGTGCCCTCGGCCCCGGAGCGGGAGACCACGGCCATCAGCTCCCCGGCCGTGCGCGCGCTGGCCACCTCCTCGGTCGGGGTGAAGCCGAGCAGCTTGAGCACCCAGTTGGCGGAGGAGTTGAGGATCTTCACGAGCCAGCCCAGCAGCAGCATGAAGATCCGCTGCGGGTGGACCACGAGCCGGGACACGCGCATCGGCTCGGCGATCGCCCAGTTCTTCGGCACGAGCTCGCCGAAGACCATCTGCGTGAAGGTGGCGATCACGAACGCGGCCGTGGTGGCGACACCGGTGGCGACCGCCGGGGACAACCCGGTGAGGCCCAGGCCCTGCCCCAGGATCACGCCCAGGGAGGGCCCGGCGAGGAACCCCACGATGAGGCTGGTGAGGGTGATGCCCAGCTGCGCGCCGGAGAGGTTGGTGGCGGTCTTCGTCAGGGCCCGCTCGATGGCGGCGGCCCTCCGGTCGCCGGCCTCCTCAGCGGCCCGGACCTCGTTGCGGTTGACCGTCAGGAAGGCGAACTCCACGGCCACGAAGAGCGCGTTGCCGAGGACCAGGAGAACGGCCACGGCGAGCAGGATCCATGCTTCTAGCACGCGGCGCTCCCCTCGGGCGGGAGAGTGCGGTCAGGGGAACCCGTACTTCGGGGCTCCGTTTCGTCCGGACCGGCGGTGGCGCGGTGCGCGCCTCCGGGGGACCGGGAGTCGAGGGAAGGCATGCCCCCCAGAATAACGGCACCGCGTGGGAGCGCGGTGCACGCGCTCAGGTGAGGAACGCGCGCAGGGACCGCTCCGCGGCCCGGTAGGTGGCGGCGTCGATGGTCTCGCCGTCCAGGAACCGGTCGATCACCCGCGGGTCCGTGTAGGAGCTGCGGGCGATGGCGGCCGTGTTGCCCAGGTGCTCGGCGACCTCCCGCATGGCGGCGGACACGGCCTTCTTCCGGGCGCTCTCGCCGGGCCCGGTGCCGGCGCGGGCGGCGAGCGCCATCGCGGCGGTCACCGTTCCCTGCCAGGTGCGGAAGTCCTTGGCGGTGAAGTCGGGGCCGCACCGGTCCCGCACGAAGTCGTTGAGCCGGGCGCTGGTGATGCCGGCCCACTGCCCGTCCTCGTCGCGGTACGCGAGCGCGGTCTCCTCCGGGCCGCGCTCCAGCATGGGCGCGAGCGCGGCGGCGAGGTCGGCGTCCCGGAGGGTCAGCGTCCATCGGTGCCCGCTCTTGCCGGGGAAGTCGAGGTGCACGTCCTGACCGTCCACCCGGACGTGCTGGACCAGCAGGGTGGTCACGCCGTAGGAGCCGTTCGACTGGGCGTACTCCTCGTTGCCGACGCGCAGGGCGGCCTCGTCCATGAGCCGGAAGGCCGCGGCGCAGGCCTTCTCCGCCGTGGCGCCCTCGGACCGCAGCAGCCGGGTGACGGCCGGGCGGGCCTGCGGGAGCGTGTCGCCGAAGTCCAGGACGCGGTCGAACTTCTCGCGGTCCTTCAGCTCCCGCCACCGAGGGTGGTAGAGGTACTGGCGCCGCCCGGCGTCGTCGACGCCCGTGGCCTGGATGTGCCCGTTGGGCTGCGGGCTGATCCACACGTCCTTCCAGGCAGGGGGGATCGCCAGCTGCCGGATCCGCTCGAGCTCGGAGCGGTCCTGCACCTTCGTGCCGTCGGCGTGGCGGTAGGCGAAGCCCGTGCCGTGTCCGCGGCGGGTGATCCCGGGACGGTGGCAGTTGCTGCGCCGCAGGCGGGGCGTGCGGGGCTTCGCCGGGGTCTGCTGCGTGGCGGCCATCGTGTCCTTCCGGGTCGGACCCGGGGAGCACCCCGGGAACACCAAGTCTACTGACTGTCGGGGTCCGCGCAGAGGGGCACGGCGGCGGCCCCGGTCAGGGCTCCGAGCGGGTGTACGCGGCGGCGCGCACGGCGTCGTCGTCCTCGAGCCCGGCGCCGAGGGCCCCGCCCACGGTGGCGAGCGTGGCGGTCAGCCACGCGAGCTTGACGTACTCCACCGCCCCGACCGGGGCGCCGATCACGTCCGCGAAGACGTCGCCGTCCACGAGCAGCAGCGCCCCCAGCCAGGACAGGGCGAAGACCGCGAGGTAGAAGACGGACACGCCGATGGCCACGGTGGCGGCCGTGGCGAGGTTGAACAGGGCCACCTGCTCGCGCTCGGCCCGCCGGCGCGGGCGCTCCCACAGCCGGGCGCCGACGACGAGCGCTCCGGTCACCGCCGCGATCGACAGCAGGCCCAGCAGCCCCAGCCGCCAGGGGCCGTAGGCGGCGGCGAGCAGCCACAGGTCGGACGCGACCAGGGTGAGCACGCCGGTCGCCGCGGCCAGGGCGAGGAGGCGGGAGAGCCGCACCACCAGGGTCCAAGGGCGGTTGGCGCGGATCATCCCGAGGAGCAGGCGCACGTTGCCGCCCAGGACGCGGGCGGTGAACTGCACGGCGTTGTCCTCGGGCCGGTCCTCGACGTCCTCCGAGCGCTGCCGCGCCCGCCGGACGAGCTCCTCCTGGGCGTCGGCGTCGTCCGCGTCCTCCGTGTCGTGGCCGAGCAGGTGGCCGACCACCCGCACGGTCGCCTGCCGGACCTTCTGCCCCACGTGCAGGGCGCCGAGGGCCGGGACGGCCACGAGGCCCACGCCGTGCACGGGGCTCAGCTGCATGAGCACCGGGCTGCGGCCGTCCTTGAGCGGGACGTCCGTGAGGACGACGACGAGGTCCCAGTCCTCGTCGAGCATCCGGTCGCGCGCGGCCTCGAGCAGGTCGAGGCCGTCGGCGGGCGGGACGACCAGCCGGTCGGTCACCGCCGCCACCCGCCAGCGCACTCCGGGGTAGCGCCCGTGCAGCGGCCCGGGCAGGGAGGCCGCGATGTCCGGGGGCAGGGCGCCCGCGATCTGGGGCGAGAGGACGAGGCCGACCAGCAGCTCGGGCACGGGCTCGTGGGCGGGGTCGGCGGCGGTGGCGGAACGGTCGTCGGGCACCGGTCAATCCTGGGGCAGGTCGCCCGGAAACTCCATTCGGGTCCGGTCCCGCACGTCCCGCCGCCGCTCCTGCGCCCGGTCGGGGCGAGGTCCTCAGCGCGCGGTGAACCAGCGCGTCGGCGGCGCCGGGGCGGGGGCCGAACCGGCGCCGGAGTGCCCCCGCAGCGAGGTGGCGCACGCGACCCCGGCGGCCGCCCCCTTGCCGATGGCGATCGGCACCAGCTGCAGGCCGGCGGTGATGTCGCCGGCGGCGTAGACACCGTCGACGCTGCTGAGCTGGAACGCGTCGACCGCGATGCGTCCTTCGTGGTCGAGCTCGCACCCCAGCTCCCTCGCGAGGTCGTTGGTGGGGTGGTGCGCACAGGAGAAGAAGACCTTGTCCCCCTCCACGAGCTCCCCGCCGGCCAGCTGGACCCCCGTCAGGGCGCCGGGGGCCCCGATCAGCGCCTCCGCGACCCCGTCCACGACCTCGGCCCCGTGGTCGGCCAGGACGGTGCGCTGCTCCTCGTCGAACGCCGGTTCGGTGGTCCCGGTGACGATCCGGACGCTGTCGGCCCAGTCGAGCAGTTCCGCGGCGTAGGCCGGCACGTGCCGCCCGGAGCCGAGGACGATGACGACCTGGCCGCGGGCGGTGTACCCGTCGCAGGCCGGGCAGTGGTGCACGTCGACGCCGTAGTGGTCGGAGAAGCCGGCGATCCCGGGCACCTGGTCGCGGACCCCGGTGGCCAGCACGACCCGCTCCACGGTGATCTCGGCGCCGGTGATCTCGGCGCCGGTGATCTCGGCGCCGTCGACGACGGCGCGGAACAGGCCGCCCTCGTCCCGGCGCAGGCCGGTGACCGTCCCGTGGTGGAGGCTCACCTGCGGGTACTGCGCCAGCCCGGCGCGGGCCTCGGCCAGCAGCTCGCCCGGGGTGGTCGGGTCCCTGCCCAGCAGGCCGTGGGTGAACTCGGCGGACAGGTTGCGCTGCCGCCCCGCGTCCACGACCACGGTGGAGCGGAGGTAGCGGCCCAGCCAGGTGGCCGCGGACAGACCGGCGGGGCCACCACCGACCACGAGCACGTCGGCGGAGGACGGGAGGGCAGATGCCATGGGTTCTTCTCTCCGGCTCGGGACCAGCACTGCATCGGTCGTCCGGCCCACTCTACGCAACGGGCCGGAGGCGGATCCCGGCCGGCTTCGACCGCCGCGCCGGAGGATTAGCTCATGCTCGTGTTGCGTATTCTCCGGATCACGCCCTAGGGTGATCCCTGTCCTGGAGGTTAGGCAACCCTTGCCTCACCTCCGTCCGCGCCGACGGCCCCGCCGTCGACCTCCGAAAGGGTGGCCGTGGCCCCTCTGCTTCCCCGCGCTCCGCGTCCTCTGTCCCCCGGCGCCGCGCGCCGCCACGTCCTGGTCCCGGCCGCCCTGCTGACCGCGGGGGCCCTGGTCCTCACCGGGTGCTCCACCGGCCCGGCGGGCGGGGGGTCCGGAGGCGGGGCCACGACCGCGGAGGGCGCCACCGGCGAGTTCCCGCGCACCGTGCAGCACGCCTTCGGCGAGACCACGCTCGAGGAGGCCCCCGAGCGCGTGGCCACGGTGTCCTGGGTCAACCACGACGTCGCGACCGCCCTCGGCGTGGTCCCGGTCGGGGTGCCCGCCCTGGACTTCGGCGCCAACGAGAACGGGTCCACCGACTGGTTCGACGCCGCGCTCGAGGACGCCGGCGCCGAGGCCCCGGAGACCTACGCCGAGACGGACGGGATCAACTTCGAGGCCATCGCCGCGCTCCAGCCCGATGTCATCCTGGGCGCCTACTCCGGGCTGACGCAGGAGGACTACGACAAGCTCTCCGAGATCGCCCCCGTGGTCGGTTTCCCGGAGGACGCCGTCGCCTACGGGACGTCCTGGCAGGACTCCACGGAGCTCATCGGCCAGGCCCTGGGCCGGGAGGAGCGGGCCGCGGAGGTCGTGGCGGACGTGGAGCGGCAGATCGACGAGGCCGCGGCCGAACACCCCGAGCTGGAGGGCACCTCGTTCGTGTACGGCACGCTCGACCCGTCCGCGGCCGACCAGATCTTCGCCTACACCGCGGTGGACAACCGCCCCAAGTTCCTCGAGTCCCTCGGCATGGTCCAGTCCGGGGCGGTCGCGGAGGCCGCCGAGGGCGAGGAGGACGAGTTCTTCATCACCTGGTCCCCGGAGCGCGCCGACGAGCTGACCTCCGACGTCTTCGTCAGCTGGGCCGAGGACGAGGGCGTGCGCGAGTCCATCGAGAACGACCCCCTGCTCAGCCGCGTCCCCGCGGTCGCCGACGGCGCCCTGGTGCTCCAGAGCGACCAGCAGGAGGTGCTCTCGGTCTCGGCCGCCTCCCCGCTGAGCATCCCGTGGGCGCTCGAGAACGTGGTCCCGGACATCGCCGAGGCCGCCGCGTCCGCCGGCGGCGAGTGAGACGGCGGACCCGGTGATCAGCACGAGCACGGTCTTCCCCGTCCGGGCCACCCGGCAGACCCCCGGCACCGCGCAGCGGCGCCGGGGCCTCGCCCTGTCCGCGGCCGTGCTGCTGCTGGCCCTGGCCGCCGCGGCCTCCCTGTTCTGGGGGGCCCGCTCGGTGGACCCGGCCACCGTGGTCGCCGTGCTCACCGGGCTGCCGGCCGACCTGCTCGAAGGAGGCTGGTCCCAGGTCTCCGCCGGGCTGGGCATCGACGCCGCCGTGGTGCAGAGCAGGATCCCCCGGACCCTGACCGCGGTGCTCGTGGGGGCGGCCCTGGCCGTGGCCGGCGCCGGGATGCAGGGAGTCAGCCGCAATCCGCTGGGCGACCCCGGGCTGCTCGGGCTGACCGCCGGCGCGGCGTGCGCCGTGGTCCTCGGGATCGGCTGGCTCGGCCCGGTGGCCACGTGGCAGCTCACCGCGCTGGCCCTCGCCGGCTCGGCCGTGGCCGCTGTGCTCGTCTTCGGCTCGTCCCGGCTCGGCGGCGCCCCGACCCCGGCGGGCCTGGTCCTGTCCGGCGCGGCCGTGAACGCCGGCTTCACCGCGCTGACCACCTCCGTGGTGCTCGTGCTGCCCGCGGTCCTGGACCGCTTCCGGTTCTGGAGCATCGGCTCGGTCGCCCGCGCCGAGACCACCGACCTCGCCGCCGTGGCACCCCTGGTCCTGCTGGGCGTCCTCCTCGTGCTCGGCGGCTCCTCCGGGCTCAACGCCATGGCCCTCGGGGACGAGCTCGCGCACGGGCTGGGCGTGGACCTGGGGCTCCAGCGCGTCCTCGTCTTCGTGGGCGTGGTCCTGCTCTCCGGCTCGGCCACGGCGCTCGCCGGCCCCATCGCCTTCGTGGGGCTGCTCGTGCCCCACGCCGTGCGCCGCCTCCTCGGCGGCGACTACCGCTGGATCGTCCTGTTCAGCGCGGCGCTCGGCCCCGTGCTGCTCCTGCTGGCCGACGTCCTGGGCCGGGTCCTGACCCCGCCCCAGGAGATCCACGTGGGCGTGACCACGGTGGTGCTCGGGGTGCCCGTGCTGCTGGCGCTGCTGCGCCGGGGACGGAGCGTGACCCTGTGACCGGCACGGTCCTCGCCCCCTCCCCTGCCGCCTCCGAGGAGACCGGTCCCGGGGAGACCGGCCCCGCCGAGCTCGTGCGGGCGGTCCGCCGCGACCGGCTCCGGCGCACCCGCCGGGCCGTCGCCCTGCTGGCCCTGGCGCTGCTCGCGGCCCTGGCCGTGCGCGTGCTGCTCGGGCGCTACACCGTGACGGTCCCCGACTTCCTCGCGATCCTCGCCGGGGAGCAGATCCCCGGGGCGAGCTTCATCGTGCTGCAGGAGAAGCTCCCGCGCGCCGTGCTGGGCGCGCTCGCCGGGGCCGCCCTCGGCTGCTCCGGCGCCCTGTTCCGCCGGGTGCTGCGCAACCCCCTGGCCAGCCCCGACATCCTGGGCATCACCTACGGCGCCGCGGCGGGGGCCGTGGCCGGCACCGCGGTATGGGGCCTGCGCGGCACGGCCGTGTCCTGGACCGCCCTGGCCGGGGCGCTGCTCGCCGCGGCCCTCATCGCCACCGCCTCGGTGCGGCTGCGCACCGGCGGGATCGTGGGCGAGCGCTTCCTGCTCGCCGGCATCGGCGTGGCCGCGCTCGCCCAGGCCCTCACCGCGGCCCTGCTGGCGCGGCTGTCCCTGAACTCCGCCCAGGACGCCGCCCTCTGGACCGCGGGCTCGCTCAGCGCCGCCACGTGGGAGCGGATCGCCGTCCTCGGCGCGTGCCTGGCGGTGGCCGTGCCCGCGGCCGTGGCGGTGCACCGCGCGCTCGAGCCGGCCGAGCTCGGACCGGAGCTGGCCGCCGGGCTCGGGGCGCGCCCGGCGCGCAGCCGGGCCCTCGCCCTGGGCCTGGGCGTGCTGCTGGCCGCCGTGGCCACCGCCGCGACCGGTCCGCTCGCCTTCGTGGCGCTGATGTCCACCCCGGTGGCGACCGCCCTGACCCGGGGACGGACCTCGATCGTGGCGTGCGCCCTCGTGGGCGCCGTGGTGGTGGTGGTCGCCGACGCCGTCGGCGCGGGCCTGGTCGCGCAGGTGCAGCTGCCGGCCGGGGTGGTCACCGGCGCCGTGGGCGCCCCCGTGATGCTGTGGCTGCTCGTGCGGCAGCGCAGAGGAGCCCTGGCATGAGCCCCGACCCGCGCTCCGATCCGCGTCCCGCGGAGGCCCCCGCGGCCGACGCCCCCGCCTTCCGGATGCGCGGCCTGTCCCTGGGCTACGGCGACCGCCCCGTGGTGCGGGACGTGGACCTCGACATCCCGCACGGGGCCACCACCGTGCTCATCGGCGCCAACGGGTGCGGCAAGACCACCCTGCTCAAGGGCCTGTCCCGGCAGCTGCGCCCGCTCACCGGCACCCTCGAGGCCGACGGCCGCGGCGTGCGCGAGTGGCACGCCCGCCGGTACGCCCGCTCGGTCAGCCTCCTGCCGCAGTCGCCGGTGGTCCCGGAGGGCCTGACGGTCGCGGAGCTCGTGGAGCGCGGCCGGCACCCGCACCGCCGCTGGTGGGGCGCGCCCGCCCCCGACGACGACGCGGCCGTGGCCCGGGCGATGGAGCTCACCGAGCTCACGGCCCTGGCGGCGCGGCCGGTGGAGGAGCTCTCCGGCGGGCAGCGCCAGCGGGTCTGGATCGCCCTGACCCTGGCCCAGCGGGCCCGGACGATGCTGCTCGACGAGCCCACCTCCTACCTCGACCTGGCGCACCAGGTGGACCTGCTGGACCTGCTCCGGGGGCTGGAGCACCCGGACGGACCGGGCGCCGGCCGGGCCACCGTCGTCGCCGTCCTGCACGAGCTGAACCTGGCCGCGCGCGTGGCCGACCGGCTCGTGGCGATGGCCGCCGGGCGCATCGTGGCCGTGGGCACGCCGGAGGAGGTGCTCACCCCCGATCTGCTGGCCGAGGTCTTCGGGCTCCGGGCGGACGTCGCCCGGGACCCCGAGGGCGGGCGGCCCGTCGTCCTGCCCCGCGGGCGGGCCCGCGAGGGCTCCCACCCCACCCCGCCCACCGCACCCGTGTCCCTGGACCCCGGGCCCCGGGCTGCCGCCGCCCCGACCGGAAGGACCCCGCTGTGACCGTCGTCCCCGCCCCCGAGACCACCGCCCCCGACGCCCCCGTGCTGTGCGTCGAGGCCGCCGTGACGTCCGTGACCCAGCTGTGCCCGTCCTTCCGCCGGATCACCCTGGCGGGACCGGAGCTCGCCGGCCTGTCCCCGGCCCTCGTCGGGGCCGGGGACCGGACGCGGTGCCGCGACGCCTACATCAAGCTGCTGGTCCCGCCCCCGGGCGGAGAGCCCGAGCGGGCGGACCTGTCCCTGGGGCTGCGCGAGGGCTGGTTCGCCCGGCCGGCCGAGGAGCGCGGCTGGATGCGGACCTACACCGTGCGCGGCGTCCGGCGCACCACGTTCTGCGGGATGGTGGTCCCGGAGCTCGTGATCGACGTCGTGGTGCACGGCGGGCACACCCAGGACGGTCCCGGCAGCCGCTGGGCGGCCGGGGTGTCTCCCGGCGAGCGCGTGTACCTGCTCGGGCCCGGCCCGCAGGAGCGGCCCTGGGCGGCGTGGGACCACGGCGGGACCCAGCGCGTCCTCGCCGTCGGGGACGAGACCGCGGCCCCGGCCCTGATGTCCGTCGCGGAGGAGTTCACGGACACCCTTCAGGGGGCGCCCGACGGCGGGACCCGTCCCCGCCTCGACGTGGTGCTCGAGGTCCCCCACCCCGAGGACGTCGCTGCCCACCGCCTGCCCGCCGACCTGCCGGACGTGCGGCTGCACGTCCTGCCCCGGGCCGGGAGCGGGGAGCCCGCCGGGCACGGGCACCGGGCCGCGGAGCGCCTCGCGCGTCTCCTCGAGCTGCCCGGCGGCGCCGTGGACGACGTCCTGGCGGGCCGCCGACCGCAGCGCGGCCGCGGGGCGCCCGCCCGGTCCGCCCTGTCGGCCCCGTCGGCCCCGTCGGCCGGAGAGAACGCCGCCGAGAACGCCGCCGAGCCCCGGGCGTGGTCGGTGGCCGGCCCCGGGCGCGCCGACGTCCCCTACGTGTTCCTCGCCGGTGAGTCCGGCACCGTCAAGGCCCTGCGCCGACTGTGCGTGGACGCCGCGGGCATCCCCAAGGACCACGTCTCCTTCATGGGCTACTGGCGGCAGGGTCAGGCGGAGTCCTGAACGCTCCGCACAGGCCCGCACCGGGCGGCCTCCGCGCCGGGATCCGCCCGAGGACGGAGCACCGGGGCGCAGATCAGCCGTCGTCCGGCCGCGGGGTGACGCGCAGGACGGCGTCGTCGTCGCCGTTGGAGGTGGTGACCCACAGGGCGCCGTCGTCGTCGAGGGTCAGCGAGCGCAGCCGGCCGTAGTCGTTCTCCAGCTCCGCCATGCGGGTCAGGCCGGTGACCGCGGTGTCCTCGACCCGGTAGACCCCGACCCCCGTGTTCTTCAGCTCGGCCACGGCCAGCGCGCCCTCCCACGCACCCCACTGCTCCCCGTCGAGGAAGGCGGCGCCGCTGAGGGCGACGGTCGGGCGCCCGGAGGACCACGCCGCCGGGACCGCGTCCGGGTACTCCTCGAGATCGGTCATGGGCACGGACTCGTCGTAGCCGGGCGCCGGGTCCCACCCGTAGTTGGCGCCGGGCTCGAGGACGTTGATCTCGTCGTCGGTGCCGGGGCCGTGCTCCGCCGACCACACCGTGCCCGTGCCGGGCTGCACCGCGAGGCCCTGGACGTTGCGGTGGCCCAGGGTGTGGACGGCGGCCGCGGACCCGTCCCGGTCGGCGAACGGGTTGTCCTGCGGGATCGTGCCGTCGGGGTGGAGCCGCAGCGTCTTGCCCCCGAGCGAGTCCGGGTCCTGCGGGTTCCCGCCCTGGGCGGCGTCGCCGGTGCCGACGCGGAGGGTGCCGTCCGGGGCGAAGCGCAACCGGCAGCCGCTGTGCCGGCCGGAGCTGATGGGCAGCCCGTCCACCACGGTCCCGGTGCGCTCGGCCGCCGCGGCGTCCTCGTCGAGCCGCCAGCGGGTGACCCGCACGTCCTGCGGCCGGCCGTCGCCGGTCCGTGTGGCGTGGCACAGGAAGATCTCCCGGGTCCGCTCGAAGTCCGGGGAGACCTCCAGGCCCATCAGCCCGGCCTCGCTGCCCACGAACAGGTCGTCCAGGTCGGCCGCGACCTCCCGCGTGCCCTGCGCGTCGTGGGCCAGCAGCCGGCCGGCCCGCTCGGTGACCAGCACGGTGCCCTCCGGGGTGAGGGCCACGTCCCACGCCAGCTCGAGGTCGTCCACGACCACCTCGACGTCCAGGGCGGGCGCGTCCGCCGGGGCGCCCAGGCCCTCGCCGGTCGCCACGGTCCCGCCGCCCTCCGGGGCACAGCCGCTCAGCAGCAGTGCCAGCACGGACAGCGTGCTCACGATCCCCCCGCGGACGTCCATGGTGGCAATCTACTCCGGTTCCCGGCCGGCGGGACCGTAGGATCGGTGCATCCCGCCCCGGACGGGGCAGGACGCAGAGCGGGGGTGCACCGGTGGACCACGACCCGGCCGGTCATGCCCGGCTGATCCTCCTCGGCGCGGTGGCGCCGGTCGTGTGGGGGACGACCTACGTGGTCACCACCGAGCTGCTGCCCCCGGACCGGCCCATGACCGCGTCCCTGCTGCGGGCCCTCCCGGCCGGGCTGCTGCTGCTCGCCCTGACCCAGCAGCTGCCGCCGCGCGCCTGGTGGGGACGGTTGGCGGTGCTCGCACTGCTCAACTTCGGGGCGTTCTTCCCCCTCCTGTTCCTCGGCGCCTACCGCCTGCCGGGGGGTCTCGCCGCCGTGGTGGGCTCCGCCCAGCCCCTGGTCGCGGCGCTCCTGCTGCTCCTGGCCTTCCGGCAGCGCACGCCCCTGCCCCGGGTGCTGTGGGCCCTCGCCGCGGTGGCGGGCGTGTCCGTGGCCGTGTTCGCGGGCACCGTCACCCTGGACGCCCTGGGGCTCGCCGCGGCCTTCGCCGGGACCGCGGTCATGGCCGCCGGGGTGGTCCTGACCCGGCGGTGGGGGCTGCCCGACGGCCTGAACGGGCTCGCGGCGACCGGCTGGCAGCTGACCCTCGGCGGTCTCATGATCGCCCCGCTCGTGCCCCTGCTGGACACCGGTCCCCTCGTCCTGGACCTGCCGGCCGTGCTCGGCTACGCCTGGCTGGCGCTGCCCGGCGGCGCCATTGCCTACGCCGCGTGGTTCCACGCCGGCCGGCGCGTGCCGGCCACGAGCCTGACCCTGCTGATCCCGCTGACCCCGGTGACGGCCGCGGTGCTGGGCTGGCTGCTGCTGGACGAGACGCTCACGGGCCTCCAGGCGGCGGGGTTCGGGCTGGCCCTCGTGGCGTCCCTGGCCGGGCAGCTGCCGGGCCTGCCGCGCCTCGGGGCCCGGCGTGCGGGCGCCGGCCCCGGGACCCGGCGTGCAGGCGCCGGCCCCGGGCGGCGGCCATGACGCCGCCCTCTCCGAGGGCAGGACGCGTCACGGTTCTTCATGTCCTCCCCGCTCACCGCCCGGGGCCCTCCGGTCCGGCCGGCGTCCGTCCGCGGGCCGTCCCGGAGGGCGTCCGGGAAAATCAAGTGGTGATCCGTGACCCGCGTCTCAGTAGGATGGGCCGGAGTCGCCGGATCTTCCTGATTTCCCTGGCGGCTGGGCCGGTGCGGGGGCGATCTCGTACCGGCCCGTTTCTGCCCCCGTCACCGGGGACGGTCCCGCTCAGCAGATCCGCTCCTCCGCGGGCAGCACGCCCTCGAGGAAGTAGGTGGTGATCGTCTCGTCGACGCACCGGTTGCCCCTCAGGTAGGACCCGTGCCCCTCGCCCACCCGGGTCAGCAGGTGCCCGCCCTCGAGCTGCGCGGCCAGCGCCTGCGACCACGCGTAGGGCGTGGCGGTGTCCCCTGTGCCGCCGACGACCAGGATGGGGCCGGCCCCCGCGGCGTCGATGGGCGCCGGCTCCCGGACCGGCTCGTACGGCCAGGCGTCGCATGTGACCGCACCGTGGCTGAACCAGTCGCCCAGGGTCGGCGCCACCTCCTGGAGCCTGGTGTCGACCGCGGCCATGGCGGCCGGATCGGCGTCGTAGGTGCGGTCCAGGCAGTTGACCGCGACGTTCGCCTCGGATCCGTTGTCCTGGTAGGAGCCGTCCGGCTGCCGGCCGTGGTAGGCGTCGGCGAGCGCCAGCAGCGCGGTCCCGTCGCCGTGATCGAGCGCGAGGACGAGCGCGGGGGTGAGGAACCACCAGTTCTGCTCGTTGTACAGCGGCAGGATCACCGCGGTCAGCGCCTCGTCGACGGTGAGCGGCCGTCCGTCGGCGGTCGGCAGCGGCTGCGCCTCGGCCTGCCGGAGCAGGGCCTCGATCTCGGCCAGCCCCTCGTCGACGGTCCCCTCGAACGGGCACCCGTCCAGCGGCAGGCACGACTCGACGTACAGCCGGAGAGCCCGCTCGAAGCCGGCGGCCTGGTCGAGGATCGTCCCGGTGCCGTCGAGGGACGGGTCCATCGCCGCGTCGAGCACGAACCGGCCCGTGGTCGCGGGAAACAGATCGGCGTAGGTGGCGCCGAGCAGGGTGCCGTAGGAGTAGCCGAGGTAGTGGAGCTCGTCGTCGCCCAGCACGGCCCGCAGGATGTCCAGGTCCTTGGCGGCGCTGATCGTGTCGACCTCGCCGAGCAGCGGGCCGGTGTTCGCCGCGCACGCCGCGGCCAACCGCTCGGCGGCCGCGACCGCCTGGGCCAGCCCCTCCGGGGTGTCGGGGTCGACGGAGGTGGCGCGCATCGCGTCCATCGCGGCGTCGTCGATGCACTCCACCGCGGTGGAGCTGCCCACGCCCCGCGGGTCGAAGCCCACGACGTCGTACGCGGCCCGGACGCGCGGGTCCAGTCCGGCCGCCCACGGCTCGATCGACGCCGTCCCGGACCCGCCCGGCCCGCCGAAGTTCACGAGCAGGGAGCCCTGGCGGGCGGCGGGGTCGGTGCTCACCACCCGGGTGACCGCCAGCTGGATCGCTCCGGCGGCCGGGTTCTCGTGGTCGAGCGGCACCCGCACCTGGGCGCACTCCGCCGCCGCGCCGCACGCGGTCCACACGAGCTGCTGGGCGTAGAACTCCTCGAGCCCGGGCGGCACCTGCGCGGTGACGACGACGCCCTGCTGCGGCGCGGCGACCGTGGCCGCGGCGGCCCCGCCCGCCGGAGCGGCCGCCAGGAGCACGGCCAGGGCCAGCGCGGAGCCCGCACGGCGCGTCCGCCGGCGCCTCCTGCCGCGAGCGCCGGAGGAGTCGTCGGGGCCGTGGGTGTTCTCGGGAGGACGCATGGCTCACCACTGCTTTCGGTCGAACCGGCCGGACGCCGGTGCGCGAGCACGAGCGCGGACGCGCACGTCATGACCCCTTCCGGCGGTCTCGCGGCCCGCCGGGCCCTCGGGCGCCCCCGCGCCCCGCAGCCCCCGGCCTCCACGCCCCACCACCGCACGACAAGGGGCTTCAGGGTAGGAACGCGCCGATCGGGCGGTCAAGGATGTGTCGCGCCGCGAAGCCGTCACGCATCGTCCCGCGCCGTGGGGCGGAGCACCGCCGCGGACAGCAGCCCGCCCGCCGCGAGCAGGCCCGCGCACAGTCCCATGACCACGGGGAAGCCCTCGCGGACCCGGACCGGGTCGGTGAGGCCGGTCTCCCCGAGCCCGCCCACCAGCGGGATCGCCGCGACCGCGAGCAGGCCCGCCGTGCGCGCCACGGCGTTGTTGACCCCGCTGGCCAGCCCGGCCTGCTCCGTGGGCAGTGCGCCGAGGACCGTGGCCGTCAACGGCGTGACCAGCAGGGTCAGTCCGGCGCCGAACACCGCGGCCGGGACCAGCACCTCCAGGAGGTAGTGCGCCCCGGGTCCCGCCCGCCCCAGCAGGAGCACCCCGAGAGCGGCGATCAGCGGACCGGCCGTCATGGGCAGTCGCGGACCCACCCGGTGCACCAGGGCACCGGCGGACGGCGAGAGCAGCAGCATCAGGACGGTGACGGGCAGCAGGGACAGCCCGGCCGCCAGGGGTGAGAAGCCGGCTCCCACCTGGAGGGCGACGACGAGGACGAAGAAGACCGCGCCCAGGCCGGCGTAGACCACGAAGGTGATGACGTTCGCCGCGACGAACAGTCGCCGGCGGAGCAGGGCGGGAGGCAGCAGCGGGGACACCGCACGCCGTTCGCGGAGCAGGAACGCCGCCAGCAGGCCCGCTCCGGCCGCGAGCGCCCCGCCCGTGCGCGGCGCCGACGCGTCGTCGCCGGCCGCCGCCGTCAGCCCGAGCGTCAGCGCCCCGAGCCCGGTCACCAGCAGCGCGGCGCCGGGCACGTCGAGCTGCGGGCAGGCCGCCGGGTCCCTCGACTCGGGGACGTGCCGGCGGGCGATCAGCGCCACGGCGAGCGCCACCGGCAGATTGACCAGGAACACCCACCGCCACGAGGTGGTCTGGACGAGCCAGCCGCCCGCGAACGGGCCCACGGCCGAGGCCACCCCCGTGAGCCCCGACCAGGCGCCGATGGCGCGGGCGCGGTGCCCCGGCGCGAAGGACGACTGCAGGATCGCGAGGGCGGTCGGCACGAGGAGGGCGCCGCCGACCCCCTGGACGGCCCGCGCGGCGATGAGGACGGTGACGTCGGGGGCCAGTCCGCACAGCGCGGAGGCTCCCGCGAAGCAGGCGACGCCGATCAGGAAGATCCTGCGCCGGCCGTACCGGTCCCCCAGCGAGCCGCCCAGCAGCACGAGGGCGGCCAGGCTCAGCGTGTACCCGTTGACCACCCAGGTCAGGCCGGTGCTCCCCGCACCGAGGTCGGCGCCGACGGCCGGCAGGGCGATGCTCACCACGGTCGTGTCGATGAACGTCAGGGCCGAGCCGAGCACGGTGGCGGCCAGCACCCACCGGGCCCGCCGCTGCCCCCAGGACAGCAGCTCGGGCGGAGGGTCGTCGCCGGAGGATCGCAGCACGGGCAGCTCGTTCGTCGTCGTCGTCGCCGGTGGCGGGGCGGGGCCCCGCCGGAGCACCACCGCACCGCCACCGGATCGTCTCCGCCCAGTGTCCCACCGGGAGGACCGCACGGCCCCGTGCTGCCGGCCCCGGATGCCCTGGACGCCCGGCCCGGTCCGGCCGCACACTGGGGCGCAGGAGGCCTCATGACCCACGCCGCTCTCCCCGAGATGCCCTACGAGTCCTGGCGGGACACCCTGGACACCGTGCACCGGTTCGCCCAGGTGGTCGGCAAGGTGCGGCTGGCGGCCGCGCCGCGCCGGAACCACTGGTGGAACGTGCCGTTCCACCTGACCGGCCGCGGCATCACCACCCGCCCCATGGGACGGGACCCGGTCTTCGCGATCGACTTCGACTTCCTCGACCACCGCCTCGACGTGAGCACCGCCGCCGGCGCCCGGCACTCCTTCGCCCTGCCGGGGCTCTCCGTCGCCGAGTTCCACGCCCGGGTCCTGCACGCCCTGGCGGCGGTGGGGGTGGAGGTGACCATCGCCCGCCCCCACCCGTTCGACCTCCCCGACTCCGCGCGCCCGTTCAGCGCCGACACCGCGCACGCCGCCTACGATCCCGCCGCCGTCACCCGCTACTGGCAGGTCCTCGGCCGGGTGAACCTGCTGCTGGAGGAGTTCGCCGCCGGCTGGTCCGGCAAGACCAGCCCCGTGCACCACTTCTGGCACACGTTCGACATCGCCGTGACCCGCTTCGCCGACCGCTCCGTGGACCTCCCGCCCGGCACGGACCCGGTCACCCGGGAGGCCTACTCCCGGGAGGTCATCAGCTCCGGGTTCTGGTTCGGGGACCCCGCCTTCCCGGAACCGGCCTTCTACTCCTACACCGCGCCGGAACCGGAGGGGCTGACCGGCGAGCCCCTGCGTCCGGACGCCGCGTTCTGGAGCGAGCGCGGCGGCAGCCACCTCGCGGTCCTGCGCTACGAGGACGTGCGTGCGCTGCCCGATCCGCACGGCGCCGTCCTGGAGTTCTGGGACAGCGCCTACCGGGCGGGGGCGCGCCGCAGCGACTGGGACTTCACGCGCTACGACTGCCCGGAGGGCGTCACCGACCCCGAGGGGTGAACCGGGCTCAGCCGCTCTGCTGGGCCTGCCGCCCGGGGTCGAAGAACTTCCCGAGCACCACGGTGTCCTGGACGGCGTAGCCCATCCGTTCGTAGAACTCCCGGGTCCCGGTGTTCGTGGTGCGGACCATGAGCTGCATCTTCGGGATGCCGCGCCCGGCCACCCACTGCTCGGCCGCGGCCATCAGCTCGCGGCCCAGCCCCTGCCCCCGGCGGGACGGGTGCACGGCCACGTAGTACACCCACCCCCGGTGGCCGTCGTGGCCGACCATGGCGGTGCCGGTGAGCCGGCCGTCCTCGACGGCGGCCAGGACGGTGGAGGACGGGCTCCCGAGCGCCCGGTCCAGGTCCGCACGGGGGTCGTTCCAGGGGCGGGTCAGCCCCGCGTCCTGCCACAGGGACACGGCGTCCTCGCACAGGTGCTCCGGCAGTCGTTCGACGATCACGCGGCCTCCTTCGCTCGGCCCATGCTCTCACGGGCACCGGATTCTCGCCCTGCGATAACAGGCCTGGCCCACCACGGTGCGCTGGCTCACACTCTGGACTACACCCGTCACCGCCGACGAGGAGGAGACCCATGGTCTATCCCGCGAAGTACTCCGCACTGAACGCCCTGGCCCTGACCGACGAGGCCAAGCGCACCCTCACCCGCGTCATCCGGGTCGCGTTCCCCCACCCGCAGATCCCCGACGGCCCGTACGAACGGATGACGGAGAAGATCGTCGCCGAGGCCGAGGGCTCCACGTGGTTCCGGATGGCCCTGACCCAGGGACTGCTGACCCTGAACTCGCTCAGCGACGCGCCGTTCGTGGAGCTGCCGGACGACGCCGCGCTCAAGGTGCTCAAGCGGATCGCCGACCTCGAGTTCTTCGGCTTCATCCGCCGCACCACCGTGCTGCACCTCTACGACGACCACGAGGTGTGGGAGGCCCTGGGCTACGAGGGCGAGTCCTTCTCCCGGGGCGGCTACCTGCACCGCGGCTTCGACGACCTCGACTGGCTGCCGGACCCGCGCGTCGAGGAGTCCGAGGAGGAGCTCACCGAGTGCGGGCCCCTCGGGTACCAGGTGGCGACCGCGGCCCCGAAGGAGGGCTGGAACCTGGACCAGCAGGGTGCCTCGGAGACCACGGAACAGCCCTTCAGCGACCTCTTCAAGGGGTCGGACGTCATCGAGCACGGGGAGACCGCATGACCACCACGCCCCAGGACCAGCAGCGCTCCGCCCGGATCGAGCTCGACGACGACTCCGCCGTCGTCGTCATCGGCTCCGGGGCCGGCGGAGGCACCCTCGCCCACGAACTGACGGAGAAGGGCATCAAGGTGGTGCTCCTCGAGGCCGGGCCGCACCTGACCAGCGAGGACTGGGTCAACGACGAGTGGGAGGCCTTCCACCAGATGGCCTGGCTGGACCCGCGGACCACCACGGGGTCGTGGCGGATCGCCCGGGACTTCCCCAACCTCCCGGCGTGGATCGTCAAGGCCGTCGGCGGGACCACCACCCACTGGTCGGGGGCCACGCCCCGGTTCAAGGCCCACGAGTTCCGCACCCGCAGCGTCTACGGCCGTGTCGACGGCGCCAACCTCCTGGACTGGCCGATCGGCCTGGAGGACCTCGCCCCCTACTACGACCGGGCCGAGCAGAAGATCGGCAGCACCCACCGCCACGGCCGCCCGCCGCTGCCCGCGAACAACAACTACAAGGTGCTCGCCGCGGGCGCGGAGAAGCTCGGCTACCGGCACTACGCGACCGGCCCCTACGGGACGAACGCGGAGCCGTACGACGGGCGCCCGGCGACCGTCCAGGACGGGTTCAACTTCCAGGGCGACAAGAACCGCTCGAAGTGGTCCACGCTCGTCTCGGAGATCCCCAAGGCCCTGCGCACCGGCAACCTCGACCTGCGCCCGGACTGCCACGCCGTGCAGATCACCCACACGGAGAAGGGCCTGGTCGACAGCGTGCTCTACGTCGACGGACAGGGTCAGGTCCAGCGGCAGCGGGCACGGCTCGTGGCGGTGGCCTGCAACGCCATCGAGACACCCCGGCTGCTCATGCTCTCGGGCTCCCCGCTGTTCCCGGACGGGCTCGCGAACTCCTCCGGGCAGCTGGGCCGCAACTACATGCGGCACACCACGGGCTCCGTCTACGCGCAGTTCGACCGGCCGGTGCACATGTACCGGGGCGAGACGATGGCGGGGCTCGTCGCGGACGAGTCCCGGCACGACGTCGACCGCGGCTTCGCCGGCGGGTACTACATGGAGACGATCTCCCTGGGCCCCGCCTTCCTCGCCAGCTTCGTGGACCCCGGCTCCTGGGGGCCGGACTTCACGGCCCTGCTGGACGGCTACGAGAACACCGCCGGGATGTGGGTGGTGGGCGAGGACATGCCGCAGGAGAGCAACCGGGTGACCCTCAACCCGTCCGTGACCGACCACCTGGGGCTGCCCGTGCCCAACGTGCACTTCGACGACCACCCGAACGACGTGGCGATGCGCAACCACGGCTACCAGCAGGCGTCCCTGCTCTACGAGTCCGTGGGCGCCACCTCCGTGCACCACACCCCGCCCTACCCGTCGACGCACAACATGGGCACGGCCCGGATGAGCGAGCGGCCCGAGGACGGGGTGACCAACGCGTTCGGCCAGACCCACGACGTGCCGAACCTCTTCGTCTCGGACGGATCGCTGTTCACGACCGGCGCGGCGGCGAACCCGACGCTGACGATCGTGGCCCTGGCCGCCCGGCAGGCGGACTACATCGCGCAGCAGCTGGCGGGCCGGCACCTCTGACGGCCGCGGCGGCGGAGGGCTGCTCAGCCGGGCGCGGGCCCGGCCGGGCAGCCCTCCGCCGCGCGCAGGGCCCGTCCCACCCGGTCCGCCGCGTCCCGCAGTACCGGGGCGATCGACCGGTGCCGCTGCTCGAACTCGGCGGGCGGCAGGGACACGGCCACGGAGCCCAGGGTGCGCCCGGCGGCGTCGACGACGGGCGCGGCCAGGCACGAGGCGCCGGGCACGAACTCCTCCCGCTCCACGGCGACGCCCTCCGCGCGCACCTGCCCGAGCTCGCGCCCCAGACCCTCCGGCGTGGTGCGCGTGCGGTCCGTCAGGGGACGCATCCCGTGGCGGCCGAGGTAGTCCGCCACCTCGTCGTCGCCCATGCGGGAGAGCAGGATCTTGCCGAAGGCCGTGGCGTGGGCGGCGTCCGTGAACCCGAAGTCCAGGGGGGTGATGCGCGGCCGGCGCGGGGAGTCGACCACGTGCGACACCACGATGGCGTCGCCGCGGTAGATCGCGAAGTAGGCGGCGGCGTCGGCGCTCGCGTGCAGCTCCCGCACCGCGCGCCGGACCGTGGCCGGCGTGGCGACCTGCTGGCGCAGCGAGGCGTCGAGGGCGTGCAGCTTGTAGCCCAGGCCGTAGCGGCGCTGGTCCCGGAGGTGCACCACGTGCTCGGAGGCGACGAGCGTCTGCAGCAGCCGGTAGACCGAGGGCAGCGGCATCCCGAGCTCGGTGCTGATGTCCTTGGCCGTGGCCCCTCGGGGGTCCCCCGCGACCACGTCCAGGAGGGCGAAGGCCTTCTGGACGGAGGCCATGCCGGTGTCGCGTGTGCTCATGCCCCACAGTCTGGCGTGCCGGGTTGCACCTGCCAACAGGCCGGGAGCGCTGCTCCCGGCGCGCCGGCACGCCGGCGGGCGGTCAGTCGACCGTGATCTCGCCCATCCGGTTCCAGCCCGAGGCCGAGATCTGCTCGCTGATGATCTGCGGGGTCTCCACCAGCGCCTGGGGCGCCTCCGCCGTGAACTTCTGGAAGTGGTCGCTGTTCACGTGCGGGCCCGCGGCGTCGTCCTCGAAGGCCTCCACCAGCACGAACTCGTGCGGGTCCTCCACGCTGCGGGACCAGTCGAACCACAGGTTGCCCGGCTCCGCGCGGGTGGCCTCCGTGAACTCCTTCGAGAACTCGACCCAGCGGTCGGCCCAGTCCGGCTTCACCTTGAACTTGACGACGATGAAGATCATCCCTGCTCCCTTCTCGGCGGACGCCCCGCAGTGCCGGGGGCTCTCCGTGCCAGTGTCACGGGCCGTGGACGGCCCGCCAAGGGAGGTTATCGCGGACCGATAACGACGGCGCGCCGCCGCCCCCGCCGTGGACTCCTGGCCGCCGGGGAGACCGCCGGCGGGGTGGGATCATGTCCTCATGAGCCGCAACCTCACCACCGCCCTCGTGGACGACCTCCGGGCGCGCATCGTCGACGGGCGCATCTCCTCCGGCGAGCGCCTGCCCAGCGGCAGCTCCGTGCCGGCCCCTGCGCCTCCGGCCGCGGCGGGGAACGGCTGAGGCCGGGATGGCGAGGGAGGAGCTCCTCGCCGGGGTCCGCCTGTCCCCGGCGCAGATGCTGCGGGCCCTGCGGGACCAGCCCGGGCTGGTGGGGCTGTTCGGCGACTGGCACGCCGGCGACACCGTGATCGGCGTCCGGCCGCTCCGGGTGCTGGGCGCCGACGAGGACCCCTTCGCGGCCCTCGACGCCCGGGATCCGCAGGAGCACGACCCCCAGGGGGACGGCCCCGGCACCGCCTTCGGCGGCGGCTGGATCGGCTACCTCGGCTACCAGCTGGCCCAGCGGCTCGAGCGGCTCCCCGCCGCCCCGCCGCGCCCCGCACGGCTGCCGGACCACCACCTCGGGTACTACGACCACGTCCTGCGCCACCGCTCCGCGGACGGCGCCTGGGTGCTCGAGTGGCTGCCCGGCACGGACCCGGCCCGGGTGGCGGCCGCGCGGGAGCTGGCCCTGACGGCGGCGGCCACGGCGCCCGCACCGGCCCCCTACCGGTGCGGGCCCTTCACGGCCGACGCCTCGGCGGCCGCGCACGCCGCCGCCGTGACCGCGGTGCTGGGCCACATCCGCGACGGCGACGTCTTCCAGACCAACGTCTGCCGCGGTCTCGAGGCCGGCTTCGAGGACGACCCCCTGGACCTGTTCTGCGCCGGTCTCGAGGCCCTGTCCCCGCGCTTCGCCGCCTTCCTGCGCCTCCCGGCAGGGGCGGTGGCGAGCCTGTCCCCGGAGCTGTTCCTGCGCCGCACCGGGCGCACGGTGCTGACCTCCCCGATCAAGGGCACCGCACCGGCCACGAGCGACCCTGCGGCGCTGCACTCCTCGGCGAAGAACCGGGCGGAGAACGTCATGATCGTGGACCTGATGCGCAACGACCTCTCCCGGGCGTGCGTCCCCGGATCGGTGCGGGCCCCGGCGGCGCCCCGCGTCGAGCCGCACACCGGGGTCCACCACCTGGTGGCGGACGTGCACGGGCGGCTGCCTCCGGGCCTCGGGGACGGGGCGCTGCTGCGGGCCACGTTCCCGCCGGGGTCCTGCACTGGCGCGCCCAAGATCCGGGCCATGGAGATCGTCAACGCGCTCGAGCCCGCGGCCCGCGAGGTCTACACGGGGGCGGTCGGCCGCTCGGGTCCGGCCGGCCTCGTGCTCAACGTGGCGATCCGCACCTTCGAGTTCACCGGCGGCCGGGTCCGGCTCGGGGTGGGCGGCGGGATCGTGGCCGACTCCGACCCCGCGGACGAGGCGCACGAGACGCTCGTGAAGGCGGTGCCCCTGCTCGACGCCGTCGGCGCCGTGCTGGGCGAGGACCTCCGGCGGGACTGGGACGGGCACCGGCCCGCGACCGGCCTCGAGCTCCTCCCGGCCCTGCCGGCCCTCCCGCCGATCCGCGGGGAGGGGGTCTTCACCACGCTGCTCGTGCGCGAGGGCGCACCCGTGGACCTCGACGCGCACCTCGAGCGGCTCGGCACCAGCTGCCTCGCCTGCTGCGGCGCCGCCCTGCCCCCGGGCGTCCGCGGCGAGGTGCTGGACCGGGCCTCCGGGCTCCCCGGCCCCCACCGGCTGCGGATCACGGCGGTCCCCGCCCCGGAGGGCGCGCCCACCGTCACGGTCACGGTCACGGCCACGGCCCTCCCGCCGGAGCCGGTGCCGCCGTGGCGGCTCGTCCCCGTCCGGCTGCCCGGCGGTCTCGGCGGGCACAAGTGGGCGGACCGCCGGACGCTGGCCCACGAGCCGGTTCCGGGCCTGTGGTCCCGCAGCTGCGACCCGCTGCTCGTGGACGCCGACGGCACGCTCCTGGAGACGGGCCGGGCCAACGTCTTCGTCGTCGTCGACGGTGCCGTGCGCACCCCGCCCGCGGACGGCCGGATCCTGCCCGGGGTGGTGCGCGCCCGGGTGCTGGCGGCGCTGCGCGCCGCCAGGGCGGACGTGCGCGAGCGCCCGGTGCGGTGGGAGGAGCTCGCCCGCGCCACCGAGGTGTTCGTGACCAACTCGGTGGCGGGCGCGCACCCCGTCGGATCCGTCGACGGCGTCGGACGGTGGGAGCCGGGGCCCGTGCTGCGCGCCCTCGGGCCGCTCCTCGGCTAGCGCTGGGCCGAGGCGGTCCGCCAGCCGCCGTGGTAGTCCTTGCGCACCACCTCGGAGTAGGGCACCGGGCTGACCACGGCGCGGACCTCGAGCTGCTCGTGCGGCTCCACGGTGGTCTTGCGGCTGCCGCCGTCGGGCTCGCCCCAGACCACCTTGAGCTCCGTGCCCTCGGGCACGTTCGGGTCGACGGTGGCCAGGGACAGGCCCTTGCGCTCGTTGTAGCTGTAGCCGGTGAACATGGACAGGCCCACGGTGCGGCCGTCGGCGTCGACCACCGCGTCGTAGTTGGACGAGCCGTAGTTGGCCAGGGGCAGGTCGAAGTACTTGTAGTCCGGTCCCTCGGTGTCGAAGAGGGAGGCGAAGATCTTCGTCATGTCCTCGGCGTTCCAGGCGAGGGTCGCCTTCCGGCGCTGGGTCGAGGGGTCGACCTGCTCCAGGGCGTCGCGGCCGATGAAGTCGTGGTCGAACTTCACGAAGGACCCGTAGCCGAGCTCCCACGGCGTGAGGTAGTAGTCCTCGATGTTCTCGGAGACGAAGCTGCCGGCGAGCGCGTTGGTGGCCTCGTAGCTGTCCGCCCCGAGCCACTTCCGGTAGCCGGCCGTGCCCGCACCGGTGTAGATCGCCGGCAGCGGGGACGGGATCCAGCCCGACTCCAGGGTGTTCGAGGGGTACGCGCGGGCGCCGACGGGGACGATGCCGAACTCGGCGCCGACCTCGAGGATCGTGGCCCGGACCTGGTCGTAGGACTCGTACGGGCCCCAGATCTCGAGCCCCGGCTCCCCCGCCATGCCGTGGCGCAGGGTGCGGACCTGGGCGCCGCCCACGCTCATGCGGTCCATCGTGAAGAACTTCAGCTGCTCGAGCGGCCCGCCGTTGAGCTTCTCGATGATCTGCCACGCGTTGGGGCCCTGGATCTGGAAGCGCCAGTACTTCCGGACCACGGGCTTGCCCATCGGGCGGGACGGCGAGCGGCGGTCGACCTCGATGTCGACGTCGTAGCCGCCGGTCTCGCCGTGGTAGAGCAGCCAGTTGGCGGCCGGGGCGCGGCCCACGTAGACGTACTCGTCCTCCTCCTGGTGGAAGAGGATGCCGTCGCCGATGACGTGGCCCTCCGGGGTGGTGGGCACGTACTGCTTCGCCTTGTTCACGGGGAACGTCTTCGTGCTGTTGATCGCGGTGTCCGAGATCAGCCTCAGCGCGTCCTTGCCGCGGATGAACAGGTTGTCCATGTGGTGGGACTGGTCGTAGAGCACGGCGGTCTCCCGCCAGGCCTTCTGCTCGCTGCGCCAGTTGTGGAACTCGGGCGCGACGACGGGGTAGACGTACGCGCCGATCTGCGAGTTGCGCAGCAGTTCGACGGTGCCGTTCGAGGCGTCGAGGACGTCCTGGAGAGTGCGGGGTGCCACGGTGAACTCCTTCTCTGCGGTGGTGCCCCGGACGCGCTCGCGGCCGGGGCGGGAACGGGGATCAGAACACGATGGTCTGGCGGTCGTGCCGGATGATGCGGTCCTGGCAGTGCCACAGCACGGCGCGGGAGAGCACCTGGCGCTCCACGTCCGCGCCGCGCCGGGCGAGCTCCTGGGCGGAGTCCCGGTGCGAGGCCCGGACCACGTCCTGCTCGATGATCGGGCCCTCGTCGAGGTCCTCGGTGACGTAGTGCGCGGTGGCGCCGATGATCTTCACGCCCCGCTCCTTGGCCTTCCGGTAGGGCTCGGCCCCGATGAAGGCCGGCAGGAACGAGTGGTGGATGTTGATCACCGGGACGCCCACGGCCTCGAGGAACGGGGAGGAGAGGATCTGCATGTAGCGCGCGAGGACCACGAGGTCGACGTTGCCCTGCAGCAGGCGCAGGTGCTCCGCCTCGGCGGCCGCCTTGTCCCGGGTGGGGACGTGGAAGAACGGGATGCCGAAGCCGCGGACGTCCTCGGCCATGTCGGGGTGGTTGGAGACGACCATGGAGATCGTCATGGGCAGCTCGCCCCGGCGCTGGCGCCAGATGAGGTCCAGCAGGCAGTGGTCGGACTTCGAGGCGAAGATCGCGACCCGCCGCGGCACCGAGAGGTCCGTGAACCGCCACTGCAGCTCGAAGCCGTCCGCGAGCGCGGCGCCGAGGTCCTGCTCGAGCGCGGGGCGCAGCGCCGGGTAGCCGGGCAGGTGGAAGACCGTGCGCTGGAAGAAGGCCCCGCCCTCGGGGTCGTCCGAGTGCTGGTCGAGGGCCACGATGTTCGCCCCGTGCCGGGCGAGCACCGAGGTGACGACGGCGACGATCCCCGGCTGGTCCCGGCCGTGCACCACGAGGCTGGCGTGGTCCGGGCGGAGCATCGACGGGCGGGCGGCGCTCACGGGGTCCGCCCGCCCGTGCCGAACGCGCGGACCCACTCGGCCGTGGTCCGCAGCCCCCCGAAGGTGTAGAAGTGCAGCAGCACCTGACCGTGCACGGCGGGGTCGTGACCGGCGGCGAGGTCGCGCAGGAAGCGGTCCGGGCCCGCGGTGCCCAGCAGGTTCGTCAGGGAGAAACCGTACTTCTGCACGATGCCGGCCGAGGTGCCCACGCCGAAGCGGCGCGCGTAGCCGAGCAGGCGCTTGACGCCCGCCGGCCCGGGCACCCCGATCCGCACGGGGGCGTCGATGCCCCGGCGGCGCACCTCGGCCAGCCACTCCAGGACCGGGTCCTTGTCGAAGCCGAACTGGGTGATGACCTCGGGCTCGAGGCCCTGGTCGCGGATCGCGGCCGTCTTGTCGGTCAGGGCCGACCAGAGGGTGTCGTCGTCGATGTCGGGGTGGCCCTCCGGGTAGCCGCTGACGCCCACGCCGCGGACCCCGTGCCGCTGGAGCACCCCGGTGCGGATGACGGACAGGGAGTCCTCGTACGGGCCCTCCGGGGTCTCGGGGTCCCCGCCGACCACGAAGACGTGCTCGGCGGCGCCGACCTCCGCGAGCGCCGCGAGGAACTCCTCGAGCTCGTCCTGGGAGCGCAGCCGCCGCGCCGAGAGGTGGGGCACGGGGACGAACCCGTGCTCCCGGACCGCCCTGGCCGCGGCCACCCGCATGGTCAGGTCCTCGTTGCCGAGGAAGGTCACGTTGATCCGGGTCCCCGCCGGCACCACGGCGGCGGCCTCCTCCAGCGCCGGCACGTCCTTGCCCGTCATCTCGAGGGAGAAGTCCCGCAGCAGGGCGGCGGCCGGTCCGGCGTCGGGCGTGTCGATCGGCATCGATCCACTTCCTTTCCACGGCGCGTGCCCGGGGGCCCGCCCCGCGGCGTGGGGTGTACACGGTCTCGCCGCCAGTGTCGCAGGTCACAATAACTATGTACAGAGTGTTTGCGTCCAGAGCTTGCCCCGCTTCGCGAGGGCGCCCCGGCGCCGGGGCGGGAGCGGGACGCGACCCGGCAGGCATCTCCCGGTGCGGAGACCAGCTCGCCTCGTCCGCCGGCCCGGCCACCGGCCCGTCCGTCACCGTCCGACCGGGCACGGCGCGCGGCGGACGGAGGACCTGCTGCCCGCGGAGTACTGTGGTCCCGCGCAGCTCACGGTCGGTCGGCGTCGCCGTTCCCCGGCCCGCGCCCCGAGCCCTGAGGAGACCCCCCGTGCCGAGCCCGCACGCCGATCCGACGACGGCCCCGACGTCCCGCAGGGCGCTGGTCTACCTCGCCGTGTGCGTGGTCCTGGTGGGCCTGAACCTGCGCACCGTCTTCTCCAGCTTCTCCGCGATCCTCCCGGAGATCACCGCGGCCGCCGGCCTCCCCGGGTGGGCGGTCACCGTGCTGACCACGGCCCCCGTGACGCTGCTCGGCGTCTTCGCGCCGTTCGCGCCGCGCCTGGCCCGGCGGTTCGGGCCGGAGAACGTGCTGCTGGGCGCCATGGTGGTCCTGACCCTGGGCCTGCTGGCCCGCGGTCTCCCCCTGCCCGGCGCGAGCGCCCTGCCGCTGCTGCTCGCGGGGACGGTCGCGTGCGGCGCGGCGATCGCCCTGGGCAACGTGCTGCTGCCCTCTATCGTGAAGCGGGACTTCGCCCACCGCATCGGCCTGATGAGCGGGCTCTACACCACCGCGATCTGCGCCTCCGCCGCCCTCGGCGCGGGCCTCACCTACCCGGTGTTCCAGGCGACGGACTCCTGGCGGGGGTCCCTGGCGGTGTGGGCGGCCCCCGCGGCGGTCGTCGTGGCCCTGCTCGTCCCGGTGGCGGTCCGCCACCGCACGTCCGGCCCCCCGCAGCCCGACACCGGCGGGCCCGGCCCGTGGCGCTCGCCGGTGGCCTGGCAGATCACCCTGTTCATGGTCTTCCAGGCGATGATGTCCTTCAGCGTCTTCGCCTGGCTCGCCCCCATCCTGCGGGACCGCGGGATCGACGGGGCCACCGCCGGGCTGATCGTGGCGGTGTCCATCCTGCTGCAGATGACGGGCTCGCTCTTCGCCCCGGTCCTGGCCGCACGGCTGGCCGACCAGCGGGTGCTCAACGCCGCGGTGGCCCTGATGGCCGGCGGCGGCTTCGTGCTCTCCATCTTCGGACCGACCCAGCTGATCTGGATCTGGACCGGGCTGCTCGGGCTGGGCCAGGGCAGCCTCACCGCCGTGGCCCTGACGATGATCGCCCTGCGCACCCGCAGCAGCCACATGGCGGTCCGGCTCTCGGGCATGATGCAGGGCGTCGGCTACGGCCTGGGCTCCTCCGGCACCTTCCTGGTGGGGCAGCTGCTGCACTGGACCGGGGGCTTCGCCGCGGCGGGCGTCATGTTCGCCGTGGTCGGCGCGCTCGCGGCGGTCTTCGGCTGGCAGGCCGGCAGGGCCCGCTTCATCCGCGAGGAGTGAGCGCTCAGCCCAGCCGGTCCTCCAGGACCCGGATCACCTCGGACCTGCTCCGCGCCTCGAGCAGGGAGTTCCGGAACTCGGTCTTCGTCAGCGCCCGGGACAGGGTGGCCAGGATCTTCAGGTGCTCGTCCCCGGCCTGCTCCTGCGGCACCGCGATGAGGAAGACCAGGTGGACGGGCGCGCCGTCCATGGCCTCCCACTCCACGCCCTCGTCGCTGCGGGCGAACGCGATCAGGGGCGCGGCCACCTCGGCGGACTTGGCGTGCGGGATCGCGATGCCCTGCCCCACCCCGGTGGTGCCCTGCCCCTCCCGGGCCAGGGCCGCGGCGACGACGGCGTCCACGTCCCGCACCTGCCCCGTGGCGGCGCCGAGCTCCACGAGCCGGCGGACGACGTCGTCGCGGCCCGCGCCGTCGACGTCGAGCAGCACGGTGTCCTCGCTCAGGTGGTCGAGGACGGAGCCGGTGCGCCGCTGCCCGGCACGGGCGGCGGGCGCGGCGCCCGACAGCCCGGGGGACGGCGCGGAGGCCGACGCCGCCGCGGTGGAGCCCCCCGCCGCCCCGACCGCCACGGGCTCGCGCTCCCCGGTGCCGGTCCGGTCGCTCTCCGCCCCGGCGCTCCCGCCGCGGCCCTCGGTGTCGCCGTCCGGCGCGGCGCCGTCCGTCCCGTTCCGGCGCGCGCTCAGCCCGAGCAGGAACAGGGCCGTCAGGGCCGTCACGAGCAGGCCGATCCCGATGGCCACGAAGAACCCGGCCACGTTCTCGACGGCGCCCAGGACGGCGACGATCGGGCCGCCGTGCATGACGTTGTCCTCGACGGCCAGCACCGCCGCGACGGCCCCGGCGACGGTGCCGCCGAGCATGTTCGCCGGGATGACCTGCAGCGGGCGGGCGGCCGCGAAGGGGATGGCCCCCTCCGTGATGCCGAAGAAGCCCATGAACAGGGCCGCAATCCCGGACTCGCGCTCCTGGGCGGTGAAGTAGCGGCGGCGCAGGAGCGTGGCCAGCCCCATGCCCAGGGGCGGGACGGCGATGGCCGCGGCGACCATGCCCATCGGGGCGGCGTTGCCGGCCGCGATGAGCCCGCCGCCGAACAGGAACGCGGTCTTGTTGACGGGCCCGCCCATGTCGAAGGCGATCATCGCGCCGAGGACGGCGCCGAGCAGGATGACGCTGCCGCCCTCGAGCCCGGCGAGGAAGGCCGTGAGCGCGGCGAACGCCCCGGCGATCGGGGCGCCGAGGACATAGACGAACAGCAGGGCGACCACCAGGGTGGTCAGCACCGGGATGACGATGATGGGCCAGATCGGGGCGATGTAGCGGTGCACGGGGATCTTCTTGATCGCCAGCGCCACGTAGCCGGCCAGGAAGCCGGTCACGATCGCGCCGATGAAGCCGGCCCCGGACTCGGACCCGTACAGCGCTCCCGTGTTGGCGATGAACCCGCCGATCATCCCGGGGGCGAGCCCGGGCCGGTCCGCGATCGCGTAGGCGATGTAGCCGGACAGGACCGGGACCATCAGCGTGAACGCGAGCACGCCGACCTGGCTGATCACGTACCAGAAGCTGTCCTCGGGGATGACCAGGCCCTCGGGGGTCGGGGTGCCGCCGAGGGACAGCGAGACGGCCAGGAGCAGACCTCCGGCCACCACGAACGGGATCATGTGCGAGACACCGTTCATGAGCGCCTTGTAGACGGTCGCACCGAAGCCGGTGCCGGCGTCCTCCCGGGTCTCCTGGCGCGGGGCGTCGGCCCGGGGCGTCGCGG
Source organism: uncultured Kocuria sp. (assembly GCF_947500125.1). Classification (GTDB taxonomy): domain Bacteria; phylum Actinomycetota; class Actinomycetes; order Actinomycetales; family Micrococcaceae; genus Kocuria. Next base: position 72,631 of record NZ_CANMRA010000009.1, on the reverse strand, counting down.
CGAGCGCCTCGCGGATCAGCTCCTCGGGCCGGCGGATCCCGTCGGCCACGGGAGCGGTGACCACCCGCTTGCCGGCGAAGCGGGAGAGGTCCACCTGCTTGTCGGCGGCGACGACCACGGCGTCGGCCCGGTCGATGTCCTCGGCCGTGAGGGCGTTCTCGACCCCGATCGAGCCGTGGGTCTCCACCTTGATCTCGTGGCCGAGCCGTGCCGCGGCCTGCTCGAGGTTCTCGGCGGCCATGAAGGTGTGCGCGATGCCGGTGGGGCACGCGGTGATGGCGAGGATCCGCTGCGAGTCGCTCATGTCTGTTCCGATCGACGTGGTGGGCGGTGCCCGGACCGCGGGGCGGGGCCGGTGCGCGGCAGGCTCCGCAGGAGCGGGAGATCGATGGTCTCCAGGCTATCCACGACGAGGCGCCGGGTGGCGTGTTCCACGGGTATGACGCCGCGGACCGCGACGACCCACGCCCCGGCCGCGGTCCCCGCGGCGGCCCCCGTGGGCGAGTCCTCCACGACGACGCAGTCCGCGGCCGACACGCCCAGCAGCTCGCACGCCGCCAGGTACGGGGCCGGGTGCGGCTTGGGCCGGTGCCCGTGGTCGCCGGCGACCACGGCGGAGAAGACCCCGGGGGGCAGGGCGCGCACGGCGGCACGGAGCAGCGAGGCGGGCGAGGACGAGACGAGCGCCGAGGGCACGCCGGCGGCCCCGAGCTCCCCGAGCAGCCGCTCGACGCCCGGCTGCCACCGGAGTCCTCCCCCGCCGAGGTGCGCGTGCATGGCGCGCTCGAGCCGGCCCGCGACCGCCTCGACCTCACCCGGGGACGGCTCCGGGCGACCGGCGTGGCGCAGCAGGATCCCCGCCGTGGCCGTCATGGTGGTCCCGACGAGCTCGGCCGCGAGCTCGGGGCTCCACGTGCCGCCGAGCGCCTCGAGCTCCTCGCGCTCCAGCTCCAGCCAGAGCGGCTCGGTGTCCACGAGCGTGCCGTCGAAGTCCCACAGGACGGCGGCAGGGAACCCGGGCGCGGTCACGACGTCGCCCCCTCGGCGACGACCACCCGGGGCCGGCGGGCGGACGAGCTCGTGCAACCGAGGGCGGCGGCCTGGCTCACCGTGGTTCTCTTCATCAGGACGATCTCCTCGGACGTCGAAGGGGCCACCGGGACAGACCGTTCGTCGCGTCCGGCACGGTGGTGACCTGTCTACCAGGGATCGGTGCGTGGAAGACCCTGGTCCGGTCCCAGCCGGGCGGCGCGGCGACGTGGAAGCACCACCCCGCGTTCCGCTGAGCCGGGCGTCCGGCCGAGTGCCGGAGCGCGACGGGGCCCGCTCGTGCGAGCGGGCCCCGTCGTCGCCCCCGGGCGGCGAGGGGATCAGCCGCAGAGCGCCGGCGCCGGAGCATCGGCACCGGAGGATCAGCGCCGGCGGCTCAGCGCCGGTCGATCCAGCGGGCCGGGGAGGCGTAGATCGGCTCGAGCGCCGTCGCGGCCGCACCGGTCAGGGCGGGACGGGCGTCCGCCGCCGACCGCTGGATCTCGACGGGCCCCGCCTCCGCCGTGAGCGCGTGCGCCTCGAGGACCTCGCGCAGCACGGGCTCCAGCTCCGTCGCGATGGGGGCGAAGTATCCGGAGAGCACGACCGTCGACAGGTCCAGGAGGTTCATGGAGTTCGCGAGCACCACGCCCAGGGGCCGCCCGATCATCTCCATGACCGCCGCCCGGCTCTGCAGCCGTTCGGCCGTGGCCGCCACGAGGTCCTCGATCCGGACGTCCTCCGGCAGTCCCGTCCGCCCCCGCAGCGCGTGGTAGCTGGCGTAGGCCTCGAGGCAGCCGCGCCGGCCGCACCGGCACAGCTCCCCGCCGGGGGTGATCGTCACGTGGCCCAGCTCCCCCGCCCAGCCGTGCTCGCCCCGGTGGATGCGCCCCTCCAGGACCACGGCGCCGCCGATGCCGGTCTGGCCGTGGAGGAAGAGGAAGGACTCGCCGGGCCGGCGCAGGACCTCCGTGCGCGCGGCCAGCATGCTGTCGTTGCCGGCGGTGAGCATCGGTCCCCGGAACTCCGGGAGCCGGCGGAGCCGCTCGACCAGCGGCACGTCCCGCCAGGCCAGGTTGGGGGCGGAGAGCACGGTGGCGCGGTCCGTGGAGAGCCTCCCGGGGACCGAGACGCAGACACCGGCCAGGGGCACGTCCCGGCGGGGGGACAGGGCGGCGTCGAGCAGGCCGGCCAGCACGGCGGCGACCTCGTCCACGGACGCCCCCGCGAAGGCCCCGAACCGGGCCTCCTCGTGGAGGACGCGACCACCGAGATCGGTGACGAGGCACGCGAGGTGGTCGGCGGCGATCTCCAGGCCCACGCCCAGCACGGTCCCCCGGGCCACGGTCAGGGGGATCATCGGCCGGCCGGAGACCCGGGCGGCCGCCTGCCGCCCCTCGACGAGGAGTTCCGACTCGAGCAGCTCCTGCACCAGCTTGGAGACGGTGGGCTTCGTGAGACCCGTGAGCTTCGCGAGCGCGGCCCGGGAGACCGGATTCTGCGCCCCGGCGACGGCGCGGAGCACGGCGGAGAGGTTGTGCTCCCGCAGATGGCTCGACTGCACGGACGGCTCTCCTCTGGTGCCGGCGGGACCGGGTCCGGCACGGACCCCGGCCGACCGGCGGAACAGAAAGTCCTCCGCCGGTCTTCCCCCACGGTACTCCGGCCCGTAAAGTAAGTAACGGTAACTAACCTATTGGGAAAGGAACTTCCGATGCCTACCGCGTCCCCCGCGACCTCCCTCGCCAGCACGCTCGCCCCGTCCCCCGCCGACAAGTTCTCCTTCGGCCTCTGGACCGTCGGCTGGGCGGCCCGCGACCAGTTCGGCACCGCCTCCCGGCCGGACCTGGACCCCCTCGCGTCCGTGCGGAAGCTGAAGGAGCTCGGCGCCTGGGGCTTCACCTTCCACGACAACGACCTGATCCCCTTCGACGCGTCCGAGGCGCAGCGCGAGAAGCTGATCGGACAGCTCAAGCAGACCATCGACGAGACCGGCATGGTCTGCGAGATGGTCACCACCGACACCTTCGCGGAGCCGATCTTCAAGGACGGCGCGTTCACGTCCAACGACCGGCGGGTCCGGCGCTACGGCCTGCGCAAGGTGCTGCGCAACGTGGACCTCGCCGCCGAGCTCGGCGCCACGACCTTCGTGATGTGGGGCGGGCGCGAGGGCACCGAGTACGACTCCTCCAAGGACCTGTACGCCGCCCTGGACCGCTACGCCGAGGGCATCGACACCGTGGCCGGGTACATCAAGTCCCAGGGCTACGACATGCGCATCGGCATCGAGCCGAAGCCCAACGAGCCCCGCGGCAACATCTTCCTGCCCACCATCGGGCACGCGCTCGCGTTCATCGACCGGCTCGACAACGGGGACGTCGTCGGCGTGAACCCGGAGACCGGGCACGAGCAGATGGCCACCCTCAACTACACGCACGGCCTCGCCGAGGCGCTGTGGTGCGAGAAGCTGTTCCACATCGACCTCAACGGGCAGAACGGCCCGATGTACGACCAGGACCTGGTGTTCGGCCACGGCAACCTGATCAGCGCCTTCTTCACGGTCGACCTGCTGGAGAACGGGTTCCCGTCCCGGCCGGGGGGCTACCAAGGGGCCCGCCACTTCGACTACAAGCCCTCCCGCACCGAGCACGTCGACGGCGTCTGGGACTCGGCGGCGGCGAACATGCAGATGTACCTGCTCCTGAAGCTGCGGGCCGTGGCCTTCCGCCAGGACCCCGACGTGCAGGAGGCCATGGAGCAGTCGGGCGTCCTCGAGCTCGCCGAGCCGACCCTCGCGGAGGGCGAGGACCTGCAGGCCTTCCTGGCCGACCGCAGCGCCTACGAGGACCTCGACCTGACCGGGCCCTCGGAGCGCAACTACGGCTTCGTGCGCCTGCACCAGCTCGCCGTCGAGCACCTCATGGGCGCCCGCGGCTGACGCACCCGGGGTCCGGCGCCCGCCCCCGATCCGGGGCGCCGGACCCCGCCCCGGCCCGGCCCGGCGCACGTCCCCCCTGCGCCGGGCCGGGCGTCCCGCGGCCTTCCCGCCGACCCGCCCCGACCCCGCACCGAGGTTCTTCATGGCACGCACGACCGTCCTGGGCATCGACTCCTCCACCCAGTCCACCAAGGCGCTCCTCGTCGACGCCGGCACCGGCGAGGTGCTCGCGCAGCGCCGCGCCCCCCATCCCGACGGGACCGAGGTGGATCCGCGGGCCTGGCTCGCCGCGCTCGACGACGCCGCCGGCCCCTTCCTCGACGAGGCCGCCGCCGTGTCCGTGGGAGGTCAGCAGCACGGGATGGTCGCGCTCGACGAGCACGACGCCGTGGTGCGCGACGCCCTCCTGTGGAACGACACCCGCTCGGCGCCCCAGGCACGAGAGCTCGTCGAGGAGATGGGCGGCCCGGCCGCCTGCGCCGAGGAGCTGGGCAGCGTGCTGGTCGCCTCCATGACGTCCACCAAGCTGCGCTGGATGGCGCAGCATGAGCCGCAGCACGCCGCCCGCACCCACCGGGTGCTGCTGCCCCACGACTACCTGTCGTGGCACCTGGGCGCCGACAGGGCGTCCTTCTTCACCGACCGCGGCGACGCCTCCGGCACCGGCTACTTCTCCACCCGCACCGGCGCGTGGAACCACGCCCTCGTGGCGCAGGCGCTCGGTCACGACCTGGAGCTCCCGCACGTGGCCGCGGCCCCGAACCAGGTCATGGGCCGCACGAGCGCGGGGGCGGTGCTCGCGGCCGGCACCGGCGACAACATGGCCGCCGCGCTGGGCCTCGCGCTCGGTCCCGGGGACGTGTCCCTGTCGATCGGCACCTCCGGGGTCGCGGCCATGGTCTCGGAGGCCCGCACCGCGGACCCCAGCGGGCTCGTGACCGGTTTCGCCGACGCCACCGGCCGGTACCTGCCCATGGCCACGACCCTCAACGCCGCCCGGGTCCTGGAGTTCGGGGCCCGCGTGCTGGGCGTCGACCACGCCGGGCTCGCCGATCTCGCCCTCGCGGGACGTCCCGGGGCGGGCGGTGTCACACTGCTCCCGTACCTCGACGGGGAGCGCACGCCCAACCGGCCCGAGGCCCGCGGCACTCTCCACGGGATGTCGTCGGGCACCGGCCGGGAGGACATCGCGCGGGCCTGCGTGGAGGGCCTGCTCTGCTCCCTCGCCGACGGCGTGGCCGCGCTCGAGCGGGCCACCGGCACCGCCGCGGAACGGATCCTCCTGATCGGCGGCGGCGCGCAGTCCGAGGCGGTGCGCCGGCTCGCCCCGGCCGTGCTGGGCCGGCCCGTGCTCGTGCCCGCCCCGGGGGAGTACGTGGCCCTCGGCGCCGCCCGGCAGGCCGCATGGGCCCTCTCGGGCGACGCGGAGCCCCCGGCCTGGGCGCTCGCCGGCGCCCAGGAGTACGAGGCGGAGCCGACGCCCGAGGTCCTGGAGGCCTACCGCACCCTGCGGGACCGGACCGCCGACTGGTCCCAGCCCCCGGCCGGTGCCCACCGTGGGCGGTGAGACCGCCCCGCGGTCCTTCGGGACGCTGCCCGACGGCCGGGAGGTCACCGTGCACACCCTGTGCGCCCCGGGCGGGCTGCGCCTGCGCGTGCTCGACCTCGGCGCCACCGTGCAGGCCCTGCACGTGCCCGACGGATCCGGTGGCACGACGAACGTCGCCCTGGGCCACCCGGACGCCGCCGGCTACGCCGAGCACGCGGACGCGTTCCTCGGCTCGGTCGTGGGCCGCTACGCCAACCGCATCGGCGGCGCCTGCTTCCCCCTCGACGACGAGCTCGTGCAGCTGGCGGCCAACGAGGGCGGCAACACCCTGCACGGGGGACCCGACGGCTTCCACCGCAGAATCTGGCGGACGGTGTCCAGGGGCCGCGACGTCCTGGTGCTGGAGCTGGTCAGCCCCGACGGCGACCAGGGGTTTCCCGGCGAGGTGGTCCTCCGGGCCCGGTACGCCGTCGAGGACGACGTAGTGACCCTGGACCTGGAGGCCCGCACCGACGCCCCCACGGTGGTCGGACCCGCCAGCCACCTCTACCTCAACCTCGCCGGCGAGGGATCCGGAACGATCGACGACCACCGGCTGACCGTCGAGGCCGACCGGTACCTCCCCGTGGGCCCGGGCTCCCTGCCGCTGGGCGGCCTCGCGGACGTGGCCGGGACACCGTTCGACCTCACGGCGCCGGCCCGGATCGGGGACCGCGTGCGGGCGGAGCACCCGCAGACGATCGCCGTGCGCGGGATCGACCACTCCTTCCACCTGCGGGGGACGGGCCTGCGCCGGGCGGCGCTGCTGGAGCACCCGGCGAGCGGGCGGTCCGTGGAGCTGCGCACGGACCAGCCCGCCCTGCAGGTCTACACGGGCAACTCCCTGGACGGCACCGGCGCCGGCAGCTCGGGGCGCCGGTACCGCCAGGGCGACGGCGTGGCCCTCGAGCCCCAGCGACACCCCGACTCCCCCAACCGCCCCGAGCTCTCCGAGCTCTCCGACCCGGTCCTGCGCCCCGGCGAGACCTACCACTCCCGCACGGAGTGGCGCTTCCGGCACTGACCGATCAGCCCATCGCGTCCCTCAGCACGGCCAGCACCTCGGACGCGCTCCCGGCGTCGAGGAGGGCCTGCCGGCAGGACTCCTCGGCCAGGGCCTCGGAGAGCTCCGCCAGCAGCTCCAGGTGCTCGCCCCCGGACCGGTCCCCGGGCAGGGAGATCAGGAAGACGAGATGGACGGGCTCGCCGTCCAGCGAGTTCCACTCCACGCCGTCCGTGCTGCGGGCGAACGCGACCATCGGCCGCTCGGCCCCGGCGGACTCGGCGTGCGGCAGGGCCACGCCGTTGCCCACCCCGGTGGACCCCTCCTCCTCCCGGGCCAGGGCCGCGGCGACGGTCTCGTCCGCGTCGTAGGCCCGCCCCGTGTGCGCACCGAGCTCGGCGAGCTGCCGGATGACGCCGTCCCGGTCCGCGCCGTGGACGTCCAGGAGCACGGTCGACTCGCTCAGGTGCTCCAGGACGGAGCCGGAGCGTCCCGGGGAGTCGTGCGTGGTGCGGGGGGTCCTGTCGCTCATGCGCTGTCCCATCGGTGGAGGCGGACGGGCGGCGCGGGCCCACCGTGCTGCCCGTGGCCCCGCTGCACCCTCGTGCGGGCCAACATACGGCGGGCAGGACCTGGCGTCCACCGGTGGGACGGAGTCCGATCCCGACGGAAAATATTGTTGAACAATCCTGGCGGACAGGGCATGCTGGAGGGACCGACGTGACAAGGAGCACAGCATGCCCCCCTCCGACATCGATCTCAACGCGGACTGCGGCGAGTCGCTCAGCGCCTGGGCCATGGAGGGCGACGAGGCCGTCCTCCACGTGGTCAGCAGCGCCAACGTGGCCTGCGGCTTCCACGCGGGGGACCCGACGGTCGCCCGCCGGACCTGCACCGTGGCCGCCGAGCAGGGCGTGGCCGTGGGCGCCCAGGTCTCCTACGACGACCTGAAGGGCTTCGGCCGCCGGTTCATCGCCGTGCCCCGGGCGGAGCTGACCGACCAGCTGGTGTACCAGATCGGCGCCCTCCAGGCCCTGGCCCGCGCCTCGGGCACCCGGGTGAGCTACGTCAAACCCCACGGCGCCCTGTACAACGCGATCGTCCACCACGAGGAGCACGCGGGCGCGGTCGTGGACGCCGTGCGCGACGTCGACGACGCCCTGCCCCTCCTCGTGCTGCCCGGCTCCGAGATCGAGCGGCAGGCGCGGGCGGCCGGGCTGCGCACGGTCCGTGAGGCCTTCGCCGACCGCGGCTACACGCCGCAGGCCACGCTCGTGCCCCGCACCGAGTCCGGGGCCGTCCTGCACGACGCCGAGGAGATCGCCGCCCGCGTGGTGCGGATGGCCGTCGAGGGCGTCGTCGAGGCCGTCGACGGCTCCCTCGTGGCGGTGGACGCCCAGAGCATCTGCGTGCACGGGGACACCCCGGGGGCACTGGCCATCGCCGGGCGCGTGCGCCACGCCCTCGAGGAGGCCGGCCTGCGCGTCGGCAGCTTCCTGTGAGCGCGCCGGCCCCCGGCGTGCCCCGCCGGGTCCGGCCGCTCGGCCCGCGCGCGGCGCTGGTCGAGTGCGCCGACCTGCACGACGCCGTGGCGGTGCACGCCCGTCTCGCCGGCGCGGACCTGCCCGGGCTCGTGGACTGCGTGGCCGGTGCGGAGACCGTGGTGGTGCGGGCGAGCACCACCGCGGCGCTGCGGGACATCGTCCGCGCCGCCCGCGCCGCCCCGCGCGGGAGCGCCGGGACGGGCGAGGCCCGCACCGTGACCATCGACGTCGTCTACGACGGGGAGGACCTCGCGGCGGTCGGCGAGCTCACGGGCCTCGGCGCGGACGGGGTGGTCCGCGCCCACTCCGAGCAGACGTGGACGGCCGCCTTCGCCGGCTTCGCGCCCGGCTTCTTCTACTGCGTGGGCGACGCCGAGGACGGCCTCGACGTCCCGCGCCGGGACACGCCGCGCACCACCGTCCCCACCGGGTCGGTGGCGCTGGCGGGCCGGTTCTCCGCCGTCTACCCGCGCAGCTCCCCCGGCGGCTGGCAGCTCATCGGGCGCACGGCGGCCCGGATGTTCGACCTCGACCGCGACGACCCGGCCCTGCTGCGCCCCGGGGACCGGGTGCGCTACCGGCCCGTGCGCGAGCTCGCGGAGATCGCCCCGGGCACCGCTGGGCCCGCACCGGTGCGGGGACCGCACCTGGCGGTCGGGGCCCCCGGGCTGCAGACGCTCGTCCAGGACGGCGGCCGCCCGGGCTCCGCCGCGCTGGGCGTCTCCCCCTCGGGCGCGCTGGACGCTGCCGCCGCCGCCTCGGCCAACCGGCTCGTGGGCAACGACCCGGGGGCCGCGGTGCTGGAGAACCTGCTCGGCGGTCTCGAGCTGACCGCCCACGGCGAGCACGTCCTGGCCGTCACCGGCGCGCGGGCGGCGCTGACGGTCACGGGCCCGGCCCCGTGGCGCCCCCCGCTCGGCACCCCCTTCGCCCTGCGCGACGGCGAACGGCTGGTCGTCGGCGCCGTGACGGCCGGGGCGCGGGCCTACGTGGGCGTGCGGGGCGGCGTCGCGGTCCCGCCGGTGCTGGGCAGCCGCTCCGCGGACACCCTCGCGGGGCTGGGCCCGGCTCCGCTCGCCGCCGGCGACGCCCTTCCGGTCGGGCCGGACCCGGGCACGGCCGTCCGGCCCCCCGTGCCGGTGCCCGGCCCGCCCGCGGTGTCCTCCGTCCGCGTGGTCCCGGGCCCCCGCGACGACTGGTTCGCCCCCGCCGCCGTGGCGTCGTTCTTCGAACAGGAGTGGGAGCTCGCCACCTCCTCCGACCGTGTGGGCGCCCGGCTGGCGGGCGAACCGCTGGAGCGGGCGCGCACGGACGAGCTGCCCAGCGAGGGGACCGTGCCCGGCTGCGTCCAGGTCCCGCCCTCGGGCCTGCCGGTGGTCCTGCTGCAGGACGCGCCCACCACCGGCGGCTATCCCGTGCTCGGCGTGGTGCACCCGCAGGACCTCCCCGTCCTCGCCCAGCTGCGCCCGGGCGGCCGGCTGCGCTTCGTGCGGGCGCCGGCGCCCGAGCTCGGCGCACCGTCCCCCGAGGATCCAGTCGGCGGCACCGCCGAGCCGCCGGGCCCCGTCAGCACCACCACCGAGAGTTCCACCGCCGAGACCTCCACCCCCGAGAACTCCACCACCGAGACCTCGACCGACACGTCCCAGGAGTAGCACCGTGCGCAAGATCCTGATCGCCAACCGCGGGGAGATCGCCGTCCGCGTCGTCCACGCCTGCGCCGAGGCCGGCCTCGAGTCCGTGGCCGTCTACGCCGACCCCGACGCCGACGCCCCGCACGTCCTGCTGGCCGACGAGGCGTACGCCCTGGAGGGCACCTCGGCCACCGAGACCTACCTGGACGGGGACGAGGTCCTCGCGATCGCGCTCCGGTGCGACGCCGACGCCGTGCACCCGGGCTACGGGTTCCTCTCCGAGAACGCCGGCTTCGCCCGGGCCGTGATCGAGGCCGGCCTCACCTGGATCGGCCCCTCCCCGGAGACGATCGTGCTGCTGGGGGACAAGGTCGCCGCCCGCGAGATCGCCCGGCGCGCCGGCGCCCCGCTCGTGCCCGGCAGCGACGGACCGGTCGAGTCCCCGGAGGACGCCCGCGCGTTCGCCCAGGAGCACGGCCTGCCGGTGATCGTGAAGGCCGCCCACGGCGGCGGGGGCCGCGGCATGCGCGTGGTCCGGGAGCTGGACCAGGTCGAGGACGCCTTCCTCTCCGCCGCCCGCGAGGCGCAGAGCGCGTTCGGCCGCGGCGAGTGCTTCGTGGAGCGCTTCCTGGACCGCCCGCGGCACGTGGAGGCGCAGGTCGTGGCCGACGCCCACGGTCACGTCGTCGTGCTCGGCACCCGGGACTGCTCCCTGCAGCGGCGCCACCAGAAGCTCGTCGAGGAGGCCCCCGCGCCCTTCCTCACGGACGTCCAGCGCGAACGGATCGCCGCGGCCGCCGAGGGCATCTTCCGGGAGGCCGGGTACGTGGGGGTGGGCACGGCCGAGTTCCTCGTGGCCCAGGACGGGCTGATCTCCTTCCTGGAGGTCAACACCCGGCTGCAGGTGGAGCACCCGATCACCGAGGAGGTCTACGGCGTGGACCTGGTCCGCGCCCAGCTGACCGTGGCCGCCGGGGACCCCCTGCCGGTGCTCGAGACCCCGCCCGCGCGCGGGCACGCGTTCGAGTTCCGGATCAACGCCGAGGACCCCGGCCGCGGCTTCCTGCCCTCCGGCGGCACGGTCGAGGCCGTCGACACCCCCACCGGCCCGGGGGTGCGCGTCGACTCGGGGGTGCGCCGCGGCACCCGGGTGGCCACGACCTTCGACTCGCTCCTGCTCAAGCTCGTCGTCAGCGCCCCCACCCGCGCGCAGGCGCTCGTGCGGGCCCGCACCGCCCTGCGCGAGCTGCAGGTGCACGGCGTGGCCACCACGGTCCCGTTCCACCGCGCCGTGCTGGACGCCCCCGCCTTCGCGGGGGACGAGGAGCTCGGGGTGTGGACCACGTGGATCGAGGAGGAGTTCGCCGACCGGCTCGCCCCGGACGCCGAGTACGCCCGCGCGGACGAGCAGGGCCGCACCCGCTTCACCGTGGACGTGGACGGGCGGCGCGTGAGCATCGGGATCCCCGACGCCCTCGCCGCGGCCCTGAGCTCCGCTCCCGCCGGGGACGCGTCCCCGGCGGGAGCGGTCCCCGCCGACGACGGCGCCGTCACCGCGCCCTTCGCGGGGACGCTGGTCTCCTGGCTGGTGTCCGAGCAGGACGAGGTGGAGGCGGGCCAGGACGTCGCCGTGCTGGAGGCCATGAAGACCGAGACCCGGGTGTCCGCCCCGCGGGCGGGAACGGTCCGCGAGCTCGTGGTGGGTCCCGGCGACGCGGTGGACGCCGACCAGGTGCTCGCCCGGCTCTCCTGAGCGGGCTCAGCCGCCGGTCCCCCGGCCGCCGGTCACTCCGGAAGCAGCTCGTTGAGGTCGGGTGTCTCCTCGATGAGACCGTGCTGCACGGCGAGGTCCGCGAGCTCCTGCACGGACTCCCGGTTCACCTCGGTGGGGTAGGACGGCAGGACGAGCTGGTCGATCAGCTCCTCGTCGAGCTGCGTGTAGCTGGGCAGGACGGCGCGCACCTCGTCGGGGTTGTCCTGCGCGAACTCGAGGGACCTCTCGATGGCCGCCTGGAAGGACTCCACCATCTCGGGGTCCTCGGCCACCACGTCGTCGGTGGTGAAGTACACGGCCACCGTCAGGTCCTCGATCGGGAACGCGTAGTTGGACACGGCCGAGCGCGCGCCGTCCTGCATCGCGATGGTCCGGAAGGGCTCGATCGACCCGATCGCGTCCACCTCGCCCCGGTCCAGGGCCGCCGGCATGTCGGGCAGCGGGATCTCGACGAACTCGACGTTCCCGGGATCGCCGCCCTGCGCCTCGATGGCCGCGCGGATGGTGGTGTCGCTGATGTTGTTCAGGGTGTTGACGCCGACGGTCCTGCCCTCCAGGTCCGCCGCGTCCTGGATCTCGCTGTCCTCGCGCACCAGGACGTCGGCGAAGTCCTCGCCCTGGACCCCGGTGGAGTTGTTGGCGTTGGCGATGATCTGCAGCGGCAGCCCCTGGGACCGGGCCACGATCAGCGACGTCACGTTGCTGAAGCCGAAGTCCAGCTCCCCGCTGACCACGGACGGGACGATGGCCGCCCCGCCCTGGGCCTGGGTGATGTCGAGCTCCAGCCCCTCCTCCTCGAAGAAGCCCTGCTCGATCCCCAGGTAGAGGGGCGCCACATCGGTGCTCGCGATGACGCCGATGCTGACCGTCGTCAGCTCGCCGTCCCCGGCCGCTCCTCCGCCGGACTCCCCACCTCCGCACGCGGTCACTGTCAGGACGGCGGCCGTGGCCAGTGCTGCACCGGTCTTCTGCATCGAAGCCTCCAGGGTGTGGGACGGATGTGCTGGAAGCCTAGAGGACGGCCCGGGCCCGCCACCAGGGTGCCGTCGCGGGTTCAGGTCCCGCCGGATGCCAGGATGGTGGATTGATGAACACCGTGGAGAACGCGTTCCTGATGACGGCCGTCGCGCAGGCCGGGCCCGCCCCGCAGGGGGAGGCCATCCCGTGGGCCGTGGACGTCCTGCGCCAGGGCGTCGTCGCCGGCCGGCTGCCGCCCGGGACCCGGCTCTCGGAGGCCCGGGTCAGCGAGGCGCTGCGGGTCTCCCGCAACACCCTGCGCGAGGCCTTCACGATCCTGGTCGGGGAGAACCTGCTGGTCCGGGTCCCCAACCGCGGCGTCTCGGTGGCCCGGCCCGGCGCGGACGACGTGCGGGAGATCCACCGGGTGCGCCTCGCGCTGGAGACCTCGGCGCTGCGCTGGTCGGACCCGGTCCCGCAGCCGGGCCTGCACGCGGCCGTCGAGGACGGCCGCGCCGCCCGCCGCCGCCAGGACGTCCCGGGCATGGCCGACGCGAACCAGCGGTTCCACCGCGGCGTCGTGGAACTGGCCGGCTCGGTGCGCCAGAACGAGCTGATGTCCCGGACCCTCGCGGAGGCGCGGCTCGTGTTCTACTCCATGCGGCAGGACCCGTCCTTCCACGCCCCCTGGATCGAGCGCAACGCACGGATCCTCGAGCTCTTCGAGCAGGGCCGGCGCGAGGAGTCCGCCGTGCAGATGCACGACTACCTGGAGGCCTCCCGGAAGCAGCTCCTCGACGTCCTGGAGGGTCCCGCGCCGGCCGCGGTCAGGGCACCTGGTACTGCCAGTTCGGCAGGTCCGTGACCAGCATGTGGCCCGGGGCGTGCCCGAGGGCGAACGGCACCCCGGACTCGAGCACCGCCGCCTGGGGCGTCACCCCGCAGGCCCAGAACACGGGCAGGTGCCCGGCCGGGATCTCCACGGCGTCCCCGTAGTCCGGCGCGGCGAGGTCGCGGATCCCCAGCTCCTGCGGGGCGCCGATGTGCACGGGGGCGCCGTGCACCGCCGGATAGCGCGAGGTGATGCGCACGGCGTCCGCCACCCGGTCGGCCGGGACCGGCCGCATGGACACGACCAGCGGCCCGGACAGCCGCCCGGCGGGTGCGCACGGGACGTTCGTGCGGTACATCGGGACGTTGACGCCCTGGTCGATGTGGGCGACCGGGATCCCGGCCTCCTGCAGGGCCGCCTCGAAGGTGAAGCTGCAGCCCAGGGTGAAGGTCACGAGGTCCTCGCGCCACACGTCCAGCAGGTCGGTGCGGGTGCCCGCGGCCGCGCCGTCCCGGTAGACGGTGTAGAGCGGGACGTCGGTGCGGACGTCGCCCCCGCCCAGCATCGGTCCGGTCACCTCGCCGGCCTCGAGCACGCCCAGCACCGGGCACGGCTTGGGGTTGCGCTGGGCGAAGAGCAGGACGTCGAAGGCCCAGTCCCTCGGGACGACGATCAGGTTCGCCTGCGCGTAGCCGTCGCACCAGCCCGACGTGGGCGTGACCAGGCCGCTGCGGAACATCGCCCGGGCGGCGGCCGGGGTCAGCGCGGCACGCTCCTGACGGTCCTGCGCGCCCGCCGCTCCCACCGCGCTCACGACCACAGCGCGGCGATGCCGCTGAGAGACTGGTATCCCAGGTAGATGGTGAGCAGCCACACCGCGGTGCCGATCAGCGCGAGCCAGGTGGGGTACCGGTAGCCGCCCAGGAGGTCCCTCCGGCGCCAGGCCACCCACAGCAGCACCGCGAAGCCCAGCGGCAGGATGAGCCCGTTCACGGCTCCCGCCACGATGAGCAGCGTGGACGGCGCCTGCCCGAGCAGGACGAACACGGCGGCCGAGACCACGATGAACGCGATGGTCATCAGGTTCCGGGTGCGGGGTCTCGTCCGGGAGGTGGTGAGGAAGGACACCGAGGTGTAGGCGGCGCCGATGACCGAGGAGATGGACGCGGCCCACAGGATGACGCCGAACAGGCGCAGACCGACCTCCCCGGCGGCCGAGAGGAACGCCTGGGCGGCCAGGTTCTCGCCCGAGAGCTGGGCCCCGCCGGCGACCACGCCGAGGATCGCCAGGAACAGCAGGAAGCGCATCACGCCGGTGAGCACGATGCTCACCACGGAGCTGCGGGAGATCTGCTTGACGCTCTCCACGCCGGTGATCCCGGCGTCGACGATGCGGTGGGCGCCCGCGTAGGTGATGTACCCGCCCACGGTGCCGCCGATGAGGGTCGTGATGACCAGGAAGTCCACGTTCTCGGGCAGCACCACGTTGCGCATCGCCTCCCCCACCGGAGGGCGCGAGACGATCGCCACGTAGGTGGTCACGATGAGCATGAGCACGCCGAGGACCACCACGATGCGGTCCAGGGCCACGCCCGCGCGCTTGCTGACGAACACGCCCACCGCGATCAGCGCCGTGATGACGCCTCCCCACGTGGGGTCGAGACCCAGCAGCGCGTCGAGTCCGAGCCCGCCGCCGGCGGTGTTGCCGATGTTGAAGACGAGCCCGCCGGTGGCCACCAGCGCGGCGATGAACCAGCCGAGGCCCGGCAGCACGCGGTTGCCGAGCTCGTGGGCCTTGAGCCCGGAGACGCCGATGATCCGCCACACGTTCAGCTGCACCGCGATGTCGACGACGATGGAGATGACGATGGCGAACGCGAAGGCGGCGCCGAGCCGGACGGTGAAGTTCGCGGTCTGGGTGATGAACCCGGGGCCGATGGCGCTGGTGGCCATCAGGAACAGCGCGCCCAGCAGGGCGGAGCGGTTCACGGCCCGCATCGCCGCGGGGCTGCCGACGGCGCCGCGGCCCTCCGGGGCGGGCGGGACGGGGGCGGAGCTGGACATGCGGCCTCCTCGGGACGGATGCGACCTGCACCGGAGCACGGCGCCGGCCACCCAGGACGTGGCCGCGGTCACTTTCGTGCCAGTGTAGTGATTGTTGAACAATCTGCACAGGGGCTCCGTCGACTTTTCCGCCTGGACAGGCGTCCGCCCCCGGGACAGGCTGGGCCCGACACGTCCGTCCCTCGACGACCGGGAGCCTCGCATGCACGACGACGGGTCCGCGGGTGCCGTGGACGTCCTGCTCCCGCCGCCGGCGTCCCCCGGGTTCCTCCGGGACTTCCTGGCGTCCCAGGCCGTGCCCGGGTGCGACGACCTCGCGGGCGGCGCCCACCGGCGCCCCGTCGTGGTGGACGGAGCAGTCCGCACGGTGACGGTCGACTGGAGGGGCCTCACGCCGGCCGGCCTGCCGGTGCGCGTCGGGCCCGGGGCGGCGGAGACCCTGGAGCCAGTGCTGGACCGGGTGCGCCGCTGGCTCGGCGAGGGCACGGAGTCCCCCGCGGCGGACCGCGCCCTGGCGTCCGACCCCGCGCTCGCTCCCGCCGTGCGCGCCTGGCCCCTGATCCGGCTGCCCGGTTCACCGGACGGCTTCGAGACGGCGGTCCTGACGGTGCTGGGGCAGCAGGTCTCCCTCGCCGCGGCCCGCACCTTCGCCGGGCGCCTGGTCCGCCACCACGGCACGCCCGTGACCGGCGGCGCCGCCGCCTTCCCGACGGCCCGCCGGATCTCCGGGACTGACCCGGCCCGGCTGCAGCGGGACGTGGGTGTCACCAGCCGCAGGGCCGCGACCGTCCACGCGCTCGCCGTGGCGGTCCGGGACGGACTCGTCCTCGACACCCCGGCGGGGCACGCCGGCGCGCGGGCCGGAGAGGACGCCGCCGTGCTGCGCGAGCGCCTGCTGGCCCTGCCCGGCATCGGCCCGTGGACGGCCGGGTCGATCTCGCTGCGCGTCCTGGGCGACCCCGACGTCTTCCTGCCCCAGGACCTGGTCCTGCGCCGCGCGCTCGGCGAAACCGGGGTGGCCGCCGCGGCGGCGACGGCGTCCGCCTGGAGCCCGTGGCGCAGCTACGCCGTGATGCGGCTGTGGGCCCGCGCGGCGTTCCCGGACTCGGCCGCGCCGCTCGCCGGCGGGAACCCCGCAGCGCCCGGGGGCCCCGGCCCTGCCGGGGCCCCCGGAGCGTCCGGAGCCCGCTGAGCCCGGGGCCGGCGGCTCGGGCCGGCGGCTACGCCGAGCCGGGCACGAGGTCCCGGCTCTCGGCGAAGTGGCAGGCCGAGGGGTGTCCCTGGCCGCGGTCGACGAGCTCGGGCACCTCCTCGGCGCAGACGTCCTGGGCCTTCCAGCAGCGTGTGCGGAAGCGGCAGCCGGAGGGCGGGTCCGCCGGGCTGGGCAGGTCGCCGCTGAGCATGATGCGCTCCCGCGACCCGCGCAGGGCCGGCTCGTGGATCGGCACGGCCGAGAGCAGGGCCTGCGTGTACGGGTGCGCGGCCTGCTCGTAGATCGCGTCCCGGTCCCCGGTCTCCACCACGCCGCCGAGGTACATCACGGCGACGCGGTCGCTGAGGTGGCGCACGACCGAGAGGTCGTGGGCGATGAACAGGAAGGACAGCCCGAACTCGTCCTGCAGGTCCTGGAGCAGGTTGATCACCTGGGCCTGGACGGACACGTCGAGGGCGGAGACGGGCTCGTCGCAGATGATCACCTCCGGGCGCAGGGCCAGCGCCCGGGCGATCCCGATGCGCTGCCGCTGGCCGCCGGAGAACTGGTGCGGATACCGGTTCGCGTAGTCGGCCCGCAGGCCCACCCGCTCCAGCAGCTCCCGGACCTGGGCTCCGCGGTCCTTGCGGGCCACGGAGTTGGGGTGCACGTCCCAGGCCTCGGCCACGATGTCGCCCACCGTCATGCGCGGGTTCAGGGAGGAGTACGGGTCCTGGAAGATGATCTGGACGTTGCGCCGGTAGTCCCGCAGCTCGCGGGCGGACATCGCGGTGATGTCCCGGCCCTTGTACAGGATCTGCCCGGCCGTCGGCCGCTCCAGACCCATCACGAGCTTGGCCACCGTGGACTTGCCCGAGCCGGACTCCCCGACCAGCCCCAGGGTCTCCCCGGGGTTGAGGGTCATGCTCACGCCGTCGACGGCGCGCACCTGGCCCACGGTCTTGCGGAACACGATGCCCTGGGTGAGCGGGAAGTGCTTGGTGAGGTCGCGCAGCTCCAGCAGCGGGGCGTCCGTGGTCGTGGGCTGTGGATCACTCATGCTCGAGCTCCTCGCTGTAGTGGCACGCGGCCGTCCGGCCCGGCACGACCTCGCGCAGGACCGGGACGTTCCGCGCGCAGTCCTTGCCCGGCGCCGCCGCCCGCCCGAACCGCGCCATCGGGCAGCGCGGGTGGAAGGCGCAGCCGCTGGGAACGGCGGAGAGGTCCGGCGGGGTCCCGGTGACCGGGTTCAGCCGGTCACCGTGGGACTCGAGACTGGGCATCGACGCCATCAGGCCCTGGGTGTAGGGGTGCAGCGGCTCGGCCAGGACCTCGTCCACCGTGCCGTTCTCCACGATGCTGCCGGCGTACATCACGGCCACGCGGTCGGCGACCTCGTTGACCACGCCGAGGTCGTGGGTGATGAGGATCATCCCCATCCCGGTCTCGCGCTGCAGCTCGCTGAGCAGGTCCATGATCTGGGCCTGGACGGTGACGTCGAGCGCGGTGGTCGGCTCGTCGGCGATGAGGATGTCCGGGTCGAGGGCGATCGCCATGGCGATCATCACGCGCTGGCGCATGCCCCCGGAGAACTGGTGCGGATAGGCGTCCACGCGCTGGCGGGCCGCGGGGATGCCCACGCGCTCCATCAGTTCGATCGCCTTCTCGCGGGCCTCGCCGCGGGAGGCGCCGCGGTGGACGCGGAACAGCTCGCCGATCTGGTGCCCCACGGTGAAGACGGGATTGAGGGCGGACAGCGCGTCCTGGAAGACCATGGCGATCCCCGGGCCGCGGACCGCGCGCTGCTCCTTGCGGCTCATCGTCAGCAGGTCGTCCCCGCGGAACCTGATCTGCCCGCTGGTGATCCGCGCCGGAGGGACGTCGAGGATGCCCATGACGGCCTGGGCGCCGACGCTCTTGCCGGAGCCGGACTCGCCCACGACGGCGAGGGTCTCCCCGGCCCGGACGGAGTAGCTGATGCCGTTGACGGCGCTGACCGTGCGGCGGCGGGAGCGGAACTCCACGGCGAGGTCGTCGACCTCGAGGACGGGCGGCTCCGCAGGGGCGGGAGCCGTCCGGGACGGGGCGGGCGTGGGGAGGGAGGAGGTCATCGGCGCAGTTTCGGATCGAGGGCGTCGCGCAGCGCATCCCCCATGAGGATGAACGCGAGCACGGTCAGGGACAGGAAGAACGAAGGGAACAGGATCAGGTGCGGGGCGTCGCGGAGCCGGTTCTGGGCCGCGTTGATCTGCAGGCCCCAGGAGATCTCGGGCAGCTGCAGGCCGACGCCCAGGAAGGTCAGCGTCGCCTCGGAGGCGATGATCGTCCCCACGGCGATCGTGGAGTACACGAGCACGGGCGCCATGGCGTTGGGCAGGATGTGCTTGGTGATGATCCGCCCGGTGCGCGCGCCGAGCGCGCGGGCCGCCTGCACGTAGTCGGCCTGCTTGACCCCGATGACGTTGGACCGGACCAGGCGCATCGCCGTCATCCAGCCGAACGCGATCAGCGCCAGGGAGACCTCGAGCACCCCGCGCTCGGGCAGCACCGACAGCAGGATGATCGCGCCCAGGATGAGCGGGAGCCCGTAGAAGATGTCCGTGACCCGGGCCAGGAGCGAGTCGATCCAGCCGCCGTAGTAGCCGGCCAGCGCGCCCACCACCACGCCGATGACCAGGGTGCCCAGGACGGCGAGGAAGCCGATGGCCAGCGAGATGCGCGCACCGTGCACCACGTTGGCGTAGTAGTCGCACCCCTGGATGTCGTAGCCGAACGGCGCCCCCGGCTGCGGGCCGTCGCCCGAGCGGGCCAGGCTGCAGTCCCGCGGGTCCACGGAGGTGAAGACCTGCGGGGCCACCGCCATCACGGCGAAGACCAGGAACAGCACCGCCCCCACGATGAAGAACGGGTTGCGGCGCAGCTGGCGCCAGGCGTCCCGCCACAGGCCGGCCTGCTCGATGTCGCCCGCCGCGGCCGCGGAGGCGAGCTCCTCGGCGCGGTCGTCGACGCGGTCCGAGAAGGACTCGCGGTGCTCGCCCTCGCCGCGCGTCGGCTCGTCGAGCGTTTCCGTGCGGGGCTCATTCATAGCGGATCCTCGGGTCGAGGGCGGCGTAGAGGACGTCGACCACCAGGTTGAAGAAGATGTAGAAGAAGACGAAGAGCGTGACGATCCCGACGACGACGGCGCCCTCCTGCCGCAGCACGGCGTCGTAGACCGCCCGGCCCAGGCCGGGGATGTTGAACACCGACTCGGTCACGATGGCCCCGCCCAGCAGCGCGCCGAGGTCGGCGCCGATGAAGGTGACCACCGGGATCAGGCTGTTGCGCAGCGCGTGCTTGCCGACCACGGTGGTCTCGCTCAGGCCCTTGGCGCGGGCGGTGCGCACGTAGTCGCTCTGCAGGTTCTCCGCGAGGCTCGTGCGGGTCAGCCGCGCCACGTAGGCCAGGGACAGGGCCGCGAGCACCAGCCCCGGCAGCACGTAGCTGTACCAGCCCTGCGTGATGCCCGCGATGGGGAACCAGCCGAGCCGGACGCCGAAGACGTACTGGGCGAGGAAGCCCAGGACGAAGACCGGGATGGACACGACGACCGTGGTCGAGACGAGCACGAGGTTGTCGAAGAACGATCCGCGCCGCAGACCCGCGAGCACGCCCGCGAGGATGCCGATCAGGATCTCGAAGCCCACGGCCACGAGGGCCAGCCGCACGGTCACGGGCAGCCGGTCGAGGATCGTGTCGAGGACGGGCCGGCCCGAGAAGTCCGTGCCGAAGTCCCCCTGCACCAGGCCGGCCAGGTACTTCAGGTACTGGATCAGCAGGGGGTCGTCGAGGTTGTACTCGGCGCGCAGCTGCGCCTGGACCGCCTCGGAGAGCGGGCGGTCACCGCCGAGCGCTCGGATGGGATCGCCCGGCAGCGCGTAGACCATGGCGAAGATGAGCAGGGATGCGCCCAGCAGCACCGGAACGGTCAGCAGCAGGCGACGGAGGACGTACCGCCCCATGGGTCTCCTCGGGGTGTGCGGAGGTGGTGTCGGACAGTGGTGGTGTCGAACGGTGGTGGTGCGCGGAGGTGGTGCGCGGGCGGACCCGGGGCGCCCCGGTGGGGGCTTCCCGGGTCCGGTACGGGTCACTCCGAGCCGACGACGACGTCCTCGACCTCGACGCGCCCGAAGCTGTTGACGTACACGTCGCTGACGTTCTCCGAGTGCGCGTACTGGACGAGCCCGAAGAACAGCGGGGCGGCCGGCATGTCGGCCACGAGCAGGTCCTCGGCCTCCTGGTAGGCCTGGATCGCGGCGTCGATCGACTCCGCGCCGTTGCCCTCCTGGAGCTTCGCGTCGAACTCCTCGTTCGAGTAGAAGGTCACGTTGGAACCGGCCGGCGGCAGGGCCGCGGTGGAGTAGGTCGGCCCGAGCATGTTCTCCATGACCGGGTAGTCCATGATCCAGCCCGAGCGGAACGGCCCGGTCATGCCCTTGTCGTCCTGCTTGGGCAGGTACTCGGCGAACTGGAGGTCGCCGCGCAGCTGGTACTCGACGCCCAGGTTCTCGCGCAGCTGGTTGCCCACGGCCTGCATCCACTCCTCGTGGCCGGCGCCGGCGTTGAACCACAGGTCCACGGGCTCGGACTTGTCGAAGCCGGCCTCGTCGAGGAGGCGGTTGGCCTCCTCCACGTTCAGCTCGCAGACGTCGCAGGCGTCCTCGCGGTGGCCGTCGATCACGGGAGAGACGAAGGACGCGGCCGGGGTGCGGGCGCCCTGGAAGATCGCGTCGGTGATCGCCTGCCGGTCGATCGCCATCGAGATGGCCCGGCGGACCTGCGGGTCGGCGAAGCGCTCGTCGTAGGTCGGGAAGCCCAGCGAGGTGATGTCACCGCGCGGAGTGGTCTTGAACCGCTCCCCGAACTGGTCCTCGGCGGAGGCGATGGCGTCCGGCGGGATCTGGTCGACCACGTCGAGGGAGCCGGCCTGGAGGTCGTTGTAGGCGGTGTTGATCTCGGTGTAGACGCGGAACTCCACGCCCGCGGCCTTGGCGGGCTCGTCCCCGCCGAACTCCTCGTAGCGGGTGAGCGTGACGCCCTGCCCCTCCTGGAACGCCTCGTCCGCCTTGAAGGGCCCGTTGCCGATCGGCTGCTCGCCGAAGCCCTCCGGGTTGTCGAAGAACGCCTGGGGCATCGGGAAGAACGCGGTGTAGCCCAGGGTCGTGGGGTACTGCGCGTACGGATCGGTGAGTGTCACCCGGAGCGTCCTGTCGTCCACGACCTCGAGCCCCGACATCTCGGTCCCGGCCGGGGACCCGCCCTCCTCGGCCTGCAGGTCCTCGTAGCCCTCGACGTTGGCGAAGAAGTAGGAGTTGCCCTGGGCGTTCTCGCTGTTGGCCACGTAGTTCCACGTGTCGGCGTAGCTCTGCGCGGTCACCGGAGTGCCGTCGTGGAAGGTCCAGCCGTCCTTGAGCGTGATCGTCCACGTCTTCTGGTCCTCGGACTCCACGGACTCGGCGACGCCGGTGTAGACGGCCTCGTTGGTCTCACGGTCGTACTCGACGAGACCGGTCCACAGCGCGTCGACGACCTGGCCGCCCTCGGTCTCGCTCGTGTTGCCGGGGATCAGCGGGTTCTCGGGCTCGCCGATGTACACGCTGAAGGTACCGCCGCCGTCGGCGCCGGCCTCGGCTCCGCCGCCGCCGCCACCGCCGCACGCGGTGAGCAGCAGGGCTCCGGAGAGCACCGCTGCCGTGCCCGCGATCCGCTTCGTTCTCATCGTTTCCTCCATGGTCGATCTGGGCCCGCCAGGAGTGCTGGGTACGCACTCCGAGGGGGACGGGGCCACGCCGGGGCGAGCACGGGGCTCGCGCGTCGTGGAGCACGAGGCTCCGGGTCCGACGTGACGGAGATCACCGTCCGCCGCACCCAGGAAGAAACCTATGTTCTCCGGTCGCGGGACGAGGGCAGACACGCCAGAAGAAACAGGAACCGGCGGTATCGGTTACCCATTCGTAACATCGAGGCCGCGGCCGGTCGTCCTGCCCCCGGGACGGCTCCGCCCGCTCCGCTCACGGCCCTGCGGATTGCGGCGGGTCGGTCCGCCGCGACGGGACGCCGCCCGGGGGCGGACCGCCGGGCTCGGCGGGCTCGCCGGGCTCGGCGGGCTCGGCGGGGCTCTCGTACCAGATCAACAGGACGGCCCACGCGACGGCCGTCAGCGGCACGGCCAGGACCGCCCCGACGATCCCGGCGAGGATGCCGCCGCCGGCGAGGGCCAGGAGCACCACCAGCGGGTGCAGGCTCAGGGCCTTGCCCATCACGATCGGCTGGAGCACCCTGCCGTCGAGCTGGTTGATGGCCACCACCACCGCGATCACGATCAGCGCGACCACGGGCCCGTTGGCGACCAGCGCCACCAGGGCCGCGAGCACGCCGATCAGCGCAGCGCCCACGATCGGCACGAACCCGCCCAGGAAGATGAGGACGGCCAGCGGCAGGGCCAGCGGCACCCGGAAGATCAGCAGCGTGGCCCCGATGACGACCGCCTCCAGGAGGGCGACCACCGCGGTCCCGCGGACGTAGTTGCCGAGGACCTGCAGCGTGGTGGTGCCCGAGCGCAGCAGCTTGTCCCGGTGCTCCCCGCGGAAGGGGCGCAGGAAGAACGCCCACATCCTCCCGCCGTCCTTGAGGAAGTAGAAGAGGATGACCGCCACGAGCACGACCCCCGTGACGACCTCCGCGGCGGCCGAGATCCCCAGCAGCGCCTCGACGCCGAACCGGCTGCTCGTCGCGAACTCCGTGACGGCGCCGATGCCGTCGTCGAGGGCCTGCTGGCCGATCGGGATCGGCCCCGACACGATGAATGCCTGCAACCGCTCCAGCCCGGCCACCCCGGCCGCCAGCAGCTCGTCCCACTCGCTGCGGACGGCGAAGACGATGCCGGTGACCACACCGCCGAGCACGAGCACCGCCGCGAGGAAGGTGATCCAGGTGGCCAGCGACCCGCGCACGCCGCGCCGGTGCAGGTACCGGACGACCGGGTGGAGCGCCGCCGCCAGGATGAGGGCGATCATCAGCGGGATGACGATGAGCTTGAGCCGGATCAGTCCGTAGACGACGATCACCGCCGCGGCCAGCAGGACGATCAGCTGCCCCGCGCGGATGGAGGCCCGGCCGAGGGCGTCGGCCCACAGCGTGCTCCTCCGCAAACCGCCCCTGGTGCGCGAACCCGCCATCGGAACCAGTCCTCGTGAGATGCCCCTGATGTCCCGCCTCCATGATGCGCCCGGTCCGGCCGATCGCCAAGAGGCCCGGGACCTGCCCGCGCCGTGCCCGCCCAGGACATCCTCCGAGAGTCCCCAAACCCCGTGTGACCTGGAACAACGCCCGTCCGGGAAGTGGACAGGAACGGCGCCGGCTCCTAGGGTCGAGGTGGCCCGAGGGGGATTCGGGACCGCCACCGCACCGGGCGCCCCACCCCGGCGCACCGACGTCCGCACCGGCCCGTCCCCCGGGACCGGCCGGGCGCCCCACCCGGTCGACCGGATCTCCACGGGCCGCCCCCGTCCACGCGCACCCCCTGCGCACGCCCCCGCGCACGGCCCGCCGGTCCCCGCCGGCAGCGGTCACGCCGCCCTGCGCTCCCCCGCCCCCCGTTACCTTCTTCCTAGCTCGTCCGTCCCGCAGGATGGAGGGGTGCTGACCGGCCGGTCCTCGGCATGATCGTTTGCCCCCAGTCGTCGATGATCCGGGGGGTGTTGTCACCGAGGACCGGTCCGGTGGTCGCGGATCGCTAATAGAGGCGGGATCTCCTGTGGAGGACCTTCGTAACGTGGATGCCGAGCGTGACCACCTCCCGGCCGGCCAGCACGCGCAGATACCGGTGCAGCAGAAGGGACTTGATCGTGGCGGAGCAACCACTGTCGGCGGTGTTCGTCGGCCTCGACGTCGGCAAGTCCGATCACCACGCCGTGGCCGTGACCACCGCCGGGAACACGGTCTACGACAAGGCCCTGCCCAACGACGAGACCCGGCTGCGAGCCATCCTCGAGGAGCTGGCCGCCGAGCACGGGCCGGTGCTGATGGTCGTGGATCAGCCGGCCACGATCGGGGCGCTGCCGGTGGCCGTCGCCGAAGCCACCGACCAGGTTGACGTGGCCTATCTGCCCGGGCTGGCGATGCGCCGGATCGCGGACCTGCACCCAGGCGCGGCCAAGACCGACGCCCGCGACGCGGCCATCATCGCCGAGGCCGCCCGGACCATGCCGCACACCCTGCGGAACATCCGGGTCGACGAGGCCCAGATCGCCGAACTGGCGGTGCTGGCCGGCTTCGACGACGACCTCGCCGCCCAGATCACCGCCACCTCGAACCGCCTACGGGGCATGCTCACCCAGATCCACCCCGCCCTGGAACGGGTCCTGGGGCCACGGGTGACCCACCCCGCGGTCGCCGATCTGCTCAGCCGTTACCCGACCCCGGCCAAGCTGCAGGTCGCCGGGCGCGGGCATGTGCGGGCGAGGTTGAAGAAGCACGCCCCGCGGCTGGCCGGGTCGTTGACCGAGGAGATCTTCGACGCCCTGGGCCAGCAGAGCGTGGTCGTGGCCGGCACCGAGGCCGCTACCACGGTGATCCCGATCCTGGCCGGGCAGCTGGCCGCCCTGATCCATCAGCGGGCCACGGTGGCTACCCAGGTCGAGGCCCTCGTGGAGGCCCACCCTCTTTCCGCGGTCCTGACCTCGATGCCCGGCATCGGCGTCAGGACCGCCGCGAGGATCCTCACCGAGGTCGTCGGCAAGGACTTCCGAGACGCCGGGCACTTGGCCTCCTACGCCGGGATCGCCCCGGTCACCCGCCGTTCCGGGACCTCGATCCGCGGTGAGCACGCCGCCAAGGGCGGCAACAAGAGATTGAAGCGGGCGCTCTTCCTCTCGGCCTTCGCCTCACTCAACCACCCGCCCTCACGGGCGTACTACGACCGCAAGCGCGCCCAGGGCAAACGCCACAACCAGGCGATCATCGCCCTGGCCCGCCGCCGGACCGACGTCCTGTTCGCCATGCTGCGCGACGGGACCCTCTACCAAGACCCCACCGAGCCCCAAGCCCCGTCACCGGTGGCCCTGGCCGCTTGACGAAAACCATAGAGGCACCCCCCCCCCCGCACCCGCAAGCCCCTCAGCACTGCGCCTGATGCGCTCAACGACAGGAGACAATGCGTTGGAACCGATCGTCGTAGGACTTCTGGGAATCACCCACCCCCACGCCTCCGCGCGGGTTCGTGCCCTTCGTGAGATCGAAGGCGTCGAGGTGGTGGCCGCCGCCGACGACGATCCGCGGCTGCACTACTTCACCAACAAATACGACATGGAGGCCCGCAGCATCGACGCTGTGCTCCAGGACGAGCGCATCAACGCGATCATGGTCCACTCCAAGAGCAAAGACATGGTCCCCCACGCAATCCGCGCCCTGGATGCCGGCAAGTCAGTGGTCGTGGAAAAGCCCGGCGGAGCAACAGCGACCGACCTTCAGCGCCTGGCCGAGGCCGAAGCTCAGGCCGCACCCGGAGTAGTCGTGCAGGTGGGATACAACGTGCGCCTGGCCCAGTCCATCAACCGGGCCAAGGACCTGATCGAGGCCGGGGTGATCGGTGAGGTGGTCACCGTTTCCGCCCGGGGAGCCGCGCTGGTGGGGGAGCACCTCTCCGCACACCTCAATCAGCCGGCGGACATGGGCGGGGCGCTGTGGGTCATCGGCTGCCACATGCTCGACTCCCTGGTCCACATGTTCGGCGCCCCGGAGTCCGTCAACGCCCGGGTACGCAAATCCAGGCGCCTGTCGGATGAGTCCAGCCGCGAGGACTCCGCCGCGGTCCTGCTCAACTACCCCGAGATGTCCATGACCTACAGCTTCGACGGCCACGATCGGCTCGAGTGGTTCGAGAGCTCCCGCATCACCGTCTACGGCACCGCCGGGATGATCGAGGTCGGCATACTGCCCCAGAAGCTGCGGGTCTACGTGGATCAGGAACATGCAGGATGGCCGGCCGGGTGGACGGAGTGGACCCAGAGTTACTTCACCGCGCCGTTCGCCCGCACCGAGGTCAACAAGTTCTCGGAGTTGCCCGAGCTGGAGAACATCAGCAACTTCCAGCCCGAGATGCGCGGGTGGGTCGACAGCATCCGCACCGGAGCCCCTGTGGTGTCTCCGGTCGCAGACGCTCTGACTGTCGCGCGCATCGTCGCGGCCTGCTACCGCTCTGAGAAGGAGCAGGGAGCCTCAGCCGACGTGACGTCGGTATGAACCCTAATCATGCCCGAGCTCTTGGGCGAGACTGCGCCGCATACCCTCTGCATCCCCCGGGAACCACGCAGAACCAGGAATCCAAATGCCAGTAACTGGACTTTGAAAAGCCTCGGAGCAGATCAGCGCTGTCCATCCACGGAGGCCATTCCACCGCCGAACGGGATTGCCCCGACTTCCGTTGATAAGGAGTCAAGGAAACCCGGGGCAGGCCCTAGTGATGACTCGCACGCCCTGAGAGCAGGAAAGGCATCCAAGGGCGGCGCTTTACATATGGCCGGTTCTCGGACACCCAGCCGCAGGAAGTGCGGTGAACATTGTTATGCGGACATCGGTGGTGGGCCCCGAGAGCAGCCTGATCCGCTCCAACATTCAGGTGCGGTCCTGCCCGCCGGGCGGGACCGTGGTGTCGATCAGCTGGAGCAGGATGTCCAGGGCGCGGGTGAGTTGGAGGTCTGTGGGTGCGCCGTAGCCGATGACGAGCCCGTTCTCGGGTGGCTGGTGGGCGTAGTAGGGGGCGAGCGGGACGACACGGACGCCATGGGCCAGCGCCCTGGCGGCGAGGTCCTCGGCGTCGACCGGTGCCGGGAGGCGGACGACGGCGTGGAGACCTTCTTCAAGGGCGTCAATTTCGAGATCGGGCCGGTCTGTGAGCCGGTCCAGCAGCAGGGCGCGGCGGTGGGCGTAGCCCCGGCGTGCCCTGGCGGTGTGCCGGGCCAGTCCGCCGTCGTCGATGTAGTGGGCCAGCGCGGACTGCAGGACACCGCAGACGGGGGTGTCCAGGCTGGTGCGGGTCTCTTTCACCAGGTGCCCGGAGGCGCCGCGCACCACGAGGTAGCCGCAGCGCAACCACGGGCTCAGGGTTTTCGAGAACGAGCCGAGCAGGGCCACCTCGGCTTGAGAGGGCAGGGAGGCGGTGGCCGGCAGCGGCATCCGCCGGTGGCGGAACTCGCTGTCGTAGTCGTCCTCGAGAAGCAGAACCCGGTGCTCGGCGGCCCACTCCAGCAGAGCCAGCCGTTCCTGCACCGGCATCCGCCCGCCCAGGGGGTACTGGTGGCTGGGAGTGATCAGCACCGCGTCCGGAGCGGGGTCCAGGGAAGTGAGCTGGGCGGCGCGCAGCCCGTCCGGGCCCACGGGCAGGGTCTGGACCCGGGCGCCAGCAGCAGCCAGCACCCGCCGGGCGGTGGGGTATCCCGGGTCTTCCACCAGCACCCGGGGCGCGGGGGAGCGGGTCCGCAGGGCGGTGGCGATCAGCTGCAGCGCGTCACTGGTGCCGGCGGTGACGAGGATGTCTTCGGCGTCCACGGCCAGCCCTCGGGCCGTGACGAGATGCCCGGCGATCGCGGCCCGCAACCGGGGAGTCCCCAGCGCCGGCGGCAGGTCGACATGGCCGGGCTCGGCCAGGGCTTCCCGCCAGGCGGTGCGCCAGGAGCGGTCCTGGAAGGGGGTGTCCGAGGGGCGCCCCGGGGTGAGGTCGATGACCGGGCGGGGAGGTTCTGCGCGGGGGCGGGGTGGAGCGGTGCGCACCGGCGCCCGCACGTCGGCCCGCATATCGGCCCGCACGGCGACGCGGGTGCCTGCCGCACCGTGGCTTTCGAGGTAGCCCTCACCGGTGAGCTGTTCGTAGGCGCGTACGACCACCCCGCGCGAGACGCCGAGATCGGCGGCGAGCCGGCGGGACGAGGGCAGATGGTGTGGTGGGCGCACCGTGCCCTCGAGGATCGCCCGGCGCAGTTGCGCGGCCACCTGGGCGGCCAGGGGTGTCGGACTGTTGCGGTCCAGGGTGAGGGGCAGTTCGGCGACAGCCAATCTTGGTCTCCTCTCTCCGGCCGTTCTTGGATCTAGGTTAGGACCAATCGGTTTGCCAGCATGGGTTCCATCCGGTCGATGAGCCCCCGGCACCGGTGGTGGCGCCGCCCGGGGTGAGTGAAAGAGAGAGTCAGCATGCTTGAAGGGCTCTGCGCCTTCCCCTTGACCCCGCTGTCCGAGACAGGGGTCGACGAGGCAGCCCTGACCGGTCTCGTGGCACGCCTGGCCGCGGCGGAGGTGGACTCGATCGGGGTGCTGGGCTCGACCGGGATCTACCCCTACGTGGACCGCGCCGAACGACGCCTGGTGCTGGAGGTGGCGGTCGCCGCCGCTTCCGGAACGCCGGTGATCGCCGGGATCGGGGCGCTGCGCACCCGCGAGGTGCTCACCTATGCCCAGGACGCGCAGTCGGCTGGTGCGGCCGGGGTGCTGCTGGCCCCGGTCTCCTATCACCGCCTGAGCGAGGAGGAGGTCTACGGGCTCTGCCGCGATGTCGCCTCCGAGGTCTCGGTGCCGGTGATCGTCTACGACAACCCCGGCACCACCGGTTTCACGTTCACCGATGAGCTCTACGGTCGCATCACCCAGCTGCCGAACATCACCGGGATCAAGATTCCGCCCCCTGCCGCAGACGTGGTCGACCGGGTCACCGAGCTCCGCTCGGTCCTGCCCGGCAGCGTCTCCGTGGGCATCAGCGGCGACTGGGTGGCCGCGGAGGCGCTGCTGGCCGGTGCCGACTGCTGGTACTCCGTGATCGGCGGGGTGTTCCCCGCCGCGGCCCAGGCCATCGTGGACGCCGCCGTCGCCGGCCATCGGGAGCATGCCGAAGCGCTGTCCCAGGACCTGGAGCCGATCTGGGTGCTGTTCCGGCGCTACGGCAGCCTGCGCGTGGTGGCCGCCATCGCCGAGATCTTCGGATGGGTGCAGTCGCCCAGCCTGCCGCTGCCGCTGCTCGGGCTGCCCGCACAGGGGCGCACCGAGCTCGAGGCGGCCCTGCTCACCGCCGAACTGGCCGGATGAGCTTGTGCGCCGCCACGATGCGTCCACCTCGGGGCCGGTCCCGCCGTTCCGACTCGAGACGCATCCCGCCCGGACGCAGGATGTCACCGGCGAGCCCGGCATACCGGTAGCACCCGCCTCTGCAGGCCTGCCTCGCTACGTCGTCGCGGCGACCCTGGCGCGCACTGCCGACGGGGGAGCGGTGCTGGCCATCGTGCTGCTCGTGACGACCAGCGGGGCCCCGGGCTGGCTGGCCGGTCTGCTGGGTGCTGCCATCACCGCCCCGCACCTGCTGGGCCCGTTCATCGCCCGCCGCCTGGACACCTCCATCGACGGGCGCACCGTCATCGCCGGCGCCTGCCTCCTCCACGGGACCACCCTGGCTGCGGCCGTGCTGCTCTACCCGCTCACCAGCCCGATCGTTCCGGCGGTGCTGCTGGTCGCCTCCGGGCTGGTCGGGCCGCTGCTCACCGGGGGCATCAGTAGCCGCCTGCCCGCCATCGCCGGGGAGGATCGGCTCAGTCAGCGCCGGGCCCAGGGCTGGGACGTGGCCACCTACGGCATCGCCGGCACCATCGGCCCTAGCATCGTCGCGGCCGTCTCAGTCTGGGCCGACCCCGCCGCCGCCGGGCTCGTGCTCGCCGCCGCCGTTGTCGTGGCCGCAGCCTTCGTGCGGCTGCTGCCCTATGCCCCACCGGCCGCCCACCCGGGCGAGGTCCCCTCGCCCGCTCGCACCCTGAGGATGATGGCGGCCTTCGGTCCGCTGCGCCGCACGCTCTACCTGACCATGGTCGTCGCGCTGTCCGTGGCCGCGCTGCCCATCGCAGCGGTCGCCTCCACCGGGCACCTGCACATCGACTCCGCCGCCGCCGGGCTGCTCACCGCCGCCTACGGACTGGGAGGCCTGGCAGGATCAGCCGGGGTGATGGTGCGCCCCTTCCAAGCCGACGCGGACCGACTCATGAGCTGGCTGGCCGTGGCCGTGGCCGCCGCCCTGATCGGCGCCACCCTGGCCTCCACCTTCGCCCTGGCCCTGGCCGCCTACGCGGTGGCCGGCGTCCTCAACTCCTACTTCTTCGCCGCCACCCTGGCCGCCCGCAGCGAGTACGCCCCCCGCCAAGCCCGCGGCCAGGTGTTCGTGTGGATCGGCGCGCTGAAGATCACCGCAGGCTCCGCCGGCACCGCCCTGGCCGGGGTCCTCGTCACCGGCGCCGCCCAGCTGCCCCTGGCCCTGGCCGCGACCCTCATCGCCGTGGCAGCAGCAGCCTCAATGATCGACCGTCGTGTCGAGCGCGCCCCAGGGACAGCCTGAGCGATGAAGCCGCCCCTGCGTGGTCGTGCTTCCGTCGGTCCACGCGCACCCAGCCGTCGCGCACCTGTTCGTCGCCCCAGGGGTGGTCATGAGCAGAGGTCTACAGGCATGGTCGGGCGCAGCACTGCTCTGCACATGGCCTCTTGGAGGTAGTCGGTGCGCCGCTTGCGCCCCTGAAATGACGTTGCATGCGCAGAACATGCATCGAGCGTGGTCCCCGCTGTCAGGGCTGGATCCACTGACAGAACCCTGGGAAGCCCTATGGCAACGTCTTGAACCAATCCGGGATGGCTCCATCCCTTTCGCTCCGGTCGGGTGGGGTTGCCCCCGCACGCGAAACCGTGATGGCCGCACTGACAAGAGCAGTACGTGCGGTCTGCTCCAGAGCCTGTCGATCCAGATTGTGCTCCGGGACATGTGGCACGAGGTTCGTGGGGCCTACCGGGATACAGCCACTTTGCGTCCTCGTCGCTCATCTTGACGACGTGCGCGGAGTTCGCCAGCGCTTCCACTGTCGGAACGACGTCCTCACGCGCACCCATGACATCGGGGCGGATGGTGGGATCGAAGCTGAGCAGGGTGGACGGCGGCGCGTCGGCGAACGTCCGACGCACCACAGCGGCCCCGGGCTCGAGCAGAGATCCGATGGACCCGGTGGGAATCAGCGTCGCTCCGGTGGTGCGAGGCGTGGGGATGTCCCGAGCGGGCCAGACCGACGGCGACATTCATCGGGCTACCACCCGGGTGAGCACTTCGTGTGCCGTCGCGGGAGGGGACCACATCGACCAAGGCCTCACCGATGACGAGGGCATGGGGTGCGTCAAAGCTGCCGGAGATAGTTGGCATGGCGTCCTCGTCACTGAGCGTGGGCGGATGACCCGTCCCCTGGTGTCCCGGCATCAAGTCCCGGCAACTACTCGGGCCCTGTGGTGGGCCGAGGTTCTGTGGTTGTTGCGGTGAAAGCAGTGGCGAGGCATCTGGCCCTAGTCATCTCAGATGAGTGTCTGTAGTATCTCATATGTGAGTGGCGTGGATCACGCTACCCAGGAATTTTTCCTTCGGATCGTCCGGCACGTGCCTGCCGGGAAAGAGGCTGTGAACCATGTCTTCTGTGCGCTACGCCAATGTGACCTGTCAGTACCCGGGGGCCGAGCGGCCCTCGGTCACCGACCTGAACCTGGAGATCGCCGAGGGGGAGTTCCTCGTCCTGGTCGGCCCCTCCGGGTGCGGGAAGTCCACCACCCTGCGGATGCTCGCCGGCCTCGAGGAGGTCACCGGCGGGCAGATCTTCATCGGGGACCGCGACGTCACGCACGTCCCCTCCCGGGACCGCGACATCGCGATGGTGTTCCAGAACTACGCCCTCTACCCCCACATGACGGTGGCGGAGAACATGGGCTTCGCCCTGAAGATCGCCAAGATCTCCGTCGAGGAGCGCCGTCGCAGGGTCGAGGAGGCGGCGAAGATCCTGGATCTGACCGACTACCTGGACCGCAAGCCCAAGGCGCTGTCCGGCGGGCAGCGCCAGCGGGTGGCCATGGGCCGGGCGATCGTGCGCTCCCCGCAGGTGTTCCTGATGGACGAGCCGCTGTCCAACCTGGACGCGAAGCTGCGGGTGCAGACCCGCACCCAGATCGCCTCCCTCACCCGCCGCCTGGGGGTCACCACGGTGTACGTCACCCACGACCAGGTCGAGGCGATGACCATGGGCGACCGGGTCGCGGTGCTCAAGGACGGGCACCTCATGCAGGTCGACACCCCGCGCAGGCTTTACGACCGGCCGGCCACGGAGTTCGTGGCCGGGTTCATCGGGTCCCCGGCGATGAACCTCTTCCGGGTGCCGGTGAAGAGCGGGGTGGCGACCTTCGGCACCATGTCCCTGCAGCTCACCCGTGAGCAGCAGGCGCACCTGACCGGGGACAAGGTCACGGTCGGGATCCGTCCCGAGGACCTGCACCCGGCCGCCGAGGGCACGGGGCTGCCGATCGAGGCCGACGTGGTCGAGGAGCTCGGCGCCGACGCGTTCGTCTACGGCCACCTCGCCCCGGTCACCGCGGCCAACACCATCGTGCAGGTCGATCCCACCGAGGACACCGGTCACCCCACGGAGGGTCCCGGCGCCCACGAGGTCATCGTGCGGGCCGAGGGCCGCACTCCGCCCAAGTCCGGGTCCACGATCTGGGTCGCCCCGAATCTCGAGCACGTGCACCTGTTCGACACCCGCACCGGCAACCGCCTCCCCGACTGACTGAGCGGAGAACACCCAGACATGAGTACGCAGAACATCGCAGCCCGTCCTTCGACGGAGTCACTGCCCTCGTCCATGCGCGCCAGCGTCCTGCAGGGACCGGGGGAGCTGGTCGTCGAGGAACGCCCGGTGCCCGAGCCCGGGGCGGGCCAGGTACTGGTGCGCATCCTCGCCGTGGGCGTGTGCGGATCCGACACGCACTACTACGAGCACGGCCGGATCGGCGATTTCGTGGTCGACAAGCCCCTGGTGCTCGGCCACGAGCCCTCCGGGCGGATCGTGGCCGTGGGGACCGGGGTGGACCCGGCGCGGGTTGGACAGCGTGTGTCGCTGGAGCCGGGGATCCCGGAACCGTTCTCGGCCGAGACCTTGGCCGGGCGGTACAACCTGGATCCGGCGGTCCGGTTCTTCGCCACCCCACCGGTGGACGGCGTGTTCTCCGAGTACGCCGTCCACCCGGCCGCCTTCTGTCACCCGGTCCCGGAAGAGGTCTCCGACGAGGCGGCTGCCCTGCTCGAACCGCTGTCGGTCGGGATCGCCGCGGTACGGGCCGGTCAGGTGAAACTGGGGTCGAGGGTGCTGGTGGCCGGGGCGGGTCCGATCGGCCTGCTGGCAGCCGCGTGCGCCGATCGTGCTGGGGCCACCGATGTGGTGGTCACCGATGTCCGCGAGGAGCGCCTGCAGCTGGCCCTGCGCTACGGCGCCACGGAGGTGTTCACCTCCCAGGACGCCCGGGATCCGACCGATCCGTTCCCCGGATCCGGCTACGACGTGTTCGTCGACGCGACCGGGGTGGAACCGGCGGTGCTGTCGGGGCTGCAGCGGCTGGCACCTGCCGGGCGGGCGGTGCTGGTGGGCATGGGGATGGACACCCTGGCCCTGCCGGTGCCGCTGGTGCAGAACCGCCAGCTGGAGATCACCGGCACCTTCCGCTACGCCAACACGTGGCCCATCGCGGTCCGGCTGGCGGCGTCCGGGGTCATCGACCTGGACGGGCTGGTCACCTCCCGGCACGACCTCGACGACGTGGCCACGGCGTTGACCATCGGCCGCACGCCCGGGGCACTGAAGGCCGTCGTCCGTCCCTGACCTCTCCGACGAACCCACCCCTGCGGCTTTGGCCCGGCTCCCACCACGGGAGCCGGGCCAAAGCCGTTTGAGTTTCTGCACGGGCCTCGCAGCGGTCATCACGGGCCACGGGTGCGGGTGTCTGGGGGTGTCGACAATGTCCAGCACAGGGGGTCCTGAAGACGTCCGGGCCTTTCGGCACCCTTGCCTTGCGGCGGGTGCTGCTGTGGGGTCTTGGGGGAGTGGTCGGGCGGTGAGCCGCTCCACCCGGATGTGGCCGGGCCGCACGGCGTTGGGACCCTGCGGGTGGACGGACGAGCGACAGCGCGGGTGCTGCGTGCAGGAGCAGGGGATGCCGGGGTCCTTGGCGAGGGACTGCCAGGACCTCGTTCGCGGCCTCGAGGGTGGACCGCCCTGACCGGGGTCGTCCTCGTCGTCGGAGGACACTGGGTGGTCCCGCCGGGCGCGGACCCGAGGGACCCAGCGCAGTTTGGCGGGTCCACCATCTTCGGGGGTGGCCAGGCACTTCGGCCCGGCCCCTGGTGCAGGGGCCGGGCCGAAGGCGTTTCACGTCGACTCGGCGGAGCGAGGGCGACAGGATCCGGTGTTTATTTGATGGCGCCCATCGACAGGCCGCGCACCAGCTGCTTCTGAGCGATCCAGCCGGCGATCACCACGGGCAGGGAGGCGAGCACGCTGGCCGCCGACAGCTGGGCCAGGAACAGCCCCTCACTGGTCATCGTGGACACGAGCATGACGGGCACGGTCGCGGCGTTGACGGCGGTGAGGTTCAGGGCGAAGAAGAACTCGTTCCAGGAGAAGATCACGCACAGCAGCGCCGTGGCGGCGACACCCGGGGCGACCATCGGCAGCAGGATGGTGCGCATGGTGGTCATCAGGCTGGCTCCGTCCATCTGGGCGGCCTCGAGCACCTCCTTGGGCACCTCCTGGAAGAAGGAGCGCATCATCCACACTGCCAGCGGCAGGTTCATGGCGGTGTAGAGGAAGATCAGGGTCCCGATGTTGTCGAGGACACCGATCCGTCCGGCCACCACGTAGATCGGCACGATCACCGCCACCACGGGCAGCATGCGGGTGGAGATGAAGAAGAACAGCACGTCCTGGGTCTTCCCGACCGGGCGGATGCTCACCGCGTAGGCGGCCGGCACGGCCAGCACGAGCACGATCAGGGTCGAGACCACGGTGGCGATCGCCGAGTTGAGGAAGTACTCCCCGGTGCCGGCGTTGAGGATGGCCGCGTACTGGTCGAGGGTCGGGGTGAAGAAGAACTTCGGCGGGTTCGAGGCCGCGTCGGCTTCCTGCTTGAAGGAGGACAGGACCATCCACAACACCGGCATGAAGAACACGAGGGCGACGAGCCAGGTGAAGGCGGTCAGCGCCGCCGAGCGGGCACGGCGCCCGCCGGGACGGGCGGGCCTGGTGGTCCGGTCGGTGTCGGTGGGGTTGGCGGGAGGGGCGAGGGTGTCTGTAGTCATGGGATCACTGCTCCGTGCTCATGAAGCTCTTGAAGATGAGTCGCAGGGCCACGGTGGCGATCACGATGGTCGCGATCACCACGACGACGCCCATGGCGGCGGCCTGGCCGATGTCGAAGCCCAGGAAGGCCCGCTGGTAGATGTAGTACGGCAGGTTTGCGCTCTGGGTGCCGGGGCCGCCGGCGGTCATGAGGTAGATCTGGTCGAAGGTGTTCACCACGTAGATCGCCCCCAGCAGCACGCCGAGCTCGATGTAGCGGCGCAGGTGCGGGATGGTGATGTAGAAGAACGTGTGGAGCGCGGAGGCGCCGTCCATCTGGGCGGCCTCGAGCACGTCCTTGGGCTGGCTCTGCAGTCCGGCCAGGACCAGCAGCATCATGAACGGCGTCCACTGCCACACCAGGGCGATGAGCACCGACAGGAACGGGAACTGGGAGGTCCAGGCGATCGGGGAGATGCCGACCAGCCCGATGATCCAGTTCACCAGTCCGTAGCTGGGGTTGAACATCGAGATGGACCACAGGATGGCGCTGACCACCGGCATGATCAGGAACGGTGTGATGAGCATGGTCCGCACCACGCCCTGGCCGATGAATTTCCGGTCCAGCAGCAGGGCCAGGCCGATGCCCAGCAGCATGGCCAGCAGCACGCAGCCCAGCGTGTAGAGCACGCTGTTCATGGCGACCTGGCGGAAGGTGCTGTCGGTGAAGATCCCGATGTAGTTGCGGAAGCCCACGAAGACGTCGGAGTCCGGGTTGAGCAGGTTCCAGGACCGCAGGGAGTACCAGATGGTGATGAGGAAGGGGATCTGGGTGGCGATGATCGTGAAGATCAGCGCCGGCAGCAGCGGCGCCCGGCGCAGCCAGACGTCCTTGCGGGCGTGCTGGGCGGCGGCGGCGCTCCTGGTCGCGCTCGTGCTCGTGTTCACGGTGGTGCTCATGGTTTCTACTCCCCGTCCTGACGCTGGTAGACCGCCGCGACGTCCTCGGCGTAGGCCTGGGACTGCTCCAGGGCCTCCTCGACCGTGACCTGCCCGGCGATGGCCGCGGAGATCTGCTGGCCCACCCGGGTGCCGAGGTCCTGGAACTCCGGAATGGCGACGAACTGGATGCCCTCGAAGGGCGGCGGATACGTGAAGGTGTTCTCCTGAGTGGCGTTGTTCATCGCGGTGAGCGTGGGCTCGGCGTAGGCCTCGGAGACCTCCGCGTACTCCGGGATCTCGTAGGTGGAGTAGCGGCTGCCCGGAGGCACGCGCTCCCACCCCACCTCCTCGCCGACGAGCTGGATGTAGTCCTTGTCCGTCATCCAGGAGACGAACTCCCAGGCGGCGTCCTTGTGCTCGCTGGTGGAGGGGATGGCCAAGGACCAGGTGTAGAGCCAGCCCGCGGCGTCGGTCTCCATCGTGGGGGCCGGCACGTAGCCGTTCTGACCCGCCACGTTGGACGAGGAGGGGTCCTCGATCGTGGAGACCATGGCCGTGGCGTCGTACCACATGGCCGTCTGCCCCTGGCTGTAGAGGGTGATGCAGTCGCCGTAGCCGGAGGTGGCCGGGCCGGCCTGACCGTGCTCCTGGACCAGGTTCACGTAGTCGGTCACGGCCCGGGTGGTCTCCGGGGAGGTCAGGGTGGGGTTCCAGTCCTCGTCGAACCAGCCGCCGCCGTAGGTGTTCATCACGGTGGTCAGCGGGGCCATGACCTCGCCCCACCCGGCCAGACCGCGCAGGCAGATGCCGGAGACGTCGTTGGCGGGGTCGTCCAGGCGGGCGGCGATGTCCTGGATCTCGGTCCAGCTGGGCTGCTCGGGCATGGTGATCCCGGCCTCCTCGAACATCTCCTTGTTGTAGACCAGGAAGGAGGACTCCCCGTAGAAGGGCACCGAGTGCATGTCCCCCTCGTAGCTGAGCGCGGACTTGATGGAGGAGATGAAGTCGTCGTCGTCGTAGCCCTCGGTCTGATCGATGTAGGGCTGGAGGTTCTCGATCCACCCGTTCTCGGCCCAGGAGGGGGTCTCGTAGTTGGAGATCATCACGACGTCGAACTCACCACCCCCGGTGGCCACGGAGGCGGTGATCTTGGCGCGGGCCTCGTTCTCGGGCAGGGACACGAACCGGACGTTGATGTCCGGGTGCTCCTCCTCGAACTTCTCCTGCAGCGAGATGGCGTCCTGCATCTGCGGGTTCGCCACGATCGCCACGACGATCTCCTCCTCGGACGCGTCCGCGGACCCGCAACCGGCCAGGCCGAGGGTCGCCACGGCGGCGAGGGCGGCGCCGGCTCGTGCCCGGGGTGTCCGGCCTCGAGGCTCTGGCGGACGGGCTGAATGTGGACTGGTGATGTGCATGGCGCTCCTGTTCGAGCCGGGTGGACGACGGCCGCTGACGGGGATCACAGATGAGCTGACCAAAAGGCTCATTTGATGTGATGCTAGTCATATACACTCAGATGAGCAAGGCCTCCCTTCACAGATGTGGTGATCCGTCATGGACCGTCCTCAGGACTCCTCCCGCACAGCCGACCCCGCCCGCAACCGGCTGCTGGCCAATATCGGCCGGGACCACTTTCTCCACGGCAAGTCGAAGGTGCAGATCGCCCAGGACTACGGGATCTCGCGCTTCCAGGTCGCGAACTTCGTGCAGGAAGCTCTCGATCGCGGCATCGTGCGCATCAGCATCCACCTGCCCGACGCCGCCGCCGATGCCGCCCTGGCCTCGGCGCTGGGGATCGCCCAGGTCGTGACCGTCGGTGCTGCCGGCGCCACCGCGGGCCTGGACGAGCTGGCCCGGTCGGTCGCCGACGCCGTGGTCCGCACGGCCACCCCCGGTGACACGATCGGGATGGCGTGGTCGCGCACCCTGCAGGTCGCCGTCCACCACTTGCCCGCCATGCCGACGTGCGCGTTCGTGCAACTGGCCGGGGCCATTGCCACGGACCAGGACACCGAAGGCCCCCGACTGCTGGCCGGATTGCAGGCTCGCGCCGTGTGGCCCCTGTGGGCCCCGCTGGTGGTCCCCGGAGCCAAGGCCCTGTGCGCGAGCCCCGAAATCCGCAGCACCCTCGAGCACGCCGACGACCTCGACGTCGCCGTGATCGCGATCGGGCGGTGGAAGGAAGGGGCCTCCACCGTGTGGGAACGCGTTCCCTCGACCGTGCAGCGGGCCGCCAAGGATGCCGGAGCCGTCACCGAGATCTCGGGACGGCTCCTCGACGCCCAGGGCCAGGCGGTGGTCACCGCGCTGGAGGACATGGTGGTCTCGGCCTCCCTGGAACAGATCGCCGGCGCCGGGCACAAGATCGCACTGGCCTACGGGGCGGACCGGGCCCCGGCAGTGCTGCCGGCGGTGCGGGCCGGACTGGTCGACACCCTGGTGTGCGACCTCGACCTGCACGAGGCCCTTCGTGATCTTGTGCCAGCAGACGTGGCGAGCGCGGTCGAGCAGGACCACCAGGGGCGAGCCTTGTGAGCGGCGTCGTCATCGGAGTGGACTCCTCAACACAGTCCTGCAAGGTCCTGGTGGTCGACATCGACACCGGGCAGATCCTGCGCACCGGGGTCGCACCCCACCCCGACGCGACCGCCGTGGACCCCTCTGTGTGGGTCGAGGCGCTGCGCACGGCGTGGGCGGAGGCCGGTGTGGCCGAGCGCACGGACGTGCTGGGCGTGGGGGTTTCCGCCCAGCAGCACGGCATGGTCGCGGTGGACCGCGACGGGGTGCCCGTGCACGAGGCCCTGCTGTGGAACGACGTCCGCAGCGCCGACCAGGCGGCACGCATGGTCCAGGACCTGGGCGTCGAGGGCTGGATGAAGGCGGTGAACGTCCTGCCGGTCTCCTCGATCACGCTCACCAAGCTCGCCTGGCTGCGCGAGCACCGCCCCGAGGCTGCCGCCCGGGTGCACCGGGTGATGCTGCCCCACGACTGGCTGATCCTGCACCTGAGCGGAGCCTTCGTCACCGATCGCTCCGACGCCTCGGGCACCGGCTACTTCAGCGCCGTCACCGGGGCCTACCGGGCGGACCTGCTCGAACGCTACTTCGGCACCGTGCCGCATCTCCCGAAGGTCCTTGGTCCCGGCGATGTCGCTGGAACCCTGTTGCCGGCGTGGGGTGGGGCCGAGGGGCGAAAGGTTCCCGTCTCGGCCGGTTCGGGCGACAACGCCGGAGCCGCTCTCGGGCTGGGGCTGGAGGCCGGCGACGTCGTCGTGTCCGTGGGGACCTCCGGCACGGTCTTCTGCCGCTCCGCGGCCCCGGTCGTCGATCCCTCTGGTGTGACCGCAGGATTCGCCGACGCCACCGGCGACCACCTGCCCCTGCTGTGCACCCTCAACGCCGCCCGGGTCCTGGTCTCCACCGCGCAGCTGCTCTCGGTGGATCTGGACCGCTTCACGGAACTGGCCCTGTCGGGCCCGACGGACGCCGGGGGACTCACGATGCTCCCCTACTTCGACGGTGAGCGCACCCCCAACCTGCCCGAGGCGACCGGGCAGCTGCACGGGCTGACCCGGGCCTCCTTCACCCCGGAGAACCTTGCCCGCGCGGCCGTGCTGTCGATCGCCAACTCCCTGGCGGACTGCCTGGAGGTGCTGCGCACCGTGGGGGCGCCGGTGGAACGGATCATGGCGATCGGCGGCGGCAGCAAGTCCGCGGCTCTGCGCGCGGTGCTGCCCGACACGATGGGGATGCCGGTCCAGGTGCCGCAGGTGCGGGAGTACGTGGCCCTGGGCGCCGCACGGCAAGCCGCGTGGGCGGCCACGGGAGAGCAGCCCGGGTGGGAGCGCCAGCTCGAGACCGAGCTCGTGCCCACCGGGGACGCCGGCGTGCAGTCCTATCGACAGCGGTACCGGCGCCTGCGCGAGGGCCTGGTCCGCTGACGCCGGCCGCCCCGGTCGACAAGGACCCGGGGCGCCCGATCAGCCGATCAGGTCCTCGAGCGTGGCCCGAGCGCCACGGGCGTGGAAGGACTCCAGGGCGCGCAGGTACGGTTCGGTGAACCCCGGGCGCTCGGCCAGGTCCCCGAACAGGTCGGGGTTCCGTACGAAGGCCAGCGGGTCTCCCGCCAGGTGCCCGGCGGCGGCAGCCATGACCTGATCCCTGCGCTGGTCCACGACCTCGATGGGCGCGCCCTGCTCGTCCGCACCCTCGGCGTACCGGGCCCACGAGGCCACGATCGTGGCGGAGAAGTCCACCGGCCGGCCCGCGGCGAGGTTCTCCTGGATCACCGGCACCAGCCACTTGGGGATCCGGTCCGAGGACTCCGCACACAGGCGCGCCAGGGTGTCCCGCACCGCCGGATTGGCGAATCGTTCGATCAGCGTGGCTTTGTAGGCCTCCAGGTCGATGCCAGGCACCGGCTGCAGCGTGGGGGTGGCCTCCCGGTCCATGTAGGCCAGCAGGTACGCCACGAACAGCGGATCCGAGCACACCTCGTGGGCGTAGCGATAGCCGGCGAGGAAACCCGGGTAGCACAACGCCTGATGGCTCGCATTGAGCAGACGCAGCTTCATGAGCTCATAGGGCTCCACGTCCGCCACGAGCTGCACGCCCACCTCCTCGAACGGCGGCCGGCCCGCCGCGCCGCCCACGAAATGGTCCTCGAGCACCCACTGGGTGAACGGTTCGCAGACCACCGGCCACTGATCCAGCACGCCGTAGGTCTCGGCCAGGTGCTGCCGGTCCTCCTCGGCGGTGACCGGGGTGATGCGGTCGACCATGCTGTTGGGGAACGGGACGTTGCTCTCCACCCAGGCCCCCAGCTCCGGATCGCGCAGGGAAGCGTAGGCCGTGAACTGGCGGCGGGCCACGTCCCCGTTGCCCTGGATGTTGTCGCAGGACATGACCGTGAAAGGTGCGGTGCCCCGGGCCCGGCGACGGTCCAGCGCCTCCACCACCAAACCGAACACGGAACGCGGACCCGCGGCCGACTCGCCGCGACCGAGGGCGGCGGCGGCGAGATCGTGGGCCACGTCCGGGTGCGCCGGGTCGAACGCACCCGTGGCCTGGTTGAAGTTGTAGCCGCCCTCGGTGATGGTCAGCGAGACGATGCGCACCGCCGGATCAGCCAGGCGCTCCACCGCGGCCTCGGGGTCGTCCGGGGCGTGCACGAAGTCCACGATCGAGCCGATGACCCGCGCGTCCGTGGAACCGTCCGAGTGCTTGACCACCAGGGTGTAGTAGTGATCCTGGGAGGCCAGGGCGTCGCGCATGCGCACATCACCGGGGAGCACCCCCATGCCGCAGATGCCCCAGTCCAGGGCCTGCCCCTCGTTCATCAGCCGGTCCAGGTACATCGCCTGATGGGCGCGGTGGAACCCACCGACGCCGACGTGCACGATGCCGACCCTCACGGCCGAACGATCGTAGCCGGGCGTCGGCAGCGCCAGGCGCGGCAGAACAGACGCCGACAAGGGCAGAACTTCGGGGATCGGGGCATTGTTCGGCACGGCACTCTCCTGGCTCGAAGGTGACGCAGGTCATACCCTGCGCCCGCACCAGAACTTATCACATGTGATATTCCGTTTGCTCAAATGTTATGCAGACTCCGCTCGAAGGTCGGCGGCGAAGCCATGCCGGGCCGCAGGGGGAGGTTCGGAGCACCCACAGCCGGCGAAGCTCCACACATCCAGAACAAGACAGACCCTCCGGTGACAAGTGGGAGGACAGGGCCCTCGGGGGGCGTGGGGTCGGTCGCTGCAGAGCTCCGTCCGTCACCAGTTCCCCAGGCGCTGACGGGCAACAACCCACGCCCCAGGCGCGACGGTCAGGGCCCTGACTCCATCCCGGCGTCCATGTCAGCGCAGGGACCACGCCGGACATTCGTCGTCAGCTCTACCGGAGGAGTCCGCAAGACCGCTTCCCTCCGTTGCTCAGCGCATGAGGAGCTCGAACATGTCAGATGCTCAGGAGTCGATGAAAAGGGTCACCGACGTGGTGTCCTTATGCCTCGGTGACTTCGTCCAAGCCCGCCTCCAGGACGGTCAGACGATCTATGACGGTGAAGTCGAGTCCGTCGATTTCCAGCACGGCTTCCTGTGCATCCGGCACGGCGCATTGAAGGAACGAAAGCTTCTGGACGCCTCCGAGTACGAGATCTGGTGGCGTCCCCTCTGAAGCTCTTTCCATCATGAGGTGTGCCGCTGAGGACGAATCAGCACGCACGACACAGCCCCCGGATCCCGAAGACGGCCGGCGGAGCGATCCGGGCGGCCAAGACCTCCGCACGACCGGTGGACGGGGAGCCCCGCTCGTCCGCGCGTGGCATATGGCCCATTACAGGCTGACGGCGACGGGGGCGGTGCTGGTGCGGGTGACCAGCTGGGCGGGGAGCACCACGTGCTCGCCGGGCACGGCGGAGTCCTCGGCCGCGGCATCCAGGCGGCGCAGCGCCAGGTCCACGGCGGTGCGGGCGAGCTGGCGGGGGTCCTGGGCCAGGGTGGTGAGGTCGATGTAGGGGAGGGACGCCTGCTCGGAGTTGTCGAAGCCGACCACGGACAGGTCCTCGGGCACGCACCGGCCCAGGACGCGGGCCTGGCTGATCACCCCGACGGCGCAGCGGTCGTTGAAGGCCATGACGGCGGTCGGTGCGGGGTCGCGGTCCAGGAGTCCGGTGATGGCGGCGGCGCCTTCGGCCTCCGAGGCGCCACCGGGGACGATCAGGTCGCCGAGGCCCGCGGCGGTCATGGCCTCCTGGTAGCCGGTCCGGCGCCGGGCCCCGCCGGCTTCGCGGTCGGCGTCGATGTAGGCGATCCGCCGGTGCCCCAGGTCGAGAAG
The DNA here is from genome assembly GCF_947500125.1 of uncultured Kocuria sp. GTDB lineage: Bacteria > Actinomycetota > Actinomycetes > Actinomycetales > Micrococcaceae > Kocuria. The sequence goes on along the minus strand of NZ_CANMRA010000009.1, from coordinate 29,101 downwards.
GTGCTCCACGGCCAGGACCGCGCCGCGGTGGTCGTCGGCGGCCACGCTGTCGAAGGCCTGCGCATCGAAGGCCCGGGTGACCGAGACGACCGGCAGGGTCAGACTGATCTGCTCGAGACGGGTCTGTGGCAGGGCGCTGCCCAGCAGGATCAGGGCCTCGCACCGGTCACGCAGGAGGGCATCGAGGGCGGCGTCCTCGGCCCGGTGAGGCGTGACGGCCGAGAGAACCACGTCGTAGCCCCGCTCCTGGGCGGCGGTGTGGAGACCGTCGAGGATCTCCCCGTGGAAGGGCTGCACCGGCTCGAAGGCCACGCCCAACAGCCGGGAGTGTCCCTGGCGCAGCAGACGGGCCCGTTCGTCACGGCGGTAGCCCAGCTCGGCGGCCACGGCCAGCACGTGGGCGCGGGTCTCCTCACTGGCGCCGGGAACGTCGCGGAAGACGATCGAGACCAGCGGCTGGGACACCCCGGCCACTCGCGCGACGTCGCGCATGGTGACGCGGCGTCGGGACGAATGACCGGGGGCCTCCCGGCCCGGGGCGTCCGGGGTCACGCGGAGGAGAGGGTGAAGGCGTCCCGGAATCGGGCCAGGGCCACCTCGGGGTCGGTGGCGGCGAAGGCCTCCATCGCGATCACTCCTTCGTATCCGGTCTCGGCCAGGGCGGCGGCGACCCGGGGGTAGTGGATCTCCCCGGTGCCGGGCTCGCACCGTCCGGGAACGTCTGCCACTTGGATCTCCCCAATATACGCAAGAGCCCGGGCGCACAGCTCCACCAGGTTCCCCTCCCCGATCTGGGCGTGGTAGAGGTCGAGGTTGAGCCGCAGGTGCGGGCTGTCCACGGCCGCGACCAGGGCCAGGGTGTCCTCGGCCCGGCCGAAGGGCACCCCGGGGTGATCCACGGCGGTGTTGAGGTTCTCCAAGGTGAAGACCCGGCCGTGGCGTTCCCCCAGGGCGGCCAATCGCTCCAGGGTGCGCACCGCGGCCAGCCAGTCCGCCCCGGTCACGACCTCGTGCGGGACCACCGGCAGTCCCTTCGGGTCCAGGCCGGTGCCGTGGACGTTGAGCCGCGGGCAGTCGATGACCTCCGCCGCGGCCAGGGAGTCCTCGGCGGTGCGCAGCAGCTCCGAGGCCCCGTCCGGGTCGATGAGGCTGCCGGAGACGTAGCCGGTCATGGACCCGAACCGGGCACCGGTGGCGGCCAGGGCGGGCAGGTCCTTGGCGGTCCAGTCCCAGATCTCCACCTCGAACCCGGCCTCGTGCAAGCGCCGCACCCGCTGCTCGAACGGCAGGTCGCCGAAGATCATCTCCGCATTCGCCGCCAGGATGAACCCGCTCATCGGGTGGCTCCCACCAGATCCAGGGCCACCGGTCCACCGGTGCGGCAGGACTCGATGCAGCCCAGGGCGATGCGCAGCGCGTCGCGGGCGGCTTCGACCCCGGGGCCCTGCGAGAGGTGCCCGAGAGCGGTGTCAGTGAAGGCCTGCAACTCCCCGGTGTAGGCGGTGCGCATGGACTGGGTGTCGGCACGCACGGTGTCGGCGGCGATGCCCTCGGGCCCGTAGTAGCGCAGGCTCGAGGCCGCCAGCTCACCCGCGGTGACCATGCCGGCGGAGCCGAAGGCCTCGGCCCGGGTGTCGTAGCCGTAGGCGGCCGAGAAGCTGGCCTCGGCGGTGGCGATCGCCCCGTTGTCGTAGCGGATGGTGACCACGGCGGTGTCCAGCAGCCCGGCGTCCCGGTAGTCCGGGGCCACCAGGGCGTCGGCCGCGGCGTAGACCTGCACGGCCCGGGCACCGGGGTTGAGGAAGTTCAGTGTGTCGAAGTCGTGGATCAGCGTCTCGAGGAAGATCGTCCACGGGGCCACCGCGGCCGGGTTCGCCAGCCCCGGGTCCCGGGTGGTCGAGCGCAGCAGCTGCGGGGTGCCGATGCGACCGGCGTCGATCATGGCTCGGGCCTGCGGGAAGCCGTCGGCGAAGCGGCGGTTGAATCCGATCCGGAACAGCACTCCGTGGTTCTCGACGGCCTGGTGGAGCCGGTCGATCTCCTCCAAGGTCATTCCGGCCGGTTTCTCGCAGAAGATGGCCTTGCCGGCGGCTGCGACCTGCTCCACCAGCCCCGCGTGGAAGCGGGCCGGTGCGGTGATCACCACCGCCTCCACTCCCGGGTCGGCCAGCAGCTCGGCGATGTCGGTGTACGCGGCAGGCACGTGCAAGGCCTCCGCCAGTCGCGCCGCGGCGCCCTCGACCGGGTCGGCGATCGCGACCAGCTGGGCGTTGGGCACGGTGCGGGTGATCAGCTCGGCGTGGCTGGAGCCGATCCGGCCGGCGCCGATCAGACCGATGTTCAGGGTACGGGGCTCGGACAAGGGGTTCTCCTTCGGAAGAGGACTGGAGGGCGGAAGAGGTTGTTCAAGACCTGCTGTTGCGATGTGTCCTGACAAGCTCTTGGCAGAAACACTAGTACGTATTAGTGTGATCGACAACACGTAGGCAGAGGGCGAGTCGAAGCAGAGCACCGCGGCGCAGCCGCCCCTGCTGTGGAAGGCGAAAGCCGTGACCGCACGACGTGTTCCCAGACCGCCCCGCCGCACGCACCTTTCGGGAGACCCTCATGAGCGCGACCTTGGCCCTGTCGATCGACAAGAACTCCCCTGTCCCGCTCTATCACCAACTCGCTCTCGTCCTGGAGGGCGCTATCCACAGCGGGGCTCTGGCGCCGGGCACCAAACTGGACAACGAGCTCGAGCTCGCATCCCGGTTGCGCATCGCCCGCGTCACCGTGCGCAGCGCCCTGAACCACCTGGTCGAGGCCGGCCTGGTAGTACGCACGCCATGGGTCGGCACGCACGTCACCGCGCCCCACCACTGGGCGCGCCCTCCTGAGCACTCCACGTCGCAGTAGTCGCAGCAGAGGGTCCTCGACGGTCGCCGCGCGCCCTGGAGGTGGCAACCAACCGGAGTCACTGCCTGTTGACCTGGACGAGCCAACCGCGCTCCACCTGCACGCGCCGCAGCACCGCTGCAGCGTCCCGCCTCTTCGGTGGCATCACGAATCCAAGATCACGAACCACCCGTCATCGGATGGGCGCTGTCCGCGATCCACACATGCTTCATCAGGTCACCAACAAAGGAAGTTCCATGTCTCACAACACTGCGCATGACGGTCGGGTCGCCCTCCCGCCGTTGACCAATGGGCCGCATCGGAAGCGGCTCGGACTGATCTCGGTCGTGGCCTGCCTCGGCGGGCTGCTGTTCGGCTACGACACGGGTGTGACGAACGGGGCCGAGGGGCCCATGGCCGTGGATCTGGGGTTGAACCTGATCCAGCTGGGCGTGGTGGTCAGTTCGCTCATCTTCGCCGCCGCCGTCGGGGCCCTGATCTGGGGTCGGGTCTCGGACGCCTGGGGCCGGCGCAGGACGATCATCCTGCTGGCGGTGCTGTTCTTCTTAGGCACCGCGCTGGTGGTCTTCTCCCCGGCGTCTCCGGAGCCGGGAACGTTCTCCTTGACGGGGTTCACGGTCCTGGTCTGCGGGCGGATCATGATCGGCCTCGCCGTCGGCGGGGCCTCCACGGTGGTGCCGGTGTATCTGGCCGAGCTGGCGCCCTATGAGATTCGCGGGTCGATCACGGGTCGCAACGAGCTGGCGATCGTGTTCGGACAGCTCTCCGCGTTCGTCATGAACGCGATCATCGCCGTCACGCTCGGCGACGTCGTGGACGGGGTGTGGCGCATCATGTTCGCCGTCTCGGCAGTGCCGGCGATCGCCCTGTTCATCGGGATGCTGCGCATGCCCGAATCCCCGCGCTGGCTCACCGAGAAGGGCCGGTACGACGACGCCCTGGCGGTACTGGAGACGGTCCGCCCGGCCGATCGCGCGAAGGCCGAGCTGCAGGAGATCGAGCGCATCGCGGTCATGGAAGTCGAGGCGCACCAGGTCGGGCTGAAAGCGGTCCTGACGAACAGATGGCTGAGACGGATCATCCTGATCGGCATCGGGGTGTCCATGACCCAGCAGCTGACCGGCATCAATTCCGTCATGTACTACGGCACCCGCATCCTGGAGGAGTCCGGGATGACCGAGCAGCAGGCCGTGCTGGCCAACATCGCCTTCGGTGTCGTGGCCGTGATCGGTGGCATCATCGCCCTGTACAACATGGACCGGCTCGACCGGCGCAAGACCTTCATCATCGGTCTGAGCCTCACCACCACGTGCCACGTGCTGATCGGGATCGCCGGCAACCTGCTTCCCGAAGGCCACCCGGCCCGCCCGATCGTGATCCTGATCCTCGTGGTCGCCTTCGTGCTCTCGATGCAGACGTTCCTGAACGTCGCCGTCTGGGTGTGGCTCGCAGAGATCTTCCCGCTGCACATGCGTGGACTGGGCATCGGCATCTCGGTGTTCTTCGGCTGGACCATGAACGGTTTCCTGGCCCTGTACTTCCCGACCCTGGTGGGCACGGTCGGGATCTCGGGCACGTTCTTCCTCTTCGCGGGCATCGGCGTGGTCGCCCTGATCTTCGTCATCACCCAGGTCCCCGAGACCCGGAACCGCTCCCTCGAAGACCTCGAGGAGGACGTCTCCACCGGAGCGATCTACCAGGTCGCCAAGCCCTCCGATGTTCCCCGGTCCTGATCGCGCAACGTGGCCCCTCGAAAGCCATAACCGAGCCATGGCCGTTGCCACGCCAGGCGTACGCTGGCGGTGTGGCCAATCCTGAGCTCGTTGCTCTGCCGGTGGGCTTCGAACGATTCCACCGACGGGACTTCATCAACTACCAACTCAACCGGGCCCATGCTCTGGGCTTCGCGGACCGCCAGGAGCTGTTCGACGCAGCCGCGCACGTACGGTCGATGGACGACTGTGCTCCGGTGTTCGAGAGCTTGTCGAGCCGGGCTGCCGCCGAGGACCGGGCCCGGCAGGCGGCGGGTTACGCACGGATCGCGGAGTTCTTCACGCCGCCACGGACGGTGCAGAAGAGGGATCGCTACCTTCGGTATCTCGAGCTCTTCGACACCGCGTTCGCTGATGCGGCAATCGACCGCCACGAGGTGCCCTGTGCCGGCGCGGCGCTGCCGGCCTATGCGCTGCCGGCGGCCGAGCCCCCGGCGGGCGGCACGGTGCTGCTGCACGGCGGATTCGACTCCTTGATCGAGGAGTTCTTCCCCATCTGCCAGCGGATCGCTGCCGCCGGCTTCGATGTGATCGCCTTCGAGGGACCGGGGCAAGGTGGCGCGCGGACGGTGCACGAGCTCACCTTCGACCACGACTGGGAGAAACCGGTCGCGGCGGTGCTGGACCATTTCCGGCTCGACCGGGCCGCACTCGTCGGCATCTCGATGGGCGGGTACTGGGCGCTGCGCGCGGCGGGGCGCGAGCCCCGCATCGAGCAGGTGGTGGCCTGGCCGCCGGTCTACGACTGGTTGCACAGGGTTCCACCGGTGCTGCGGGCCCCGGTCCGCGCGATGGTGCGGCACCGGGACTTCATGCGGTGGAGCGTGCGCACCCGCGCTCGGCTGTCGCCGACCCTGCGTGCCGTTGTCGACCAGGTGCTGTACATGCTCGACAGCGACGATCCGGCCGATGTCGCCGAGTGGTTCCTGGGGATGAACGCTGGACACCTCGACAGCGGGCGTGTGCGCCAGGACGTGCTGCTGATGTGCGGGGAGCACGACGCCTTCCAGCCGCCGTCCCTGACCCGAGCACAAGCTCAGGCGCTCACGGCCGCCCGCAGCGTCACGACGCGCATGTTCACCCGAGCCGAGCAGGCCGATCAGCACTGCCAGATGGGCAACCTCGAGCTCGCCTGCCAGGTGCTCACCACCTGGCTGCGCAGTGTCGAGGCGAACGTGGATGCCTCCGAGCCGCAGCCCGGGCCGTCTCCATAGCGCATCGGCACCACACCGGAAGCACAGCCTCGACCAAGGTGTCCTCGGAGTCGGCGATGACGATCGTGTTCCGGATGGCCTTGACCATGATGGTCCTCCTGGTCGGTTCCTCGGTGTCGATTCCGCGGGGCGCCCGGTGGCCTCATGGGGGTGCCTCTGGGCTCAGGAGTTCTTCTGCGCGTCGTGCTGGGCCCGGTCGATGGCGGAGGCGGCGACGATCAGACCGATGTGGGAGAAGCCCTGCGGGAAGTTCCCGAGCAGGGAGCCGTCGCGCAGGTCGATCTCCTCGGCGAGCAGTCCGAGGTCGTTGGCGTGGGCGGTGACGGTCTCGAAGATCTCCCGGGCCCGTCCTACGTGTCCGGCCATCGCCCGGGCGGCGGCCAGCCAGTAGGAGCAGATCACGAACGCGCCCTCGTTCCCGGCCCCGGGCCAGCGCTGGAGGAGACCACCGGTGCCCAGCCCGTCCTCGACGGCGTCCAGGGTCGCCAGCACCCGTGCGTCGTCGGCGGGCAGGAACCCCATCAGGGGGAGCAGCAGGACGGAGGCGTCGAGCTGGTCGGAGTCGAAGGCCCCGGTGAAGGCCCCGACGGTGGGGTTGAAGCCCTGGTCGAGGATCGCCTCCCGGGCTCGGTCCCGCTCGGCCGCCCAGTGGTCCACCCGGTGGGCGGCGCCGAGCCGGTCGGCGAGTCGCACCGCCCGGTCCAGGGCGACCCAGCACATCAGTTTCGAGCTCAGGTGGTGGTGATGGCCTCCCCGGCTCTCCCAGATCCCGGCGTCGGGCTCGTTCCAGGTGGCCGCGGCACGGTCGGCGGTGGCGGTGAGGAATTCGGCCACACCCGGGGAGAGCTCCCCGAGCTGCTCGCGCAGGATCCAGGCGCACTCCAGGACCTCGCCGAGCACGTCGAGCTGCTTCTGGTCCCAGGCGTCGTTGCCGATGCGCACCGGGCGGGCGCTCGCGTAGCCGTCGAGCCGGTCCAGAGTGTGCTCGGTCAGATCGTGCTCCCCGCCGATGCCGAACATGATCTGCAGGTGCCCTTCCCGCCCGGCCCCGGCCGAGGAGAGCATCCAGTCGAAGAACCGGTGCGCTTCGTCCGGGCAGGCGCTGATCCACAGGGCGTGCAGGGTCAGGCTGCCGTCGCGCAGCCAGCCGTAGCGGTAGTCCCAGTTCGCGGCCCCGCCGGGCTCCTCGGGCAGGGAGGTGGTGGGGGCGGCGATCACCGCCCCGGTCGGGGCGAAGGTCAGGGCCTGGAGCACCCGGGCGCTGGCCAGGACCTCGTGGCGGTAGGGGCCCCGGTAGCCCTGGTGCAGGACGGACCAGGACTGCCACCCGGCGATGGTGTCGGCCAGCAGCTGCTCCCCGGGCACCGGCGCGGGGACCGGTTCCATCGCCCGGCGGTGGGCCAGGGCGAGCACGGTGAACTGCCCGGCGGCCAGGGTGAAGACGCCGTGCACCGACCCGGTGCCGGTCTCCAGCCCCGGGTCCGGGTCGGCGGTCAGGCGCAGCCGGTCGGCTCCCCCGGAGAGGTCCCAGCCGGTGTCCGTGACGGTGACGTGCGGGACGATCAGCCCGTACTCGGGCCGGGGCGTGATCTCCACGTGCACCGCGACGCTGCCGTCGGTGACCTCGATCCGGCGGACGAGCACGTGCCGGGAGTCGCGGCCGATGGAGTGACCGCGTTCCTCGGCCCCCAGGGCCAGGGCGTCGGTGACCCGCAGCGTGCCCTCGGCACAGTCGAACCGGGTCTCCAGGACCATCGTCCCGGGCAGGTAGCGGCGGCTCACGGTGTGCGGCTCCACCGGGGCGATCGTGAAGTGCCCGGCGGCCGGGTCCAGCAGCCGTCCGAACACCGAGGGCGCGTCGAAGCGGGTCGGACACCACCAGTCCACCGCCCCACCCCGGGACACCAGGGCCGCGCCGTGGCAGTTGCTCAGCATCCCGTAGTCGGCGATCGCCGGCACCGGGCGGGACCCCTCGGGGCCGTGGGTATCGGTCATGGCGGTTTGGTCTCCTTCTCGTGCGGCGCCCACGGCCGGGTGGTGCGGGACAGCGCGGACTTCGGAGGTGCCTCTCGGTGCAGAGCGTGTGCTCGTCCTCATCACATTAGGCTCGCCCGCACACCGGGTCTGCGACCTGGGACACACAACACCGTCCTGTCGACACCGGCGATCCGGACCCCGCTGAGCCGCCCCTGGGCAGGGCTCTGCCTGCGGCTACCGGTCCTGGCCATGCTGGCCTGAGTTCCCGTGGCTCGGTCCGGTTCGCCGCTCGAGACGCCCGTTCGTCCTCGGGGCTGGCCTGATTCTCTCGTGGGCCCAATGCCCGTAGGGTGCACAGCAAGCTGATCGAGTCGTCCGCCGCGGCGACGGTCCTGGCACCGTCGGTTCCGTGGCCCCCAGACCGGAACAGGAGATCATCACATGACCCACTCCACATCCCGCGAACAGATCGAGGTGGACGGCGCAAGGCTCTCCTGTCTGGCCTCCGGGGACCCGCAGGCCCGGCCCCTGCTGCTGCTGCACGGCACCTTCTGGAGCCGGGTGTGGCAGCCGGTGCTGCCCGCCCTGGGCGAGACCGCCCGGTGCCTGGCCCTGGACCTGCCCGGCTTCGGTGCCAGCGGCGGGGAGCTCGACGTCGAGCACGCCACCGTCCCGGCCCTGGCCGACACGGTGCTGGCCGCGGCCGACGCGCTGGGCCTGGAGGAGTTCGACCTGGCCGGTCACGACATCGGCGGCGGGATCGCCCAGCACGTGGCCGCCACCAGCGGCCGGGTGCGGAAGCTGGTGCTGATGAACTCCGTCATGTTCGACTCCTGGCCGGTGCCGGCGGTCGAGCGGTTCCGGGACCCGCAAATGCGGGCGGCCACCACGGTGGAGGACCTGCTCACCGCCCGGGCCACCTCCACCCGCGGCAGCGTGGCCCGGGGGCTGTCCGAGGAGGAGCTCGCCGACTACCTCTCGCCCTGGCACGATCCGGCCCGGGTCCGCTCCTGGACGGCGATGGCCGCCGCCGCGGACCCGAAGTACACGCTGGAGCTGGTGCCCGCCCTGCAGGAGGCGGCGCTGCCCACCCGTCTGGTGTGGGGCCGCGACGACGACTTCCAGAAAATCGGCTTCGCACGCCGCTACGTCGAGCAGATCCCGAACTCGGACCTGGTGGAGGTGGAGGGCAAGCACATCCCCACCGAGGACTCCCCGGACGCGGTCGCCGCGGCGATCACCACCCACCTCGCCGACTAGGTCGTTTCGGCCCGCCCTAGGACGCCGGTCCTTCCCGACACGCTCTTCCCTGGCCTGCTTCAGCAGCCCCACATCTTCTTTTCGCATCGTTTTTGGAGGCATTTCCCATGGACCTGAACAACCGCTCGATCCTGCTCACCGGCGCCGGCAGCGGCATCGGCCGCGCCCTGGTCCTGGAACTGGCCCGGTACTCACCCCGCCTGGCGCTGGTGGGCCGCCGTTCCGAGCCCCTGGAGGAAGTCGCCGCCCTGGTGCGGGAGAGAGGTGGTGAGGCGGTGGTCATCCCTGCCGATCTGACCGCCGACGGCGCTCCCGCCCAGGTGGTGGCTGCGGCCCAGGAGCTGCTCGGTGGAATCGATGTGCTGATCAACAACGCCGGCAACGTCCGCGCCGGCCGCCTGGAGGCGATCGAGGAGTCCGAGGTGCTGGCGCAGATCGCGCTGAACCTTTCTACCCCGATCCTGCTCACCCGTGCCGCGCTGCCGGCGCTGCGGGCCTCGGGCGAGGGGCTGGTGGTCAACGTCTCCTCCGGCTTCGGTCTGCTCGGGATGGCGTTCTATGCGACCTACGGGGCGACCAAGGCCGGGATCGCCCACTTCGGGGAGTCGATGCGCCGGGAACTCCACGGCGAGGGCGTGCACGTGCTCAACGTCTTCCCCGGCGCCACGGACACCCCGATGATGGACAGCTCCGAGGCCCGGGCCGAGCACGGCTTCGACTACGAGAGCCCCGAAGAGGTGGCCGCCGCGACCGTCGCGGGCATGATCGGCGGTGAGCTGACCGTGGTGCGCGGGAAGTCCATGGGGCAGATGATCACGCGCAACCGCCAGGACCCCTCCGGCGTCGATCGGATGCTGGCCGCGGGCAAGGAGGAGCTGGAGAAGGCTGTGGCCGGCCACTCCAGTCTCTGAGGTCTCCGAACAGAACGGGGCGACGGTGTCACCGGTCGCGGTCACTCCGTAGGCTCGGTGGCACACCGCTCCCGTCCGGGACGATGTGCCACCGCAACGAGGAACACCGCAACGAGGAACGAGGCGCAACCATGGTGAACATTCCGGACCTGATCGTGTTCGACGTCAACGAGACCCTCTCCGACCTGGCTCCGCTGGGTGAGGCGTTCGAAAAGGAAGGAGTTGCGGCGGGCTTGTCGCGGACGTGGTTCGCCGGCATCCTGCGCGACGGCTTCGCCGTGACGGCCACCGGCGGGAACACCGGTTTCACCGAGATCGCCAAGGACAGCCTGCACCGGCTGCTGAGCGAGCACGGCGTCACCGCGCCCGAGGAGTCCGTCGAGCGGATCATGGGCACCTTCAAGAGCCTGGACGTGCACCCCGACGTGGTGCCCGGGATCAAGGCCCTGCGTCAGGTCGCCGAGCTGATCACCCTCACCAACGGGGCCACCCAGGTCGCCGAGACGCTGCTGAGCAGTGCCGGGGTCCGGGAGCACTTCTCCGAGCTGCTCAGCGTCGAGGACGCCCCGGCGTGGAAGCCGGCCCGGTCCGCCTACGACTACGCCGCCACCCACCGCGGCACGGACCCCCACGACATGCTGCTGATTGCGGTGCACCCCTGGGACATCCACGGCGCCCACGAGGCCGGGCTGCGCACCGCCTGGATCAACCGCACCGGGGCCCAGTACCCGGCCTACTTCGCCCGTCCCGACCTGGAGGCCGCGGACCTGCCCTCGTTGGCGGACCAGCTCACCGCCGAGGGCGACTCATCCGGGAAACCAGCGCAACGGGACAGCCGGCCCTGATCAGCCGAGCAGGGCGTTGACGGTCTCGGCGATCCGTCGGGGATGGTCCTCGGGGGTGAAGTGCTTCCCGCCCTCGATACGGATCAGCTCGGCATGGAGGTAGCCGGCCGGAGCGGCGAGACCGAGGGCCTGGCGCCGGCCCTCGGGAATGCTCCTGCCGCAGCCGGGCATGTCCCAGGCCGGGGACCGGCCCGCCACCACCGGCATGACGTGGCACCACCGCCGCGGGGAGGTCGGGATGCCGTGGACCGGGGCGCAGCCGTGCGTGGGGCCGAGCCCCTGCCGCATCGACGCGGCAGGAGCGCGGTCCGTCCTAGAGGCCCGGGGCGGCCGGGACGTCGAGGTCGGTTCCGACCATGTGGTTGAAGTAGTTGGTGAACAGGTTCAGCGTCAGGTGCGCCGAGAGCTCGGTCAGCTCCGCGTCGGTCCACCCGGCATCGAGAGCGGCCTGCCAGGTGGTCTCGGTCACCTCGCCCTGCCGGCCGATTGCCTCGCGGGCCACCGCCAGCAGCGCGTCCAGCTTGGGGTCGAAGTCGATCTCGTCCTTGCGGATCGCCACGGTCTGGTCCTCGGTCAGGCCCGCGGCCTTGGCACCGGCGGTGTGGGCGGACTGGCAGTAGGTGCACTCGTTGACGTTGCCCACAGCCAGGGCGACGGCCTCGCGGGTGGCGGCGTCGAAGGTGCCGTAGTCCCCGATCACCTGCTGCAGGGCCACGTAGGACTGCAGGACCACGGGGGAGTGGGCCATGGCGCCGTGGATGTTCAGGACCTTCCCGAACTGCTGCTTGAGGGCGGCGAGCTCTTCGCGCACGGATGCGGGGGCGGAGTCGAGGGTGTGGGCGGGGATGCGGGACATGGTGGTGCCTTCCGTTCGTGGGGGTGCTGAGGATCGGTGGTTCTTCCAGAGGAAGCGTGGGGGCCGATAGGGGTGTGAGGTGGGTCAGGACGTCCTGCGGGCGATGACGCGCAGCGCCTCGGCGTCCTTGACGGCGATCCTTCCGCGGCCCTGTTTGATCAGGCCGTGGGCGGCGAAGTCGGCCATGGTCTTGCTGGTGGCCTCCCGGGTGGCCCCGAGCAGACCGGCCAGTTGTTCGTGGGTGAGCCGCACCGGCGGCGCCGGACCGAAACGGGGCTGGGGAGCCGCCTCGGCGAGGGCCAGGAGGGTCTTCGCGGCCCGGGCCGAGAGCGGTCGCAGCGCCAGGTCCAGGAGCCGGTCCTCCAGGCGTGCGACCTGTGCCCCGAGGATTCGGGAGATCCGCACCGCGATGCGCGGGTCGGCGATCAGATAGCGTTCGACCTCCTCGGAGGTGAGCTGGCAGATGGTCGAGTGCTCGATGGCCTCGGCGTAGTTGTCGTACATCTGCTGGCCCAGCAGGAGCATCTCCCCGAACACGGCCCCGGGCTCGAGGATCGCCATGGTGAGGGCCCGGCCGTCCTCGGCGACGCGGAAGACCCGGACCCGGCCGGTCTTGAGGATGAACAGGGCCGTGACCGGCTGGGCCGGGGAGTAGACGAGCTCGCCCGGGCCGAACCGCCGCTCGGGGACCATCAGGTGCATGGCCTCGATCTCGGCGGCGGTGAGGTCGGCGAAGAGGTCGACCTCCTCCATGCAGGTGAACGGGTCCGCCGGGCCTGTGCTCGAAGGGTCCGCCTCTCGTGCCGGGGGCGACCACGGCCTGTGGTCGCCCCCGGATGCGCGGACGATGTCGTCCCCGCAGGTCTCGCTCATGCGCGGCCCCTGAGAACGCGCACGGCGATCAGGCCCAGGATAAGCCCGTAGACCAGGTGGCCCATCAGGCTGAACAGCGCCATGGTGTCGACGACGAACAGCGGCATGCCCAGCATCAGGGGCATCAGGATCAACGCTTCCAGGACCACCGTGAGGCCCAGACCGATGACCACCGAGTTCACCAAGTGCGCGCCGTTCCGTGTGCTGCGTGGGTGGCAGACATCGGAGTGTCCTTTCCTCGAGGTGACTACCTGCCATCTCAACGTAGGACGACCGTCGCAGCCGTTCTGCAATCCAAGACACACAACGGCGGACGAGGTTCCGGTGACGCCTCCGGGCCCACCCGCAGCCCCGAGGAGTCCAGGAGCGCCCCGGTCCGGTCCCCGGCGCGCAGCTGCGGGGACCGGCGACCTCGGCCGTGAGCTCGTGGAACCGTCCGTGCAGGCCGGCACGGTGATCTTCCGAGAAGTGCGCAATTCTCGCGGCATCGTGTTGAGGGCACGGTGCTGAGGGGTGTCCCCGTGCCCTTCGGCGACGGGGGCATCCCGTGGCAGCGGAACGAAGCAGCTCAGTAGCTGGCGACGAAGGGGGAGTAGTGCTCGTGGGCGATCAGCCACTGGCCCCCGTGCTCGACGAACACCACGGTCGACCGGTTCCGGCCGGAGAAGGACGTGCCGTTGGCCGTGCCCTCCCAGACGAAGACGCCTGTCGCGATGGCCACTGGTCCGAACACGTCGATCTGGAGCCCGTCGAACCTGGCACGGAGTTCGTCCATGACCGCGAACTGCTCGGCCTCCCGGCGCGCGCTCGTCTCGGCGTCCTGACGGTCCAGCGGCTCTTCGTCGTCGAACTTGGTGAACTTCGGTCCGTCCAGGTGGTAGCTCATCAACCGGTCGATGTCCTTGGAGATCGCCGCGTCGAGGATCTCGTCGATCCGTGCGGCCACCGCCGCCTGCGACGCCTCGAACGTGTCCGCAACGATGTCCGTGTCCATGTGAGCCCCCAAGTGCCGGTGAACGTGCCGGTGATCGTGCCGGGGCGCACACCACGGTGCGCCGCTCGAGCCTGGTCCCACCCACCATCGTCCTCCGGTCCGGCGGGGTGCAGGGAGAAAACCGAAAGATGTCGCGGCGGGATGTCGAGATCCCGCGCGCGGCTCCGTCCCCGGGGCGAACGCGGCCACAATGGGCCGTACTTCGGCAAGGAGGACATCATGGCCAAGTACCTGTTGCTCAAGCACTACCGTGGCGCGCCGGCAGCCGTGCACGACGTGCCGATGGACCGGTGGACGCCGGAGGAGGTCTCGGCGCACGTGCGGTACATGGAGGAGTTCGCCGAGCGCCTCAGGGGGACCGGTGAGTTCGTCGACGCGCAGGCACTGTCCCCGGAGGGCACGTTCGTCCGCTACGACGGCGAGGGGCGGCCGCCGGTCACCGACGGCCCGTTCGCGGAGACCAAGGACCTGATCGCCGGGTGGATGGTGATCGACGTCGACTCCTACGAGCGGGCCCTGGAGCTGGCCGGGGAGCTGTCCGCGGCCCCAGGGGCGGGCGGGAAGCCCATCCACGAGTGGCTCGAGGTGCGTCCGTTCCTGGGCGCACCGCCGACCGTCACGGACTGACCCCCGGTGGACGAGGCCCTGCTGCGGACCCTCACCCCCGCCGTGATCGGGATCCTCGTCCGCCGCGGAGCCGGCTTCGCGGCGGCCGAGGACGCCGTGCAGGACGCCCTCGTCGAGGCGGTGCGCGTATGGCCGGGGGATCCGCCGCGGAACCCGAGGGCCTGGCTGATCGCCGTGGCCTGGCGCAAGTTCCTGGACGCCGCCCGCGCGGACACCTCCCGGCGCCGGCGCGAGATCCGGGTCGAGGACGAGCCCGCGCCCGGCCCGGGAGCGACGGCGGACGACACGCTCCAGCTGTACTTCCTGTGCGCCCACCCCTCGCTGACACCGGCCTCGGCGGTCGCCCTGACCCTGCGCGCGGTCGGCGGTCTGAGCACGCGACAGATCGCGCAGGCCTACCTCGTCCCCGAGGCGACCATGGCGCAGCGGATCAGCCGGGCCAAACGGACCGTCTCGGGCGTCCGGTTCCAGCAGCCCGGTGACGTCGCCACGGTGCTGCGCGTGCTCTACCTCGTCTTCAACGAGGGCTACTCCGGCGACGTCGACCTCGCCGCCGAGGCGATCCGGCTCACCCGCCGGCTGGCGGCCGGGATCGAGCACGAGGAGGTGGCGGGGCTGCTCGCGCTCATGCTGCTCCACCACGCCCGGCGCCCCGCCCGGACCCGGCCCGACGGCAGCCTCGTTCCGCTCGCCGAGCAGGACCGCACCCGGTGGGACACCCGTCTGATCGTCGAGGGCGTCGACGTCCTGCAGGCCGCCCTCGCCCGCGACCGCCCGGGGGAGTTCCAGGCCCAGGCCGCCATCGCCGCGCTCCACGCCGACGCCCGCACGGCCGAGGAGACCGACTGGACGCAGATCGTCGAGTGGTACGACGAGCTCGTGCGGCTCACCGACAGTCCGGTCGCCCGCCTCAACCGCGCCGTCGCGCTCGGCGAGGCCGAGAGCCCTCGCGCCGGGCTGGCCGCCCTGGAGGGTCTCGACCCGGCCCTGCCCCGGTACACCGCCGCCGCGGCGTACCTCCACGAGCGCGACGGCGACGCCGTGACCGCGGCACGGCTCTACGCCGAGGCCGCCCGATCGGCGCTCAGCCTCCCCGAGCGCGACCACCTCACGCGACAGGCCGCCCGGCTCAACGCTGGGCTCCGCGGGTGAACGGCCGGCGCCGAGCCGGTCAGGAGTCCCGCGGGCCGGCTGACCCCTCGGGCTGTTCCCCGGCGAGGACGCCGGTGGTGGCCAGCTGCTCGGCCACGTCCCGGAGCTTGGTGTTCGTCTGCGAGCTGGCGGTGGTGAGGAGGACGAACGCCTCGTGGGGCGTGATCTTGAACCGCTCCATGAGCACGCCCTTCGCCTGGCCGATGAGGTCCCGGGTGGCCAGCGCCTCGTGGAGGTGGTCGACCTGCTGGGCGGCGGCGAGGGCCACCGCGGCGTGCGCCGCCACCAGCAGGCCGATCTCCTCCGACTCCTCGGTGAAGGCCCCGAAGCCGGCCCCGTAGACGTTGAGCGCCCCGAGGACGTCGCCGTCGGTGTAGAGCTGGAAGGCGAGCATCGACGTGGCGCCCGCCTCCAGCGCGGCCGGAGCGAACCGCGGCCACCGGTCCTCGCGGCGGAAGTCGGGCACGCGCACGATCCGCTCCTCGTAGGCCGCGTCCATGCAGGGTCCCTCCCCGGTGTCCTCCTGCAGCCGGTCCACCCTGCGGGGCAGCTCGCCGGAGGCGGCCCGGGACTCGATGCAGCGCCGCCGCCTGGCCACCGAGATCGAGGCCTCCACCACCCCGGGGATGAGCTCCTGCGCGGCGTGGACCATGGCCACGAGCGTGCCCTGGACGTCCTCCTCCACCTGCAGGGTGCGGGCCAGCTCGCCCAGCCGCCCGGCCAGGTCCCCGTCCACACTCCTCGCCCGGTCCTCATCGGAGGTCGTCGCGGTCGTTCGTCCGAAGTCCCTGCTCATCCCCCCAGTCTCCCCCCGTGCCCGGTCGGGAGCACCCGGATCGGAGAATCCGTTGCTGCCGGGAACGCCGCCGTCGGACCCGGCAGGGCGGCCGCCGGGTGTCAGCCGAACGGCGTCGTGGACAGGCGCGGTCCGCAGGCGCACGATGGAGTCCCACACCGCAGGAGGAGCCATGGGCGAGGTCGGCCGGCAGGCCACGAGAGCGGCCGACGCCGCGGACGACGCGACGGACTCCCGGGGGTTCCTCCTCGCGGCGCGCGCAGGATACGTGGCGGCGGGGCTGCTGCACATCATGATCGGGGTCATCGCGCTGCGCGTCGCCACCGGCGGCTCCGGTTCCGCGGACCAGTCCGGGGCGGTCGCCGCGCTCGCGGGCAGCCCCGGCGGCACGGTCCTGCTGTGGGCGTGCTTCCTGGGCTGCGCGGCGCTCGCCGTCTTCCTGTTCAGCGAGGTGTTCTTCGGCGCGACGCAGCGCTCGGACGGGGAGCGGCTCAGGCACCGGGCCAAGATGGGCGGCCAGGCGGTCGTCTACGGCGCCATCGGCGCGGTGTTCGGGAAGTACGCCCTCGGGGGCTCGAGCGACAGCAGCGAGTCGACGCAGTCGCTCAGTGCCCGGCTCATGGCGCATCCAGCCGGCACGGTGCTCCTGATCGCCGTGGGTCTGGGCCTCGTCGTCGCGGGTGCGTTCTTCGTCCACCGGGGCGTGACGAGGTCCTTCCGGGACAACCTGAGGAGCCTGCCGGCCGGCACGGCCGGATCGGCCGTGGTCTGGCTGGGCGCGGCCGGGTACGCGGCGAAGGGCGTGGCCCTGGGCGTGCTCGGCGTGCTCTTCGTCGTGGCCACGGTGCAGCACGACCCGGAGCAGTCGACTGGTCTGGACGGTGCGCTCAAGTCCCTCCAGGAGCAGCCCTTCGGCGCGTGGATCCTCGGGGCCGTGGCCCTGGGACTCATCTGCTACGGGGTGTTCATGGTGGTCAGGGCCAAGTACCAGCGGATGTGAGGACGTCCGCGGACGACGTCCCCGGGCGTCCGGAGTCGTTGCCGGCCCTTCGCCGTCCGCGGCACGAGGACTAGACTGGTCCCATCCGCATCGCGGTCACCGGGGGGACGTCATGTCGAAAGAGCAGCACACCGTCAACGAGGACTCACCGTCGTCGGGCTACCGCCTGCTGGACCGGCTGAACCAGATCGCCCTCATGGTCTACGGGGCCGCCGATCGCGTCTCGCCGGAGGCCCACGGCGCCGAGGAGAGCGAACGCGCCCACGCCTGGTTCGAGGAGTGCCAGAAGCACTTCGTGATCGAGAAGGACGAGCACGGCAACGAGTACCTGTACCACCGGGACGACTCCCGCGGCGGCCCCCGGTCCGGGACCTCCCGCAACTGACGGCCCGGCTCCCGGGCGGCGGCCCGGGACTCAGCGCATCTCGTGCAGCGCGTCGACCAGCGGGGTGGTGTGCCGGCCGAGCAGCCGCGACAGGTCCCCGGTGACGAGGTCCAGGGCGCCGTCCTCGATGTTGGCGTCCAGGGCCACCAGGAGGCGCGCGGTGCTCTCGTCCACGCCGGTCCGCTCCAGCTCCGCCAGGTGCTGCTCGGGCGTGAGGCGCCGGTAGGTCACCTCCCGGTCCAGGACCTCGGTGAGCGCCGCGGCGAGCTCGTCGAAGCTCCACGCCACGTCCCCGGAGAGCTCGTAGGTCTGCCCCGAGTGGCCGTCCTGGGCGAGGACCGCGGCGATCGCCTCCGCGTAGTCCTCGCGCGTGGCGCTGGCCACCCGGCCCTCCCCGGCGCTGGCGAGGACCACGCCGGTGGTCTCCGCGTGCCGCAGGGCCGGCTCGAAGTTCTCGGTGTACCAGCCGTTGCGCACGATCGTGTACGGGAGCCCGGACTCGGCGATGGCCTGCTCCGTGGCCAGGTGCTCCTCCGCGAGCAGCAGCTTCCCGCGGTCGGCGCCGAGGGCGCTGGTGTAGACGAGGCGGGACACCCCGGCCCGGACGGCGGCGTCGACCGCGTTCCGGTGCTGGGGCACCCGCCGGCCCACCTCGCTGCTGGAGATCAGCAGGACCGTGTCCGCCCCGGCGAAGGCCTCGTCCAGGGTCGCGGGGTCGGTGTAGTCGATCCGGACCGTGGCGAGGTCCAGCTCCCGGAGGGCTCCGAGCTTGTCCTCGTTGCGGCCGGCGGCCACGAGGTCCGGCAGCTGCACGTCCAGGCGCAGGAGGGAGCTGATGACGTGGCGGCCCAGCTGGCCGGTCGCCCCGGTGATGACGATGGACACGGTGTTCCTCTCGAGGGTGGCCCGGGGGCGCCGGTGGCTCCCCGCCGGGCGCGGCGGTGTGCCCTGTGCAACGGGCGGGGCCCACGGCGTATTTCCCGGGCGTGTCCCCGGGCCCTCTCCGGTGCGCCGCCGGTGCGGCTCCCGGTGCCGACGCCCGGTCGCGGCGGGGCCGATCGCCTCCGGAGGAACCCGGGCTGCGTGTCCGGGGCGGCGCGTAGCCTGGTGTCATGAGCCTCGCCCAGAAGATCAACCGTGTCGTCGCCCCCTTCGAGGTCATCTCCGACTACGTCCCCGCGGGCGACCAGCCCAGGGCCATCGAGGAGCTCGCCACGAGGATCGAGGCGGGGGAGAAGGACGTCGTGCTGCTCGGCGCCACCGGCACCGGCAAGTCCGCGACCGCCGCGTGGCTCATCGAGCGCGTCCAGCGGCCGACCCTCGTCATGGTGCAGAACAAGACGCTGGCCGCGCAGCTCGCGAACGAGCTGCGGGAGCTGCTGCCCAACAACGCCGTCGAGTACTTCGTGTCCTACTACGACTACTACCAGCCCGAGGCCTACGTCCCGCAGACGGACACCTTCATCGAGAAGGACTCCTCGGTCAACGAGGAGGTCGAGCGGCTGCGGCACTCGGCGACCAACGCCCTGCTGACCCGGCGCGACGTCGTCGTGGTCGCCACCGTGTCCTGCATCTACGGCCTGGGCACCCCCGAGGAGTACGTGGAGCAGATGGTCACCCTGCGCCGGGGGCAGGAGATGGACCGCGACGAGCTGCTGCGCCGGTTCGTGAACATGCAGTACGCGCGCAACGACGTCGACTTCCACCGGGGCACCTTCCGGGTGCGCGGGGACACCGTGGAGATCATCCCGATGTACGAGGAGCACGCGGTCCGCGTGGAGTTCTTCGGCGACGAGATCGAGTCCATCTACACCCTCCACCCGCTCACCGGGGAGATCATCCGGGAGGAGACCGAGATGTACGTCTTCCCGGCCTCCCACTACGTGGCGGGCGCGGACCGGATGGCCCGGGCCGTGAAGGCCGTCGAGGACGAGCTCGCGGCGCGGCTGCAGGAGCTGGAGTCGCAGAACAAGCTGGTGGAGGCCCAGCGGCTGCGGATGCGCACCACGTACGACCTCGAGATGATGGAGCAGATGGGCTACTGCAACGGCATCGAGAACTACTCGCTGCACATCGACGGCCGCCCCCGCGGGTCCGCCCCGCACTGCCTCATCGACTACTTCCCGGACGACTTCCTGCTGGTGGTCGACGAGTCCCACGTGACCATCCCGCAGATCGGCGGCATGTACGAGGGGGACATGTCCCGCAAGCGCACCCTGGTGGAGCACGGCTTCCGGCTGCCCTCCGCGATGGACAACCGCCCGCTGAAGTGGGACGAGTTCCTGGAGCGCATCGGTCAGACCGTCTACCTCTCGGCCACGCCCGGCAAGTACGAGCTGTCCCAGGCGGACGGCTACGTGGAGCAGATCATCCGCCCCACGGGCCTGGTGGACCCGGAGGTGATCGTCAAGCCCACCAAGGGTCAGATCGACGACCTCCTCGATGAGATCAACCTGCGGGTCGAGCGGGACGAGCGCGTGCTCGTCACGACCCTCACCAAGCGCATGGCCGAGGACCTCACCGAGTACCTCATGGAGCACGGGGTCAGGGTCCAGTACCTGCACTCCGACGTCGACACCCTCCGCCGCGTGGAGCTGCTGCGCGAGCTGCGGATGGGCACGTTCGACGTCCTCGTCGGCATCAACCTGCTCCGGGAGGGCCTGGACCTGCCCGAGGTGTCCCTCGTGGCGATCCTCGACGCGGACAAGGAGGGCTTCCTGCGCTCGACGACGTCCCTGATCCAGACGATCGGCCGCGCCGCCCGCAACGTCTCCGGGCAGGTGCACATGTACGCCGACCGGATCACCGACTCGATGGCCACCGCGATCGAGGAGACGAACCGGCGCCGGGAGATCCAGGTCGCCTACAACACGGAGCACGGCATCGACCCGCAGCCCCTGCGGAAGAAGATCGCCGACATCACCGACCAGCTCCAGCGCGAGGAGGAGGACACCCGGGAGTTGCTCGCCCGGCGGGCCGCCGCCGGCAAGAAGACCGCGCCGACCGGGGGCAAGGGCGGGCGGGACGCCGTGGTGGCCGCGGAGGACAAGCTGCGCCAGGACGGGTTCACGGCCGCACCGGCGGAGGACCTCGTGGACCTCATCGCGCAGATGACGGAGCAGATGCAGGCCGCGGCCCAGGAGCTGCAGTTCGAGCTCGCCGGGCGGATCCGCGACGAGCTCGCGGACCTCAAGAAGGAGCTGCGCCAGATGCAGCAGGCCGGGCACGCCTGAGCCGAGCGGGAACGGACGCCGGGCGGGACGCCCGTTCCCGGCGTCCTCCCGGCGTCGGGTAGAGTCCTCTGCGCGTAGGGGAGTATCCCTCAGCGCTGCGGTCGTCAGCACGCCGGGCAACGGAGCCGGGCCGGTCGCAGCGACCGCACCTCGGCACCCGGGCACCGCGCCCGCCGGGCGCGGTGGAGAGACTTGCGGCTCATCGTGATGCCCCGGTCCGCCCTCTCCTCGGACGACGCCGGCCCGCGGGCTCACCCATTCCCAGCGAAAGAACTCGCGTGCACACACAGCTACCCGCGTGGTTCGAGATCGGCTCCTTCGTCGTCCTCGGCTGCATCCTCCTCTTCGACCTCATCCTGGTCGCCAAGCGCCCGCACGAGCCCTCCATGAAGGAGGCCGGCACCTGGGTGGGCGTCTACGTGGCCCTCGCCCTCGTGTTCGCGGGCCTGATGTTCGTCTTCGCCGGCGCCGAGCAGGGCACCCAGTTCGTGGCGGGCTGGGTCACCGAGTACAGCCTGAGCATCGACAACCTGTTCGTGTTCATCGTGATCATGGCCCGTTTCTCGGTGCCCCGGAAGTACCAGCAGGAGGTGCTGATGGTGGGCATCATCATCGCGCTGGTCCTGCGCGGCGTGTTCATCCTCCTGGGCGCCACGATCATCGCGAACTTCTCCTGGGTCTTCTACCTGTTCGGCGTCTTCCTGCTCTGGACCGCCTGGCAGCAGGCCAAGGACGACGGCGAGGCCGAGGCCGGGGAGAGCGCGCTGATCCGCCGCCTGCGCACGGTGGTCCCCATGACGGACCGGTACGACGGCAACAGGCTGCGCACCACGGTGGCCGGCAAGCGGGTGTTCACCCCGATGCTCGTCGTCTTCGTGACCATCGGCGTGACCGACCTGATGTTCGCGTTCGACTCCATCCCGGCGATCTTCGGCCTCACCCAGAGCCCGTTCATCGTCTTCACGGCCAACATCTTCGCCCTCATGGGCCTGCGCCAGCTCTACTTCCTGCTCGGCGGGCTGATGGAGCGTCTGATCTACCTCAAGCACGGACTGTCCCTGATCCTGGCGTTCATCGGGGTCAAGCTCGTCCTGCACGCCATGCACGAGAACGAGGTGCCGTTCATCAACGGCGGCGAGCACATCGGGTGGGCCCCGGAGATCCCCACGTTCGTGTCCCTGGGCGTGATCGTGGGGATCATCGTGGTCGCCACGGTCGCCTCGGTGGTCAGCCCGAAGGGGCGCTCCGCCCACGCCGCGGCGGAGCTCCACCGGGCCATCGAGACCTACCGCAGCCCGGGGGAGGACACCAGCACGGGGGAGCTGCGGGCGGTCCAGGCGGATCTCGTCCTGAAGTACCACGCCGCCGTGGCGGCCGCCGGACGTTCCTCGGTGGAGCTGCCTGACCTCTCCGAGCGCACCGGGAAGTCGGTCGAGGAGCACCGGGCCGAGAGCGGCGCCGCGTCGCCGGGCTCCCCCCAGGAGACCGGGCGCTGAACCGTCCCGGGGGCACCGGCCCCCGGGCCGGTGCGCGTGCGAGGGCCCGTCCCGCCGGCCGGCGGGGCGGGCCCTCGCGCAGGTCCGGGCGGACGGCTGTATAGACTGTGCTCAGCCTAGGGGAGTATCCCTCAGCGCTGTGGACGTCAGCACGTCGGGTGCCTCAGCCCGGCCGGACGCAGCGGCCGAGCCCAGCACGACGGACCGGAACGGTCCCGCGCGGCCGGCGGAGAGACTTACGGCTGTCCCGTACTCGACCCCGAAAGCAGAACCATGGAAGTCTCACTCACCGTCTGGATCGTCACGATCGCGGCCATCATCGGCCTGCTCCTGTTCGACTACGTGTTCCACGTGCGCAAGGCGCACGAGCCCCAGCTGAAGGAAGCCGCGATCTGGTCGGCGATCTACGTGGGCATCGCCCTCGTGTTCGGCCTGTACGTTCTCCTCCAGTGGGGAGGCCGGTACGCCGGGGAGTACTACGCCGGGTACATCACGGAGAAGGCGCTGTCGGTCGACAACCTCTTCGTGTTCCTCATCATCATGGCGTCCTTCAAGGTCCCGCGAGCGGACCAGCAGAAGGTCCTGCTGTTCGGCATCACCTTCGCCCTGATCGCCCGCACCGCCCTGATCTTCGTGGGCGCGGGGCTGATCAACCAGTTCGCGTGGGTCTTCTACCTGTTCGGTCTCATCCTGCTGCTGACGGCCGGTTCCCTGATCAAGGGCGAGCTCTCGGAGTCCGCGCACGACGAGGCCGACAACTTCATCATCCGCACCGCCAAGCGCTTCATGCACACCTCGGACGAGTACGACGGCGACAAGCTGTTCACGGTCGAGAACGGCAAGAAGGTCATGACGCCGATGCTCCTCGTCATGGTGGCCATCGGCGGCACGGACGTCCTCTTCGCCCTGGACTCGATCCCCGCGATCTTCGGCCTCACCCAGCAGACCTACCTGGTGTTCACCGCCGTGGCGTTCTCGCTGATGGGCCTGCGCCAGCTCTACTTCCTCATCGACGGGCTCCTGGACCGGCTCATCTACCTCTCCTGGGGCCTCGCGATCATCCTCGGCTTCATCGGCGTCAAGCTGATCCTGCACGCGCTGCACGAGAACAACCTCGGCTTCATCAACAACGGCGAGCACGTGGAGGTCGTCGAGGTCGGCATCAGCCTCTCGCTGACCGTCATCGTGGGCGTCCTGACGCTCACCGTCCTGGCCTCCCTCTACAGCCCCAAGGGCCGGGCGCTGCGGGTGCTCAACGGCCTGCAGACCGTCGCCGAGAAGTACGTGACCCTGCCCCAGGACGCCCCCGCCGAGGAGCGCCGGAAGCTGGCCGAGAAGGCCGCCAGGTACCAGCGGCAGATGCCGAAGATCTCCGACCAGCACCGCGAGGAGCTGCTCGAGTCGGAGAAGCACTTCCACGAGCTGCTGGACCGCGCCCGCGGCAAGCACAGCGAGTTCGAGCGCACCGGTGTGGGGCCCGAGCCGGACACGGTGCCGGAGCCGGAGGCCGAGGCTCTCTCCGGCGCCCGGTCCGAGACCCAGGACACGACCGGGACCACGACCCCGGACGCCCCCCGCGGCGGCGGCAGCTCCGCCGTCTGAGCCGCCGCCCACGGTGCCCCGCGCACCGCGAGCAGGAGCCCCCGGCGCGCACCGATCAGGTGCGCGCCGGGGGCTCCGTCGTCGTCCGGGGGCGCTGGGGAGCGCCCGGGCGGTCCCGGCTCAGCGCCCCGTCTCGGTGACGGGGCCCACGTTGTCCACGACCACGGCGGGGAAGCCGTCCTCGTCCGAGACCCGCAGGTCGATGCGGGCGTTGATGCCCCAGTCGTGGTGGCCGTCCGGGTCGTCGAAGACCTGCACCACGGTCCAGTACCCGGGCAGCCCCTCGGGCTGCTCGTCGATCCGGATCAGCCCCGGGCCCCTCGACTGGGGGTCCGTGTAGATGTCCTCGTGCTCGGCGAAGTACGCGTCCATGGCGTCCGCCCACCGGTCCCGGTCCCAGCCGTGCTCCCCGTCGAGGGCGCCGAGGACCTTGTCCTTCTCGTCCGCGAACAGCTCCACGCGCTGGAACAGGGCGTTGCGGACCATGACGCGGAACGCCCGCGGGTTGGACGTGATCACGGGGGGCTGCTCGTCGATGAGCTCCTCGAGGGAGTCCGCAGAGGTGCCCATGGGCGACTCCTCTCCGGCGGCCAGCTTCTCCCACTCGTCGAGCAGCGAGTTGTCGGTCTGCCGGATGAGCTCGCCCAGCCACTCGACGAGGTCCTCGAGGTCCTCCCGGAGCAGGTCCAGCGGCACGGTCTGGCGCAGCGCCTTGTAGGCGTCGGAGAGGTAGCGCAGCAGGATGCCCTCGGACCGGGCCAGGCCGTAGAACTGGACGTAGTCGCCGAACGTCATGGCGCGCTCGTACATGTCCCGCACCACGGACTTCGGCGTCAGTTCGAACTGCGCCACCCACGGGGCGCCGGTGCGGTAGGTCTCGAACGCCTGGGTCAGCAGCTCCTCGAGCGGCTTGGCGTAGCTGACGTCCTCGAGCTCCTTCATCCGCTCGTCGTAGTCGAGGCCCTCCGCCTTCATCGACGCCACGGCCTCCCCGCGGGCCTTCTTCTCCTGCATGTTGAGGACCTGGCGCGGCTTCTCCAGGGTGGCCTCGATGACGGAGACGACGTCCAGGGCGTAGCCCGGGTCCTCCCGGTCCAGCAGGGTGAGGGCGGCCAGGGCGAACGGGGACAGCGGCTGGTTGAGGGCGAAGTTCTCCTGCAGCTCCACGGTCAGCCGCCAGGTGCGGCCCTCCTCGTCCGGGGTCCCGAGCTTCTCCACGACGCCGGCGGCGCGCAGCTCCTTGAGGATGCCGATGGCCTGCCGCAGCAGCACACGCTGACGCTGCCGCGTCTCGTGGTTGTGGGTCAGCAGGTGCCACGCCGCCAGCACCGGGTCCCCGGGGCGCTGCAGGAGATTGAGCAGCATCGAGTGGGTCACCGTGAAGGAGGAGGTCAACGGTTCCGGCTCGGAGGCCACCAGGGTCTCGAACGTCGGCTTCCCCCAGGACACGAAGCCCTGCGGCGGCTTCTTCCGCACCACCTGGCGCAGCTTCTTCTGGTCGTCGCCGAACTTCGCGTGGGCCTTCTTCATGGCCTTGTTGTTCTCGATGACGTGCTCGGGGGCCTGGACCACCACGGTGCCCGCGGTGTCGTAGCCGGCCCGTCCCGCCCGGCCGGCGATCTGGTGGAACTCGCGGGCGTTGAGCCGGCGGGTGCGCTCGCCGTCGAACTTGGACAGCGCCGTGATGACCACGGTGCGGATGGGCACGTTGATGCCCACCCCCAGGGTGTCGGTGCCGCAGATGACCTTGAGCATCCCGGTCTGGGCGAGCTGCTCCACGAGCCGGCGGTACTTGGGCAGCATCCCGGCGTGGTGGACCCCGATCCCGTGGCGGACCAGGCGGTTGAGGGTCTTGCCGAAGCCGGCGGAGAAGCGGAACCCGGCGATCAGCTCGCCGATGCGCTCCTTCTCCTCCTTGGTCAGCACGTTGACGGACATCAGGTTCTGCGCCTGGTCCATGGCCTGCAGCTGGGAGAAGTGCACCACGTAGACCGGGGCCTGATTGGTGCTCAGCAGCTCCTCGAGCGCCTCGTGGATGGGGTCCTCGGACCAGTAGTGGTGCAGGGGGATGGGCCGCTCGGCGGAGGAGACCGTGGTGGTGGGGCGCCCGGTGAGCTCCGTGATCCCCTCCTCGAAGCGGGAGACGTCCCCGAGCGTGGCGCTCATGAGCAGGAACTGCGCCTGGGGCAGCTGCAGCAGCGGCACCTGCCACGCCCAACCGCGCTGGGGGTCGGAGTAGAAGTGGAACTCGTCCATCACCACGGGCCCCACGTCCGCGTCCCGGCCCTCGCGCAGGGCGACGTTGGCGAGGATCTCGGCGGTGCAGCAGATGATGGGGGCGGCGGCGTTGACGGCGGAGTCGCCGGTGACCATGCCGACGTTCTCCGCGCCGAAGATCTCCACGAGCGAGAAGAACTTCTCGGACACGAGCGCCTTGATCGGGGCGGTGTAGTAGGAGCGCTGCCCGGCGGCGAGGCCCGCGAAGTGCGCGGCGACCGCCACGGTGGACTTCCCGGACCCGGTCGGGGTCGCGAGGATCACGTTGGACCCGCTCGCGAACTCGAGCACGGCCTCGTCCTGGGCGGGGTAGAGCTCCATGTCCTTGGAGGCGATCCAGCCGAGGAACCCCTCGTAGACCTCGTCCCCGGACAGGGCGTTGGTGGCGAAGTCGCCGCGGTAGTACGGGTGGCCCGGGGCGCCGAGCTCGGGGGAGAGTGCTTCGAGGAGTTTCATCGTCCTCCACTGTATCGGGACGGTGCACCGGGGCCCGTGCCGGTTCCGCGGCGGCGGGGCACTGGCCGGGACGCGCCCGGGTCCACCAGACTGGGCCCATGACGCACGTCGCCGCCCCGCTGCCCTCGGACCTGGAGATCGCCCAGGCCGCCGCGCCCCGTCCCGTCGCCGAGATCGCGGCCGCCGCCGGCATCGCCGACGACCGCCTGGACCCCTACGGGCGGTTCGTCGCGAAGATCGACCCGCGCCCGGACGAGGTGTCCACTCCGGAGGAGGCCACCGACCGGAAGCACGCCCGGGGCGTGCGGTACGTGGTGGTCACGGCGCTGACCCCCACGCCGCTCGGCGAGGGCAAGACGGCCACGGCGGTGGGCCTGGCCCAGGGGATGGCGGCCACCGGGCGCTCCGCGGCCCTGACCCTGCGCCAGCCCTCCATGGGGCCCACATTCGGCATCAAGGGCGGTGCCGCGGGGGCGGGCTACGCCCAGCTGCTGCCGATGGACAAGCTGAACCTGCACCTGACCGGGGACTTCCACGCCGTGACCGCCGCCCACAACCTGCTGGCGGCGATGATCGACAACCACCTCCACCACGGCAACGCGCTGGGCCTGGACGTCCGCTCGATCACGTGGCGGCGGGTCCTCGACGTCAACGACCGGGCGCTGCGCAACGTGGTCGTGGGACTCGGCGACCACCAGGACGGCGTGCCCCGCCAGACGGGCTTCGACATCACGGCCGCGTCCGAGGTGATGGTGATCCTCTCGCTCGCCACGTCCTTCGCCGACCTGCGCCGCCGCCTGGGCCGGATCGTGGTGGGCTACACGCAGGACGGCGAGCCCGTCTCCGCCGAGGACCTCCGGGCCGCCGGCTCCATGGCGGTGATGCTGCAGGACGCCTTCCGGCCGAACCTGCTGCAGACGCTCGAGGCGACCCCCGCGCTGGTCCACGCCGGCCCGTTCGGCAACATCGCGACCGGCAACTCCTCCGTGATCGCCGACTACGTGGCCATGGCGCACGCCGACTACGTCATCACCGAGGCCGGGTTCGGCGCGGACATGGGCCTGGAGCGCCTGGTCAACGTCAAGGCCAGGGTCTCCGGCCTGACCCCGGACGCGGCCGTGCTCGTGACCACGGTGCGGGCGCTGAAGACCCACTCCGGCCGCTACACCGTGCGCCCGGGCAAGGCGCTCCCCGCCGAGATGCTCCAGGAGAACCCGGGGGACGTCGAGGCGGGGGCCGCCAACCTGCTCCACCACCTGGCGATCGCCCGGTCCTTCGGGGTGTCCCCGGTGGTGGCGATCAACGCGTTCCCCGGCGACCACCCCTCGGAGCACGAGGCGATCCGCCGGATCGCCCGGGCGGCCGGGGCGGAGGTGGCCGTGTGCACGGCGGTGTCCGAGGGCGGGGCGGGGGCGGCCGAGCTGGCCGACGCCGTGGCCGCGGCGTGCGAGCACCCGGCCGGCTACACGCCGACCTACGGGCTCACGGAGTCCCTCGAGGACAAGCTCACCGCGGTCGCCACCCGCGTCTACGGCGCGGACGGCCTCGAGATCACCCCGGCCGCGGAGCGCCAGCTGGCCCGCTACGAGGAGCTGGGCTTCGGGGGGCTGCCGGTCGTCGTCGCCAAGACCCACCTGTCCACCACGGCGGACCCGTCCCTCAAGGGCGCGCCCACCGGCTGGTCCCTGCCGGTCCGGGAGCTGCGGGCCGCCGTGGGCGCCGGGTACCTCTACGCGATCTGCGGGACGATGCGCACCATGCCGGGACTGGGGACGTCCCCGGCGGCCGAGCGGATCGGGATCGACGACGACGGGCGCGTCACCGGCCTGTTCTGACGCACGCCTCCTCCGGGGCAGGCTCCGTCCGGCGGAGGCCTCGTCCGAGGCGCGGCCCCATCGCGCACCGGCGGGGCCGCAGCTCCTCGCCGGGTCCGTACCGCCGCAGCATGCCCTCCGAGGGCGCCCACCACAGGACGACCGCCCAGGCGTAGGCCGCCCCGGCCACGGCCGGCAGGTCGGTCCGGACGGACCCGGGGCCGCCCGTCCAGGACCACAGCAGCCAGGCCCCGGTGCCCCCGAGGATCGCCGCGGCCACCACGACGACGAGGGCCGGGACGGGCCGCACCCATCCCGCCAGGAGCAGGGCGCCGATCACGAGCAGCGCCACGGCCAGGGCCGCGGCCCGCGGTCCGGCGCCGTCCGGCAGGCGGTCCGGGAGCCCGGTCAGGGCGGCGACGGCCCAGACCGCCACCGCCGCGAGCACCACGAGGGCGGCCCTGCCGACCTCGTCCACGCCCCCGCGACCCGGCACCCGCACCGCCAGGAGCGCGGCGAGGCGCTCCAGGCCGAGTGCGGCGAGCACCAGGAGCAGGCCCGCGGCGGCGCGACCGGACGGCACGGCCGTCCAGAGCGGGAGCAGCAGGGACAGGGCGGCCGCGCCCACCAGGGCGGCCCGCCGCAGCGCGCGGCGGCGGGCGG
>NZ_CANMRA010000008.1 GCF_947500125.1 uncultured Kocuria sp. | reverse complement strand
GACGACAACCCCATCAACCGAATAAAAAATCGGTATCAACAAACATGGCACACTATTGAGTTCTCAAACAACAGACCAGCAACCAGGCCGAACACCCGGAAACCGTGTTGGAATTCTTTTTCGCTCGGTTCTCGCGATTTCTCGCTTTCCCCTCGGCGACCTCCTCAGCTTATCCCCATCTTCTCCGCTTTCCCAAATCGCTTTTCCATCGTTCAACGATGGTGGGTTCTTCGGGAGAAGAAGTCGTGGATCCGCCGGAGTCGGCGCCGTGGGCCGCAACGATCTCTCGCTGCTGCCCGAAACAGCTCCGCCAGCGTACCGGACCCGGTCTCTGCCAACAAGCGGTCTGTCACCGCACAGCGGTGATCGGCCTGGTGGTTCGAGGAGGTTGGTCCGCCGGATTCGGCGTTGCCGTCCGGGGCGATCTCTCGCTTCCCGTGCGGCGACTCGGAATACATTACACACGCCCCGGAGGACCGTCAAAACCCGCGCCGTGCCGGGCGAGGGCCTGTCGTCGCGGCGCACGCCGCCTCCGCCGGCGGCACACGTGCGGACAGCTGGAGCACGCGGCAGGAGCACACGGCAGGAGCGTCAGGAGCGTCGGTGCGTAGGCTGATGGGACATCGATGCCCCGACCCGAAAGGACTGCAGATGAGCACCTCACCGGAAGAGCTGCCGGAGACCCCCGACACCTACGAGGGCGCCGCCGAGGTCGATCCCGAGCACTGGCGCGAGGATCCGCTGGTCGAGGTCGACGAGACCGGCGTGCAGGACGAGCGCGTGGATCCCGAGCACCCGGTGGTCCCCTCGGAGCAGGAGCTCCGGGACGAGACCGCGGAGGGCCGCTACGAGGCGGGCGACGAGCAGGTCCCGCCCGAGGAGCCCAGCATGGGCGAGGCGATCGCGGACCTCGACGTCCCCGAGGACCCCGCGTTCGAGGACGAGATCGACTCGAGCAACGACTCCTTCCACGGCGGCGCCGATCTCTGAGCGCCCACGGGAGACAGCACGACGGCGCCCCTGCCGGCAGGGGCGCCGTCGTCGTCTCCGGGGCGGGAACGCCGTTCCCGCCCGGGAGAGCAACCGGAGAGCGAGGGGTGCGGGGATCCGGGCTCTCCTCCGTCGTCGCCCCGGGTGCGCCCCGCTCAGGCGAAGGCGGAGATGCCGGTGATGCTGCGCCCGATGATCAGCGCCTGCACGGTCTCGGTGCCCTCGTAGGTGTGCAGGGCCTCGATGTCGGCGAAGTGGCGGGCCACGCGGTTCTCGATCAGGATGCCGTTGCCCCCCAGCAGGTCCCGGGCGTTGGACGCGATCGAGCGGGCGGTGCGCGTGGAGGTGTACTTCGCCAGCGACGCCTGCTCGGCGGTGAGCCGGCCGGCCTCCTCCCGTTCGGTCATCCGCGCCACGAGCAGCTGGATCTGGGTGAGCTCGCTGAGCATCCGGGCCAGCCGCTCCTGGACGATCTGCGAGGCGGCCAGCGGCCGGCCGAACTGCACGCGCTGCTTGGCGTACTGCACGGCGGTCTCGTAGCAGGCCTGGGCGTGGCCCACCGCGCCCCAGGCCACGCTGATCCGGGTCGCGAACAGGACGTCGGCGGTGTTCTTGAAGGACCGTGCCGCCGGCAGGGCGTTCTCCTCCGGCACGAAGACGCCGTCGAAGCGGAGGTGCGCCTGGTGGATGGCGCGCAGGGCGAGCTTGCCGCGGATGGTCGTGCCGGTGTAGCCCTCGCTCTCCTGCGGGACCACGAAGCCGCGGACCTGGCCGTCCTCGTCGGAGCGGGCCCACACCACGGTGATCCCGCCCATCGAGCCGTTGCCGATCCACTTCTTCTCACCGTTGAGCACCCAGCCGCCGTCCACCGGGGTGGCACGGGTCTCGAGGCTCACCGAGTCCGAGCCGTGGGTGGGCTCCGTGAGGGCGAACGCGCCGAGGAGCTCGCCCGTGGCCATCCGCGGCAGCCAGCGCTGTCGCTGCTCCTCGGAGCCGCACATCGCGATCGAGCGCATCGCGAGCCCGCCCTGGACGCCGGAGACGGTCGCGATGGACCCGTCGCCGCGGGAGAGCTCCATGCTGATCAGCCCCGCCGCGGTCTTGGACATCTCCTCGTAGCCGTCGACGCCGACGCCGTCGCGCAGCAGGTCGAGCTCCCCGAGCCGGCGGACGAGGTCGAGGGAGTACTCCGAGCGGTCCCAGTGCTCGCCGATGACGGGCAGCAGGTCCTCCTGGACGAACCGGCGGGCGCGCATCCAGTGCTCCCGGTCGGTGTCGGAGACCGCGTCGAAGGCCCCGGCGGCGTCGGTGTCGAGGGCCTCGTCGAGGACGTAGTCGGGCTCCACGGTGCCGGCGGGGAACAGGTTCGCGCCGGTCTCAGGGGTGGCGGTCATGGAAGGATCCTTCGTTCGGTGGGCGGGCGGGAGGTCGGGGCCGGCGGTCAGTCCCGGTGGAAGGGCCGGCCGAGCACGCGCTCGGAGGCGCCCGTGCGGTCAAGGTACGGGGTGATCCCGCCCAGGTGGAAGGGATAGTTGGCGCCGAGGACCATGCACAGGTCCACGTCCTCGGGCCCGGCGACGACGTCCTCGGCCAGCATCGCGCCGATCTCCTCCGCCAGGGCGTCCTGGACCCGCACGAACAGCTCCCCCGGCGAGGCGGGAGCGCCCGGGGCGCCCGCGGGACGCTGCGCCCGGGTCCGCTCGAGCAGCCGGGCGGCGTCCGCGGCGAGGTAGCCGTCCGCGCCCGTCTCCGGGGCCTGCTCGGTGGGCAGCACGTGGGTCAGGCCCGCCTCGACCACCGCGTTCATCCACGGGGACTCCGCGAAGCGCTCGGGATAGGCCCCGTGCATGGTCTCGTCCACGTGGTGCAGCACGGCCGGGCCCACGAAGTCGAGCAGCCGCAGCGGGGTCATGGGCAGGCCCATCGGGTCGGGGGCGTGGTCGGCGGCCGCCACGTCCATGCCCGCGTCGACCGCCTGGACGATCACGTCGAAGAGGCGGGTCAGCACCCGGTTGACCACGAAGCCCGGGGCGTCCTGGACGCGCACCGCCGTGCGGCGCAGCATCGCGGCGAGCTCGAAGGCGGTCGCGAGGGCGGCGTCGCCGGTCCGCTGCCCGGCGACGATCTCGAGGAGCGGGGTGACCTCCACGGGGTTGAAGACGTGGAAGCCGACGACCCGCTCGGGGTGCCGGAGACCGTCCGCCATGGCGGTGACGGACAGGGAGCTCGTGTTGGTCGCGAGGATCGCGTCGGGCCGCACGACCTGCTCCCACTGGGCGAAGACCTGCTTCTTCACGTCGAGGTCCTCGAAGACGGCCTCGATCACGAAGTCCGCGTCGGCGAGGTCCTCCGGCCCGCTCGCGCCCGTGACGAGGGCGCCGAGCTGCTCCGCCTGCTCCGCGCTGATCCGTCCCCGGGCCGCCTGGGCGGCGAAGCGCTCCCGGGTCCGGGCCACGCCGGCGGCGAGCCGTGCGTCGTCGAGGTCGGTCATGACCACGGGGATCCGGGCGCCGCTCGCGATGAGCGAGGCGAGCTGGCCGGCCATCAGGCCGGCGCCGATCACGGCGGCCTTGCGCAGGGGCACGGGCTCGGCGGCCGGCACGTCCGCGGGCTGCCGGGAGCGTGCCGAGACGAGCTCGAACGCGTAGAGGGAGGCCTTGGCCACGTCGCCGCGGACCAGGTCGGCGAAGGCCGCCACGGCCTTCGTCCCGTTCTCGGTGCGGGTCTCGGTCCGGGCGTCGGCCACGAGGTCGATCGCCACGAGCGGGGCCGGCGCCGCGCCGTGCCAGGTGCGCTCGGCCCGGTCCCGGGCCTGCTCCACGGCGTCGTGCCACTGCCGCTCCCCGGTGCTGCCGGGCGTGCCCGCACGGCGACGGGGCTCCCCCGCGTCGAGCGCGGTGAGCTTGCCGGCCACCCACTCCTGCCAGGCGGTGTCCCACGCCCCGGTCCCCGGGGCGGCGTCGAGCACGGTGTCCACGAGGCCGAGCTCGAGGGCCTCCGCCGCCTTGGTGTTCCGGCCCCGCAGCGAGTCGAACACGATGACGCGCAGCGCCGCGGCCGGGCCGATCAGGTGCGGGAGCAGGTGCACGCCGCCCCAGCCCGGGAAGAAGCCGAGCCGGCACTCCGGCAGCCCGAGCGGACCGGTGCGCGGATGGGCCGCGCGGTAGTCCGTGTGCAGGGCCAGCTCGAGCCCTCCGCCCAGGGCCTGCCCCGTGAGCAGGGAGAACGTGGGCACGCTCGCGTCGGCCAGGACGCCGAAGGCCTCGTGGCCGAGTCCCACGTACCGGTCGGAGACGCCGCTGAGCTGGGCGTGGCGGATCTCCTTGAGATCGGCCCCCGCGCCGAAGGACCGGGCGTTGCCGGTGACCACGATCGCCTCGACGGCCGACTGGTCGATCGAGCCCAGGACGTCCCGGAGCTGCCCCAGGGCCTCGGAGCCCCAGATGATCAGTCCGCCCGGCGGCGTGGAGTCCAGCCGCACGAGGGCGACGGGAGCGGACCGGCCGGGCAGGACGAGCTGCTCGACGTCGACCGTGACGGTGGAGGGGAAGGACGGGGCGGGCGCGGCGGGTGCCATGGACGGACTCCTGACGAGAGGTGTGATCGCCACCACTCTGACTGATACTGAGTCTCAGGTCAAGGAATCGAGTCTCAATGTCGTCGTGCGGCGTCCGCTGCCGGGGCGTCGAGGCCGTATTCTGGCTGGTGATGATCGACGTGCTGCCCCCAGAGACCGAACGCCTCGCGTTCCGCCGCTTCGACGCCGCGGACCTCGACCCCATGCACTCCTACCAGAGCCGCGAGGACTACGCGCAGTACGCGTGGCGGGGCCCGCGCACGCGCGAGGAGTGCGAGCGCGCGCTGGCCGAGAACAGCGGACTGCGCCCCTGGAGCCGGGACGGCGACCACGTCCGCTTCGCCGTCTCCCCCAGGGGCTCCCGGGAGCTCGCGGGCGAGGTGGTGCTGACCCTCACGGACGCGGCCGCCGCGCAGGTCGAGATCGGCTGGGTGGTCCACCCCGACCACGCGGGCAGGGGGATCGCCTCCGAGGCCGCCCGCGCCGCGATCGAGTTCGCGTTCGCCGAGCTGGGGGCGCACCGGGTCTGCGCGAGCCTCGACGCCCTCAACGTGAGCTCCGCCAAGGTCTGCGAGCGCATCGGGATGCGCCTGGAGGCGACCCTGCGCGAGAGCCACCACCAGCTGGGCGAGTGGCGCGACGAGCTCATCTACGCGATCCTCGCCGACGAGGTCTGACTCACCGGCCCAGGGCGTTCCGCACGGACGCCAGGATCTCCTCCGTGCCCGCCCCCGGGTCCAGGACGGTGACGACGACGGCGGGGCGCGTCCCGGCCGCGGCGGCCGGCCGCGCCGCGCCGCCGTCGTAGCCGGAGACGAGGGTCCGCGCGAGCCGCTCGAGCTGCGCCGCCAGCTCGGCCGAGGGGTCGCTGTCCGGGGCGCGCAGCCAGGCCCGCAGCGCGGCGTTGTGCACGGCCACCGCGGCGGCGGACAGCGCCGTGGCCAGGGTCGCCCGCCCCGGCGAGTCGGGCAGCGCGGAGCGCAGGTAGCGCTGCAGGACCCGCTCGTAGCGGTGGGACGTGATGAGCTCCCGGTCGCGCAGCTGGGGGACCTGCCGGAGCAGGGCGTTGCGGGCCAGGGCGCGCTCGCGGTGGTCGAGGTGGTGGCGGAAGACCAGCAGCACGCCGTCCCGGAGCGCGAGGGCCGGATCGGCGCCCGGCTCGCCGCCCGCACGCGCCAGCTGCTGCTCGAGGCGCTCGAGGTTCGCGGCGTGGTCCGCGAAGACGATGTCCTCCTTGGACCCGTACTTGCGGAAGAAGGTGGCCCGGCTGATCCCCGCGGCCAGCGCGAGCCGGTCCACGGTCGTGGCCTCCCAGCCCTGCTCCGCGAGCAGGCGGATCGAGCCGGTGACGACGTCCGCGGTCGCCCGGGGGGTCTCGGTCATGGGTTCCTCCTCGCTCCGATCGTAGACCGGGGGCCCGGGGCCTCTCGCCGCCGGGCCCCCTTCGCCTCCCGGCCCGCCCCCGGACCCTCCCCACCCGCGGGGTCGAGACCGTCAGCGCCGGGCCCTGCGGCCCAGGAGCAGCGCCCCGGCGGCGCACAGCGCCGCGAGCACGGCGAAGGAGAGCGCCGACGAGGTGCCCCCGCTGAGCAGGGAGCCCACGAGGGCGACCACCCACACGAGCACGAGCAGCCACAGCAGTCCGGCGGTGCGCCTGGGGTTCCGCACCGCGCTCAGCCCCCGAAGGGCAGGACGGGCAGGCCGGGCACGTCGACCCGGACGGCGAACAGGGAGCCGGCGGCCGGGTCCTCGTCGGCGGCGAGGTTCTCCCGGGACGTGGTGATGTAGAGGGTGCGCAGGTCCTCCCCGCCCAGGCAGCACGCGGTGGTCTGGCGCGCCCCGACCGTCACGACGGTGTCCAGGGCGCCGTCGGCCGTGTAGCGGTGCACCTGGCCGGCGCCGTGCAGCGCCACCCAGACCGCGCCCGCCGAGTCGACGGTCAGCCCGTCGGGGTGGACGTCCCCCTCCGAGAGCTCGGGGACCACGAAGGTGCGGCGGCCGTGCAGCCCCGCGGCCTCCGACCAGTCGAAGACGTCGATCTTCCCGGTGGGCGTGTCGTTGTAGTAGGCCAGGCCTCCGTCCGGGGACCAGGCGATGCCGTTGGAGACGGTGACGCCCTCCAGGACCGGCTCCCACCGCAGGTCCGGGTGCACGCGGTAGAGCGTGGCCGCCCCCTCGGCCTGGTCCCAGGCCATGGACCCGACGTAGAAGGAGCCGTCCGGGCCGGCCCCGCCCTCGTTCATCCGGACCGCCCCGGGCTCCCAGAGCAGCTCGGGCGGGTGGAGGGCACCGTCCGGGTCCTCGAGGACCACCCCCGTCTCGACCGCCAGGACCGCGCCGCCGGTCGCGCGCGGGCGCACGCAGGCGACGACGTCGCCCACGTGCCGGCGCCGCACCTCGCCGTCCGCGCCGAGGAGCAGCACGTCCCCCGCGAGCATGTCGACCCAGCGCAGTCCGCCCCAGGACGCGGACCAGCACGGCCCCTCGCCGTGGTAGGTGACCGAGTCGGTGACCCGTTCGGCGCTCAGGCGCCGCACCGCCATCTCAGCGGCCCTTCTCGTGCACCGCGGGCAGCGCCGTGGCGGGGATCCGGTCCCGGTCGTAGGTGATCTCCGTGTAGCCGTGCGGGGTGGGTCGCCCCTCCCGGTCGAGGTTCACGAAGACGATCTCGTCGATGCTCAGGATGAGGTCCCGGGTGATCATGTTGCGCACCTGGGCGCGCATGGTCAGGGACGTGCGGCCGAAGGCGGTGGCGGTCAGGCCCATCTCGATGATGTCGCCCTGCTCTGCGGAGCTCACGAAGTTGATCTCCGACATGTACTTCGTCACCGCGCGCTGGTTGCCGAGCTGGACGATCGCGTAGATCGCCGCCTCCTCGTCGATCCAGCGGAGCAGGCTCCCGCCGAACAGGGTGCCGTTGGCGTTGAGGTCCTCCGGCTTGACCCACTTGCGGGTGCGGAAGGTGATGTCCTGGGTCGTCATGTGCCAACGATACTCAGGACGGACGCCGACACCCCGTCGGCTACAGCTCCACGGTCCCCCGGACCACCGGGCTGACGTGACCGCCGACCCAGATGGTCTCCGCGTCCCGCTGCACCACCACGCGCCCGGTGCGCCCGAGCACCGTGCCCTGGGCGGCGACGTAGCGGTCCGGGGCCCACCCGTTGTCGGTCAGCCACCGGGCCAGACCCGCGTGGAGGCTGCCCGTGACCGGGTCCTCCACCACCCAGTCGCCCACGAACGCCCGCACCTCGACCGCGCACTCCGCGCCGTGGGGGTGGGGCCCGACCACGCCGAGCTTGAGCCCCGCCATGGCCGACCAGTCCGCACGGACCCCCAGGACGGCCTCGGCGTCGGCCACGCGCACGCCGATCCAGCCGGGGCCGTTGTCGAGCCAGGACACGTCGAGCAGCGCGGACGGGGCCAGCCGCAGGGACCGTGCGACCCGGTCCAGCAGCGCGGGCTCCGCGACGGGTTCGTAGCGCAGCAGGGGCGGGGCGGCGAACGAGAGCCGGTCCGTGCGGCGCCGGACGGGCACGAGCCCGACCCCGCACTCCTGCACGACGTCCTCGCCCGCGGGCTCCCCGCCGAGGGCGAGCCAGGCGGAGGCCGTTCCGAGCGTGGGGTGCCCCGCGAACGGCAGCTCCCCGCCGGGCGTGAAGATCCGCACCCGGTAGTCGGCGCCCGGGGCGGAGGGCTCGAGCAGGAACGTGGTCTCGGAGAGGTTGGTCCAGCGGGCGAAGCGCGCCATCGTGTCCTCGTCGAGGGTGTCGGCCCCGTGCACGACGGCGAGCGGATTTCCGCCCAGCGGCGCGACCGAGAAGACGTCCACCCAGCTGATCGCGTGGCTCGTCACGGTCTCAGAGCACCGGCCCGCGCGAGTTCTTCCGGGCGGGCCGGGCCCGTCCCGCCGCTCGGCCCGCCCGGCCGGCGACCTCGCCGCGGGCGGCCGCCCGGTCCTCCCGCAGCCTCCGCACCACCATGCCGATCAGGACGGAGCCCACGGTGCTCAGCACCAGGGGCAGCACCGCGCTGTGCTGCTTGCTGTTATCGTACATGGCCGGGCCTCCTGCCGGAAGGCGACGCGGGGCGTCGTCGGGTGCGGTGCCAGGAATCCTACGCACCGTCCGGCGCCTCCGGCCACACCCCGGAGCTGCCGCGGCGGTGGCTGCCGACCAGGTGGGTGTCGACGATCCCGACCGCCTCCATGAGCGCGTGCATCGTGGTCGGCCCCACGAAGCGGAAGCCCCGCGCCCGCAGGGCCCGGGACAGGGCCTCGGACTCCGGTGAGCGGGTCGGCACCTCGTCCGCCGTGCGCGGCCGCGGGGTCCGCGCCGGGCGGAACGACCACACGAGATCGGCCAGCCCGCCCTCGGCGCGCAGGGCCACGGTGGCGCGGGCGTTGCCGACGGTGGCCTCGATCTTGCCCCGGTGGCGCACGATCCCGGCGTCGCCCAGGAGCCGGTCGACGTCGGCCGGTCCGAATTCGGAGACCGTGTCCGGGTCGAAGTCCGCGAAGGCGCTGCGGAAGGCGGGCCGCTTGCGCAGGATCGTGGCCCAGGACAGTCCCGACTGGAAGCCCTCGAGGCAGATCCGCTCGTAGAGCCCCCGCTCGTCCCGCACGGGGGCACCCCACTCGGTGTCGTAGTACGCGCGCAGGAGGGGGTCCGTTGCCGCCCATTCGGGGCGGGCGAGCCCGTCCTCGCCGAGCACGAGGTCGGTTCCGGCAGCACGCTCGGTCGCGGGATCAGGCAGGGAGCTCATGCCGAGCATCGAACCACACCGGAGGGCTCCGACACACCCCGGAAGGGTTACCCCCTGGGGTATAGGATGGCGGTCATGCACCCGACGAACTCCACCGTGGACCGGCGCGCCCTGCAACGGAGGGTCGTCCGCGTCCTGGCGCTCGGCCAGATCCTCGGCGGGCTGGGCGTCGGCGCCACCCTCGCCCTCGGCGCCCTCCTCGTCACCGAGGTCTCCGGCTCCTCGGCCTGGTCCGGCATGGCCGCGACCATGAACACCCTGGGCGCGGCCCTGCTCGCCGTCCCCCTCGCCCGGCTCGCCCAGGCCCGCGGCCGGCGGATCTCGCTGAGCACCGGGGCGTTCACCGCCATGGCGGGCGCCTCGATCACGATCGGCGCCGCCGTCCTCTCCAGCTTCCCCGTCCTGCTGGTGGGCCTGGCGCTGCTCGGCGCCGGCTCGGCGCTCAATCTGCAGTCCCGGTTCGCGGCGACCGACCTCGCCCAGGACGACACCCGCGCCCGGGACCTCTCCCTCGTGGTCTGGTCCACGACGATCGGCGCGGTGCTGGGCCCCAACCTCTTCGAGCCCGGCGAGCTGATCGGGCGGGCCCTGGGCCTGCCCGAGCTCACGGGCGGGTTCGTCATCGCCCTCGTGGCGCAGGCCTGCGGCGCCCTGGTCTACCTCACGGCGCTGCGGCCGGACCCGCTGCTGCTGGCCGTGGCCGACGGAGAGGCCGCGGGCAGGGACAAGCCCTCCCCCGCGGGCGGGCTGGCGGTGCTGCGGGCCTCGTCGCCGGCCCGCCGGGCCGTGCTCACCGTGGCGCTGAGCCACGCCGTGATGGTGGCGCTCATGTCCATGACGCCCGTGCACCTGACGATCCACGGCGCGTCGCTGAGCGTCGTCGGCCTGACCATCAGCCTGCACGTGGCCGGGATGTACGCCCTCGCCCCCGTGTTCGGCTGGCTCGCGGACCGGGTCGGCCGCCGCCCCACGATCCTGCTCGGGCAGGCCATGTTCGTGGCGGCCCTCGTGCTGTCCTGGTTCGGCTCGACGTCGGCGGTGCTGGTGACGATCAGCCTGGTCCTGCTCGGGCTCGGGTGGTCGGCCTCGACGGTCGCGGGCTCGACGCTCGTGGCCGAGGCCGTCCCGCCCGCCGAGCGGCCGAAGCTGCAGGGCGTCTCGGACCTGTTCATGAACCTCGCCGGCGCGACCGGCGGCGCGCTCGCCGGACCGGTGCTGGCGCTGATCGGCTTCGACGGCCTCAGCGCCGCCCTGCTCGTCCTCGTGGCGGTCGTGGTGCTCTCGCACGCGGGCCGGACCACGCCGGCCCTCCTCCACCAGGACTAGCCGAGGACCGGCAGCTGCAGCGGGTAGCGGTACACCTCGCCCTTGTTGGCCTTGAGCACGGCCAGGACGTGGCACACGACCAGCAGCACCGCGGCGACGATCCACAGCACGATCGCCACGGGGATCAGGATCACGGTGAACAGGCACACCCACGCGGCCACGTTGAGCAGCCACATGGACAGGTTGAAGTTGAACGATCCGGCCGAGGTGGCCCGCAGGAACGCGTTCTTCTCCCGGTAGACCAGCCAGACGACGAGGGGGCCCACGAAGCCGAGCCACCCGACGGAGACCAGCGCGCCGATCAGGCCGGACAGGTGGGTGAGGACCGCGATGGTGCGGTCGTCCCCCTGCGCCCGGTACTGGGGACGAGGTGCTGACGGTGGAAGGTAGGACATCGGGGTCTCCTGGTCGGCAGGGGCGGAACCGGTTGCGGTGCCCGGCGCCGCGAGCGCCGCAACGGCGCGGTGCTGCCAGCGTATCGGGGCCGGGCCCGCGCCCGGTATGGGGGATGACCGCACTCGGCGGCGGCGGTTCCCCGCCGTTCCGCACGGCGCCGGCGGCGACGTGCCGCGCCCTGGTCTACGATTCTCGGCAGACCGTTCCCGGCCCGCCCTCCGCGGGCCTGTTCCCGAGGGAGGCCCGTGGCCCCGCTGCTGCGCCCCAACAAGTACGCCTACCGGGCCATCGTGCTCGCCGGCCTGGCCGCCGTGAAGCTCTTCCGCGTGCCCCTGCTGGTCTCGGGCGAGGAGCACCTGCCCACCGACCAGGTGGTGCACGGGCTGGACCGGGAGGTCCGGCCGGGCCGGGGCGCCGTCGTGGCGGTGACCCACTTCGGCTACCTCGACTTCGTCTTCGCGCAGCTGGTGGTCTGGCGCCGGCTGCGGGCCCACTCCCGCTTCCTCATCACCCGCAAGCACACCGGCAGCGCCTTCGTCACCGCGGTGTGCCGGCTGTGCGACCACGTCGTCGTCGACCGGGCCGACGGCGCCCCGGCCTACGCCGAGGCCGTGGCGAAGCTGGCGCGCGGCGAGTTCCTCGCGGTGTTCCCCGAGGGCGGGGTCAGCCGCAGCTGGACCGTGCGCCCGCTGCGCACCGGCGCCGTGCGCATGGCCGCCGAGACCGGTGCCCCCATCATCCCGGTGTCCGTGTGGGGCGGCCACCGGATGCTCACCCGGGGTCGCGGCGGGATCCGGCTGCGCGACGTGTGGCGCACCCCGGTGCGCGTCCACGTCGGCCCGGTGCTGCGCGTGGCCCCGGGCGAGGACGTCCGCGCCGCGAGCGCACGGCTGCGCTCCGTGCTGCAGGAGGGGATCGACCGGTGCGTCGAGGACTACCCCGTCACCCCGGAGCCCGGCGCGTGGTGGATGCCGGCGCACCTGGGCGGGAGCGCGATCACGGTCCAGGAGCAGATCGACTCCGACGCCCGGGAGCGGGAGGCCTACAAGCGGACCGGCTGAGCCCGCCGGGTGCGCCGGGGCGTCGGCTCAGCGGAACCCGGCGCGCAGGACCAGCTCGAGCTCGAACCGGCTCTTGGGGTCGTGGAGGGAGTCGCCGAAGACCTCCCGCAGCTGGTTCACCCGGTACCCGACCGTCTGCTCGTGGATGTTCAGCTCGGCGGCCATCGCCGCGCGCTGTCCGTGGTGCTCGAGCCAGCACAGCAGGGTGGTGGCCAGCCGCTCCCGCTGCCCGGACTTCAGCGCGTCCAGCGGGGCCAGGCACTGCGCGGCGAGGTCCTCGACCACGCTGCGCTCGGTGTGCAGGACGAGCTCCATGAGGTGCTCGGAGACCCACAGCGGCCCGGCGTCGGCCGGTTCCTCCCGCTGCAGCAGGTCCCGGGTCAGCACGGCCAGCCGCAGGGAGTCGGGGGCCGCGTACCAGGGGCGGGCCGGGCCGATCACCGCGCCGCGCCCGGTGAGCGCGCGCGCCAGTTCCTTGCGGCCCGTCGGGGAGGCGGGCTCGGGGACCACCGCCACGACGTCGCCGGGGCGGGACGTGAGCAGGGCCCGCTCCCCGAGGCGCGAGCGCAGCCCCACCCGCCGGTCGGCGGCCAGCGTCACCACGACCACCCGCTCGGGCACCGGCCATCCCGCGGCGGTGGCCGCGGCGCGCACCGCGTCCTCGGCCACGTGGCCGCGGACGAGCATGTCCGCGAGCGCGTCCAGCAGCCGGTCCTGCTCCCCCGCCCGCTCGGACTGCTCCATGGCGTACCCCTCGGCGCTGGCCGCGGAGAGCTCCTCGATGTAGGCGAAGACGGACTCCGCGAGACCGATCAGCACGGACGCCTCGAACCCGGCGTCCATGGCCACCCGCGAGAGCGAGCGCAGCGTGGTGCGCGCCCCGGAGCGGTAGGCCGCGAAGAGGGCGTCCATCGGCCGGCCCTCCCGCACCTCGCCGCGGCCGAGCCCCTCGTAGACCCGCCGGTCGTCGCCCATCAGCGCCGTCTGCTGGGTGCCGGGCAGCTGGAGGAACCGGGTCAGGGCCACCTCGACCCCGCGCCGGATGCTGTCGCCGAACAGCCCCTCCAACGGCCGTGCGTAGACGGGGACGTCGAGCCGCACGGCGTCCAGCAGCTCCTCCGTGACCGCGGGCAGGTGCGGGACGAGGAGGGGGGTGAGCGCCGGGGGGAGGGACGTCCACGGCAGCTCCCGGTCCGCCCGGCGCGCCGGCTGTGCGCGCGCCCTGTGGTCCATCTGCTCCACGATCCCCTGCTTTCATTCCGGCAGCACAATTTCTCTGCTGAAAGAGTACGCGACAGGACGAGAAACGCCGTCGGATTTGGGGCACAGTTATTACGTGCCCCAACTGCGACTGTTCACCCGCCTGGCCTCGGCCTTCACCACCCCCCGCTCGCCCGAGGACTTCCTGCGGCTCATCGACCCCCTCTCCAGCGCCCGCCAGCTGCGCGGCCTGGTGACCGCCGTGGTGCCCGAGACCGCCGACTCCGTGACGATCCGCTTCCGCCCCGGCCGGGGCTGGAACGCGCACGAGGCCGGCCAGTGGGCCCGCATCGGCGTGGAGATCGACGGCGTGCGGCACTGGCGCTCCTACTCCCTGAGCACGGGCGCCGGGCAGGACCCCGCCATCACGGTGACGGCGATGGGCAAGGTCTCCACCGCCCTGGTCCGCGGCACCCGGCCCGGCGACGTCCTGTTCCTCGCCCCGCCCGAGGGCGACTTCGTCCTCCCCGAGAGCCCGCGCCCGCTGCTGATGCTCACCGCCGGCAGCGGGCTGACGCCGGTCATGTCCATGATCCGCACCCTCGTTCCCCGCCGCGCGGACGCCGACCTGGTGCTCGTGCACTCCTCGCGCTCCCCGGAGGACTCGCTCTTCCGCGAGGAGCTGCTGGAGCTCACCGACCAGTTCCCCGGCTTCCGTCTCGTGCAGTGGTTCACCGGCGAGCGCGGCCGCCGCCTCGACCTCGCAACCACCGCCGACCTCGACGCCGCGTGCCCCGACTGGCGCGACCGTGCCGCCTACGCCTGCGGCCCCGCCGACTTCCTCGACGCCGCCGAGGCGCTCTGGAACCGCGAGGAGGGCGAGCTGCGGGTCGAGCGCTTCGCCGCCGTGGTCGCCCCCGGCTCCGGCGGGGAGGGCGGGCGCGTGACGTTCGAGAAGTCCGACACGGAGGTCGAGGCCGACAGCGGCACGACGCTCCTGGCCGCCGGCGAGGACGCGGGCCTGATGATGCGCAGCGGCTGCCGCATGGGCATCTGCCACGCGTGCGTGACCCCGCTGCTCTCCGGGCAGGTCCGCGACACCCGCACCGGCGAGGTCCACGGCGAACCCGGCCACCTCGTCCAGACCTGCGTGTCCACGGCCGCCG
The DNA here is from genome assembly GCF_947500125.1 of uncultured Kocuria sp. Lineage (GTDB taxonomy): Bacteria > Actinomycetota > Actinomycetes > Actinomycetales > Micrococcaceae > Kocuria. The sequence goes on along the minus strand of NZ_CANMRA010000008.1, from coordinate 123,316 downwards.
GTCCCGTCAGCCTCGACGCCTGACCCGACACCTCCAGCACTCGTACCCCGTCCCCGTTCCGGAAGGACCGACACCATGACGATCGTCACCCCATTCCTGCTCGACTCGGGCCAGCGCACCGCCGCGCCCAAGCCGTCCACCGCCGCCCATCTCACCGACGCGCAGGTCGAGGATCTCGGCCGCGAGCTCGACGCCCTCCGCGAGTCCGTGGTCGCCACCCGCGGCGCCAAGGACGCGGCCTACATCCGCCGGGTCATCGCCACGCAGCGCTCCCTCGAGCTCGCCGGGCGCGCCACGCTGCTGCTCGCCAAGCACAAGCCCGCCTGGATCGCGGGCACCGGCATGCTCACCGTGGCCAAGATCCTGGAGAACATGGAGATCGGCCACAACGTGCTGCACGGGCAGTGGGACTGGATGCGCGATCCCGACATCCACTCCACCACCTGGGAGTGGGACTTCGTGACCCCCTCGAAGGCGTGGCAGCACACCCACAACGACCTGCACCACACGTGGACGAACGTCCTCGGCAAGGACCGCGATGTCGGGTACAACGTCTTCCGCGTGGACGAGGGCCAGCCCTGGCAGTGGTGGAACCTGGGCAACCCGCTCTACAACGCGATGCTCGCCCCCTTCTTCGAGTTCGGCATCGCCATCTACGACCTCGAGTTCGACCAGGTGCGGGAGGGCACCAAGTCGAAGGCCGACCTCAAGCAGGGGCTGAAGGCCCTCGGCGCCAAGTTCCTCAAGCAGGTCGCCAAGGACTACGTGGCCACGCCCGCCGCCGCGATGCTCACGGGTTCCGGGAAGCAGGCGCTGACCGCGACCGTGACCGCCAACGCCGCCCGCAACGTCTGGGCGCACGCCGTGATCTTCTGCGGCCACTTCCCCGAGGGCGTGGACACCTTCACCGAGGAGCAGATCGAGGGCGAGACCCGCGGGGACTGGTACCTGCGGCAGATGCTCGGCTCCGCCAACATCTCCGGGTCCAAGCTGATGCACCTCATGACCGGGAACCTGTCCTTCCAGATCGAGCACCACCTGTTCCCGGACCTGCCCTCCAACCGCTACGCCGAGGTCGCCGTGAAGGTCCGGGAGATCTGCGAGCGCTACGGGCTGCCCTACACGACCGGGCCGCTGCCCAAGCAGGTCGGCTCGTACTGGGCGAAGATCTTCCGCCTGGCCCTGCCCTGATCCGTCCCCCCGGGACGGCTCGCCGAACGGCCGCGGCGCTCCGGCACGCGGCCGTTCCGCGTGCCGGGGCACCGGCGGCCGGGAGACCCCGCCGGGAACCTGTCGGGCCGCGTTGGTAGGCTCGCGGAACCCGCACGAAAGGCAGGCCATGAGCTCTTCCCAGCGCGTCCTCATCACCGGTGCCACCGGCTACGTCGGAGGGCGCCTGGCGCCCAGGATGCTCGAGGCCGGGCACCCGGTGCGCGTCGCCGTCCGCTCCCCCGGCAAGCTGCGGGCCGTGCCGTGGCGGGACGAGGTGGAGGTCGCCGAGACGGACCTCAACGACCTCGACGGGATGACCGCCGCGTGCCAGGACGTGCACACCCTGTACTACCTCGTGCACTCCATGGGCGGTTCCCGGCAGTTCGAGGAGGAGGAGGCCGAGATGGCCCGGACCGTGGCCCGGGCCGCGGAGCGGGCCGGGGTGCGCCGCATCGTCTACCTCTCGGGCCTGCACCCCCAGGGCGTGGAGCTGTCCCAGCACATGCGCTCCCGGGTCCGGGTCGGCGAGATCCTGCTCGAGAGCTCCGTCCCGGCGGTGGTCTTCCAGGCCGGTGTGGTGATCGGCTCCGGCTCGGCGTCCTTCGAGATGATCCGCCACCTCGGCGACACCCTCCCGATCATGCCGGCGCCGTCCTGGGTGACCAACAGCATCGAGCCCATCGCCGTCCGCGACGTGCTGTACTACCTGGTCCACGCGATGGACCTGCCGGAGGGACTCAACCGCACCTTCGACATCGGCTCGCGCGACGTCATGACCTACGCCGACGCCATGCGCCGCTACGCCCGGGTCGCAGGGCTGCGGCGGCGGGTGGTCTTCCACCTGCCCCTCCCCGCACCCCGGCTGTCGGGGTTCTGGGTGGGCATGGTCACGCCGATCCCCCTGGCCCTGGCCGTGCCGCTCGTGCAGTCGCTGCAGCACGCCGCCGTGTCGCACGAGCACGACATCGACGACCACATCCCGCAGCCGCCGGAGGGGCTGGCCGGCTACCGCCGTGCCGTGGCCCTCGCGCTGAAGAAGATCGAGGACAACTCCGTGGAGACCACGTGGGACGTCCACTACAGCTCCTCCGAGGCCGCCGCCGACCCGCTCCCCTCGGACCCGGACTGGGCGGGGCGCACGGTGTTCGTGGACGAGCGCAGCCGCACGGGCCCGGCGCGGCCCGAGCAGGTGTGGCGGGTCATCGAGTCCATCGGCGGGCGCAACGGCTGGTACTCCCTGCCCCTCGCGTGGCAGGTCCGCGGCCTCATGGACAAGCTCGTGGGCGGGGCCGGGCTGAACCGCGGCCGCCGGGACGCCACCGACCTCCAGGTGGGCGAGTACGTGGACTGGTGGCGCGTGGAGGACCTGGAGGAGGGGCACAAGCTGCTCCTGCACGCCGAGATGCGGGCCCCGGGCCGGGCGTGGCTCGAGCTGTCCGTGGAGCCCGAGGGCGAGGGCAGCCGGTACACGCAGCGGGCCATCTTCTTCCCGCGGGGCCTGCCGGGGCGGCTCTACTGGTGGGGCGTGTGGCCCTTCCACGGGTTCATCTTCCCGTCCATGGCCCGCAACATCCTCGCCACCGCCGCCGCGCTGGACGAGCCCGGGCCCGGCGCCGCGGGGCAGCGCGACCAGGCGGGACAGGCGGCCGAGCGGATCACTCCCGCCGGGGAGAGCCCGGCCCGCGGCTGAGCCCGTCAGGTCCCGCGACGGGCCGGGGACCGGGCCGGCCCCACTCGCTCCAGGAGCCGTCGTAGACCGCGACGTCCTCGCGACCGGCCAGGTGGGCGCCGAGCGCCAGCACGCAGGCGGTGATCCCCGAACCGCAGCTGGTGACGATGCGCCGCCCCTCGGGCGCCGCCGCGTCGATCCGCTCCCGGAGCCGCGGCAGCGGCAGCAGCCGCCCGTGCGCGTCCTGCAGGTCGGTGTACGGCAGGTTGACCGCCCCCGGCATGTGCCCGGGGCGCAGACCCGGCCGCGGCTCGGGCTCGGTGCCGGCGAACCGGCCGGCGGAGCGGGCGTCCAGGACGGTGGCCCCCGGGTCCTCCAGGGCGCGGGCGACGTCCTCCGCCCCGACGAAGCGGCCCGCACGGGGCACCAGCTCGACGTCGCCGGGCTCGGCGGGCGGCGCGGCGTGCGCCCCCGTGGGCCGCCCCTCGGCGACCCACGCCGGGAGGCCGCCGTCGAGGACGGCGACCCGGTCGAAGCCCGCGGCCCGGAGCAGCCACCAGACCCGGGCGGACGCGAAGAGTCCCTTGCCGTCGTAGGCCACGACCGTGCTCGTCCGCGAGATGCCGAGCGCGCGTGCCGCCGCGGTCAGCTGCTCCGCCGGGGGCGCCGTGTGCGGCAGGTCCGAGGACGGGTCCGAGAAGGGCCCGTCCAGGTCGAGGAGCAGCGCACCGGGGAGGGCCTCGTCGACGCGGTTGAGCGTGGAGCTCGCGTCCACGAGCACGAGCCGCGGGTCCCCGAGGTGCCCGGCCAGCCACTCCGTGCCCACCACCGGCCCGGGCAGCTCGAGCGGGGCCTCCTCGTGCGGGGTGCTGTGGTGCGGGGTGCTCTGCTGCGCAGTGCTGTGCTGCGGGGTGCTGTGCTGCGGGGTGCCGGTGCTCATGCGCCCCAGGCTAGTGCGGTCGGCGCCGGGACGCCGGGTCAGGAGGCGCCGGCGAGCGCGCGCTCGAGGTCCTCGAGCTGGTCCTCGACGTCCTCGATGCCCACCGAGAGCCGCACCAGGTCCACGGGCACGGCCAGCGCGGTGCCCCTGACCGAGGCGTGCGTCATCTCCGAGGGGTAGCAGATCAGGGACTCCACCCCGCCCAGGCTCACGGACAGCGAGTACAGCCGGGTGCCCTCCGCCACCGCCCGGGCCGCGGCCTCCCCGCCGGCCGGCCGGAAGGAGACCATGCCGCCGAAGCCGCGCATCTGCGCGGCCGCGAGCCCGTGCCCGGGGTGCTCGGGCAGCCCGGGGTAGAGCACCTGCGAGACCTCCGGGCGCTCCAGCAGCCACTCGGCGATCCGCTGCGCGTTGTCCTGGTGGCGTTCCATCCGCAGGCTCAGGGTCTTGAGCCCGCGGGCGGCCAGGTAGCTGTCCTGCGGGCCGGCCACGGCACCGGCGGCGAACTGCTGGAAGCCGACCGCCTCCGTGAGCGGGGCCCCGCGCCACTCGGCCGTCCCGACGACCACGGCGCCGCCGAGCACGTCGGAGTGCCCGCCGATGTACTTGGTGGTGGAGTGCACCACGGCGTGCGCGCCGAGCTCGAGGGGGTTCTGCAGGTACGGGGACGCGAAGGTGTTGTCCACGACGAGCAGCGCCCCGGCGTCCCGGGCCAGCTGCGCCCAGGCCGCGACGTCGGCGATGCCGAGCAGCGGGTTGGACGGCGTCTCGAGCCACAGCACCCGCGTGGAGCCGGGCCGCACGGCGGCGAGGACGGCGTCGAGGTCGGTGATGTCCACGGCCGTGTGCCCGATGTCCCAGGGGGCGAGGACCTTCGTGATCAGCCGGTTGGTGCCGCCGTAGCCGTCGGCGCCGAGCACGATGTGGTCGCCGGGGCGCAGCACCGCGCGCAGCAGGGCGTCCTCGGCGGCGATCCCCGAGGCGAACGCGAACCCGCGCTCACCCCGCTCCAGGGCCGCGAGCTGCTCCTCGAATCCGCTGCGGGTGGGGTTGGAGCCGCGGCTGTACTCGTGGCCGGCGCGCAGCACGTTGATCCCGTCCTGGGCGAACGTGGAGGTCTGGTAGATCGGCGGGATGACCGCCCCGGTCAGCGGGTCGGGCTCCTGGCCGGCGTGGACGGCGGTGGTCGTGAACCCCCGGGTGCGGGTGGCGGTGGTGGACGTCATGGCGGGGCTCACTTCCGGGTGGTGTGGACGGTGTCGAGGGCCTGGCCGAGGTCGGCCACGAGGTCCTGCGGGGACTCGAGGCCGATCGACAGCCGGATCGTGGTCTCGGCGATCCCGCCGGCCCGGCGCTGCTCGGGGGTCAGGCGGCAGTGGGTCATGGCCGCGGGGTGGGCCACGAGGCTGCGCGTGTCCCCGACGTTGGCGACCAGCTTGAACAGCCGGAGCGCGTCGATGAACGGCCCCACGGCGGCGTCCGGGGCGGCGAGGTCGAAGGAGAACACGGAGCCGGTCCCGCGCGGGAAGTCCCGGGCGGCGATCCCGGCGCCGGGGTCCCCGGGCACGCCGGGGTGGTGGACGCGGGCGACGGCGGGGTGCCCGGCCAGGAACTCGGCGACCTCGAGGGCGGAGGCCGTGTGGCGGGCCACGCGCAGGTCGAGGGTCTCGGTGCCCTGCAGGATCTGGCTGGCGTTGAACGGGGACAGCGTGGTGCCGAGGTCGTGCACGTACTTGGCCCGGACCAGGTGCAGGTAGGGGCTGGCCCCGGCGCACTTCTCGACGAGGCTCAGCCCGCCCCAGCGCGCGCGGGCCTGCGTGAACTGCGGCCACTTGTCCGGCCGCGCGGACCAGTCGAAGGTCCCGCCGTCCACGACCGCCCCGGCGAGCGCATTGCCGTGCCCGCCCAGGAACTTGGTGGCCGAGTGCACCACGATGTCGGCGCCCTTCTCGAGCGGCCGGTACAGGGCCGGGGAAGCGAGGGTGTTGTCGACGACGACGGGCACCCCGGCCGCCCGGGCGACGTCGGCGACCCCGGGCAGGTCCGGCAGGGTGGCCAGCGGGTTGCCGATGGACTCGAGCAGGAACGCCCGGGTGTCGGGGCGCACGGCCGCGGCCCACGCCCCCGGGGTGGTGGGGTCCACGAAGGAGACCTCGATGCCGCAGTCCGCGAAGGAGTCGGTGAGCAGGTCCACGGTCCCGCCGTAGAGCTTCTCGGAGGCCACGAGGTGCTTGCCGGTGCCCTGGCCGAGCAGGGCGAGCAGCGCGACGGCCACGGCGGACTGCCCGGAGCCGGTGGCCACGGCGCCCGCGCCGCCCTCGAGGTCGCTGATCCGCTGCTCGAGCACCGCCACCGTGGGGTTGCCGGTGCGCGTGTAGGTGAAGCCCGCCCGGGTCTGGGCGAACATCTGCTGGGCCGCCTCGTAGTCCGGGAACTCGAACGCCGCGGTCTGGTAGATCGGCACCGTCAGGGTGCGCTGGGTGACCTCGCTGTGGGTGCCGGCGTGGATCTGCCGGGTCGCGAGGTCGTGGTCGGTCACGGGGATGGACATGGCGCTGCTCCTGTGCCTTGCTCTTACCCGCACCGGACGGCCGCGGTCCCCCGGTGGGGCGCCGCGGAGAATGCAGGCCGCTTCTTCATCCGAACCACCCAATGAGCATGGGGTTGGTGCGTGACCAAGTCGGAGCTTGGCGGTCACGTCTCGTGAAGCTGGAACAACACTATGCGCAGAGGTAGTGGCTGTCCCTCCGCGACGGAAGATGACGACCGTGACGGAACATGACGCCGGCCGTGCGCACCGGGCCGGCGCCGGGACCGCGGGTCAGGCCCGCGTGTCGATGTCCTCGAAGATCAGGAACGTCTGGGTGTCCACCACGCCCGGCAGCTGCTGGATGTGCTCGAAGATCACCTGCCGCAGGTGCACGGTGTCCACGGCCCGCACGAGGAGCATGACGTCGAAGTTCCCGCCCACCAGGGCGATGTGGTGCACGGCGGGGATCGCCTGGAGCTGGGCGCACAGCTCCCGCCAGGTGTTCTGCTGGAGCTTGAGCGTCACGTAGGCGGAGGCCTGCAGGCCCGCCCGCACCGGGTCGATCACGGTGCTGAAGCGCAGGATGACGCCCTCGTCCCGGAGCCGGTTGATGCGGGCGTAGGCGTGGGCGCGGGAGACGTGCACGGCCGCGGCGATCGCGGTCACCGACTGCCTCGCGTCCCGGGAGAGCTCCGCGAGGATCTTCCGGTCGGTCTCGTCCAGGGACACGGGGGTCGAGGGCACGGCGGGCTCCTTCGGGATGGGTCGGTCGCAGGTCCGTCGACGTGCCGGACGAATGCGTGTGCTCCACGCCACACTAGAACATTTCGTCCACACTGTGTGGACTCTCTGTCTCAGTCTTCTGCAATTTCCCGGCTCTATGGATACGAACCATGTCCAGTTCCCATACTTGAGGAGACAGAGTTGCACCAGCCTTCCTGCCTCCCCGGGCCCGTGACCGGACCGGGGACCGACCGAGGGGACACCATGAGCCAGACCGTCGAGACCCCCGAGGACCCGATCCTCCGGGCCTCCCAGACCTTCGGCATCACGCCGGAGCAGTACATGCTCCCCGCCCGCGGCGAGATCCGCATGGTCGACCCGAGCGGGCGGCTGCTCGCCCCCGAGGAGCAGGGCACCGGCCCCGGCCACGAGTACCCGCTGCCCGCCCGGGACGTCCTGCTGGACGCCTACGAGAAGCTGGTGGTCGGGCGGCGGGTCAACGACCAGAACTCCGCGCTGGTCCGCCAGGGCCGCATGGCCGTCTACCCGTCCAGCCACGGCCAGGAGGCCTGCCAGGTGGCGGCCGCCCTGTGCCTCGAAGAGGGCGACTGGCTGTTCCCCACCTACCGGGACACCGTGGCGGTCATGACCAAGGGCGTGGACCCCCTGCAGGTCATGGCGATCTTCCGCGGCGAGTGGCACGGCGGCTACGACCCGTACGAGCACTGCGTGGGCATCCAGTCCACGCCGCTGACCACCCAGCTGCTGCACGCGGTGGGCGTGGCCCACGCGGCGAAGCTGCGCGGCGAGGACACCGTGGTCCTGGCGATGTGCGGCGACGGCGCCACCAGCGAGGGCGACTTCCACGAGGCCCTGAACTTCGCGGCCGTGTTCAAGCTGCCGGTCGTGTTCTTCGTGCAGAACAACGGCTACGCGATCTCCGTGCCCCTGTCCCAGCAGTCCGCGGCCCCCAGCCTCGCCCACAAGGCGGTCGGCTACGGCATGGCCGGGGAGCGCGTGGACGGCAACGACCTCGTGGCGCTGCTCGCCACCCTGCGCCGCGCCGTGGACCTGGCGCGCTCCGAGTCCGAGCCCCTCCTCGTCGAGGCGCACACCTACCGGATGCAGGCGCACACCAACGCCGACGACGCCACGCGCTACCGGGACGACGCCGAGGTGCAGGAGTGGATCGCCAAGGACCCGGTGACCCGGATGCGCGCCTACCTCGGCGCCGAGGGCGTGCTCGACGAGGCGGCGGAGCAGCGCATCGCCGCGGCCGCCGAGGACGTCGCCAGCGCCCTGCGCGACGGCATGAACGCCGACGTGGAGATCGACCCGCTCGAGCTGTTCCGCCACGTCTACACCGAGCAGACCCCGCAGCTCGCCGAGCAGGAGCAGTTCCTGGCCGCCGAGCTCGCCCGAGAGGAGACCGGACAGTGAGCACCCTCCACGCCCCCGCCCCGGCCGGCGAGGCCCCGGCGGTCAAGCCGGCCACCTTCGCCCAGGCGCTCAACACCGCCCTGGCGGACGCGCTGGCCGCCGACGACGGCGTCGTCGTCTTCGGCGAGGACGTCGGCACCCTCGGCGGCGTATTCCGCATCACCGACGGGCTGACGCAGCGCTTCGGCCGCACCCGCTGCTTCGACACCCCGCTGGCCGAGTCCGGGATCGCCGGCATGGCCGTGGGCATGGCGATGAACCGCATGCGCCCCGTCATCGAGATGCAGTTCGACGCCTTCGCCTACCCGGCCTTCGAGCAGGTCGCCTCGCACATCGCGAAGATGCACAACCGCACCCGCGGCGCGGTGCGCCTGCCGATCGTCATCCGCATCCCCTACGCCGGCGGCATCGGCGGCGTGGAGCACCACTGCGACTCCTCCGAGGCCTACTACGCCCACACCCCGGGCCTGAAGGTCTTCACCCCCGCCACGGTCGAGGACGCCTACCTCATGCTGCGCGAGGCGATCGACTCCGACGACCCCGTCGTGTTCTTCGAGCCCAAGAAGCTCTACTGGTCCAAGGCGCCCGTGGACCTGGCCGAGCTGAAGGACCGCTACGAGAACCGGTCGCCCGAGCGCCGGGAGGGCCGCGCCGTGGTCGCCCGCGCCGGCGAGGACGCCACGCTGCTGGCCTACGGGCCGTCCGTGCCGACCGCCCTGGCGGCCGCGGCGACCGCCGCCGCCGAGGGGCGCTCGCTCGAGGTCGTGGACCTGCGCAGCCTCGTCCCGTTCGACGACGAGACGGTCGCCGCGTCGGTGCGCAGGACCGGGCGCGTGGTGGTCGTGGCCGAGGCGCCGGGCTTCGCGTCCGTGGCGGCCGAGATCGTGGCCCGCGTCCAGGAGCGCTGCTTCCACTCCCTGGCCGCGCCCGTGCGCCGCGTGACCGGGTTCGACATCCCGTACCCGGCGCCCAAGCTCGAGAAGCACTACCTGCCGAGCGTCGACCGCATCCTCGACGCCGTGGACGACCTGCAGTGGGAGGACTGACCATGACCGTGAAGACGTTCACCCTGCCGGATCTCGGCGAGGGACTGACCGAGGCCGAGCTCGTGAGCTGGCTCGTCCAGGTGGGCGACACCGTCGCCGTGGACCAGCCGATCGCCGAGGTGGAGACCGCCAAGTCCGCCGTGGAGGTCCCGTGCCCCTTCGCGGGGACCGTGCACCAGCTGCACGGCGCCTCCGGGCAGACCCTCGACGTGGGGGCGCCGCTGATCTCCGTCGACACCGGGGACCGGGACGGGACCCCCGCCCCGCAGGGCGGCGGCCCCAAGGGCGAGCAGTCCTACCGTGAGGAGGAGCGCGCCGGGGCGGACCCCGAGGCGGCGGCCGGGGCCTCCGACGACGACGCCGGATCCGGCAGCGTGCTCATCGGCTACGGCACGCCCGCCGGCGGCACGGCCGGGCGCCGGCGCCGGCCCAAGCGGGCCGGTTCAGCGGACGGGCAGGCCACCGCGACCGCCACCGCACCGGCGCAGGCGGCGGCGCAGGCCGCGGCCACGGACGCCGCCCACGACGCGATGGCCTCGGCCCCGCGCCTGGCGCCCACGGTCGTCTCTCCGATCGTGCGCAAGCTCGCCAAGGACCGCGGGATCGACATCTCCACCGTGCGCGGCTCGGGCCCCGGCGGGCTCATCCTGCGCCGCGACGTCGTGGCCGCGGCGGACGCCCCCGCGGAGCCGGCGACGGCCCCGCGGGAGACCGCCGCCGCGCCGTCGTCCCGCACCCCGGGACCGTCCGCCGTGGCGCCGTCCGCCGTGGACGCCCGCACGGGGCTGGGGGTGGCCGAGCGGCTCCCGGTCGCCGGGATCCGCAAGGCCATCGGGCAGGCCATGACCCGCTCCCGCAGCGAGATCCCCGAGGCCACCGTCTGGGTGGACGTGGACGCCACGAAGCTGGTGCAGCTGCGCGCCGAGCTCAAGGCGCAGGATCCCGAGCGGGCCCCGGGGCTCATGGCCCTGATCGCGCGGTTCGTGCTCGCCGGCCTGGCCCGCCACCCCGAGCTCGCCACCCGGATCGAGACCCTCGAGGACGGCAGCCAGCAGATCGTGCGCTTCGACGGCGTGAACCTGGGCTTCGCGGCGCAGACCGACCGCGGGCTCGTGGTGCCGAACATCCGCAACGCGCACACCCTGAGCGCCCGCGGCCTCGACGCCGAGCTCCGGCGGCTCACCGAGCTCGCGCGCACCGGCAAGGCCGGCCCCGCCGAGCTGTCCGGCTCCACGTTCACCCTCAACAACTACGGGGTGTTCGGCACGGACGGGGCCGCGGCGATCATCAACCACCCGGAGGTCGCGATCCTCGGGATCGGCCGGATCATCGACCGCCCGTGGGTGGTCGACGGGCAGCTGGCCGTCCGCAAGGTCACCCAGCTCTCCCTCGCGTTCGACCACCGGGTGTGCGACGGCGGGGCCGCCGGCGGCTTCCTGCGCATGGTGGCCGACGCCGTGGAGAACCCGGTGTCGGTGCTCGCGGACCTGTAGCGGCCCGCGGTTCCGCCACTGCCGAGGGGTCGCGTCCGGCGCCCCTCCCATCGCGAGGAGTCGCGTTCGGCCGGTATCGCGGCCACATATCGGCCGAACGCGACCCCTCGGCAGGGGCGGAGGCAGAACGCGACTCCTCGGCCAGCGGCGGAGGCAGAACGCGACCCCTCGGTGCCGAGGCCGGTGGCTCAGCGCCGGTCGGCCGGGGCGTCCCGACGGGAGAGGTCGGGGTGGTGGCGGGTGCCGAGCAGGTGCGGGCCCAGGTCGGCGACCGTCGCGGCCCCCATCAGCTGCATGCTGATCCGCACTTCCTCGGCCAGCAGCTCGATCGCCCGCTCCACGCCCTGCTGCCCGCCCGCCATCAGCCCGTAGAGGTAGGCCCGGCCGATGAGCACGAAGTCCGCGCCGGCGCACAGGGCGGTGATGACGTCGGCCCCGCTCATGACCCCGGAGTCCAGGATCAGCTCGACGCCCTCGCCCACCTCGTCCCGCACCTCGGGCAGCGCGTGCAGCGAGGCGGGGGCGCGGTCCAGCTGGCGGCCGCCGTGGTTGGAGACCACCAGCCCGTCGGCCCCGGCGGCCATGGACTGCCGGGCGTCGTCGCGGGTCAGCACGCCCTTCACGAAGAGCTTCCCCGGCCACACGGAGCGGATCCACTCGAGGTCCTCGTAGGACAGGGTCGGGTCGAACATCGAGTTCGTGATGGTGGGCAGGTCGGCGCTCGTGCTCGAGAGGGACGCGAACTTCAGGGAGTCCGTGGTCAGGAAGTCGAACCACCACTCGGGCCGGCGGGAGGCGTCGGCCACCGTCCGCAGCGACAGCTTCGGCGGGATGACCATGCCGTTGCGCACGTCCCGCAGCCGCTGGCCCGCCACCGGGGTGTCCACGGTGACGAGCAGGGTGCCGTAGCCGTGGGCCGCGGCGCGCTCCAGGAGGTTCCGGGACCGGGCCCGGTCCTTCCACAGGTACAGCTGGAACCAGCGGGTGGCGTCCGGACCCGCCGCGGCCACCTCCTCCAGGGACCGCGTGCCCATGGTGGACAGGGTGAAGGGGATGCCGGCCCGTGCCGCCGCACGGACTCCCCCGATCTCCCCCTCCGAGTGCATGAAGCGGGTGAAGCCGGTCGGGGCGATGCCGAACGGCAGCGCGGACCGGGTCCCGGCGATCGGCGCGGACAGGTCCGGGGCGGCGATGCCGTGCAGGATCCGGGGCAGCAGCTCGACCGCGTCGAACGCCTCCCGCGAGCGCCGGCGGGTCAGCTCGCGCTGGGCGGCGCCGTCCGTGTAGTCGAACGCCGGGCGCGGGGTGCGGCGGCGGGCGATCCGGCGCAGGTCCCAGAGGTCCGCGGCCTTGGCCAGCCGGGCCGCGCGACGGTCGAGGACGGGGGTCTCGAACTGCAGGAGCGGGCGCAGCTCGGACCACTGGGGCAGACGCCGCTCCATGGCGGACCTCCTGACGGTCGGGGTGCTCCCGACCACACTACGACGGAGGGGCTCCGGCCGAGCGCCCGGCAGGCGGTGCGCCGTTCAGTCGGTCTCGGGCCCCGCGCAGTACGGGCAGTTCTGCTCGACGTCGGCCCATCCGTGCTGTCCGCCCCGGGGACTCGGGGCCGGCGTCGCGGCGTCCGCGACCTCGTCCGGGAGCGAGGCGGTCCGGGTGGAGCGGGGCGGGAGCAGGTCGACGGTCATGGTGCGGTCCTCCTGGAAGGGTGCTGCCGGGCGGGGCGTCGTCCGGTCCTTCCAGTATCGAGGGCACCACCCGTGCGGAACAGCGATGATTTCCGACGCCGATCCGTCAGTGGAACCGATGGGTCCGCCGCGGGCGCCGGGCCGGTGCGCGGCGCGGGCGCCTGGCCGGCAGGGCGCCGCGGACCCGCACCGGGCTCAGAGCGCGCCGAGGACGTCGAGGGCGGCCCGCAGCCCCTGCTCCTCCCGCACCGCGCGCCCCACGTGCTGGGCCCGCTCCCGGCGGGCGAGGGCGTCGCCCACCGCGGGGACCAGGGTCTCCGCCGTCAGCGACCGGTGCGGGATCGGAGCCGCGGCGACGCCGAGCCGGTGCAGCTGCCGCCCCCAGAAGGGCTGGTCGACGAGGAAGGGCACCACCACGGACGGAACACCCGCGCGGGCCACGGTGTGCACGGTCCCCGCCCCGCCGTGGTGGACCGCCAGGGCGGCGTCCGGGAGCACGGCGTCCAGCGGTGCGGCCGGGACGACGAGCACGTCGTCGCCGCGGCTGCCCTCCGGCAGGGCCAGCCCGCCCCAGCCCGTGACCAGGAGGGTCCGCAGTCCGTGGGCACGCGCGCTGTCCACGACCGCCCTCCCCCGCACGGACGGGTCGCCGGCCGCCATGGAGCCGAAGGTCGCCACCAGGCACGGCCCGCCCCGGACGAACTCGGCCACCTCGGGGTCCGGGGCGGGGACGCCCGCGCCGGCGTGCCAGGAACCGGTCAGGTGCACCGTGGCCGGCCAGTCGGCGGGTCTGGGCAGCAGCTGCGGGCTGATCCCCATCAGGGTGGCGCGGGACGCCGATGCGGGTGCGGGCGCCCGGCCGCCGGGCAGCTGCCGGCACGCGCGCTCGACGTCCCGGCGGAACAGCCGTGCGCCGCTGCGGGGGACCGCGTAGGTCGTCCGGTTGAACCGGCCGAGGTCCCTGGAGACCGTGGGCCCGCCCGGGGCGGAGAACTCCCGCGTGGGCGTCGCCACGGGCACGAACTCGGCCAGCACGCGCGGGACGCCGAGGGCGTCCGCCACGGCCGGCGCCGTGAGGACCAGCGGGTGGTGCAGGACCAGGTCGGGGTCGAACGCGAGGGTCTCCCGCACCGCCGCGGAGAACATCCTCCCCATCCCCGGGCCGACCTCGGAGCGGAAGTGGCGCACCGCCGCCCACGGCGCGAGCCCGGAGATCCGCACCAGCCGGTGGAAGTCCACGTCCAGGCTCACGGTGTCGAGCCCGGAGAGGTCCACCCCGGAGTTCTCCGGGACCCCCAGCCGGACGCGATGCCCCTGTGCCGTGGCGTACCGGGCCAGGGCCGCGAACGGCTCCACGTCGCCGCGGGTTCCGGAGGTCAGCAGCATCATGCGCACCCCCACAGTCTGCCCCGCGGCCGGGCGGAGCACGAGCGGGCCCTCGGCCGCGCCTGCCCGGGCGCGGCCGGATCCGCCGGGTCCGTTCCGCCCCACCTGGGCGGGAATCCCCGTAGTGTGGGGTGCACCGGGGGCTCCCCGGTCACCTGTCGTCCGAGGAGAGCCAACGCCGTGACCCAGGCAGGACCCGCCCCCGCGGTGCAGCGGATCGTCCACATCGCCCGGCCGGTGCTCTGGGTCAACACCCTGGGTCCCGGGGTGGTGGGCATGTGGCTCGCCGGGTCGCTCTGGCAGTGGGAGGCGCTGCCGCTCCTGCTGTGGCTCACCCTCCCGTTCAACCTGCTGATCTACGGCGTCAACGACGTCTTCGACCAGGACACCGACGCCCTCAACCCGCGCAAGGGCTCGCTCGAGGGGGCGCTGATCGAGTCCTCCGAGGTGCGCACGATCTGGACCGCGGTGCTCGTCACCAACGTGCCGTTCCTCGTCTGGTTCGCCGTCGTCCTGCCCCCGGCCGCGCTGGCCTGGATCGCGCTGTACGTCCTGGTCTTCGTGTTCTACTCGGCCCCGCCCCTGCGCTTCAAGGCCCGGCCCTATCTCGACTCCCTGAGCAACGCCGCCTACGCGCTCCCCCTGGTCTTCCTCGCCCACGCGCTCGGAACCACCCCCGTGTGGCCCGCCGCGCTGGGCCTGATGGCCTGGAGCGTCGCCAAGCACGCGTTCGACGCCGTCCAGGACATCGAGGAGGACCGCGCGGTGGCCATCACGACGACGGCCGTCCGGCTGGGCCCGCGCGGGGCGGGCCTGTGGAGCGGTGGCTGGTGGGCCGTGTCCACGCTGTGCTTCGCGCTGGTCAGCATCCCGGTGGCCGCGGTCAACGCCCTCATCGCCGGGTGGCTCGTGGTCTCCCTCCTGCGGGACCCGAGGCCGGAGACCGGGCACCGGCTGTACCGGCACTCCATCGCCTTCCCCTACGTCGCCGGCGCCGTGGCCGGCGTGCAGCTGACGGTGGCGCTGTACCTGGGGCTGTACCCGTGAGCCGCGTCGTCGTCGTCGGCGGTGGGATCGGCGGGCTGACGTCGGCCGCCCTGCTCGGTCACGCCGGTCACGAGGTCACCCTGCTCGAGGCCGCCGACCGGCTCGGCGGCAAGAGCCGCCGCATCGAGGCCGCGGGCCAGCGCATGGACACCGGGCCGTCCCTGTTCACGTTCCCGGGCGTGTGGGAGGAGCTCCTCCGCCGCCTGGACCGCCTGCGGGCGGCCGCCACCGCGCCGCCGCAGGCGCCCGCCCCGGGGGCGCCCGCCCCGGGGGCCGAGGAGACCGCCGCGCTCGAGCTGGAACGCCTCACCGAGGTCGGCACGTACCACTACCGCGGCACCCGGTGCGAGCTGCCCGTTCCGCCGGGGCACCCCTGGCACGCGGCGTGGGCCCGCTTCGAGGCCGAGCACGGGGGGCTCGGCCCGGACATCACCCGGCTGCTGACCACGGACGTGCTGGACCGGGCGGCCCATCCCGCGCTGGCCCGGCTGGGGAGGCTGTACGGGCGGAGGCTCACGACCCGCAGCTACCTCGACAGCCTCACCTGGATGCCCGAGGGCCTGCGCGAGGTCATCGCCATCCACACCCTCAACGCCGGCGTCGGCCCGGCCCGCACCCCGGCCCTGTACGCGAGCATGCCGGCCGTCATGGCACGCGACGGGGTCTGGATCCCCCGGGGCGGTGTCTACGAGCTCGTCGAGGCCCTGCAGCGACTGGCGGTGGGCTCCGGGGTGGAGATCCGCACCGGCGAACCGGTGACCTCCGTGGCACGCCGCCTCGTCCGCACGGACCGGGGCGCGTATCCGGCCGACGCCGTGGTGAGCGGGCTCGACGCCCACCAGCTGGACGGACTGCTCGCCGGACGCGCTCCCCGGGTCCCCCGCCGGCTCAGCTGCTCGGCGATCGGGATCTACGCCGTGCTCGACCCCGAGCTGCCCGAGGGGACGCCCCGGCACGGCGTCATCCTGCCCGACCGTCCGGCCGATCTCTACGCCGACCTGGAGGCCGGGTCCGAGCCCGAGCAGACCATGGCCTTCGCGAACTACTATCCGGCGCACGGGGTCTACCCCAACAGCGCGGCCACGCTCGCCCTGCTGCTGACCGCGCCGGCCAACGGGAAGTCGTACACCCTCGAGGACCCGTTCGTCGTGCGGGAGCTCGAGCGCGCGGCGCGGGTGCTCGGTCTGCCCGGACCGCTCACCGACCGCTTCCGGAGCACGGAGATCCTGGATCCCGCGTACTTCGCCGAGCACGGGTCGGAGGGCGGCGCGCTGTACGGCGCGGTGCGCCCGACCTGGCGCAGCGGCCCGCTGCACACCCCGGCCCGCACGAGCCCCCTGCGGCCGTGGCTGTGGCGGGTGGGGGCCTCCGTCCACCCGGGCGGCGGACTGCCGGCGGTGCTCGGCGGGGCCATGGTCTCGACCGACAAGCTGCTGCGGCGCCTCGACCGGGGCGGGGCCTCCGGGCGCTGCCCCCGGCCGGGGCGGCGGGAGCCGGTCAGCGGGTGAGCTCCCACGCCCGGATCAGCAGCAGCGTCACGAGGAACCCGGTGACGTAGTTGAGCGACAGGAACCGTCGCCAGCCCCGGTTGGCCCGTTCGCAGCCGGCGTCCGTGATGTTCAGGAACGGCACCAGGTTGGCGAGGTAGGGCAGCACCAGGAGGGACGCCACCGGACCGGGCCAGGGGGTGAGCAGCAGGAGCACCCCGGCCGCGAGGTAGAACGCCGCGGCGGCCCGCACCGTGGGGCGGGCGCCCAGGACCGTGGCGATCGAGCGCAGACCGCCCTCCCGGTCCGCCTGGACGTCCTGGACGGCCCCGAACGCCTGCGAGGCCATCGACCACAG
The DNA here is from genome assembly GCF_947500125.1 of uncultured Kocuria sp. GTDB lineage: Bacteria > Actinomycetota > Actinomycetes > Actinomycetales > Micrococcaceae > Kocuria. The sequence goes on along the minus strand of NZ_CANMRA010000008.1, from coordinate 106,297 downwards.
GAAGAACCCGGCGCACAGGGCCACGAGGCCCGGTGACCAGTCCGCCCCGGCGAGCACGAGGCCGTGGACGGCCGGGGACACGAAGTGGGTGGCGGAGGTCGCCGAGTCCAGGAACGGGACCTCCTTGAAGCGCAGCCCCTTGAGGCTGTAGGCCACCACCGCGAAGAGGCTGACCAGCAACACCCACGCCGCGGCGGCGCCGCCCGCCAGGAACAGGTACGCCAGGAAGGGCAGGGCCACCAGCACCGAGCCCACGAGGATCATCCGGTGCTCGGACGGGTCCACGAGCGCGCCCTCGACACCGCCCTTGCGGGGGTTGAGGAGGTCGGACTCGTGGTCGAAGACGTCGTTGATCCCGTACATCAGGAGGTTGTACGGGAAGAGGAAGAACAGCGTCCCCACCACGAGGGGCAGGTCCACCCGCCCGGTCGTCACGACGTAGGCCGCCGCGAAGGGGTAGGCGGTGTTGACCCACGACACCGGCCGGGAGGTGGCCACGAGGGTGCGCACGGTGGCGGTGAGCCGACCGCGCTCGGCCAGCCCCCACCACAGCGAGGGCAGCAGCAGCAGCGCGGCGAGCGGGTACGCGAAGTCCTCGACCGGCACGAGACCGATCCGCAGCTCCGTGATGTGCCCGGCCCCGTAGTCGAAGAACCCGGCAGCGATCATGAGGTTGTCGAACACCACCGTCAGCACCGCGAGCACCACGAAGGAGATCCCGAGCACGGCCAGGGCCCGGCGCCGGGGAGGGGCCGGGGAGGGCCTGCGGACCAGCAGGGTGGCCGGGGTCAGGGCGAGCGCGAGGAAGACGGGGATGACGAGGGCGTAGGTCACGGGGCCTCCGCCTCTCCGCGGGCCGCGTCGGCCGCGGCGGACCGGCGCGCCAGCACCTTCTCCGTGAGCCGGACCAGGTTCATGGTCAGGTAGCAGAGGAACACGAGGAACACGACCTCCTCGACGGGGATCTGCGGGGCGACCATCCAGCCGGTCGCCCACGCGCTCCGGCTGTGCAGGAAGATCCCGAGGCTGATCCCGGCCACGTCCCAGGCGAGGAAGAACACCAGGCCCACGAGCAGCACGAGGGCCGCCCGGCGGGCGTCCTGGGCGAAGAAAAGCCTCTCCCGCACGTCGAGGAGCACCATCCCCGCCAGGCTGAGCAGCAGGAACCCGAGGTACACGAAGCTCATCCGCGCGGCACCAGGGGTTCTGCCAGCGGTCCGGTGGAGGTGTCCCCGCGCAGGTCCTTGAGCAGGATCTCCGCGCTGATCAGACACATCGGAAGGCCGATGCCGGGGACGGTCGAGGCCCCGCAGTAGTGCAGGCCCGCGACCTTCCGGCTGCGGTTGGCGCCCCGGAAGAACGCGGACTGCTTGAGCACGTGGGCGGGGCCCAGCACGTTGCCCCGCCAGGAGTTGAAGTCCCGCCGGAAGTCCTCGGGGCCCACGGTGTGGCGCACCACGATGCGCTCCCGCAGGTCCGGCACGCCGGCCCACTCCGCGATCTGGTCGATCACCCGGTCCGCGGCGGCCTCGACCTGCGCGGCGCCGGTGCCGTCCGGTCCGCCCGCGCCCAGGGCGGGGTCGGCGGGGACCGGGATCAGCACGAAGAGGTTCTCGTGCCCGGCCGGGGCCACGCCGGGGTCGGTCGCCGAGGGCTTGCAGACGTAGACGGACGCGGGGTCCGGAACGCTCGTGGGCTCCTCGAAGATCGCCCGGAAGTTCGTGTCCCAGTCCTCGCTGAAGAAGAGGCTGTGGTGCGGGAGCTCGGGCAGCGCCCCGCGGACCCCGAGCATCACGAGCACCGCGCCGGGTCCGGTCTGGCGCCTGTCCCAGTACCGCTGCGGGTAGGTCTGCAGCTCGCGCGGGAGCAGCGCGGTCTCGGTGTGGTGCAGGTCCGCGGCCGAGACGACGACGTCCGCCGCGAGCTCGTGCTCCGTGCCCTCCGCGTCCCGCCACACGACGCCGGTGGCCCGGACCGGGCCGTCCGCGGCCGAGGCGGTGCTGATCCGCACCACGTCCGCCCCCGTGCGGACCTGCGCCCCGTGGGCGTGGGCGAGCCGCTCGACCGCCTCGATGACCCGGCGGAACCCGCCCTGCGGGTACTGCACGGAGTCGGTGAGGTCCATGTGGCTCATGAGGTGGTACAGCGACGGCGTCATCCGGGGCGCACTGGCCAGGAAGACGGCCGGGTAGCCGAGCACCTGACGCAGCCGCGTGTCCTGCACGGTCCCGGCGGCGAAGTCGTGCAGGGACCCGGTGAGGTGGCGGGCGAGCTCCGGCAGGCCCCGCACCACCGGCCGGGTGAGCAGCGGCGTGAACGAGGCGTAGGAGGTGTACAGGAAGTGGTCGACAGCGAGGTCGTAGGTCCGCTTCGCCGAGGCCAGGTACGCACGGACCCGCCCGCCCGCCCCGGGCTCCACCGACTCGAACAGCGCCACCGTGTCCTCGAGGTCCGAGCGGATGTCGATCGGCTGCTCGTAGCGCTCGCCCCAGACCCGGTACGCGGGGTCCAGGCGGACGAGCTCGAGCTGCTCGGCGGCGCTGGAGCCCATGAGCCGGAAGAAGTGGTCGAAGACCTCCGGCATGAGGTACCAGGAGGGCCCGGTGTCGAAGCGGAAGCCGTCCCGCTCGAGCAGCCCGGCGCGCCCGCCCGTCGTCGTCCCGCGCTCCAGGACGGTCACATCCCAGCCGTCCTTCGCGAGCAGGCCCGCGGCGGCGAGGCCGGCGATCCCCGCCCCCACCACCACGGCGCGGCGTCCCCGGGGCGCGGGGGCGCGACGGCGGGTGCGCGCTTTGACCACGGCGGCCGCGGCGAGCCTGGCCTTGCGGGGGTTCGGCACGCGGATGCGGGAGCTCAGCAGCTCCCGGGCAGGGGTGGCGCGGATCCGCACGGACAGCTCCCGGAACAGGTCGTGGGCGGCGAGGACGGCGGCGCGGGAGGACCCGGGGAGGTCGTCGACGACCGCGCGGGCGGCCGCCAGGTCGGCGTCGATGTCGTCGAGGAGGCGGGTCTTCTCGGTCTCGGAGAACTCCCCGGGCTCCACGCCGGGGAAGTAGACGCGGCCGAGCTCCCCGTAGTCCTCGGCCAGGTCGCGCAGGAAGTTGACCTTCTGGAACGCCGCCCCCAGCCGGCGGGCCCCCGCCACGAGCTGCGCCCGGCGCTGCTCGGGCACGGGACGGCCGGCCAGGAACACCTGCAGACACATCAGCCCCACGACCTCGGCCGAGCCGTACACGTACTCGTCGAGGGAGTCGGCGCTGTGCCGGTCCTCGCTGAGGTCGGCGCGCATCGACGCGAAGAACGGGCGCACGAGGTCGGGGCCGATCCCCGCGTGGCGGGCCGTGCGGGCGAAGGCGTGCACCACGAGGTTGCTGCTGAAGCCGCGCTCGATCGCGGCGTACGTCTCCTCCTCGAGGGCGTCCAGCAGCTCCCTCGACCCCCGGGGCGGGACGCCGGCGCCGGCGCTGGCGCCGTCGACGATCTCGTCGGCGATCCGCACCAGGGCGTAGACGGCGTAGACGTGCGGGCGGATCTCCGGGCCCAGCAGCCGGCAGGCGAGCCCGAAGGACGTGGAGTAGCGGCGGATGACGGTCGCGGCGGCCTGCCGGGCGGTGTCGTCGTAGCGGGCGGCGGCCTCGGCCGGTGACCCGGTGTGCTGGGCGGCGGTCACCGGATGCGCTCCGTGGCCCCGGCCACGATGCGGCGCAGGTCCTGCTCGAGGGACGCGGGCAGCCCGGCGGCGTCGAGCAGGGCCCGGGCCTCGTCCGCGCACTCGGCGACCATGTCCTCGACCTCCCGCCGGGCCCCGCACTCCTCGAGCAGGTCGCGGGCCCGCAGGGCCTGCTCGCCGCTGATCTCGTGGCGGCCCAGGATCGCCTCGAGCTCCTCGCCGGCGGGCGTGCACAGCGCCGCGGCGACGAGCATGGTCCGCTTGCCCTCGCGCAGGTCGCTGACCGCGGACTTGCCGGTGGCCTCCGGGTCCCCGAAGACGCCGAGCAGGTCGTCCACGAGCTGGTAGGCGGTGCCCACGGTCCGCCCCAGGCGCCCGAGCACCTCCACGTCCTCGTCGGGGGCCCCGCCGAGCACTCCCCCGGCCTGCAGGGGGGTCTCGAAGGAGTAGACCGCGGTCTTCAGGCACGTGGCCGCGAGGACCTGCTCGCGGCCCGGACGGGCCCCGGGCAGCGTGTGGTCGACGTCGAGCAGCTCGCCCGCCGCCGAGGAGAACAGGGCGGCGTCGAGCAGGTCGAGCAGGCGGGGCAGCCGCTGGGGGGAGAGCCCCGAGCGGGCCACGAGCCGGTACGCGCCGGCCAGGGCGAGGTCCCCGGCGATGACGCCCACGCTCGCGCCGTACTGGCGCGCCTGGTCCGGTCCCGAGCCCGACGCGAACGCGCGGTGGGCCGCTGCGGCGTTGATGGTGGGCTGGTGCCGGCGCTGCTCGTCCTGGTCGATGACGTCGTCGTGGACGATGAGGGCGGTGTGCAGCAGCTCGAACGCCGCGCCGACGGCCTCGACCACGGGCTCCGGTTCGGGCGCCGGATAGGCGCCGGCCACGAGACGGACCAGGTGGGGTCGGATCCGCTTGCCCCCGGAGCTGAGCCGGGCGACCTCGCCCCACAGCCGGGCGAACCCGGGGTCCACGGCCTCCGCCCGGCCGGTGGCCTCGGCGAGGAACTCCTCCAGGACGGGAACCGGGTCAGGTTCCCGGCCACCCCCGTTCCCGGTCCGTGTCCCGGTGCCCGGTCGGGCGCTCGAGAAGGCCGATTCGCGCGAGAAGACCGTCACCATTCCCCCATTCCACCACAGTCCTTCGAAAATCGAATCAATCATCCGTGTCACGCCGTGCGCGGAGCCGCCCCGGGCTCGGCCGGCGTGGCCGCACCCTCCTCGGCCGCCCCGTCCGCGGCCCGGTCCTCCCCCGCCCGGCGGCCGGCGCGGCGCACCGCGTCGGTGAGCTGGGGCAGGCGCCGCCGCAGGACCTCGATCTCCTCGTCGGTGCAGTCGTCGAGCACCGTCAGGACCTCCTCGCCCATGGCCGAGAACATCCGGCGGCCGGAGCGGTAGGCGTGCTCGGTGGCCTGCAGGCTGATCTCCCGCCGGTCGCGGGGATCCACCGCCCGCACCAGGTGGCCCGCGGCGACCAGGCGCTTGATGACCGTCGTGGTCGCGGAGCCGCTCAGCACGAGCCGGCGGGCGATGTCCCCGGCACGGATCGGGCGGCCGGCACGGTTGGCCTGCATGACCTCGTTGAGGGCGTGGACGTCCTTGTGCGCCAGACCGAAGCGGCGGCGGACCTGGTCCGCGTAGCGCTCGGCCTCGGTGCTGAACTGTTGCAGCAGGAAGAGCACGTCGAACCCCCGCCGCCCCTGGTGCGGGCTGCCGCCCGGCGTCCGGCCCGGCGCCGTGGCGCCGGACGTGCTGATCGTGCCCTCGTCGGACTGCATGTGCCGATTCTAGGGCGCGGACACGGGAGAATGGGGCGCATGACCGACAGCAGAGACCAGACCGGACCGGACCGCCCGCCGCAGGCACCCGGCGGCCCGGCGGTGTCCGTGGTCGTTCCGGCCCGGAACGACGCCGCGCACCTCGCGCGGTGCCTGCGGCTGCTCGCGGCGCAGACCCGGCCGCCGGACGAGATCGTGGTGGTGGACAACGCCTCGAGCGACGGCACCGCCGAGGTCGCCCGCGCCGCCGGCGCCCGCGTGGTGTTCGAGCCCGTGCGGGGCATCCCGCCCGCCGCCGCCGCCGGCTACGACGCCGCCCGGGGCGACGTGGTGGTGCGCTGCGACGCGGACAGCCTCCCCGGCCCGGAGTGGATCGCCGGGATGCTCGCCGCGCTCGCGTCCCGCCCGGACGTGGTCGCCGTGGCCGGCCCGGGCCGCTTCCACGGTCTTCCGCCCGGCGTGGACCGGCTGCTGTCCGCGCTCTACATCGGCCTGTACGTGCTCACCACGGCCGCCGCGCTGGCCCACCCTCCCTTGTTCGGCACCAACATGGCGATGCGCCGGTCCTGGTGGCTCGAGGTCCGGGACGGCGTCCACCGGCACGACCCGGAGCTGCACGACGACTTCGACCTGAGCTTCCGGCTGGATCCGGCGCACCGGATCCTGTTCCGGCCCGGCCTGTCCGTGGGCATGTCCCCCCGGGCGCTGCGGGGCGGGCGCCCCGCTGTCCGGCGGCTGGGGCGCGCCTTCCGGACGATCCGGCTCAACTGGGCCGACGAGCGCCCGTGGGAGCGGTGGCGGGCGCGCCTGGAGCACCGGCTGCGCAGGAGCGGGGCATGAGCCGGCTCGCCCTCGCGGTGCGGTGGCTGGGACCCCTCTCCGTGCTGCTCACCGCCCTGTTCTTCGACGCCGTGGGCGCCTCCGTCATGATGCTCGTCTGCCTGGGCATCACCGTCACGTGGCGGGCCCGGCTGCCCGCGGCCCTGGAGATCGTCACGGACCTGACGCTGCTGCTGGCGGCCTGGAGCTCCGTGTTCCTGCTCTACGAGAAGTACGCGTACTGGGACCTGGTCATCCACTTCGCGGCCACCGCCGTGCTGGCCGAGCTGGTGCTCCGCGCCCTCGAGCGCTGGTCCCGGCTCTCGCCCCCGGGGCCGGTGTCCCACGTGGTCGTGGTGAGCTCCCTGGGCGCCGCGCTGGCCCTCGTGTGGGAGTACCTCGAGTTCGTCGGCTACTACCTCGTGGACCCCCAGGTGAACGTGGGCTACCTGGACACCATGGGGGATCTCGCCGCCGGCCACGCCGGGGCCGTGGTCGCCGGGATCCTCGGCACCTGGGCGCGGCAGGGACCGGTCCCGCCCGGCGGCCCCCGGGCGGCCGGGGACGCCGCCGCAGTCCCGCGCACCGCCGGCGGTGCGAACACCGCCGGGAACCCGCGCACCACGGCGGACCAGGACACCGTCGAGGACCCGCGCGCCATGGACAACCCACGTGCCATCGAGGACCCCCGCACCTTCGAGAACCCCCGCTCCACGGACGACCCGGACACCACCGAGACGAAGGACTGACCCATGTTCTGGACGAACCTGCTCAAGACCACCGTGCAGACCGGGGCCGCCGCCGCGGCCGGCACCGCGGCCTCCGCCGGGGTGGACAGCCCCTGGTACCGGCACCTGCGCAAGCCGGAGCTGCAGCCTCCGGCCGCCGTGTTCCCGGTGGTGTGGACCGCGCTCTACGCGGACCTCGCGATCACCTCTGCCGCCGTGCTCACCGAGCTGCAGCGGCAGAGCGCCCCGGGGCTGCACCACCGGGGCGCGCGGGTGCGGACGATCCGGCGGCCGGGGCGCACCCCTTCCGAGGCGGCACGGCACGAGCGGGGCTACCGCCGGGCGCTCGCGCTGAACCTCGCCCTCAACGCGGGGTGGAGCTGGGTCTTCTTCACGAAGCACGACACCGCCCTGGCCACGGCGACGGCCGCGGCGCTGACCGCCAGCACCGCCGATCTCGCGCGCCGGGCGGCGCAGACGCGCCCGCTCCACGGCGCCGCGCTGCTCCCCTACGTCGGCTGGTGCGGCTTCGCCACCGTCCTGAGCGCCCGCATCCACCAGCTGAACGCCTGAGCCGGGCCGTCCCACGGCGCGGGCCGGCCCCGGTCAGCGGTAGGCGACCGTGATGCCACCGTGGCGGTAGCCGATCGATCCGCCCTGGAAGCGCTGGACGACCGAGTCCCCGGAGCGGTACTCCGGGGTCACGGGGTAGCCCAGGCGGCCCTGCACGCCCCGGAGACCGGCGTAGGCCCGTCCGATCGCCCCGTGCACGGGCTGCGCGCCGGTGGCCGGTGACCACAGGATCCTCCCCCGTTCGAAGTCCTGGTGCGCCCCGCCGCCGACCAGGCCGCCGCGCTCGCCGCCCAGCGGGTACCCCAGCAGGCCCGTCTCCCCGCCCAGGGCCGCCCAGCGCGCGCCGATGGCCCCGCGCACGGCGGCCGCGCCGGTCCCGGCGCTCCAGACGACCGTGCCCTGCTGGAAGAGCTGGTGGACGCCGCCGGCGCCGTTGCTCCGCTCCCCGGTCCGCGGGTAGCCGAGGAAGCCGTTGACGCCACCGGCCCGGTTCCAGGCGCTCCGCACGCCGCCGTGCACCCACCGGGCACCCGAGTCCGCGCTCCAGTAGATGGCTCCGCGCTCGAACTCCTGGTAGCAGCCGTCCTGGGCGAGGCCGCACCGTTCGTGCGAGCGCGGCGCCCCGGTGGACGAGCCGATCCGGGCGTGCAGCTGGCCGATGGCGCCCTGCACGGTGTAGCCCTCCTGGAGCGTGGCCCGGGCGACGGCGGCCCTGGGGTTCACGAGGCCGGCGCCGCAGCCGCCCGAGCAGTGCCCGGGCAGGGGCCGGGCCGTGGCGACCAGGACGTCCTTGACCTGGGCCGGTGAGAGGGACGGATCGGTCTCGCGGACCAGGGCCACGACCCCGGCGACCGTGGGACTGGCCATCGAGGTGCCGTACTTGTAGGAGTAGGAGCCGCTGCCGGGCCGGGCGCTCCCGGTGTTGGCGGTGGACAGGATCTGCCGTGCCGGGTCCCCGCCCGGGGCGGCCAGCGTGACCTTGCCCCAGTTCGAGTACGCGGCGCGGGTGCCGTGGACGGTGGTGGAGGCCACGGTGATCACGCCCCGGCAGTTGGCCGGGGACTCCGTCCCTGCGTCGCGGTCGTTGTTGCCGGCCGCCACGACCACGCTCGTCCCGCGGGCGAGGGCCCGGTCGATCCCGTCCTGCAGGACGGCCGGGCACGTGCTGGACCGGAAGCCGAGGCTGAGGTTCACCACGGTCGCGGGGTGGGGGTTCGCCGGGACGGCGTCGACGTCGTCGCCGGCGGCCCAGGCGATCGCCACGGCGATGTCGGACACGTACCCGTCCCCGCAGGCCCCGAGCGCGCGCACCGGCAGGAGCTTCGCGTCGTAGGCGACACCGGCCACGCCGGTCGCGTTGTCGCCCCGCGCCGCCGCGGTGCCGGCCGTGTGCGTGCCGTGCCAGGAGGAGCTCCTGGCCGCGGATCCGGACCAGCACTCGTCCAGGCCTGCGTAGTCCCCCTCGTCCTGGGGGTCCGGGTCCCACCCGTCGCCGTCGCGGGAGTGGCCCGGCTGCACGCCGCCGGCGTGCAGGGAGACGAAGTCGTGGCCCGGCAGGACGTTGGCGTCCAGGTCGGGGTGGGACGTGATGCCGGTGTCCACGACCGCGATGGTCTGTCCGGCACCGGTGGCCCGGTCCCACGCGCTGGGCAGGTCGAGGCCCGCCGCCGTGGGCTGGAGGTTCCACTGCGACGTCGCGTAGTAGGGGTCGTCGGGCGTCGCCGCGATGCTCGCGAGGTGGTCCGGCTCGGCGTATTCGACCGCCGGGTCCTCCTCGAGAGCGGCCGTCAGGATCTCGAGCTCCTGCGCGTCGAGCAGGCCGTCCGCCGCCACGACCTTGGCCGAGTCCACGGTCTCGCTGACCTCGTCCAGCCGGGGCGCCGCCTCCCCGGGCTCGCCCGCCGCCGCCGCGCCCCGTGGCACCACCTGCTCCGCGGCCTCCGCGTAGACGCGCTCCCGGGTCCGCGGGGCGGGCTGCGCACCGTCCTTGAACTTCACGACCACCCGGTCGGTCGCACCGGCGCCCCGCGGCCCGTCCGTCCCGGGCGCGTCCGTCCCGGGGGCGTGCGCGACCCGGACCGGGACGGCGGCCTCCGCCGGGGGCCGGGCGGCGGCGGGGGCGGCGGCACCGGCGAGGATCAGGACCAGGGCGGCCGCCAGGGCGCGGCCGTGGAAGGACGTCATGGATGCTCCAGCCGGTGGGGGGTGCAGCGCGCAGCGGGGGCCTGCGGCGCAGCGACCACGGGAGGCGGGGAGCCGGCGTCGCTGCGCTCAGCGTACGGAGCGGTTGCTTTTGTTACCGAATGGGAAGATCCATGCTTTTCATTGGACCGGCAGGGGCGGCGCGGGAGTCCTCCCCGTGGACGACGACGGCGCCGCCCACCGGGGAGGTGGACGGCGCCGCCGGGCGGGCCGGGGGATCAGCGGGCGGAGGTGGTCTCCCACCAGCGGAGCGGCAGAACCTGGTGCCAGCGGGCGCCGAGACCGGTGTTCCAGATGATCCACCCGTTGGCGAACTCCTGGAAGCACGGCGTGCCGCCCAGGGCGCACAGCTCCCGGGAGCGGGCCTCGCCGGTGGTCGTGCCGATCTTCCGGTGCAGCGCACCGATGCCGCCCCGGGTGGTGAAGGGCTCGCCGCCCTGCACCGCGACCAGCGCGGAGACCGGGTCCATGATCCCGGCGCCGCACCCGGGCGCGCACCCGCCGGGAGCCTGCCGGGCCGTGGAGGTCAGCGCGTCCCGCAGGCCCGCCACGCCCAGTCCCGGCGAGAGCTCGCGGAGCAGCGCCACGGCGCCGGAGACCGCCGGCGCCGCCATGGACGTGCCGTTGCGCTCGGTGTACGTGGGCGCCCCGAGGCCCTGGGCCCCGGCGTTGCCGGTCGAGAGGATCTGCGCGTAGGGATCGCCGCCCGGGGCCGCGAGCGTGACCGAGCCGAAGTTGGAGTACGGAGCCAGGGCGCCGGCGACGTCCGTCGCGGCGACCGAGATCACGCCCGCACAGTTGGCTGGGGCGGACTGCGCGGCGTCCATGCTCTGGTTGCCCGCAGCCGCGACCACGGGGATCCCGCGGCCCAAGGCCTCGCTGATCGCGGACTGCAGCACCGCCGGGCACTCCCCCGGGACGCCGAGGCTGAGGTTGATGACCGTCGCGGGGTTCGGGTTGGCGGCGGCACCCGCCACCGGGGCGCCACTGGCCCACAGGATGCCCGCGGCGACGTCGGTGATGTACCCCTGGCTGCAGGCGCCCACGGCGCGCACCGGGAGGATCTTCGCGTCCGGGGCCACGCCCGAGATGCCCAGTCCGTTGTTCGCGTCGGCCGCGGCGACGCCGGCCGTGTGGGTGCCGTGCCAGGTGGAGGTCGGGGGCATGGGGCTGTTGGGGCACAGCACGGCGTCTGGGTGGTCGCCCATGTCGGTCGCGTCCGCGTCCCACCCGTCGCCGTCCCGGCCGTTCTGGGCCGTGGAGACGAAGTCGTAGCCGGGCAGGACGTTGGCGTCCAGGTCCGGGTGGGAGGTGATGCCGGTGTCCACGACGGCGATGGTCTGCCCGGCACCGGTGGCCCGGTCCCAGGCGAGAGGCATGCCCAGCCCGGCCGGGTCGTCCCACAGGCTCCACTGCAGCGTCGCGTAGGACGGGTCGTTCGGCACCGCGGCGGTGGTCGCCAGGAGGTCCGGCTCCGCGTACTCCACGGCGGGGTCCTGCTCCAGGGCGGTGGTCAGCGCCTCGAGCTCGGCGCCGGCCAGCATCTCGCCGGTGCGCACCACCTGGGCGCCGTCCGCGGTGGCCGCGGTCTCCTCGAGCCCGGCGTCCCCGGAGCGGCCGGCGGCCTGCGCGTAGACGACGTCGCGGGAGTCCTCGGGGACGGCGCCGTCCCGGAACTTCACGACGACACGGTCCGTGGCCCCCACCGGCCCCGCCCCGGATGCCGCGCCGGGAGCGGCCCCGGCGGCCTGGGGAACCGGCTGGGGGACCTGGGCCGCGGGCGGGGCGGCCGCGGACTCCGCCGCGGCGGAGCCCAGCGGGACCAGGGCGAGGGCGGCCGCGAGCGCGAGAGAAACGGTGGTGCTGCGGGTGGTGGTCAAGGATTCCTCCGGCCGTCGGGACGGGAGGCGGCACGGTGCGCAGAGCCCACCCCCCGATGGACTGGAGCGAGAGAGATCCCCTGCGGAACCGGAGCCCCCCGCTCCTGTGCTCTGCCCAGCGTAGGGAGCGTGTGCGTGTGTGACCGAATGCGTACCCCGCGCTCCGGCCGCCGGTGGGGGTCCGCGGGATGGCGAGCGCTCAGCCCGTCCGGGCGATGCGCAGCGCTGCGGCGATCATCGGGACCTGCAGCGGGAGCCGCACGAGGGCCACGGCCCGCCGCGCCGGGGAGCCCCGGCGGGCACGCCAGGCCATGGTGACGTTGCCCGGCCACACGCCCACGAGGAGGGCCGCCGCGGCCCACCCTCCGGCGCGGCGGGTGCGGGGGTGGAGCAGCAGCGCCCCGACGCCGAGCTCTGCCACCCCGGAGCCCAGCGTCCAGGTGCGGGGCGATCCCGGCAGCGAGCGGGGGATCAGCCCGTCGAAGAGTGCCGGCCGGACGAGGTGGAGCGCGCCCGTCCCGCACAGGGCGGCGCCCATCCGCCGGGCGCGGGAGGTCACGGCGCCGGAACGCACACCGCGGGGGGCCGCGCCGGGCAGGAGCTGCGGGGGACGAGGGGACATGGGGCCAGGGTACCCACTGTGACGCGCCGTGACGTGACGGAGGGCACAGTCCCCCTCGGCATAGACCGGCACCCGTTTTTGTTGACGTGTACATCACAGCTCGCCCGGACCCGGAAGGACTCCTCATGACCCCCGACGCCCCCCAGGACCAGCTCGCCCTCGACGCGCTCGCCGCCGACCTGCTCTTCCGCGAGGCCCGCACGGCCTCGGAGTTCCTCGACGAGCCCGTGGCCGACGAGCAGCTCCGGGCGGCCTTCGAGCTCGCCAAGATGGGCCCCACCGCCATGAACATCCAGCCGCTGCGCGTGACGTGGATCCGTTCCGCGCAGGCCCGGGAGCGCCTGCTCCCCCACATGGCCGAGGGCAACCGGGCGAAGACCGCCGCCGCGCCCGTCGTCGCGGTGCTCAGCTACGACGTCGACTGGCACGAGCACCTGCCCGTCGTCTTCCCGCCCGCCGCCGGCAAGCAGGAGATGTTCGCCGGCAACGAGGAGCTGCGCACCCGGATGGGCCGGGACAACGCCCACCTGCAGGCCGGGTACTTCGTGCTGGCCGTGCGCGCCGTGGGCCTCGCCGCGGGCCCCATGGGCGGGTTCGACCCCGCCGGCGTGGACGCCGAGTTCCACGCCGGGACCACCCGCCGCTCCCTGATGGTCGTGAACATCGGCGCTCCTGCCGCCCCGCGCCACGACCGGCTGCCGCGGCTGGACTTCGACGCCGCGACCACCACCGTCTGAGGCCGTTCCGGGCGGACCCTCCGGGGGGTCCGCCCGGCCCCCGCGCGCCCTCCGTGGTCTCTGTCGGCCCGAGGACGGATACTGGAGGGGATGACGCCCGCACTCCTGTCCCTCGGCACGGCCCTCCCGCCGCACGTGCTCGAGCAGACCGACGCCCAGGACCTCTACCAGGCCCAGCCCGGTACCGACCGGCTCAACGCCCGGCTGCTGCGCACGGTGTTCGGCGCCTCCGGGGTCGATCGCCGGCACACGGTGCTGTCGGAGCTGGTCGAGCACGACGCCCGCGACGGATCCCCCTACATCACCCCGGACGGCCGGTTCCTGGGGCCCCTGACCGGTGTCCGCAACCGCACCTACGTGGAGCGGGCCCCCGCCCTCTTCGCCGAGGCCGCACGGGACGCCCTCGCGCGCTGCCCCGGGCTCGACCCGGCGTCCGTCACCGACGTGGTGACCGTCTCCTGCACCGGGTTCTTCGCCCCCGGCCCCGACTACCGCCTGGTCCGGGATCTCGGCCTCGACCCGGCCGTCCGCCGCGCGCACATCGGCTTCATGGGCTGCCACGGCGGGCTCATCGGTCTGCGCCAGGCCGCGTCCATCGCCACGGCGGACCCGGACGCCGTCGTCCTGCTCGTCGCCGTGGAGCTGTGCACGCTGCACCTGCGCCCGGCCCGGGACGCGGACGCCATCCGGGGGGCCGCCCTGTTCGCCGACGGCGCGGCGGCGGCCGTGGTCAGCGCGAGGATCCCCGAGGGAGTCACCCCCCTGCTCGAGCTCGACCGCTTCCGCACCCTCGTGATCCCCGACGGCGAGGAGGCCATGGCCTGGACCATCGGCGACGCCGGATTCGAGATGATCCTCGGCGCCGCCGTGCCCCAGGTCCTCGAGGACAACATCCACACCGCGCTGGAGGCCCTGCTCGACGGTCCCGGGGGTGCCGTGGACCGGGACAGCATCACCGACTGGGCCCTGCATCCGGGCGGCCGGGGCATCCTCGACAAGCTCGAGCACACCCTGGGGCTGCCGCCCGAGGCGCTGCGGGAGTCCCGGGACGTCCTCGCGACACGGGGCAACATGAGCAGCGTGACCGTGCTGCACGTCCTGCGCCAGGTGATCGACGAGGCCCCCGCGGACGAGACCCGCACCGTCTGCGCCCTGGCGTTCGGGCCGGGCCTGACCGTAGAGTCGGCGCTGTTCACGATCCCCGCCCGGGCCGCGGCACCGGCCGCGGAGCTCGATCCCGCCGCGGCCGTCCCCATCCGCTAGGAGGTTCCCGTGGACCACGATGTCGTCGTCGTCGGCGCCGGACTCGCCGGCCTGCAGTGCGCCCACCTGCTCGAGCGGCACGGGCTGGACGTCGTGGTCCTGGAGGCCTCCGACGGGGTCGGGGGCAGGATCCGCACCGACACGGTCGACGGCTTCCGGTGCGACCGCGGCTTCCAGGTGCTCAACCCCGCCTACACCGAGCTGCGGCGCAGCGTGGAGGTCACCGCGCTGGGAATCCAGAAGTTCGACGCCGCGGCCGGCGTCCGCCGCGGCGACGGCATCGACGTCCTCGCCGATCCCCGGCGGGTCCCGTCCCGGCTCACGGGAACGCTGCGCAGCCCGCTCGTGGAGCTGCGCCGGCTGCCCGCCCTGGCGGCCTGGCTCGCCCCGGGACTGGACCCCCGCGCGCGGCGGCAGCAGGAGCGGGACCGCCCCTGGCACGAGTCGCTCGACGCGGCCGGGGTGCAGGGACCGCTGCGGGACCTGGTGCTCGAGCCGTTCCTGGCCGGCGTGATCCTCGAGGACGAGGGCCGCACCTCGGCCGCCTTCGTGCGCGAGCTCGTCGGCTGGTTCCTGCTCGGCACGCCCGGCCTGCCGGCCGGCGGCATGGAGGCGCTGCCGGCCTGGATCCACGACGGGCTCCGGGCCCCGGCCGTCCTCGGCACCCGCGTGGACTCGCTGGAGCGCACCGGCAACGGGTGGACCGTGGGCGCCGGCGACGCCGTCTGGCGGGCGCCGTCCGTGGTCGTGGCCACCGAGGGCCCGGCGGCCGCCCAGCTCCTGGACCTGCCGGACGCCCCTATGAAGGGCGAGGCGACCTGGTGGTTCGCGGCGGAGTCCGCGCCCTCGGAGCTCCGGTGCCTGGTCCTGCCGGGCGAGTCCGTCGGCCCGCTGATCGACACGGCCGTGGTCAGCAACGCCGCCCCCAGCTACGCCCCGGACGGCCGGGCGCTGATCCAGGCGACCGCCCTCCTGCCGCGAGGCGCCGCGCTCCCGGCCGAGGCCGACGTCCGCCGGCAGCTGGGCACGATCTGGTCCGCCGACGCCGCCGCCTGGGACCTGCTGACCGTGCACGAGGTGCGCCGGGCGCTGCCGGAGCAGCCGCCCGGGCTCGTGGCGGACCGGCCCGCCGCCCTCGGCGACGGCCTGTACGTGTGCGGCGACCACCGCACCAACGGCTCGACCCAGGGCGCCCTGCGCTCCGGGCGCCGCGCCGCCGAGGCCCTGCTGGCCTGAGTCAGGGTCCCAGGACGGCGCCACGGCACGGACGGACACGGCGGCTGCAGGGCTGAACCGGCCGGCCGCCGGCGGCACCGCCCTCAGTCGTCGTAGCTGTCGGCGAGCTGGCGCCGCTGGTGCTCCCGCCGGCTGTAGGTGGCCTCGCGGATGGCCTCGTCGCTGTCGAAGTTCGAGCCCAGGGCGCCGGCCAGGGTGCCCAGGGACGCGGCCAGCCAGGAGAGGTCCAGGTAGTCGAGCAGGGTCACGGGGTGGCCCAGCTGGGACTCGAGGTAGCCGGCCTCGATCACCGCGAGCCCCACGAGGAAGAGCATCGTCCACAGGAGCACGTACATCAAGGCCACGCTCAGCCACACGGTGATGACGGTGGAGGCGTTGTCCGAGCCGGCCCGCCAGGGCTCGTCGTCCTGCGGGGAGCGGTTCCACAGGCCGTTGTGGAAGATCAGCCACCCGCTGAGCGCCCCGGTGACCACCACGCTGATCATGGCCAGCCGGGCCGGGGACAGGGCGTCGGACATGCTCCAGATGGAGGCGTAGAAGATGCCGAAGGCGCCGGTGGCCGCAGCGGCGGCCACGCAGCTGGCCAGGGCCGGCAGCAGGCGCCCGGGGCGGTTGCTCAGCACCATGCCGGTCAGCAGGCGCACCTGGTTCATCCGTCCGGGCAGCACGAGGTAGGAGACGTCCCCGTCCCCCGCCGGGGACACCCGGCGGACCGCTCTCCGCCCCAGGGCCTCGTGCACCGCGGCCGTGGATATGTGGCCCTCGACGCCGTCCCGGAGCGCGCCGACCAGTGCGACGAGCAGTCCGCAGGCCTTGCGCGAGAAGTGGTCGGCGCCCAGGGCCGGCAGCGAGACCAGTGCGGCGGCGGCCGCAGCACCGACCTCGCACAGCAGCGGGTCCCCCTGGTGGGCCCGCGGCAGGTCCGTCAGGTACACCACGTAGTCCCATCCGTGCTCGGCGCGCAGCCCGCCGGCCTTGTCCAGCAGCGGGATGTCCCCGTCGGCCGTCAGGGGCAGGGTCTCGCGGCTGACCTCCACCGCCCAGGACACGTCCGGTCCGGTGTGCTCCGACAGTGCTCGCGGCAGGTTCTCGGCCACTCTGCGGGCCACCTTCTCCGGCAGGCCGGGATCGGCCAGCACTCCTACGATGAGCTTCTGCACACCGCCTCCTCCCACGGGGGCGCCGGGTCTCCTGGCGACGGGGACCGCTCCGGGGAGCGGTTCGACGTCGTCCCCCGAGCATAGTCATCCGGCGATCGGCGACCTGACCGAGGGGCCCGGCCAGGTCGCCGATCTCACCGCCGGGGAATCGGCCGCGGGCACGGCGAACCGGGGGGCTCAGACTCCGCCCAGCGCGCTGTGCCGTCCGTGGCGGGGCGCGCGGGGCCGCGCCGTTCGGCGCGGGCTGCGGCGGTGGTGCTGCGCACGACGACGCGGGTGGGCAGTTTCTGGCCGGGTCGGGAGTCTCCCCGCGCAGCAGGGCCAGGAGCAGGTGCGCGGCCTGGACCCCGCCCCAGGCGGTAGTGACGACCAGCTCCTCGTCGACCGGGACGGCTCCGACCTCCGAGAAGTGCACGGTCGGGATCCGCCCCGAGGACCTCCACCCGGCCCCGAGGGCACCGGGTTGCCGATCGAGGCCGACGTAGTCGAGGAACTCGGCGCCGACGCCTTCGTCCACGGCCATCTCGCCCCGGTCACCACCGGCAACCGCCTCCCCGGCTGACCACGGCGGCGCCCGACGACGGCACCGCTGGACGACGGCACCGTCAGCTTCCCGGGCGGCGCCGTCTCGGGGCGAGCGTGGCCGGCTTGTCGGCGGCGTGGAAGTCCGTGATCAACCGCGCGCACAGCTGCGGCTTCTCGACGAGCACGCCGTGGGAGGCGTGCGGGACCACGGCCAGCTCCCCGTGCGGCAGGGCGCGGTACAGGGCCACGGCGTGCTCGAGCCGGACCTCGTCGTCGTCCCCGACGAGCACGAGCACGGGGAGGTCGAGGCCTGCCAGATCCGCGTCCGTGCAGGCCGGTTCCGCCGCGTGCAGCTGCCGCAGCTTCGCCACGACCTGACCGTAGTGCTCGCGCCCGTCGGGCGAGACCTCCGCGTAGGCGTCGGCCATGAAGTCCGGCGCCTCGGCCTCGTCCTGCAGGACTCCGGGCTCCCAGCCGTCGTGGTGGTACACCCCTGCCGCGACCACCAGGTCCCGGACCAGATCGGGTCGTCGCAGCGCCACGGTGAGGGCGATGACGGCCCCGTCGCTGTAGCCCAGCAGGTGCACCGGAGTCTCGGCCTCGGCGCCGAGGAAGGCGATCGTGTCCTCGGCCATCGCCGTGTAGGAGAGCGGGCCTTCCCGGTCGGGGGTGCGGCCGTGCCCGCGCTGATCCGGCGTGATCACCCGGTACCGGTCGGTCAGTTCCGCCACCACTGGGTCCAGGGCCCGGGAGTCCGTGCCGCCGGGGTGCAGCAGGACGAAGTGCGGCCCGTTCCCGCGGGCGCTGGACCGCAGGCCCCCGGCCCGGCCTGCCCTCTCCTCGCTCATGTGGTCAGTATCGCCCCTGGCGAGGGCACCGCAACAGCGGCGGAACGGTGCACCCCAGGGGGTGGGAGAGAGGCACCCTCCGGGGACGGGCCGCCCCGGAGGCGGCACCGCGGCTCGGCCGCTCGGCCGTTCCGCCGCTCAGCCCCGCAGCATCTCCCCCACCCGCCGGACCCCCTCGGTGATGTCCTCCTCCGAGGCCGCGGAGTAGGCCAGGCGCAGGCTCGTGGAGGCGCGCCCGTCCGCGTAGCAGGCACCGCCGGGCACGAGCACCACGCCGTGCCCGATGGCCCGGCCCAGGAGGTCCCCGTGGTCGAGGGCCGGGTCGAGGTCCAGCCACGTGAAGAAGCCGCCGGCCGGTCGCGTCCAGCGCACCCCCCCGGCATGAACTCCTCGAGGGCGGCCATCATGGCGGCGCAGCGGGAGCGGTAGAGATCCACCGCCCGGTCGAGGGCGGGCCGCCAGTGCTCGCTGGCCACGTACTCGGCGGCGAGCTCCTGGCCGAGCACGGACGGGTGGATGGTCACAGCCTCGGCCGCGATCTGCAGCCGCGCCCGCACCGCCGGCACCGCGGCGATCCATCCCACCCGCAGCCCCGGCGAGAAGATCTTGGAGAAGCTGCCCAGGTGGATCACGGTGCCGGGGTCCAGCGAGTACAGGGACGGGAGCCGGTGGGCGCGGTCGAAGCCGAGCAGCGCGTACGGGTCGTCCTCGAGGATGAGCACGCCGCGCTCGGCGCAGACCTCCACGAGCCGGCGGCGCCGTTCCTCGGTGAGGGTCACCCCGGTGGGGTTGTGGAAGTTCGGGATGGTGTAGACGAACTTCACCCGCCGGCCGGCGGCCCGCAGCCCGTCGATCCGCTCGGCGACCGCATCGGGGTCCAGCCCGTCGTCGTCGACGTCCACGTGCGCGACCTCGACCTCGTAGCTGCCGAACACGCCGAGGGCCCCCACGTAGGTGGGTCCTTCCGCCACGACCACGTCGCCCGGGTCGCAGAACAGCTTGGTCACGAGGTCGAGACCCGCCTGGGAGCCGGCGGTGATCTGGATCGTGTCGGGCGTGGTCTCCGCGCCCTGCAGGCGCATGAGCTCGACGACCAGGCCGGGCAGGCGCTCGATGCCGGCCCCGGAGCCGTACTGCAGCACCTCGGGCCCGCGCTCGGTCAGGATCCGCGCCGTCATCGCGGCCACGACGTCGTGCGGGAGCACGCTCATGTCCGGGTTGCCGCCGGCCAGGGAGATGATCCCGGGGCGCATCGCGATCTCGAACACGGCGCGGACCGGGGAGGGCCGGAACTCCTCGGAGCGGTGGGCGAACAGCGAGGTGTGATCGGGCCGGGGGGTCACGGCCGCGCCCCCGGTCACCGCTCCTCCCCCGAGCTGGCCGAGGGGTCCTGCGCCGGGTCCTGCGCCGGGTCCTGTGCCGGGTCCTGGGCCGGTTCCGGGACGGCGTCCCCGTAGACGTGCCCGGCGAGACCGTAGGCGGGGCCGTCCGGCGCCGCGCCGGGGCCCAGCGCGAGGAGGCTGATGAGCTCGTAGGCCACGTGCGCGGCGGCCACCCCGGTGATCTCGGCGTGGTCGTAGGCCGGGGCGACCTCGACCACGTCGCAGCCGACCACGGCCGTCCCCCGCAGCCCGCGCAGGATCTCGAGCACCTCACGGCTGGTCATGCCGCCGGCCTCCGGGGTCCCGGTGCCGGGGGCGTGGGCCGGGTCCAGGACGTCGATGTCCAGGGACACGTAGAGCGGGCGGTCGCCGACGCGCTCCCGCAGGTGCGCGACGACGGCGTCCACCCCCAGCCGCATGACGTCGGCGGAGGAGACGATGCCGAAGCCGAAGCGGGCGTCGTCGTCGAGGTCCTCGGTGCCGTAGAGCGGCCCGCGGGTGCCGACGTGGCACACGGCGTCCGTGTCGAGCAGACCCTCCTCGAACGCGCGGCGGAAGGGGGTGCCGTGGGTGTACTCGGCGCCGAAGTAGGTGTCCCAGGTGTCCAGGTGGGCGTCGAAGTGCAGCAGGGCGACCTTGCCGTGGCGCGCGTGCGCGGCGCGCAGCAGCGGCAGGGCGATGGTGTGGTCGCCGCCGATCGCCACGAGCCGGGTGTCCTCGCCCATGAGCTCCTTGGCCTGGGCCTCGATGGAGGCGATCGCCTCGGGGATGTCGAAGGGATTGGCCACGATGTCCCCGGCGTCGGCGACCTGCACCCCGGCGAACGGGGAGACGTTCTGCGCGGGGTTGTAGGGGCGCAGCAGGCGCGAGGACTCCCGGACGTGGTTGGCCCCGAACCGGGCGCCGGGCCGGTAGGAGACACCGGAGTCGAACGGCACGCCCACCACGGCGATGTCCGTGTGCTCGACCTCGTCCGTGCGCGGCAGGCGGGCGAACGTGCCCAGCCCGGCCCAGCGCGGGGTCAGGGCGGCGTTGACGGGTCCGAGGACGGGGGTGCCGTCCGGGGTGGAGCCGGTGATGCGCTCGGGGTTCATGGCGTGCGGTCCTCTCGTTGGGTGCTGCAGGGGGTGCTGACGGGGGTGGTGGACGGGACGGGCGGGGAGCTCAGGAGCCGAGGATCCACAGCAGCACGGCCTCCTCGGTGCCGGGGTTCTCCCAGGTGTGCGGCTCGGAGCCGGGGAACGTGACGGTGTCCCCCGCCTCCAGGTCATAGGTGCGGTCCGGGACGTGGAGCCGGAACCGGCCGCTGATCAGGTGCAGCACCTCGGTCTCGCAGTCCATGCTGTACATCGCGTCCTCGCCCCGGCCGCCGGCGGCCACGCGGGCCCGGATGACCTGGACCGCGCGCTGGGCCGTCGGCGTGACGAGCTGCTCCTCGATCCCCTTGCCGCCGAGATCCACGTGCGGGGCGTCCTCGAGCCGGACCAGCTCCACGTCGGTGGGTCCGGCGAAGAGCTCGCCCACGTCGATCCGCAGCACCTGGCACATCCGCACCAGGGAGTCCACGGACGGGGAGGTGATGTCCCGTTCGACCCGGCTGACGAAGCCCTTGGTGAGACCCGCCGCGGAGGCGAGCTGGTCGATGGTCATGTGGCTGCGCCGCCGGTGGTTGCGCAGCCGCGAGCCCACGGCGGCGGATTGACCGGAGCTCTCGATGGGCAGTGCTTTCACGACGACGCCTCCTTCTCCGGGACGGTTTACCCGACCGTCACGACCCGGACCCGTTCCCAAAACATGATCTGCATCATACTATGTGGGACAACTTTTGTTTCTTGTCGGGCAACCTGCGGCGAGGAACTCCCCCGATCGACCCCGTGGGCGCCCGCGCCCCGAGGAAGCAGTGACATCCATGAACGTGCTGATCATCGTGCTGTACCTGGTCGCCATGGTGGCGGTCGGGCTCTGGGCCAGCCGCCGGGCGCACAACGCCGAGGACTACCGGGTGGCCGGCCGCCGCCTGGGCCCGGGCTTCTACACCGGGACGATGGCCGCCGTGGTCCTCGGCGGCGCCTCCACCGTGGGCGGGGTGGGCCTCGGCTACACCTACGGCATCTCCGGGATGTGGCTGGTCGTGGCGATCGCCACGGGCCTGGCCGCGCTGAGCCTGTTCTTCGCGGGCCGGATCCAGTCCCTCAAGGTGTTCACCGTCTCCCAGATGCTGCAGCTGCGCTACGGCGAGCGCGGCGGGGCCAAGGCGTCCTCGTTCGTGATGCTGGCCTACACCGTGATGCTCTCCGTGACGTCCACGTCCGCGTACGCCGCCATCTTCGCCGTCCTGTTCCCGCTCGACCGCGCCTGGGCGATCCTGCTCGGCGGCGTGGTGGTCGTGGCCTACTCCGTGCTCGGCGGGATGTGGTCGATCACGCTCACCGACATGATGCAGTTCGTGTTCATGACCATCGGGCTGTTCCTGATCCTGCTGCCGTTCTCCCTCTCCGCCGCGGGCGGCTGGAGCGGGCTCGAGGACCGGCTGGACGCCACGTTCTTCACCTGGGACGGCATGGGCACGCAGGCGATCATCACCCAGTTCGTGGTCTACGGGTTCGGCATGCTGATCGGCCAGGACATCTGGCAGCGCGTCTTCACCGCGCGCTCCCCGCAGGTCGCCCGCTGGGGCGGGCTCGCCTCCGCGGCCTACGTGGCGCTCTACGGCGTGGCCGGGGCGGTCATCGGGATGACGGCCGCCGCCGTGGCCCCGGAGCTCTCCTCCCCGGACGACGCGTTCGCCACGATGGCCCAGCAGTACGTCCCGGCCGGGCTCGGCGGGGTGGTGCTCGCCGCCGGCGTCGCCGCCATGATGTCCACGGCCTCGGGCGCGCTCATCGCCTCGGCCACGGTGGCTAGGGTCGACGTCGTGCCGACCCTGAGGTCGCTCTTCTCCCGGCACGCGGCCGCCGCCCCCGAGGG
This sequence comes from uncultured Kocuria sp., assembly GCF_947500125.1. GTDB lineage: Bacteria > Actinomycetota > Actinomycetes > Actinomycetales > Micrococcaceae > Kocuria. The sequence continues at coordinate 83,914 of NZ_CANMRA010000008.1, read as the reverse complement.
CACCGCCGAGGCGCTGCGCGGGGACCGGGTCTACGTGCTCGTCTTCGGCGTGGTGATCACCGTGATCTCGATCTTCGTCTCGGACACCGTCACCGCCCTGACCATCGCCTACGACATCCTCGTGGGCGGTCTGCTCGTCGCGATCCTGGGCGGACTCGTGTGGCGGCGGGGCACGAGCCTCGGCGCGGCCCTGTCCATGCTCGTCGGCTCCGTGGTGACCGTGGCGTCCATGGCGGTCTTCGGCGTGCTGGCCAACGCCCCCATCTACCTGGGCCTGGCCAGCTCCGTCCTGGTCTACGTGGTCGTCTCGCTGCTGTCCCGCCCCACGCACGCCGGGGTGCTGCGGCAGTGGAACGAGCGCCTCGCGGGCTCGCACCCGGCCGGCGCCGACCGCACCGAGGCCCGCCCGTGAGCGGGGCGACCGGCACCTGCGGAGCGGACGCCGCACCGCAGGGGACATCCGCGCCCCTGAGTCGCGAGGAGGTGGAACGGGCAGCCGCCGCTCTGGTCGCAGCGTTCGCCGCCACCGACACGCAGGCCTATTTCGATGCCTTCTCCCCGGACGCCGACTTCGTCTTCCACAGCGAGCCGGACCGCCTGGCGGACCGGGACAGCTACGAGCGGCTCTGGCGGGGATGGCTCGCGGAGGGCTGGCGCGTGCTCTCCTGCGTGAGCACCGACGCCGTCGTACACCTGTGCGGGGACGCCGCGGTGTTCGTCCACGACGTCCGCACCACCACGGAGACCGACGACGTGGCAGAGACCACGACCGAGCGCGAGACCATCGTCTTCCACCGGACCGCTGACGGTTCCGTCACCGCCGTCCACGAACACCTTTCTCCCGTCCCGCCGAGCATGGAGGCAAGCACATGAGCACACCACACCCCACCACCGACGGGCACAGGTCCCTCTGGTCCCGGCTCTCGGACCACCTGGACGAGAACTCCGAGGGCTACGGCCCGCTGCGGGGCACCCTGGGGGCCGGCCGGATCGGGATGATCTGGCTCGCGGCGAACCTCGTGGTGACCACCCTGCTGACGGGGACGCTGTTCGTGCCCGGGGTGTCCTGGCCCACCGCCCTGGGCATGATCGTCCTGGGCACGCTGATCGGCGGGACGGTGCTGGTGCTCGTGGGGAACATGGGCACGCGCACCGGCCTCCCCACCATGTCCCTGACCAAGGGCTCCTTCGGGCTGCGCGGCTCCTTCCTCCCGGTGGCCGCGAACGTGGTCATCCTCATGGGCTGGAGCTGGGTGCAGGCCATGCTCGCCGGTGTCACCGTGAACTTCCTGGTGGAGCAGGCGACCGGCTACTCCAACCCGGTGCTGTTCTCCGTGCTCTGCCAGACGCTGGTCGTGACCCTGGCCGTCTTCGGCCACGAGGGCATCGCCCGGGTCGAGCCGTGGCTGGCGGTGGTGATCCTGGGGATCATGGCCTGGGTCTTCACCGTGGCCTTCACCTCCTACCCGCCGGCCGACTTCGCCGCCCTGCCCGTGGACGCCGGGGCGGGCTGGTCCTCCATCACGGTCCTCGACGTCGTCATCGCCACGGCCATCTCCTGGACGGTGCTCTCCGCCGAGTTCAACCGCCTCGCCCGGAGCCAGTCCGCGGGCATGATCGGCTCCGGCACAGGCTACGTCCTGTCCACGGTCGCCGCCATGAGCCTCGGGGCGACCGCGATCGCCTACGTGGTGCTCGACGGCGGGGAGGCGGTCGGATTCGATCCGACGGTGCTCGTCGCCGCCTTCGGCGCGCCCCTGGCAGTGGTCATCTTCCTGTCGGTCATGGCCACCAACACCATGGTCGTCTACGGCATGGTCTCCTCGGTGGTGAACCTCGCGCCCTCGCGCCGGGTGCGGTTCCTGCCCACGGCGCTCGTGCTGGGAGCCGTCTCGATCCTCGGGTCCACCTGGCTGGGCCTGCTGGACCAGTTCACCGGCTTCCTGGTCCTGATCGGCTCGCTGTTCATCCCCGTCTTCGCGATCATGCTGGTGGACTACTACGTGGTCCAGCGCGGCGCCTACGCAGCCGACATCCTGCGCGGACGCGGTGGCCGGTACTGGTACCGCGGCGGGGTCAATCCCGCCGCCGTGGTGGTCTGGGTCGTCGGCGCGGCCACTTCCCTCGTGCTCACCTACGTGCTGCCGAGCCCGGTGGGTGCCACGATCCCCACGTTCGTCGTCTCCGCCGCCCTCTACCTGGTCTGGGCCCTCGTGGCCGGGAGCATCGTGGCAGGCCGCCCGGTGCAGCGCCACCTCTCCGGCGCGGTGGACGAGTCCGGTGCGGCGCCCGCGCCCGGTGCCGCGGAGGGGACCGCCGCACCGGACGGGAGCCTCGGGGCCGGCACGGTGGGCGGGACCTGCCGTCCGGAGGAGACCGCCGATGCTCCTCGTTGACCTGAGCCATCCCGTGGAGACCGGCATGCAGGTCTTCCCGGGGGACCCGCCCGTGGCCTCCCGGCTCGCGGCGTCCGTCCCGCGGGACGGCTTCCAGGTGGCCGAGCTGCACCTGGGCACGCACAGCGGGACGCACGTGGACGCGCCCCTGCACACCGTGGACGGGGGCTCGCCCGTGGACGAGCTCGACCTCTCCCGGCTCGTGGGCCCGGGCCGCGTGGTGCACGTGCCGGATCTCCGGGAGCACGACGTGATCCGCTGGGACGACGTCCGCGCTCAGCTGGAGGACGTCCCCGCCGGCACGATCGTGCTGTTCCGCACCGACTGGTCCCGGCACTTCGGCACGCCGCGCTACCTGGAGCACCCGGTGCTGGACGTGGAGATCGCCGAGCGCCTGCTGTCCGCGGGCGTGCGCGTGCTCGGCACGGACACCCTCAACCCCGACCGCACCCCGGACGCCTCCTCGGCCGGCCCGCTCGAGCTGCCCGTGCACGCGACGGTCCTGGGAGCGGGCGGAGCGATCATCGAGAACCTGACGAACCTGCGCGCCGTCACCTGGCCGGACCCGGTGCTGAGCGCACTGCCGCTGCGCCTGCGCGGCCTGGACGGCTCCCCCGTCCGGGCGGTGGCGATGCAGCTGTGAACCCCGCCCCGGGCGCCACGACGCCACCCGCACCGCCCACACCACCCACCCCGACGACTTCCGATCCCCGACGAGGAGACCCCGCCATGACCCCTGATTCCCGCACCAGCACCCCGTCCTCCTACCGGTCCGTCGACCCGGCCACGGGCCGGGTCCTGGCCGAGCACCCGACCGCCACCGACGCCGAGGTCCAGGAGGCCCTCGCCGGCGCCGACGCCGCCTTCCGCGAGTGGCGGTCCCGGCCGATCGCGGAGCGGGCGGCCGTCGCCGCCCGCGTCGGGGCGCTGTTCGCCGAACGGGTCGAGGAGCTGGCCGCGATCATCACCGAGGAGATGGGCAAGCCGCTCGCCGAGGCCCGGGAGGAGGTCGAGTTCTGCGCCGAGATCTTCGGCTACTTCGCCGACCAGGGCCCGGCACTGGCCGCCGACCAGCCCATCACGGCCTCCGGCGGAGGCCGGGCGGTGATCCAGAAGCGCCCCGTGGGGGTGCTGCTGGGGATCATGCCGTGGAACTACCCCTACTACCAGGTGGCCCGCTTCGTCGCCCCCAACCTGGTGCTCGGCAACACGATCGTGCTCAAGCACGCCGAGAGCTGCCCCCGGGCGGCCCTGGCCCTCCAGCAGCTCATGGCCGACGCCGGGGTGCCGGCCGGCGGATACGTCAATCTCTTCGCGAGCCACGACCAGGTCGCGGACATCATCGCCGACCCGCGGGTCCAGGGAGTGTCCCTGACCGGGTCCGAGCGGGCCGGGGCGAAGGTCGCCGAGATCGCCGGGCGCAACCTCAAGAAGGTCGTCCTGGAGCTCGGCGGCTCCGACCCCTACGTGGTGCTGGACACCGCCGACGTGGGCGAGTCCGCCCGTGCGGCCTTCGCCACCCGCATGGGCAACACCGGCCAGGCGTGCAACTCCAACAAGCGGATGATCGTCATGGACGACATCTACGACGAGTTCGTGGCCGAGCTGACCCGCCAGGCCGAGTCCCTGACCCCGGGCGACCCGGCCGCCGGCGCCCCCGGGACCTTCGCCCCGCTGTCCTCCCGGGCCGCGGCCGAGGGGCTGGCCCGCCAGATCCAGGAGGCCGTGGACGCCGGGGCGACCCTGCACGCCGGCGGACGCCTGCTCGAGGGCCCGGGCGCGTACCTGGCCCCGGCCGTGCTCACCGGGATCACCCCGGCCATGGCCGCCCACCGGGAGGAGCTCTTCGGCCCCGTCGCCGTGGTCTACCGGGTGGCCGACGACGCGGAGGCCCTCGCCCTGGCCAACGACACGCCCTACGGCCTGGGCGGGGCCGTCTTCAGCACGGACCCCGACCGGGCCCGCCGGGTCGCCGAGGGCTTGGACGCGGGCATGGCCGCCGTCAACGCCGCCGAGGCCGAGGGCGCCGAGATGCCCTTCGGCGGGGTCAAGCGCTCCGGCTACGGCCGGGAGCTCGGACCGCTGGGCATGGACGAGTTCGTCAATAAGCGCCTGCTCTACGTCCAGGGCTGATCCGCCGCACCGCCCGGCCTGCTCCGCCCGCCCCGCTCCACGCACTGCCCCGCTCGACCCGACCCGCTCACCCCGCCCCCTTGGAGGACCGCTCATGACCGCCCGCAGGACCACCGCCCGTGCCGTGCTCGAGACGCTCCGGGGCTACGGCGTCGACACCGTCTTCGGCATTCCCGGGACCCACTCGCTCGAGTTCTACCGGCCGCTGCGGGAGCTGGGCATCCGTGCCGTGACCACGCGCCACGAGCAGGGCGCCGCGTACGGCGCCGACGGGTGGAGCCAGGTCTCCGGGCTGCCGGGGGTCGTCATCACCACGTCCGGGCCGGGCCTGCTCAACTCGCTGTCCGGGGCGGCCACGGCCTACGCCGAGTCCCGGCCCATGATCCTGCTCTCCCCGGGCCGCCCGGTGGGCCACGACTTCCGGGACATCGGCTCGCTGCACGAGACGAAGAACCCGTCCGCCGCCGTGGACGCGATCGTCGGCCGCAGCCGGCGGGTGACCAGCGGGGCCGAGGCCGTGACCATGGTCCACGACGCCTTCCGGGACTTCGCCCACTCCCGTCCGCGCCCGGTGCACATCGAGATCCCGCTGGACGTGCTGGAGGCGGAGCTCGACTACACCGACCGCCAGGTGGCGCCGCGCCCGCTCGGCGCCCCGCAGCCGGCCCCGGTCGACGACGTGCGCCGCGCCGCCGAGGTGCTGCGCGCCGCCGAGCGCCCCGTCATCCTGGCCGGCGGGGGCTCGCTGGCCGCCGGCGGACGGCTGCTCGAGCTCGCCGAGCTGCTCGAGGCGCCGGTCATCACCACGACCAACGGCAAGGGCGCGATCCCCGAGCGGCACCGGCTCTCCCTGGGCGCCGACCTGCGGCTGTCCACCGCGCACGAGTTCCTGCGCTCCGCCGACGCCCTGCTGGTGATCGGCTCGAAGGTGGGCGAGGCCGAGCTGTGGGGCGGGGACATCACGCCCCGGGGCCCGGTCCTGCGCGTGGACATCATGCGCGACCAGATGCTGTGCAACCTCGACCCGGACATCGAGCTCCCCGGCCACTCCGCGGCCGTGGTCCCGCAGCTCCTCGAGGCGATCGGCCCCCTGGATCCGCGTCCCCCGCGCGACCTCACCGAGGTCTTCGCCCGGCTCGACGACGAGGGGCGCCGCACCGCGCCGGAGCTCGCGGCACTCAACGAGACGATCATGTCCGTGGTGCCGGAGGACACGATCATCGGCGGCGACTCCTCCCAGGTCACCTATCTGGGCTCCACCACGTTCTTCCGCGCCCAGCTCCCGCACTCCCTGCTCTACATGGGGACCTACGCGACCCTCGGCTATGGTCTGCCCGCCTCGATCGGGGCGAAGCTCGCCGCTCCGCACCGTCCCGTGCTGTGCCTCGTGGGCGACGGCGCCCTGATGTTCTCGATCCAGGAGCTGATGACCGCCGTGGAGCTCGGCGTGGACCTCCCGATCGTGTGCGTGGACAACGGCGGCTACGGCGAGATCAGGCAGAACATGACCGACCGGGACATCGACCCGCTCGCCGTGGACCTGCGGCAGCCGGACTGGCCGGCGCTCGCGGAGGCCTTCGGGGCGGTCGGGCTCGAGGCCACCCGGGAGGACCTCGCCGAGAAGGTCGTCGAGGCGCTCGCCGTGCAGGGACCGAGCCTGGTGCACCTCAAGATCTGACTCCCCGGCGAGAGATCCGCCGCCGGGGAGCCGCCTCAGCGACGGCCCCGGTCCTCCGGCAGCTTTGCCACGAGGGCCGGAACCACCGCCTCGATCTTCCGGTCCGGCGTCGTGCAGGGTCACGATCCCGTCCCTGTCCCGTTCGTATCCCGGCAGGGACCGGTCGGGCGCCTACCCTGGGCTCATGGAAGGGTCCCAGCCTCCGCGAACGACGCCCGTCCTCACGCTCACCGTGAACCCCGCCCTGGACCTGAGCACCTGGACCGAACGGGTCCTCAGCGGTCACAAGCTGCGGTGCGGCCCGAGCCGCACCGATCCGGGCGGCGGAGGCGTGAACGTGGCCAGGGTGGTGCACCGCCTCGGAGGCCGGGTGCTCGCCGTCCACACCGCCGGCGGCCCCGTCGGCGAGGCCTACCGCCGGCTGATCGACGCCGAAGGGGTGCCCACCCGGGTGGTCCCCGTCCGGGGGAGCACCCGCGAGGACTTCACCGTCGACGAGCGGGCGACCGGCCGGCAGTTCCGCTTCGTGCTCCAGGGCCCCGAGCTCGGGGAGGACGAGTGGCAGGCCTGCCTGGACGCCGTCGACGAGTCGCTGCCGCCGGGTGGGTACGTGGTGGCCAGCGGGAGCCTGGCCCCCGGGGTCCCGGAGGACTTCTACGCGCGGGTGGCCCGGCTGGCACGCTCCCGGGGGGCGCGCTGCATCGTCGACGCGTCCGGTCCGGCGCTCGCCGCGGCCCTCGCCCAGGGCGTGTTCCTCGTCAAGCCGAGCCGGCGGGAGCTGGGCGCCCACGTCGGCGCCGAGCTCGAGACCGAGCAGGAGCAGGTCGACGCGGCCTCGGCGCTGGTCGCGGACGGGTCGGCGGAACTCGTCGCCCTGACGCTCGGCGCGGAGGGGGCCGTGCTCGCCTCCGCGGAGGGCGTCCGGCGCCTGGCGGTGCCCTCGGTGAAGGTGAGCAGCACCGTCGGGGCCGGTGACAGCTTCCTCGGCGCGTTCGTCCTGCGGCTCGCGCAGGGCCGGCCCGTGGCGGACGCTTTCCGCTCCGCCGTCGCCGCCGGGACCGCGACCGTGCTGCGCCGGGGAACCGAGCTGTGCCGCCCCGGCGACGTCGAGCGGCTGGAGACGGAGCTGCCCGCCGTGGTCCTCCGGCGACCGGGGGACCCGTCCTCCCGGACGTGAGACGGCGGGCCGCACCCCGGGGGAAGCAGGACGGCATCACGGTCCCCGGCCCCCGCGCCCGGCACCCGCCCGAAACACCCGGTGCACCTCGCCGAAACACGGGGCCCCTACGGTGACGACAGTCCCTGAGCACCCGCAGCCCCGAGGAGAGCCGTGCACCTGACACCCCGTGAACAGGAGAAGCTGCTGATCGTCGTGGCCGGCGACCTCGCGCGCCGCCGCCGCGACCGGGGGCTGCGGCTCAACCGCCCCGAGGCCGTCGCCCTGATCACCGCCGAGCTGCTGGAGGGCGCCCGGGACGGCCGGACCGTGGCCGACCTCATGTCCTGGGGCTCCACGATCCTGGCCCGCGAGGACGTCATGGCGGGCGTGCCGGAGATGGTCCGCTCCGTCCAGGTCGAGGCGACGTTCCCGGACGGCACCAAGCTCGTCACCGTCCACGACCCCATCCGCTGACCCGCCCCTCCCCCCGGAACCGAAGGAGCACCCGTGATCCCCGGAGAGTACGTCCTGCGGCCCGAGCCCGTCGTGATCAACGCCGGCCGGCCCACCACGGAGGTGGACGTGTTCAACCGCGGCGACCGCCCCGTGCAGGTGGGCTCGCACTTCCACTTCGCCGAGGCCAACCCCGGGCTCGAGTTCGACCGGGCGGCGGCCCGGGGCTTCCGGCTGGACGTCCCCGCCGGCACGGCGGTGCGCTTCGAGCCCGGCGACCGCAAGCGGGTCCGGCTCGTGGCCCTGGCGGGGCGCCGCGAGGTCCACGGCCTGCGCCGCCTGGTCGACGGCCCCCTCGACGCCCCCTCCGGCACCCGCGCCGGTGGCACCGACGCCCCCGGCACCGACGCCCCCCGGCACCGACGTCACGGGGAAGGTGCAGGCATGAGCCACGAGATGTCCCGCGCCCAGTACACGAGCCTCTACGGTCCCACCACCGGTGACCTGGTGCGCCTGGCGGACACCGAGCTGTTCCTCGAGGTGGAGCACGACCGCACGGTCCCCGGGGACGAGGTGGTCTTCGGCGGGGGCAAGGTGATCCGGGACGGCATGGGCCACAACGGACGGCTGACCCGGGACGAGGGCGTGGTGGACACCGTGGTCACCAACGCCGTGGTCCTCGACGCCTCCGGGATCTACAAGGCGGACGTCGGCATCCGGGACGGGCACATCAGCGGGATCGGCAAGGCCGGCAACCCGGACGTCATGGACGGCGTCGACATCCTCATCGGCGCCTCCACCGAGGTGATCGCCGGGGAGGGCCGGATCCTCACCGCGGGCGGGATCGACGCCCACATCCACTTCATCGGCGCCGACCAGATCGGCACGGCCCTGTCCTCCGGGATCACCACGATGTTCGGCGGCGGCACCGGTCCCGCCGAGGGCTCCAACGCCACCACGATCACCCCCGGCGCGTGGCACCTCGCCCGGATGTTCCGCGCCCTCGACGGCTGTCCGATGAACTTCGGGCTGCTCGGCAAGGGCCACGCCTCCGCCCGCGAACCCCTCGCGGAGCAGATCCGCGCCGGCGCCGTGGGGCTCAAGATCCACGAGGACTGGGGCGCCACCACGGCCGCCATCGACACGGCCCTGACCGTGGCCGACGAGTTCGACGTGCAGGTGGCCATCCACACCGACACCCTCAACGAGTGCGGGTTCCTCGAGGACACGGTGGCCGCGATCGCCGGACGGGTCATCCACACGTTCCACACCGAGGGCGCCGGCGGCGGCCACGCCCCGGACATCATCCGCATCGCGGCCCTGCCCCACGTGCTGCCCTCCTCGACGAACCCCACCCTGCCCTTCACCCGGAACACGGCGGAGGAGCACCTGGACATGCTCATGGTCTGCCACCACCTCAACCCGGACATCCCGGAGGACGTGGCGTTCGCGGACTCCCGGATCCGGCCCGAGACGATCGCCGCCGAGGACGTCCTGCACGACCTGGGCGTGTTCTCCATGACCTCCTCCGACTCCCAGGCCATGGGCCGCGTGGGCGAGGTGGTGCTGCGCACCTGGCAGCTGGCCGACCAGATGAAGCGGCGCACCGGCCCCCTGCCCGAGGAGACGGGCCGCGGGGACAACGCCCGGCTGAAGCGCTACGTGGCCAAGTACACGATCAACCCGGCGCTCGCGCACGGGATCTCGGACGTGGTGGGCTCGGTCGAGCCCGGCAAGTTCGCGGACCTCGTGCTGTGGGACCCCGTGTTCTTCGGGGTCAAGCCCCACGCCGTGCTCAAGGGCGGGCAGATCGTGCACTCGCTCATGGGCGACCCCAACGCCTCGATCCCCACCCCGCAGCCGCAGCTGATGCGGGACGCGTTCGGCGCGAAGGGCACCGCCCCGCACGCCAACTCCATCACCTTCATGTCCCGCGCCGCCGTCGAGGCGGGCGTCGGGGAGCGCCTGGGCCTGCGCAAGCGGGTGTTGCCCGTGGGCGGGATCCGCGGGCTGACCAAGAAGGACATGCGGCACAACGACGCGACGCCGCGGATCGAGGTGGACCCGCAGACCTACGAGGTCCGCGTGGACGGCGAGATCGCCACGTGCGAGCCCGCCGAGGAGCTGGCCATGGCCCAGCGCTACTTCCTGTTCTGACCGTGCCACCGGTCCCGCAGGACCCCGAGAGCCCCTGAAGCACCCCGAGAGGACCCGCCCCGTGATCGTCGAATCCGTCCTCGGCAACCTGGCCGAGCTCACCGAGCAGGAGCGCGCCGGCCTGCACCTGGAGCGGGTCGCGCTCTCCGGGCCCGAGCTGCGCAAGCGCGTCCAGCGGGTCGTGACCGACCACGGGACCGAGGTGGGCATCCGCCTGGCCGCGCGGCGGGAGCTCAAGGACGGCGACATCCTGCACCGGGAGGGCCACGACGTCGTGGTCGTCTCGACCCTGCCCACCGACGTCCTGGTCGTCGCGCCCGCCACGATCGAGCAGATGGGCTTCGTGGCACACTCCCTGGGCAACCGGCACCTGCCCGCCCAGTTCCTCGGCCCCGCGGCCGAGGTCGCGGAGCTGCCCGGTCACGACGGGGTCATGGTGCTCCAGTACGACCACACCGCCGAGGCCTTCCTGCGGGACGCCGGGGTGCGCTTCGCGCGCGTCGAGCGGCAGATGGAGGTCCCCTTCCGCCATGCCGAGCACACCCACTGAGCACTCCCCCGCGGGCGCCGCCGGGACGCTCGCCGGGATGCTGGCCGTGCTGCAGCTGGCCGACTCCGCGCTGCCCACCGGCGCGTTCGCCCACTCCCTGGGGCTCGAGACCTACGTGGACGACGGCACGGTCCGCGACGAGGCGAGCTTCCTGGCGTGGGCCCGGCACTGTCTGCACCACCAGGTGGTGCCCGCGGAGGGCTGGGCGGTGCGCGCGGTCGCCACGGCGGCCGACGACGACGCCGTGTGGCGCGCCGACGACCTGCTGGCCGCCCAGGCGCTGCCCGTCCAGGTGCGGGACGCCGCGACCGCGATGGGCCGGCGGATGACCGGCATCGGCGCCGAGAACTTCCCCTCGCCCCGGCTGCTGGCCTACGCGCAGCGCCAGCGCGCCGGGACGAGCCGCGGCAACCCCGCCGTGGCCTTCGCGCTCGTGGGCGCCGGTCTCGGCGTGGCCTGGGAGCAGCTCGCCGCCGCCTACCTCTTCTCGACCGTGACCTCCCTGACCCAGAACGCCGTGCGCGGCATCCCCATCGGCCAGAACGCGGGTCAGCGCGTGCTGCGCGCCCTGCACGAGGACGTCTCCCGCGGCGTCGAGCGGATCGGGCGGATGACCGACGACGAGGCCGGGGCGACCAGCCCCGGCCTGGAGATCGCCCAGATGCGCCACGCCTGGCAGCGGGCCCGCATGTTCATGTCCTGACCCGCCCGCCGGACCGACCGCCCAGACCGACCAGACCCACCAGACCCACCGCACCGACCCAGGAGCTCCCCATGACCACCGCCTCCCCCGTCCCCTCCACGCCGACCGGCCGCGGCCCCGTGCGCATCGGCGTGGGCGGGCCCGTGGGCGCCGGCAAGACCCAGCTCGTGGAGCGGGTCACCCGGGCGCTGATCCACGAGGTCTCGATGGCCGCGATCACCAACGACATCTACACGATCGAGGACGCCAGGATCCTGGCCCGCAACGGCGTGCTGCCGCTGGAGCGGATCGTGGGCATCGAGACCGGTGGCTGCCCGCACACCGCCATCCGCGAGGACACCTCGATGAACGAGGCCGCGATCGAGAAGCTGTGCGCCGAGCACCCGGACCTGCAGATCGTGTTCGTCGAGTCCGGCGGGGACAACCTCTCCGCCACGTTCAGCCCGGAGCTGGTCGACTTCTCGATCTACGTCATCGACGTGGCCCAGGGCGAGAAGATCCCGCGCAAGGCCGGGCAGGGCATGATCAAGTCCGACCTGTTCGTCATCAACAAGATCGACCTCGCCCCGCACGTCGGCGCCGACCTCGACGTCATGGCCGCGGACTCCGCCGTGTTCCGCAAGGACCGGCCGTTCTGCTTCACCAACCTCCGGACCGACGAGGGCCTCGAGCGGATCCTCGCGTGGATCCGGCACGACGTGCTGATGCTGGACATGGTCCCGTGACCGCTGCCGCTCCCGTGGCCGCTCCCCCCGCCGTGGCCCCCGCCGGACCGGCCGCGCGGCCGGTCACCGCCCCGACCGGGCGGCTCGAGCTGGTCCTGGCACCCCGCGGGGAGCGGACCGTGGCCGTCCACCAGTTCCACGCCGGTGCCCTGCGCGTGCTGCGCCCGCACCACCTGGACGGGTCGGGGCAGCCGTGCTTCGTCGTCGTCAATCCGGGCGGCGGGTACCTCGGCGGGGACCGCTACGAGCTGGACGTCACGGTCGAGCCCGGCGGCACCGTCCTGGTCACCACCCAGTCCGCGACCAAGGTCTACCGCACCCCGACCGCTCCGGCCCGGCAGCACGTGCGGTTCGAGCTCGGGCCCGGCGCGGTCCTCGAGTACCTGCCGGACCAGCTGATCGCCTACGAGGACGCCGACTACGTGCAGTCCACGACCGTGTCGATGGACCCCACGGCCTGCCTCGTGGCGGGCGAGGTGGTCACCCCCGGGTGGGCCCCGGACGGGACCGTCTTCCGCTACCGCGGCGTGGTGCTGCGCACCGAGGTGCTGATGGGCGGGCGCACGGTGGTCCTCGACAACCTCCGCCTGCGCCCCGGGGAGGACGCCGTGGCCGGGCTCGGCTTCCTGGAGGGCCGCACGCACCTCGGCTCCCTGCTGGTCGTGGACCCCCGGGCGGACCGGGAGCTGGTGGAGCAGGTCCACGACCTGCTCGCCGCGGCGGAGTCCCAGGTGCCGGGACTGCGGTGCGGGGTCTCGGAGCTGCCGGTGCCCGGGCTCGTGGTCCGTGCCCTGGGTCCCGGCTCCGCGGAGCTCACGGACCTGCTCCTCGACGTCTCGGCGCTGCTGCGCGAGCGGTGGACGGGCCAGCCGCGCGTGGCGCTGCGGAAGTACTGAGCCTCCCCGGTCCGCGCTCCCGGGCACGGGCCCGCGTCGATGAGAGGACATGGGAACTCAATCCCCCGGAAACGCCGCGGCCACATGCCCGGAGGAGGATGGACGTACTGGTCGCACGGCACGGAAGGGGCTCCCCATGACCACGAGCAACCGATGGATCCTGGGCCTGGCCCGGGTGCGGCCGGGTGACCGGATCGAGGCCTGGGAGCACCGGCAGCCGCGCTTCACCGGCACGGTCAGCGAGGTGGTTCCGCAGCTGGGGATCGCCTGGGTCCTCGAGGACGGCACCGGGCTGCGGCGGCTGGTGTCGATCCGGGACCACCGTCTGCGCCGTTCCGCGCGAGTCACCGCGGCCTGACCGCCCGGGCCCGGAGCGCGTGGGGGCAGCGTCCCGCTGATCCGCGGCCGCACCCGCCGTCGCGCCCGCCGGCGATCGCCGTCGGCACGCCCGCGGCCACGGGCGTGGGCCCGCTGGACGGCCGCTGAGCCTCGTCCCCGCCGAAAGCACCGGGCCGGGCTGCGGAAAACCGCAGGAGTAACAGGTGGAGAACGTCGCAGTGCGGACGGCCCGCGCGACCGTAGCGTGAAGGGCATGAGCACACCGCACGACACCCGGCCCCTGCCCCCCGCACCGTGGAGCGGCCCCGGCCACGAGCCCCCGCACGATCCCGGCACCGGCGCCGGGACCCCCGACGACGCCTACCTCCCCGCAGGCGGTTCCCGTGCCGCCGGTCCCGCCCCCGGGTTCCGGGAGTGGGGACCGTGGTCCCCCAGGACCCTCTTCTTCGGCACCACCGACCTCGTGGTGGACGCCGCGCTCGGCACGCTGTGGCTGACCGCCCTCGTGTCCCTGGTCTCCGCCGGCTTCGCCTCGCTCGCCGCCCTGGTGGGCGTGGTCCTGCTCGTGGCGGCGATCTACGCGGTCCGCGGGATCGAGTGGGTCGAGCGCCGCCGCACGCAGGCGGCGTTCGGGCTGCACCTGCCCGCCCCGCGCCGGCGCCGCTCGCCCCGCACCGACGGCTGGCGGATCGTCCACCAGTGGTGGCTGGACGTCTCCGACGCCGCGTTCTGGACGGGCCTGCTGCACCTGCTCCTCACCACCGTCCTGGGCTGGGTCGCCGTGGCCGCCCTGGCCGGCACCGGCGCCGCCGTGGCCCTGGCCTTCGCTCCGCTGTACGCGGCGCAGAACAACCCGCTGTGGCCCTCCGACGTGGTCGGGACGTGGCCGGACTGGGCCGTGGTCCTGGCCGGGATCACCCTGGCCCTCCTCGGGCTGCTCGTCGTGGTCCTCGCCGCGGCCGCGCACCGGGGCCTGTCCCGGCTGCTGCTGCGGGTGGACGAGGCGGCGGAGCTGCGCCGCCGGGCCGCCGAGGCCGCGGCCGCCCGCGAGACCGCCGTCCGCGGCGCCCGCACCGAGCGGTCCCGGATCGAGCGGGACCTGCACGACGGCGTGCAGCCGCAGCTCGTGTCCGTGGCCATGAACCTGTCGATGGCCCAGCGGCGGATCGACCACGACCCCGCCGGGGCCAAGGACCTCATCGGGGAGGCGCACGCCACCACGAAGGCCGCGATCGCCGAGCTGCGCCGCCTGGCCCGGGGCTTCCACCCGGCGGTCCTGGAGGACCGGGGCCTCGACGCCGCCCTCTCCGCCGTGGCCGCTCAGTCCCCCGTCCCGGTCGCCGTGGACGTGCGGGTGCCGCGGCTGGCGCCGGAGACGGAGGCCGCCGTGTACTTCGCGGTCTCGGAGGGCATCGCCAACATCGTCAAGCACGCCCGGGCCGGCGCCGCGTCGGTGCGGGTCGGTCTCGAGGCCGAGCCCGCGGGAGGCACCCGCGTGGTCGCCCGGATCGCCGACGACGGCCGCGGCGGCGCCGTGCTGGTCCCCGGCGGCGGCCTGTCCGGGATCGCCGACCGGATCCGCTCCGCGGGCGGGCACTTCTTCCTCGACTCGCCCGCCGGCGGGCCGACCGAGCTGACCGTCGAGCTGCCGGTCGCCCGGGGGGCGGGATCCTGATGCGCATCGTCATCGCGGAGGACGCCGTCCTCCTGCGCGCCGGCCTCGTCCGCCTGCTCACCGAGGCAGGCCACGACGTGGTCGCCGACGTCGACACCGCGGAGGACCTGCTGAAGGCCGTCGAGCAGCACGAGCCGGACTTCGCCCTCGTGGACGTACGGCTGCCGCCGACGTTCACGGACGAGGGCATCCGCGCCGCCGTCCTGGTGCGCTCCCAGCACCCCCGGATCGCGGTGCTCGTGCTCTCGCAGTACGTCGAGGAGCGCTACGCCTCGGAGCTCATCGCGTCCCGCCGGGACGGGCTGGGGTACCTGCTCAAGGACCGGGTCGCGGACGTCGACCAGTTCCTCGAGTCCGTGGAGACCGTGGGCGCGGGCGGCACCGTCCTGGACCCGGAGGTCGTCTCCCAGCTGCTCGTGCGCTCCCGGCACCGGCAGGACCTGGACCTCCTCTCCCCGCGGGAGCACGAGGTGCTCGGTCTCATGGCCCAGGGGCTCTCGAACGCCTCGATCGCCGCGAACCTGTTCCTCACCGAGTCCTCGGTGGAGAAGCACATCCGTTCCGTGTTCACCAAGCTGGGCCTCGCCCACGAGGACGGCGGCAACCGCCGCGTCCGCGCGGTCCTGCGCTACCTCGGCTACCCGGACCCCGGGCCCGGCCACCCCTCCCCAGCCCACCAGTCGAACCAGGAGTTCCGGCCATGAGCACCCACCCCGAGCACCCCGCCGCCCACGACTCCTCCAACGACTCCTCCCAGGACGCCGTCAGCGAGAACGAGCGCACCGCCTGGCTCGTCCCCACCGCCGTGCTCGGCGGCATCGGCGCCCTCCTCCTGCTGGGCGCCGGCGGCGCGGCCGCGGCCGCGTCCCTGTCCGTCCAGGAGCACCGGGTGGACACCACGGTGACCGAGTCCGTGGACACGGTCGTGGTCGACGGACGGTCGGCCGTCATCGAGGTCGTGACGGCCGACGTCCCGGATTTGCAGGTGGAGTCCGTGTACGCCGGCTTCCGGCTCGAGAGCGCCCCCGAGCCCCGGGTGGAGGACGGTCGGCTGAGCATCGACGCCCTCCCCTCCGCGCCCTGGCCGGGCGCCGGCAGCGGGATGCACGTGCGGATCACCGTCCCGGCCGAGGACGAGCCGGTGGACCTGCGGCTCTCCGGGGACGCCGGCGCCCTGAGCGTCGAGGGCGACTTCGGCGACGTCCGGCTCGACACCGAGGCCGGCGTGATCGAGGTGAGCGGCAGCGCCCGCACCCTGTGGGCCGCCTCGGAGGTCGGCGCCGTGGACCTCGACGGGGTCAGGGTCCGCGAGGAGCTGGACGCGCACACCGAGGTCGGCGCCACCGAGCTGCGGCTCCTCGGCGAGGCCCCGCGGCGGGTGTCCGTCACGACCCGGGCCGGGGCCATCGAGGCCGCGGTGCAGGACGCCGACTGGTGGACGCCCGTGGTCGCCGGCGCGGACGAGCGCGAGCCGGAGGCCCTGACGGCGGCCACGGTCTGCGCCGCCGCCCCCGCGGACCGCCCCTGCCTGTACGTCTCCTCGGCCGTGGGTGCGGCGGAGATCACCTACGGCGGCCGTTCCTCCACCCCGGGCAGCGGGGCGGGCGAGCGGTAGACTGGGCCCTGTTGTCCGGGTCGGGCGCACCGGGAGGGGGGACGGTGCGCACATCCTCCGAGGACCCCTGTGAACCCTCCCACCACCTCCGTCACCGCTGACCGCGCTGCCCGGCTCCCCGCTGCTCCGGCCCCTGCCGCGGAGCACCGCTCGGCCGCCGCGCACGACACCGGCCGCCGGACGGCGCCCCCATCCGGCGGCCGGTACGCCCGGCTCGTGCAGCTCGCCGGACGCGACTTCCTGCCGATCGCCTTCGTGGCCCGCCTGCCCCTGGCCATGCTCACCGTCGGGGCGCTCACCCTCGCCACCGCCGTCAGCGGCTCCTACGTCGTCGGAGGCCTGGCCGCCGGCGGCGTCGGGGTCGGCTCGGCACTGGGCGGGCCCCTGATGGGCCACCTCGCCGACCGGCTGGGCCAGCGGATCGTGCTGCTGGTCTCCGCCCTCGCCCACGCCGTGGCCATCGTTCTGCTGCTGGTCACCGCCTACGCCCCCGCAGGACCGGTCGCACCGGCCGTGCCGCTGCTCGTCGGCGCGTCCCTCCTCGTGGGCGCCACGTGCCCCCAGGTGGGCCCGCTGGCCCGGGTGCGGTGGCGGGGGCTGGTCCGCGGGAACCGGCGCGAGCTGGACACCGCACTGTCCTACGAGTCCACCGCCGACGAGCTGACCTTCGTGCTCGGCCCGGCCCTGGTGGGTCTCCTGGCCTCCCTGGTCGCCCCGTGGTCCCCCTTCGTCCTCGCGGCCGTCCTGACCCTCACGATGGTCACGACCTTCGCCGTGCACCCCACGCGCCTGGCGGTCCCGGCCGTCTCGCGCGAGGACCGGCGGCTGGCGGCGGACCGCCCCGTCACCGGCCGCGAGCGGCTCCTCGTCCTGCTCCCCGTGCTGGGCATGGTGGCCATGGGCGCGTTCTTCGGCGCCGTGCAGAACGGCCTCAACGCCTTCGGCGGCGAGTTCGGCATCCAGAGCGCGACCGGGCTGCTCTACGCCGTGCTCGGCATCAGCTCGGCGGCCGCGGCCCTGTCCGTGGCGTGGTGGCCGCAGCGATTCCGGCCCGCGTCCCGCTGGGTGGTCAGCTCCGGCGCCATGGCCGCCCTGAGCCTGCTGTTCCTCCTGCCGAGCGGGATCGGGCCGATGCTCGTGGTCCTGCTGCTCGCCGGTCTGCCCCTGGGGCCCGCCATGGTCACGATCTACACCATCGGCGGGGACGTCGCCCGGCCGGAGCGGCTGGGCACGGTCATGACGATGCTCGCGAGCGGTGTGGTCCTCGGCTCCGCCGTGGGCGCGGCGCTGGCCGGGCTCATGGCCGAGACCGCCGGGCACCGGGGCGCGTTCGCCGCCGCGGTCGGCGCGGCCTGCGTCATGGTCCTGGTCAGCGCGGTGCTGGCCCTGCTCCAGCGCCGGGACCGCTGACGGGCAGGACCACCTCGTTGCGGCGCAGGAACGCCGGGGTGAACGGCGGGTCGAACCGCGCGAAGCGGGCCGCCGCCACCGGCACGAGCCCCGCCGCCCGGACCGCCTCCTCCAGCTGTTCGCGGTGCTTCGCGTAGGACCTCCGCGTCCACCGGCCGCGGTAGCGCAGCACGGCGGCGAGAGCCGGGGGCTCCACCCGGATCCGCACCGCGGGGTCGGACGGAACGGGGGCCGTCGCGGCGGTGACGGAGGAGGGGAGGACGAAGGCGACCACGTGCGCGTCCGCGGTGTCCGGTGCCGCCCCGGACCGGGACCGTTGCCACACGGGTGCGGTCATCGCGATCTTCTCGGCCCCGGCGCCGCTCCGGAGCACCGGAGCGGTCATGGGGATCTCCTGCTGCCCCTGGTTGTCGCCGCTGATGTAGCGGAACAGAGCGTTGAAGGCGGCGTTGCCCGCCTGCTCGAAGGACCCGCCGACCTCGACCTCCGCGAGCACGTGCTCCGGATAGTGGCGCAGCTCGAAGTCGGGGTAGTGACGCACCGTCGAGTACGGCTGCTGCTCGGTCATGACGGCACCGTACGCCGTGACGCGGCCCGCCGGAAGGTCCGGGGTGGCTACACCAGCGGCGACCGGGGCCGGTGCTCCCGGTTGCCGAGGCCCTCCCGGCCGTCGAGGTGGTCCACGATCTGGCGGAGCGCCTCGAGCGAGCTGACGGTCTCCGACCAGCCCGTGACCTCGCGGATCCGTGTGGTGTCCATGATCGGCACGGCGTCGGCGAGGTCGATCCAGCCGGGGTCGGTGGGCTGCAGCCGCAGCCGGTAGGTGATCGCCACGAGGGCCCGGACCAGGGCCGGCGGCACCGGCAGGATGCGCTTGGCGCCGAGCACCTGCGCCACGCCGTCGGCGCCGAGCACCGGCTCGGCCGCGACGTTGAACGCCCCGCCGGCCCGGTGCTGGATGACCCGCCAGAACGCGTCCGCGACGTCGTCGGTGTGCAGCGTCTGGAAGCGGAACCTCTCGGGGAACGGCAGCACGGGCAGGCGCAGCCGGGCGAGCAGTCCTCTGGGCACGAGGGCGCCGAAGAAGTAGTCCGCGATCTCGGGGGCTGCGCCGGCCTGGAACAGGAAGCCGGGCCGCAGCCTGGTCACCACGATCCCGGGGTGGGCCTCCTCGAACCGGTTGAGCACCGCCTCCGTCTCCGCCTTCTGCACGTTGTAGTGCGAGGTCTCGACCCCGCCCACGGGCCAGGACTCGTCCACGGCCCGGTCCTTGGGGCCGGGGCTGTAGGCCCCGAGCGAGGAGGGGTAGACGACCTGGGGCACGCCGGCGAGCACCACGGCGTCGAGCACGTGGACGAGGCCGTCCACGTTCGTCTCGTGCATCAGGGCGAGGTCCCGGTTCGGGCGGATGAGCCACACGAGGTGGATCACGGCGTCCGCGCCGCTCAGGATCTCCGCCAGCGCCGCGGTGGACTCCTTCGCGGCGACGTCGACGGTGTGCCACTCCACGCCGTCGTAGGGCTCTCCGTCCCGCTCGGGCCCTTCGCGGGAGACCCCGACGATCTGCGTGACCTCCGGCGCGGCGTGCAGCCGGCGGAGCACCGCGGTGCCCACGTTGCCCGTGGCTCCCAGGACGACGATCTTCACGGTGCTCCCCCTCCGCCGGTGCCGGACCTACTGGTCCTGGACCCGGCCGCTCTCGCCCTGCAGCCGGTCGATGTGCTTGGACGCCTCGGCCTTCGTGAGGTCCGCCGGCAGCTCCTCACCGGCCTCGCGGGCCAGGGTGTCGAGATAGCTGCGCTGCGCGCCGGTCATGGGCTCCTCGCCCGTGGCCCACTCGTCCGGGTCACGGTCGATCCCGCTGCCCGGTTCGGGGCTGGTGGCCCCCAGGGTCTCCTGCTCGTCGGGGCCGGGGGATCCGCTCGCGTTCTCAGTCATGCGCCCATGATAGTCACACCCCTTATGGTTCTCGCCCCCGCACCGTTCCCGCTGCACCGTCTCCTGCCGCACGTCTCCTGCCGCACGTCCCCTGCAGCCGGGGCGGAGTCAGTAGGCTGGGAGACCGAGGAGATCCGCGGGACGTCACCGGCAGGCCCTGGCGGGCGACCCCGGCGACGTTCCCCCGGGCCTTCCTACAGGCCTTCCCGCAGAACTTCCCACGAGCGAGGAGAAGCAGATGAGCGAGCAGCCGCACACCGGTCCGGACGGCGCCGCGGGCGCGGAGGTCCGCTCCGACGAGCTCGAGGCCTACATGCTCGGGCACTACATGGGCGCCCTCTCCGGGGTGC
Source organism: uncultured Kocuria sp. (assembly GCF_947500125.1). Taxonomy (GTDB): domain Bacteria; phylum Actinomycetota; class Actinomycetes; order Actinomycetales; family Micrococcaceae; genus Kocuria. Next base: position 63,737 of record NZ_CANMRA010000008.1, on the reverse strand, counting down.
GCCTCTTCGACGAGGCGGCCACCACGTGGGCCGGCACTCCGTACGAGGCGCGGTTCGCCGCGTTCGTCAGCGAGATCAAGAACGACATCGGCCACCTCGAGGCGATGCTCGACCGGCTGGGCTCCGGCCGGCGCGGGCTGGCCAAGGGGCTCGGGACCGTCACCGGCGTCGCCTCCCGGCTCAATCCGCTGAGCCGGATCCGGGAGCGGGCCGGCATCGCCGCCCACGGGGAGCTCGAGATGCTGCAGTCCCTCGTGGTCGCCAAGCGCAGCATGTGGGTCACCCTCCTGCAGCTCGCCCCCGCCGAGCCGCGCCTGGACGCCGGGGAGCTGACGAAGCTCGAGGCCGACGCCGCCGACCAGTACGACCGTCTGCGGGCCATCGCCGAGGAGACGGCACGGGACCGGTTCTTCGCCCGGAGCTGACGCCGTGACCGACAGCACCGCGCCCCGTGCCCCCGGCGGTTCTCCACCGCCCGCGGACGACGCCGCCCCCGCTCCGCCCGCGGGCGGCGACACCGCCTCCGATGCCGCCTGGGAGGCCCTGCTGGCCGGCCGGGTCCGTCCCGTGCCGCCCCCGGGGGCGGAGCTCGTCGAGCGCTACGGGCCGCTCGTGGCGCACCGCGGGCCCCTCGTGCTCGCCCAGCTGGGACAGAGCCTGGACGGGTTCATCGCCTCCCGCACCGGGCACGCCGAGTTCGTGACCGGCCCCCAGGACCGGGAGCACCTGCACCGGCTGCGCGCGCTCGTGGACGCCGTGGTCGTGGGGGTCGGCACGGTCGTCGCCGACGACTGCCGGCTGACCGTCCGCGCCGTGCCCGGCCCCCACCCCACCCGGGTGGTCCTGGACCCCTCGGCGCGGGCCCCGCTGACCGCGGCGGTGCTCACGGACGGCGCCGCGCCCACCGTGTGGGTCGTCGGGGAGCACGCGGACGTGCCCGCGCCCCCGGGCCCGCACGTCGCGGTGCTGCCCGTGCCCGTGGACGAGCACGGGCTGGCGCCCCGGGCCGTGCTCGAGGCCCTGGCCGGGCGAGGCCTGCACCGGGTGCTGGTCGAGGGCGGCGGACGCACCGTCTCGAGGTTCCTCGCGGCCGGGACGCTGGACCGGCTCTACCTCACCACCGCACCCCTGCTGATCGGGGACGGCGTGCCGGGCATCCGGTTCCGCGGCGCGGACCACCTGTCCGGGGCCCTGCGCGCCCCGGTGCGCCGCTTCGTGCTCGGCGACGACCTCTGCACCGAGCTGACCTTCCGGGCCTGAGCTCCGATCCGCCGGGGCCCACCCCCGGACCCCACCCACGCCCGGGGCGTCGTCGGAGGCGTCGCGGGCGAAGGACAGGGCGATGACGTCGATTCCCCGGCGCAGTACCCAGCTCGGCGCGCTCGTCGTCGCAAAGCTCCTTCCGGGCGGGTGCGGCTCAGGCGCCCAGCCGGTCCCGCAGACTCTTGACGTGGCCCTCGGCCTGGACGTTGTACTCCGCGGAGCTCACGGTGCCGTCCTGCTCGATGACGAAGGTCGAGCGGAGCGGGCCGGTCCGGGTCTCCCCGTTGACCGTCTTCTCCCCCCAGGCGCCCCATGCCCGGGCGGCCTGCCCGTCGGGGTCGGAGAGCAGCCGGTAGGGAAGGTGGTACTCCTCGGCGAATCGGGACAGGGTCTCGGGGTCGTCGCCGGAGACCCCGAGCACGGTGTAGCCCAGGTGCTGGAGCGAGGCGAGGTTGTCCCGGAAGTCGCACGCCTCGGAGGTGCAGCCTGGCGTGAAGGCCTTGGGATAGAAGTAGACGATCACCTTGTGGTCGCGCAGCTCGGAGAGCCGAACCTGCTGCCCTTCGTGGTCGGTCAGCGCGAGGTCGGGGGCCTGCCGGCCGGTCCGGATCTGCTGGGTCATGGGTTCTCCTCAAGGGGTGGGTCGGTGAAGCGAGCCGGCGCGCTGGTCTGCTCCGGCTCCTGGAGGACGTGGTTACGGGAGGCGTCGAGCGGCCACGCGGCCCACCATCGCGCCCACGCAGGCCGAGGACACCGCGAGCGCCCACAGCGGTGCGGTCCGCCGGTGGCGGTGCAGCGGGCGGCTGAGGTCCGGGTCGCAGTCGATGGCGGTGTAGTCGAAGAAGATCGCTGGTACGGGCGACGGCGCGGTGTGGTTCACGGGTTCCTCCAGGATTCATACTATGGAATTAAGTTTCCACAATATGAAATTAGTCCCTCCTCGGACGCTCGTCAAGAGGGGTCGCGAGAACGGATGCCCCTCGGAGGCAGCGTCACAGCGGCCCCCGGCGCGGAGTGCGGCGCCGATCCGTCAGCCGCGGCCGGCGAACGGCATCCCCGAGGCGGTCAGCACGAGCGAGTTCACCGTGGCGGAGGCGGGCAGCTCGGCCATCATCAGCACCGCCCGCCCCACCTCCTCGACGGGGAAGCTCGGCTCCGGTCGCAGCGTGCCGTCGGCCTGCAGGGCGCCACCGTCCGTGCCCAGGCCCGCCAGCAGCTCCGTAGCCGCGTTGCCGATGTCGATCTGCCCGCAGGTGATGCCGTAGGGGCGCCCGTCCAGGTCCAGGGACCGGGTGAGGCCGGTGACGGCGTGCTTGCTCGCGGTGTAGGCCGCGGACAGGGGCCGGGGCGCGTGCGCGGAGATCGAGCCGTTGTTGATGATCCGCCCACCCCGGGGCTGCTGCCGCTTCATGATCCGGACGGCCTGTGCCGAGCACAGGAACGTCCCGGTCAGGTTGACCTGCAGGGTGCGCTGCCACTCGTCGGGATCGATCTCGTCCGCCCCGCCGCGGGGCCCGAAGGTGCCCGCGTTGTTGAACAGCACGTCGATCCGCCCGGTCAGCCCCTCGATCTCCCGGAAGGCCGAGGCCACGCTCTCGGCGTCGGCAACATCCACCGGGACTATCCGGGCACCAGCTGCGCCCTCGGCGGTCTCCTCCAGGGCTGCACGCCGCCGGCCGGCCAGCACCACCACCCACCCGGCCGCCAGGAAGGCGCGCGCCACCGCGCGGCCGATCCCCGAACCGGCGCCCGTCACCACGAGCACCTTCTCCTCCGCCCCCGGACCGCCGTGCCGATCACCTGCTCCATCCATGACATTCCTTCCATGTTCCCTCGGCATGGCCGCAATCCTCCTGCCCCGCAGTGAAACTGACGTTTCAGGCGCGGCACCTCTCTGCAAAAAATCAGTAACACGAGGATGAAACCATTGACTTTCGGCTTGTGAGCCAGTTCACTATACATAGTGAAAGTTTTCTTCCACATTACGGAATACAGAGAGGTGACAGGCACACTCCATGAAGCTCACCGCGTTCAACTCCCTCAGCAGGACCCAGGCGGCCGAGGTCGTCCGGCCGGCGCTCGACATCCCGCGCTGGGTGGAGGCCGTGGTCGACGCCCGGCCCTATGCCCACCATGATGCCCTGCTCAGCACGGCCCGGACGGCCGCGAAACCGTTCAGCGCCGAGGAGATCGAAAGAGCCCTGTCCCACCACCCTCGCATCGGCGAGCGGGCCGAGGGCGACCACGCGGAGGCCGGGCTGTCGCGAGCGGAGCAGTCCGCGGTCGACCCCACGGACACCGACGTCCAGCAGCGCCTGCGCGAGGGCAACCTCGCCTACGAGGAGCGGTTCGGCCAGGTCTTCCTCATCCGCGCCGCGGGGCGCACCCCCGAGGAGATCCTCGAGCAGCTCTCCGCCCGCATGGACAACGACCCCGGGACGGAACGGGCCGTGGTCGCCGACCAGCTGCGCCAGATCGCCCTCCTCCGACTCGAAGGACTCGTCACCCCATGAGCTATGTCACCGCCCACGTCCTCGACTCCGTCACCGGCACCCCCGCCCAGGGGATCGCCGTGACCCTCGAGTCCGCCGACGGCACCTCCATCGCGACCGCCGAGACCAACGCCGACGGACGCGTGCCCGAACTGGGCCCAGAGACCCTGGAATCCGGCGACTACCGGATCACCTTCGCCACGGGACAGTACTTCGCCGGCAGGGACCAGCCGACGTTCTATCCCTTCGTGACGGTGAACTTCACGGTGCAGGCCACGGAGAGGCACTACCACGTGCCGCTCCTGCTGAGCCCGTTCGCCTTTTCCACCTACCGGGGCAGTTGACCCAGGAGTCGACGGGTCAGCCCGTCTTCGACCGCCCCGATCAGCAGAAACCTCGAGTGCAAGGAGAAACGTCATGACCGACGTCATCACCGAGAAGACCACGGACACCGTCGTCCTGGGCAAGAACCAGTACGGCAAGGCCGAGAACCACGTGGTGCGCATCAACCGCGACACCGACCGCCACGAGATCCGCGACCTCGTGGTCACCTCGCAGCTGCGCGGCGACCTGGAGGAGGTGCACACCCTCGGCGACAACGCCCACTGCGTGCCCACGGACACGCAGAAGCAGACCGTGTTCGCCTTCGCCCAGCAGTACGGGATCGAGTCCCCCGAGCAGTTCCTGCTCAAGCTCGCCGACCACTTCACCGGCGAGTTCGATTGGATCACCGGTGGTCGCTGGGCGGCCCAGGAGTACGCGTGGAACCGCATCAACGACCACGACCACTGCTTCGTGCAGCACAAGGACGAGGTGCGCACCGCGGTGGTCGTCGCCGACGGCGAGGAGCGGACGGTGATCTCCGGGTTCAAGGACCTCACCGTCCTGAAGTCCACGCAGTCCGGCTTCACGGGCTACCCGAAGGACAAGTACACGGTCCTGCCCGAGACCGAGGACCGGATCATGTCCACGGACGTGGCGACCCGGTGGCGCTACAACACCACCGACGTGGACTACGACGCCGTCTACGAGAACGTCAAGAAGATCATCCTGGCCAAGTTCACCGACCACTACTCCAAGGCCCTGCAGGAGACCCTCTACCTGATGGGCAAGGCCGTCATCGAGGCCCACCCGGAGATCGACGAGATCAAGTTCTCGTGCCCGAACAAGCACCACTTCGTCTACGACCTCGGCTTCTGCGGCCTCGAGAACGACAAGGAGACCCACTGGGCGGCCGACCGCCCCTACGGGCTCATCGAGGCCACGATCCAGCGCAAGGGGGCCGCGGAGAACGAGTCCGCCTGGATGGGCATCGCCGGCTTCTGCTGAGCACCGCACTCCCCGGTGCCGCCCACGGCGGCACCGGCCGGGCTCCGCCGTCGTCCGTGCGCGACGACGGCGGACCCCCGCACCCTCCTGCGGGCGGCGCCCACGCCGCCGGCTCGCCCGGCGCCCCGCGGCGCCCACCGCGCATCGCGCACCTCTCCACCTCCTCGCTCCGCCCCGGTTCCGTCCCGACGCCGGCACCGGGTCTCTCCCGTCACCAGGATCCCTAGGAGAACACCATGGCCAGGTCACGCACCGCCGAGCCGCCCACCACCACCCGCACCCGCCCGGAGGACGAGTATCTCGGCGCGGGCGCCAGCCTCGGCTACGGCCTGCAGCACGTGCTCACCATGTACGGCGGCATCATCGCGCCGCCCCTCATCATCGGCGGCGTCGCCGGCATGACGCCCCAGGAGCAGGGCCTGCTCATCGCGGCCTCCCTCTTCGTGGGCGGCCTCGCCACGATCCTGCAGTCCTGGGGCCTCAAGTTCTTCGGCTCGCAGCTGCCGCTCGTGCAGGGCACGTCCTTCGCCGGCGTGGCCACCATGACCGCCATCGTCCAGGGCGGCGGCGGCATCCAGGCCGTGTTCGGCGCCGTCATCGTCGCCTCCGTCATCGGCTTCCTCATCACCCCGTTCTTCGTGAGCATCATCCGCTTCTTCCCGCCGGTCGTCACCGGCGTGGTGATCACCGCCATCGGCCTCACGCTGTTCCCGGTGGCCGCCCGCTGGGCCATGGGCGGCAACGCGCAGTCCCCCGACTACGGCTCGGTCGGCAACCTCGGGCTGGCCGGTCTGACCCTGCTGATCATCATGCTGCTCTCCAAGCTGGGCAGCGCCGCCATCTCCCGGCTCTCCATCCTCATCGGCCTGGTGCTCGGCACGGCCGCTGCCGCGGCGCTGGGGATGGCGGACTTCAGCCAGGTGCTCACCGGTGACTTCTTCGCCGTTCCCCAGCCGCTGGCCTTCGGCCCTCCCGTGTTCGAGGTGGCGGCCATCCTCTCGATGTTCATCGTCATCCTCGTGACGCTCACCGAGACCACCGCCGACATCATCGCGGTCGGCGAGATCGTCGACACGAAGGTCGGCAAGAAGCGCATCGCCGATGGCCTCCGCGCGGACATGGCCTCCTCCGCCCTGGCGCCCCTCTTCAACGGCTTCACCCAGAGCGCCTTCGCCCAGAACGTGGGGCTCGTGGCCATCACCGGAGTCAAGAGCCGCTACGTGGTCACCGCCGGCGGCTTCATCCTCGTGACCCTGGGCCTGCTGCCGGTCCTCGGCCGGGTCGTCGCGGCGGTCCCGCCGCCCGTGCTCGGCGGGGCCGGCATCGTGCTCTTCGGCAGCGTGGCCGCCTCCGGCATCCGCACCCTGGCGAAGGTGGACTTCGGCAACGGCGCCAACCTGATCATCGTGGCCACCTCCCTCGGGTTCGGCATGCTGCCGATCGCCGTTCCCGAGGTCTACGCCAACTTCCCGGCCTGGTTCGAGACGATCTTCCACTCCGGCATCAGCTCGGCGGCCGTGATGGCGATCCTGCTGAACATCCTGTTCAACGAGTTCCGCGCCGGCAACCCGCCGAGGGGCACGGGCTCCGTCTTCGCCAACGCCCCGGTGCGCGCCGTGCGCTACGAGAGCCTCGAGCACCTGCAGAACCACCTGCAGGAGGGCGACACCGTCCGGAACGGCAAGCTCGTGGACTGCGACGGCAACGAGGTTCCCGTCATCACCGCCGCCGGCGAGATCATCGACACCAGGGTCTGCAAGCCCCAGGACGGCTCCGGCGGCTCGTCCGCGCACTGATCCGCCGGCGAACCTCCACCGGTCTTCCGCGGCGCCGGAGATCCCGGCGCCGCGGGAGGCCGGTCGGACGTGCCTCTCCCGCACCCCTGACTTTCTCCACCCATGACTTTCTCCACCCATGACCACTGAGAAAGAGTTGACGTGACCCCTGAGCACATGGTTGAACACCGCGACCGGCCGACTCCCGACGCCCCGGACAGCACATCGGCCGCAGCCGCGCAGTGGCTGGGTTCGTTCGAGGACCTCGTCGAGAAGCAGGTGCGGGAGCGGACGCAGTACCTCCTGCGGTCGTCGGCACCACGGCCCGGGTCCGCGGGCCCGGCCGCGCCGATGGTCACCACGGACTACGTGAACACGATTCCCGTGGACCAGGAGCCGGAGTTCCCCGGTGACGAGGAGATCGAGCGCACCTACCGCCGCTGGCTGCGCTGGAACGCCGCCGTGATGGTGCACCGGGCCCAGCGCCCCGAGATCGGCGTGGGCGGGCACATCTCCACCTACGCCGGCGCGGCCACCCTCTACGAGGTCGGCTTCAACCACTTCTTCCGCGGCCCCGACCATCCCGGCGGCGGGGACCAGGTCTTCTTCCAGGGCCACGCCTCCCCGGGCATGTACGCCCGGGCGTTCCTGGAGGGACGGCTCACCGAGGATCAGCTCAACGGGTTCCGCCAGGAGAAGTCCAAGGGCAACGACGGCATCCCGTCCTATCCGCACCCGCGGTCCATGCCCGACTTCTGGCAGTTCCCGACCGTGTCCATGGGCATCGGCCCGATGAACGCGATCTACCAGGCCCAGTTCAACCGCTACCTGCACCACCGCGGGATCAAGGACACCTCCGACCAGCAGGTGTGGGCGTTCCTCGGCGACGGCGAGATGGACGAGCCGGAGTCGCGCGGACTGCTGCAGCTGGCCGCCAACGAGAAGCTGGACAACCTCAACTTCGTGATCAACTGCAACCTGCAGCGCCTGGACGGGCCGGTGCGCGGCAACGGCAAGATCGTCCAGGAGCTGGAGGCCTTCTTCCGGGGCGCCGGCTGGAATGTCGTGAAGGTCCTCTGGGGACGGGAGTGGGACCCGCTTCTGGCGGCCGACACGACGGGCGAGCTCGTGCGGATCATGAACGAGACCCTCGACGGGGACTACCAGACCTTCAAGGCGGAGTCCGGCGGGTTCGTCCGCGACCACTTCTTCGGCCGGTCCACCACGACCAAGGAACTCGTCGCGGACATGCCCGACGACGAGATCTGGGCCCTCAAGCGCGGGGGCCACGACTACCGGAAGGTCTACGCGGCCTACCGTGCCGCCACCGAGTTCCGCGGCAAGCCGACGGTGGTGCTCGCGATGACGGTGAAGGGCTACGGCCTGGGCGCCTCCTTCGAGGCGCGCAACGCGACCCACCAGATGAAGAAGCTGACCCTGGAGGACCTCAAGGCCTTCCGGGACCACCTGCGCATCCCGGTCACCGACGAGCAGATCGACGACGACCTCTACGGCGCCCCGTACTACCACCCGGGCCCCGACGCCCCGGAGATCCAGTACCTGCTGGCCCGGCGCCGGGAGCTGGGCGGCGGCCTGCCCTCCCGCCGGGCCGGGCACGCCCCCGTAGCGCTGCCCGGCGCCGACGCCTACCGCTCGGCCAAGAAGGGCTCCGGCAAGCAGATGGCGGCCACCACCATGGCCTTCGTGCGCGTGCTGCGGGACCTGATGCGGAGCAAGGACTTCGGCCACCGGATCGTGCCCATCGTGCCCGACGAAGCCCGGACCTTCGGCATGGACTCGTTCTTCCCCACGGCGAAGATCTACAACCCCAACGGGCAGAACTACCTCTCCGTGGACCGCGAGCTCATGCTCGCCTACAAGGAGTCCCCGCAGGGCGTCCTGCTCCACCCGGGGATCAACGAGGCCGGCGCCGTCGCGGCCTTCACCGCCGCCGGCACCTCCTACGCCACCCAGGGCGAGCCCATGGTGCCGGTCTACATCTTCTACTCGATGTTCGGCTTCCAGCGCACCGGCGACTCCTTCTGGGCCGCCGCAGACCAGATGACCCGCGGGTTCATCATCGGGGCCACCGCCGGGCGCACCACGCTCACCGGTGAGGGCCTCCAGCACGCCGACGGCCACTCCCCCGTGCTCGCGGGCACGAACCCGGCCGTGCGCAGCTACGACCCGGCCTACGGCTACGAGATCGCCCACATCGTCCGGCACGGGCTGGAGCAGATGTACGGCCCGGACTCGGCGGACCCGAACGTCATGTACTACCTGACGGTCTACAACGAGCCGTACCAGCAGCCGGCCGAGCCGGAGGACGTGGACGTCGAGGGCATCGTGCGCGGCATCCACCGGGTCGCCCGCTCCGAGCGCCCCGGGCCGAAGGTCCAGCTGCTCGGCTCGGGCGTGTCGGTGCCGTGGGTCCTGCAGGCCCAGCAGGTGCTGGCCGAGGACTGGGGGGTCTCCGCCGACGTGTGGTCGGTGACCTCCTGGAACGAGCTGCGCCGCGACGGCCTGGCCGCCGAGCGGGACGCGTTCCGCACCCCGGGGGCACCGCGCCGGGTGCCGTTCGTGGCCCAGCAGCTCGCCGGGGCGGAGGGTCCCGTCATCGCCTCCACGGACTTCGTCTCGGAGCTGCCGGACCGCATCCGGCAGTACCTGCCGAACGACTTCGCGACCCTGGGCGCCGACGACTTCGGGTTCTCCGACACCCGCGCCGCGGCCCGGCGCTGGTTCCGGACGGACGTGCACTCCATCGTGGTGCGGGCGCTGCAGATGCTCGCCGACCGCGGGGAGGCGGATGCCGGTGCCCCGGCCCGGGCGTTCGAGCGCTACCGCCTGGACGAGGTCACCGCCGGCACCACCGGCATCGCAGGCGGCGACGCCTGACCCGCACGGACCGGGCACCCGACGGCTGCGCCCGCCGCCCTCACGAGGGGCAGCGGGCGCAGCCGGTGCGTGCGGGTCTCAGGCCGAGCCGGGCATCAGCTCCGCCGCGATCGCCTCGACGGCCCGGCGCAGCACGGGCACGGCCCGGCGGCCGAAGTCCTCGTCCACCCGGGACACGGGTCCCGACACGGAGATGGCCGTGGGCGTGGGGGCGCCGGGCACCGCCATCGCGTAGCAGCGCACCCCGAGCTCGGTCTCCTCGTCGTCGATCGCGTAGCCGCGCTCCCGAATCCGGTCGAGGTCCGCGAAGAGCTCCTCGAGGGTCCCGATGCTCTTGGGAGTGGGCGTGGACATCCCCGCCGCGCCCACGATGGCGCGGACCCGTTCGTCCGGCAGGGTGGCGAGCATGGCCTTGCCCACACCGGTGTCGTGGGTGTCGGCCCGGCGGCCCACCTCCGTGAACATGCGCATGGACCGGTTGGGCTGGGCCTGGGCGATGTAGACGACCTCCTGGCCGTCGAGCACGGCCATGTTCGCCGACTCACCGAGCTCGGTCACCAGCTCGTCCAGCCGCGTGCGGGCCGCCGAACCGAACTGGCGCCCGGCGGCCTCCCCCAGCAGGATCAGCCTCGGGCCCAGCGCATAGTTCCGGTTGGGGAGCTGGCGGACGTAGCCGGAGGGCACCAGCGTGCGCAGCAGCCGGTGGATGGTGGGCAGTGGGAGCTTCACGGCGGCGGAGAGCTCGCTCAGCGACATGTCCCCACCGGCCGCGGTGATCACCTCGAGAAGCTCGAAAACGCGCTCCACCGATTGCACACCGCCCGAACCGGCTCGTGTGGTCGTCGTGGTCATGGCCATCTCCCGTCGGTACGGCCCGGCCGCCTCGTGCGGCGGGCGAGATCTCGGCGGCCGGCCCCGTGACAGGTGTCACGAAAGTTCCTTGCCAACCTCGGCCGACTCCCATAATATCCATAATACGAAAGTTTCATTCCACAATGCGACTGAAATGGTCGCACCACCGCTCTTGGAGGAACCATGGCCACGCCCAGTCCCGGCTACTCGATGATCCTGCGTGTACAGGCCCCGGCCGGCCTCACCGTCACCAGCGAGCTCGCCACCGCGGCCGCTCGGGCCGGCGCGGCCGTGACCGCCCTCGACATCGTGGAGTCCCACGCAGACCACGTCGTCGTCGACGTCAGCTGCAACGTCTCCGACGCATCCCACCGCGACGAGGTGCGCGACTCCCTCGAGGCGCTCGACGGAGTCCGGGTGCGCAAGATCAGCGACCGCACGTTCCTGATCCACCTCGGCGGCAAGATCGAGGTCACCCCCCGCGTCTCGCTGCGCAACCGTGACGACCTCTCCCGCGCCTACACCCCCGGCGTGGCCCGGGTGTGCATGGCCATCCACGGCAACCCCGAGGACGCCCGGCGGCTGACGATCAAGCGCAACACGGTGGCCGTGGTCACCGACGGCACCGCGGTGCTCGGCCTGGGCGACATCGGCCCCGCCGCCGCCCTGCCGGTCATGGAGGGCAAGGCCGCCCTGTTCAAGGCGTTCGCCGGCGTGGACGCCTGGCCGGTCTGCCTCGACACGACGGACACCGACGAGATCGTGCGGATCGTCAAGGCCATGGCCCCCGTCTACGGCGGGATCAACCTCGAGGACATCGCGGCCCCGCGCTGCTTCGAGATCGAGGCCCGGCTCCGCGAGGAGCTCGACATCCCCGTCTTCCACGACGACCAGCACGGCACCGCGATCGTGGCCCTGGCAGCGCTGTTCAACGCCCTGCGCGTGGTGGACAAGCAGATCGGCGACGTCAAGGTCGTGGTCTCCGGGGTGGGCGCCGCAGGGCACGCCATCATCCAGCTGCTCAAGGCCCAGGGGGTGCAGGACATCATTGCCTGCTCCCGCAAGGGCGCCATCCACCGCGGGGAGAGCTACGACGACCCGCACCGGCAGTGGATCGCCGAGAACACCAACGAGACCGGGTTCTCCGGCTCGCTCAAGGAGGCCGTGGTGGGCAGCGACGTCTTCATCGGCGTCTCCGCCCCCGACCTGCTCGACGGGGCCGATGTGGCCGCCATGAACGACCGCGCGATCGTCTTCGCCATGGCCAACCCCGACCCCGAGATCGATCCGGGCGTCGCCGCGGAGCACGCCGCGGTGGTCGCGACCGGCCGCTCGGACTTCCCGAACCAGATCAACAACGTCCTGGCCTTCCCGGGCCTGTTCCGCGGCCTGCTCGACGCCGGGGCATCCGACATCACCACCGACATGCTGGTCGCCGCCGCGCAGGCCATCGCGGACTGCGTGGCCGAGGACGAGCTCAACGCGAGCTACATCGTCCCCAGTGTCTTCGACCAGCACGTGGCACCGGCCGTGGCCGAGGCCGTGCAGCAGGCGGCCCAGCAGGACACCCGCCAGCTCGCGCCGGTGGCCGCCCGCTAGCAGCGCGGCACCGAGTCCGCACCACGGGCCGCGACGCCCACCGAACCCAGCACCGAACGGAGACCACCATGGCCATCGAGTTCACCACCCCAGCCGGCCTGGACCGCGCGAGCGAGATCCTCACCGCCGAGGCCCTCTCCTTCGTGGAGGCCCTGCACCAGAACTTCGCCGACCGCCGCGCCGAGCTGCTCGGCGCCCGGGAGCAGAACCGCCGCCGGGCCGCCGAGACCGGCACCCTCGACTTCCTCCCGGAGACCCGGGAGATCCGCGAGGGGGACTGGACGGTCGCCCCGGCGCCGCCGGCCCTGCAGGACCGCCGGGTCGAGATGACCGGGCCCGCCTCGCCGGCCAAGATGGCGATCAACGCGCTGAACTCCGGGGCCAAGGTCTGGCTCGCCGACCTCGAGGACGCCTCGAGCCCCACGTGGCACAACCAGGTGGACGGCGTCCTCAACCTGCGCGACGCCGCCCGGGGCACCCTGAGCTTCACGTCCCCGGAGGGCAAGCAGTACGCGCTGCGCCAGGACGTCCCGCTCGCCGTGGTCGTCACCCGGCCACGCGGCTGGCACCTGCCCGAGCACAACGTCACCGTGGACGGGCAGCCGGCCTCCGGCGCGCTCGTGGACTTCGGCCTGCACTTCTTCCACACCGCGAAGCTCCTGCTGGCCAACGGGCACGGACCGTACTACTACCTGCCGAAGCTGGAGTCCCACCTCGAGGCCCGGCTGTGGAACGACGTGTTCACGTTCGCCGAGGAGCACCTGGGCATCGAGCACGGCACGATCCGGGCGACCGTGCTCATCGAGACGATCCCCGCGGCCTTCCAGATGGAAGAGATCCTCTGGGAGCTGCGCGAGCACGCCTCCGGGCTCAACGCAGGGCGCTGGGACTACCTGTTCAGCATCATCAAGTACTTCCGGGACGCCGGTGAGAAGTTCGTCCTGGCGGACCGCTCCACCATCACCATGACCGCCCCGCTGATGCGCGCCTACACCGAGCTGCTCGTGCGGACCTGCCACCGCCGCGGCGCCTTCGCGATGGGCGGCATGGCCGCCGTCATCCCGAACCGCCGGGACCAGGAGGCCACCGAGGCCGCGTTCGCCAAGGTGCGCGCGGACAAGACCCGCGAGGCCGAGGACGGCTTCGACGGGTCCTGGGTGGCCCACCCGGACCTGGTGCCCACCTGCCATGAGGTCTTCGACCGGGTCCTCGGCGAGCGGCCCAACCAGGTGGACCGGCTGCGCGAGGACGTGCAGGTGAGCGCCGAGCAGCTGCTCGATGTCGCCAGCGCCGGGCGGGTGAGCACCCAGCAGGAGCTCGCGGCCAACCTCTACGTGGCGATCCGCTACACCGCGGTGTGGCTGTCCGGCAACGGAGCCGTGGCCATCCACAACCTCATGGAGGACGCAGCCACCGCCGAGATCTCCCGCTCGCAGATCTGGCAGCAGATCCGCAACGGCGTGGTCTACGAGGACACCGGCAACACCGCGACCCGTGAGCTCGTCGCCGAGGAGCTCCAGCGGCAGAAGGAGGTTCTTCGCGGCGAGGTCGACCAGGAGTCCTACGAGGCGCACTTCGAGCCCGCGGCCGCCCTGATCGCCGACCTGGTGCTGGGCGAGGACTACGTCGACTTCCTCACCCTGCCCGCCTACGAGCTGCTCGAGCAGTCCGACCGCGACCGGGTGGCCACGAAGTGAGCGCCGACGTCCAGGGCGCCGGGACGCTGGGCACGGCCTTCCGGCAGCGCGCCGCCGAGCGGCTGGCCGGCACCGACGAGCTGCTCCGGCGGTCCTATCCGGGGGACCCGGGGACACGCCAGCCGGTGCACACCGTCTACCTCCCCGCCGACAGCTTCACCCCGGCGACCGCCCGGCAGTGGGGAGAGCGCGCCGCCGAGGCCGTGGCCGGGCTCGGAGCTGCCTCCCTCGCGGCGCAGGTCGCTCCCGAGGGTGCCGACCCCGGCCTGGTCGACCGGGTGGTCCGAGCGGTCGAGCACAAGCTCGCCACCGAGCCCATCGAGGACGTCCGTCTGGACTTCGAGGACGGCTTCGGCGACCGCGGGGACGAGGAGGAGGACGAGTGGGCCGTGCGCGCGGCGCACACCGTGGCCCTGGCCGTCCGGGAGGGCACCGCGCCGCCGTACATCGGGATCCGTTTCAAGTGCTTCGAGGCCGCCACCCGGGACCGCGGGCTGCGCACGCTCGACCTGTTCGTCACCACCCTGGTGCACGAGGGCGGACTGCGGGAGGCCGGGCACAGCGAGGACGGCCTCCCCCGCGGCCTTGTGCTCACCCTGCCCAAGGTGAGCACCCCGGAGCAGGTCGACGTCATGGTCGAGGCCTGCGAACAGCTCGAGGCGGGACTCGGTCTGCCCGCCGGGCGGCTGCGCTTCGAGGTGCAGATGGAGACCGCCCCGATGATCCTGGGAGCCGACGGCGCCTGCCCCATCCCGGCGATGCTCCACCGGACGGACGGACGGGTCGAGGCCCTGCACTACGGGACCTACGACTACTCCGACTCCCTGCAGATCGCCGCTCAGTACCAGTCCATGGAGCACCCGGCCGCCGACCACGCCAAGGCCGTCATGCAGGTCGCCGTGGCCGGCACCGGGGTGCGGCTCTCCGACGGCTCCACGAACATCCTGCCCACCGGGAACGAGCAGCAGAAGCTGGCCGCCTGGCGGCTGCACGCCCGCCTGGTGCGCCGCTCCCTGGAGCGGGGCTACTACCAGGGCTGGGACCTGCACGCGCACCAGCTGCCCACCCGCTACCTCGCCACGTACTTCTTCTACCGCGAGGGCTTCCCCCCGGCGGCGCTGCGGCTGAAGAACTACGTGCACGGCATCGAGTCGGAGATCATGGACGAGCCCGCCACGGCTCGCGCCCTGGCCCGCTTCGTCCACCGCGGCGTGCTGTGCGGCGCGATCTCCGGGGAGGAGCTCGAGCAGAGCGCCGGCATCGGCGAGCACGAGCTCTTCTCCCTGGCCCACCCCAAGGCCGCGGCACCGGCCGCATCGACCACCGGAGGCGACTTCAGATGACCGAGACCACCTACCACGCACCGCACGGCGGCCACCCCGACCAGACCCAGCTGCTCACGGACCGGGCGATGTTCACGGAGGCCTACGCGGTGATCCCGCGCGGGACCATGCGGGACATCGTCACCAGCCGACTCCCGTTCTGGGAGGACACCCGGGTCTGGGTGCTCGCGCGGCCCCTGTCCGGCTTCGCGGAGACCTTCTCGCAGTACATCGTGGAGGTCGGCCCCGGCGGCGGCAGCGACCGGCCCGAGACGGAGTCCGGCGTGGAGGGCGTGCTCTTCCTCATGGAGGGTGCGCTCGTCCTGACCGTCGACGGGGAGGAGCACGAGCTCTCCCCCGGCGGCTACGCGTTCCTCCCGCCGGAGTGCGAGTGGACCGTGCGCAACCGCGGCGGCGAGCCCGCCCGTCTGCACTGGATCCGCAAGGCCTACGAGTACGTGCAGGGCATCGAGGTGCCGGAGCCGTTCGTCACCAACGAGCAGGAGGTCGAGCCGACGGCCATGCCGGGGACCGACGGCAAGTGGGCGACCACCCGCTTCGTGGACCCGGACGACGTCCGGTACGACATGCACGTGACGATCGTGACCTTCGAGCCGGGGGCGGTGATCCCCTTCGCCGAGACCCACGTCATGGAGCACGGGCTCTACGTCCTCGAGGGCAAGGCCGTCTACCGGCTCAACCAGGACTGGGTCGAGGTGGAGGCCGGCGACTTCATGTGGCTGCGGGCGTTCTGCCCCCAGGCCTGCTACGCGGGCGGGCCCGGCCGCTTCCGGTACCTCCTCTACAAGGACGTCAACCGGCAGATGAAGCTGCGCTGACCGGACGGCGACCCCGTCCCCACCGACCGGACCCCGTGCCGCCCTGCCACCGCGGCGGCACGGGGTTCTTCCATGCCATCGGACCACGCGTCTCGATTTCCACATCACGAAATACTTATTCCAAACAGGGATTGACCTGCGTCACAGGGAACCGTACGCTGTTTCACAAGACAGAAGTTGACTTCCACATCCCGAAATCTGTGGTGGTCCCGTCCGAACCAGGAGGATCCCGATGTCCTACACCGTGAACTGCTCCATCCTTCTCACCGACCTGCCCCTGCTCGAGCGGCCGGCTGCGGCGAAGGCCGCCGGCTTCGACGCGGTCGAGTTCTGGTGGCCCTTCGCCGAGTCCGTGCCCGCGGACCGCGACGTCGACGCCTTCGTGGGCGCGATCCGGGACGCGGGGGTGCAGCTGAGCGGGCTGAACTTCAACGCCGGCGACATGCCGGGCGGGGACCGGGGACTCGTGTCCTGGAAGGGCCGCTGCGACGAGTTCAAGGACAACGTGGCCGTGGTCGCCGCGATCGGCGAGCGCACCGGGTGCAGGGCCTTCAACGCCCTCTACGGCAACCGCCGGCCCGAGCACTCCCCGGAGGCCCAGGACGAGCTGGCGGTGCGCAACCTCGTGGCCGCCGCGGAGGGCGTGGCCCGGATCGGCGGGACCGTGCTGCTGGAACCCGTCTCCGGCACCGAGGCCTACCCCCTGAAGACCGCCCAGGACGCCCTCGACGTCATCGCGAAGGTCCAGCAGGCCGGCGCGGACAACATCAGGCTGCTCGCCGACTTCTACCACCTGTCGGTCAACGGCGACGACGTCGCCGCGGTCATCGAGAAGCACGCCGCGGACTTCGGCCACATCCAGATCGCCGACGCCCCCGGCCGCAACGAGCCCGGCACCGGCGAGCTCCCGCTCCAGCAGTGGGTCGAGCGCAGCCGGGAGCTCGGCTACTCCGGCTACGTGGGCCTCGAGTACAAGGCGTCGCAGCAGGACCCCTTCGCCTGGACCTCGGCGTGGTCCGCCGCCCGCGCCGGCGCCTGACGCCCCTCCTCCCCCGCTCCTGCCACCACCGCCCGTCGCACGCACCGCACGGGCCCCCACAGTGAGGACTCCCACCATGACCAACGTCACCGTCATCGGACTCGGCATCATGGGCCTGCCCATGGCCAAGAACCTCGTCAAGGCCGGCTACGACGTCGTCGGCTTCAACCGCTCCCAGGACAAGATCGACCAGCTCGTCGAGGCCGGCGGCAAGGGCGCGTCCAGCGTGGCCGAGTCGGTGGAGAACGCCGACGTCGTGATCACGATGGTCCCGGACTCGCCGGACGTCGAGGGCGTCGTGACCGGGGAGGACGGCGTCTTCGCCCACGCCCCGCAGGGCACCGTCTGGATCGACGCGAGCTCCATCCGTCCGGACGTCGCCGCACGCCTGTCCCAGGAGGCCGTCGAGCACGGCCTGCGCCCGCTGGACGCACCGGTCTCCGGCGGCGAGCAGGGCGCGATCGACGCCGCGCTGTCGATCATGGTCGGCGGCGAGGCCGCGGACTTCGAGGCCGCCCGCCCGGTGCTCGAGGCCGTCGGCAGGACCATCGTGCACGTGGGCCCCGCCGGCTCCGGGCAGACCGTCAAGGCCGCCAACCAGCTGATCGTGGCCGGCAACATCCAGCTGCTCGCGGAGGCCGTCGTCTTCCTCGAGGCCTACGGCGTGGACACGGACGCCGCGCTGAAGGTCCTCGGGGGCGGCCTGGCCGGCTCCAAGGTCCTGGACCAGAAGGGCCAGAAGATGCTGGACCGCAACTTCGACCCCGGCTTCCGGCTGCAGCTGCACCACAAGGACATGGGCATCGTGACCTCCGCCGCCCGGGAGGCCGGCGTGGCCGTGCCGCTCGGCGCGATCGTCGCCCAGCTCGTGGCCGCCACCGTCAACAAGGGTGACGGCGGACTCGACCACTCGGGTCTCTTCAAGCTCGTCGAGGAGCTCTCCGGCCGCTCCGGCCGCTGACCCGCCCCACCCACCGCTTCCCGACCCGATCCCGGGTCCTGCTTCCAAGGAGTTCACCATGGCCAGAATGCGCACGGTCGACGCCGTCGTCGCCATCCTCGAGAAGGAGGGCGCCACCGAGGCCTTCGGCCTGCCCGGCGCCGCCATCAACCCGTTCTACTCGGCGATGCGCGCCCACGGCGGCATCCGGCACACCCTCGCCCGGCACGTCGAGGGCGCCTCGCACATGGCCGACGGCTACACCCGCGCCGCCCCCGGCAACATCGGGATCTGCGTGGGCACGTCCGGCCCCGCGGGCACCGACATGATCACCGGCCTCTACGCCGCGTGGGCGGACTCCGTCCCGATCCTGTGCATCACCGGCCAGGCCCCCGTGGCCAAGCTGCACAAGGAGGACTTCCAGGCCGTGGACATCTCGTCGATCGCCGCGCCGGTCACCAAGATGGCCATGACGGTGCTGGAGCCGGGCCAGGTGCCCGGGGCGTTCCAGAAGGCCTTCTACCTCATGCGTTCGGGCCGGCCCGGTCCGGTGCTGCTGGATCTCCCCCTGGACGTCCAGCTCGCCGAGATCGAGTTCGACATCGACGTCTACGAGCCCCTGGCAGTGCACCGCCCCGCAGCGACGCGCGCGCAGGCCGAGAAGGTCCTGGACATGCTCTCCTCCGCGCAGCGTCCGCTCATCGTGGCCGGCGGCGGCATCATCAACGCCGATGCCTCGGCGCAGCTGGTCGAGCTCGCCGAGCTGCTGGACGTGCCCGTGATCCCGACCCTCATGGGCTGGGGCGCCATCCCGGACGACCACCCGCTGATGGCGGGCATGGTGGGGTTGCAGACCTCCCACCGCTACGGCAACGCGACGTTCCTGGAGTCCGACTTCGTGCTGGGCATCGGCAACCGGTGGGCCAACCGGCACACCGGCGGCCTGGACACGTACACCAGGGGCCGCACGTTCGTGCACATCGACATCGAGCCCACCCAGATCGGGCGTGTCTTCTCCCCCGACCTCGGCATCGTCTCCGACGCCGGCGCGGCCCTGGAGATCCTCCTCGAGGTCGCCCGGGAGCGGAAGGAGCGGTTCGCCGTGCCGGACTGGTCCGTGTGGGTCAAGGACTGCGCCCAGCGCAAGGGCTCGATGCAGCGCAAGACGCACTTCACGCAGGTCCCGGTCAAGCCGCAGCGCGTCTACGAGGAGATGAACTCCGCCTTCGGCACGGACGTCACCTACGTCTCCACGATCGGTCTCTCCCAGATCGCCGGCGGCCAGTTCCTGCACGTGCACGGCCCGCGTCAGTGGATCAACGCCGGTCAGGCGGGCCCCCTGGGCTGGACGGGGCCCGCCGCCCTCGGCGTCGTCCGGGGCAAGCCCGAGGCCACCGTCGTGGCGCTCTCCGGTGACTACGACTTCCAGTTCATGATCGAGGAGCTGGCCGTCGGGGCGCAGTTCAACCTTCCCTACATCCACGTGGTGGTGAACAATTCCTACCTGGGCCTGATCCGTCAGTCCCAGAGAGGGTTCAAGATGGAGCAGAACGTCTCCCTGGCCTTCGAGAACATCAACTCCCCGGAGACCCAGGGCTACGGGGTGGACCACCTGAAGGTCGTGGAGGGCCTGGGCTGCAAGGCCCTGCGCGTGACCGATCCCGAGAAGCTGCGGGAGGCCTTCGGCCAGGCCAACGCCCTCCTGGAGGAGCACCAGGTGCCCGTGGTGGTGGAGGTGATCCTGGAGAAGGTCACCAACATCTCCATGGGGACCGAGATCGACAACGTGGTCGAGTTCGAGGAGCTCGCCGCCCGCGGAGCGGACGCCCCGACGGCGATCGCCCTGCTCGACTGACCCCCGTCCGCACACAACAGGAGGAACGGCCCGTGCGCATCGTCGTCGCCCCGGACAAGTTCAAGGGCTCGCTGGAAGCCACCGACGTGGTGGAGCACCTCGCGGCGGGCATCCGGTCCGTGGAGCCGTCCGCCACGGTCGTGGCCGTCCCGGTGGCCGACGGCGGCGAGGGCACGCTCGACGCCGCCGTCGGCGCCGGGTTCACCGCCTGCTCCACCACCGTGACCGGTCCCGTCGGGAACGCCGTCGAGGCGGGGTTCGCCCTGCTCGACCGGACCGCGGTGGTGGAGATGGCCCTGGCCTCGGGACTGGCCGCCCTCCCGGTGGACGAGGACGGCGCCCCCGTGCTCGACGCCGGGGGCGCCACCAGCCGCGGCACCGGGGAGCTGATCCGCGCCGCTCTCGACGCCGGAGCCACCCGGATCGTCCTGGGGGTGGGCGGCAGCGCCTGCACCGACGGCGGCGCGGGGCTGCTCCAGAGCCTCGGCGCCCGCCTGCTGGACGACGAGGGCGCCGAGCTGGGCCGCGGAGGCACCGAGCTCGCCCGGCTGGCCCGGGTCGACCTCACCGGACTGGATCCCCGGGTGCGGGAGGCGCAGTTCGTCCTGGCCGCGGACGTGGACAACCCCCTCACGGGGGCCAACGGCGCGGCGGCCGTGTTCGGCCCGCAGAAGGGGGCCGACCCGGAGCTCGTCGCATCCCTCGATGCCGCGCTGACGGTCTTCCGGGACCGGCTGGCGGACGCCCTGGGCCCGGACGCCGCGACCGCGGCCGGGTCGCCCGGCGCCGGGGCCGCCGGCGGCGTGGGCTACGCGGCCCTCGCCGTGCTCGGGGCCCAGCGCCGCCCGGGCATCGACGTGGTCCTGGAGTTCGTCGGCCTCGCCGACCGGATGGCGGGCACCGACCTCGTGGTCACCGGGGAGGGCAGCCTCGACGAGCAGTCGCTCGGCGGGAAGACCCCCATGGGGGTCGCCGCCACGGCGCACGCCGCCGGCGTGCCGGTGGTGGCCGTGTGCGGCCGCACCACCCTGGACGAGGAGACCCGCCTGGCCGCAGGTTTCGTGCGCACCTTTGCCCTCACCGACCTCGAACCGGACCCACGGGTCTGCATGCGCGAGGCCGGCAGGCTGCTCGAGCAGGTGGGCGCCCGGCTCGCGCGTGATCTGCCCAGCCTGCTCGCTGGGGCCCAGCCCAACTGACCGACCCGGCGCCCCGTGCGGACGCCGATGACGAGAAGGAACGTCGATGACGGAGAAGAAGACGCCGCAGCAGCCGGGGACTCCCGGCCGGGGCAAGAAGCAGACCGACGAAGAGGGGCGTCAGCCGGCCCCCCAGGAATTGTCGGCGGAGGGCGAGGAGCGGGCGGACGGCACCGCGGACGCCGCCGGGCGCCCGCAGCGGACGAGCGGGGACCCCGCGGCGATCGCCCGGGAGGATTCCGCACGCGCGGCCACCAAGCCGGCCGCCGCCCGGAGCGCCTTCGAGGCCGAGCAGGCGCACCAGCGGGAGGTGAGCGAAGACGTCAACGACCCCGAGCGCGTCCGCCGCCTCATCGCCGACTACAAGCGGGAGCACGGAATCCCTGCCGATGGCGCCGACGCCCCCCACCTGGGGGCGGACGACGACGGCGCCTTCGCGGGGGACCACCGCGAGTTCGACCTCGTGGTGCGGGGGCAGAACGTCTCGTGCGGGGACCACTTCGCTCCGCGCGAGGTCGGCGTGCGCAACGGCAGGATCGTGGCCATCGAGCCCCTCGGCGCCGGACTGGTCGGCCGCGAGGTCGTGGAGCTGGCCGAGGACGAGCACCTCCTGCCGGGTCTGGTGGACACCCACGTGCACATCAACGAGCCCGGCCGCACCGAGTGGGAGGGTTTCGCCTCCGCGACCCGCGCCGCCGCCGCCGGGGGCGTCACCACTGTCCTGGACATGCCGCTCAACTCGGTCCCGGCGACCGTCAACGTGCCGGCCCTCGAGTACAAGCGCCTCTTCGCCCAGAACAACGTCTTCGTGGACGTCGGCTTCTGGGGCGGGGCCATCCCCGGCAACAAGCCCCACCTGCGCGAGCTGCACGACGACGGCGTCTTCGGCTTCAAGTGCTTCCTGCTGCACTCCGGCGTGGACGAGTTCCCGCATCTCGAGGCCGACGAGATGGAGGAGGACCTGGCCGAGATCAAGACGTTCGACTCGCTGATGATCGTGCACGCCGAGGACTCCCGCGCCATTGACCGTGCCCCGCACCCTGAGGGGGACGTCTACGAGAACTTCTTGAAGTCCCGCCCGCGGGGGGCCGAGAACCTGGCGATCGCCGAGGTCATCGAGCGCACCCGCTGGACCGGCGCCCGCTCCCACATCCTGCACCTGTCCTCCTCGGACGCCCTGCCGATGATCGCGACGGCGAAGGCGGACGGCCTGGACATCACGGTGGAGACCTGCCCGCACTACCTCACCCTGCTCGCCGAGGAGGTGCCCAACGGCGCCACCGCCTTCAAGTGCTGCCCGCCCGTGCGGGAGGTCGGCAACCGCGAGCTGCTGTGGGAGGGCCTGATCGACGGCACCATCGACTTCATCGTCTCCGACCACTCCCCCTCGACCCTGGACCTCAAGGATCTCGACAACGGGGACTTCGGGGTGGCCTGGGGCGGGGTCTCCTCGTTGCAGCTGGGTCTGTCCCTGATCTGGACCGAGGCCCGTCGCCGCGGAGTAGACCTGGGCCGCGTCGTGGAGTGGATGTCGACGAGGCCCGCCCAGCGGGCCGGCCTCCGCTCCAAGGGCAGGCTGTCCCTGGGCTATGACGCCGATCTGGTGGTCTTCGCACCCGACGACGCCTTCGTCGTGGACGCCGGGAAGCTGCACCACAAGAACCCCATCACCCCGTACCAGGGCAAGGCGCTGTCCGGAAGAGTGCGCAGGACCTTCGTGCGGGGCACCGCCGTGGACTTCGAGACACCGCGCGGCCGGCTCCTCCGGCGCGGGGAGAACTGACCGGACGCCGGACGGGCCCGTCGTCGTCGGGGCCCGGACGGTTGAAGGCGAACATCCGCCGGTGCTACGGTCACCGGGACCGCGGGAGCGGTCTCCTGGATCAGCAGACAGGACCTCACTGAGCTGGCGGCGCCGCGTGCCGCCCTCGGAGCACACGAGGCGCACGGCGCCGGTGACGAGACCTGCGACCGATCGGAGAACCCTGTGCGTCCCCACACCTCGAACCCCGGCTCCCACCTGCTGTGGCTGCGCGAGCCCCTGGCCCTGTACACCGGCGAGGACGCCTCCGCGGACACGGCCGGCGGTGTCGTGGTGGACACCGACTCCGGCACCGTGGTGGAGCTGGTCCCGGCCGGCGGAGTCCCGACCGTTCCGTGCGCGGTCCTCGACGCCCGGGAGCACGTGGTGGTGCCCGGGCTGATCAACACGCACCACCACTTCTACCAGACGCTCACGCGCGCCTGGGCGCCCGTGGTCAGCGTCCCCCTGTTCCCGTGGCTGCGGGACCTTTACCCCGTGTGGGCCCGCCTGCGCCCCCACGACCTGCAGCTCGCGACCACGGTGGCGATGGCGGAGCTGCTGCTCTCGGGCTGCACCACGGCGGCCGACCACCACTACCTGTTCCCCGGCGGCATGGAGCACTCGATCGACGTGCAGGTCGAGGCCGCCCGGAGCCTCGGCATGCGGGCCGTCCTCTCCCGGGGGTCCATGAGCCTGGGCGAGCGCGACGGCGGGCTGCCCCCGCAGCAGACGGTGCAGGAGGCGGAGACGATCCTCGCCGACAGCGCACGCCTGGTGGGGACCTACCACGAGCGCGGCGACGGCGCCCGGACCCAGATCGCCCTGGCCCCGTGCTCACCGTTCTCGGTGACGCGGGAGATCATGCGGGACACCGCCGTGCTGGCCGGCGAGCTGGACGTGCGGCTGCACACCCACCTCGCCGAGACCATCGACGAGGAGGACTTCTGCCGGGAGCGCTTCGGGCTGCGGACGGTCGACTACCTCGAGTCCACGGGCTGGCTCACCGACCGGACGTGGCTGGCCCACGGCATCCACTTCGACGACGCCGAGGTGGTCCGCCTGGGCGCGGCCGGGGTGGGCGTGGCCCACTGCCCCACGTCCAACATGCGCCTGGCCTCCGGGATCTGCCGGGCCGTGGAGCTCGAGGCGGCGGGAGCCCCCGTGGGGCTCGGGGTGGACGGGTCCGCCTCCAACGACGCCTCCAACCTGGTGCAGGAGGTCCGGCAGGCCCTGTACGTGCAGCGGCTGCGCTACGGGGCGGAGGCCGTGACCCCGGAGCGGGCCCTCGGCTGGGCGACGCGCGGCTCCGCGCGCCTGCTCGGGCGCCCGGACCTCGGTGTGCTGCGCCCGGGCGCCCAGGCGGACCTCGCGATGTTCCGGCTGGACGGGCTGCGCTTCTCCGGCGCCCACGACCCGCTCTCCGCGCTGCTGCTGTGCGGCGCGGAGCGCGCGGACCGGGTGATGGTGGGCGGGCGCTGGCTCGTGGAGGACGGTGCGATCGCCGGTCTGGACGTGGAGGCGCTCACCGCCGAGCACTCCGCGGCGGCCCGCCGCCTGGTGAACGCCTGAAGCTCCCGGCCCCGCCGGGCGCGGCGCTCGCGGACCGGGCCCGGGCGGGGCGCCGCGGCCCGGTGGCAGCAAGCTGATCGGGCCGGCCCGGACACCGTCGCAGGGCGTTCCCCGCCTCCGCCCGGCGGTGTGCCGGGCGGAGGCGGGGAACGCCCCTGGTCGAGGCCTCGCAGGTGGGGTGCGGGCGCTCAGGCCGTCGCGTCCTTGGCGGCGAGGACCGTCCGGATCTGCCCCGTGTGCGTGATCTCCCCGTCGTCGATCATCTTCCGGACGTCGTCGAAGTGGTGCTCCGCCACGACCGCCACCTCGGCTCCGTCGCTGTCCACCACGGCACCGTCCTGGATCCGGTCGCCCTCCCGCAGGTGCGCCAGGGTGTCCGCCCGGACGACCCGCACCGGAGCCGCCGCCATGACGGATTGGTGCCGGGAGTTGCCGGCGGTCAGCTCGTTGAACAGCAGGTTGAGGGCGATGGCCACGAGCGCCGCGGCGCTGATCCCCGAACCGAGGATGGTCTGGGTCCAGGACGGGAATCCGGCGTAGAACTGTGGTGCGGCCACGGGGATGAGGCCGAAGGCGAAGGCGACCGCCACGATGACGAGGTTCATCGAGTTGTTGAAGTTCACCTTGGCCAGCGTGCGGACCCCGGACGAGGCCACCGTGCCGAAGAGCACGATCGACGCACCGCCCAGCACCGGGGTGGGAATGGCCGCGACGACCTCGCCGATGACGGGGAACAGCCCCAGCCCCACCATGATGACGCCGGCGGCCGTGACCACGAAGCGGCTGCGGACGCCCGTCACCGCGACGAGGCCCACGTTGGCGGCGAAGGCCGTCTGGGTGAACGAGTTGAGCAGCGGCGCCCCCGCGGAGGAGAGCATGTCCGCCCGCAGGCCGTTGGCCACGCGCTTCGAGTCGACCTTGGCCCCCGTGATCTCGCCCACCGCGAGGATGTCCGCCGTGGTCTCGGTCATCGTCACGAGCACCACGATGAGCATCGAGATGATCGAGGCGACCTCGAAGGTCGGGGGTCCGAAGGCCAGGGGCGTCGGGAAGGTGACGATGCCCCCCTCGCCCACACCGGAGAAGTCCACCATCCCCATCGCGTGGGCGATCACCGTGCCGAGGACGAAGGAGAGCAGGATGGACAGGCGGGAGATCATTCCGACGCCCACCTTGGACAGCACCAGCACGATGAGCAGGGTGATCCCCGCGAGCGCGAGGCTGCGGGGGTCGGCGGCGCCTCCGTCCCCGGCGCCGGCGGCCCAGGAGATCGCGACCGGCAGCAGGGAGATGCCGATGACCGTGATCACCGTTCCGGTGACCACGGGTGGGAACAGCCGCAGGACGCGGGAGAACGCGCCGGCGAGCAGGAAGCCCACCACCGAGGAGACGAGCACGGCCCCGAAGATGGTGGTCAGGTCGTTGCCCCCGGCCAGGATCGCGAGCATGGGGGCGACCCCGGCGAAGGACACCCCCTGCACGAGCGGCAGCCTGGAGCCGAGGAAGGGCGCCCCGAAGCTCTGCAGGACGGTGGCGACCCCGCCCATGAGCAGGCAGGAGCTGATGAGGAGGGCGATCTCCTCGCCGGAGAGCCCGGCGGCCTGCCCGATGATGAGGGGGACGGCCACGATGGCGCCGTACATGGTGAGGACGTGCTGGAAGCCGTAGGCGGTGGTGCGTCCTAGCGGCAGCCGCTCGTCCTCCGGTCCGGGCGCGGGCGCCGGGCGCCCACGGCGGCTCGTGCGGGCCGGGGTCGTGCGGGCGTCCGCCGCGCGGGCGTCGGTCGGACGGTCAGGTGTGGTCGATGACATGGAAGGAGCCTCCTTCAGCGCGCAGGCGTCGGCTCTGCTGCGCAAGGTCCGGCGATCCTCTGTTTTTCCCGGGCCGTCCGTTGCCGGCGGGTCTCCCGTGAAGTGTCCAGATCTGGTGGTCCCGGTAGGAGCCGACCGGGGCGGCGGGGTGCTCGGATCAGTACGCGGTGCGCTGGGCGTTGCCGGCCCAGGCCTCGAACGGTTCCGTGCGCGTGGCGAGGGCGACGTGGCGGACCGGAAGGGCCCGGTCCCGCTCCTGCGCGCTCCGGGCGAAGAACTCGTAGAACTCGGCGTCGTCGAATCCGCCGGCCGCGGCGTCGTGCCGGTCGGCGGCGAAGTACACCGCGTCCAGCCGGGCCCACAGCGAGGCCGAGAGGCACAGCGGGCACGGTTCGCAGCTGGTGTAGAGCACGGCGCCGCTGAGGTCGAAGGTCCCCAGCTCGCGGCAGGCGCTGCGGATGGCCATGACCTCCGCGTGCGCCGTGGGGTCGTGGTCCGCCGTCACGCGGTTGACGGCGGGGAACTCCCGCCCGTCCGCGGTCACGACGACGGCGCCGAACGGCCCGCCGTCGCCGGCGGCGTTCTCCGCCGCGAGCTCGACGGCACGTTCCAGGTGGACCTGGGTGCGCGGAGTGGTTTCGTGGATGGTCGACATGATGCTCAGGTCCTCACGGATCGTGGGGGAACCCGAGAAACGGCTTGTCCGTCGGCGGGCCCGCCCGGCTGTCAGATCATGCCCGGTAGATAGCCCCGGTCGATCGGGGCCCGCCTTTGGCTGAGGCCAACCTAGAGGAGATCCACGTGACCTACAACACATTGTGGAAGAATTCTTCCAGATCCACCCTGACCCGGTGGTGGCGACCGGCCTCTTGCGGCCCCGTCACGGCGTGGTTATGGTGTGACTCAGCCTACGGCGGGTCCTCGAGCGGACTATCTACCGGGCGAGCAACGACGAATCGCGCTGGTCCGCCGCCAGAGAGCTCCCGGTACCCCGGGGAACCACCTGACTCCAGGTCGCGGCCAGTGGCATGCACCGAGGAGCAGCAGGTATGAGCGACATCCGAGTGACGGTCAACGGTCGGGCCCGGGACGGTGCCGAGGTCGGCCCGCACACCCGGCTGCTGGACTGGCTGCGGGGCGAGGGCCTGACCGGCGCCAAGGAGGGCTGCGCCGAGGGCGAGTGCGGTGCCTGCGCGGTGCTGGTGGCCCGGCCGGACGGCGAGGGACGCAGCCGGTGGACCTCCGTCAACGCCTGCCTGCCCCCCGCCGCCGCCTTCGACGGTCAAGAGGTCGTCACCGCAGAGGGCCTCGGCACCGCGGGCGGCACCGGCACGCCGGCGGCGCTGCACCCCGTCCAGCAGGAGATGGCTTTCCGGGGAGGCTCCCAGTGCGGGTACTGCACCCCCGGCTTCGTCTGCTCCATGGCCGCCGAGTACTACCGTCCCGAGCGCGAGGCCCCCGGCGCGGCCACCGAGGCGGCCGCCGGGGCCCAGACCGGCACCGAGGTCGTCGGCGAGGAGCACGCGGCCGACCACGAGTGCGGGCCCAACGGTTTCGACCTGCACGCCCTCAGCGGCAACCTCTGCCGCTGCACCGGCTACCGCCCCATCCGCGACGCCGCCTACGCGCTGGGCACCCCTGCCGAGGCCGACCCGCTGCTGCGGCGCCAGGACCGGCCCGCGCAGCCGGCCCCGCCCACCCGGGTGGCGGCCGGCGGCGCACAGTTCGTCCGTCCCGGTTCCCTGGAGGAGCTCTTCGAGCACCTGGAGGACACCCCGGACGCCCAGCTGGTCGCTGGTTCCACGGACGCGGGCGTGGGCGTCAACATCCAGCACGCCCGTCCGCCGCTGACCCTGGCGGTGGACCGGCTCGAGCAGCTGCGCACGCTCGAGGTGGGGCAGGAGCGTGTCGAGATCGGGGCGGCCCTGAGCCTGTCCGAGGTCGAGCGCGGCCTCGCCGGGCGGGTGCCGCTGCTGGACCAGGTCTTCCCCCAGTTCGCCTCCCGCCTGATCCGCAACGCCGCGACGTTCGGCGGCAACCTCGGAACCGGCTCGCCCATCGGGGACTCCGCCCCGGCGCTGCTGGCTCTGGGCGCGTCCGTGGTGCTGGCCTCCGCCGGGGGCGAGCGCGAGGTCCCCCTGGACGAGTACTACACCGGGTACCGGCAGAGCGTCCGCCGCCCCGGGGAGATCATCCGCGCCGTGCGGATCCCGCTGCCACCGGCCCGGTACAGCGCGTTCCACAAGATCGCCAAGCGGCGCTTCGACGACATCTCGAGCGTGGCCGTCGGCATCGCCGTGCACGTGGAGGCCGGCACGGTCACCTCCGCGCGGATCGGACTGGGCGGGGTGGCGGCCACCCCGATCCGCGCGCATGCCCCGGAACGCATCCTCAGCGGTGCGCCGTGGAACCGTGACACGGTCCTCGCTGCGGCGGCCGCGCTGGCCGGGGAGGGCACGCCGATCGACGACCACCGAGCCAGCGCCCGCTACCGCTCGGCCATGCTCGAGCAGGCCCTGCTCAAGTTCTGGGCGCAGAACGCGCTCGCCCCCGACATGGAGGTGTCCCGATGACGTCCCTCGCCGACCGCCCCGTCAATCCCGTGGTGGGCGTGCCCGTCGCGCACGAGAACGCCGCCCTGCACGTCACGGGCACGGCCCTGTACACCGACGACCTGATCGTGCGCCACCAGGACGTGCTGCACGCCTGGCCGGTGCAGGCCGCGCACGCCCACGCCCTCGTGCAGGACCTGCGCACGGCCCCGGCCCTGGCGGTCCCCGGCGTGGTCCGGGTCCTCACCGCGGCGGACGTGCCCGGGGTCAACGACGCCGGCACCAAGCACGACGAGCCGCTGTTCCCCACCGAGGTCATGTTCCACGGGCACGCGGTGTGCTGGGTGCTGGGCGAGACCCAGGAGGCCGCCCGCCTGGGCGCCGCAGCCGTCGAGGTCGACTACGAGCCGCTGCCGTCGCTGGTCACCGTGGCCGAGGCGATCGAGGCCGGCAGCTTCCAGGGCGCTCAGCCCACCGTCAGCCGCGGGGACACCAGCACCGCGCTGGCCACCGCGGCCCACCGCTTCAGCGGTGAGTTCGAGTTCGGCGGCCAGGAGCACTTCTACCTCGAGACCCACGCCTCTTTCGCCTACGTCGACGAGGGCGAGCAGGTCCTGGTGCACTGCAGCACCCAGCACCCCACCGAGACCCAGGAGATCGTCGCCCACGTCCTCGGCCTGCACAGCCACGAGGTCACCGTGCAGTGCCTGCGGATGGGCGGCGGGTTCGGCGGCAAGGAGATGCAGCCGCACGGCTACGCCGCCGTTGCCGCCCTCGGGTCCGTCCTCACCGGGCGGCCGGTCCGGGTGCGGCTCAACCGCACCCAGGACATCACCCTGTCCGGCAAGCGCCACCCCTACCACGCCCGGTGGGAGGCCGGCTTCGACGAGAGCGGTCGCCTGCAGGCCCTCGAGGCCACTGTCACCAGCGACGGCGGGTGGAGCCTGGACCTCTCCGAGCCCGTGCTGCAGCGCACGCTGTGCCACATCGACAACGCCTACTGGATCCCGCACGTGCAGGTCCACGGCCGGATCGCGCGGACCCACAAGACCTCCCAGACCGCGTTCCGCGGCTTCGGCGGGCCCCAGGGCATGCTGGTGATCGAGGAGGTCATGGGCCGCTGCGCCCCGCTGCTCGGGGTGGACCCCACGGAGCTGCGCCACCGCAACCTCTACGTCCCCGGCCAGACCACGCCCTACGGCCAGCCCGTCCGGCACGCCGAGCGGCTGCGCACCATCTGGACGCAGCTGCTCGACCGGGCCGAGGTCGAGCGCCGCCGCGAGGAGATCGCGGCCTTCAACGCCGCCCATCCCGACACCAAGCGGGCGCTGGCGGTCACCCCGGTGAAGTTCGGCATCTCGTTCAACCTCACGGCCTTCAACCAGGCCGGCGCCCTCGTGCACGTCTACAAGGACGGGTCCGTTCTCATCAACCACGGCGGCACCGAGATGGGGCAGGGGCTGCACACCAAGATGCGCCAGGTCGCGGCCACGGCCCTGGGCGTGCCCCTGGAGACCGTCCGGCTCGCGCCCACCCGCACGGACAAGGTGCCCAACACCTCCGCCACGGCCGCCAGCTCCGGGGCGGACCTCAACGGCGGGGCCGTGAAGAACGCCTGCGAGCAGATCCGCGACCGACTGGCCGAGGTCGCCGCCCGCAAGTTCGACATCCACCCCGACGACGTCCGGTTCGTCGACGGCACGGTGACCGGGATCGGCTTCCACGACCGGCAGATGTCCTTCGCCGAGCTCGCCCACGACGCCTACTTCCAGCGGATCTCGCTGTGGGCCGCCGGGTACTACCGGACCGAGGGGCTGCACTGGGACGGCGCCCGGATGCAGGGCGAGCCGTTCAAGTACTTCTCCTACGGCGCCTCCGTCTCCGAGGTGGAAGTCGACGGGTTCACCGGCGCCTACCGGTTGCTGCGCACCGACATCATCCACGACGTCGGCGACAGCCTCTCCCCGCTGATCGACGTCGGGCAGATCGAGGGCGGCTTCGTGCAGGGGGCCGGCTGGCTCACGCTCGAGGAGCTGCGCTGGGACGTCTCCGACGGCCCGCACCGAGGGCGGCTGGCCACGCAGGCGGCAAGCACCTACAAGCTGCCGAGCTTCTCGGAGATGCCCGAGGAGTTCAACGTGCACCTCTTCGAGCAGGCCACCGAGAGCGGCGTCGTCTACGGGTCCAAGGCCGTGGGGGAACCGCCCCTCATGCTGGCCTTCAGCGTGCGCGAGGCGCTGCGGGAGGCGGCGGCCGCCTTCGGCCCCGGCCGCCGGAGCGTCGAGCTCGCCAGCCCGGCCACCCCGGAGGCGGTGTTCTGGGCGCTCCAGGAGGGGCGCCGGGTCCTGGCCGCCGACACGGAGCAGGCTCCGGCACCGGCCACCTCGGCGGCGCACTGACGTGGACTGGCTGGACGCGCTGCAGCACCTGCGCGCGGCGGGCGCGCCGGGGGTGCTCGCCACCGTCACGGAGGTGCGCGGGCACGCCCCCCGGGAGGCAGGGGCCAAGATGGTCGTGGCCGAGACGGCCTCGTGGGACACCGTGGGCGGCGGCAACCTCGAGGCGACCGTCGTCGAGCGGGCACGGGCGATGCTGGTGTCCGGGGCGAGCGTCCCGGAGACGATGACCTTCTCGCTCAACGAGCACGCCGCCGTGGAGCACGGGCGGCAGTGCTGCGGGGGCGTGGTCGGCGTCCTGCTCGAGCCCCAGCGCGCCCGGCCGTCCGTCGCCGTGTTCGGCGTGGGGCACGTGGGCCACGAGCTCGCCCGGGTGCTCTCCCGGCTGCCCCTGCACCTGCACCTGGTGGACAGCCGGGAGGGGCAGCTGGATCCTGCCCGGCTGGCCGACGTCACCGACGGGACCGCGCAGGTCCACGTCCACCACAGCCCCGTCCCGGAGAACGTGCTCGCCGCGCTGCCGGCCGGGGCGCACGTGCTGATCATGAGCCACGACCACGCGGAGGACTTCGTGCTCTGCGACGCCGCGCTGCGCCGGGACGACCTCGGCTCCGTGGGGCTGATCGGTTCCTCGGCCAAGTGGTCCCGGTTCCGGGTGCGGCTGCGGGAGGAGGGGCACGGCGACGCCGCGCTCGAGCGCATCACCTGCCCCATCGGGCTCCCCGGCATCCCGGGCAAGGCCCCGGCGGTCATCGCCGTCGGCGTCGCCGCCGACCTGCTCCGGGTGCTCGCCGCCTGAACGTCACGGGACCGGTCGGCCCCTCGGTTCTCCGGCGGCGCCCCCGATGCCGGTCACGGGCGGTGCGCGTCCAGGCGCACCGGGCGCAGCCACTGCACGAGCACCACGGCCCCCGGCAGCGCGGAGATCAGGGCGAGCAGCCCGTAGCCGATTGAGATCGCGAACCCCGTCTCCGGGGGCAGTCCGTGGGCCATGGCGGCCAGGGTGGTGATCCCCTCGCGCGGGCCCCAGCCGCCCACCCCGACGGGGACCGACATCCCGGCGAGACCCAGCACGGTGGTCCCCCACAGGTTCGCCAGGGTCTCCTGCGGCGCGGTGCGCACGGCGGCCAGCAGGAAGAGTCCCTGGTAGCAGGCCCAGGCGAGCACGGACAGCGCCCACACCCCGGCCCGGTCCCGCGCCGGGGCGCCGCTCGTGGAGCGCCAGGCGACGGCCCCCACGGCGAGCGCCCCGAGGCCGAGGGCGGAGGCGAGCCAGCCGCCGACCGCCAGGGCCGGGACGACCCCCGCCGCGAGCAGCACGGACGTCCCCGCCAGCCGTTCGCCCAGCACGGAGCCGCCGGCGCCGGGCCAGCTGTCGCCGCGCCGGCGGCGGCGCAGCACCCGCACCGCGTCCCCGGTCACGCCGCCGGGCAGCAGCAGGTTCACCAGCCCGGACGCCAGGCACTCGCCCAGGGCCTCCCGGAAGCCGATCGGCATGCCCCGGCTGCGGGCCACGAGCCGCCAGCGCTGGGCCTGGGCCGCGGTGGCCACGAGCCCGGCGCCCAGGGCGAGCGCCACGGTGGCGGGAGTCAGGATGCCGACGGCGCTGCGCACCGCGTCCGTGCCGAGCACGCGGAACAGCAGGGCGAGCAGCACGATCCCGGCCGCCGCCTGCCCGGCGGCGAGCAGCACGCGGAGAACGGGCCGCCGCTCGCTGGGGGCTGGCGGGGTCTCGGCGGGCATGGGCGCAGTCTAGCCACCGCCGGCCGTCACCCGGATTGACGCGGCGGGCCGGTCCCGCCCAGGATGAAGACCCCCGACGCGGAAGGCGACCGCATGCCCCTGGCCCGCTCCACCGGCCCCCGACCCTCGGCGCGCCGGGACGGTCTGCTCGCCTTCGTGGTGCTGGGCGGAGCCCTCGCGGCGCTCCTCCTCCTGGCGGACGCGGCGCTCCCCGTGCTGGTGAGCTCCGGCCTGCTGGGTCTCGCCGTGCTCGGCACGGTGGTGCGCAGCACCGTGCGCCGCCACG
Source organism: uncultured Kocuria sp. (assembly GCF_947500125.1). GTDB lineage: Bacteria > Actinomycetota > Actinomycetes > Actinomycetales > Micrococcaceae > Kocuria. The sequence continues at coordinate 30,477 of NZ_CANMRA010000008.1, read as the reverse complement.
GCGAGCCCTACGGCCCCGCCGACCGGGTCACCGTGGGCCGCTCCGTGCTCGTCGCCCTGACCGCCGCGCTCCTGCCCGTGGGGCTGGCCCCCGTGCTGGGGCAGGACGCGGGCCGGCCCGCCGACGCCTGGTGCTGGGCCGTGTTCGCCGTCGCGCTGCCCGCCTGGCTGCTCGACGGGATCGACGGGTGGGTGGCCCGCCGCACCGGCACCGCCACGCGCGCCGGGGCACGGTTCGACCAGGAGGTCGACGCCGTGCTGCTGCTCTTCCTCTCGGTGGCGGTCGCCGCCCGGATCGGGCTGCCAGAGGCGTGGTGGGTGGTGGTGATCGGCGCCCTGCGCTACCTCTTCCTGCTGGGCCTGCGGGCGCGTCCCGCGTGGCGCCGCGAGCTGCCCTTCTCCTCGTACCGGCGGGTGGTGGCGGGGATCCAGGGCGGTGTCCTGCTCGGCGCGCTGGTCCCCCTGATCCCTCTGCCGCTGGCCGTCACCGCCACCGTCATCGCGCTGGTCCTGCTGCTGGTGTCCTTCGGCCGCGACGTCCTGTGGCTGGAGCGGAGCGCCCGGGGCCGCAGCTGACGAGGCCTCAGCCGACGGGCGGCAGGCCGAGCAGGTCCGCGTGTCCCACCGTGGCCCGCAGCCGGCCGCGGGCGCAGTCCACCAGCCGGGTCCGCAACCAGGCGTGGGCCTCGGCCGTGAGGTCCGGGCGGTGCTCCACGGCGGCGTCCGCCCGGTCGGCGAGGAACCGCTCCAGGAGGGGCCGGGCCCACGCCTGGTCGGCGATCCACCAGGGGGTGGGCGTCACGTCCACGGCCGTGCCGTGCTCCCGCAGGGCCTCCGCGGCCAGCCGCACGGCGTCGGTGCCGGCGAGCTCACCGCGGTGCTGGTGGTCCTCGAAGGCCCCCAGCACGGAGGGGTCCAGGTGGTGCGGCGGGTCGAGCAGGACCTCGCCGTCGACGGTCAGAGCGAAGAGCGCGGGGACGCCCTCCTCGGCGAGCACACGGGCCAGCTCCCGGATCTGCTGCCGGGTCAGCAGGTCGAGCAGCGCGGAGCACGTCACGAGCCGGCGGGCCGCCGGGTGCTCGGAGAGGACCCGGCCGAGCTCCTCGACGCCGGCGAGGACGGGCACGACGTCGGCCCCCTCCGCCCGGGCGGCGGCCACGGCCTGGTCGAGCAGCTCGCGGTCGTGGTCGAGCAGGATCCAGCGCTGGGGGCCGGGGAGGTGCCGGGCCAGCCAGGCCCGGTTCGCGCCCGTTCCGGCGCCGAGGTCCACGACGACGACGGGTTCGGCGGCCGAGGAGCCGGGGACCCCGGCCGGCGGCCGCTCCTCCCAGTGCCGCACGAGCCGGTCGATCAGCGGCAGGGAGTGCTCACGGGCCGCGGCGTCGGCGGGCTCGCGCAGGGCCAGCCAGTCACCGGCGACGGGCCGGTCGGGGACGGAGTGCTGCATCATGTCGGTCTCCTGGTTCGGTCGGGGTCGGTGTCGGGATCGGGATCGGGGCCGCTGCCGTGGTCGTGATCGCGGGCGTCGTGATCGAGGTCGTGGTCGGCGCCGTGCTCGGGGCGGTCCGGCAGCTCGAGGGGCCCGCCGATCGCCGCGAGGACGTCGCGGGCGGTGTCCTCCCAGCCGCGCAGTCGTTCGCGGCGGGCCAGCGCCGCGGCCCGCCACTGCCCGCGCAGGGCGGGGTCGGTCAGCCAGTCGCGCAGCACCTCGGTCCAGGCGGACGGGTCGGCGGGGTCCAGCGCGGCACCGGCCCGGCTCCCGGCGCCCGGAGCGCCGGCGCCGTCCGCGCCCCGGGGTCCCGGCGTGCCGTCGAGGGCCTCGACCGCGCCGGTGCCGGCCGCGACCACCGCGGGCACGCCGTGGGCGAGCGCCTCGGTGACGACCATGCCGTAGGTCTCGGCCGTGGAGGGCAGCAGCAGCAGGTCCGTGCGCGCCCACTGCCGGGCCAGCGCGGCCCCCTCGAGGGGACCGGGGCAGCGCACGCGTCCCGGGTCGGGGAGCTCCCGGACCGCCGCGCGCAGCCCGTGGACGTGGCGGGGGTCGCCCTCGGGACCCACGAGGTCGAGGGTCCAGTCGAGCCCGGCCAGCGGCGCGAGGGCCCGCAGCAGGAGCCGTTGGTTCTTGCGCGGGGTCAGGGACGCGAGGCAGAGCAGCCGCGGCGGGCTCGACCCCGCGGCCACCGGCCGGCGCTCGGCTCCCGGCTCCGCCACGGCGGCGTCCGCGGTGCCGTAGCGGCGGCAGACGTCGCGGGCCGCCCAGGCGCTGGTCGTCAGCACGCCGGTGGCGGCGGCGAGGGCTGCGGCCTCCCGCCGGGCGAGCTCCCTCGCGATCGCGGGGTCCAGCCCGGTCTCGGCGGGCAGGGGCAGGTGCACGAGCAGGTGCACGGGCACCCCGGAGCGCACGGCGTCGTCGACGGTCTCCGGGGCCGCGCACCCCACGAGGCCGTCGAGGACGACCGCCCGCCCGGGGGCCGGTGCGCCCAGCGCCCGCCGCAGCCGCGCCCGGGCGGCGCCGTCCGGAGCGGGCCAGTCGCCCGCCACCGGCACCAGGCGGGCCGGGCGCCCCAGGGCGTCCAGCGCCGCCACGAGCCGGCGGTCGTAGAGCGAGCCGCCGGTGGGCCGTCCGCCGTCGTCGGGCACCACCACGTCGATGCCCGCCCGCACCTCGCTCACCGGGCGGGGGCGGGCCCGCCGCGCTCGCTCAGCACAGGCAGCTCGAGGGTGTAGGAGGCCCAGGCGTCGGGGTTCTCCCGCAGGGTCACGGTCAGCCGCTCGAGGCCCTCGACGGACGCCGCGCCCGCCGCGAGCCGCTCGGCCACGTACTGGGCGAGGACCTCCGTAGTGGTCAGCCGGCCCGCGAGGTCCGGGTGCTCGTCGAGGTTGCGGTAGCGCAGCCCGTCGAGGACGCCCGTGAGCAGGTCGCCGGCCACGCCGATGTCCATGACCACCCCGTGCTCGTCGAGGACCGGCCGGGACCACGTGGTCTCCACCTCGTAGGTGGCTCCGTGCAGGTTCTGGGCGGGGCCGAAGAAGGGGTCCGGCAGGCTGTGGGCGATCATCATGTGGTCTCGGACGGTCAGGGTGAACACGGGGCTCCTCGGGTCGGCGGGGTGGGGTCAGTCGTAGCGCACCACGTGGCAGAGCACGTCCGGTGCGCCTCCGGCGAGCCGCGCCATGGTGGCGGGCAGGTCCTCGAAGGGGGAGGTCCCGGAGAGCAGGGCGTCGAAGCGGGGGTCCCGCAGGGCGTCCAGGGCGGTGGCGAGCCGGTCGGAGGTGGTGCGGCGGGCGCGGCGGGCGGGGGCGACGGCGCCCACCTGGCTGGCGCGGATCTGCAGGCGGCGGGCGTGGAAGTCCGCACCGAGCGGGACGGCCGGGTCCTCGTCGCCGTACCAGGACAGCTCGATCAGCTCGCCCTCGTCGCCGAGCAGCTCGAGCCCCCGTGCCAGTCCGGCGGCGGTGGAGGAGGCGTGCACGACGACGTCGCACTCCCCCGCGGCGTCCTCCGGCCGCACGTGCTCCACGCCGAGCCGTGCCGCGAGCTCCCCGCGGGACGGCTGCGGGTCCACAAGCTGCAGCCGGGCGAGCGGGAAGCGGGCCAGCAGCGCGGCCGCGCACGCGCCGATCATCCCGGCGCCGACCACGGCCACGCGGTCCCCGAAGCGGGGCGCGGCCTCCCACAGGGCGTTGACGGCCGTCTCCACCGAGCCGGCGAGCACCGCGCGGTCGGAGGGCACGTCGTCGGGCACGGGGGTCACGGCGGAGGCGGGGAGCACGTAGCGGTCCTGGTGGGGGTGGAGACCGAAGACCCGACGGCCCACCAGGTCCTCCGGTCCCTGCTCCACGACGCCCACGGACAGGTAGCCGTACTTCACCGGCCCCGGGAAGTCCCCCTCCTGGAAGGGGGCGCGCATCCGCTCGTGCACGCGCGCCGGGACGAGACCGCGGTGGACGAGCGACTCGGTGCCGCGGCTGATCCCGGAGCGCAGCGCCCGCACCAGGACGTCCTCCGGGCCCGGGACGGGCAGCTCCGCGGTGCGCAGCTCCCCCCGGCCGGGCTCCACGGTCCAGTAGGCGCGGCAGGTGCGGGGGTCCTCCGGGGCGGCAGCGGCGTCGGTCATGCTCCCATTGTGGCGTGCCGGCGGCTGCGCGCCACCGGGCGACCGCTGCGGGCCCCCAGACCGCCACGAGCCCGGGGGCCACGGGACCGCACGGTTCCCCGGACCCTGCCGGATCGGCCCGGCTGCCCGTGGCGGGCCGGCCCGCGCGTCAGGCGGTCGGGGCGGCAGGCCCCTCCTCGTGCAGCTCGGCGAGCGCCCGGCGCAGCGCGGCATAGCGCCGTGCCCCGAGCCTCCGCCGCCACTGCTCCTCGACCTCGGCGACCACGCCGGCCGCCACCGCCTGGGCGGCCCGGCCGCGCTCGGCGACGGTCACGAGCCGCGCCCGGGCGTCGGCGGGATCGGGGCGCCGCTCCACGTACCCCTCCTCCTCCATGGCCTGCACGAGCAGGCTGGCCGTCTGCTTGGTGACCCGGGCCTGCTCCGCCAGCTGCACCGTGCGGGTGCCGTCCGGACCGATGCGCTGGAAGATCCGCGCCTGGGCGGGAGAGAGGTCCGCGAAGCCGGCGGCGTGCAGGGCCTCGAGCACCCGGGTCTCCATGTCCCGGTACGGGTAGTACAGCAGCAGCCCGGTGTTCGTCCTCTCGTCCTCGTGCATTCCCACCCCTTGACACCGCAGCGGCTCCCGCTGGAAAATTTAGTCAGTAAACCTGACCATTAGGGGGAGATTACCATGGACCGCGACGCCATCTGGGACGCCGTTCACCGGGAACGGTCCGCGCTCGCGGACCTGCTCGAGACGCTCGGCCCCGAGGAGTGGGACCACCCCAGCCTGTGCCCGGGATGGGCGGTGCGGGACGTGGCGGCCCACGTCATCGCCTCGCCCCAGTTCGGGCTCGTCGATCTCGTCACGGCCCTGTGGCACGGCCGGGGCGACTACAACCGTGCCGTGTACCTGGACGCCCGGCGCCGCGGGCGCCGGCCGGTCGAGCAGATCGTCGCGGACTACCGCCGCCTGGACGGGTCGAGGCACCATCCCCCGGGCACGGGCATCCGGGATCCGCTGCTCGACGTCCTCGTCCACACCCAGGACATCGCCCTGCCCCTGGGCCGCCACCACGCCATGCCCCCGGAGGCCGCCCGCACGGCCGCCGACCGGGTGTGGTCCATGCCGTTCCCGTTCTGGGCGCGCCGGAGGCCGCACGGGGTGACGCTCACCGCGACCGACATCGGCTGGCGCGTCGGCGGCGGCCCCGAAATCCGCGGGACCATGGGGGCGCTGCTCCTGCTGCTGACCGGGCGGACCGCGGCGCTCGACCGGCTCGAGGGGCCGGGCCTGGGCCTCGTGGGACCGGGAGCAGGAGCCGCCCCCCGCTCTTGACACCCCGCCGCGGCGGCGGGGACTCTGGTGGAGGCGGCGTCCGCCGTCACCTCCCCCGTCCCCCGAGGTGACCCATGGTCCAGCGCATCCTCTTCCTGCACGGCGCCGGGCTCCAGCCCGGCGCCGGCGACAACCCGGTGCTCGAGGCCGTGCGGCGGAAGTGGCCTGACGCCGACCTCGTCGCCCCCGACCTCCCGAGCCCTGAGGACCCCGACCCGGAGCAGTGGCAGGAGGCGATCGGCCGGGCCGTCCGCGCCATCCCGGACGAGCCCTGGGTGATCGTGGGCCACTCCCTCGGCGGGTCCGAGGCCCTGCGCTTCCTCTGCAACCGGATCCCCACCCTGCTGCAGCGCGTCGTGACCGTGGCGGCCCCGTGCTGGTGCCCGGAGCACCCGGACCGGAACGGGCAGGGCTTCGCCCTGCCCCCCACCGTGGGCCGGAAGCTCGCGGACCTCGAGATCGTGGTGGTCCACGCCGAGGACGACGACGTCGTGCCGCTCGCCCACGCGCACTGCCTCGCCGAACGGCTGCCGTCCGCCCAGCTCGTGCTGCTCCCCTCCGGAGGGCACCTGCCGACGTCGTGGACGGACCGAGGTCTCATGACGTGAGGCGACACCGCGCGGATCGGCAGAACCGCCGCCGTGCGAGAGCATGGGTGTCATGAACCGATCGCAGCCGCAGCACCGAAGGACCGCCCGCGCCCTGGGGATCGCCGCGATCCTCCTGGGCCTCTCCGCCCCGGTTCCCGCGTCGGCGCTCCCCGCCGCCCCGGGCAGCGAGGTCGCCGGGACGTCCTCCGTCGCCGTCCCCGCCTCGTGCGGTCCGGCGGCCGCCGGGTCGTTCCCCGTCCCGGACGGGCCGACGGCGCAGGACGACCGGCAGGCCCTGGCCGCCGCGCTGGACGGGCTGGGCGGGGCGGTGGGCGCCGAGATCGGTCTGCTGGTGCAGGACACGGAGGGCCGCACGGTCTTCGCCCACCGCCCCGAGCTGTCCGGCATGGAGGCGAGCCTCTCGAAGGTCCCGCTGGCCCTGACCACCATGCGCCTGGCCGCCGAGCGGGACGGCCGGCTCACGGAGCAGCAGCGCGCGCTGATCCGCGACAGCGTCCACGAGAGCGGCAACGAGTCCACCTCCGCCCTCTACGGCGCGCTCGGGCCCACGGTCGCCGCCATGGAGGGCGAGATCAACGAGACCTACGACCTCATGGGCGTCACCTCGACCCGGTCCTCCGGCGGCTGGGGCCACAACCTGACCACGGCCTCCGACCAGCTGGCCGTGCTGGGCACGGTGGTCCGCGGGGCGGACTGGCTGCCCGAAGAGGATCTCGCCTGGCTGCGGGAGCAGATGCGGCCCAGCCACCCGTCCCAGACGTGGGGCGTGGGGTCAGCGCGCGCGGACGGGACCGGGACGGCGGACTCCCTCGTCAAGAACGGGTGGCTGCCGGACGCCGGTGGGCAATGGGACACCCACAGCGTGGGGCGGGCGGCGGCGGGCGGCGCGGCCCACCACATCGCGGTGCTGGGCTCCGGCTACCCGACCGCGGCGTGCGGCCAGGACATGGCCACCGCCGTGGTCGAGCTGTACTTCGCGCACGCGGCCGCCTGAGCTCACGCGGCCGCGTGCGGCGCGCCCCTTCCGGGGTCCACCTGGTGCGGACCGGCCGCGGAGGGCCGGATGTCGAAGTCGAAGATCGCGGTGGGGAGGTACACCGTGGCGCAGGAGTTGGGGATGTCCACCACCCCCGAGAACCGGCCCTCGATCGGCGCGGCGCCCAGCAGCAGGTACGCCTGCTCGGGCGCGTACCCGAACTTCGTGAGGTAGTCGACGGCGTGCAGGCACGCCCGCTGGTAGGACAGCTGCGAGTCGAGGTAGCGCTGCTCGCCGTCGAGGGTCACCGAGGTGCCGGAGAAGGAGATCCACTCGCTGTACTGCGGGTCCGTCCGGCCCGGCAGGAAGATCGCGTTCTCCGTGACCCCGTAGGTCTCCATGCCGCCCTTGATGACGTCCACGTGGAAGTCGACGAACCCGCCCATCTCGATGGCGCCGCAGAACGTGATCTCGCCGTCGCCCTGGGAGAAGTGCAGGTCCCCCACGGAGAAGTTCGCCCCGTCCACGAAGACGGGGTAGAAGACACGGGTGCCCTTGGTGAGGTTCTTGATGTCCTGGTTGCCGCCGTTCTCCCGGGGCGGGGCGGTGCGCGCGGCCTCCGCGGCGACCCGCTCGGCGTCGGCGGCGGGCACCCCGCCCAGCAGGGCGTTCTCGGGCTCGGGCGGCAGCGCCAGGGGCGGGACCCGGTCCGGGTCGGTGGCGATGAGGGCCCCTTCGCGGGCGTTCCACCGGGCCAGCAGCTCCGCGGAGGGCGCCGTGCCCATCAGGCCGGGGTGGACGATGCCCGTGAACGACACCTCCGGGACGTGGCGGGAGGTGGCCGTCTGGCCGCGGAAGTCCCAGATCGCCTTGTAGGCGTCCGGGAACCGGTCGGTGAGGAAGCCCCCGCCGTTGGAGCGGGCGAAGACGCCGGTGTACCCCCAGCCCTGCCCGGCCAGCGGGCCGGAGTCCTCCTGGGGGATGGGGCCGACGTCGAGGATGTCGACGACGAGCAGGTCCCCCGGTTTCGCCCCCTGCACCGCGAACGGGCCGGAGAGCTTGTGCACGGTCGTCAGCGGCGCGTTGAGGACGTCCTCGGCGGAGTCGTCGTTGACGATCGCGCCGTCGAACCACTCCCGGCAGTGCACCCGGAACGTGTCCCCGGGGCGCACGGTGGCCACCGGAGGGATCTCCGGGTGCCACCGGTTGTGCCCCACCAGCTGCTGGTCCTCGAACGGCTGTGACGAGTCCAGGGGAAAGATGAGCTCCGGCATGACGTGCCTCCTAGGCTGCTGTGCTGCGGTGTGGTGCTCCGGTGGTGTGCCTCTCAGGGCCGGGGAAGTCTGCGGTGCAGGGGGTTGCCGGTGGTCCGGGGTGCTCTCCGGGCATCGGGCGGGGGCGCGGCGACGACGTCGGGCTCGGCCGCGGTGCGCTCGGTGCGCTCGATCAGCCGCGCCGCAGGGGTGCCGGTCCGGGAGAGCCCGGGGGCGCTCATCAGCCGCCGCGCCGGGGACCCGCAGCCGGGGCAGGTGCTCTCGCGCGTGGCGGCGCCCATGCCCAGCAGGAGCTCGAAGTCGCCGCACTCCGGGCAGCGGTACTCGTAGATCGGCATGCGGTGCGCCTCCCGGGGGTGCGGGGTCTCTGGACTGTCGACCGTAGTGCCGGGCCCGCGGCCGGGGAAGAGCGGTCACCGACATCGCCCGGACATGACGGGGCCGGGGCCGCCGAGCGCCCGGGACCGGACCGCCTGGTCCGCGGTGCGCTCAGGGCCGGCCGGGCGGGACGTTCAGGTTGTGCCGGAAGAGGTTCCCGGGATCGTAGCGGTCCTTGAGGACGGCCAGCCGCTGGTGCTTCTCCCGCCCGTAGGCGAGGCGGGCCGCCTCGGACCGGTCGCCCCCGAGCTCGGTGTCCGGGCCCATGAGGTTGACGTACTCCCCGTGCTCGGCGAACGGCTGCATGCCGTCGCGCACGGTCCGGACGAAGGCGGCGAGGTGCTCGTCGTCGGCGGGGTCGTCGCGGACGCCGTGGACCGTCAGCCAGTACCGTGCGGACCGGTTGGGGAAGGCGGTGGCCTCCTCGGGCACCCTGCCGAAGGCGCCCTCGAGGTGGTGGACGTCGATCCCGGCGCCCCGGCACGTGATCCCGGCGGCCAGCCCGACGAGGACGTCGACGACCTCGTCGTCCAGCCGGGAGAAGGGCACGTTCCGCCAGTGGCCGTGCGAGCCCTTGGGGAAGGCGCCGTCCCTGGCCCCCTGCCAGGCGAGCCACGGTGTCGGCCCCATCTCCTCGGCGTCGGGCGGAGCCTCCTCCCGGAGTCCGTCGACGACGTCCAGACCGCCGGTGTGGTCCTCCGAGGCCCAGCTGAAGCCCACGGTCAGCACCGGCTCGTCGCCCATCCCGGTCCCCTGCGGTGGGATCTCGAACGTGAGGACCGGGTTCATCTCGTCCGGCAGACCGTGCGACCACTCGGCGAAGACGGTCAGGGCGTCCCGCCAGTGCGGCCTGCGGTAGTAGAGGTTCCCCGCGAGCACGGCGGACGGCAGCCGCCGGGCCCGGAAGGTGAAGGAGGAGACCACCCCGAGGTTGCCCCCGCCGCCGCGCAGTCCCCAGAACAGCCCGGCGTTCTCCTCCTCGCTGGCGTGCAGGTGGTCGCCGGCGGCGGTCACGACGTCGGCGGAGTCCAGGTTGTCGAGCGTCAGCCCGTTGCTGCGGGTCAGCCAGCCCATGCCCCCGCCCAGGGTGAGTCCCGCCACGCCGGCGACGCCGACGAGGCCGCCGGGGACGGCGAGGCCGTGCCGGGCCGTGGCACGGTCGAGTCCGGCGATGGTGGTGCCCGGGTCCACGCTCACGAGCTGGTTCGCGGGATCGACGACGACGCCCCGCAGCCGCCCGAGGTCCAGCACCAGGCCGCCTTCGACCGTGCCGTGTCCTGCCACGCCGTGCCCGCCGCCCCGCACCGCCAGCGGCAGCCGTGTGCGCTGCGCCGCGGCCAGGGCGAGGTCGATGTCGCCGATGTCCCCGGCCCGCACGACAGCACGGGGACGGACGTCGATCAGGCCGTTCCAGACCCGGCGGGCCCTGTCGTAGTCGGGGTCTCCCGGCTCGACCAGTCCGCCTGTGAGACGGTCCCGGAGTTCCTGGAGCGCCCTGGCCGTCCCGTCGCCCGGCGCACCGTGGTCCGTGGTGCTCATGGCTCCCGCTCCTGCGCGAAAATGTGTCGGCCCGGGGCCAAATTCTAGTCCGCCTGGCTCAGGACTCGACGAAAGCCCTCGTCACGCCTGCATAACTCCGTGGAGTGCGTCAGGGACGGGCCGCCCCGTCCGCTCCGGCCGCCGGAGCCGCCCCGGCGGCGCCTGCCCCCGGGTCGGCCGGGGCTGCGGCCGCGTCGGCGGTCGGCGCGGTCGCCGCCTCCGGCGCGGTCGCGGTCTTCGGCGCCGGGGTGTTCGGCTCCGCATCCAACTCGTCGGGGATCCCGTCCCCGTCCCGGTCCGGGTCGTCCTCGTTGCGCAGGCCGTCCCCGTCCAGGTCGGGGTCGACGTCGTTGGGGATCCTGTCCCCGTCGATGTCGTCGTCCAGCTCGTTCGGGGTGCCGTCGTTGTCGATGTCGGGGTCCTCCGTGTCGAGGCTCCCGTCCCCGTCGGTGTCCCGCTCCGCGTCCGGAATCCGTGGCGAGACTCCCGGCTCGGGCTCCGGCTCGGGCTCCGGCTCGGGGACCGGCTCCGGGTCGGGCACCGGCACCGGCTCCGGGTCGGGGATCGGCACGGGCAGCGGCTCCGGCACGGGCTGCTGCTCGGGGGCCGGCTCCGGCTCGGCAGGGGGCAGCGCAGGGTCCCCCGCGGCCGGCGGGGCCGGGACCGGCGCCGGGACGACAGGGTCGACGACCACCGGAGCGGCGGGCGGAGCGGGCACCACCGGGGCCGGGTCCCCCACCGGCCGTCCGGGCCGCTCGGTGGTTCCGTTCTGCTCGTTCTCCGCCCTCTTCGCGGCGTCCGCCTGCTTCTTCGCCGCCTCGACCTTCTTCGCAGCCTCGGCCTTCTTCGCGTTCCCCGCCTTCTCCGTGGCCGTCGCCCGGTTCTTCGCGGCCTCCGCCTTCTGGGCCGCGTCGGCCTTCTTGGCGGCCTCGGCCTTCTTCACAGCCTTCGCCTTCCGGGTCGCGTCGGCCTTCTTCGCAGCCTCCGCCTTCTTCGCAGCCTCCGTCTTCTTCGCTTTCTCCGCCTTCTCCGCGGCCGGGCCCCCGACAGCGTCCGGGACCGGGACCTCGAGGGAGTACTTGCTGCGGGAGGCGGGAATGACGCGCATGCCGTCGACCCAGTCGAAGGACTGCGGGTCGACCGCCTGTCCGTCCACCCAGGTCTCGAAGTGCAGGTTCGGGCCCGTGACCCGCACGCCGGTGGCGCCGACCGTGCCGAGCTGCTCGGAGGCCGCGAGCCGGTCACCGGTCCGCACCCGGACGTCCTCGAGGTGGCTGTAGGTCGTCCTGATCCCGTCCGCGTGGGTGACCTCCACCCGGTTGCCGCCCCAGACGTCCCAGAACACGGCCGTCACCACGCCGTCGAGGGCGGCGACGACGGGCAGGCCCGCCGCGGCGGAGACGTCGGTGCCGTTGTGGAACTCGCGCCCGCCGCGGTCGGGGGCGATCCGCCAGCCGAACTGCCCGCCGGGCAGGACGGCGCCGGGCCGGGCCGGGGCGATGATGGTGTTGACGGGCAGCTCGCCCTGGTAGAGCTTCGGTGCCTGCCGGCCCGGGCGCACGGTCGAGGCGGACTCGCGACCGCCGTCGCCGCGCCCCGTTCCGGCCCGCCAGGAGCCCGTCCCCGCGCCGCCGTCCCGCACGGGCGAGGTCGTCCGGTCCTCCCGCACCGGCCCGGCCGGAGGGACGTCCTGATCCTGTCCGGCCGCGAGCAGGGTCCACCCGCCGTCCGGCCGCTCCGTCCGCTCCGTGGAGGCGGCCGGGGCGCCGAAGGCCGAGGTCCTCCGGTCGTCGCCGGCCTCCGGTGCGATGCCCGCGCTGACGGCCACGCTGACGGCCACGAGGGCCGAGAATGCGGTGAGGGCGGTCACCGGCGAGGAGGCGCGGTGACGCAGGGCGGCGGGAGCAGGGCGGCGAGAGGAGTCGCGGGGCATGACGGTGTTTCCCCCAGGATGTCGCGGACAGCGACGAGAAGATCGTGCAGACGGTCGGGACGCTGTCGCCCCCCGGCATCAGCTTAAGTGAACAACCGGTCCGGACCGAGGGATCCGCCGTCCCCTCATCGGCGCCTTGTCACACGACGACTTTATGCAAACGCAAACGATCCTGGAGGGGAAGGCGGCGTCCACCGCGCCTCACCCGGAGGGGGCGAGACCCCGCGCGGGGAGCGGTCAGTAGGGCCCCGACCACCCGTCCTCGAGCAGGCCGCGGACGTAGGCGGCCTGGCCGAGGTGCTGGGCGGCGTCGTCGACCGTGCTGACCAGGCGCGCCCCGCGGGTGACGGGCGGACTCCAGGAGCGGTCCACCACGTCGTCGAGCTGGGCGTCCGTGAGCCCGCGGACGTAGGCCACCGTGCGCTCGACCACCGCGTCGAGGTAGCCCCGCAGCAGCTCGGGGGACGTCACCCGGATCCGTGCGACGTCCTCCGGGCCGTCCCCGAAACCCGTCGAGGAGTCGGGGACGTCGAGACCGAGCCGTCCGCTCCACCCCTCCGCAGTCCACACCTCGTCGGTGCCCGCGAGCTGGGCCACCTGCGCGTCCTGCTGGCGGGCCGCGTGCCACACCAGCCAGGCCACGGAGTTCGCGGTCCCTCCCGGCATGGTGTTCAGCGCCTCCGCCGAGATGCCCTCGAGCATGTGCTCCGCCACCTCGGACGGTCGCCGTGCGGCGTCCTCGAACAGCTCCTGCGGCGTCATCGCGACCACTCCCTCCGTACCGTGGGACCGGACCGGCCCCTGCCGCCGAGCCTACGTCTGCCCGGCGCCCGTGGAGCGGCGCCACCGTGCGGTGACGCCGCCGGTCCCGACGGCGGGGAGGTCAGCGCGCGGCCGGCCGCAGCATGCGGGCGACCGTGCACGCCGCCAGGACCACCACGGCGGTCATGACCAGCGCCGTCCGGTGCATGCCCGCGGTGAAGGCGGCGAACGCCGCCTCCCGCACGGCGGGACCGAGCGTCCCGGCGCCCTCCGCGATCTCGACGGCCCCGCCCAGGGTCTCGTGCGCCGCGGCGGACGAGCCGGGCCCCAGGGCCGTGGGCAGGTCGAGGTGGCGCTGGTAGAACGCGGTCAGCAGCCCGCCGAGCACGGCCGTGCCCAGCACCGCACCGACCTCGTAGCCGGTCTCCGAGATCGCCGAGGCCGCTCCGGCCTTGTGCGGCGGGGCCGCCGTGAGGACCAGGTCGTTGGACAGCGTCTCGGCGAGCCCGATGCCGGTGCCGACCAGGCAGAAGGCCGCGAGGACCACCACGGTGCCGGTGCCCGCGGAGAGGTCGGCGAGGGCGACGCCGAGGAAGCCGAGCGAGGACAGGAGCATCCCCGCCGTGATCACGGTCCTGGGCGTCAGCCACCGCACGGCCCGCACGGCCAGGAAGCCGGCGAGGACCGTGAGCACGAGGCCCGGGACCATGGTCAGGCCCGCGGTCATGGGGTCCAGGCCGACCACGAGCTGCAGGTACTGGGTCAGCATGAACAGGAAGCCGTAGAGCCCCACGTTGCCGAGGACGTTGACGGTCACGCCGCCCCGGAAGCCGGGGTGCCGGAACAGGGCGAGGTCGAGCATCGGGTGCGCCAGGACCGCCTGCCGCCGGACGAACAGCACACCGGCCAGCACCCCGAAGGCCGCGCTGAGCAGACCGTGGAAGAGCTCCCCGGAGGCCGTCGCCGCCTTGATGCCGTAGACCACCGGGGTCATGGCGAGCATGGCCAGCAGCACGGACGGGACGTCCACGGGTCCGGGCCGGGGGTCGCGCGACTCCGGCACCAGCACGGGGCCGAGCACGAGCAGGGGCAGCAGCACCGGCACGGACATCAGGAACACCGAGCCCCACCAGAAGTGGTTGAGCAGGAAGCCGCCGACGATCGGGCCCAGCGCGGCGCCCCCGCTGAAGCCGCCGGCCCACACCGCGATCGCGATCCGGCGCTGGCCCGGGTCCAGGAAGATGTTGCGCAGCAGGGACAGGGTGGCGGGCATCAGCATCGCGCCGAAGAGTCCCATCGCGGCCCGCCCCGCCACGAGCAGCTCGGCGGTGGGGGCGAAGGCCGACGCCGCGGAGACGGCGGCGAAGCCCGTGCCGCCGATCAGCAGCAGCCGCCGGCGACCGATCCGGTCCCCCAGGGACCCCATGGGGATGAGCAGGCCGGCGAGCACGAGGGGGTAGACGTCCACGATCCACAGCAGCTGCGCCCCGGTGGGGTGCAGCGCCTGGGAGATGGTGGGCAGCGCGAAGCTCAGCGCCGTGTTGTCGACCGACACGAGCAGGACGGGCATCATCAGGACCGCGAGCGCGGCCCATTCGCGCGCACCGGCCGTGGGGCGGGGCGTCAGCAGAGTGGTCATGGTTCACCTCCGGGACGACGGATCGGGATCGGACAGCATCAGTAACTGTACCGTCTAGACGGTACAGTTATGTGCGGGCTGGCACAATGGGCACCACGTCCGATCCAGGGAGGTCTTCCTCACATGCCGCGCCCACCCGTGGCCCGGGACAAGCTCCTGGCCGCCTTCGAGCAGATCGTCCTCGACGACGGCGAGCGCGCCGCGACCCTCGACGCCGTCGCCGCCGCCGCCGGTGTGTCCAAGGGGGGCCTGCTCTACCACTTCCCGCACCGCCAGGCCCTCGTGGACGCAACATTGCAGCGCCTCGAGGAGCTCATGCGCCTGGACCTCGAGGCCATGGCGGCGGCGCCGGACGGGGCCGCGCGCTACTTCCTCGTCACGTCCCTGTTCGAGGACAGCCGGCTGGACCGGGCCCTGATCGTGGCCTCCCGTCTGGTCCAGTCCGGGGACGAGAACGCCCGCGCCGCCCTCAAGCGGCTCGAGGAGGCCTGGTACGAGCTGATCCTCGCGGACGTGGGAGACCCGGTGGTGGCGACCGCGGTGCAGCAGATGGGCGACGGGCTCTACCACAACGCGTCGATCGGGCTGCTGCCCGACGCCGGCGCGCAGCGGCACACCATCCTCGAGAACCTCCTGGCCGCGGTGGAGCGGCTCAGTCCGCGCGGCTGAGCGCACCGCGCCGGCCGGACGGCGCGGCGCCCGTCAGTCACGGGCCGGCGGGCGGACGTGCTCGGGCCGCAGGCCGATGCCGATGGCCCGTCCCGTGAGGTGGGGCAGGAACGGCAGTGCCCGCACCACCCCCAGCGGCACCGGCGGCCGCGGCGCCCGCCCGGCCCGGGAGGGCACCAGCCGGCGGGCCAGCACGAGCTGGAAGAGCTGGGTGGTGCGCGCCGGCCACGCCCGTCGGCGCTGGACCCGGGCGAGGTCCCGCGCCCGCACCCCGCCGTGCAGCAGGCGGGGGCCGAGGAGATTCGCCGCCGCCACCGCGTCCTGGATCGCGAGGTTGATGCCCACCCCGCCGGCCGGAGACATCGCGTGGGCGGCGTCGCCGAGGAACAGCACGCCGGGCCGCCACCAGCGGCGCAGCCGGTCCACGCGCACGCGCAGCAGCTTCACCTGCTCCCAGTCCTCGATCGCGGCGAGCCCCTCCCCCAGCCCGGGGGCGAGCGCACGCACCCGGTCCCGGAAGGCCTCCAGCCCCCCGGCGCGCAGCGCGTCGTGCTCGCCGGCCCGCACGATCATGGCGGCCTGCCAGTAGCCGGTGCGGGGCAGGGCGACCACCGCGCCGTCCCCGGCGTTGAACAGCGGCTGCTCCTGCCCCTCGCTCCGGGGCACGCGGAACCACAGCACGTCCATCCGGGACGGCGAGGCCTTCGGGACCAGCCCGGCCGCGGCCCGCAGCACGGAGTCGCGGCCGTCGGCGGCCAGCACCAGCTCGGCCCGGACCTGCACCGGCCCGTCGTCGTCGTGCGCCGTGACGCCGGTGCACCGGCCGTCCTCGACGAGCAGGCCGTCGGCGGCCGTGGAGCGCAGCAGCCGGAAGCCGGGCAGCGCCTCGCCCTTCTCGGCGAGCAGGTCCAGGAAGTCCCACTGCGGCAGGAACGCGATGAACGGGCAGCGCACGGGCAGCCGGTCGAACCGGCCGACCACCACCGTCTCCCCGCCGAGGGAGACCGTGGCGCGCTCCACCCGGGTGTGCGGCAGCGCCAGGACGTCCTCGAGCCAGCCGAGCTCGGCCATCACCTCCAGGGTGGAGGGGTGCAGGGTGTCGCCGCGGAAGTCGCGCAGGAAGTCCGTGTGCTTCTCCAGCACGACCACGTCCACGCCCTGCCTCGCCAGCAGCACCCCGGCCATCAGCCCGGCCGGGCCACCGCCCACCACGCAGCACGTGGTCCGCACCTGCTCCGCCCTCTGCTCCGCCGCCACGGGTGCCTCCCGGACCCTCGCCGAACCGCCGTCCCTGCCGAGGGTCCCACCGGGGTGCCGGCCGCGCAAGAGGGCGCCGCGGCCCGCGGGCCGGCCGAACCCGTCATGCCGCGGCCGCGCCCTTTCCACCGCCGTGCCCTTTCCGCCGCCGTGCTCTTCCCACCGCCGTGCCGGAGCGCCAGAGTGGGAACCGCAGGCACGAGCGCCGACCGCACCGACAGGAGATCCCCATGGGCACGCTGATCGTCACCGAGTTCATCACCCTCGACGGCGTCGTCGACTCCCCCGGTGCCGGCCCGCACCCGCACGCCGGCTGGACGTTCCGCCACGTCGCCTACGACGAGGCCGCGTACGAGCTCAAGGACCGGGAGCAGAAGGAGGCGGCGGCGATGCTCATGGGCCGGGTCAGCTACGACGAGTTCGCGCCCGTCTGGCCCTCGATGGACGAGTTCGCGGAGTACAACGCCATGCCCAAGTACGTGGTGTCCTCCACTCTGGAGGACCCGCAGTGGCACAACACCTCCGTGCTGCGCTCCCTCGACGAGGTCGCGGAGCTGAGGTCCGCGGTCGACGGCACCGTCCTGGTCCACGGCAGCGCCACCCTGGCCAAGGGCCTCGCCGCCGCGGGCCTCGTGGACCGGTACCACCTCCTGGTGTTCCCCGTGCTGCTCGGCGCGGGCCGCCGCCTCTTCGACGACAGCACCGACACGTTCCGCACCCTCGAGCTGGTCGAGCACGAGGCCTACGCCAACGGCGTCCTCAAGACCGTCTACGACGTCGTGCGCTGACCGGCCGCTCCCCGCGGCTCACGCCCCGTCTCCCGGCCGCTCCCCGGGTCCGCGCTCCAGCAGTCCCGGGTGCTCCTCGATCAGGCGCAGGGAGAGCTCCTTGTAGCCGACCGAGTCGAACAGGACGATGATCCGGTCCGGCTCCGCGCCCATCACGATCCCGTGCCCCCAGTCGCGGTGGGTGACCGGGGTCTGGATCTCCCAGCCGTGCGGGGTGGCGGCGGAGCGCTCCTCGGCCTCGGCGGCGGAGCCCGTCTCCGCGCAGTTGTCGCAGTTGCCGCACCAGCCGCCGGTCTCCTCGCCGAAGTAGTTGAGCAGCCAGTCCCGCCGGCACCCGTCCGTCTCGGCGTAGCCGCGCATCATGTCGATCCGCGACCGGTCGATCCGGTGCTGGGCCTCGGCCTCCGCGAGCGCGGCGGCGACAGCGGCCTCCGGCGTGGCCCCCTCCACGGCCCGGTAGCCCTCGCGCCGGGCGAGCACGCCGCCGCTGTGCTCGAGGAGGTGCACGGCCCGGGCCTGGGCGCGCGGGCCGAGCCCGGTGCGCTCGAGCAGCTCCCGGGCCCGGACCGGCCCGTGCCGGCGGACCGCGCGGAAGACCGCCTCGAGGTCCTCCTGCTCGGGGGCGGCGCCGGCGAAGTACTGCTGGAGCCCCAGGTCCTCGGAGCGGTAGTGCAGCACGGCGAGGGCCGGTCTCCCGTCCCGGCCGGCCCGGCCGATCTCCTGGTAGTAGCTGTCCAGGGAGTCGGGGATGTCCGCGTGCACCACGAAGCGCACGTCCGGCTTGTCGATGCCCATCCCGAAGGCCGTGGTGGCCACCACCACGTCGAGCTCGTCGCCGAGGAACCGGGCGTGCACCTCGTCCCGCTCGGACCGCCGCCGCCCCGCGTGGTAGGCCTCGGCGCGCACGCCGCGCCGGGCCAGCGCGGCGGCGTAGTCCTCCGTCTCCCGCCGGGTCGCGACGTAGACCAGCCCCGGGCCCACGAGCCCGGCGACCTCGTCGAGCACCGCCCGGCGCTTGTCGGCGGGCTGGTGGTGGCGCACCACCCGCAGCTCGAGATTGGGCCGGTCGAAGCTGTGCACCAGGACCAGGGGGTCGCGCAGGCCCAGCCGGTCGACGATCTCGGCCCGGGTGTGCGGGGACGCGGTGGCGGTGAGAGCGACGACGGGCGGGCGCCCCAGCCGCTCGACCGCCTCCTGGAGCACGAGGTAGTCGGGGCGGAAGTCGTGGCCCCACGAGGAGATGCAGTGCGCCTCGTCCACCACGAACAGGGACGGCGGGTGCGCGGCGAGCCGCTGCGCCGTCTCCTCCCGGGCCAGCTGCTCGGGAGCGAGGAAGAGGAACTTCGCGCTCCCTCGCGCCACGGCCTCCCAGGCGGCACGCTCGCGGCGCGTCCCCACCGCGGAGTTCACCGCGAAGGCGACCTCCTCCCCGAGGGCCTCGTTGATCGCCTCGACCTGGTCGTGCTGGAGGGCGATCAACGGGGAGACCACCACGGCGGTGCCGGGCAGGGCGGTGCCCGGGACCTGGTAGATCGCGGACTTGCCGTGGCCGGTGGGCATCACCGCCAGGACGTCGCGGCCGGTGGCCGCCGCCTCCATCGCCTCCAGCTGCCCCTCCCGGAACTCCTCGATGCCGAAGCGGGACGCGGCGACCTCCCGGAGCCGGGCCGCGGAGACGTGCACGCCGGGGCGCTCGGGGGTGGAGCCGCTCTCCTGGACGGTCCCGCCGCCGGAGCCCCCGTGCTCACCGTCACCGACCCGGTCCGCTGGCATGCCCACCGCGCCCCTTTCCTTCGACCTGGTCCCTCCGGGGACCGTCCTCAACAGCAAGGGTACTGAGTGGATCCGGGAACTTTCCCGCCCGGGACGTGTGCGGTCCGCGTCCGGACGGACGGGGGCACAGAATGGGACCCGTGGAGATCATCGTCGTCGCTGCCCTCGCCATCCTCGTGGGCTCGGTCCTGCAGTGCGTCTCGGGCACGGGGGTCGGCCTCGTGGTGGCCCCGACCCTCGCGCTGCTGCTGGGCCCCGCCACGGGGGTGCTCGTGACCAACGCGACGACGACCGTCTCCGGGTTCCTGATCATGCTCTCGGTGTGGCGCCACGTGGACTGGCGGCGCTACGCCCTCATCGCCCCGGCCGCCGCGGTGGGTGCCGTGCCGGCGGCGCTCGTGGTGCGCGAGCTGCCCGCCGCCTGGCTGCAGGTGGTGGTGGGCGGCGTGGTGCTGCTGGCCCTGACCACCATGTTCGGGCTCCCACGACTGCCCGAGTGGCCCGGGCGGCTGCCCACGGTGCTCGCCGGGGCGATCGGGGGGTTCTTCAACACCACGGCGGGGGTGGCCGGCCCGGTCATGGTGATCCACTCCCGGCTGGCCCGCTGGGAGCAGCGCTCCTTCGCCGCGACCCTGCAGCCGGTGTTCATGACGATGGGCGCCCTGTCGGTGCTCACCAAGACCCTGCTCGGGGCGGCCGGCACGGGCGGGATGCCGCCGTGGTGGGTGGCGCCCGGCGTGGTCCTCACGGTGGTGATGGGGATCCGGATCGGCGCGGTGGTGGCCCGCCGGGTGCCTCTGAGCACCGCGCGAACGGTCGCGCTCGTGCTCGCGGGACTGGGCGGGGCGATCACCCTGGTGCGCGGGCTGCTGGGCGTCCTCTGAGACGGACCGCTGCTCACCCCTCGCGGGCCCGGCGCGTCGCGGAGTCGTTGGCCTTCCGGACCGCCTCGACGAGCTCCTTCTTGGTCATGTAGGAGCGACCCTCGACGCCGAGCCGCTTCGCCACCTCGTAGAGGTGCTGCTTCGAGGAGTTCGCGTCGACCCCGCCGGCGGTCTCCGCGCGGGAGTCGCGGCCGCCCGCGGCGTGCTGGTCGGAGGGCCCGTACTCCTCCTTCTTGCCCTCCCAGTGGTCGCCGACCTTCTCGTGGGTGTGCTTGAGCGCACTGTAGGCCGTGCGGGCCGCGCGCTCCTCGTCGCCGTACTCCTCGAGCGCGGAGTCGTAGGTCTTGGCGAACGTGTCCTGCGCCTTCCGCTCCGAGCGCTGCAGGGTGGAGGGCAGCTCGCCCTTCTTGGCGTGGTCGTCCTTGCCGGTCTTGGGCACGAGGTGCTCCTTCCGTAGGGGGTGTGGTGGCGCCGATCAGAAGACGGGCATGCCGCCGGTGACGCCGAGGACGGTGCCGCTGACATAGCTGGCCTCGGCCGGGCAGGCGAGGAAGACGTAGGCGCCGGCCAGCTCCGCGGGCTGGCCGATCCGGCCCAGGGGCGTCTCCTTGCCCATGTTCGCGACCGCCCCGGGCTCCTTGGTGGCCGGCGCCAGCGGGGTCCAGACGGGCCCGGGGGCCACCGCGTTGACGCGGATGCCGTCGGGGCCGAGCTCGGCGGCGAGGTTGGCGGTGACGTTATTGAGAGCCGCCTTCGTCGCGGCGTAGTCGAGCATCGACACCGACGGGTCGTAGGCCTGCACGGACGTGGTGTTGATGATGCTGTCCCCGCGGCCGAGGTGCGGCAGGGCCGCCCGGCTGATCCAGAGGGTGCCGTAGAGGTTGGTGCGCACGGCCCGGTCGAGGTCCTCCGTGGCGAGCCCCTTGAGCCCCGCCTCCCCGCGCGCCCAGTGGAAACCCGCGTTGTTCACGACCACGTTGAGCCCGCCGAGGCCTTCGACCGCCCGGTCCACGATGTCCTGGCAACTCTGCTCCTCGCGCACGTCGCCGGGGACCAGGACGGCCGTGCGGCCGGCCTTCTCGATCCATCCCACGACGTCCTGGGCGTCCTCCTGCTCGTCGGGCAGGTAGTTGATCGCGACGTCGGCGCCCTCCCGGGCGAACGCGATCGCCACGGCCCGGCCGATCCCGGAGTCCCCGCCGGTGATGAGGGCCTTGAGCCCCTCGAGCCGGCCCCGGCCCTCCCAGGACGCCTCTCCGTGGTCGGGCACGGGGTCCATGGCGGCGGTCAGGCCCGGGGGCGTCTGCTGCTGCTCGGGCATCCCGCCCTCGTCGTCGGCCATCGCGCGGGCGTGCTGGGAGACGGGTGCCTCGGGCATGTCGGACTCCTTCGATCAGGTTGCTTATCTTTTGTTGGTCCCACCCTAGGAGGGCCGGGCACGCCTTGTCTTCCCCCGAGGGGCACAAACTTCCGCGCCGGCCGTGGACATCCCTCGACGCTCCTCGAGTTCCGTTGATATGTTCACGGCACGCCCTGCCCCGCGCCCCACCGCGCACCGACGACCCGGAAGAGACCGCATGAGCCCCGACATCAAGCCCCGCAGCCGTCAGGTCACCGACGGCATCGACGCGACCGCCAGCCGCGGCATGCTCCGCGCCGTGGGCATGGGCGACGCCGACTGGGAGAAGCCCCAGATCGGCATCGCGAGCTCCTGGAACGAGATCACCCCGTGCAACCTCTCCCTGGACCGGCTCGCGCAGGGCTGCAAGGAGGGCGTCCACGCCGGCGGCGGCTACCCCCTCCAGTTCGGCACCATCTCGGTCTCGGACGGGATCTCGATGGGCCACGTGGGGATGCACTTCTCACTGGTCTCGCGCGAGGTCATCGCGGACTCCGTGGAGACGGTGATGCAGGCGGAGCGCCTCGACGGGTCCGTGCTGCTGGCCGGGTGCGACAAGTCCCTGCCGGGCATGCTCATGGCCGCCGCCCGGCTGGACCTGGCCTCGGTGTTCCTCTACGCCGGGACCATCGCCCCGGGGTGGGTGAAGCTCACCGACGGGACCGAGAAGGACGTCACCCTCATCGACGCGTTCGAGGCGGTGGGCGCGTGCAAGGCAGGCCTGATGGGCCAGGCCGACCTCGACCGGATCGAGCGGTCCATCTGCCCGGGCGAGGGCGCCTGCGGCGGGATGTACACGGCCAACACGATGGCGTCCGTGGCCGAGGCCCTGGGCATGAGCCTGCCCGGCTCCGCGGCCCCGCCCTCGGCGGACCGGCGGCGCGACCAGTTCGCCCACCGCTCCGGGGAGGCCGTCGTCGAGATGCTCCGCCAGGGCATCACGGCGCGGGACGTGCTGACGAAGGAGGCCTTCGAGAACGCCGTCACCGTGCTCATGGCCCTCGGCGGGTCCACCAACGCCGTCCTGCACCTGCTGGCCATCGCCCACGAGGCGGAGGTGGAGCTCACCCTGGAGGACTTCAACCGGATCGGGGACAACGTTCCCCACCTCGCGGACCTCAAGCCGTTCGGCCGGTACGTCATGAACGACGTCGACCGGCACGGCGGCATCCCCGTGGTCATGAAGGCCCTGCTCGACGCCGGGCTGCTGCACGGCGAGGCCCTCACCGTGACGGGCCGCACGGTGGCGGAGAACCTCGCCGCCCTTGACCCCGACCCCCTGGACGGCGACGTCATCCGCACGCTCGACAACCCCATCCACCGCACGGGCGGGATCACGGTGCTGCACGGCTCCCTGGCGCCGGAGGGCGCGGTGGTGAAGTCCGCGGGCTTCGACGCCGAGGTGTTCGAGGGCCCGGCCCGCGTCTTCGAGCGCGAGCAGGCCGCGATGGACGCCCTCGGGGCCGGCGAGATCCAGGCCGGGGACGTGCTAGTCATCCGGTACGAGGGCCCCAAGGGCGGTCCCGGCATGCGCGAGATGCTGGCCATCACCGGAGCGATCAAGGGCGCGGGGCTGGGCAAGGACGTGCTGCTGCTCACGGACGGGCGGTTCTCGGGCGGCACCACGGGGCTGTGCATCGGGCACATCGCACCGGAGGCCGTCGACGCCGGGCCGGTCGCGTTCCTGCGCGACGGCGACCGGATCCGGGTGGACCTGGCGGCCCGCTCCCTGGACCTGCTGGTGGACGCCGAGGAGCTGGCGCGGCGTCGCAGCGGCTGGGCCCCCCTGCGCCCGCAGTACGAGGGCGGCGTGCTGGGCAAGTACGTCAAGCTGGTGCGCTCGGCGTCACTGGGGGCCGTCACCGGCTGACCGGCCGCACCGGCGGTCCCCCGCGCCCGGCCCGGGCGCGGGGCGACCGCACCGGGCAGCCCTCCCGTGCGACGGGCCCCGACCGCGGCGGTCGGGGCCCGTAGCACGGGAGGGTCGGCTCAGAGCGCGCCGCCCGCGGGACGGTCGTCGATGCGCCGGCTGGTGGGGTCCACGTCCAGGTCCGCGTCGACGGTGTCGTCGGTGAGGGCCTCGTCCACGGTGGGGATCGGAGGGACCTCCCCGGTCACGGTCTCGCCGGGGGTCACCGGCGCCGCCGGCGGCGCGGTCGACTCGACGGTGATCGGCTCCGTGTCCGGAGCGGAGTCCTTCTTCCTCGCCGCGGCGGCCGCCCCGGCGGCCGCGACGCCGGCCGCCGCGACGCCGGCGGCGACCGCCTTGCCCGACACCCCGGCCTTGCCGTCGTCACCGCGGGAGGCGGCGGCGTGCTCGACACCGGGCGTGCCGACGGGGGCGCCCTCGTTGACGGAGCCCCGCCAGGCACCGGTCGCGTAGCCCTCGTCCTCGATGAACTTCTTGAACCGCTCGAGGTCGCCCTCGGCCTGGTTCCCGACCACGTCGAGCTTGTCCCCGACCTTCTCCACGAGGCCCTCGGGCTCGTACTCGAGGACCAGGTGCACCTCGGTCCGGCCGTTGCCCGCGTCGTGGAACAGCACGGTGCCGGCGTTGGTGGCGCCCTCCGTGGCGGCCCAGGAGACCCGGCTGTCCGGGACCTGCTCCACGATCTTCGCCTCCCACTGCCGGCGGACGCCGCCGATCTCGGCGACCCACTCGAGGCGGTCGTCGCCGAGCTGGGTCACGCTCTTGACGCCGCTCATGAAGTGGGGGAAGTCCTCGAACTGGGTCCACTGGTCGTACACGGTGCTCAGCGGCACGTCGACCAGGACAGTCTTCTCGACCTTGGTGCTCATGGCATCTCCTTCGTTCCGTCTCGATGGTCAGCGGCGACGAGTAACAACAAATTCGCCAGTCTGCTTACGGTACCGCGCACCGCCCCGCGGAACCAGGGCTCCCCGGGCCTCGGAGGCCCAGCGGGACGCACCGGCCGGCACGCCCGGGCGGCCGACTATGGACTTGACGTGGGCGGACGAGGAGAATTGCCGCACGACTCGCGGGGGGCTCGGCATGGCGACACTCGAGACAGGATTCCGGACACTGGTGTCCGTCCAGAACGCGCGAGCGCCCGACGCCGTCGAGGGGCACCTGGCGTGGGGACGCCTGGTGGACAGCGACTACGTGCTGGTGCAGGGCCCGCCGGACTGGCTGGGACGGGACGTCGACCCCGAGGTGCTGATCGCCCGGGTCGCGTCGGGACGCACGGACGAGGTCGAGCGGATCAGGATCTCGCGGATCCAGCTGCACGGCGTCCTGCACGACCCCGAGTCCGAGATGACGGGCATCCGGCTCGAGCACCCGTCCGGCTGCCCGGCGCAGGGCCCCCCGGACGGTGCGGGCTCCGAGCGCCGGCTCGCCACGGGCGCGGAACTGTGCTCGGCCGTGGAGACGGCACTGGGCGCCTCACCCGTCGATCCCCCGGACTGCGCCGAGGACGCCCTGCGGCCCGTGGTGGCGTGGGAGGAGATCCGGCGCCACTCGATCGTCGAGGACTGCCGACTGCCCGCCCCTCCCGTCGAGCGGATGTGGATCTGCACCGTCTTCGGCAGGTCCGTGTGTAGCTGAGCGGGGGCCGATGAGAACCCGCTGGTACCCCTCGCGCGTGGCCCTGGACCTGGTCGCGGTGCCGGTGCTGTGGGGCATCGAGCTCCAGATCACGTGGGACCGCGCGGCGGAGCCGGACGTGGTCGCCCCCTGGGTCGTCGTGCTCGCGGCGGCGCTGCTGTACCTACCCCTGTTCTGGCGCCGGCGCCGGCCCCTGGCGGTGCTGCTCCTGGTCACCCTGGGCGCCGTGGCCGTCGCGCTGCTCGGCTTCGCGTTCCACCCCATCTTCTGCGTCTGGCTGGCCCTCTTCGCGGTGGCCGCGCACTGCTCGCGCCGGAAGGCGGCCCTCGGCCTGGCGACCGCGTTCCTGCCGGTTGCCACGAGCGTGCACGCCACCGTGCAGGACACCGCCGACCCGTCGATGCGGGTCGCCTCGTTCCTCGTGGCGGCGCTGTTCCTCACCGTGGCCCACCTGGTCGTCTTCGGCGTGGGCCGGTGGGTCCGCTGGAGCGTGGCGCAGCGGGAGCTCGTGGCCCGGCTGGCCGCCGCCCGGGCCGAGGCCGAGGAGCGCCAGCGCATCGCCCGGGAGCTGCACGACGTCGTGGCCCACGCGGTGAGCCTCATGGTGCTGCAGGCCGGAGGGGCCGAGCGCGTCATGGACCGCGACCCGGACCGGGCCCGGGCGGCGCTGCGGCAGGTCGACGAGCTCGGGGAGCAGGCCGTGACGGAGCTGCGGCGCATGCTGGGCCTGCTCTCCCCGGCGCCGTCGGCGCGGGCCGCGCCGGAGCCGGTGGGCCTGCAGCGCCTGGACGGCCTGCTCGACCACCTGCGCGCGGCGGGCCGGGACGTGGAGCTCTGCGTGGCGGGCGAGCCCGGCGCCCTGGAGCCGGCGGTGGACGAGGCCGCGTACCGCATCGCGCAGGAGGCCCTGACCAACGCCGTCAAGCACGCCGCCCCGGACCGCCCGGTCCGGGTCGCCCTCGACTGGGGGCCCCGGGAGGTCGAGCTCTCGGTCCGCACGGACGGCGCCGGGGCCCGCGGCCGCCTCTCCGCACGGCTGTCGACCGGGCACGGGGTACGGGGAATGGCCGAGCGTGCACGGGCGGTGGGCGGCGCGGCGACGGCCGGACCCGACCCGCACGGGGGGTACCTGGTGTCCGCGCGGCTTCCCACCCGCCCGGCCGGCCCGCAGGACACCGCGCCGGAGGACGCCGCACCGGAGGACACCGCGGCGACCACGGCGGCCACCGGCCGCGGGGAGGGCACCGGATGACACGGGGCACGGACACCGCACCCGTCCGGGTGCTCCTGGTGGACGACGAGGCGATGGTGCGCTCGGGGCTGGCCATGCTCCTCACGGCCGAGCCGGACCTGATCGTCGTCGGCGAGGCGGCCGACGGCGAGGAGGCCGTCGAGGAGACGGCCCGCCTGCAGCCGGACGTGGTGATCATGGACGTGCGCATGCCCGGCACGGACGGAGTGGCCGCCACCCGGGTGCTCACGTCCGACGCGTTCCTGGACCGCGTGGCGAACGTCGCCACCGTCCTGATGCTGACGACCTTCGACGAGGACGCCGCCGTCCACGCCGCCCTGCGGGCGGGCGCCTCCGGCTTCATCCTCAAGAGCTCCGCGCCGAAGGTGCTCGCGGACGCCGTCCGCTCCCTCGCCCGCGGCGGGGGCTGGCTGGACCCGGACGTGACCCGCAGGCTCCTGACCGAGTTCAGCCGGCACCCCGACCCGTCCGCCCCTCCTCCCGAGCAGCTGCAGCAGCTGACCCGGCGGGAGCGCGAGGTCCTGGTCGCCGTCGCCCACGGCCTGACCAACACGGAGATCGCCCGGCGGCTGTTCCTCAGCGAGGCGACCGTGAAGACCCACGTCCACCGGATCTTCCTGAAGCTGGGCGTCAGCGAACGCGCCCAGGCGGTCACGGCCGCGTTCAAGAGCGGGCTCGTCAAGCCCACCGACCGTTTCTGATCCCTGCGCGTACCACCCCGGGTGTACGCCGGAGTTCACCTCCCGGGTGGACGCCGGGGGCTGCCCCCGACTGCGAATCTTGTCGTGTCGGTTCGAGAAGTCCCCCTCCGGACCCCGGGGAGGAACCGCCGGCACCCACGAAATCTCTCGTCCGCAGGAGACCCGAAATGTCCATCGAAACCACCTCGTCCGCAGCCCCGCAGCCGGCCGGCGCCCGCCGCTACGCCCGCAAGGCGGTGCTGTCCCTGGCCTCCCTGACCCGGGCCGCCGGCGCCCTGCCCCTGCTGGGCGCTCCGGCCCAGGCCGCCCCGGCGCCCGCCGCCTCGACGCAGTCCTCGGTGCTCGAGACGGCGTCGCACAAGCCGCACCAGAAGCACTGCTCGGTCGACGCCCACAAGCCCTCCTGGACGTGGCACCACGGGAAGAAGGTCGTCAAGTACCCGTTCCACGTGAAGTGCCACAAGGGCTACAAGGTGGAGGTCAAGCAGCACTACTACGCGGTGAGCAAGCACGGCCACCACCACTACACCGGCGGCGACCACTACTACTACTGGGGCAGTGCGTGGGGCGGCGAGCACTACAAGTACCTCGACCACCACGACGACAAGAAGGTCTACCACGTGGTCAAGTACCGCTACTACGACGGCAAGCACTGGTCGCCGTGGTACCAGGACATCAGCCACTGGACCCAGCTCGGTCACTGACCGGACGGTGCCGGGGGCCGGCCGCACCGGCCGGCCCCCGGCACCGCTCCTCCTCCCGACGTCCCCGAGCCCGTCCCCCGGCGCCGCGCGCAGGCGGGACGGCCTCCCACCCAGCACAAGAGCCGACCATGGACCTCACCCATCAGCACCCCACCACCAGGGCCTGGGACCTCGCCCCCGGCGACACGTTCCACGGGCGCACCATCGCGGCCGTCCGCGGCGTGGTGGGCCTGGCCCTCAGCCCGGTGGCCGTCATCTCCTTCACGGAGGACTGCCGTGAGCACCGCGCCCAGGCCCGGATCGGGGCCGCCCACTGCGAGACGCACCAGTACTACGACGAGATTATGCTCAGCGCCCGCGCGTGGGTCCGCACCCACGGCCTGCACGAGGGCGACGACGTGGACCTGGACCGGCTGCGGGCCGAGGTCATGGGCGCGGCCGTCCGGAACTGACCCCGCCCCCGGCCCTCCCCGGCGCCTCGTCCCCCGCGAGCAGCGGGGCCACCCGGTACGGGATGACGGTGCGCAGGAACATGCTCGTGGAGGTCCGCAGGATGCCGGGGCACAGCCGGATCTCCTCGGAGACCCGGTAGAGGTCCTCGGGGTCCTTCGCCACCACCCGGCACAGCAGGTCCGTCTGCCCGGCCGGGGCGAACACCTCGATGACCTGCGGAATCGCCTGCAGGCCGGCGATCGCCTCGTCGAGCTGGTGCTGGTCGAGCTCCACGGCGACGCTCGCGGCCAGGCCGTAGCCGAGGGCCGCGGGCGTCACCCGGGTGCTGTGCGGGCGCAGTGCGGGGCTCGCGCGGTAGCGCTCGAGCCGCGCGTGGATCGTCCCGCGCGCCAGGCCCGTGCGCTGGGCCAGGGCCAGCACCGTCATGCGCGGGTCCTCGTCCAGCGCCACCAGGATCTTCCGGTCCGTCGCGTCCAGCGGACCCGCGCCGGCCCCGCCGTTCGTCATGCTGACCACAGCAGCCCCTCTCCCCCGTCTGAATCTGATCGATCTGACCAGTTCAAGAGTAGACGTTTGCGCACCATGCCGACCAGGGTGTCAACTGATGATCACACGGTGCGCCACCTGACCCGGTTCCGCGCATCCCGGCCGGCGCCGGTCGCCCACGAAGCGCCCCGCGTTCCGCGCTGCTCGGCACCCCGCAGCGGCAGAGGCCCTCTTCCGGCCCGCGGGAGCTCCCCGGAGCTCCCGCGGGCCGAGCGCTGCCTCGGACCGGCCGGGCGCCGCCCGCGGAGCGGGGCGGCGGGGTCCGCGGCCGGTCAGTGCCGTCGTCCCACCGACCGGCGGCAGGCGAGGAAGGTCGCCACGAGGTCCCAGACGGTGATGACCACCACGAGCGCGACGCCGATCTGCGCGAACCCCTCGCCCACCCACCCGCGCTCGCGGAAGACCGGGTTCACCACGGACTCGGTGCGCAGCACGGTGATGAGCAGCGCGGCCATGGCGAGGTCCAGGACGGCGTTGATCCCGAACAGCACCCAGGACCAGCGGCGGCGGAAGAAGCGCAGCAGCTCCCACCCCCAGGCGAGCAGTAGGATCCCCAGGTAGAGCGGCACCCACGGCGTCCACACGGCGGGGTCGAGCGGGGGCTCGCCGGCGAGCGGGCCCTCGCGGAACAGGGGCCGCGAGAGCAGGAACGGGGCGGCGAAGGCCAGGCCCAGGGCGATGGTGGCCCAGACCAGCTCCCCCACGGTCGAGTCCCGCTCGGGACGCGGCGGCCGCAGCCGCTCGACGCTCCAGCGCGAAGCCTCCTCCGCCTCGGCCGCCGTCCCGTCCCAGGCGCCGCGCCTCACCGCCTCCGCGACCTCCGTTCGCTCCACCACCGCGTAGACGACGACCGCGATGCCCGCTCCCATGAGCGCCCCCTGGATCGCGGCGCCGACCGCGGGGGCGAGCGAGAGCACGAGGTACGTGACCAGGTCCTCGCGCCCCGCCTCCCCGAAGAGGCGGCCGAGCAGGGTCAGCCCGCCGAAGAGGCCGGCCAGGACGGGCACCAGGATCCGCAGCAGCTCCAGGAAGTCGTGGTAGTGCGCGGGGCCGATCAGGTGCCGCGGGCCGGGACCGTAGTCCTCGGCCAGCAGGGCGGGGTCGCCGAGCTCCTCGAGGGCGCGGCGCTCCGCCTCGGCCGGCGGGAGTCCCTGCGCCACGCCGTCGTCGACCATGTCGGCGACGGTGCCCCGCAGCTCCCGGGACACGTCCTCACGGGTTCGGGGCGGGAGTCGCCGGGCGACCTCGCGGAGATAGCTCTCGGTGCGCGGAGTGAGGGTGCTGGTGGACATGGCGGATCAGTCCTCGGGAGGAGTCGGGCGGGAGAGGGTGGACAGGGCGGCGTCCAGCCGGAGCCGCTCGGCCTCGAGGGCGTCCCGGACGCGGATCCCGAGTCCGGTGATCCGGTAGAACTTGCGGGGCCGGGACTCGTCGGTGTTCCAGTCGCTTTCGAGCAGGCCCTGGGCCTCGAGGCGGCGCAGGAGCGGGTAGAGGGTGTTGGCCTCGACGTCGAGCCCCGCGTCGCCGAGGGTCCGGAGCAGGGCGTAGCCGTAGCGGGGCTCGTCCAGGACGAGCAGGCAGGCCAGGACCACCGTGCCACGGCGCAGCTCCTGGAAGTGGGAGGCGACGACCTGGTCGACCGGTTCAGCTGCCATGCCTACACAATAGTGTGTGTCACACACCAATGGAAGAGGGCACCCTGCGCAGCCCGCCCCCTCACCACCGCCGAACTCACCGGTTCCGCCCGAGACCGCGGAGGAAACGGTATGAATCAAGCTGTTTGCGACAGCTGTGGGTTGATGGGGTTGAGTGGCTGGTTGATCCAGACCTCGGTGGGTGGAGACTTGATCATGTGACCAGGCCGGACGCGGGCGGGGTGGGCCCGGTCGTAGGCGGCGCGGGCGGTGGTACGCGCGGCGTGGATGGCCGGCCAGGT
>NZ_CANMRA010000007.1 GCF_947500125.1 uncultured Kocuria sp. | reverse complement strand
CGGACGGGTCCGGCCGCCACCGCGGCCGGACCCGGGTCCGGCCGTGCGCCCTCGCGGGAGGCCAGCCGCCGTGCCCGGGCCGCGAGCACCGGGCCGTCCTCCGGCGCGGGGTGCAGCGGTTCGCGCAGGGCCACGTTGAGCTGGACCGGTCCTGCCGGCCGGGGTCCGTCCGGCCCACGCCCGACCAGGGCGGCGAGGGCCCCCGAGAGGCGGGCGGGCACGTCGTCGTCCGGGAGGAGGTCCACAGCGGCGCGCACGTGGTCCCCGAAGATCCCCGGCTGGCGGGTGGTCTGGTTGGCGCCGGTGCCCCGCAGCTCCGGCGGGCGGTCCGCGGAGAGCACGACGAGGGGCACCTCGGCGTGGTCGGCCTCCAGCACCGCGGGCAGCAGGTTGCCCACGGCCGTGCCCGAGGTGGTCAGCACCCCGGCGGGCCGGCCGGTGGCCCGGGCGATGCCGAGGGCGGTGAACGCCGCGCCCCGCTCGTCCACCCGCACGTGGACCTCGAGGGCCCCGGCGGCCTGGGCGGCCGCCGCGGCGTAGGCCAGCGGCGCGGACCGGGAGCCGGGGGCGACGACGAGGTGCCGCATCCCGGCGACGACGAGTTCCTCCAGGACGGCGCGGGCGGTGTCGAGGGACGGTGTGGTCACAGGAGACCAGGGTAGTCCGGGAACGCGCCGGTCCCCGGCACGCCGCAGGGCGGACCGGGGACCGGTGGACTCCGGGCGCGTCCGGAGGACGGGCCGAGGAGGCGGGAAGCAACAGGAGGCAGGACCCCGGAGGCAGGACTCAGTAGGAGCGTGCCGCGGTCCGCGCCGCCCTCATCGTCTCCGGCGTGGCCTTGCCCCGGTAGCCGCGGTAGCGGGGTCCGCGCTCGCCGTTCTTGCGGCGCTTGTGCTGGTTGCGGCCCCGGCCCGGCTTGTCGTGGATCGCCCCGGGGAACTCGGGGTCCCCGTCCCGGCCCGCGGCGAAGACCTGGGCCACGGACGGCCGCGGCAGGGACCACTCGCCCTCGCCCTGGCGGGTCTCCACGACGTAGTCCGGGAAGTAGGAGCGGGGCTCCTCGAAGGAGCCGTCCTCCCCCGGGTGCTGGACGTTGACGTAGACCATCCGGTCGTCGTCGTGGATGACCGGGCCGCAGGTCTCCGCGTCCTGGGGCACGGCCAGGAACTGCTGGACGTTGCCGCGCTCGCGTCCGGACAGGCCCACCCTGAACAGCCCGTCGTTGTAGCCGATGGTCCCCGGGGCGCCGTCGGTGGAGACCCACAGGTTGCCCGCGGAGTCGAAGGCCAGGTTGTCCGGGCAGGAGATCGGGGACACCTGGTCCGCGGGGAACCCGGAGAAGTACGCCGAGGCGTTCTTCGAGGGGTCCCCGGCCACGATCAGCAGGTTCCAGTCGAACTCCAGGGCGGCGGCGCGGTTGTTCCGCTCGGTGAGCTCGAGCACGTGGCCGTCCCGGTTCTGGGTGCGGGGGTTGGCCTCGTCCGGGCCGGCCTTGCCCGGAGTGCCGCGGTCGGTGTTGTTGGTCAGCGCCACGTAGAGCTTGCCGGTGTGCGGGGAGGGCTCGACGTCCTCCGGGCGGTCCATCTTGGTGGCGCCGGCCCGGTCCGCGGCCAGCCGGGTGAACACCAGGACCTCCTCGACGGACATGCCGTCCACGGCCGACTCCCCGTCGACGAGGAGCGGCAGCCACCGCCCGGAGCCGTCGAACGCGCCGTCGGAGGGCAGCCGCCCGGAGCCGTCGATCTCGGCCTCCGTGTCCCCGGTGAACTGCGCGACGTAGAGGTTGCCCTCGGAGAGCAGCGTCATGTTGTGGGCGCGGTCGCCCTCGACGTACTTCTGGGCCGAGACGAACTTGTAGAGGTAGTCGAAGCGCTCGTCGTCGCCGGAGTAGGCCACCACGGTCCCGTCCTCGGCCACGCGCACGTTGGCGCCCTCGTGCTTGAAGCGGCCCAGGGCCGTGTGCTTGACGGGGGTGGAGGCCGGGTCCTGGGGGTCGATCTCCACGATCCAGCCGAAGCGGTGCGGCTCGTTCTCGTAGCCCGGCAGGGTCGAGTCGAAGCGGGGGTCGACCTCGTGCCAGCGGCGGCTCGGGGCCTCGGCGGAGATCCCGTAGCGCTGCTGCTCGGGCGACCCGTTGCCCTTGAAGTACTGGTTGAAGTTCTCCTCGCCGGACAGGACCGTGCCCCACGGGGTGGTGCCACCGGCGCAGTTGTTGAGGGTGCCCAGCACCAGCTCCCCGGTGGGGTCGGCCTGGGTCCTCAGCAGGTCGGAGCCCGCCGCGGGCCCGTCCACCCGGAAGGGGGTGCTCATCGTGATGCGCCGGTTCCGGGCGCCGCCGCGGACGTAGGACCAGGGCTTTCCCGCTCCGGCGCGGGTCAGGTCGACCACGGACATGCCGTGCGCGGCCAGGGCCACCCCGGCCACGCGCTGGAGGTCGTCCTGCTGCCCGGCCGGGAACATGAGGTTCTCGTTGGTGTACTCGTGGTTGCTCACGAGCACGGCCGTGCGCCCGCCCCGGTCGCGGAGGATGTCGAGGTAGTCGCAGTTGTAGCCGAACTGGCGCGCCTGGGCCTCGGGCGTCTGCGCAGAGGGGTCGAACTCGGGGGAATCGGCGAACAGCGGGTCGCCCCAGCGGATGATCGGGGACCAGTCGAAGCCCTCGGGGACCGTGAGGTCGTCCACGGTGTTCGGCACGGGGGCGATCGGAGCGAAGGACAGCCCGGAGCGGCCGCGGCCGTGGGCCTGGGCGGCCTCGGGGGCGGCCCCGACGACGCCGACGGTCACGGCCGCCGCGGCGCCCAGGCCCAGGGCGGACCGGCGGGTCAGGGCGGCGCTCGCGATGTCGCGGAAGTAGCCGTTGCCGGAGGTGTTGCACTCCGGGCCGGCGCAGGCGCTGCCGCACTTCAGCTGACAGGTGAGGGGGCTGCGCTTGCCACGGGTGTGGCCCAGCAGCGGGAGGAAGGTGCGCTTGGCGGTGTCGGTCATGGCTCCCCCAGGGAGGGTCGGGGCCGCGGGCGTCCGCGGCCGCAGGTGTCGGATGCGAGTCCACTGCACCACCGCCGTGTGGGGCCCGGGGGGCGCCGAGGTGAAGCACACGTTAACGGGCGGTGACCGGGCGGGGAGTGTGGCGCGCCGCTCGGCTCCGGGGCCGCCCGCAGGTGACGGCCGACGGCGGCCGGCGGCGGCCGGCCCGCGGCGAGCCCCGAGCACCGAGCACCCGGGAGCGGTGCGTGTTCACTCGAAGAAACATTGGGCCGGCCGATTCCGCCCCCGCCCCGGTTCTGGGATGCTCGTGCCGTCAGGCCGTCCCATCCGTCCAGCGCCCCGGACCGTGACCGGGGACCGTCCGGAAGACCCCCCTCCTTCTGCTCGATCCGCCCACGGGCCGTGCCGCCGCGGCGGCGGAGCCGGCCCGGACACCGGCGTAGGAGGCGCGCGATGCACCCGGAACCAGAGGTGGGGCTTCTCCCCCAGCAGGACCCCGGCGGGCCCGGTCCGCACGAGCGCGGCGCGCGCGGGCACCGGCGCGCGGCCGTGGACTGCCTGCACATGCACCGCGCCTGGGACCTGCACCCGGGGGACTGCCTGCACGGACGCGTCATCGCCTCCGTCCGCGGGGTGGTGGGCCTCGCCTGCAGCCCCGTGGCGGTCTTCTCGTTCACGGGCGACGACCCCGAGCACACGGCCCAGACGCGCATCGGCGCCGCCCACCCCGACGTGGAGCTCGGCTGCGACGACATCTGGCGCGCCGCCCGGGCGTGGGTCCGCAGCCACGGGCTGCACGAGGGCGAGCCCGTGGACCTGGACCGGCTCCGGGCGGAGGTCCTGGGGGACGCCGCTCAGTGCTGAGGCGACGCCCCGGCCAGGGCGTGCACGCGGCGCAGCCGCTCCAGCCACCACCGGCGCCGGTCCGCGGCCACGGCGTGGCGCTCCAGCAGCGCGGGGTCCGGGACCGCGTCCCGCAGCTCGAGCATCCCGCCCACCGGCCGCAGCGGCTCGCGCAGGACGTCCACCCGCAGGAGGGACACGGTTCCGAGCCCGCAGGCGTACGGGAGTTCGGGCAGGGCGGCGGCGAGCGCGAGACCGGCCCGGATGCCCACCGAGGAGTCCAGGGCGGAGCTGACCACCGCAGGCAGCCCGGCCCGCGCGACGACGTCCAGGGCGCGGCGCACTCCGCCGAGCGGGGCCGCCTTGACCACGAGCAGGTCGGCGGCGCCCGCCCGGGCCACCGCGAGCGGATCGCTCTCCTTGCGCACGGACTCGTCCGCGGCCACCAGCACCGGCACACCCCGGTCGGCGAGGCCCTCCCGGACGGCGGCGAGGCCCGCGATCGTGGGCACGGGCTGCTCCGCGTACGCGAGGCCGTGCCGTCCGAGCCGCTCCAGGGCGGCGAGCGCCGTGGGCACGTCCCAGCCGCCGTTGGCGTCCACCCGCAGCTCGGCCTCCGGCAGCAGGGCCCGCACGGCCGCGACCCGGGCGTCGTCGTCCTCCGGGCCCTGGCCGGGCTCGGCGACCTTGATCTTGACGGCGCGCACACCGCCCCCGAAGCCGGCGAGCACGTCCGGGACACGGGACGCCGGCACGGCGGGCACGGTCGCGTTGACGGGGATGCGCGTGCGCCGGGGCGCCGGGAAGCCGTGCCACGCGGCGTCGACGGCGGCGCGCAGCCACGCGCCGGCCTCGGCGTCCCCGTACTCGGGGAACGGGCCGAACTCCCCCCATCCCGCGGGGCCGCGCAGGAGCACCGTCTCGCGCACGTCGATGCCGCGGAAGCGCACGCGCATCGGCAGGGCGACGACGTGCGCGTGCGCGAGCAGGTCGTCGAGCGGGGGCAGGGCCGCGGCGGGGAGCATGCCCCCCAGCCTAGGGGGCGCCTCTCAGGGTGCTCCGATGCGTGCGTGGAATGATGAGGGCTCCGCGGGTGCCGGCACGGCCGCGGCCGTGCCGGCACCCCGACGATCCGCCCCACCGCCCAGGAGCTCGATGACCACGACCGCCCGCCGCCCCGTCCCCACCGTCCTGCAGGTCCTGGGCCACCTGCTCGGCGCCGCCGCCCTGTGGGCGACGGCGGCAGCGGTCGGGGTCGTGGCCCTGACCACCGCGACCGGGCAGTGGCTCGACGAGCTGGCCCTGCGCCAGGCGAACAACGCCTTCCCGGACCTGTCCGCCCGCGTCGGCCAGCTGCTCGACGCGGTGCCCTGGGCGGTGGGAGCCGTCTCGGCGCTGTGCCTCGCGGTCCTCGCCGTGCGCTCCCGGCGCCTCGCCCCGGCGGTGGTCGGGGCCGCGGTGGTCGTGCTGTCCAACCTGACGGTCCAGCTGCTCAAGCGGGTGCTGCTGGAGAAGCCCGACCTCGGGATCCAGGAGGCCGCCGTCAACTCCTTCCCGTCCGGGCACACGGCCGCCGCGGCCGCCGCCGTGGCGGTGGTGCTGCTCGCGGCGCCCGCCCCGTCCCGGCCGTTCGTCGCGCTGCTCGGGGCGGGGGCCATGACCGCGACCGGGGTGGCCACGCTGCTGAACGGCTGGCACCGGCCCTCGGACGTCGTGGCGGCCCTGCTGGTCGTGTCGGGCTGGGCGGCCCTGGGCGGTCTGGTGCTGCGCCTGACCGGGCCCGTGGAGCGTCCCGCGCCCGGCGGGGGCCTGACCGCCCTGCTGGCCGTCTTCGGCGCGGGGTCGATCCTGGTCGGTCTGCTGCCGCTGTGGGCGGCGCTGCGCGTTCCGGGCGGCGGCTGGGCGGCGGTCGCGGCGTGCGCGGCGATCCTCGGCGTCAGTCTGCTGGCGGCAGCGGCACTGACAGCGCTGCAAGCTCCTCGGTCTCGGCGTCCTCGGCCCTGATCCGCTCCAGCCGGTCCAGCAGGATCCGCGCCGCCCCGGGGTTGTAGGGCAGGCGGAACATCGAGGCCGTCACGGGGCGCATGCCGTCGGGCTGCGCCGCGGCGACCTCGCTCGCGTCCACCCGTTCGATCGCCGTGCGCATGAGCCGGGCCTGCTGGAGCACGTAGCCGCGCTCCACGGGGTTGCCGTGGCCGGGAACGAAGACCTGGTACCGCTCGAGGGCGGCCAGGTTCTCGAGGGCCGTGGCCCAGCCCCGCGGATAGGAGTCGTCGAAGCTGGGGTCGGCGCCCTGCTCCACGAGGTCCCCGGTGAAGACGACGTCGTCGACGCCCACGCAGAGGTCGTTGTCGGTGTGTCCCGGGCCGAAGGAGAAGAGCACCGCCGCGCGCTCCCCGAGGCCCACCCGGGTCAGGGCGGGACGCCGGCCCGTGCCCGGCAGGTGCCGGTTGGGCACGACGAGACGGGTGTCCGGTCCCTCGGCGGCAGCCATCTCGGGCTCGTGGATGCCCACGAACGAGCGCTGGAAGTCGCCGTGCGCCTCGATCGCCGCCGCGCAGCCGCGGTGGGCCCAGAAGTCCTCGGCCCCGGCGCGCTGGAACACGGCGTTGCCCAGGAAGTGGTCGTAGTGGGCGTGGGTGTTCACGACCGTCAGCGGCAGGCCCGTGAGCGAGCGGACGGCCTCCAGGATCTCCCGGGCCTGGCGCGGGCCCGCGCCCGTGTCGATCACGAGGGCGCGACGGGTCCCGAGCACGACACCGGAGTTCAGCCTCCAGTTGTCCGTGCTCACGGCGAAGACGCCGTCGCGGATTTCGTTGATGCGCGCCACCCGACCAGGGTACCGACCGCCGCTGGCTATCCTGGCAACCATGACCACTTCGGCCCCGGACCGTGCGGTCGGAGGCGCCGGCCGCTATGCTCCGTCCCCCTCGGGGGACCTCCACCTCGGCAATCTCCGCACGGCGCTGCTCGCGTGGGCCCTCGCGCGCTCGACGGGCCGGCGCTTCGTCCTGCGCGTCGAGGACATCGACCGGGTGCGGCCGGGGGCGGCGGAGCGGCAGCTCGCGGACCTCGCCCGGCTGGGCCTCGACTGGGACGGCCCGCCCCTGCTGCAGTCCTCGAGGGAGGCCGAGCACCGGGCCGTGGTGGAGCGTCTCACCGCGGCGGGGCGCACCTACGAGTGCTTCTGCACGCGCCGCGAGATCCAGGCGGCCGCGAGCGCGCCGCACGGGGCGCCGGGCGCCTACCCGGGCACGTGCCGGGACCTCGGCGACGCCGAGCGGGCGCGGCGCCGGCGCGAGCGGCCCCCCGCGGTACGGCTGCGCGCGGACGTGCGCTCCCGCACGGTCGTGGACCGCTGGGCCGGGGCGTACACGGGGCTCGTCGACGACTTCGTGCTGCTGCGCACCGACGGCCGCCCCGCCTACAACCTCGCGGTGGTCCTCGACGACGCCCACCAGGGCGTGGACCAGGTGGTCCGGGGCGACGACCTGCTGCCCTCCACCCCCCGGCAGGCGTACCTGGCCGCGGTGCTCGGGCTGGCCGAGCCGGAGTGGGTGCACGTCCCGCTGGTGCTCAACACGCACGGACAGCGCCTCGCCAAGCGCGACGGCGCCGTGACCCTCGCCGAGCTCGCGGCGGCGGGGCACGGCGTCGAGGAGGTGCTCGGCTGGACGGCGGCGTCACTGGGTCTGCCCGGCCGGGTCCGGACGGCGCAGGACGTCCTCGCCGTCTTCGACGAGGACGTCCTGCCCCGGGAGCCCTGGGTCGTGGACCCCTCCCGGTGGGCCGCTCAGGAGCGCGCGGACGCGGGGGTCCCGGCCTCCTCCGGGGCGTGCGGGTCCTCGGGCTCGGCCAGGAACCGCTCGT
Organism: uncultured Kocuria sp.; assembly: GCF_947500125.1. Lineage (GTDB taxonomy): Bacteria > Actinomycetota > Actinomycetes > Actinomycetales > Micrococcaceae > Kocuria. The sequence continues at coordinate 158,272 of NZ_CANMRA010000007.1, read as the reverse complement.
AGGCGGGGGTGGTCAGGAATGCCGGGTAGTCGTCGCCCAGGGCCACCTCCTCGAAGATGGAGCGGGCGTCGTCGAAGCGGTCGCCCTCGGCGCGCTCGATCTTCGCGAACTCCTCCTCCATCAGCTCCTGGGCCCAGTCCCGGGTGATCTCCTCGCCCTCGTCGGTGATGGCCCGGGTGTTCACCCACTGCCAGATCTGCGAGCGGGAGATCTCCGCGGTCGCGGCGTCCTCCATCAGGTTGTGGATGCCCACCGCGCCGTTGCCGCGCAGCCACGCCTCGATGTAGCGGATCCCCACCTCGATGTTGTTGCGGATGCCCTCCTCGGTGATCTTCCCCGAGGCGGAGGCGATGTCGATGAGCGCCTTGTCGTCGGGCACCACGTCCTCGCGGAGCCGGTCCAGCTGGTTGGGCTTGTCCCCGAGCACCGCGTCGAAGACCTCGCGGCACACCGGGACCAGGTCGGGGTGGGCCACCCAGGACCCGTCGAAGCCGTCGTTCGCCTCACGGGTCTTGTCCGCCTGCACCTTCTCGATCGCGGTGCGGTTGACCTCCTCGTCCTTGCGGGAGGGGATGAACGCGGCCATCCCGCCGATGGCCATCGCCCCGCGGCGGTGGCAGGCCCGCACGAGCTGCTCGGTGTAGGCCCGCATGAACGGCTGGGTCATGGTCACGGCGTTGCGGTCCGGGAGGATGAAGCGGGGCCCGCGGGTCCGGAAGTTCTTGATGATCGAGAAGATGTAGTCCCAGCGCCCGGCGTTGAGCCCAGCCGCGTGCTCGCCGAGCTCGTAGAGGATCTCCTCCATCTCGAAGGCCGCGGTGATCGTCTCGATCAGGACGGTGGCGCGGATGGTGCCGCGGTCCGTCCCGAGCATGGACTCCGCGCGGCTGAAGATGTCGTGCCACAGCCGCGCCTCCTGGTGGGACTCGGTCTTGGGCAGGTAGAAGTAGGGGCCCAGGCCGAGCTTCTTGAGCCGGCGCGCGTTGTGGAAGAAGTACAGCCCGAAGTCCACGATGGCGCCCGCGATGGGCTCGTCCCGCACGGACAGGTGCTTCTCCTCGAAGTGCCAGCCGCGCGGCCGCACCACGATGGTCGGGTTGGTCCGGGCGTCCTGGTTCTTCAGGGCGTACTTCTTGCCGTCCGGGTTGGTGAACTCGATGGTCCCCTCGAGCGCGTCGATGAGGTTGAGCTGGTTGGTGACCACGTTGGTCCAGTGCGGGGTGTTGGCGTCCTCCATGTCCGCGAGCCACACCTTCGCCCCGGAGTTGAGCGCGTTGATGGTCATCTTCCGCTCGGTGGGGCCGGTGATCTCCACGCGGCGGTCCTCGAGCCCGGGCGGGGGCGGCGGCACGCGCCAGGAGTCGTCCTCGCGGATCTTCCGGGTCTCCGGCAGGAAGGCGGGGTCGGTGCCGCGGGCGATCGCCTTGCGCCGCTCCTCGCGGGCGGCCAGCAGCTCGCGCCGGCGGGGCTCGAACTCGCGGTGCAGCGCCGCCAGGAAGCCCAGCGCGTCGGGGGTGAGCACACTGTTCTGCCGGGGCACGTGGTGACCCGTGAGGGTCACGCCGTTGATCGTCACGGGGTTGCTGGTCATGGTCATCATGGCTGGTTCCTCGCCTGCAGTGTGTCCTGCGGAAGATCGGGTGGGGCGGCTCCGGCGCGGGCCGGAGCGGGTCGTGGTCGGATGCGGTGCGGCCGGGGGCCCGTCGGGCCCCCGGCCGGTCGCGCTCCCTCGGCTCAGAACTGGGCGGTCTCGGTGGACCCGGCCAGCGCCGTGGTGGAGGACTCCGGGTTGAGGACGGTGGAGACCAGGTCGAAGTAGCCGGTGCCGACCTCGCGCTGGTGCCGGGTGGCGGTGTAGCCGCGCTCCTCGGCCGCGAACTCCCGCTCCTGCAGCTCCACGTAGGCCGTCATCTGGTTGCGGGCGTAGCCGTGGGCGAGGTCGAACATCGAGTAGTTCAGGGCGTGGAAGCCGGCCAGGGTGATGAACTGGAACTTGAAGCCCATCGCGCCCAGCTCGCGCTGGAACTTGGCGATCGTGGCGTCGTCCAGGTGCTTCTTCCAGTTGAAGGACGGCGAGCAGTTGTAGGCGAGCATCTGGTCCGGGTGCTCCGCGTGGATGCCCTCGGCGAACTTCTTGGCCAGCTCGAGGTCCGGGGTGCCGGTCTCCATCCACAGCAGGTCGGCGTACGGGGCGTACGCGTTGCCGCGGGCGATGCAGGCCTCGAGGCCGTTGCGGACCTTGTAGTAGCCCTCCGCGGTGCGCTCGCCGGTGACGAACGGCTTGTCCCGGTCGTCGACGTCGGAGGTGATCAGGGTGGCCGCCTCCGCGTCGGTGCGGGCGATGATCAGCGAGGGGACGTCCGCGACGTCGGCCGCGAGCCGGGCCGCGCTGAGGGTGCGGACGTGCTGCTGGGTGGGGATGAGCACCTTGCCGCCCAGGTGGCCGCACTTCTTCTCGGAGGCCAGCTGGTCCTCCCAGTGCACACCGGCCGCGCCGGCGGCGATCATGGACTTCATCAGCTCGTAGGCGTTGAGCGGGCCGCCGAAGCCGGCCTCGGCGTCGGCCACGATCGGGACCAGCCAGTCGTCGACGGTGCTCGTGCCCTCGGAGTGCTCGATCTGGTCGGCGCGCATCAGCGCGTTGTTGATCCGCCGCACGACCGCCGGGACGGAGTTCGCGGGGTAGATCGACTGGTCGGGGTAGGTCTGGCCCGCGAGGTTCGCGTCGCCGGCGACCTGCCAGCCGGAGAGGTAGATGGCCTTGAGGCCGGCCTTCACCTGCTGGACCGCCTGGTTGCCGGTCAGGGCGCCGAGGGAGTTCACGAAGTCCTCGGTGTGCAGCTTCTCCCACAGCTGCTCCGCGCCGCGGCGGGCCAGGGTCATCTCCTCCTGCACCGAGCCGCGCAGGCGGACGACCTCCTCCGCCGTGTACTCGCGGGTGATCTGCGCCCAGCGGGGATCGGCGTCCCACTCCTGGCGGATCTCGTCGGCGGTCTTGGGGGCGTTGGGGTAGGACATGTCGGCTCCTCGTTGAGTGGTCCGGGGGCAGGTGCTCGTCGGCTTCGGGGTCACCGGGAAGTTCGCTCTCCCCTGGTGACACATCCCACTTTGCCCCAGTTCGGACCGGATGAACCCCACATGTCCTCGTGAACTTTCACGCTTTTTCGCTTATGGTGAAGAAATGACCACCAGCGCCTGGGGCTATGAGGAACCGACGTCCACCGAGCAGTCCGGCAGCACCGATCTCATCGGTCTCGGCCGGCGCATCCGATCGCTGCGCAAGGACCGGGGGCTGACGCTCGCGGAGCTCGCGGACCGGGCGGGCACCGCCACGTCGCAGCTGTCGGTGATCGAGAACGGGCGGCGCGAGCCCCGGCTGAGCCTGCTGCAGCGCCTCGCCGAGGTGCTGGGCACGAGCGTCGACGCCCTGCTCGGGGCCGAGCCCGGCAACCGTCGCGAGGCGCTCGAGATCCAGCTCGAGCGCGCCCAGCGCTCCCCGTTCTACGAGCAGCTGGGGCTGCCGGCCGTCCGGGTCAGCTCCGCCCTGTCCACCGAGGTGCTCGAGGCGCTCGTGGGCCTGCAGGAGCGGCTGGCCGAGGCCCTCGAGAAGAACTCGGCCACCCCGGAGGAGGCCCGCCGCGCCAACGTGCAGCTGCGTCGGCTCATGCGGGAGCAGGACAACTACTTCCCGGACCTGGAGCAGGCCGCCAAGGAGCTGCTGACCCTGGGCGGCTACTCCTCGGGCCCCGTGTCCAACTCCGTGATCTCCGAGATGGTGGGCAAGCTCGGCTACAGCATCCACCACGTCACCGACCTGCCGCACTCGACCCGCTCGGTGACCGATCTGCTCAACCGGCGGATCTACCTGGTGCAGAGCCCGCGGGCGGACCACGATCCGCGCGCGGTGCTGCTCCAGGCGGTGGGCCACCAGGTGCTGGGCCACGAGCCGCCGAAGGACTACGCCGAGTTCCTCGCCCAGCGGGTGCAGACCAACTACTTCGCGGCCGCGGTGATGCTGCCGGAGGACAAGACCGTCCCGTTCCTGCTCGAGGCGAAGCGGAACCGGGATCTGTTCCTCGAGGACCTCAAGGACCGCTTCGCCGTCTCGCACGAGACGGCGGGGCACCGGTTCACGAACCTCGCGACCCGCCACCTGGGCATCCGCACCCACTTCCACAAGGTGCACTCGTCCGGGGTGATCCACAAGGCCTACGAGAACAACGGCCTGGCGTTCCCCACGGACCACACCGGGGCGATCGAGGGCCAGATCTCGTGCCGCAAGTGGTCCGGGCGCACCGTCTTCGACCAGCCCAACCAGTTCACGGCGTTCGCCCAGTACACGGACACCCCCTCCGGGACGTACTGGTGCTCCACGCGCACGGAGCTCTCGAGCCAGGGCGTGTTCTCGATCGGCGTGGGCGTCGCGTTCACCGACGCCCGCTGGTTCCGCGGCCGGGACACCCCGCACCGCACCGTGTCGACGTGCCCGGACCCCTCGTGCTGCCGGCGCCCGCCCGAGGAGCTCAGCCGGGTCTGGGCCGGCCACGCGTGGCCCAACACCCGGGCGCACTCGCACGTGCTGGCGGCCCTGCCGGAGGGGGCGTTCCCGGGGGTCGACGAGCGCGAGGTCTACGAGTTCCTGCAGGCGCACGACGACGCCTGAGCGGGCCGCCCGGGGCGTCGGCGCCCGGTGCCTATACAGGTAGTGGCTGGCCACTGCCCCGGAGCGGGCGTAAAGTCCTGTGGGACCTTTGTTCCACCCATCCCCCCTGGACGCTGCGCTCCACCGGGCCGGCTCCGGGCGGAAAGGACACCATGACCCAAGAGATATCCCAGACGATCGCGATCGTCATCTATTTCGCCGCCATGATCGGGATCGGCCTGTACGCCAACAGCAGGACGAAGAACCTCGACGACTACATGCTCGGCGGGCGCAACCTCAAGCCGGGCGTCGCCGCGCTCAGCGCCGGGGCCTCCGACATGTCCGGCTGGCTGCTCCTCGGCCTGCCGGGCGCGGTCTTCCTCTCCGGGCTGGTCGAGGCGTGGATCGCCATCGGGCTGATCATCGGCGCGTGGGTCAACTGGAAGTTCATCGCGCCCCGGCTGCGCTCCTACACCGAGGTCTCGCACAACTCGATCACGATCCCGTCCTTCCTGGACAACCGGCTCAAGGGCGGGACCCGGCTGCTGCGCATCGTCTCCGGGCTGATCATCCTGGTGTTCTTCACGTTCTACGTCTCCTCCGGCATGGTCGCCGGCGGGCTGTTCTTCCAGTCCTCCTTCGGCTCCACGTACCACGCGGGTCTGCTCCTGGTCGTGGGCGTGACCATCGCCTACACGCTCTTCGGCGGCTTCCTGGGCGCGACCTACACCGACGTGGCCCAGGGCGTGCTCATGTTCATCGCCCTGATCATGGTCCCGGTCGTCGGGATCATCAACGTCGGCGGCTTCGGGCAGATGGCGGAGAACATCACCGCGGTGGACCCGGACGCCCTCTCGCTCGTGCGCGGCGCCACCGTGATCGGCGTCATCTCGGCCCTGGCGTGGGGCCTCGGCTACTTCGGCCAGCCCCACATCATCGTCCGCTTCATGGCCATGCGCTCCCCCTCCGACGCCAAGACCGGCCGCCGGATCGGGCTGACCTGGATGGTGCTGAGCGTCATCGGGGCGATCTCCACCGCCCTGGTGGGCCTCGCCTACTACGGCAACCGCCCGGAGGAGAGCCCGACCGACCCCGAGTCCGTGTTCCTGGACCTCGCGCAGGTCTTCTTCCACCCGGTCGTCGCGGGCTTCGTCCTCGCGGCCGTGCTCGCGGCGATCATGTCCACGGTCTCCTCGCAGCTCATCGTCTCCTCCTCCGCGCTGGTGGAGGACCTGTACAAGCTGACCGTCAAGCGGTCCCCGTCCGAGCGCAAGCAGGTGTGGATGGGCCGCGCGGGCGTGGCCGCCGTCGCCCTCGTGGCCACGTTCCTGGCCTGGGAGCAGAACAACACGATCCTCGGCCTCGTGGCCTTCGCGTGGGCCGGCTTCGGCGCCTCGTTCGGACCGATCGTGATCCTCTCCCTGTTCTGGCGCAAGCTCACCAACCTGGGCGCGATCACGGGCATGGTCCTCGGCGCGGTCACCGTGTTCGTGTGGACCGTGACCCCGTGGGCCGACCTCTACGAGATCATCCCCGGCTTCGTCGTCAGCCTCGTGTCCGCCATGCTGGTCTCGAAGGCCACGTACCGGCGCGACGAGGAGGTCGAGCGCGAGTTCGACGACGCCGTGCGCCTCGCCCACGCGGCGCAGGACGAGATGGCCGCTCGCTGACCTCTCGCACCGCAGCACCGGGGCCCGTTCCGCACGTCGGAACGGGCCCCGTGCCGTGGACGGTCAGTACCCGATCGAGGCCAGGGTGGCCCGGATCGCCTCGGCGGAGCGGTGCAGCATGGCCAGCTCCTGCTCGTCCATGGGCACGACCAGGCGCTCGACGACGCCCCGCCGCGCGACGATCGACGGCACGGACAGGGCGACCCCGCTGATCCCCCGGTAGTCCTCGAGGACGGTGGACACGGGCAGCACGGCGTGCTCGTCCCGCAGCACGGCCTCGGCCACGCGCGCCCCGGCCAGGCCGATCGCGTAGTTGGTGGCGCCCTTGCCCTGGATCACCGTGTACGCCGCGTTGATCGTCCGGTGCGTGATCTCGTCCAGCCGGTCGTCGGTGAAGGGCCGGCGCCCCTCGACCGTCCACTCGCGCAGCGGGATCTGCCCGATGTTCGCGTTCGACCACAGGGGGAACTCGGTGTCCCCGTGCTCGCCGACGATCGTGGCGTGCACGCTCGTGGTGGACACCCCGCCCTCCTCGGCCAGCAGCCACCGCAGCCGGGAGGTGTCCAGCACGGTCCCGGAGGACATCACCCGCTCCGAGGGGAGCCCGGTGAGCTTCTGCGCGATCACGGTGAGCACGTCGCACGGATTGGTCACCAGCACGTACACGGCCTCGGGCGCCTGTTCCACCAGGCGCGGCATCAGCGACTCGAGGATCGCCGCGTTGGCGCCCGCCAGCTCCATCCGGGTCTGGCCGGGACGCTGCTTGGCCCCGGCGGTCACGAAGACGACGTCCGAGCCGGCCAGCACGGCGACGTCGTCGGAGCCGGTCACCCGCGAGCTGGGGGTGAACATAGCCCCGTGGGCCAGGTCCAGGCCCTCGGCGCGGACCCGGTCCCCGGCCAGGTCGTAGAGGGCGACCTCCTGCGCGACGCCCTTGATCAGCGCCGCGTAGGCGAGGGACGAGCCGACGGAGCCGGCGCCGACCACCCCGATCTTGGTGCGCGCGGAAGTGGTGGGAACGGTCTCGGGCACGGTGAGCTCCTGACGGGTTCGGCGGTCTGCGGAGGCGGACGGGACGTCCGCCTCCATCCTCCGCCAGCGGGGCCCGGGCCGGAAGGGCCGCCCCCGCGGGCGTGTCCGGCTCCCGCGGGCCGTCGGCCGGGGCGGAGCGTCAGCCGACGGGGGCCTCGGAGGCCGCCGCCAGGAACTCGCGCACGAGCGGGCCCCCGGTGATCGACCCGAGGTCGCCGTCCTCCACGAAGACCGCCACGGCGAGGTCCTCGTGCTCGGCGATCACCCAGGAGTGGGTCCGGGGCGGGTCCTCGTCGCCGAACTCGGCCGTGCCGGTCTTGCCGATCGCGGTGTCCGGCTCGAGCTCCTGGAGCACGCCCAGGTGCCCGGACGAGACGACGGCCCGCATCATGGTGCGCAGCTGCTCGGCCTCCTCGGCGGTCAGGGGCCGCTCCGGGCCGGGTCCGGCCGTCGCGTCGTCCTCCAGCAGGCCCTCGGTGGTGACCAGCCGGGGGGTCACGAGCTCCCCGGCGGCGACCGAGGCCGTCAGGTTCGCCATGGCCAGGGGGGACACGAGCGTGCGCCCCTGGCCGAACAGCGCGGCGGCGTGCTGGGCCGGTTCCTCCTCCTCCGGGACGGAGCCGGTGAACACCGGCACCCCGAGGTCGGTCTCCGCGCCGATGCCCAGGGCCGCGGCCGCGCCGGCCAGCTCGGGCTGGCTGATCCGGTCGTGCTGGTCGACGAAGGCGGTGTTGCACGAGTGGGCGATCGCCTCGGTGAGGGTGATCGAGCCGGTGAACTCCGCGGGATAGGACTCCACGTTGTTGATCCGCACGCCCTCCACGGTGGTCGACGGCGGGCACGGCACGACCGACCCGGGGGTGTCCCCCTCGCGGAGCATGCCCAGGGCCGTGACCACCTTGAAGGTGGACCCGGGCGCGTACTGGCCCAGCAGCGCGGTGGAGTAGCCCTCGGAGCCCGGCCCGTTGGCCGAGACGACGAGCTCGCCCGTGGAGGGGCGGACCGCCACGATGGCGGACGGGGACTCGATCCCGGCCAGCAGCTCCTCGGCGGTGGCCTGGAGCTCCCGGTCCAGGCTCACCGCGACCGGCTCGCCGGGCTCCGCCGGGACCTCGAACAGCGGCTCGCCGGCGGACGCCCCCGCACCGTCGCCGTCCGGCACGACCTCCTCGACCACCACCCCGGGCGTGCCGCGCAGCCGGTCGTCGAAGCGCTCCTGGACGCCCCCGCGGCCGACCAGCGCATCGGCCGCCAGGTCGCCGCCGGAGGCCTGCACGTCCTCGACGGTCGCCGGGGACACGCCACCCAGCAGATCGGCGGCGAAGCCGCGGGAGGGCGCCAGCGGCAGCTCGTCCTCGACCACGAGCAGGCCCGGGACCGCCTCCATCTGCTGCGCGTCCAGCTCCCGGAAATCCTCGAGCCGCAGCGGCAGGGCCTCGACGAACGCCTCGGGCCCGGCCTGCTCGACGGCCTCGGCGTAGGCGTCGGCGTCGATGTCCACGGCGGCGGCGAGCCGGCGGGCCGCCGCGCCCGGGTCCGCCCCGTCGAGCCGCGACCGGTCGATCCCGACCCGGCGGATCGGCCGCTCCGTCACCAGGACCTCGCCGTCCGCGCCGAGGACGTCCCCGCGGTCCGCGGCCACGGTCCGGGCGCGGAGGGCCTCGCCCTCCTCCAGCCCCGGCTGCACCACGCTCGCGGACCATGCGGGGAGCCACTCCCCGCTCGCGGAGCGCACCAGGGGCAGGCTCGAGTCGTACGTCCAGTCCTGCTCCACGCCCGGGAGGTCCCAGGACCAGGCCAGGGTGGCGTCCCGGCGGTCCTCCTGCCCGGTGTCCGCCACCGCGGAGACCTCCACGGCCGCGGCGGCCTCGCCGAGCCGCGAGGTGGCCTCCTCGTACTGCTGCTGGGCGAGCGGACCCCCGACGTCGCCGAAGTCCAGCTCCTCGACGCTCCCCGCGCTCAGGGCCGCGGCGACCCGTTCGGCGGTCTCGCGCCCGTCGTCCGGGGCGAGCACCGAGCAGCCGGTCGCCAGGAGCCCGGCGCTCAGCGCGAGCGAGACGGCCGCCGCCCGGATGCCGGCCGGGCCCGGGCGCTGCGCAACGGGTCGGGCGGGAGAGGACGGGAAGGTCTGCACCCGCCCAATCTAGCGGGGCGGTCCCGTCAGGTCCCGAACCGCACGTCGCCGGCGGACACGGACACCGACGGGGGACGCCCGGCGGGCGGCCGGGGCCGGGGGTCCGTGCAGAGCGGAGGGACCGGTGGGCGCCGTGTCTGCACGGCGCCCACCGGTCCCTCGGACGCGCGGGCGGGGGGTGCGCCGCCCGCGCGCAACGGGGCCGGGAGCCGGCCCCTCACCACCGGGTCAGCAGTGGTACGTGTCGGTCGGCGCCTCGAAGTGGACGTCGTAGCCCTCGGGGATGCTCAGGCCGAAGGCGCCGGCCAGGCCCAGGATCTTCTTGGCGCGGGCGAGGCGCGGCAGGTCGGAGCCGTTGCGGATCTCCCCGCCGTCGGCGTCGAACTCCTGGAGGAACTCGGTGGCCCAGGACAGCTCGGACAGGGACGGGCTCAGACCCTCGTTGACCGTGGCGGTCTGCTCCGGCATCAGGCACAGCTTGCCCGTCATGCCGAACTCCAGGGTCACGGACGTGGCCTCGGCGAGCTTCGGGCCGAGCGCCCCGACGGCGGGCCCGTCGATGGGCCCGGGCAGGTTGGCCGCCCGGGAGGCGATGGTGAACTGCGAGCGCGTGTAGGCCAGCGTCATGGGGTTCTCGCCGAAGCCCGTGTCGCGCCGGAAGTCGCCCAGGCCGAAGCCGAGGCGGTACGTGGAGCGGGCGCCGGCGATGGCCTGCAGGTGCTGCACGCCGCGGGCCGTCTCGACGAGCGCGACGATCTTCGTGTCCTTGAGCAGCTCCGCGGTGCGGGTGACGTGCTCGGGGGACTCGACCATGGCGAGCATGACGCCGTCGAGGCCGCGGACGCCGGCGAGGGCCCGGAGGTCCTCCTCCCACCACTGGGTGCCGAAGCCGTTGACCCGCACCCACGCGTGGTGCTGCTCGCCGTGCTCGTCCTGGGCGTCCAGCCAGCTGATGACGTTGCGGCGGGCCCGCTCCTTGTCCTTGGGCGCCACGGAGTCCTCGATGTCCAGGACGACGACGTCGGCCGCGCTCGCCCGGGCCGCCGGGAACCGCTCGGCCTGGGCGCCGTTGACGAGCAGCCAGGAGCGGGCGAGCTCCGGGCCGACCGCGGGACCGGCGGCCTGGGGGACCAGCGGCAGGGACGAGGTGGTCGGGGTCGTCGACGAGGTCTCGATCGAGGTGGCAGTCATGAGGGCGTACCCGTTCTCCGTGAGGTGCAGCGAGCTGCGGTGTGACAGATGTGCCGGGGCACCCGTGCTGGGAGGGCAGGTGCTGCCCGGCGGAACCGTGACCGGTGCCGGGCCCGCGGGAACGATCGCGTCGCGGGGGTCCGGCCGGTGCGTGCCTCGGGCCGGGGATCGCGAGGTGGGCGAGCCGGTCCGTGCGCGCTGGATCAACGCGCTCGGCAGGTGCGGTAACCCCACCGTAACGCAGATCACACGCGGGCGCCACCCGCGCGGCTCAGGAACGACGCGCGGTGCGGGCGGTCGCGGGCGCCGTCCAGGGGTCCTCGGGCCACGGGTGCTTCGGGTAGCGGCCGCGCATCTCGGCGCGCACCTGGGCGTAGGGCCCGGACCAGAACGAGGCGAGGTCGTCGGTCACGGCCAGCGGCCGCCCCGCGGGGGAGAGCAGGTGGAAGAGGACCGGGACCCGGCCGTCGGCCACCGTCGGGGACGCCGCCCACCCGAAGCACTCCTGGAGCTTCACGCTGACCACCGGCCGTCCGGCGGGGTCGTCCGCGGCCGGGTAGTCGATCCGGACCCGGGACCCGCTGGCCACGGCCAGCCGCTCGGGCGCGACCTCGTCGAGGCGGGCCGCCTCGGGCCACGGGAGCAGCCTCCGCAGGGGCGCGGCGAGGTCGACGCGGGCACCGCCGGCGAGGGTGTCGAGCTCGGGGGCGAGCCACTCGTCGAGGCGGTCGAGCAGCGCGGCGTCGGCCACGTCGGGCCACGGGTGTCCGAGCCGGTGGTGGAGCAGCGCGAGCCGGCGCCGGAGCCGGTCGGCGCCGTCCGACCAGCCGAGCAGGCCGAGGCCCTCCTCGGCCAGGGCCGCGCGCACGGCCTCGCGGGCGGCCTCCGGGGCGGGCCGCACGGGGGTCGAGGACAGCTCGATCGCCCCGAGCGCGCGGACCCGGCGGGCGCTCGCCCGCCCGTTCTCGAACCGGGTGCGCACCTCGTCGGTGAGCAGGTGCTCGGCGCACCGCTCGGCGAGCGGACGGTCGAGCGCCGCCGCGGCCCGCACGACCGCACCCGTCCCGGCGGCGGCCTGTCCGGCCGCGCGGGTGACGTCGGCGACGGCGAGCCACTCGTGGCCCGCCAGACCGCTCCCCGGGGCCAGTCCCGCACGGGTCCCGGAGGCGAGCAGATACGTGTCCCCCACCTTGCGGGCCACCCGCTCCGGCAGCGCCAGCGCCACGACGGCCCCGGTCACGAGCTCGGCCGGGACCGCCCCGACCGCCGGCGGCGCGGGCGCCGGCGGCCCGGGCGCCGCGGAGAGCGGCGGGTCCGTGGCGATGCGCTCCAGGCGGCGGGCCTCCTCCGCCCAGCGGCGGGCGTCCGGGGCCCGTCCGGAGCGCAGCTCGGCGAGCAGGCGGGACAGGTCCCCGCCGGGCGGGCGGTGGTCGTCCGAGACCATCGCGACCACCTCGGCCGCCGGCCGGGGGCCCACGGCGCGGGCGCCGTCGAGCAGACCGCGCGCCAGGCGGGGGTCCACGGGCACCGCCGCGAGCAGCCGGCCGGTGGCGGTGGCACGGCCCTCGTCGTCGAGCGCGCCGAGCCCGCGCAGCACCGCGAGGGCGTCGGCCAGGGCCGGTGCAGGCAGCGGGTCCGGCAGGGCCAGGCCCCGTCCGCCGGGGGCGCCCCAGCAGGCGAGCAGCAGGGCGGCGCCCGTGAGGTCGGCGGCCGCGAGCTCGGGGGTCAGGTGGCGGGGCATCGCGGCCCAGGTGCGCTCGTCGTAGCAGCGCACGGCCTCCCCGGGGCCGAGCCGGGCGGCGCGGCCCGCCCGCTGCTCGGCCGAGGCCCGGGAGGCCGCGACCGTGACCAGGCCCGTCATGCCGCGGCCGGCGTCGCGCCGCGGCTCCCGGGACAGACCGGAGTCGACCACCAAGCGCACCCCCGGCACCGTCAGGGAGGACTCGGCCAGGGACGTGGAGACGACCAGGCGGGGCGGGTCCCCTGGGCGGCGGCCCGACGTCGCCCGGTCCTGCTCGGCGGCCCCGACCCGGCCGTGCAGCTCGAGCACCTCGGTCCCGCGGGAGGTCTCCCGCAGCCGCCGGGCGACCTGGGCGACCTCCCACGCCCCGGGGACGAACACGAGCGCGTCCGTGGCGGCGTCCCGGGCCAGGGCCTGCGCGTGGGCGTCGGCCGCCGTCCGGGCGACGTGGTCGAGGAACGGGCGGGTGACCCCGCGCTCGTCGGTGCGCCGGCCGGGCGCCGGAGCCCACCGGACCGTGAGCGGGTGCAGAGCGGCCGGGCAGTCGACCACCGGGGCCGGGGCGTCCTCGCCCAGCAGGCCGGCGAAGCGCGGGGCGTCGAGGGTCGCGGACATCGCGACGAGCACCAGGTCCTCGCGCAGCTGCCGGACCTCGGCCAGCAGGCCGACGAGCAGGTCGGACTCGAGACCGCGCTCGTGGACCTCGTCGAGGACCACGGCGCCCACGCCGGGCAGCCCGGGGTCCTGCAGCAGCCGGCGCAGGAGCACACCGGGGGTGACGAACTCGACGAGCGTGCGGGCCCCGGTGCGCCGGTCGCCGCGCACCGTGTGGCCGACGAGCTCGCCCACCCGGGTCCCGGCCAGGTGCGCCAGCCGGCGGGCCGCCGAGCGCGCGGCGACCCGGCGGGGCTGGGTGACGACCACCCGCCCGGAGCCGGCCGCGCGCTCGTGCAGCAGGTCGGCGACCAGTGGGGGCACCAGGGTGGTCTTGCCGCTGCCGGGCGGGGCCTGCACCACGGCGACGCCGCCGGCGAGCGCCGCGCGGAGCTCGCCGAGGACCGCGGCGACCGGCAGTCCGGCGCCGATCCGGGCGAGGTCGAAGGGTGCGGTGCTCACGGTCCCCAGTCTGACACCGCCGCCTGACACCGCCGCAGGGAGCCGGTCGCGCCGGTCCGGCCGTCGCGGCCGGCCACCGTCCGCAGCAGCCGTGTCCGGCGCGGGGAGGACGGTCAGTCCCCGGTGTGCGCCAGGAACCCGCGCAGCACCTCGGCGAACTTCTCGGGCTCCTGCGAGTGGACCCAGTGACCGGCCTCGCGGATCGTCACCCGGTGCGCCCTGGGGAACAGGGTGCGCATGACCGGGGCGTGCTCGTCCCGGACGTAGTCCGAGCGCCCGCCGGCGATCCAGAGCACCGGCCCCTCGTACACGGCGTCCCCGGTGTCCGGGAAGCCTCCGATGGTGTCCAGGCTCGACCGCAGCAGCTCGAGGTTCGGCTCCCAGGCGAAGCCCTCCTCGCCGCTGCGCAGGTTCTGCAGCAGGAAGCTCCGGGTGGTGTCCCACGGGATGGGTTCCCGGAGGGCCTCGTCCGCGTCCGAGCGGCGCTCGACGGCCGTCAGGTCCACGGCCGCGAGGCTGTCCAGCAGGTGCGCGAACTCGCCCTCGCCGCCCCCGGCCCGGGCGGGCGCGATGTCCACCACGACGAGCCGGGAGACGAGATCCGGGTGCCGCAGCGCCAGCACCATGGCCACCTTGCCGCCGAGGGAGTGCCCCACGACGGCGACCGGCCCCTCCGCGGCGAAGTCGCCCCGGAGGGTCTCGGCCACGGAGTCCGCCATCTGCTCGTAGTCCACCCGGTCCGTCCACTCGGAGCGGCCGTGGTTGGGCAGGTCCACCAGCAGGCTCCGGAAGTCCGGCTGGAGGTCCTTGGCGATCCGGGTGAAGTTCTTGCCCCGGCCGAAGAGGCCGTGCAGGAAGACGACGGGCTCGCCCTCGTCCCCGACGGGGGTGGTGTGCAGAGTGCTCGTGCGGAGGTCAGCCATCCTCCGAGCTTAGACGTGATCCCGGTCCCCGGTCCGTCGTCGCCGGTCCCGCCCCGGGCGGCCGCCGGCTCCCGGCTCCGGCCGGCGCCCCACGTAGACTCGGGGGCGTGACTGACTCCACCCCCGCCCCCGGCAACGACCTCCCCGAACAGGTCTCGGAACTCTTCGACCCCGCGCAGTGGCGGACGGTCGAGGGCTTCCAGGACCTGCAGGACCTCACCTACCACCGCGGCGTGGAGCGGGCCCCGGACGGCACGGTCGTCCGGGACCTCCCGTGGGTGCGGATCGCCTTCGACCGCCCGGAGGTGCGCAACGCCTTCCGCCCGGGCACGGTCGACGAGCTCTACCGCGCGCTCGACCACGCGCGGATGAGCTCGGACGTGGGCGCCGTGGTCCTCACCGGCAACGGGCCCTCCGCCAAGGACGGCGGCTGGGCCTTCTGCTCCGGCGGGGACCAGCGCATCCGCGGCCGCGACGGCTACCGCTACGCCGAGGGCGAGACCGCCGACAGCATCGACCCGGCCCGCGCCGGGCGGCTGCACATCCTCGAGGTGCAGCGACTGATCCGCACCATGCCCAAGGTGGTCATCGCCGCCGTCCCCGGCTGGGCCGCGGGCGGCGGGCACTCCCTGCACGTGGTCTGCGACCTCACGATCGCCTCCCGGGAGCACGGGAAGTTCAAGCAGACGGACGCCACCGTCGGCTCCTTCGACGCCGGCTACGGCTCCGCCCTGCTCGCCCGGCAGGTGGGGCAGAAGGCGGCCCGCGAGATCTTCTTCCTGGCCC
Organism: uncultured Kocuria sp.; assembly: GCF_947500125.1. Lineage (GTDB taxonomy): Bacteria > Actinomycetota > Actinomycetes > Actinomycetales > Micrococcaceae > Kocuria. The sequence continues at coordinate 143,037 of NZ_CANMRA010000007.1, read as the reverse complement.
GGGAGTACGACGCGCAGCGGATGCACGAGATGGGCGCGGTCAACGAGGTCGTCCCGCACGCGGAGCTGGAGAACGCGGCGATCGATGCCGCCCGGGACGTGGCCGCCCAGTCCCCGCAGGCGATCCGGATGCTGAAGTTCGCCTTCAACCTGCCCGACGACGGGATGGTCGGCCAGCAGGTGTTCGCGGGCGAGGCGACCCGCATGGCCTACATGACCGACGAGGCCGTCGAGGGCCGGGACGCGTTCCTGGGCAAGCGCGACCCGGACTGGTCCGGCTTCCCCTACTACTTCTAGATCGCGGCCTGCCGCCGGGCCAGGACCTGTTCCGCGGGTCCCGACCCGGCCGGCGGTGCGAGGAGGAGGGCCGCGATGGCCGAGCTGATCGTCCCCGGCGACGCCGTGGTCCTCGACGGGCCGGTGCCCGGGGACCCCCTGCGGCTGCTGTCCCCGCTGACCCGCGCGCTGGGACGGGAGGGCCCCGCCGTCGTCGTGCGCACGTCCGGTTCCACCGGCCGCGCCAAGCGCACGGTCCTCACGCGGGACGCGCTCGCGGCGTCCTCGATGGCCACCGCGGTGCGCACCGGCGGGGTGGGCCAGTGGCTGCTGGCCCTGCCCGTCCACTACGTGGCGGGGGTGCAGGTGCTCGTGCGCTCCCTCTACGCCGGGACGGACCCCGTGGTCCTCGACCCGGCGGCCCGCTTCACCCCGGAGGCCTTCGCGGCGGCGGCCGAGGAGCTCGAGGACCCCGTGCGCTACACCTCGCTCGTGCCCACCCAGCTGCAGCGGATCCTCGAACCGGCGTCCGGGGTGCGCAACGGGGACGCGGTCTCCGCGCTGAAGAGCTTCTCCGCGATCCTGCTCGGCGGCTCGGCCGCTCCCCCGCGCCTGCTGGCGGCCGCCCGGGCCGCCGACGTCCGGGTGGTCGCCACCTACGGGATGTCCGAGACGTGCGGGGGCTGCGTCTACGACGGCGTGCCCCTGGACGGCGTCTCGGTGCACGTCGGGACGGCGGGCGCCGACGACGCCCCGCGCCCCGGGGGCACCGGCCCGGCCGGGCCGGGCCGGATCTGGCTCGGCGGGGACGTCGTCGCCGCCGGCTACGCCGGGGATCCCGAGCAGACCGCGCGGCACTTCCGGCAGAGCGCCGGCACGCGCTGGTACCGCACGGACGACCTCGGCGAGCTCTCCCCCGACGGCGTGCTCACGGTGCACGGGAGGATCGACGACGTCGTGAACACGGGCGGGGTCAAGGTCGCCGCGGGACTCGTGACCGCCGTGCTGACGGAGCACCCCGCCGTGCGCCAGGCCCTGGTGCTGGGCGTGCCCGACGCCGAGTGGGGGCAGGCGGTGGGCGCGGCGGTCGTCGCGGCCCCCGGCACCGACCGGGAGGGCCTGCGCGCCGAGCTCGAGGAGACGGTGCGCGCCCGGCACGGCGCCGCCGCGGTGCCCCGGCGCTGGGCCTGGCCGGACGAGCTGCCCCTGCTGCCCACCGGGAAGCCGGACCGCGCGGCGGTGGCCGGTCTGCTCGGCTGAGACCCCGGCCCCGTCCGGGGCCGGAACGGGGTCCGTGACACAATGGTCCGCGGCCCCGGCCCCCCACCGCGGCCCGCAACCCGCACCCCGCACCCCGCGCGGGTCGTTCTCGACGGAGGTAGCCCGTGGCCACGCCAGCACAGTGGATCGAGGGAGCCCGGCTCCGCACGCTGCCGATGGCCCTCGCCCCCGTGGTGGCCGGCTCCGCCGCTGCCCAGGCCCTGCACTCCTTCGACCTCGTGCGCGCGCTGCTCGCCCTGCTGGTCGCGCTCTTCCTGCAGATCGGCGTGAACTACGCCAACGACTACTCCGACGGCATCCGCGGCACCGACGACGTCCGCGTGGGTCCCCTGCGCCTCACCGGCTCGGGGGCCGCCGCCCCGGGGCAGGTGAAGGCGGCCGCGCTGCTGTGCTTCGGCCTCGCCGCCCTCGCCGGCGCCGTCCTCGTGGTGCTGAGCCGCCAGTGGTGGTTCATCCCCGTCGGCCTCTCGGCCGTGCTCGCCGCGTGGGGGTACACCGGCGGGCGGAGCCCGTACGGCTACCGCGGGCTCGGGGACCTGTTCGTGTTCGTCTACTTCGGGCTCGTGGCCGTGCTCGGCACCACGCTCACCCAGGCCGGCACCCTCAACCTCGAGGCGTTCGTCGCGGCCCTGTCCACCGGCCTGATCGCCACCGCGCTGCTGATGGCCAACAACATCCGGGATCTGCCCGGGGACCGGGAGGTCGGCAAGCGGACCCTGGCCGTGCGGCTGGGGGACCCGCTGGCCCGGGTGGTGTTCACCGCCGAGATCGCCGTGGCGCTGGCGCTGGTGCTGTTCCTGGTGCCTGACAACCCCTGGATGCTGCTCGTGCTGCTGCTCGTGCCGCTCGCGTGGGCGCCCGTCGCCACCGTGCTGCGGGTGCAGGACCGGCGCCGGCTCATCCCCGTGCTCCGGCAGTGCGGGGTGCTCAACGTGGGCTGGGCCGTGCTCTTCCTGCTGGCGGTGCTGCTGCGGCAGTGGGGGTGAGTCCGCGCCGGGGGATCCGCGGCCGGGAGGCTCAGACCTCGCGGCCGTCCTCGCGCAGCCGCCGGTCCACGTAGGCGTCCTCGACCTCCTGGTCCTCGAGCGCCACCCGTTTGCGGGGCTTCGGCACCCGGGCGAACCACCGGTGGAACTCCTCCCCCGCGGCGGCGTGCAGGCCCGGGAAGAAGAGGTAGGAGACCGCGAAGGAGATGGCCACCGCCGCGACCCCGGACAGGACCAGGCCCACGCCCAGCCACATGCTGAGCAGGAAGGCCAGCACGAGCAGCGCGAACCGGAGCAGGGAGTACTTCAGGAAATTCACGCGCCCAGTCTATCGGGGTCCCCTGGAAGAACCCCCCGGGGCGCTGAGCTGGCGTCCAGGCAACTCCCCTACGATTGTCGGCATGGGCAGAGCCATCCTCATCATCGGCGCGGCCGCACTGGCGGTGGGCGTCATCGTCTACTCCCTCATCGAGTGCGCCCGGACCGACAGCACCGACATGCGCGGTCTCCGCAAGGGCGGCTGGATCGCGGTGATCCTCCTCCTCCCGCTCGTCGGCGCCCTCCTGTGGTTGTTCCTCGGGCGCCCCAAGGGCACCGCCGAGTCCTCGCGCCCCGTGCGCGGCAAGGGGCCCGACGACGACCCCCAGTTCCTGCGCAACCTCGAAGAGCGCCGCCGGCAGCAGGAGAAGGCCGAGAAGCTCCGGCAGTGGGAGGAGGAGCTGCGGCGCAACGGTGGACCGGGAGCGGACGGGAGCACCGGGCAGGACGACGGTCCCGGCGAGCACCCCGACGACGGGCCCTCCGGCGGCTCGTCCGCCGGCCGCTCGGACGGCCCCTCCGACGGCTCCCCCGGCAGCCGGCCCCCGCACGACTGACCCTGCACGGCTGGCCCTGCACGACCGCCCCCGCACAGCGGACCCCTGCGCCACCCGCTGCGCCCCGGTGCTGCCGGGCGGCTCCCGGCGCCGCCGGCCGGACGAGAGCGACCGGACCGCGCCGCACGGACCGCGGCAGGAGTCCACGCCAGAGACCGCGGCGGCCGCAGCACGACGGCCGGAGCACGACGAAAAGGCCCGCACCTCGGTGCGGGCCGTTTCATCGTCGCGGGTGCCGTCCCCGGCTCGGGCTGGCCGTGGGGCCCGTGTCCGGGCCCGCGGCGGTCAGACCCCGGAGTAGGAGTGCAGGCCGGGGAAGACCGTGTTGACCACGGCGAAGTTGAAGACGACGCAGAGGTAGCCGACGATCGAGAGCCAGGCCGAGCGGTTGCCGGTCCAGCCCCGCGTGGCACGGGCGTGCATGTAGGCGGCGTAGACCACCCAGATCACGAAGGTCCAGACCTCCTTCGTGTCCCAGCCCCAGTAGCGCCCCCACGCCTGCTCGGCCCAGATCGCGCCGGCGGCGAGGGTGAAGGTCCAGAACGCGAACCCGACCGCGTTGAGCCGGAAGGACAGATTCTCCAGCGCCTGGGAGGACGGGACCATGCCGAGGAAACCCGAACCGGGCCCCTCGCCGGCCAGGATGGCCCGCTCCCGCCGCGCCTGCAGCAGCTGCAGGACGGCCATCGCGAACGTGATGGTGAAGACCCCGGAGGCGGCCACGGCGATGGACACGTGGATCACCAGCCACCAGGACTGCAGCGCGGGCTGCAGCGGCCCCACCGGGGTGGGGAAGCCTATGGTGGCCGCGCAGAGCATGATCACCACGAGACCGGACACGAGGGAGCCCACGAAGCGCAGGTCCCGGGCCAGCATGGACAGCAGGTACACGCCGGCGACGACCAGGGCGCCCGTGGTGCAGAACTCGTACATGTTGCCCCACGGCACCCGACCGGCCGCGAACGCCCGGCTGAGCACGGCGGCGGTGTGCACCGCGAAGCCCAGGACCATGACGGCCACGGCCACGCGGGCGGCGGGCCGGCGCTCACCGGTGTAGCGCATCTCCTCGTCCGCCACGTGCCCGGCCAGCGCCGAGCGGGCGCCCGTGCGGTAGCCGCGCCCGCGGTGGCCCGCGCCGTGGCCGGCCCGGGCGTCGGCGGGCTCCGAGGCCGCCTGCGGGGCCGCCGCGGAGGCGCCCGCCGTGGCCCCCACGAGCTCGTGCTCCTCGTCTCCCCCGGCCCCGCGCAGGGTCCGGGAGTGGGACGCCACGTCCCACGCGAAGGCCACGAAGGCCACCAGATAGGTCAGGGCGGCCAGGAGCATGAACAGCTGGCTCCAGGCGCCCAGGGTCTCGTTGACGACGGTCATGCCGCCCATCCTCTCACTCGTGGCCGGACCGGGCGTCGGGCCCGGCCTCCGGCCGGCTGCCGGCCCGCACCGGGCGGCCGGCCGCCGTGGTCGTCGCCGTGGTCGTCGCCGTGGTCGTCGCCGCGGCCGATCCCGTGCTCGTTGTTGTGCTCGTTCCCGTGCTCGTCGTTGTGCTCACCGCCGTGGCGGTCGCCGTGCTGTCCGTGTCCCGCACGCCGGCGTCCCGCCACTGCTCGGTCCACAGCCGGTCCAGCCCCTCGGCCTCGGCGCTCAGCCGGGGGTCCTCGCCGCGGGCCAGCAGCCCGTACTCCAGCACCGTGCAGGCCCGGCCGTCGCCGTCGACGCCCTCGGCCGCACGCACCCAGACGCGGCGGCGGGCGATGAACAAGGACATGAGCAGTCCGGCGAACGCGGCGACGAAGGCGACGAGAGCGCCCGTCTCGCCGGGGTCATAGTTGATGTCCAGGCCCACGTAGCGCTTGACGTCCAGGAATTCCACCGTGCCCTTGCCGTCGGGCAGCTCGTGCACGGGGTTCGCGGCGTCGAGCGTGATCGCACCGTTCTCGCTGGTCATGGCGTTGAGCTCGGTGAGCGGCTCGACGTCGAGCACGTACACGTTCTGGGGCTCGCCGCTGTCCAGGCCGAGGTCGCCGTGGTAGGCGGAGAGGATCAGCCGGGGGTTGGCGAGGCCCGGGTCCACCGAACGGGGCATCTCGCCGTCCCCGCCCACGGCGGTGGGCAGCAGCAGCCCCACGAACCCGAGCTGGTCGGGGCGGGCGTCCGGGACCTTGAGCACGAGCGAGGACGTGTAGACGCCGTCGGAGGGGACGGTCACCACCGGTCCTTCGAAGGCGACGTCCCCATTGCCGTCGGTCACCCGGATCACCGGGGCGTAGCCGTTGCCCACGAGATAGCTCTTCACACCGTCCACGTTCAGCGGCTGGTTCACCTTGAGGACCTCCTGCCGCGGCTCGGCGCCGGGCTCGTCCTGCACCGTGACCTCCGCGGTGAAGTCCAGGGGCGCCCCGTAGTTGCGCGGGTCGGTGGTGTCCCGGTTGAACACGGCCTCGAAGCTGTCGAGCCGCACCGAGAAGGGCTCGAGCCAGTCGGCGTCGTAGTTGGTGCCGGGGGTGAAGGAGTCGTAGCCGATGAGGGTGTTGACGAAGGACTCGCCCTCCACGACCACCCGCTGACCCTTGTAGCCGAAGAGGGAGCCGACGGCCACGGACACCAGCACGCCCAGCAGAGCCAGGTGGAAGACGATGTTGCCGACCTCCTTCCACATGCCGCGCTCGGCGGCCACCGACGGGGCGGCGGTCCCGGTGTCCCGCACCGCCACCCGGTAGCCCCGCCTCCTGAGCAGCCGGGCGGCGTCGGCGACGACGTCGTCCGGAGCCGGCGGCTCGGTCCCGTCGCGCCCGCCGAGGGCGAGGGAGCGGTGCTCGGGCAGCCGCTCGAGCCGCCGCGGGGTGCGCGGGGGCTCGGCCCGCCACGCCCGCCAGTGCTTGGCCGCGCGCGGGAGGACGCACCCCACGAGGGAGACGAACAGCAGGATGTAGATCGCGGAGAACCACGCCGAAGAGAAGACGTCGAACAGCTGCACCCGGTCCAGCCACTCCCCCAGCACGGGGTTGTTGTCGAGGTAGTCCTGGACCGCCGCCGGATCCTGGATCCGCTGCGGGAAGATCGATCCCGGCACCGCGGCGACCGCGAGGAGCAGCAGCAGGAACAGGGCCGTGTTCATCTTGGTCAGCTGCGTCCAGGCCCACCGGGCCATGCCGAGGGGCCCGAGGGCAGGGAGCTCGACGTCCGGGCTCCGCGCCCCGGACGGATCCGGAGTCGAGGGGCCCGACGACGGGGGCGCTGTGGTGCTCATGCCGGCCTTTCTGCGGTCGGGACGGGGCCGGGGCTCGGAGGTGCTCAGATCGGCATCACCCAGTCGGTGACGAGCTCGGCCTGGACCCACGAGACGAACGCGGTCCAGGCGCCTGTGACCATGAGCAGGCCGACCAGCACGAGCAGGCCGCCCCCGGCGCGCTGGATGCCCAGGCGGTGCCGGCGGAAGACGCCCATGGCGCCCATGCCCCGGCGCAGGGCCATGGCCAGGACGAGGAACGGCACGCCGAGGCCCAGGCAGTAGGCAACCGTGAGGACGGCCGCCTTGCCGGTCGAGGCGCCGTCCACGTAGACGAGTGCCTGCACGGCCGCGAAGGTGGGACCGATGCACGGCGCCCAGCCGAGGCCGAACGTCACACCGAGCAGGGGGGCGCCCCAGAGCCCGGGCGGGGGGCGGCGCTCGATCTTGCGGTCCCGCTGGAAGAAGGAGAACCCGCCGAGGAACACGACGCCCATGAGCACCACGAGGGCGCCGAGGACCACAGTGATCCAGTTCTGCCCCAGGAACCAGGAGTAGGCGCCCAGCTGGGCCAGGAGCACGGACATCAGCAGGAACACGGCGGAGAAACCGAGGATGAACAGCGTGATCCCCGCGAGCACGCGGCCGCGCCGCTGCTCCTGCAGGTCCGCGCCGGTCAGGCCGGTGACGTAGCCGAGGTAGCCGGGCACGAGGGGCAGCACGCACGGGGAGGCGAAGGAGACGAGGCCGGCGAGCAGCGCCACGGGCAGCGCGACGAGGAGGGAGCCGTCGAGCACGATCTCGGCGAAAGGGTTGCCTGCCGTCATGCCGCCTCGGCCACCGTGTCCTCGAGGAGGGTCTCGAGCACGGAGCGGTCCGCGATGCCGAGGATGCGGGCGGCCACCCGCCCTTGGGCGTCGAGCACGAGGGTGGTGGGCACGGCCTGCGGCGGCACGTAGGCGCTCAGTGCCATGAGCACGCCCCCGTCCTTGTCCTCGAAGGAGGGGTACGGGATCTCGAAGGTACGCTCGAACGCCCGGGCGGTGGCCTGCTCGTCGCGCAGGTTCACCCCGTAGAAGGCGGCCTGACCCTCGAACCGCTCGGCGAGCTCGCGGAGGTCGGGGGCCTCGACCCGGCACGGGGCGCACCCGGCGTACCAGAAGTTCAGCAGGGCCGGCTTCCCGCGCAGGTCCTCGGCGGAGAGGGCCGTGCCATCGAAGAGCGTGCCGGAGAACTGCACCGGCTCCCCCCGCTCGGCGGCCGGGTACTCGGAGACCGTGCCGTCCCCGGCGATGTAGCCCTTCTGATCCCCCGAGTTCGCCTGCTGGGCCAGGGAGTCCTCCTCCGTGCACCCGGCGAGGGCGAGCCCGAGGACGCCGAGGCCCGCGAGCGAGAGCACGCGTCGGCGGGACGGGCAGGAGGAGGGCGAGGGGCGGGAGGTCACGGGCGAATCACCTGGTGCTCTGGACGGGACGGGGAGGGCGGCGGCGCCCGGCCATTATGAACCGGGAAGCTGGTTGACCCCTGGGTAGAGGGCGGCCGCGGGCTCGGTGTAGACCACCCGGGGCGGGCGGCCGGCGTCGAGGTCGTCGAAGACGAGCGACGTGATGGAGGCGAGGTTGCACTGCCGCCGACGGGGGTCGTGCGGCAGGGGACGCCCCTCGGCGGAGCGCCGGGTGAGCCAGATCGGCAGCTGGTGGGACACCAGCACGGCCTCGGCGCCACTGCCGCCGCGCTCCACGGCGGTGCGTCCGGCGTCCAGCACGGCCTCCGCCATGCGCGCGACCTGCTGTCGGTAGGGCTCGCCCCAGGACGGGCGCAGGGGATTGAGCAGATGCGGCCAGTGCCGGGGCTTCAGCAGCTCGGGGACGTCCACGTGCAGGCCCTCGAAGTGGTTGTGGGCCTCGATGACGCGCTCGTCCGGGTGCACCGGCAGGTGCAGCTCCCAGGACACGGGCGCGGCCGTCTCCCGGGCCCGCTGCAGCGGGGAGGAGACGAGGTGGACGATGCGCGAGCCGGTGTTCACGCGGCGGACGAGCTCCGCGGCGGCGGCCTCCGCCATCCGGGCGCCCAGCTCGGTGAGCCCGTAGCTGGGCATCCTCCCGTAGACGATGCGGTCCGGGTTGAGGACCTGGCCGTGGCGCAGCAGATGGACCGTCGAGGAGGGCATGGCTCCCATGATCCCAGACCGGGCGCACCGGTCCCAAAACGGTGGGCCGCTCAGCCGGCCAGGCGCTCGCGGAGCAGCCGGGCGAGGCGCCGCTCGTCGATCTGCCAGAAGTCCCGCGGGACGCCGTCGACCAGCACCACGGGGATCTCCTCCGCGTGCCGGCGGGCCAGCTCGGGGTCGGCGTCGACGTCGACCTCCACCCAACCCAGCCCCAGCGCGGAGGTGACCCGGCCCACGGACTCCCGGGCGGCCTCGCAGAGGTGGCACCCGGGCCGGGTGAGAAGGGTCACGGCGGGAGGTGGCGGGGAGGTCATGGGGCCATGCTACGGCCCGTCCCGGACCGCGCCCGTCCACGGGGTCGGACGGGGTCGGACGGGCCCGGGAACGCACCGGGGCCGCCGTCCAGGAGTGGACGGCGGCCCCGGTGGCGCGCTCAGCGCAGAGTCACTTCTTGTTGCGGCGCTGGTGACGGGTCTTGCGGAGCAGCTTGCGGTGCTTCTTCTTGGACATCCGCTTGCGGCGCTTCTTGATCACTGAACCCATAGGATCCCTCGCATCTTCATGTCTCGGTGGTGTTCCCCGGTAACTCCGCGCGACAGGCGCGAATCCGGGGTGCCGGCCTGCGGACGGTGACGGCCGGGCAAACGTTCACTGACACCCTACCGTCTCACGGGGAAATTGCTGTATTCGGTCCGGCCGCGGCCGCCTCAGGCGCTGCGGGGCACCTGGGCGGGCCCGCCCCCGGGCTCGTCCGCGGCGGGGTCCGGCGGCTCCGCCGCGGCGCCGGGCGGATTGAGCTCGGCGGGCGCGTCCGGCGCGGGACCGGGGGTGCGCTGCTCCTGGTCGGGGTCCACGCCGGCCTCGCGGTACTGGTACTCGATGTGCTCGGCCACCAGCCGGGACGCGAGCCTGCGGTCACCGGCCGCCACGGCAGAGTAGATGGCGTGGTGCTCCGCGCGCAGCCGCTCCGCGGTGGTGCTCCACAGGGGCACGTGGCCCACGAGGGCCATCGTGTACTCGTAGATCGAGTCCCGCAGGGAGGACATCAGGGCCGAGACCACCGAGTTGCCCGCGGTCTTGCACAGGGCGATGTGGAAGCTCACCTCGAGGTGGTGGAACTCCTTGAGGGACAGGTCGTCCCGGGCCATCTGCTCGAGCAGCGCCCGCAGCTCGGCCATGGCCGGGTGCTCCGGGTCCGAGCGCTCCAGGGCCCACGTCTCGAGCAGCACCCGGGTCTGCACGATGTCCCGCAGGGGGTAGTCGGACGTGGCCATGTGCAGCTGCAGCGCGGGCCCCGCGGAGGCCGCGGGCTCCCGCACCAGCATGGGCAGGATCGACTTGCGCGGCCCGTCGAACAGCCGCACGATGCCCTGCGCCTCCAGGGTCTTGAGCGCCTCCCGCATGGTGTTGCGGGACACGCGGTGGATGGCCGCGAGGTCGCGGTCCGAGGGCAGTTGTTGGCCCAGCACGAGATGGCCGTCGAACAGCTCGTTCTCCAGCCACTGCAGGACCTGCCGATGCGTTGCCATAGTCTCCAGGGTAGGACCACCGCGGCCCTCCGTGGGGTGATCGCGGGTCCGGACGTGTCGGAAGTGCGTTCGGCGGCCGGTCCGGACCCCGTGGGCCCGGACCGGCCGGGGCTCAGATGAGGCCCTGCGCCATCATGGCGCCGGCCACCTTCATGAACCCGGCGATGTTCGCGCCGGCCACGTAGTTGCCGGGCATGCCGTAGTCCTCGGCGGTCTCGGCACACGTGTCGTGGATCGACTTCATGATCTGGCCGAGCCGCTCCTCCGTGTACTCGAAGGTCCACGAGTCGCGGGAGGCGTTCTGCTGCATCTCCAGCGCGGAGGTGGCCACGCCGCCGGCGTTGGCCGCCTTGCCCGGCCCGAAGAGCACGTCCGCCTCCTGGAACAGGCGGGTGGCCTCGCCCGTGGTGGGCATGTTGGCGCCCTCCGCCACGGCGAGCACGCCGTGGTCGAGCAGCTTCTTGGCGTGGGAGCCGTCCAGCTCGTTCTGGGTGGCGCACGGCAGGGCCACGGTGCCGGGGACGTCCCACACCGAGCCCTTCCCGATGAACCGGGCGCGTCCGCCGCGGCGCTCGGCGTACTCGGAGATCCGGCCGCGCTCGATCTCCTTGACCTGGCGGAGCAGGTCCAGCTCGATGCCGTCCGGGTCCACCACGTAGCCGCTGGAGTCCGAGGCGGTGACCACGGTGGCCCCGAGCTGCTGCGCCCGGTGGATCGCGAAGGTCGCCACGTTGCCCGAGCCGGAGACCAGCACGGTCTGCCCGTCGAAGGACTGCCCGCGGGTCTGCAGCATCTCCTCGGCGAACATCACGGTGCCGAAGCCGGTGGCCTCGGTGCGCACCAGGGACCCGCCCCAGCTGAGGCCCTTGCCGGTGAGCACGCTGGACTCGTAGCGGTTGGTGATGCGCTTGTACTGGCCGAACAGGTAGCCGATCTCGCGTCCGCCCACTCCGATGTCGCCGGCGGGGACGTCGGTGTACTCGCCGATGTGCCGGTAGAGCTCGGTCATGAAGGACTGGCAGAAGCGCATGATCTCCGCGTCGGAGCGCCCGCTCGGGTCGAAGTCCGAGCCGCCCTTGCCGCCGCCGATGGGCATGCCCGTGAGGGCGTTCTTGAAGATCTGCTCGAAGCCCAGGAACTTCACGATGCCCAGGTACACGGACGGGTGGAAGCGCAGGCCGCCCTTGTAGGGCCCGAGCGCGGAGTTGAACTCCACCCGGAAGCCGCGGTTGATGTGCACGCGGCCCTGGTCGTCGGCCCAGGGGACCCGGAAGATGATCTGCCGCTCCGGCTCGCAGATCCGCTCGAGCACGGCGGCGTCGAGCAGCTCGGGGTGGCGCGCGACCACGGGGCCCAGGGAGTCGAAGACCTCGTCCACGGCCTGGTGGAACTCCACCTCTCCGGGGTTGCGGGCGAGTACGGCCTGGCGGATCGGGTACAGGTCCTCGTGCATGGTGCTCCTCGTTCGGATCGGGTGGGCCGGGCCGGTCACCGCCGCGGATTCCTGGTGCGGCGGCGCAGGCCGGAGAGGCTGGACAGGATGTCCGCCGCGCGAGCCCCCGCACCCCTGCTCGGGCGTGCGGGCGGGCCGCCGACGGGCAGCTCCGGAGCGGGCTCGAGGACCGGCTCCGAGCCGGACGCCACGACCGGCGCGGGCGCCGCCCCGGCGTCCGCGGAACCCGTTCCGGGCGTCACCTCCGGGTCCCGCCCGGTCGTCTCGACCGCGTCGGTCCCGGTGGTCACGGCCACGCCGGTGCCGGCGGTCTCCGCGGCGTCGCCCGGGGCACGCGCCGGCACGGCCGCCTGGTGGGCCGCCCCGTCCACGACCTCGTGGACCCATGCGGTGACCTCGGCCAGCGGCTCCGGCTGCACGGCGTAGAGACGTCGCTGCCCCTGTGCCTCCATGGACACCATACCGGCCTCGCGCAGGATCTTCAGATGCTTCGAGACGGTGGGCTGGGACACCCCCAGCTCGTCCACGAGGTCCCCGACGGGTCGTTCGCCGTCCTTGAGCACGGTGAGGATCCCCCGCCGGGTCTTGTCGGCGATCACCGCGAACACGTCGTTGTTGCCCATCCGAACACTGTAAACGGGTTGCCGCGCGGCTCCGGGCACCGGCACGTCCGCGCCGCCGGGACCGTCGGCGCGGCCGCTCCCGGGTCCGCCGGGGCCCGCGGGCGGCGGGCTCAGTCGAACCACGGGTCCAGCCCCCACTGGGGGAAGACCTCCTTGCGGGTGGCCATGATGGTGCGGTCCGTCTCGTCGTTCGGGTCGAAGCCCACCTCCCAGGACCGCCACCACAGGTCCACCTCGTCGCCCATGACCCGCGGCGCGTCGGCGCCGTAGCGTTCGCGCACGTGCTCGCGCCACGGCTGCGGCACCGCGGTGCGCACGTCGATCGGGTGGCCCGCGGCGACGCCGACCAGGTGCGTCCAGGAGCGGGGCACCACGTCGTAGCAGTTGTACCCGCCCCCGCCCGTGGCGATCCACCGGCCCTCGCACAGCTCGTGGGCCAGCCCGGCCACGGCCACGGCGGTCTGCCGCTGCGCGTCCACGCTGACCCGCAGGTGGGTGAGCTCGTCGGCGAAGTGCGAGTCGCAGCCGTGCTGGCTCACGATCACCTCGGGCCGGAACTGGCGCAGCAGGGGCGGGACCACGGCGTCGAACGCGCGCAGCCACATGGAGTCGTCGGAGGCCGTGGGCATCGCCACGTTCACGGCGTGCCCCTCGGCCTCCCCGCGGCCGGTCTCGTTGGCGAAGCCCGTGCCCGGGAAGAGGGTCAGGCCCGTCTCGTGCAGCGAGATGGTGAGGACGCGGGGGTCGTCGTAGAAGATCGACTGGGTCCCGTCGCCGTGGTGGCCGTCGACGTCCACGTAGGCCACCCTCCGGACCCCCTGGTCGAGCAGGTGCTGGACCGCCACGGCGCAGTCGTTGTAGATGCAGAAGCCGCTGGCCTTCTCGGCGTGGGCGTGGTGCATCCCGCCCCCGAAGTTCACGGCGTGCACGGCGTCCCCCGCCAGCACGGCCACGGCGCCCTGGTAGGTGCCGCCCACGAGCCGGGCGCTCGCCTCGTGCACCCCCGGGTAGGCGGGGGTGTCCTCGGTGCCGAGCCCGCACTCGGGGATCTCCACGGAGGGATCGGCGCTGACGGCCCGGACCGAGTCCACGTAGTGCTGCGGGTGGACGAGGTTGAGGACCTCGTCCGGGGCCACCTCGGGGGCCTCCACCGTGACGTTGTCCCGCCGGTCGAGGCCGAAATCCTGGACCAGGCTGTACGTGGCCTCGAGCCGGGACGGGTGCATGGGGTGGTGGTCCCCGAAGTTGTACTCGAGCAGGGCGGGATCCCAGAACAGTCGGGTGGGGTACGGGGCGCCGGGCCCGGATGTAGCAGGAGTCACACCGATCATTAGATCACCCGGGACGCCGGACGGTGTCCCGGGGCCCGCCCGTCGCCGCCTATGTGTCGCCGCGCCCCCGCGCCGCCGGCAGTGCGATACTGTCAGCGGTCGCGGCGACCGCCGCCGCCGCCCCGCCCCGGCGGCCCGGCGGCCCGGACACCAGGAGGAGGACCCGTGAGCAACCTGCAGCGCGGGCCCTGGGTCCGCCCGGAGGAGCGCGGCCGGTTCTGGCTGCTCACCTCGCTGCGCGACCTCGTGGACCGGATCGCGGCGTCCTCCCCGGCGCGCCTGGCGCTCATCGTCTTCGCCGTGGTGCTCACCGTGTTCTCCCTCCTGCTGTGGCTGCCCGTCTCCTCCGCCCCCGGCGTCGAGACCTCGCTGGAGGACGCGGTGTTCACGGCGACGTCCGCCGTCACCGTGACCGGCCTGACCACGGTCCCCACGGGCACCAACTGGTCGTTCTTCGGGCAGTTCGTCATCATGGTCGCGATGCAGATCGGCGGGCTGGGCACCCTGACGATGACGTCGATCCTCGCGCTCGCCGTGGGCCGCAAGCTCGGCCTCCGGTCGCGGCTCCTGACGCAGGAGGCGCTCAACATCGGGCGGCTCGGCGAGGTCGGCTCGCTGCTGCAGATCATCGTGCTGACGTCCGTGAGCATCGAGGCGGTGCTCGCCGTGGTCCTCACCGCGGGGTTCCTCCTCGAGGGCGAGTCGATCCCGACGTCGCTGTGGCACGGCGTGTTCTACGCGATCTCGGCGTTCAACAACGGCGGACTCGTGCCCAACGAGGCCGGTCTCGGGCCCTACACGACGTCGTGGCTGATCGTCGTGCCGATCGCCCTCGGGGTGTTCATCGGCTCCCTCGGCTTCCCCGTCATCCTGGTGGTGCGGCAGGTCGGGCTGAGGTTCACCCGGTGGAACCTCAACACCAAGCTCACCGTGACCACCACGACCGCGCTGCTCGTGCTGGCGTGGATCATGTACACCGCGTTCGAGTGGTCCAACCCGGGGACGCTGCGGGACCTCTCCGTGGGCGAGAAGATCTTCAACGGGTTCTTCTCCTCGGTCAACATGCGCTCCGGGGGCTTCGCCCTCGTGGACACCAACAGCGAGCTGCCGCAGACCCTGCTGATGACGGACGCCATGATGTTCGCGGGCGGCGGCTCGGCGTCCACGGCCGGCGGCATCAAGGTCACCACGCTCGCCGTCGTGTTCCTCGCGGTCCTGGCCGAGGCCCGCGGCGACCGGTCCGTGATCGCGTTCTACCGGACCATCCCCGAGGAGGCGTTGCGGATCGCGATCTCGGTCATCATGATGGGGGCGACCATCGTGCTGGTGGGCTGCGGGATCCTGCTGGCCGTCTCCGACGCGCCCCTGGACCGGGTGCTCTTCGAGGTGATCTCGGCCTACGCCACGTGCGGGCTGAGCGTGGGCCTGTCCGCGGAGCTGCCGCCGGAGGGCAAGTACGTGCTCGCGGCGACCATGTTCGTCGGACGCATCGGCATCACCACCGTGGCCGCCGCCCTGGCGCTGCGCTCGCGCCGGCGCCTGTACAAGTACCCCGAGGAAAGGCCCATCATTGGCTGACCGTTCGTCCCACAGCGTCCCCGTGCTCGTCATCGGCCTCGGCCGCTTCGGCACGGCCACCGCGCTCCAGCTGGCCCGCCAGGGCCGGGAGGTCCTGGGGGTGGAGCGGGACGCCCAGCTCGTCCAGAAGCTCTCCGGGCAGCTCACCCACGTGGTCGAGGCGGAGGCCACCGACATCGACGCCCTGCGCCAGCTGGGGGCGGCCGAGTTCGACTCGGCCGTGGTGGGCGTCGGCACGTCCATAGAGTCGAGCGTGCTCATCACGGCGAACCTCGTGGACCTCGGCGTGAGCCGGATCTGGGCGAAGGCCATCACGCCCTCGCACGGCAAGATCCTCTCCCGCATCGGGGCCCACCACGTGATCTTCCCCGAGGCGGACGCGGGGCGGCGCACGGCGCACCTGGTCTCCGGCCGGCTGCTGGACTACATCGAGTTCGACGACGACTTCGCGATCGTCAAGATGTACCCGCCGCGGGAGGTGCAGGGCTTCACGCTGGGCGACTCCAACGTCCGCTCGAAGTACGGCGTGACCGTGGTGGGCGTGAAGTCCCCGGGCGAGGACTTCACGTACGCCCGCCCCGACACCAAGGTCACCTCGCGCGACCTGCTGATCGTCTCGGGGCACGTGGACCTGCTCGAGCGCTTCGCGGCCCGCCCCTGACCCGGGGGGCCTCCTCGACGGCGGCTCAGTCGCTGAACTCGCGGGTGAGCTCCGCCGAGCGGTCCGCGGAGGCCCGGGCCGCGGACGCGACGAGGTCCTCGAAACCGTTCTCCTGGAAGGTCGTGATGGCCCGGTCCGTGGTGCCCTTCGGGCTCGTGACCGCCTTGCGCAGGGCCGCGGGGTCGGCCTCCGCCGGGCGCAGCAGCTCCCCGGCGCCGGAGACGGTCTCCTTCGCGAGGACCCGCGCGACGTCCGCCGACAGCCCCATCCGCTCCCCCGCCTGCTGCATGGCCTCGGCCAGCAGGAACACGTAGGCGGGTCCGGAGCCGGAGACGCCGGTCACGGCGTCGACCTGCTCCTCAGGGACCTCGACCACGGTGCCCACGGCCTCGAGGACCCGGCGCACGGCCTCCGTCTGCTCAGGGGTGGTGGCGCTCCCCGGGGTCACCGAGACCACCCCGCGGCCCACGCTGGAGGGCGTGTTCGGCATCGTGCGCACCACCGGCTGGCCGGCGGGGAGGGCGCGCTCGAGGGCGCCGACGGAGATCCCCGCGGCCACCGACGCCACGACCGTGCCGGGGCGCAGGGCGGGGGCGATCTCGCGGGCGAGCTCGAGGATGCCGACGGGCTTCACGCCGAGCAGCACGACGTCCGCCTCCCGCGCGGCCCGCCGGTTGGCCTCGGGGTCCTCCCCGGTGACGTAGGGCCGCACGCCCGTCTCGTCCTCGAGCCGGCGGGCGCTCTCCTCGGAGCGGACGGTGGCCCGGACCCGGTCGACGGGCACGCCGGAGGCCAGCACCCCCCGCAGGATGGATCCGTTCATGGAGCCGCAGCCCAGGAAGGCGAGCACAGAAGTCATGGTCGGTGAGGTCCTCTCATCGGTGGAAGTGGATCGGTGGAAGTGGATCGGTGCAGATGGATCGGCGCGGATGGATCGGCGCAGAGGGATCGGTGGGTGTGCATCGGGCGGATCGGGGTGGTGCGCGTGGAGGCGTGGGCACGGCCCGGACGGCCGGCTGCCCGCGGACGTCAGCCGCCGGAATCGTCGGTGCCGTCGGACCCGGCAGTCCTGTCGGATCCGGTCGTGCTGTCGGACCCGGCAGTCCCGTCGGACCCGGCGCTGCCGCCGGGGTCGTCGGTGCCGGCGGTCCCGGCGGACCGGCTCGTGTGCCGGCGGGCGAACTCGAGGGACTCCGCGAGCCACTGGGTGCGCTCCTCGGCGTTCTTCGAGCGGCGGGTTGAGACCTCGACCCCGATGATGCCCTGCCACCGGGTGGCGGCGAGGTGCTGGAGGGACTCGGCGACCGGCTGCACGCCGTGGCCGGGGAGCAGGTGCTCGTCCGCGGTGGTCTCGCCCGAGCCGTCGGTCAGGTGCACGTGGCCGAGCCGGGAGCCCAGCTCCTTGATGGCGGCCAGGGAGTCCATGCGGGCGGTCGCGGCGTGGGAGAAGTCCCACGTCACCCAGTCGTAGTCCAAGCCCAGCGGGCTGTAGTGCGGGGCGTAGACCACGGTGTCGCGGCCACGGACCCGCCAGGGGTACATGTTCTCCACGGAGATCTTCACGCCCGTGGCCTGGGAGACCACCCGCACGCCCTCCACGAAGTTCGCGGCGTACCGGCGCTGCCAGCGGAACGGCGGATGGACCACGACGACCTCCGCCCCCACCTGCTCGGTGAGCGCGGCCGCCATCTGGATCTTGGTCCACGACTTGCCCCACACCTGCTGGGTCAGCAGCAGGGTGGGGGCGTGGATGGTCGAAATGGGGAGCTGGTGGCGCTGCACGAGGTCCTGCAGCTGGTGGGTGAGCTGGCTCATCCGCTCGTGCGTGACGAGCACCTCCACGCTGTCGTAGCCCAGCTCCACGGCCGCCTCGAAGGTCTCCGGGACCCCGAGCGGGTAGAGGGAGCTGGTGGACAGCGCCACGTGGGGTCGGTAGGGCTCCGCGGCGGCGCCCGGCTGCTCGCTCATGCCGCACCCACCAGGTGCCGGGGGTCCACGGTGCGGACGTCGGAGTGGCTGTTCAGCTGGTCCAGGCGGCGCAGGATCAGTCCCTCGCGCAGCGCCCACGGGCAGATCCGGATCGACTCGACGCCGTAGGCGTCCATGGCGGACTCGGCCACCACGGCCCCGGCGAGGATCTGCTGGGCCCGGGCGGGCGAGACCCCGGGCAGCTCGGCGCGCTCGTCCGGGGTCATCGCCTCCATCCGGCGGGTCCACAGCCGCAGGTCCTCCAGGTGCAGGGTCCGCGGGACGTAGGGCCCCATGGCGTAGGGCGCGGCCCCGCAGATCCGGGCCAGGGAGCGGAAGGTCTTCGAGGTCCCGGCCACGCAGGTGGGCTCCCCCGCAGCCCGGACCCGGGCGACCGCGGGCTTGAGCTCCTGGCGCACGTGCTTGCGCAGCGCCTTCATCTCCTTGGGGGTCGCGAGGTCACCGGCGATGAACGTGCGGGTGAGCCGCCCCGCGCCCAGCGGCACGGAGGTCGCCACGGTGGGCAGCGCGTTGTCGCCCAGGGCCATCTCGAAGGACCCGCCGCCGATGTCGAGGTCCAGGACGGTCCCCGCGCCCCAGCCGAACCAGCGGCGCACCGCGAAGAAGGTGACGGCCGCCTCCTGGTCCCCGGCCAGCTCCGTGAGGGTGACGCCGGAGCGCGACTGCACGTGGTCCAGCACCTCCGCCCCGTTGCCGGCCTCGCGGATCGCGGAGGTCGCGAACGCCAGGAAGTCCTCGGCCCGGTTGTCCACGGCGAAGTCCCGGGCCTCGACCACGAAAGCCGTGAGGGCGTCCCGGCCGGCGTCGGAGATGTTGCCGTCCGCGTCGAGGTACTGCACCAGCCGCAGGGCGAGCTTGTGGGACGCGTACGGCTCGGGCCGGGAGCCCGGGTAGACGTCGAGCAGGAGGAGGTGGACGGTGTTCGACCCCACGTCGAGGACTCCGAGACGCATGCCGTGGTGCTCCTTCGAGTTCCGTGTCCGTCCCGCGCGTGCGGGGCGGCTCAGCCCTTGGACCCGGCGCGGGCGGACTTGGCCGCCGCGGGCTTCTTGGCCGTGCTCTTCTTCGTGCTGGTCTTCGTCGTGCTGCTCTTCGTCGTCCCCTTGGCCGACGACCTCGCCGAGGAGCGTGCCGTCTTCTTCGGCGCCGGGCCCTGGGCCCGCTTCTCCGCGAGCAGCTGGCTGGCGCGCGCCGGGGTGATCTGCTCCACGGTCTCACCGCGCGGGACCGTCACGTTGGTCTCCCCGTCGGTGATGTACGGGCCGAAGCGCCCGTCCTTGATCACCATGGGCCGCTCCGTGATCTGGTCGGCACCCAGGTCCGCGAGCGGCGGCTTGGCGCTGCCGCGGCCGCGCTGCTTGGGCTGGGCGTAGATCGCGAGGGCCTCGTCGAGGGTGACCGTGAACAGCTGCTCCTCGGACTGCAGCGAGCGCGAGTCGCTGCCCTTCTTGAGATAGGGGCCGAACCGGCCGTTCTGCACCGTGATCTCGTTGCCCTCGGCGTCCGTGCCCAGCGTGCGCGGCAGGGACAGGATCTTGAGGGCGTCCTCGAGGGTCACGTCCTGCAGGGTCATCGTGGACAGCAGGGAGCCCGTGCGGGGCTTCTCCTTGACCGGCTTCTTCGGGGGCTTGGGCTTGCCGTTCTTGTAGTACTCGACGGGCTGGGCCGCGAGCTCCTCGGCGGTGGGCTCGGGGATCACCTCGGTGACGTAGGGCCCGTAGCGGCCGTCCTTGGCCACGATGGCGCGCCCGGTCACGGGGTCGCGGCCGAGCTCCCGGCCGTCCGCCTTGCCGGTCTCGATGAGCTCGCGGGCCTTGTCGGGCGTGAGCTCGTCGGGGGCGAGGTCCTCCGGCACGTTCGCCCGGATCGGGTCGGTGAGCTCCCCGGTCTCCGGGTCCAGGGCCCCGGCGATCTCGAGGTAGGGGCCGAACTTGCCGACCCGCAGGGTGATGTCCTCGGTCACGGGGATCGAGTTCACGGCGCGGGCGTCGATCTCGCCGAGGTCGTCCACGATGGGCTTGAGCCCGTTCTCGTGGCCCTGGGAGCCGAAGTAGAAGTCCTGCAGCCAGTCGGTGCTGTCCTCCTCACCGCGGGCGATCCGGTCGAGGCCCTCCTCCATCTCCGCCGTGAAGTCGTAGTCCACGTAGTCGGAGAAGTGCTCCTCGAGCAGGCGCACCACGGAGAACGCGGTCCACGAGGGGATCAGCGCGGAGCCGCGCACCCGGACGTAGCCGCGGTCCATGATCGTGGAGATGACGGCCGCGTAGGTCGAGGGCCGGCCGATGCCGAGCTCGTCGAGGACCTTGACGAGGGACGCCTCGGTGTAGCGCGGCGGGGGCGAGGTGCGGTGCCCGTCGGCCTCGACGTCGGTGGCGTCCAGGCGGTCGCCCTCCGCCATCCGCGGGAGCCGCTTGTCGCCGTCCTTGCCGTCCTTGCCGCCGTCCTTGTCGGTGGCGGGGTCCTCGTCCCGGCCCTCCTCGTAGGCGGCCAGGAAGCCGCGGAACGTGATGACGGTGCCGGACGCGGAGAACTCGGCGTCCCGGCCCGTGGACGAGGTCGCCCCGAGCCGCACGGTCGCCGTCGACCCCTTGGCGTCGGCCATCTGGGAGGCCACGGTGCGCTTCCAGATCAGCTCGTAGAGCCGGTAGGCGTCCGCGGAGAGCTCGCCGCGGACCTGGTTCGGGGTGCGGAAGGAGTCCCCCGCGGGGCGCACGGCCTCGTGCGCCTCCTGGGCGTTCTTCGACTTGGAGCTGTAGAGCCGCGGGGAGCCGGGCACGAAGTCGGCGCCGTAGAGCTCCGTGGCCTGGCGCCGGGCGGCCGTGACCGCCTGGTCGGACAGCGCCACGGAGTCGGTGCGCATGTAGGTGATGTAGCCGTTCTCGTACAGCTTCTGCGCCACCTGCATGGTGGTGCGGGAGGTGAAGCGCAGCTTGCGCGCGGCCTCCTGCTGCAGCGTGGAGGTCGTGAACGGCGCGGCCGGGCGGCGGGTGTACGGCTTGGTCTCCAGCGACCGGACCGCGAACGCCGCGTCCTCGAGGCCGACGGCCAGCTCGCGGGCCGCCTGCTCGTCCAGGTGCGCGAGCTTGTCGGCGGCGCCCTTGAGCACGCCGTCGTCCCCGAAGTCGCGGCCCCCGGCCACCCGCTTGCCGTCCACGGAGGAGAGCCGGGCGCTGAAGGCGGTGCCGGCGTCCTCGCCGTCGGTGCGGGCGAACGTCCCGCTGAGGTCCCAGTAGTCGGCGGGCACGAACGCCATGCGCTGGCGCTCCCGCTCCACGACCAGGCGCGTGGCCACGGACTGCACGCGCCCGGCGGACAGGCCCGAGGCGATCTTGCGCCACAGCACCGGGGAGATCTCGTAGCCGTAGAGCCGGTCCAGGATGCGCCGGGTCTCCTGCGCGTCGACCAGGTCCTGGTCCAGCTCGCGCAGCTCCCCGAAGGCCCGCTCGATGGCCTCGCGGGTGATCTCGGAGAAGGTCAGCCGGTAGACGGGGATCTTGGGCTTGAGCACCTCCAGGAGGTGCCACGCGATGGCCTCCCCCTCGCGGTCGCCGTCGGTGGCGAGGTAGAGGGCGTCGGCGTCCTTGAGCTTGCGCCGGAGCTCGGTGACCTTCTTCTTCTTGTCCGGGTTGACCACGTAGTACGGCTCGAAGCCGTGCTCCACGTCCACCGCGAACTTGCCGTAGGGCCCCTTCTTGAGCTCCGCCGGCAGCTCCGAGGGCTGCGGGAGGTCACGGATGTGCCCCATCGAGGACTCGACCTCGTAGGCGTCGCCGAGGTACCCGGCGATGGTCTTGACCTTGGAGGGGGACTCCACGATGAGCAGGCTCTTGCCCGTTCCCGGGCTCTGGGTGGCCTTCGTTGGCACGGTACTCCTTGCTGCGGTCCGCGGTGCCGCGGGCCGCGGCGCTGCTGGACGTCGGGTCGAACGGGCGGACGTCGGCCCGCCGTTGCGCTCCACCATAACGCCTCACCGCCGTCAACCCCCGCGCGGCGGTGCCCCCGGGGACGACGGCGGCCCCGGGCGGGGCGCCCGGTCGCCCGGCGCGCGGGCGGGTCCGGGCGGCCGGTGCCGGGCTCAGGAGGGGTAGCGCTCGGGCTCCTCGCCGATCGTGAACTCGCGGCCGGTGGCGGTCTCCACGTCGATGACCACGAAGTTGTACTTGAGCGTGGGCGCCCACGGCTTCAGCGGCAGCTCCTCCGCGGCGTCCACCTCCGCGCGCGTCTCGAGCCGGCGGGCCCGCCCGTGGACCACCACGGAGCGCACGACGTCGTCCTCCGAGACCTCGTCGATCTCGAACGCCACCTGGTCGTTGACGATGAGGCTCGAGAGCTTGGACCCCTGCGCGGTGCGGAAGTACAGCTTGTGCTGGTGGGCCACGTAGTTCACCGGGAAGATGTCCACCAGTCCGGCGGCCTCCACGGCGAGCCGGCCGAACGGGTGCTTCTCGAGGAGCTCCCAGACGGTGTCCTTGTCCAGGGTCTTGATGGGGTTCAGGTTGTCTCCGATGCTCATGCCCCCATCCTTCCACCCCCGGCGCCGCGGCGCCGCCTGCTCATCCGCCCACAACGGCTCGGCCCGGGGCTTCCCGGCCCACGCCCCCGCACGGCGCGACTCCCTCCGCGCGCCGTCCTGCGCACCCGTCCCGCGCACCCGTCCTGCGCACCCGTCCTGCGCGCAGGACGGTGCTCACGCCGGGGACGGCACCGGCTCCTGCGGCACGAGGAAGCCGTCGAGCACGAGGTGGCGGACCTCCTCGGTCAGCCGCTGCCGCTCGTCGCCCGACCAGTCCAGCAGGGCGGCGAGCGCCCCGAGGATCTGCCGGGCGCTCAGCTCGCCGTCGCAGGCCCCGGCGAAGCCCGCGGCCTCGCTCGAGAGCACCACGGTCCGGCGCAGCCCGGCCCCCTGCCGGAGCAGGATCACGCCGGGGTGCTCCGCACCGGGGCGCTGGTGGCGTTCCTCGGTGACGTCCTCGGCGGCCACGAGCCGGGTGTCCGGCCAGTCCTGCGGGTGCGCCGCGAGCCAGTCGGCCCGCTCCCACGTCGCCGCGAGCGCGGGGGCGAGCGGCTGCTGGACCGGGTGGGGGACGTGCTCGAAGCGGCGGAGCACGTCCCCGGGACGGGTCCGGCCGGGGCGGCGGAGGCGGATCATCCCGAAGCCCACGGCCTCGACGCCGCGGGCGGCGAAGTCGTCGAGATAGGCGCGGTAGGCGCGTTCGTAGCGGTCGAGGTCGCGGGACTCTGCCGCGTCCCGCAGCCACGTCTCGGCGTACTCCTCCGGAGTGGCCAGCTCCCGCTGGACGAACCACGCGTCGATGCCCTCGGGGACCCACTGCTCGGGCCGCAGCGACCAGCGCTCGGCGGCCGGCCGCGCGTCCCCGGACCGCGGGGCGAGCACCTCCCAGTTGCCGAGCAGGTGGGCGGTGGCCCCGGGGGCCATGACCCCGGGCAGCTCGCGCACGAGGTCGGCCACGATCCGGTCCCCCGCCAGTCCGCCGTCCCGGTAGGTGTAGCGGTCCTGCGGGCTCTCCCCGGCGGGGCGCGGGGTGATGACGAACGGCGGGTTGGACACCACGAGGTCGAACTGCTCGCCGCGCACGGGGTCCAGCAGGGAGCCCGCCCGCAGGCTCACCCGGTCCTCGAGCCGGCCGGGGTCGACGCCCAGGGCCCGGGCGTTGAGCAGCAGGTTGAACCGGGTGAAGCCCAGCGCCCGGTCCGAGACGTCGGTCGCGGTCACGTGCCCCGCGTGGGCGAGCAGGTGGAACGTCTGGATGCCGCAGCCGGTCCCCAGGTCCAGGGCGCGGCCCACCCGGCGGCGGTCGGTCGTCTGCGCCAGCGTCAGGGACGCCTGCCCGATGCCCAGCACGTGGTCGCGGCGCAGCACGCCGGGCCGCTGGGACTCGCCGAGGTCGCTCGCGACGTACAGCTCCGTCCCGTCGTCGGAGGCGTGGGGGCGCAGGTCCACGGTGGAGCGCAGGCCGCCGGCCGTCTCCTCGGCGAGGCCCAGGGCCAGGAGCTGCTCCGGGCGCACCGGGGCGGGGGCGAGCGCCTCCGCGGGGACGGTGCGCCCCAGCAGGAAGAGGGCGACGATCCCGGCGAGACCCCGGTCCGGGTGCCCGGGCGTGCGGAGGGCCGGCTCGAGCACCCGCAGGGCCGGCACCGCCTGGTCCCGTGCGAGCGCGTCCATCGCGGCCTCGCCCAGCAGCTCCGCCACGCGGTCGTGGGTGAAGCCCGTCCGGCGGAGGGCGTCGTGCAGCTCCGCCGGCGCCCGCGGGTCGTCGGAGACCGGGGTTCCCGGGACCCGGGAGAAGGCCGGGACCGCGGAGGGACCGGTGCCGTGCGGGCTCACGCTGCGCCCCCCGGCGTGGGCATGAGGCCCGGGGCGGGCAGGGAGGCGACCGGGGCGTCGTCGTCGGACGCCGGGGCGGTCCCGCACCCCGCGGGACACGTGAGCTGCGGGTGCTCCGCCTGGCAGGCGGGGCACGCGAGGACGAGGGCGCGGCAGGACGCGTCCGCGCAGTTCACGAAGCGGTTCGCGGGGCCGGCGCACCGGTCGCAGCGCCCGATCGTGACCGCGGCCGGGGTGAACCGCACGTGCATGCGCCGGTCGAAGACGTAGAGGGATCCCTCCCACAGCCCCCGGTCCCCGCGCTCGCGGCCGTACTCGGCGATGCCGCCGTCGAGCTGGTAGACCTCCTCGAAGCCCCGGTTGCGCATCAGAGCGGAGAGCACCTCGCAGCGGATCCCGCCGGTGCAGTAGGTGACCACGGGCCGGCTCCTGAGGTGGTCGTACTTCCCGGAGTCCAGCTCGGCCACGAAGTCGCGGGTGTGCGCCACGTCCGGGACCACGGCCCCGCGGAAGCGCCCGATCCGCGCCTCGTGGGCGTTGCGGCCGTCGAAGAACACGACGTCCTCGCCGCGGCGGGCCACGAGCTCGTCCACCTCGGCGGGGGACAGTCGGGTGCCGCCGCCGACGACGCCGTGCTCGTCGACCTCGAGCTCGCCGGGCGCGCCGAAGGAGACGAGCTCGTCCCGGACCTTGACCGACAGCCGCGGGAAGTCCTCGGCCGAGCCGTCGGACCACTTGAACACCGTGTCCCGGAAACCGGGGTAGGAGCGGGTGCTCCGGACGTAGCGCTTGAGCGCCCCGACCTCACCGCCCACGGTGGCGTTGAGACCGTCCGGGGAGACGATGATCCGACCGCGCAGGCCCAGGCCCTCGCACAGGGCGCGCTGCCAGAGCATCACGGCCGTGGGGTCGGGAAGCAGGGTGAAGACGTAGTGCAGGACGATCCGGTGCTGTGCCACGGGTCAAGGCTACAAGCGCGGCGGGGCCCCCGGCGCCGGGCCCCAGTGCGGCCCCCGGCACGGGGCGCCGGGTCAGTGGCCCAGATGGAACACGCGGCCGGTGACCTTCCGGGGGACCACCTCGACGTACTCGAGCTTGGTGGTCTCGACCCACGGCCGCAGCGGCAGCTCGTCCACCCGGGCGGTCTCCTCCGGGTCGGTCAGCTGACGGGCCGTGCCGCGCACGATCACGGACCACGCCTCCCCGCCCTGCGCCTGGTCGACCTGCACGGCGACGTGCTCGTTGAGCATCAGGTGCAGCAGCTTGGTGCCCCTGGCCGTGCGGAAGTAGATCTTCTCGTCGTCGGCCACGAGGTTGATCGGGGTGATCTCGATCTCGTCGCCGTCCATGGTGGCGATCCGGCCGAAGCGCGCGCTGTAGAGGTGCTCCCAGCACTGCTCCGGGGACAGCTCCGTGACCGGGGGCCGGTGCGCCCGGGCCTCCTTGTCGGGGTTGTGCCCGGAGATGTTCATGGGGTTGCTCATGCGGTCATTCTGGCACGCGGCCTCCGCGGACGTGACCCGTGTCATGTTCGTGACCGGCGGCTCCGGGCGGAGCCCGTCACCGCACCCGGCCGGCGCCCTCCCCCGGCACGACGGCGAAGACGTCCGGCGCCCGGAGGCCCTCGTCCGCGAAGGCCTCCGCGACGGCGCTCCGGACCTGCTCCGCCCGCGCCCCGGGGACGAGGGCGATCGCCGAGCCGCCGAAGCCGCCGCCGGTCATCCGCGCGCCCACGGCCCCCGCGGCCAGCGCGGTGTCCACGGCGAGGTCCAGCTCCGGGCAGGACACCTCGTAGTCGTCCCGCAGCGAGGCGTGGGAGGCGGTCAGCAGCTCCCCGATGCCGGTGACGTCCCCGGCCCGCAGCCGCTCGACGGTCTCCAGCACCCGGCGGTTCTCGCTCAGCACGTGCCGGACCCGGCGGGCGGTCTCCTCGTCGAGCCCGGTCAGGTCGGCCTGTTCCGGGACGTCGCGCAGGGAGGCCGCGCCGAGGGCGGCGGCCCCGCGTTCGCAGGCGGCGCGGCGCGCGGCGTAGCCGCCGTCGGCGTGGGAGTGGGCGACTCCCGTGTCGAGCACCAGCACCGCGAGCCCGTGCTCGGCCACCGGCAGCGGCACGAGCTCGGCCTCCTGGCTGCGGCAGTCCAGGAACAGCGCGGCACCGGCCCGGGCCCGCAGAGAGGCCGACTGGTCCATGATCCCGGTCGGGGCCCCGACGAACTCGTTCTCCGCCCGCTGCGTCAGCCGCGCCATCGCAGGGCGGTCCAGGCCCAACCCCAGCAGGTCGTCGAGCGCCACGATCGTGGCGACCTCCACGGCGTGGGAGGAGGACAGGCCCGCACCCACCGGGACGGTCGAGTCCAGCAGCAGCTCGAAGCCGGGCACCTGCACCCCGTCGAGGCCGGCGAGCACGTGCACGACCCCGGCCGGATAGGCCCCCCACCCGGGCACCGTCCCCGGGGCCAGGTCGGGGACCCGGAACCGGGCCCGGGACAGCCCGGAGCCGTCCGGGGCCCAGGTGGACGCCAGGTCGACGACGTCGTGTGCGGCCGGCTCCTGTCCCTCTCCGTGCTCCGGTCCGGGCTCCTGCGCGTGCTCCTTCTCCCCTCCGAGCTCCTGCCCGCGCTCCTGCTCGTGCTCCTGCGCCGACCCGGGGCCGCGGCGCAGCCGGACGGCGACCATGGCGGAGCGGTCGATGGCGAACGGGAGCACGAAGCCGTCGTTGTAGTCGGTGTGCTCCCCGATGAGGTTCACCCGGCCCGGGGCCCGCCACACGCCGTCGGGGGCGTGGCCGTACACCTCCGCGAAGCGCCGGGCGAGCTGCCCGGCTCGGACGGCGTCGTCGTGCGCGGGCGGCGGAGCGGTCTGTCGGCGCGTCATCGTGCGGCCTCCCTCAGGCGTGCGGCGGTCTGCTCGGCGGTGACGTCGTTGATGAACGCCCCCATGGCGGCCTCGGAGCCGGCCAGGAACTTCAGCTTGTCCTCCGCCCGGCGCGGGCTGGTGAGCTGCAGGTGCAACCAGCCGGCCTCCCGGTCCGCGGGCGTGACGGGGGTCTGGTGCCAGGCGGCGATGTAGGGGGTCGGCGTGTCGTAGAGCCGGTCCACCCGTTGCACCAGATCGCGGTAGAGGACCGCCAGCTCGTCCCGCTCCTCCCCCGTGAGCGCGGCGAGGTCCGGGACCTGCCGGTGCGGGACGAGGTGGACCTCCAGGGGCCAGCGCGCGGCGTAGGGCACGTAGGCGGAGAAGTGCTCGCCCGCCAGCACCATCCGGTCCCCGGAGGCGGTCTCGTCGGCCAGGACCTCGCCCATCAGGGCCCGCCCCGTGGCGGCCAGGTGGACCCTGGAGCGGGCGGCCAGCCGGGCGGCGTGCGGAGCGGGGTAGGGGTAGGCGTAGATCTGCCCGTGCGGGTGGTGCAGGGTCACCCCGATCTGCTCGCCCCGGTTCTCGAAGGGGAACACGTGCCGGACGCCCCGCATCGCCGAGAGCGCTTCGGTGCGCTGGGCCCAGGCCTCCACCACGGTGCGCGCCCGCTCGGGGGGCAGGGACGCGAAGGAGCCCTGGTGCTCGGGCGTGAACACCACCACCTCGCACCGCCCGTACGCGGGGGCGGGTGCGCCCCACAGCTCCCGTTCCTCCGTGGGCCCGGGTGCCGGGAGCTCGCCGAGCTCCGGGCCCAGGGAGGGGAAGCGGTTCTCGAAGACGACGACGTCGAAGTCCTCCGCCGGGATCTCCGACTCCCGCCCGCCCACGGACGGGCACAGCGGGCACTGGTCGGCCGGGGGCAGATAGGTCCGCGCCTGGCGGTGGGCGGCCACCGCCACCCACTCCCCCGTCAGCCGGTCGAAGCGCACCTCGCCGCCGCCGGAGCGGGCGTCCAGGGGCCGGCGGTCCACGACGTGCTCCACGGGCAGGGTGCCGCGGTCGGAGAAGAACACGGCCTCCCGCCCGTCGGCGAGGTGGTGGGTCCGGTGCGCGATCAGCAGTGCGGTGGCGCGCTCGGCAGTGGCGCGCTGGGCAGTGGCGCGCTCGGCGGGGGCGGGAGAGGTCATCGGACGGGCTCCAGTCGCAGGTCGGAAATGTGGTGGCGCAAGGTCTCGCGGGCCGCGGCGTCGAGCCCGTCGTCGGTCACCACGGTGTCGACCTCCTCGAGACCGGCGATGCGGTAGAGCCCGGACAGGCCCCACTTCGTGGAGTCGGCCAGCACCACGCTGCGGTCGCAGCGTTGGAGGAAGAGGCGGTTGATCTCGGCCTCCATCATGTTCGGAGTGGTCAGCCCGTCCCGGTCGGACAGCCCGTGCACGCCCAGGAAGCACAGGTCCACGTGCAGGGTGCGCAGGGCCGCGGTGGCCAGCGGGCCCACCAGGGCGTCCGAGGGAGTGCGCACCCCGCCGGTGAGGACCACGGTCTGTCCCGTGGCGGGCGCGTCCTGGAGCACGTCGGCGATGCGCGGGGAGTTCGTCACCACCGTGATGCCGGGAACGCGGCGCAGGGCGCGGGCCAGAGCGAAGGTGGTGGTCCCGGAGTTCAGCGAGACCGACATCCCCGGCTCCACCATGGACTCCGCGGCGGCGGCGATCGCCGCCTTCTCCGGCAGCTGCAGCTCGGACTTGTGCGCGAAGCCGGGCTCGGCGGCCGAGGACCCCGCGGGCAGCTTCGCCCCGCCGTGCACCTTCTGCAGCTCCCCGTCCCTGGCCAACCGGTCCAGGTCCCGGCGCACCGTCATGTCGGAGACACCGAGCTCCGCGACCAGGTCGGCGACCCGCACGGCACCGGCCGCGCGCACACGGTCGAGGATCTCCCGCCTCCGGCGGTCGGGAAGCATCTCGGTCATCGTTCCTCCCGCGGTCGGCGGACAGTTCGGTGTGGTGGCACCAGGGGTGCGCGGGGCCGTGCTGTCCGCATCATGTTCAATTGAACATACTGTATGTGGAAAAGTGTTGAACTGTACCGGGCGGCGGCGGTGTCGCCGGAGCACACCGTTCGAGCAGACTGGTCGGGTACCGAGACCGGTCGCACCGGAGCCGCGGCACTGCCACCCTGGTGTGCCGTTCCCCTCCCCCGGCCGGCCCGTCCGCGGCGTCACCCGAGGAGCAGCCGAATGAGCAGCGACCCCCAGCAGCAGAACATCACCGCCCAGCGGCCCGGCACCGGCAGCGGCGCCGGGGACGCCCCCGCGTGGTGGACCGACGCGGTCGTCTATCAGATCTACCCCCGCTCCTTCGCCGACTCCGACGGCGACGGCATCGGCGACCTCGGCGGCATCATCGCCCACCTGGACCACCTGCAGGACCTGGGCGTGGACGTTCTCTGGCTCTCTCCGATCTACCGCTCCCCGCAGGACGACAACGGCTACGACATCAGCGACTACCAGGACATCGACCCGGCCTTCGGCACCCTGGAGCAGTTCGACGAGCTGCTCGCCGCCGTGCACGGACGCGGGATGAAGCTGGTGATGGACCTCGTGGTCAACCACACCTCCGACGAGCACCCGTGGTTCGTCGAGTCCCGCTCCTCCCCCGATTCCCCCAAGCGGGACTGGTACTGGTGGCGGGCACCCCGCCAGGGCATGGAGCCCGGCGCCCCCGGCGCGGAGCCGACCAACTGGCAGAGCTTCTTCTCCGGCTCGACCTGGGAGCTGGACGAGGCCTCGGGCGAGTACTACCTGCATCTGTTCTCGACCAAGCAGCCGGACCTCAACTGGGAGAACCCGCAGGTGCGGGCGGCCGTGTACGCCATGATGCGCTGGTGGCTGGACCGCGGGGTGGACGGCTTCCGCATGGACGTCATCAACATGATCAGCAAGGACGTCGCCGACGACGGCCACCTGCACGACGGGCCGCCGGTGGACGGAACGCCCTGGGGCGACGGGTCGGCCTCCTATCTCTGCGGTCCCCGGATCCACGAGTTCCTCCAGGAGATGCACCGCGAGGTCTTCGCGGGCCGGGACGCGGAGCTCATCACCGTGGGCGAGATGCCGGGCGTCACCGTGGAGCAGGCCCAGCTGTTCACCGATCCGGCCCGGGGCGAGGTGGACATGGTCTTCCAGTTCGAGCACGTGGGCCTCGACCACGGCCCCGGCGGGAAGTTCGACCCCCGCCCCCTGCGGCTCACCGACCTCAAGGCCTCGCTGGGCCGGTGGCAGGAGGGCCTGGAGGAGGTCGGCTGGAACTCCCTGTACTGGAACAACCACGACCAGCCCCGCGCAGTGTCCCGCTTCGGGGACGACGGCCCTGAGCACCGGGTGGCCTCGGCCACGTGCCTGGCCACGCTGCTGCACCTGCACCGGGGCACGCCGTACGTGTACCAGGGCGAGGAGCTGGGCATGACCAACGCCCCCTTCGCCACGATCGAGGACTTCCGCGACATCGAGTCGGTCAACCACTACCGCCACGCCGTGGCCGCCGGCGCGGACCCGGAGACCGTGCTGGCGGGACTGCGCTGGTCGAGCCGGGACAACGCCCGCACCCCGGTCCAGTGGACCGGCGGTGCGAACGCCGGGTTCAGCACCGGGACCCCGTGGATCGCGGTCAACCCCGACCACGACGTGGTCAACGCCGAGACCGCCCGGGCCGACCCGGAATCCGTGTTCCACCACTACCGGCGCCTGATCGAGCTGCGGCACACCGAGCCCGTGGTGGCCCTGGGCGACTTCACGATGCTGCTGTCCCACCACGAGCAGCTCTACGCCTTCACCCGCCGCCTGGACGACGTGGAGCTGCTGGTGCTGGCCAACGTCTCGGGCGAGGAGGTCCGCGCGGACCTGCCCGAGGGCTGGGCCGGAACCGAGCTGCTGATCGGCAACCGCGCCGACGTCGTCGCCCCCGGTGACGAGGGGCTGCTGCGGCCCTGGGAGGCCCGCGTGCACCGGCGGACCGGCGCCGCGCCCGCGCAGGGCTGAGGCCCCGGGCCGCTCCCGCGCACCGCCGTCCCGGCGGCCCCTCGACCGGTGGGGCCGCCGGGACGGCGGTGGCACAATGAACCGGTGCCGTCCTCCGACCACGTCTCCCTGATCCCCCTGCTCGGCCGCGGCGACGCGCCGGAGCAGGTGCGCCACGTCCGGGAGATCCCCGACCGGGACGCCGTGACGGCGCCGTGGCCCGAGCACCTCCACCCGGACGTGGTCGCGGCCTACGAACGGCTCGGCGTGCACGCGCCGTACCTGCACCAGGTCCAGGCGATGCTGGCCCCCCGGCACGTGGTGGTCGCCACGGGGACCGCGTCCGGGAAGTCCCTGGCCTACCAGGCGCCCGTGGCCGACGCCGTGCACCGGGGACGGCTCGCGGCGCTGGCGAACCCGGGCATGATCCACCACCCGGACGAGGCCACGGCCCTGTACCTGTCCCCCACCAAGGCTCTGGCCGCCGACCAGCTCAAGGGCCTGGACGCGCTCGGCCTGCCGACCCTGCGGGCCGCGACCTACGACGGCGACACCGACCCCGCGGAGCGCCGCTGGGTCCGGGACCACGCCGACGTGGTGCTGTGCAACCCGGACATGCTGCACTACGGGGTGCTGCCCAACCACGCACGCTGGTCCCGGTTCTTCCGCCGCCTGAAGTACGTCGTGGTGGACGAGGCGCACTCGTACCGGGGCGTCTTCGGCTCGCACGTGGCCAACCTCATGCGGAGGCTGCGCCGGATCTGCCGCACGTACGGGGCGGACCCGGTCTTCATCGGGGCGTCCGCGACCTCCTTCGAGCCGCACGCCTCCTTCGCCCGCCTCGTCGGGGTCCCGGAGGCCGACGTGACGCCGGTGACCACGGACTTCTCCCCGCACGGGCCGGTCACCGTGGTGCTCTGGGAACCGGAGCAGACGGACGGCGGCGGTGAGAACGACGCCCCGGTGCGCCGCACCGCCCTGGCCGAGACGGCCGACATGCTCACGGACCTGGTGCTCCGTCAGGTCCGCACCATCGCGTTCATCAAGTCCCGCCGCGGCGCGGAGACGATCGCCCAGATCGCCCACCGCCAGCTGGAGGAGGTCGACCCCTCGCTGGCCCACCGGGTGGCGGCCTACCGCTCCGGGTTCCTCCCCGAGGAGCGTCGGGAGCTCGAGGAGGCGCTGCGGGACGGGCGGCTGCTCGGGATCGCCAGCACCTCCGCCCTCGAGCTCGGCATCGACGTGGCCGGGCTGGACGCCGTGGTCGTGGCGGGGTGGCCCGGCACCCGCGCGTCCTTCTTCCAGCAGATCGGCCGGGCGGGAAGGGCCGGGCAGGAGGCCCTGGCGGCCTTCGTGGCCGGTGACGACCCCCTCGACACGTATCTGGTGAACCACCCGGAGGCGATCTTCGACGTGGACGTCGAGGCCACGGTCTTCGACCCGTCGAACCCCTACGTGCTGGCCCCGCACCTGTGCGCGGCCGCGGCCGAGCAGCCGCTGCGCGCGGAGGAGGTCGGCAGCTTCGGGCCCACCGCCCCGGAGGTGCTCGGCTCGCTCGTGGCGAGCGGTCACCTGCGCCGCCGGCCGAGCGGGTGGTTCTGGACGCACCCCCAGTCCGCGGCGGGAATGGTGTCGCTGCGCTCGGACGGCGGCGGGCCGGTCCGGATCATCGAGACGGACACCGGCGCGGTGCTCGGCACGATGGACTCCCCCCAGTCCCACTACCAGGCCCACCCGGGGGCCGTGTACGTGCACCAGGGCCGGACCTACATCGTGGACGAGCTCGACGAGGCGGGCTCGGTCGCCGCCGTGACCCGGGCGAACCCCGACTTCTACACCACCGCCCGGGACATCACGCAGGTGAGCGTGGTCGCCGAGGAGCGCGCGGAGGGCTGGGGACCGGTGACCGTCCACTTCGGCCAGGTGCAGGTCACCACGAAGGTGGTCTCGTTCCAGCGCAAGGCGGTGATCTCCAACGAGGTGCTGGGCGAGGAGCCCCTCGACCTCGGGGCCCGGGACCTGTTCACGAAGTCCGTCTGGTTCACCGTGCCGGGTGCCGTGCTGACCGGCGCGGGGATCGAGGAGTCCGACGTCCCCGGGGCGCTGCACGCGGCCGAGCACGCCGCGATCGGCCTGCTCCCGCTCGTGGCCTCGTGCGACCGCTGGGACGTGGGCGGGCTGTCGACGGCGCTGCACGCCGACACGGAGCTGCCCACGGTCTTCGTCTACGACGGCCACCCCGGCGGCGCGGGCTTCGCGGAGCGCGGCTACGCCACGGCGGTCGCGTGGTTGCGCGCCACCCGGGAGGCGATCTCCTCGTGCGAGTGCGAGCACGGGTGCCCGTCCTGCGTGCAGTCCCCCAAGTGCGGCAACCGCAACAACCCGCTGGACAAGGCCGGCGCGGTGCGGCTGATCGACGCGGTGCTGCACGACGCCCCCGGGACCTGATCCCTCACGGCGCACCGGAGACCTCCGGTGGCCCCGCCCGGGACACGCCGCGGGCGGCCCCGATCCGGGCGAGCGGCCCGTCGAGGACCACGGTGGTGCGCACGTCGACGACGACGCGCCCCGGCTCCACGAGCTCGCACAGCTCGAGCAGCGCCCCGTTGTCCCGGGCCACGCGCTCGGCGGTGCCGCACGGGTCGCCGGCCACGAGTCCACGGGCGGTGTCGGCGGCGGCGAGCGCCGCGAGGTCGGCGGCCTTGCCGGCGCGGTGGGTCGCGATCCCTGCCTGGGCGAGCAGCAGCACGGTCAGCAGCAGCACGCCCAGCACCAGGGTGAGGGTCAGCGCGTGCACGGTGCCGCTCCCCCGGTCACCGTCCCGGTCACGACCGCGGCGGGGCCGTTCCGGCTCTCCCCGCACCGCGCGCTCAGCCACCGTGCCCACCGGCGGCGCCGGCTCCCTCCGTCTCGGCGGAGGCGTCCGCGCGCAGCTCCCAGCCGCCCCAGGTCCCGAGGACGCCGGGAGCGGGCCCGGTGACGGTGACGGTGACCGTCCCGGCGTTCCCGCCCAGGCGGATCGCGGCGTCCTCCCCGGCCACGCGCAGCGCCGTGGAGCGGACCACGGCGGCGCTCTCGCCGCGGGCGGCGGCCCGGGCCGAGGCCCGCGCGGCCTCCTCGTACCGGATCAGGGTCATCCCGGCCGCGGCGGCCGCGAGGAGAACCGCCAGGAGCAGCACGAGGGCGGGCAGGAGCACTGCGGTCTCGGCGGTGACGGCGCCGTGGTCCGGCGGGGCGGGCCGTGGCCCGGGCCCGGAGCGGGAGCCGGGCGGGGAAGCGGGACGGGAACCGGGGCGTCGGCAGGAAGGACAGGGACGGGGTCGACGAACCGGACGAGAGCGAGAACGACATCGCGCACAGCAACGGGGACGGTCGGCGGGCATGGCGGACTCCTCATGGGAACACGGTGCGTGGCCGCGCGGTGCGGCGGCCGGACGGGACGGCGAGCACCCGCAGGGGCCCGTGGCGCCGGGGAGGGCGCCACGGACCCCTGCGAGGGGCGGACGCTCAGACGCCGAGCGCCTTCTCGATGATCGCGGTCAGGAGCTCGCGCACCTGGCCGGAGGACAGCACCGCGGCCATGACGCCGCCGAAGGCCGCGGCGGCGAGCACCACCATGGCGTACTCCACGGTGGTGGCGCCGAGGTCCGCGTCCCCGGTCCGGGCGAGCGGACGGGGCCTGGTGGTCCCGCGGGCGGACGGCGCGGCGGTGCGGCCCCCGGTGAGGGCTCCCGGGTCGAGCCCCGGGAGGCTGCGGCGCTTCCGGGCGGGACGGGACGGTGCGATCTGGTGCTGGGACATGACGTTCCTTTCGGTGCAGGACGAGCAGATGCAGGACGAGCAGATGCAGCACGGACAGGTGCTGGACGGGCTGTACCGGACGAGCCGGACGGGACGGGAGGCACCTGACGAGCGGGTGCAGGACGCGCGGTACGGTCCGGCGGCGGCGCACGGACGGCGCGGCACCGGGGCGCCGGTCCGCGCCCCGGCGGGCGGGGCGGGGATCCGGTGCGGGGCGGACCGGGCGCGGGGGCCCGCGGCTCTGGGCGCGGGGCGTCATCCGAACACCTCGGGGACGAGTCCCAGCACGACCGGCAGGACGCCCCAGCAGACGAAGGCCGGCAGGGAGCACAGTCCCAGCGGCAGGACGAGCTGGACGGACAGCGACTCCGCGGCCCGCTCCGCCCGCCGGTAGGCCGCCCGCCGGACCTGGGCGGCCTGCGAGCGCAGGCTCCGGGCCGAGGGCGCCCCGGAGGTCGCGGTGAACGTGAGCGCCTCGCGGTAGTCGGCCAGGTGCGCCGGCAGCTCTCCCGCCGAGGCCCACGCCGTGTGCCACGGGAGCCCCAGCCGCAACCGGGAGCCCACCCCTTCCAGGGCGGCCCCGGTGTCGTCCTTGCGGCTCCCGCCCAGCACGGCCACGGCCTCCCCGAGCGGCAGACCGGCGTCCAGCATGGCGGCGGTGAGCTCCACGAGGACCCCCGCGGAGACGTGGGCTCCGGGCGGGCGTCGGCGGACCGCGGCCGGGCGGGGCGTCCCCCGGAGTCTGGCGCGGGACGGGAGGCCGGCCAGCACCGCGGCGGCCAGCAGGAGCAGCCCGGCGGCGGCTGCGGTGAGGTCGGTCATCGCGCCCCCACCGCCTCGGCGCGGCCGATCAGCGTGCGCGTCCACACCCGTCCGAGAGCCGTGAGCACGGCCCCGGCCACGAGGGCGGTCAGTCCCCACGGCGTGGTGAGGAGCGTGCGCAGGGGGTCGACGCCCATGAGCATGCCCAGCCCGATCCCGAGGACCGGGAGCCAGGTCAGGATCCGGACGGTGGAGCGGGGACCGGCCAGCGCGGTGCCGCGTGCCGCCTCGGCGTCCAGCTCCGCCTCGAGGGCGTCGGCGAGGCCGCCGAGCAGAGCGGCGAGAGGCGCGCCGGTGCGCTCGGAGACCTCCCAGCACAGGGAGAGCTCGGCCGTGGTGGCGACGGCTTGCCGCTCCAGCGGACGGTGGCCGAGCTCCGGGGCCGGCACCCCCGCCAGGGCGGTCGAGACGCCCAGCCCCAGCCGGGCGGCGGCCGCCACGGACGTGCACAGCAGCTCGATGTGCCGGCCCGTGCCCGTGCGGGGACTCCGGCCCCCGGCGGGGCCGGCTCCCTCGAAGGCGGCCGCCGGGGACCGGCCCGCCTGCAGCAGTGCCGCCAGCCGGCGCAGCAGCGCGATCCACTCGGCGGCCTCCGCCGCGGCGTCCCGGCCGAACCGGGACCACCACGGCGCCGCGGGGACCGCGCCGGCGCCGGCCCGCGCGACCGATCGGACGCGGTGGACCGGCCCCGCGAGGAGCACCGCCGTGCCCCCGGCGAGGCACAGGCAGAGGGCCAGCTGAAGGGCCGGGGCAGCGCTCACGGCCGTCGCCCCGCGGGTTCCTCGCCGGTGGCGGGCGCGCGGTCGAGCAGGGCGCACAGCCCGTCCCAGCCGGGACCACGACGCACTCCGTCGTGACCCCGGACCGCCGCGGGCACCGCGACGAGGGCACCGGCGCGGTCCTCGAGCAGGGACACGGCCCGCACCTCGCGGCGCCCGCCCCCTCGGGCCACGTGGACGACCAGGTCCAGGGCGCTCGCGGCCTGCAGCGTGACGGCGTCCCGGCTCATCCCGGCCAGGGCGCCGAGCGCCGAGAGCCGGGCGGGGACTGCCTCGGCAGAATTGGCGTGCACGGTGCCCGCCCCGGCGTGGCCGGTGTTCAGGGCCGTGAACAGCTCGCGGACCTCGGCGCCGCGGCACTCCCCCACCACGAGCCGGTCGGGCCGCATCCGCAGGGCCTGCCGGACGAGCTCCGCCAGGTCGATGCCGCCCGCGCCCTCGGCGTTGGCGTGGCGCGCCTGGAGACCGACCACGTGGGGGTGCTCGGGCCGCAGCTCGGCGGCGTCCTCGACGAGCACGATCCGCTCGTGCTCCGGGGCGCAGGAGAGCAGAGCGTTGAGGACGGTCGTCTTCCCCGCCCCGGTGGCGCCGCTGACCAGGAAGTTCGCGCCCGAGCGCACGGCGCCCACCAGCAGCTCGGCGGTGCCGGGGTGGACGGTCCCCGCGTCCACGAGGTCCGGCAGGGACAGGGTCCTCGTGCTGCGGAAGCGGACGGAGAGCAGGGTCCCGCCCGTGGAGATCGGCGGGAGCACGGCGTGCACCCGGTAGCCGGCGGCCGTCTGGACGTCCACGCACGGGTGGGCGGCGTCGAGGCGCCGTCCCGCGGCGGTGACGAGGCGCACGGCCAGGGCGCGCACCTCGGCGTCGGTGCCGAAGGGGGACGGGACCCGGCGCACCCCGGACTCGGTCTCGAGCCACACCTGCTCGGGCCCGTTGACGTAGACGTCGGTGAGCCCCCGGTGCGGCAGCAGCGGCTCGAGGGGGCCGAGGCCGGTCAGCTCGGCGCGCACGGCCTGCACCGCGCGCAGGGTGCCGGCGGCCCCGAGCACCCGGCCGCTCGCGTGCACGGCCTCGGCGATGTCGGCGTCCGTGACCGGCCCGGGGGCGGACAGCAGCCGGTCCCGCACGTCGTCCAGCAGGGCGCCCGGCAGGACGGGCTGCCGGCCGGGGAGCGCGGCGCTCACCGGGACGCCCCGACGGCCTCGAGCAGGCCCGCCACGTCCCGGGCGAGCCGGCGCGAGCGGCCCGCCTCGAGCAGGCGGCCCGTCTCGGCGGCCTCCGGCACCGCGCCGGAGAAGCGCAGGGCGCCCGCGACGGGCAGCCCGGTCGTGGCCGCGGCGAGGGCGTCGTCGACGTCGGCCACGTTGAGCCCGGCCGGCACCAGACGGGTCGTGGCGCCCGCCAGGAGGCCCGCGGCCCACCGCGCGGCCAGCACGCCGCGCACCGTCCGGGGCATGAGCACGAGGACCTCGTCGCACAGGGCCGCTGTGTCGGCCGCGCCCGGCCCCGCCCGGCCCAGGTCCACGACGACGAGGGCCGCCGCCCGGCGCAGCGCCTCGAGCACGGCGGCGTACGGCGCGGCGGCTCCGTCCGGCAGGGAACGGTCCCAGGAGAGCCAGCGCAGCGGCCCCGTCCGGGCCATGGCCGGCCACAGCTGCTCGGCGTGCACCGTCCCGGCGATCCGGAGCAGGTCCGGCCAGCGCAGACCGTCCTGGTCCTCGAGGCCCAGCAGGACGTCGATGCCGCAGCCCGCGCGGTCCCCGTCCACGAGCACGGCCGGCCGGTCCTCGCGCGCGGCGCGGTCGGCGAGCCAGCACGCCAGCGTGGAGGTGCCGGCCCCGCCCACGGCGCCGAGCACGCCCAGCACCCGTCCCGTGCCACCCGGACCGCCCGAGCCGCCCGGGCCGCCGGATCCGGCGGTGAGCAGGTCGGCGAGCCACCCGGCGGCGTCCGGCAGCACGGCCACGGCGCAGCCGCCGAGGTCGGCCGCACGGTCCCAGATCCCCGGGTCCTCGGGCCGGCCCACGAGCACCGTGCCCGGCCGGACCCGGCCCCGCACGGCGTGGCGCACGTCCACGAGGTCGGTGTCCGCGCCGGTGCCCGGTGCGGCGCCCTGTGACGCCGCACCGGGCGGGTCGGCCAGCAGGTCGGCGCCGGCGGCGGCGCAGATGCGCTCGACCGTGGCGCGCAGCCCGGCGTCGTCGCTGACGAGCCGCACGGTGCGCGCCCGGGCGGCGGGGGCGGGCAGCGCAGGGGCCGGGACGGGGAGGTGGGCGGCGGTGCTCATGGCCCCACTGTCGGGGCGGACGGGACCGGTCCGTCCCGGCCGGGGCGCCGCTGTGGACGGCAGACGGGGGTCCGGCGGGCCCGGTGGCGTGTGCAGTCCGGGCACCGGCCTAGCGTGACGGACCCGTGCAGGACAATGGGCGGATGCACATCGTGGTGGGACCAGCGCAGGAGGGCCGGAGCGGGCACCGGGTCCAGGTCCTGACGGGAGCCGGCGCCCCGGACGGGCCCGGGATCGACGTGCCCGCCGGGGAGCTGGCCGCGTTCGTCGCCGACCGCGAGGAGACCGCCCGGCGGGACGGGTCCACCCCGCCGCGCTGGACCTGGGAGCGCACGGGCGCGGTCTACCCACAGCTGCTGGCCGCCGGCGCCCGGGTGGAGCGCTGCCACGACCTGCGGCTGTGCCAGGCGATCCTGGCCACGGCCGCCACCGCCCACGGGTCCGGCGCCGAGGACCCGCTGCCCTACGAGCCGGTGCTGGCGCCGCTGCCCGCCGACGAGGCGCCCGGGCTGCTCCCGCCGCCGTCCCCGTCCGAGGACCAGTCGAGCCTGTTCGACCTGCCCCGCGCCGCGGGCCCCGACGTGACGGCGCTGGCCGGCGAGCTGCGCGCCCAGCTCGCCGCGGTGGCGGGCGCCGTGGACCCCCGCCGGCTGACCCTGCTGCTCGCCGCGGAGTCCCAGGGCGCGCTGATCGCCGCGGAGATGCAGCACGCCGGGGTGCCCTGGCGCGAGGACGTCCACCGGGCCCTGCTGGAGGACGCGCTGGGCCCCGAGCCGGCGCCCGGGGAGCGACCCCCGCGGATGGAGGAGACCGTGGCCCGGCTGCGGGAGACCCTGCACGCCCCCGGCCTGAACCCGGACTCCCCGCAGGAGCTGCTCAAGGCGATGCGGGCGGCGGGGATCGATGTGACGAGCACCCGGCAGTGGGAGCTCGTCGAGTGGGCGCGGGCCGTGCCCGGCCTGGCCGCGCAGCGCCAGGCGCTGATCGAGCCCGTCCTGGAGCACAAGAAGCAGGCGCGGCTGCTCAGCGCCAACGGGTGGCACTGGCTGGCCACGTGGGTGCGGGACGGCCGCTTCCGCCCCGAGTACGTGGTGGGCGGGGTGGTCACCGGCCGCTGGTCGGCCCGCGGCGGGGGCGCCCTGCAGATCCCGCACGTGGTGCGGGACGCCGTGCGGGCGGACCCGGGGCGCGTGCTCGTGGTGGCCGACGCGGCGCAGCTCGAGCCGCGGGTCCTGGCGGCGCTGGCCCACGACGACGCCCTGGCCGCCGCGTCCCGCGGCCGGGACCTGTACCAGGCCATCGCGGACCTCGGCGAGGAGCGGGGTTCGGAGCTGACCGAGCGCCCGCAGGCGAAGGTGGCCATGCTGGGCGCGATGTACGGGGCCACC
This sequence comes from uncultured Kocuria sp., assembly GCF_947500125.1. Classification (GTDB taxonomy): domain Bacteria; phylum Actinomycetota; class Actinomycetes; order Actinomycetales; family Micrococcaceae; genus Kocuria. The sequence continues at coordinate 102,769 of NZ_CANMRA010000007.1, read as the reverse complement.
ACCGGCCAGTCGGGCCGGCTCATGCCGCACCTCGCCCGGATGTTCCCCCGCGCCGTGGACTACGTGGAGCGGGCCGCCCGGGTGGGCGAGACGGGCGGGCAGGTGTGCACGCACCTGGGCCGCTGGTCTCCCCTGCCGGGCCCGGCGTGGGACGCGGCGCAGCGGGACACCGCCACCGCGGAGGCCGAGCGGCGCGCCGGGGCGATGGCCCGCGGCCAGGGCCGCTTCACCCGCAACTTCGTGGTCCAGGGCACGGCGGCCGAGTGGGCCGTGTGCTGGATGGGCGCCATCCGCTCGGCGCTGCGGCAGGAGGGCGTCGACGCGGAGCTCGTGTTCTTCCTGCACGACGAGGTCGTGCTGCACTGCGCGCGGGAGGACGCCGAGCGCGCCGCCGAGCTGGTCCGCGGCTGCGCCGAGCGGGCGGCCCGGCTGGTGTTCGGGCGGATCCCGGTGGAGTTCCCCGTCAGCGTGGCCGTCGTGGAGTCCTACGCGGACGCCAAGTGAGCCGCCCCGGCACAGGACTCAGCACAGGACCGAGCACAGGACCGAGCACAGGACTCAGCACAGGTCCCGGTAGGGGGCGCCCGTCACGTGCCGGCGCCATTCGTCCTCGGTGATGGGGTCGCCGCGGGTCGAGCAGACCTCGGCCACCGCGTCCTCCGCTTCGACGAACCAGCTGCGCACCACGCCGTCGTCGCCGGTGGCGACCAGCCGGTCCCCGACGAAGCGCACGTCGTTCATCCGGTCCCCGGAGGCGGACAGGGCGGCGTGGACCTCCAGGTCCGCGGCGCCGACCTTCCACATCCACACGAACTTGTCGCCGGAGGCGCCGGCCAACAGGGTGCCGTCCGGGGAGAACTGCAGTCCCTTGACCGAGGACAGGGCGTCCGAGGTCTCGCCCAGAGGGTGGGGAGCGGACGGGTCGGCCACGTCCCAGAGGCGCACCCGGCCGCCCTCCGTCCCCACCGCCAGGATGTCCGCCACCGGGGAGAACACGGCCGAGGTGGCGACCGAGTCGAGGGTGAGCTCTGCGGTCCGCCGGGGCGCGGCGGGGTCGGAGACGTCCCAGAGCTCCACGTGCTTGGCGTCATCCTCCGCGGCAAAGAGCGTGCCGGAGGCGTTGAACCGCGCCGCCTCCGTCCCGCCCACCGGGATCGTGGCCACGCGCCGGACCTCCTCGGTGCCGCGTTCCAGCAGGGCGATCTCGCTGCCGACCTCCGACCACGCCGCGATCGTGGAGCCGTCGGCCGTGACGTCGGCGCCCGTGATGCCGACGTCGAGGGCCTCGGCCTGCGCCGGCTGCTGCGGGCGCCCGTCGTCGAGGGGCCAGACGAGGAGCTCCCCGTCCTCGGTGCCGCCGGCCACGAACGAGGCGTCGGGCGCCACGGCCCCGGCGTACCAGAGGGCCTCCCCGGGCGGGGCCTCCGGGGAGGGCAGACGGCGGGGGGCGTCCTGGGTGAGGTCGAAGAGGGAGATGACACCGTCGCCGATGCCCACGGCGCTGAGGACCGTGCTGTCACGGTCGGTGGAGAGCTGGTACACCGGATCGCCGCGCCGGTGGATCACCGGGCCCTCGAGGTCCCACGCACGGGTGGTGCCGTCCTGGGAGGCGGTGAGCAGCCGATCGCCCACCCGCAGCGCCCCGGTCACCCGCGCGGCGGTGGGGAGCACTTCGACGCGGGCCAGGTCGGGGAGCCGGTGCACGTAGGCGTTCTGGTCGAAGCTGGCGGCCACGAGCTGCTCACCGTCCGGGGAGAAGCTGACGTCGCTGATCCAGCTGCCGAAGTCCGTGACGGTGCCGGCCTCGGTCAGCCGCTCGCCCTCGACGTCGTAGAGCCGCAGCTCGCGCGCGCTGAGCCCCACGGCGAGGCGGGCGCCGTCGTTGTCGAGGGCGAGGGACCGGACGATCCGGCTGGTGGGGACCGTGTCGAGCCGTTCCGCGCGCCGGCCGTCCGTGGCGTACCGCGTGATGCCCGTCGTGCCCCCGCCGACGTAGACGGTGCCATCGGCGGCCGTGGCGAGGGTCAGGACGTCGACGTCCTCCCCCAGCGGCAGCCGCGGCAGCGCCTCCGGGGAGCGCAGGTCCTCGAGCGACCAGCGCAGCACCTCTCCCTTCCCACCGGCCAGCAGCTGACGCCCGTCGGGCGAGAACTCCACCGCGTTGACCGGCGTCCCGGCGCCCACTCCGGGAACGGCCAGGCGCTGCGCGGGACGGTCCGTGACGTCCCACAGGCTGACGTGCCCCTCACCGCCGGTCGCCGCGAGGACGCGGCCCTCCCGCTCGACGAGGTCGACGTCGGCCAGGCCGGGTCCGCCGTCGACGACCGCGAGGTCCTCCCGGTCCTCGACCAGGCTCTCGAAGTCCCGCCACACCGACAACCGGCCGTCCCCGGCGGCGCGCGCGACCACGGAGCCGTCGTCCAGCGCCGCGAGCCGGGACGCGCCGTCCGGGCCGAGCCACCGCTCCGGGGCGTTCACCGCGGTGGCGTCGATCAGGGCGGAGGTGCCCTCCCGGGTCGGGGCCATCCGGTAGGCCGCGAGGCTCAGCTGCGAGGCCAGGTTGGGCGACTCGCCCCGGATCCGGGAGGCCTCGAGCGCGGTCTGGCGGGAGAGCGCCTCGTCGCGGGCGGTCTCCGCGACGGTCTGGAAGCGCTCGGCCCGGACGCCCAGGGCGCCGGCCACCACGGCCGCGCAGACCGCCAGGGCGAGCAGGACGAGGGCCACGTGGCCGCGCCGCTCGATCTCCCGGGCGCTGCGCTTCTGCCGCTCCAGGGCGTCCTCGTAGTGGCGTTCGCTCTCCTCCAGGTACTCGCGCTCGGCCGGGCTCAGCAGCGCCTGCTGGCGCGGGTCCCCGGTCCAGTCCCGGAAGGAGGCGAGCTGGCCCAGCGGGATCAGCGCGAGGGGGTCGCGGTCGTTGGCGAGCCACATGTGGGTGGCGCGCTGCAGCTGCTGACGGACGTAGAGGTCGCGTCGGCTGTCCTCGATCCAGCGGCTGAGCCGGGACCAGTGGTCCAGCAGGGACTCGTGGCTGAGCTGGATCTCGTCCCGGTCGATGGTCAGCAGCCGGGCGCGGGCGAAGTCCTCGACCACGGCCGCCCCGCCCTCCGGCAGCTCCTCCCGCAGCACCGGGGTGCGCACGACGGTCGCGGAGGTCCCGGTGCCGACCACGCGCACCAGCCGCAGGAACACCGCGCGGGCCACCTCCCGCTCGCGCGGTCCCAGCCGGGCGTGCACCTCCTCGGCGCGGCGCTCCACGGCCTCCGTGATGCCCCCCGCCGCGTGGTAGTCGGCCACCGTGAGCTCCCGGGCGCGGGCGTGCTCCCAGGTCCCGAGCATCGCCTGGGAGAGCAGCGGCAGCAGGCCCACGCCGACCTCCGTGCCGCGGGGGGCGACGTCCCGCAGGACCACCTCGACCAGGTCCGGGGAGACGCGGGCGCCGACCGCCGCGGCGGGCCCCTCGACGATCTGCTGCAGCTGCTCCCGGGTCAGCGCGCCGAGCAGCAGCGGACGCTCCAGGGCGGCGCGCAGCTCGGCGTGCCGGCTGGCGGTGCCGAAGAAGTCCGCCCGCAGGCCGACCACCACCACCCGGTCCCGGCTCGCCGCGGCGAGCCGGTCCAGGAACCGCCCGGGGTCCTCGGCGTCCCGGGCGCCCGTCCAGAGCTCCTCCAGCTGGTCGACGACGAGCAGGTCCGGAGCCGCGCCGACGGCCTCCTCGAGCCGGCGCACCGGGTCGAGGCCCGGGGTGGTGGCCACGGCGCTCCACCCGTGCAGGGGACCGCCCTCGGCCCGCAGCCGCCCGAGCAGCCCCGCGCCCAGCAGCGAGGACTTGCCGGCCCCGGAGGCGCCGACGACGGCCAGGATGCGGGGCCCGCCGGCGCCCGCGAGCCGGGCCACCCGCTCGCCGAGCACGGCGACCTCCGCGGCCCGGCCGAAGAAGTGCGCCTCGTCCTCGGGGCGGTAGGAGCGCAGGCCCACGTACGGGGTGGAGTCCGGCCGGACGGGCGTGCGGGAGCGGTTGACGTCCTCCCACCACAGCTCCGCCGGGCGCTCGCCGGTCAGCCCGAGGGCGTCCAGCAGCGCCGTGAACTCCCCGCGCAGGGCGGGCCCGGGCAGGTGCGCCCCGCTGAGCCAGCCCTGGATGGTGCTGGCGGGAAGACCGCACGAGGCGGCGAGCGCACGCACCGACAGGCCGCGGCGGCGGCGCGCCGCGCTGAGCTGCTCGGCGAGCCGGGGCCGTTCGGCGCCGGGTCGGGACGAGGCCACCGGGAGCCTCCTGGGGGGTCGTGGGCACGGGGGACCCTGGCATCGTAAGTCGGCTTGCCTCCGCGCCGGCAATGTTGCGCCCGGGAGGCGTCATGCCCTCGTGGAGCTGGACATGCCCCCGGTGCGTGCTAGAGCGGAGCGGGCCGGACCCGGCCGGCGTCCCAGGGCACGGCCCAGCCGAGCGCCGTGAGGACCCGGTCCAGGAGCACGCCGGTGAACCCCCAGACGGTCACGGTGGACGCGGTGCCGGCCACGGGGACCGTGAAGGCGGGCGAGCGGTAGGTCTGCCGTCCGCGCGTGACGGTCGCGGAGTGCCGGTTGGCCGGGTCGACGAGGTCCAGCACGGGGACGCGGAACACCAGGGAGGACTCGGCGTGGTCCACGACGTCCACCGGGGAGACGTCCCGCCACCAGCCCAGCACCGGGGTGACGAGGTGGTTGGAGACGGGCAGCGGCACCGGGGCGAGGGCGCCGAGCACCTCCACGCCGCGCGGGTCCAGCCCGGTCTCCTCCTCGGCCTCGCGGACGGCGGCGCGCACGTGGGCGGCGCTGACCTCTCCCCCGGGCACGGACAGCACCTCGTGCAGGTCCCCGTCCTCGGGGTCCAGCCGGCCGCCTGGGAAGGCGACCTGACCGGGGTGGGAGCGCAGCGTGGCGGCCCGCTGGACGAGCAGGACGTCGAGGTCCCGGCCCACCCCCTCCGTGTCCTCGGTGGCGCGCGAGGGCAGGTCGTCGAGCGCTCCGAAGAGGATGAGCACGGCGGAGCGGCGGTAGTTCTCGTCGATCTGCCCGATCCGCCACGGCTCCCGGTCCTCCATCCGCAGCTGCCGGCCGCGGCGGGCCACCCGCAGCAGGTCCTGGTAGGCGTCGCCCATGGTGCGTCCTCCTCGCCGGTCGGTGCCGCTCACGAGCTCAGGGGCCATCCGTCGGCCTGCAGCTGGGCCCGGGTCCGCCCGGCCAGGAACAGCTCCAGCAGCTCCTCCCGGCCGGGGGCGAACTCGTACTTGAGCAGCGCCGCCGCCTGGGCGGTGTCCTTGGGTCCCTCGCCGTAGGACGGGCACAGGTCCGCGACGGGGCACACGCCGCACGCGGGACGCCGGGAGTGGCAGATGCGCCGCCCGTGGTAGACGAGCCGCTGGGACAGGTCGGTCCAGTCGCGGGGCTCGAACAGCGCGGCGACGTCCCGCTCGACCTTGACCGGGTCCTCCTCCTCCGTCCAGCCGAAGCGGCGGGCGAGCCGGCCGAAGTGGGTGTCCACGGTGAGCCCGGGGATCCCGAAGGCGTTGCCGAGCACCACGTTGGCGGTCTTGCGGCCTACCCCGGGCAGGGTGACGAGGTCCTCCAACCGCCCGGGCACCTCGCCGTCGTGGTCGTCCACGATCTTCTGCGCCAGCGTCCGGATCGCCCGGGTCTTGGCCCGGTAGAAGCCGAGCGGGCGGATGATCTCCTGGACCTCCGCCTCGTCCGCCTCGGCCAGCGCCCGCGGCGTGGGGCAGGCGGCGAACAGGCGCGGCGTCGTCGCGTTCACGCGCACGTCCGTCGTCTGGGCGGAGAGCACCGTGGCCACGAGCAGCTCGTACGGGGAGCGGAAGTCCAGCTCGGCGACCGCGTACGGGTACGCCTCGGCGAGCACCGCGTTGATCCGGCGGGCCCGCCGCTTGCGCGCCAGCGGGGACTCCGGGGCGCCCGTCCGGCGGCGGCGCGCGGCGCCGGCGCGCGCCTTCGCGGGGTCCACGACGCGCAGGTGGGCGGGCGGGCGGGGCACAGCGGGTGGGACCATGCCCCGATTCTAGGCGGCGCGCACGGAGCGCTTCCGTGACTCGGCGCGGCGTGGCCTCTGTGGAACCGGGTGCACCGATCGTCTAGGGTGAAATCGACACTATGTGAGCTGTGACACGGACGTCCGGTGCCATCGGGGGTCCGTGCGCGGTGTGCCACGAGAAGGGAAGACCACATGGCTTCAGAGACCACGCCTGTCGAGACCAAGACCTTTGCCCCGAGCCCCGAGTTCGCGGCACAGGCCAATGCCACCGCGGAGCTCTACCAGCAGGCGGAGGAGGAGGGTGTCGACTTCTGGGGCCGCCAGGCGCGGGAGCTGCTGACCTGGAACAAGGAGTTCACCGAGGTCCTCGACTGGACGAACCCCCCGTTCGCGAAGTGGTTCCAGGACGGCACCCTCAACGCGTGCTACAACGCCGTGGACCGCCACGTGGAGGCCGGCAACGGGGACCGGGTGGCCATCCACTTCGAGGGCGAGCCCGGCGACAGCCGCAGCTACACCTACGCCCAGCTCCAGGACGAGGTGTCCAAGGCCGCCAACGCCATGGAGAGCCTCGGCGTGGCCAAGGGCGACCGTGTGGCCCTGTACCTGCCGATGATCGCCGAGGCGGTCATCGCGATGCTGGCCTGCGCCCGCATCGGCGCTATCCACTCCGTGGTCTTCGGCGGGTTCTCCGCGGACGCGCTGCTCTCGCGCGTCGAGGACGGCGAGGCGAAGCTCGTGGTCACCGCGGACGGGACCTTCCGCCGCGGCAAGCCCTCCATGCTCAAGCCGGCCGTGGACGACGCCCTGTCCCGCGGCGGCTCCACCGTGGAGCACGTGCTCGTGGTCCGCCGCAACGAGGCCGACATCGAGATGACCGAGGGCCGGGACGTGTGGTGGCACGAGGCCGTGGAGGCCGCCTCCGCGGAGCACACCCCGTCCGAGCAGGCCGCCGAGGACCCGCTGTTCATCCTCTACACCTCCGGGACCACCGGCAAGCCCAAGGGCATCATGCACACCACGGGCGGCTACCTCACCCAGGGCGCGTTCACGCACAAGTACGTGTTCGACCTCAAGCCGGAGACGGACGTCTACTGGTGCACCGCCGACGTCGGGTGGGTCACCGGCCACTCCTACGTCGCCTACGCGCCGCTGGTCAACGGCTCCACCCAGGTGATCTACGAGGGCACGCCGGACTCCCCGCACCGCGGCCGGTTCTGGGAGATCGTGCAGAAGTACAGGGTGTCGATCATGTACACCTCCCCCACCGCGATCCGCACCATGATGAAGTGGGGCGAGGAGATCCCGGCGGAGTACGACCTCTCGTCCCTGCGGGTGCTCGGCACCGTGGGGGAGGCCATCAACCCCGAGGCGTGGACCTGGTTCCACCGGGTCATCGGCGGTGGCCGCTGCCCGATCGTCGACACGTGGTGGCAGACCGAGACCGGCGCCATCATGATCTCCCAGCTGCCGGGCGTGACGGTCGCCAAGCCGGGCTCCGCCCAGGTGCCGATGCCCGGCATCAAGGTCGACGTCGTGGACGACAGCGGGCAGCCCGTGCCGAACGAGACCTCCGGCTTCCTCGTGCTGCGCGAGCCGTGGCCCGCGATGCTGCGCACCATCTGGGGCGACGACGACCGCTACGTGGACACGTACTGGTCCCGCTTCGGCGAGATGTACTTCGCCGGCGACGGGGCCAAGCGCGACGCCGACGGTGACGTGTGGATCCTCGGCCGTGTCGACGACGTCATGAACGTCTCCGGCCACCGCCTCTCCACCCCGGAGATCGAGTCCGCCCTGGTCTCCCACCCGTCCGTGGCCGAGGCCGCGGTGGTGGGCGCCACGGACGAGACCACCGGCCAGGCCGTGATCGCGTTCGTCATCCTCTCCGACCAGGCCGAGGCCGAGGGCCGGGACAAGACCGAGCTGGCCGAGGAGATGCGCGGGCACGTGGGCAAGGAGATCTCCCCGATCGCCAAGCCCAAGAAGGTGCTCATCGTTCCCGAGCTGCCCAAGACCCGGTCCGGGAAGATCATGCGCCGGCTGCTCAAGGACGTGGCGGAGGACCGCGAGGTCGGCGACGTCTCGACCCTCGCGGACCAGACCGTGATGCAGCAGATCGTGGACTCGCTCGCCAAGTAGTCCGCGCCCTGTAGCTCCGCAGCGCCCCCTCGCCCCTGCCGCGCGAGGGGGCGCTGCGGCGTCCGGGGATCCCGGGCCGGCGCGGTCCGTGGATGAGAGGATGCGGGCATGACCACCACGCGCAGACCGATCTACGTCCTCAACGGCCCCAACCTCAACCTGCTCGGCACCCGGCGCCCGGAGGTGTACGGCACCACGACGCTCGCGGACATCGAGGAGGCCGTGCGCGCCCGGGCCGCCGCGGGCGGGTGGGACGTCGAGTTCCACCAGTCCAACCACGAGGGCGTCCTGGTGGACAGGATCCAGGAGGCCCGCACCGAGGGCGCGGCGATCATCATCAACCCCGCGGCGTTCACCCACTACTCGATCGCGATCCACGACGCGCTCGAGGCCGCGGAGCTGCCCGTGGTCGAGGTGCACCTGTCCAACGTGCACCGGCGCGAGTCGTTCCGGCACACCTCCTACGTGTCCCTGCAGGCCGACGCCGTCATCGCCGGGGCGGGCGCCTTCAGCTACGAGATGGCCGTCGAGCACCTGCTGCGGACCCTGGAGGGCTAGCTCCTCAGGCCGCGCAGGAGCCGGAGTCCACGGCTCGGGTGCTGCCGCCGGTGGCGTCGAGCGCCCCGCGCAGCTCGTCCAGGGTCAGGGCGTAGCCGACCTGCCCCTCGAGGGCCTTGGCGAAGACGACGCCGACGACGGAGCCGTCCTGCGCCACGAGCGGCCCCCCGGAGTTGCCCTGCTGGACCTGTCCGGCCAGCTGGATGATCTCCATGGTCCCGCCCGTCCCCTGCACGGGCGCGAGGGCCGTGCCCTGCACGGTGGCGGGCCCGGCGGCGAACGGCCCGCCCAGCGGGTAGCCCATGAAGGCGACGAGGTCCCCGGCCGCGGGGTCCTCCCCGAGCGCCAGGGCGCCCAGCGGCAGGGACGGCGCGGAGAGGACGGCGAGGTCGGTGGCCGGGTCGTAGTGCACCACGTCGGCGGAGTGCACCTGGCCGTCCCGGGTCTGCACCACCGGCTCGCCCACCCCGGCGACCACGTGGGCGTTGGTCACCACCTGCCCGGCCGCGGTCACGAAGCCCGAGCCCGTCTGGTTCTGGCGGCACTCCACCGCCATGCCGTAGACCTGCACCACGGACTGCCCGGCCTCCTGGAGGGCGGGCGTGCTCACGCTCTCGTCGGGGGCCTCCTCGGCGGGGAACAGCAGGGCGTCCAGCTGACGGATCCCGGTGGCGCCGCCCACGGCGTCCCGCGCCTCGGTCACGGCCTCGCGCACGGGCCCGGGGGTGTGCTCGTCGATCGTGCGCAGCACCGTGGAGGACGCCACCTGCTGGGAGAGGGTGGGGATGCCCAGCTGGCCGACGAGCGAGCCGAGCAGCGAGAGCACGAGCGCGGCGACGGCGACGTCGAGGGCCGCCCCCGCGATCCGGTTGAGCGCGCCCAGGCGCATCCGCTCGGTCACCGCCGACAGGGCGCGCCCCACCAGCCCGCCCAGCATCTGACCCACCACGAGCAGGACGATCACGGTGACGAGCACGGCGCCCACCCGGTACTGCGGGTCCACCTGCGCGCTGACCCACGGGGCGGCCGAGAACGCCGCCACGCCGCCGAGCACGAGCCCGGCCAGGGAGAACAGGGAGTTGAAGAAGCCGCGGCTGAACCCGTAGAAGAGGTAGCCCAGCAGCACCACGGCCAGCAGGACGTCGAGCAGGTTGAAGGACGGAGACATCGGGTTCCTCTGCGAGTTCTGTGGGGCCGGCAGCCGGGGAGCGAGCCCCAGCATAGGGAGCGCGGCTGTGAGATTCGTGGGGCGTTCCTGTCGCCGCACCCCGGCCCGCCACGCCCGTCCTTGGGAATCGCGCGCCGGAGACACTACAGTGAACGTCAGGTACGTTAGGTCGCTCACACACAGGTGCGAGCGACTCCCGCTGACATCGGCCGCCGCGGGCCACAGCCCGGCGGCGGCACATCTTGAGGAGAACCATGGATATCGACGTCCTCCGCCGCGCTCCCCTGTTCGCGTCCCTGGACGACCAGGCGTTCGCCGCCCTCACCGAGGAGCTCACCGAGGTCGACCTCTCGCGCGGCTCCACGCTGTTCCACGAGGGCGATCCGGGTGACCAGCTCTACTTCATCATCTCGGGCAAGATCAAGCTCGGCCGCACCGCCCCGGACGGCCGCGAGAGCCTCGTGGCGATCATGGGCCCGGGCGAGCTGTTCGGCGAGATGGCCCTGTTCGACCCGAGCCCGCGGTCCACGTCCGCGACCGCCGTGTCCGAGACGCGCATGGCCGGGCTCAAGCACGAGAACCTCAAGAAGGTCATCGAGCGCTCCCCCGACGTCTCCGCGCAGCTGCTGCAGGCCCTGGCCCGCCGGCTGCGGCGCACCAACGAGAGCCTCGCCGATCTGGTCTTCTCCGACGTGCCCGGCCGCGTGGCCAAGGCGCTCCTGGACCTGGCCGACCGGTTCGGCCGGCCCGCCACGGACGGCATCCTCGTGGCGCACGAGCTGACCCAGGAGGAGCTGGCGCAGCTCGTCGGCGCCTCCCGCGAGACCGTGAACAAGGCGCTGGCCGAGTTCGTCCAGCGCGGCTGGATCCGGCTCGAGGCGCGCGCCGTGGTGATCCTGGACCTGCAGCGGCTCAAGCAGCGCAGCCGCTGACCCCTGCCCCACCGCAACGGTCCGGTCGCCCTCGCGGGTGACCGGGCCGTTGCCGTGCCCCGTCCGGGCGCGGCGGTCCCGCATCTGCCCCGGGGCCCAGCACCTGCTCCGAAGCTCCGCGGCCGGGGCGGCTCAGGACAGGTCGAGGCGCAGCACGGGCCGGCCCTCGCGCACCTCGAGCACCGGGTTGCGGGCCACCACGGCCCGCTTCTTGGCGAGGAAGGCGATCGCCGACGAGCACTCGGCGACGGACTCGAGCACGCACTGGACGCCCGGCGAGGAGAGGTCGTCGATCGTGCGGCCCACGGTGTCCTGCTGCCCCACGTGGTCCCCGAGCCAGCTGCCCTGCGGGTCGGCCACGGCCTGCGCGGCGTCCACCCACCGGCCCCAGACGCCCTTGGACTCCAGCACCGACGGGGCCTGCCCGTCGGGGACGACCGCGGTGAAGTAGTGGATGTCGTACCGGCGGTGGGCGAAGTCGGAGGTGACCCAGTGGGCGAGGGGCTTGAGCAGGTCGGAGCGCAGCACGAGGCGGCGCCGTCCCAGGACCTGGGCGAGGGACACGTCCCCCAGCGCGAGCGCCTCCCGGGAGCGCATCCACTCGGCGCCCTCCACCGATTCGACGGTGCTCATCGCGTCCGCGCCGGCGAGCAGGACGCCGGCCTCCTCGAACGCCTTGCGGACCGCGGCGACCACGGCGCGCCGCGCCCGGCCGAGGTCGCCCTCGGCGCCGATCCTGCGCGCCCAGTCCGAGGGGCTGGGGCCCGTCCAGTCGAGGGGGTCGTCGTCGTGGGGCTCGAGGGTGCCGCCGGGGAACCCGACGGTGCCCAGCGGGGAGTTGCCGGGCCGGTAGGTGAGATAGGTCTCCACGCCGTGGTCGCCGTCCCGCACGAACACCACCGCGGCGGCGGGTGACGGGGCGCTGCCCGGAATGCCCGCGCCGCGCTCGAGCCACGCCTGCGCGGCCTCGCGCTGGCCCTCAGGGATCTCGAACCAGCGCACGGCCGGCGGGCGGCCCGTCCGCGGGGACGGGACCGGCGGCTCAGCGGAACTCGGCAACGAGCTCCACCTCGACCGGCGCGTCGAGCGGCAGGACCGCGACGCCCACCGCCGAGCGGGCGTGCACGCCCGCGTCGCCGAAGATGCGGCCCAGCAGCTCGGAGGCGCCGTTGATCACGCCGGGCTGGCCGGTGAAGCCCGGGTCGGAGGCGACGAAGCCGACGACCTTGACGACCCGGACCACCCGGTCCAGGTCCCCGACGGCCTCCTTGACCGCGGCCACGGCGTTGAGGGCGGCGCGGGCCGCGAGCTCGTGGGCCTCCTCGGGGGAGACGGTGCCCGCGGCCCCGGAGGCGGACACCTTCCCGGTGGCGGGCAGCTGCCCCTCCACGAAGGGCAGCTGGCCCGAGGTGTGCACCCACGAGCCGGTGACCACGGCGGGCACGTAGGCGGCCACGGGGGCCGCGACGGCCGGGAGCTCGAGGCCGAGCTCGGCGATGCGGGATTCGACGGCGGAGCCGTTGCGCATGGAAGTCCTCCGGGGTTCTCGGGGGCGGCGGCGTCCGGCCGTCAGCCCTTGGGGCGCTTGAAGTAGGCGATGGGGTTGGTCTGGACGGGCGCGTTCACGTTGCCCGCCGGGACGTCGGCGGGGGTGGAGCCGGGCAGCACGGTGACGAGCTCCCACCCGTCGTCGCCCCAGTTGTCGAGGATCTGCTTGGTCGCGTGGATCATGAGCGGCACGGTGGCGTATTCCCAGGTAGTCATGGCCCCAGCGTAGCCACGAACGCCGGGACGCGCTCCGCCGTGACGGGTGGCACACCGGTCGCGACCAGGTTCGCACTTGTAGACTGTCCCAATGGCTTCCCGCAAGAACCCCGCCGCGCAGGCACCGTCGGCCCTGGGCAACATCGTGGCGTTCATCGCCACGAGCATCGTTGCCGGCATCGTGGCCGCCGGTCTCCTGGTCCCCCCCGCAGCCGCCACGGGCCTCGCCGCGAATGCCTCCATCGGGTGGTTCAAGGACCTCCCGGCCCAGATGGAGGCGGGGCCGATGTCGCGCGCCTCCACCGTGGTGTCCCGGGACGGGACGGAGATCGCCACGTTCTACGCGCAGAACCGCACCCCCGTGGGCCTGGACGAGATCTCCCCGCACATGGAGGCCGCGATCCTCGCGATCGAGGACCGCGACTTCTACGAGCACGGCGGTGTGGACCTCGGCGGCATCCTGCGCGCCCTGGGCAACAACATCATCCGTCCGGATGCCCGCCAGGGAGCCTCGACCATCACGCAGCAGTACGTGAACAACCTGCTCATCGACTCCCAGGTCCGGGCCGGCGAGGAGGCCACCACCATCGGCGCCGACAAGGGCTACACGGACAAGATCAAGGAGATCAAGCTCGCCCTGTCCATGGAGCAGGAGCTGAGCAAGGACCAGATCCTCGAGGGCTACCTCAACATGGTGCTCTTCGGCGGGCAGAACTACGGCGTGGAGGCGGCCGCCCAGTACTACTGGGGCATCCCCGCGTCCGAGCTGAGCGTCTCCCAGTCCGCCGTGCTGGCCGGGATGGTGCAGTCCCCCAACTACTACGACCCCGCCGCCAACCCGGAGGCCGCCACGGAACGGCGCAACATCGTGCTGGACACGATGCTGACCACCGGCGCGATCACCCAGGAGGAGCACGCGGCCGCGGCCGCCGAGCCCATCGAGGTGGACCTCAACCCCACGAACTCCGGGTGCACGGCCGCCGAGATCGCCCCGTACTTCTGCGACTACGTGGAGAACTCCATCCTCCAGGACTCGGCCTTCGGCGAGACCCCCGAGGAGCGGCTCAAGACCCTCCAGCTCGGCGGGCTCACCATCACCACCACGCTCGACATCGAGGCCCAGCGCGCGGCCGAGGAGTCGGTCAACGAGACCCAGCCGCGGGACGACAACCCGGACAACGTCTCCACCGCGCTCGTGTCCCTCGAGCCCTCCAACGGGGACATCGTGGCGATGGCGCAGAACACCTACTACTCCACCGCGGAGGGCGACTCCAACACCACGTACAACTTCAACGTGGACTCCTGGATGGGCGGGGCCGGCGGCTTCCAGGTCGGCTCGACCTACAAGCCGCTGACCTACGCCGCGTGGCTCGACGCCGGCAACGGCGCCGAGGACGAGATCGACGCCTCTCAGACGAAGTGGCCCGCCGACCACCGGTGGGAGGCGTCCTGCCTCGAGCGCGGGTACAAGATCGAGCCCGGCCGGAACAACGACGGGTTCGAGATCCAGAACGCCGAGCCCGGCTACACCCGGGAGATGGAGGCCGACTTCGGCCTGTACAACTCGATCAACACCGCGATCTACGCGATGGCGGAGGACCTCGACCTGTGCGACATCGGGGAGATCTCCGAGTCGCTGGGCATCGTCAACGGCAAGAACGGCGAGCCCGTGGACACCACGGTCCTCTCGTCCCTGCTGGGCGGCTCCGTGGACATCTCCCCCATGACCATGGCCCGGGCCTACTCCGCGTTCGCCAACCGCGGCGAGATGTGCGAGCCGCGCGCCCTCGAGCGGGTCGTGGACTACACGGGCAAGGAGTACGACATCCCCGAGACGTCCTGCGAGCGCGTCATCAGCGAGGACGTGGCCGACGGCGTGAACTTCGCGCTCAACCAGACCCTGATCCGCGGCTCGGGCTGGCAGCGGGAGATCGGCCTGCCGGGCGCCTCCGCGGCCAAGACGGGCACCACGGACAACTCGACCCAGACCTGGATGGTCGGCTACACCCAGGGCCTGGCCACCGCCTCGTGGGTGGGCAACTACGAGTTCGGCTCCCGCTCCCTGAACGGGCTGTCCATCGGCGGCGAGCGCACCACCGGCGACGACTGGGTGGACGGCTCCACCTACGCCGGCGGCCAGTGGCAGCGGTTCATGCGCGAGGTGGCGCGGGACTACGACACGGACGAGTTCGAGGAGCCCGACGACGACGTGCTCGAGGGCCGCAACGGCACCTCGCGGCCCGGCTGAGCCCGGCGCCCGGAATGGATCTCGTGCACACCCCCGGGGGCACCGTCGCGCCCGCCGTGCGGACCGCCGCCGCCGTGACGGCGGCCGGTGCGGTGGCGGCGGCGGGCCTCGGCGCGTGGGGCGTCGTCGTCGAGCGCCGCCGCTTCCAGCTGCGCACGGAACGGCTCCGGCTGCTGCCCGAGGGCAGCGCGCCGCTGCGGATCCTGCACCTGTCGGACCTGCACGTCTGGCCGGGCCAGCGCGCGGTGCGGGAGTTCGTGCACTCGCTCGCGGCGCTGGAGCCGGACCTCGTGGTGGACACCGGGGACAACCTCTCCCACCCCGAGGCCCTGCCGTGGCTGCTGGAGATCCTGGAGCCGCTGCTGCGCTTCCCCGGGGCCTACGTCCCGGGGTCCAACTGCTACTTCGCGCCGCGGCCCAAGAACCCGTTCCGCTACCTGTGGCGGGACACCTCCGGGGAGGGGCGGGACGAGGCGCCCCGGCTGCCCACCCAGGACATGCACGACGCGTTCGACGCCGCCGGCTGGACGCCGCTGATCAACCGCTCCGCCCGGATGGAGGTCGCGGGCCTGACCCTGGACCTCTCCGGGGTGGACGACCCGCACCTGGGCTACGACCGGCACCCCGGCTTCGGCGATCCCGCCACGGCGGACCTGCGCCTCGGGGTGGCCCACGCCCCCTACCTGCGGACCCTGGACCGCTTCGCCGAGGACGGCGCGCAGCTCGTGCTGGCGGGGCACACCCACGGCGGGCAGGTCTGCCTCCCGGGCGGGCGCGCGCTGGTCAGCAACTGCGACCTCGAGCCGGAGCGCTGCAAGGGGCTCATCACCCAGGGTGGGGTGCCGGTCAACGTCTCGGCGGGCCTGGGGACATCCCGCTTCGCGCCGATCCGGCTGTTCTGCCCGCCGGAGGCCGTGCTGCTGACGCTCACGGACTGAGCGGGCGCCCGGCCGCCGCTCGCGCACCGGTGCCGCCGCGGGGCACCAGGGCGTCGAGCACGGCGGGCAGGCGGGTGACGCCGTCCGAGCCGCAGAAGTGCCCGGCCCCGGGCACCACCCGCACCGGGGCGTCGAGGCGCTCGGCGAGGGCCTCGGTGGCGGCCGGCGGCACGGTCGGGTCGTCGTCGGAGCGCAGCACCAGCCGGCGCCGGGCGTTCGCGCGCACCGCGGAGACGTCGACGTCCTCGGCGAGGAACTCGTCCAGGAGCGGCACGCTCCCGAGCGGCCCCGTGAAGCCCGCCACGAGCACCAGCCCGCCCAGCGTCCAGGGCCGGGGCAGGCCGGCGAGGTGGCGCAGGACCGTGATGCAGCCCAGGCTGTGACCGACCAGGTGGGTGTGCCGGTCCGGTTCGCCCACCGCCCGGGCCAGGGCGGTCTGCCACGCGCCGGCCTCCGGGAAGGACGGCTCCGGGAGCTCCACGACGACCGTCCGCACGCCGTCGGCGGTGAGCCGGTCGCGCAGCCACGGGAACCAGTGCTGGTCCGGGGCGGCGTCGTAGCCGTGCACCACCACGACCCGCCGGACGTCCGGCGCCGGGTCGCTCACCCGGAGATCTCGGGGACCGCCACGATGATCCGGTGGTTGGTCTTCTCGCACAGGTACATCTCGACGGTGCCCTCGGGCACGGGTCCTCCCTCGGGCCACTGGTCCTCGGGGATCTGGCGCAGGGGTCCGCCGCAGGACGGGCAGATGGGGTCCATGGTGGTCTCCTCCAGGGGTCGGCTCGCGGGCCCTCGGGCCCGTGGCCCGAGCCTCCCCCAAAACGGCGCCGCCCACAATCCCCCCGCACGGGTCCGGGCCGGCCCGCGCACGACCCTGTGGTCATACCATAAGCTGTGGCATGGACCACACCGGCTGCCCCGACTCCCACTCAGGAGACCCCATGACCGCCCCCGGCACGCACCGCTCCCCCGACCCCGCCCCGGTTCCCGCGGCTCTGCTGGAGGACCTCCGGACCTGGTGCGGCCGCGACGCGGTGGTGACCTCGGAGCTCGAGCACCGCGCGCTGGCGCACGACGCCTCGCACTACCTGCTGCAGCCCGTCGCCGTGGTGCGCCCGCGCTCGGCCGCGGACATGGGCAACCTCTTCCGCGCGGTCGCCCGCCACGGCCTGGGGCTGACCTTCCGCTCCGGCGGGACGTCCCTGTCCGGGCAGTCCGTGACGGACCAGGTGCTGGTCGACGTCCGGCGGAACTTCCGGGGGATCGAGGTGCTGGACGGCGGCCGGCGGGTGCGTGTCCAGCCGGGGGCCACGGTGCGGCAGGTCAACGCCCGGCTGGCCCCGTACCGGCACAAGCTGGGGCCGGACCCGGCGAGCGAGGCCGCGTGCACGATCGGCGGGGTGGTGGCCAACAACTCGTCGGGCATGGCGTGCGGGACCGAGGCCAACACGTACCGGACGCTCGAGTCCATGGTGTTCGTCCTGCCCTCCGGGACCCGGGTGGACACCGCGGACCCGGACGCCGACCGGCGGCTGCGGGAGCTCGAGCCCGGTCTGCACGAGGGCCTGCTGCGGCTGCGGGACCGGGTGCGCGGGGACCCGGCGTCGGTGCGCACGATCCAGCGGCAGTTCTCGATGAAGAACACCATGGGCTACGGCCTCAACTCCTTCCTGGACCACGACGAGCCGGCGCGGATCCTCGAGCACCTGCTGATCGGCAGCGAGGGCACCCTGGGCTTCGTGGCCGAGGCGGTCTTCCGGACGGTGGAGATCCTGCCCTTCGCCTCCACCGGGCTGCTGGTCTTCCCGGACCTGGCCGCGGCCACCCGGACCGTCCCCGCCCTGGTGGCGGCCCGCTCGGCCACGGTCGAGCTGCTCGACGCCACGTCCCTGAGGGTCTCCCAGCGCACGGGCCTGGCCCCGGCGCAGATCCTGGACGTCGACGTCCACGACCACGCCGCGCTGCTCGTGGAGTACCAGGGCCGCACGCCCGAGGAGGAGCAGGAGCTCTCCGCGGGCGCCGCCGAGCTGTTCCGCACCCTGGACCTCGCGGCGCCGCCCGCGCTGACGGACGACCCCGCGGCCCGCGCCGCGCTGTGGACCGTGCGCAAGGGCCTCTACACCACCGTGGCGGGGGCCCGGCCGAGCGGGTCCAACGCGCTGCTCGAGGACGTCGTCGTCCCCGTCGCGGAGCTCGGCGAGACCTGCGAGCAGCTCACGGCGCTCTTCGACGCCCACGGCTACCGGGACTCCGTGATCTTCGGGCACGCCAAGGACGGCAACGTGCACTTCATGCTCAACGAGCAGTTCGACCGCCCGGACCTGCTGGCCCGCTACGAGCGCTTCACCGAGGACATGGTCGCCCTGGTGCTCGACCACCACGGCTCGCTCAAGGCCGAGCACGGCACCGGGCGCAACATGGCGCCGTTCGTGCGCCGGCAGTACGGGGACGAGCTCTACGACGTCATGGTGGCGCTCAAGCGGCTCGTGGACCCGGGCGCGCTGCTGAACCCGGGCGTGCTGCTCAACGAGGACCCCACGGTCTACGTGCGGGACCTCAAGACCGCGCCCACGGTCGAGCAGGAGGTGGACCGCTGCGTGGAGTGCGGCTACTGCGAGCCGGTCTGCCCCTCGAAGGACCTCACCCTCACCCCGCGGCAGCGCATCGTGGGCCGGCGGGAGATCGCGGCCGCCGAGGAGCGCGGGGACGCGGCGCTCGCCGCCCGGCTGCGCGCCGAGTACGACTACGAGGGCCTGCAGACGTGCGCCGTGGACGGGATGTGCGTGACGGCCTGCCCCGTGCTCATCAACACCGGGGACCTCGTGCGCCGACTGCGCGCCGAGGACCACAGCCGGGTCGCGGACGCCGGCTGGGGCGCCGCCGCAAGGGCGTGGGGGGCGACGACGACGGGCGCGGGGCTCGGCCTGACCGCCGCGAAGGCCCTGCCCACCGCGCTGCCGGCCACCGCGACCGCCGCGGCCCGGGCCGTGCTGGGCGCCGAGCACGTGCCGCAGTACAAGGAGGAACTGCCCGCGGGCGGCCCGCCCCGGCCGCACCGGCAGGACGCGGCCGCGGAGGCCGTGTTCTTCCCGGCGTGCATCAACTCGATGTTCGGCACGGCCGCCCGGTCCGGGGACGGCGAGGCCCTGACCGCCTCCGAGGCGTTCCTGGCGCTGTGCGACCGCGCGGGGGTGCACGTCACCGTCCCCGAGGGCATCGGGAACCTGTGCTGCGGGACGCCGTGGAAGTCCAAGGGCCTGCCCACCGGGTACGCCACGATGTCGGAGCGCACGCTGGCCGGCCTGTGGGAAGCGACCCGCCAGGGGGAGCTGCCGGTCGTGTGCGACGCCGCGTCCTGCACCGAGGGCCTGGAGACCATGGCCGAGCTGGCGGCGGCGTCCAGCGCGTACCACGCGCTGCGGTTCGTGGACGCGGTGGAGTTCGTGGCCGACCGGGTCCTGGAGCGGCTCGTGGTGAGCCGGCCGATCGGGTCGATCGCGCTGCACCCCACGTGCTCGAGCGTGCACCTGGGCATCACGGGCGCCTTCGAGACGCTCGCCCGGGCGATCAGCGGCGACGTGGTCGTGCCCCAGTCCTGGGGCTGCTGCGCCTACGCCGGGGACCGCGGCATGCTGCACCCCGAGTTCACGGCCTCGGCCACCGCGGCCGAGGCCCGTGAGGTCACCGGGCGCCGCTTCGACGCCTACGCGTCGCTCAACCGCACGTGCGAGCAGGGCATGACGGAGGCCACCGGGCACCCGTACCGGCACGTGCTCGAGCACCTGGAGGAGGCGACCCGCTGACCCGCCGGTCCCCTTTGGATGCGCACAACTGAATTGCACGCACTTGAGTTGCGCGCATTTGAGTCGTGTGCAACGATAACGGCATGGATGCAGACCTCCGGCTCGACGCGCAGCTGTGCTTCGCGCTCTACGCCGCCTCCCGGGCCACGACCGCGGCCTACCGCGAGCCGCTGGCGGAGCTCGGCCTGACCTATCCGCAGTACCTGGCGCTGCTCGCGCTGTGGGAGGAGGACGGCCGGACCGTCTCGGCGCTGGGCTCCCGCCTGCGCCTGGACAGCGGCACCCTCTCCCCGCTGCTGAAGCGGATGGAGACCGGCGGCCTCCTCGAGCGCCGCAGGGGTCACGACGACGAGCGGCGGGTCACCGTCCACCTCACCCCGGCCGGCCACCGGCTGCGCGAGCGCGCCCCGGCCGTGCAGCGGCGGGTCCTGGAGGCCTCGGGACTGACCGCCGCCGAGATGGAGACGCTGCGGCGACTGGCCCGGAAGGTCGGCGCCCCCGCCGGCGAGGATCCCGCGAGCACCAGCAGCACGAACAGCACCGACACCACGAACAGCACTGGCACCTCGAACAGCACCGACACCACCACCCAGGAGTGACCACCATGGAGACCGTCTACACCGCCGAGGCCCTCGCCACCGGCTCCGGCCGCAACGGCCGCACCCGCACCACCGACGGCCGGATCGACCTGGGCCTGGCCGTCCCGCAGGAGATGGGCGGCTCCGGTGACGGCGCCAACCCGGAGCAGCTCTTCGCCGCCGGCTACGCCGCCTGCTTCCACTCCGCCCTGCAGATGGTGGCCCGGCAGGAGAAGGTGACGCTGGGCGACTCCAGCGTCGGCGCCCGCGTGGGCATCGGCGGCAACGGCCAGGGCGGCTTCGGTCTCGAGGTCACCCTGGAGGTCGTGCTCCCGGAGCTCGACCAGGACACCGCGCAGTCCCTGGCCGACAAGGCCCACCAGGTGTGCCCGTACTCGAACGCCACCCGCGGCAACGTCGACGTCCTCGTGACCGTCGCCGAGGACTGATCCCTCCCGCTCCCCTGCTCCCCCGCACCCTTCGACCCCCAGGAGAACCGATGACCCCTCCCACCAGCACCCGCCAGGTCGTGCTCGCCTCCCGCCCGGACGGCACCCCCACGCCCGAGAACTTCCGGCTCGAGGAGGCCGCACTGCCCGAGCCCGGCCCCGGGCAGGTCGTGGTCGCCAACCACTGGATGTCCGTGGACCCGTACATGCGCGGCCGGATGAACGATGTGAAGTCCTACGTCCCGCCGTTCCAGGTGGACCGGCCGCTCGACGGCGGCGCCGTGGGCGAGGTCGTCGCCTCGTCCGCCCCCGAGCTGCCCGTGGGCGCCACCGTGCTGCACGGGGCGGGGTGGCGCGAGCACGCCCTGATCGACGCCGGCTCCGCCACCGTGGTGGACCCCGCGCTGGCCCCGGAGTCGGCCTACCTGGGGGTGCTCGGCATGCCGGGGCTCACCGCGTACGCCGGGCTCATGGCGGCCGCGCGGTTCCGCCCCGGGGACACGGTGTTCGTCTCGGGCGCCGCCGGGGCCGTGGGCTCGCTGGTGGGCCAGATCGCGAGGCTCAGCGGCGCCGCGCGCGTGGTGGGCAGCGCCGGCTCGCCGGAGAAGGTCGCCCGGCTGCTGGAGCTCGGCTTCGACGCCGCCTTCGACTACCACGACGGCCCGGTCCTCCCCCAGCTGCGGCGCGCGGCGCCCGAGGGCATCGACGTGTACTTCGACAACGTGGGCGGTGAGCACCTGGAGGCCGCGATCTCCGCGCTGAACCCGCACGGCCGCGTGTGCCTGTGCGGCGCGATCTCGCAGTACAACGCGACCGAGCCGCCGGCCGCGCCGCGGAACCTGGCGCTGGCGATCGGCAAGCAGCTGAGCCTGCAGGGCTTCCTGGTGAGCGGTCACCAGGACCTGGGCCCGGAGTTCCGCGAGAAGATGGCCGGCTGGCTGGCGGCCGGCGAGATCCAGTGGGACGAGACCGTGCGCGAAGGGCTCGACGACGCCCCGCAGGCGTTCATCGACCTGCTCGCCGGGGCCAACACCGGCAAGATGGTCGTCCGGCTGTGAACCGGTCCCTCAGGCCGTGAGCCCGGCGCCGCCGTCGCCCAGCCGCGCGGCGAGCTCCCGCACCCCGGACACCCTGAGGTCCGGGGTGCGCGCGTACTGCGGGTAGGGCGCCCCGTGCCGGTCGATCCAGGCCGTGCGCATCCCCGCCCGGGCCGCCCCGTGCAGGTCCCAGGGGTGCACCGCGATCATGAGCATCCGCTCCAGCGGCACGCCCCACGCCCCGCTCGCCCAGGCGTAGGCCTCGGACGCCGGCTTCCAGCAGGGCGCGTCCTCGACCGAGCAGACCTGCTCGAAGTGCTGCCGCACGCCCCCGCGCTCGAGCAGGCCCTCGGCGGTGGCCGCGGAGCCGTTGGTGAGGGCCGTGAGCCGGAACCCGGCTGCCGCGAGGGACCGCACCCCCTCCGGGACGTCCGCGTGGAGGGGCAGCCGCTGCACGGCGTCCAGGACGTGGGCCACGGCGTCCTCCACGCCCCGGCTCGGCGGGTGGGAGGTGAAGAGCGTGCGCGCCACCTCCTGCGCCAGCACGGAGAACGGCTGGGCCTCCCCGTGGACGGCCAGCGCGAAGCCCTCCCGCAGGACCGAGGCGAACCACGTCTGCGCCAGCTCCCCCGGCACGCCCACCTCCTCGAAGGCGTGGTGCAGGGGACGCATGTCCGAGAGGGTCTCGTTCACGTCGAACACGAGGACGGGTCTGTCGTCGGCGGTCATACCGGGTCCTTCCGTACGCGGTGGTGCACAGCGCAGTCCGCCCGGCGCCGCGCGGGAGCGCTCAGCGCGCCGGGGCGAGCCGGGCCAGGGGGCTGTTCTCGAAGTCGTCCAGCAGGGCCTGCGGGTCCGCGTAGACGGCCACGGCCCCGGCCTCGCGCAGCTCCGACTCGCTGATGCCGCCGCTCGTCAGGCACACGGCGTCGAGGCCGAGCTTCCACGCGGACTCGACGTCCCAGCGCGCGTCCCCCACCACGATCGCGTCCTCGGGGCGCAGGCCCCCAGCCTCCAGCGCCGCGGCGAAGATGTCCGGCGCGGGCTTGCTGTGCTCGGCGTCCGTGGCGGTCGTGACCGCCGTGAGCAGGTCGTCGGAGCCGAGGGCCTCCCGCATGGCGGCCACCTCGGTGACGTTCGACGACGACGCCAGCACCACCACGAGGCCGGCGTCGGCGCAGCGGCGCAGCAGCTCCGCGGCGCCGCGGGTGGGCTTGAGCCCCGGCCAGTGCACGGAGAACAGGGCCCCGTGGGCGGCGCCGATGGCGTCGTCCCCGTCCCGGTCCCGGTCGGCGGGCAGCAGCTCGTCGATCAGCTGCTCCGAGCCCATGCCGATGAGCCGGTGGATGCGGTGCATGGGGACGTCGTGGCCGGTCTGGTTGAAGGCGTGCCACCAGGCGACGGTGTGCAGGTAGCTCGAGTCGATGAGGGTGCCGTCGACGTCGAACAGGACGCCCCGAGGGGAACCAGTGCGGGTCATGCCGTCCAGCATCGCACCGATCAGCCCGCCGATCCATCGTGGCCCGGATCCCGGGCCACGTCGTCAGCCGCCCGGCCCACGCCCTCTCCGTCGCACCACCAGCACGGTCACGAGGCCCACGGCTCCCACCGCGAGGACGCCCAGAAGTGCCGTCAGCGGGCCGACGCCCGCGGGGCCGCGCACGGCCCGGTCCAGGTCCACGCCGTCGGCGGACGTCGCGTAGCGCAGGACGACGGCGGCCGCGGCGTCGCTCATCTCCTCGAGGCCCTGGAGGTCGATGTTGGTGATGTCGTCGCAGGCCCGGTGGTAGCACGGGTCGTGGGGCTCGCCGGCCCGGCCGTCGAAGCGCCTCGCGTCCCGGCCGGTCATCGTGTCGTCGTCGCCCGTGTAGAGCCCGCCGGAGGGGATGCCGGCCTCGATGAACGCGACGTAGTCGCTCTCGCCGTCGAACTCGGTCTCTCCCGACGCCAGCCCCACGGAGTCGAAGTACTCGTGGAACGCGTCCTCGATCGCGCCGGACCCGGCCGGGGCGTCATAGGAGTGGTGGCCCCCGGATCCGGAGCCGTCGCCGTCGTAGACGAAGCGGCCGTAGTTGGGGGACCCGACCATGTCGAGGTTCAGGTACATCGCGGTGCCCTCCAGAGCAGCCGGATCGTGCGCGGCGAGCTCCGAGACGTAGTGATCGGAACCCATGAGGCCGGTCTCCTCGCCGCCCCACCAGGCGAACCGGACGGCGTTCTGGACCTCCGTGTCCGCCAGCGCCTCCGCGATCGCGAGGACGGCCGCGGAGCCGGAGCCGTTGTCGTTGATCCCCGGACCTCCCGTGTCGCCGTCGAGGTGCCCGCCGACCACGATGGTGTTCGCGGGGTCACCCGTCCGGGTGTCCGCGAGGACGTTGACGGTCTCGCGCAGCTCGGAGACGGTCTCGGCGGTCACGGACACCTCCTGCGCGTCCAGCAGTTCGACCCCGGCCCGGTGGCTCAGGCCGATCACCGGCACGGTGACGGCGCGCGGCTCCTCCAGGGAGCCCCTGACGGGCCGGTCGTGGCGCCGCTCCCCGGAGCCGAAGACGAGCACCGCGGAGGCACCGGCCGCCTCGGCGTTGGCGGCCTTCCGCCCCGGGGAGCACTCGCCCTGCTGGACGAGGGCGACACTGCCCGGTTCGAAGTCCTCGAAGTCCCCGGTCTCGCAGCCGCTCGTGCTGTCACCCGGGGAGCCGTCCGTGTCCACGGCCTGCAGCCGGCCGCGGGTCACCTCCCCGGAGACGGAATATTCCAGCGCTGCGACCTCCCGGGAGGGCAGCCGGGTGCGCGCGCCGTCGTCAGCGACGGTCGCGACCGTCGCCGGGGCGACCACCTCGAAGTACGGCACCCGGAACGTCTGGAGCCGCGGCTCGTACCCGGCCTCGCGCAGCGCGCCCACCACGTGGTCGACGCTCGCCCGGTAGCCGCTCGTGCCGGAGGCACGGTTGCCGTCGTGGGCCTTCGCGATGTCGTCGAAGGCCTGCAGGTGGGCCTGCAGCCGGTCGGCGGAGACGGTCTCCGTGATCCGGCGCGTGGCGTCGTCGAGCTGGGCCTGGGCGGGCAGCGCGGTGATGGCGGCGACGGCGATCGAGATCACCCCCGCGAGCGTGGCGGACCGCCACCGGGGGCTGCGCCGGTCGCTGACCTGATGCGGCGGCCGCGGACGTCGTGGCCGGGTGCTCACCGGGTGGCGGGCTTCCGGCGGCGTCGCACGAGGAGGACCGCGAGCGCGCCGAGCAGGCCGATGGCGAGCAGACCGGCGACCGCCGGGCCGAGTACTCCCCCGCCCACCGGGGCGGCGTCCTCCGGCCCGTCGGCCCCGGCAGCGGCGTCGTCCCCCACGTCGTCCGTGCCGGCGGCCGGGGTCTCCTCCGCACCGGAGCCTCCGGTCAGGTCGTCGAGCGCCAGGGTGTGGACCATGCCGTCCTGGCCGGGCACCAGCAGCACGTCGTCGACGACGATCGGTCCGGCGGGGGCCAGCGGCTCGTCGGAGAGCTGCCGGCTGCCCGCGAGCGCACCGGTGCCGGTGTCGACGGCGCCGATCTCCCCCTGGGTGGTCGTGTACACCACGTGCCCGTCGACCACGACGGGGGGCGCCTTGATGGGCCCGGAGTCGTGGGACCACAGCTCCTCGCCCGTCCGCAGGTCCAGGGCGTAGAGCATCCGGGTGGTGGGGCTGCCCACGTACATCACGCCGTCGGCGACGGCCGGGGCGCCGGACTTGTTGTTGGGCACGAACGGGCCGTCGCCCAGGTGGACCTCCCAGAGCAGCTCGCCGGTGTCGGCCGAGAAGGCGTGGGCCCAGTGCTCGAGGCGCTCGGCGGGCACGATGTCCCGGTGGGACGTCGTGACCACGACGCCCTCGGAGACCGCGGGCGGGACGTCGTCGAGGCCGGACCGCACGTCCGGCATCGCGGTGGTCCAGACCATCTCGCGGGCGTCCATGTCGTAGCCGACCACCCTCGGGCCGCCGGCGAACGCCCCGGCGTAGAGCATGCCGTCGGCGGCGGCCGGGGCGGACATGCTCATGACCGCCCCGACGTCGACCCGTTCGAGGCCCTCCCCCGTCGCGGCGTCGATCACGTGCAGGTGCCGGTCCCCGGTGGCGGCGTGGATCCGGCCGTCGTGCAGCACGGGGGTGGGCATGACGTGGGCGTCCACGGTGTACTCCCACTTCTGCTCGCCGGTCTCGGCGTCCAGCGCGAGCACCCCGCCGGGGCCGTCGCCGCGCAGCCCGTCCTCGCGCTCCTGGCCGCGGTCCCCGTAGCCGACGTAGACGGTGCCCTCGGAGACGAGCATCTCGGAGTGGATCCAGTTCGGGGCCTGGGCCTGCCAGAGCTGTTCACCGGTGGCGAGGTCGAAGGCGTGCAGGGTGCCGCTGCCGTGGGTGCCCACGTACAGCCGGTCCCCCACGACCACAGGGGTGGCGCGGACCTCGTCGGGCAGCCGGAATCCGTCCGCGGCGGGGACGACCGAGCCGTCCGTCTCGATCACGGGGTTCTTCTCGGGGGTGAGCCGGTACTGCGTCCACTCCTGCGGGGAGTCCACCGGGACCTCGGCCGCCGCCACGGGGCCGGCACCCAGCAGGAGGACGGCGCCGGTCAGCACGGCCCAGGCGTTCCGGAAGGAAGTCATCCTTCCAGTGTGGAACGCCGACCGGCCCCGCCGACAACGAAGTTGCAGAGGAAAATCACCGGCCGATCGGACCCGGCGTTCCTCCGGTCACTGTGCCGGCACCTCCTGGGCGTCGTTGCCCGGGCCGTTGCCCTGGTCCGCGGTGGCCGGGCCGAGCGGGAGCTCCCGGCTTCCCTGCTGCCCGCCGGCTTCCGTGCCGTCGACGTCCTGGGTGGAGTTCGCGAAGCGCAGGACGACGGCGGCGGCCGCGTCCGTCATCTCGGCCAGGCCCCGGGGGTCGACGTTGGCGAGGTCGTCGCACGCGCCGTGGTAGCAGAAGTCGTAGGCGACCCCGGCCCGGCCGCCGAACAGCGCCGCCTGCTCCGCGGTCTTGATCCCCTCGGCGCCCGTGAAGAGACCGCCGGAGGCGATGCCCTCGGCGATGAACGGGCCGTAGTCGCTGCGGCCGCTGAACTCCGTCTCGCCGGAGGCCAGTCCCACGGAGCCGAAGTGCTCGTGGAACGCGGCCTCGATCGCGGCGGAGCCCTCCGGGGCCGTCACGAGCCCCTCGGGGCCCTGCACGGGCGGGAACGCGGAGTGGTCGCCGTCGTAGACGAAGCGCCCGTAGTTCGGGGAACCGATCATGTCGAAGTTCAGGTACAGCCCGATGTCCTCCAGCGTCCCGGGATCATTGGCCTTCAGATCCGCGACGTAGTGCTGGGACCCGCGCAGACCGAACTCCTCCGCGCCCCACCAGGCGAAGCGCACGGTGTTGGCGGTCTCCGTGCCCGCGAGCGCCTCGGCGACGGCCAGGATCCCCGCGGAGCCGGAGCCGTTGTCGTTGATCCCCGCGCCCTCGAGCACGCTGTCCAGGTGGGCACCGACCATCAGCGTGCTCCCGGGGTCGCCCGTGCCCGTCTCGGCGAGGACGTTGACGGTCTCGCGGTTCTCGGAGACGGTCTGCGCCGTCACGGTCACCTCTCCCCCGCCCAGCAGGGCGGTCCCGGCCGCGTGGCTGAGGCCGACCACCGGGAGCGTCGTGGCACCGGGCTCCCCGAGGGTGCCGGCGACCACGCCCTCCTCCCCCGGCAGACCCGTGTTGAAGATCAGCACGGCGGACGCCCCCGCGGCCTGCGCGTTGGCGGCCTTCACCCCGAAGGTGCACGTGCCGCGCTGGAGCAGCGCGATGCTCCCCGCGGTGAAGCCGGCGAAGTCCCCGGCCTCGCAGCCGCTGGTGCTCGCCGCCGCGGCGCCGGTGGTGTCCACGGCCTGCACCGGGGCGGTCACCGTGCCGGAGCCGGAGTAGACCATGACGGCCGCCTCCGCGGCGGTCAGGGTCCGCGGGACACCGCCCGGCCCGGGCACGGCGACCGCGGTCGGGACGACCTCCTGGAAGAACGGGAAGGTGAACGCCTGGACCCGCGGGGCGTAGCCGGCGGCCCGCAGCCGGCCGAGCACGTAGTCCACGCTGCCCCGGTAGCCGGGCGTGCCCGAGGCGCGGTTGCCGTTGTTGGCGTGGGCGACGGCCTGGAACACCTCGAGGTGCTCCAGCACCTGCTCCGGCGCCACGGCCGCGGCGGGCGCGGCGACCGCTCCGGGGTCCACCCCCGGCGGGGCCGCGATTGCGCCGGGCACCGAGAACGCCAGGGTGCCGGCCAGGGCGGCGGCCACGGTCCATCGGCTGGGTGTGCGGTGCGGCATGGATCCTCCCGGGGGCCGGGGGCCGATCAGGGGCTCGACCGTGTCCGTCAAAGCCTCCACCGAGCAGGTGGAGTGCTGTGCACAGAATCCCAGCTCCAGGTCAGAGGCACAATGGCCGGACAGATTTTGGGAAAGGGAACGCCGTCACCGCGACTGCCTCACTGCGACTTCCTCACTGCGTCGGCCGCTCCTCGGCGGCGTTGCTCGGGCCGTGTCCCCGGTCGACCGTGGCGGCGGGAATGGGCCCCACGGCGGTGCGCAGCCGCCGGCCCTCCTCCTCGAGGTCCACGGTGGAGTTCGCGAAGCGCAGGACGACGGCGGAGGCCGCGTCGGTCATTTCCTCCAGCGTCCGGAGGTCGATGTTGCTGAGGTCGTCGCACTGCGCGTGGTAGCAGAAGTCGTAGCCGACGCCGGCCCGGCCGCCGAACAGCGCCGCCTGCTCCACGGTCTTGATCCCCTCGGCGCCCGTGAAGAGACCACCGGAGGCGATGCCCTCGGCGATGAACGGTCCGTAGTCGCTGCGGCCGCTGAACGCGGTCTCGCCGGAGGCCAGTCCCACGGAGCCGAAGTGCTCGTGGAAGGCCGCCTCGATCGCGGCCGATCCGCCCGGGGCTGGCACCGAGCCGTCCTCCGGGCCGAATGCCGAGGCGTCACCGTCGTAGACGAAGCGGCCGTGGTTCGGGGAGCCGATCATGTCGAAGTTCAGGTACAGCGAGACCTTCTCCAGCGTCGCGGAGTCGTTGGCCTTCAGGTCCGCGACGTAGTGGCGGGACCCGAGCAGGCCGAACTCCTCGGCGCCCCACCAGGCGAAGCGCAGGGCGTTGGCGGTCTCCGTGCCCGCGAGCGCCTCGGCGATGGCCAGGATGCCCGCGGACCCAGAGGCGTTGTCGTTGATCCCCGCGCCCTCCGGGACGCTGTCCAGATGCGCGCCCACCATGACGGTGCGCCCCGGGTCCCCCGTGCTCGTCCCGGCCAGGACGTTGAAGGTCTCCCGGCTCTC
Source organism: uncultured Kocuria sp. (assembly GCF_947500125.1). Lineage (GTDB taxonomy): Bacteria > Actinomycetota > Actinomycetes > Actinomycetales > Micrococcaceae > Kocuria. The sequence goes on along the minus strand of NZ_CANMRA010000007.1, from coordinate 73,806 downwards.
GGAGACGGTCTGCGTGCTGACCGTCACCTCGCCCCCGCCCAGCAGCGCCGCGCCGGCGGCGAAGCTGAGGCCGACCACCGGGATGGTCGTGGCACCCGGTGCGCCGAGGGTGCCGGCCACCGCGCCCTCCTCCCCGGGCAGGCCCGTGTTGAAGATCAGCACCGCGGACGCCCCGGCGGCCGCCGCGTTGGCGGCCTTCACCCCGAAGGCGCACGTGCCCCGCTGGAGCAGCGCGATGTTCCCGGGCACGAAGTCGGCGAAGTCCCCGGCCTCACAGCCGCTGGTGCTCGCGGCCTTCTCGCCGGTCGTCCCCACCGCCTGCACCGGGGCGGTCACGGTGCCGGAGCCGGAGTAGGTCATGACCGCGACGTCCTCCGCGGGCAGCTGCCGGCCGCCCGCGCTGACCGCGGCCGGACCCGCCTCTTGGAAGAAGGGGAAGGAGAACGCCTGGACCTGCGGGGCGTAGCCGGCGGCCCGCAGCCGGCCGAGCACGTAGTCCACGCTGCCCCGGTAGCCCGATGTGCCCGAGGCACGGTTGCCGTTGTTGGCGTTCGCGATGGCCTGGAACACCTCGAGGTGCTCCAGCACCTTGCCGGGAGGGACGGCCGCCGCGGTCACAGCGACCACTCCGGCGCGGTCGGCCTTGCGGCGGCAGTCACGTCGTCGTGACTCACGTCGTCGTGGCTGATCTCGTCGGGGCGCTCGGCAGCGGTGCTCTCGGCGCCGGCGCTCGGCAGCGTGAGGGCCGCTGCGGCGGCCGCGGTCCGGTGGTGTTGGGTGCGGTGGCGCATGGGATCTCCCGGGGCAGGGGCCGATCGGGGGCTCGACCAGGACAGCGGCTTCATCGAGCTGATGGAGCGATGTGCACAGAATCCCAGCTGCCGGTCGGCGGCACAACGGCCGTGCGCTTTGTGGCAGAGGAAACGGCCCCGCCCCCGGCGTGAACTGCCGGGGGCGGGGCCGTGGAGCATCCGTGCGCAGGGACCGTCAGGCGGCCGCCTTGTCGTGGCCGTGCCCGTGGCCGCGCCCGTGCTCGGAGTGCGGGCCGTGGCCGCGGTCCTTGCCCTGCGGGTGGCCGACAGCGCCCTTGCCCTTCTGCTTGTAGGGCTCGCCCTCGCCGTTGACGTCGTGGGTCGACATCGCGTAGCGCAGGACGACGGCCGCGGCGGCGTCGGACATCTCCTCCATGCCCTGGAGGTTCACGTTCGTGATGTCATCGCATGCCGAGTGGTAGCAGGAGTCGTAGGCGACCCCGGCCTGCCCACCGAACAGCACGGCCTGCTCCTCGGTCTTCACGCCCTCGGCGCCCGTGAAGAGACCGCCGGACGGGACGCCGACCTCGATGAAGGGCCCGTAGTCGCTGCGGCCGCTGAACTCGGTCTCGCCGGAGGTCAGGCCCGCCGAGGCGAAGTACTCGTGGAACGCCGCCTCGATCGCGCCCGAGCCCGCCGGGACGTTGGTGTCGCCCGGGTCGAAGGCGGAGGCGTCGCCGTCGTAGACGAAGCGCCCGTAGTTCGGGGAGCCGATCATGTCGAAGTTCAGGTACAGCGCGATGTCCTCGAGCGCGCCGGGGTCGTTCGCCTGCAGATCGGTCACGTAGTGCTCGGCGCCCAGCAGGCCGAGCTCCTCCGCGCCCCACCAGGCGAACCGGACGTTGTTCTCGGTCTTCGTCTTGGCCATCGCCTCCGCGATGGCGAGGATGCCCGCCGACCCGGTGCCGTTGTCGCTGATGCCGGCGCCCTCGAGCACGCCGTCCAGGTGCGCTCCGACCACCACAGTGTTCTCGGGGTCGCCCGTGCCGGTCTCGGCGAGGACGTTGTAGGTGGTGCGGGTCGCCGAGACGGTGTCCGTGACGACCGTGACCTCCGTGGCGTCCAGCAGGTCCACGCCGGCCTGGTGGCTGAGCCCCACCGTCGGCAGGGTGGTCGCCTCCGGGGAGCCGAGGGTGCCGTCGAGGAGTCCCTCGCTGCCGGGCGCCCCGCTGTTGAAGATCAGCACGGCGCTCGCGCCGGCGGCCTCCGCGTTGGCGGCCTTGACCGCGAAGGAGCAGGCGCCGCGCTGGATCAGGGCGATGTTCCCCGGCACGAAGTCCGCGAAGTCCTCGGCCTCGCAGCCGCTGGTCGAGGCACCCGCAGTGCCGTCGGTGTCCACGGCCTGCACGGTGCCGCTGACGGTGCCCGTGCCGGAGTAGGTCATCACGGCGACGTCCTCGGCGGCGAGCTGTGTGCCGTCCGCGGCGACCGTGGCGGGGGTGACCTCCTGGAAGTACGGGAAGGTGAACTCCTGGACCTCCGGGGTGTAGCCGGCGGCGCGCAGCTTCTGGACGACGTAGTCGACGCTCGCCTGGTAGCCGGAGGTGCCCGAGGCACGGTTGCCGTCGTTGGCCTCCGCGATCGACTGGAAGGCGTTCAGGTGCTGCGTGAGCTTCTGCTGCGTGACGGCCTGGGTGATCTTGTGGGTGGTGTTGTTGTTGCTGTTGTCGCGGGTGGGGGCCGCGACGGCACTGGTCGCCGTGAGGGTCAGGGCGCCGGCCAGGGCGGCCGAGGTGATCCAATGGCTGGGCTTGCGGACGGGCATGGAACCTCCAGGTGAGCGGCGGCCGGGAGGTAGCCCGGCCGTGACGCGGTTCACAGTCATCGAGGGATGACTCGGATTTGCATATGCTCACAAATGGGTTACTGACCAGTCAATAACTTTTGTCCACTACTTGGCGGACACCCCAGGGGTCCGACACGGCCCTGACAGCCCGATTTCCCACCCGCCCGGCCAGATGGCTATGATGGAGCAGTTGTTTCCGGCGGAGACCGGATGCTTCACGGGATGTGGCGCAGCTTGGTAGCGCGCGTCGTTCGGGACGACGAGGTCGCAGGTTCAAATCCTGTCATCCCGACCACCACCAGAAGGCCCCGGACCAGTCGGTCCGGGGCCTTCTGCGTGCCTTGCCGGCGCGCTGCGTGCGACCGACTGTCCCCGCAAGAAGCGACGCCCTCCACCAATACAGTCGCAAATTCATGAATTAGGCTCGAACTCGAAGGGCGCACCCGCCCGGCATCGGGGAACGAACTCATCCTCCGTCCCCCACCGCCGGTGCTGCACGGCTCTTCTCCCGGGCGCGAGGGGCGCCCGGTCACGTTCGTTCGCTCCGGGGGAGTTCTCATGAATCTCGACATCGGCCGCGTCCTCGACGACGCCGGCACCGGCGTGCTGGGCGCCACCCTCCAACTGTTCACGGAGTGGTCCCTGTGGCTGGGCATCGGCCTGGTCGTCGCCGCCGTCATCAGCTCCGCCATGACCAAGAAGGTGCCGTGGACCCGCGAGGCCTCTGTCTGGCTGTACTCGATGGCCGCCACGGCCTGCTTCGCCGTGCACTGGGCGGCTGTTCCCGCATAGGAGGTTGCTTCGGAAGGAGCTGGTCGTAGCTCCCTAATGCCGCCACGGTCTTTGGCGACCCTGGCGAGCATGACGGGGGACCTCGCACCGGACTCGTGGTGAGAGCGAGTCGAGCCGCTGCTGCCAGCCCGCCTACCCGCCGCGGCGGTAACGCCACCCCGGTCGCAGGCCGGCTGATGACCGGGTCTCCCTGGCCGGGATCGTATTCGTCCTGGCGACCGGCATCGGCTGGAACCGATTGCCCCGCGGACTGCTCGTTCACGGTTCTGGACTCGGTCAGCACAGCTGGGTGGTCGAACGCGTCATCGCCTGGTGGCACTCCCACAAGTGGCTCCGCGTCCGGTGGCGTCCGTCATGGACACCATGTGCGCGGAGCCGTCCGGGAATCCAGGCGTCGCCTCAGCGACGCCTGGAGGACCGCATCCGTGCGGCGCGCACGACCGCAGCGGCCACCGCCGTGCCCACCCCGGCGGCCAGGACGGCAGCCACCCATGCGGCCGCGATGATCCAGGGGAGCTCCCCGGCAACCACCGACCCGCCCATCGCCGCCGCGAGGAAGATCCACAGCGCAGACACCAGGGCAGTCACCACCAACGCGGACACCAAGGACGCAGCGGCCCACAGCTGCACCGGGCGCGGGACCGAGTCCGGCCGCCGTCCATCCGCAGAGGCCCACCCACAGGTCAGCGCTGCGGCCGCGCCGACGCCAACCAACAGCGGCGAGTACGCGGGGTCGAGGGGCAGGGACGTCGCGAACTCGGAAGCCACGGCCACCGCGTAGGCCACTGCGTAGGCCACTGCGAACACAACAATCAGTGCCAGTGCACGAACCGCGACCCGCTGCACCTGCCGCCGGCGTGAGCCGCTCACTGGGTGCGCTCCAGTGACAATGGCTGGTGGAACCGGCCGCTGCACTCGGCGTCCTCGGGCCCCAGAAGCCGCGTCTCGATGTCGCCCGCCTGGCCAGTCCAGCGAGCCGGCTTCTGACGAGCGGTGACGACGTGGGGGTGGCCCGGAAGGAGGACGGAATCTTCGACCGGTTCACCAAGGCACCGTGGCGGTTCCGGCGCGCCCTCCCCTGGGTGGTGCCCCAGGAGCAGGATTTCCTCAGATCTCTGCGGGGCCTCCTCCGCATGGGATGCTGGAGCACCAGCGGCCGTGGGATCACGCCCGGGCACAGCACTCACGGGGGCTCTCCTTGGATGGGTGGGAAGCAACGGGTCTGCTCGTCCCACAGCGATCGACGTCCGGACAGCGACCCGCTACGCCCAGCCAGGGCGGCGGTGGCGATATGTGACGGCCCGTGGTCCGGCCGCAGCGGTCCTACTTACGGGCCGAGGAGAAGACCAGCTTCTCGTCCCCGCCCTCGAGATCCCGCTCGGCCAGGTCCCACTGCCCCTGCATGAGCTGCTCGACCAGCTCGTCGGTGAGCCGCAGCTGATCCCCGCCCTGCCCGCTCAGCTCTTCCTCGAGCGCCTGGCGCAGAAGGTCCTCAGAGAACGGTCCGTCCTGCCCGGCCAGTTCCGGCGCGGCGAGGTCGTCCAACATGCACAGCCCCTCGCAGGTGACCACGAGTTTGAGACCGGCCTGGAGCGTCGTCGACGTGGTCGTCGTGGTGCTGGTCGACGTCCGTTCCATGGCCTGGATCGGAGCACCGCCGCTGACCGGTCCCGCGACGGCGGCCGGTGCCTGTCCGACGGCGGGGGCCTGTCCGGGCACGCTCGTGCCCACGGTGCCGCCGACCGGCGCCGCGACCTGGGCCGGCTGACCGGCTCCGGCGGCCGAGCCGGCAGAAGCCTCGGCCGCCTCGGCAGACGGAGCGGGCGAGGACGTGGGTGCCGCCGGCGAGGTGGGCTGCGGCGCCGGGCTCTGGGTCGGCGTCGCCGTACTGAGCGGCGGCAGGGGTTCGTAGGTGTGCGCCCCCCGCGCCTCGGCGGCGGCACCGCCGCAGCCGGTGAGGGCGGCGAGCGCGAGGGACGCGACGACGACGGTACGAGTGGTGCGGATCATCGAGATCTCCCGGAGAGCTGAGACGGAGGTGTGCATCAGGCGGACCGGTCCGGAGCGACGGACGGGCGGCGGCGCAGCAACCAGGCACCGAGACCGGCACCGATGGCCACCACGGCGAGGACCACCGAAGTGATTGCACTGCGCCCACCGGCCGCAGGGGCTGCACCCATGCCGGTGTTCGCCATGGCCGCATCCGCGTACGCGGCTCCCCCGCCCGTCATGGTGGTCTCGGTGACGACCTCCGTGGAGGTGGTGGTCTGCTCCTCGAACAGGACGAAGGCCTCGAGGGTCGCCGTGAGCTTCTGCTCGGCGACGTCGTCGGTCACGATCTCGAGGACACCGGGGTCTCGGTCCCGGACCACCTGCTCGGTGTCCGGCCCGGCCGCGCCGTCGCCGGAGCCAGCGTCCGTGCCGAGGTCGCCGTTCTGATCGTTGTCGGTATCGGTGTCGTTGTCGGTGGGTGTGTCCTGGTCGACCGGTGTGTCGTCGGACCCGTCGTCGACCCCGTCGTCGGCCGGACTCGGGGTCTCCTCGTCGGGAACCTCCTCGTCCGGCACGGTCGGTGCGACGATCTCGAAACCGGCACTCGCCCCCCAGTCGACCGTGCGCTCCTGGCCGGCGATGAGCAGGTCGCGGTACTGCTCGTCGGCGAGGACGGTGAGCTCCGTCGAGGGCATCGTTGCCGTCAGGTCAGCGGTGAGCTCACCCTCGGTGACTCCTGCGGGCACGGCCAGTTCCAGGTACTTGTCATGCTCCCCGCCCGTGAAGGTCTGCGTCGTCGTCCCGTCCGCGAAGGTGACGGGACCCGAGAGGGTCACGGTCGTGGCGTGGTACGCCTCCGGCATCGTGACGAGCAGCGTGTCGGGCCGGCCGTCCGGCTCGAAGGACACGGAGATCCGGTAGCTGTCCTGCGGGAGGAGGGCCGGGACGTTCTGGCGGGCGTCCTGGATCAGGAACTCGGCGCGCTCGAGGTGCGACTGCTCGATCCCGGCCGGTTCCTGCTCCGGAACCCCCGCGGTCGAGAGGGAGCGCACGGCCCAGTGCACGGCCAGCGCCTCGTCCGGGCTCTCGGTGGGCCCGAAGACCGAAAGGATGTAGCCGGCCAGGGCGGCGTTCTCGGGCTCCCAGTAGACCGGGGTCTCGCCGACCTTCTCGCCCACGACGTTCTCCCACCCCGTCGCCGGGTCGTCGAAGGGCTCGGCCACCGCGTAGCCGTCGTCGTCGAGCACGAACTCCCCGACCGGGGCCAGGGGCTGGTCCTCGTGGACGCCGTAGGCGGTGTCCTCGTTGGTGAGCTGCACCGGGACGAAGAATGACGCCGCGCCGGTGCTCGGGTTTCCCTCCGGGACCTCAGCCAGGTACTCCTCGATCGCCACGGGAACGGCTGCGGCCGGGGTCGCGCCGACCAGCGTTCCGGTCACCGCCGTCGTGCCGGCGAGAGCCGCCACCGCGAGGAACTGCGCGCGTCGGGCGGGAAGGGGGGAGGGCATGGGGACTCCTGGAAGGATCGTTTGGGGACCGGCAGGCCGGTGGGCGGCCGACCGATCTTTACTAATGTAATTGCATGGAGGGCGTGCTGTCCGGAGAAGACGCCGTGCGACGCCCGATGTGCGCACAAGAGGGGACGGACGGCTCGGAGGCGGCGTCACAGGACGGGGACGGTCTCGGGATCGAGGGCCAGATCGACGATGAGGTTGTTCGTGTACGACCAGGACGGGGAGCCGTCCGGCTGGACGTAGTCGCCGGAGCAGGTGACCAGGGACAGCCCGGGATCCCCGGTCAGCTCGAAGATGTCTTTCGGCGGGGCGTCCCGCGGGGTCGGCTCCCGCACGGTGGTCACGGTGTAGGAGAACACTCCCCCGGTCCCGTCGGAGACCCACAGCCTCTGCCCGGGTTGTGCCGTGTAGAGCGTGGCCAGAACGGGTGCATCGTAGGGGTAGTCCACGTGGCCGGCCAGCACCGCATTGCCCTGCTCGCCGCCGATCGGGGCGGAGGCCGAGTACCAGCCGATCGCCGCGCGGTCCTCGTGCGTGGGCACCGCCATGTTCCCGGCCCCGTCCGTCCCCATGGATTCGAGCGCCGCGTCAATGCCGATGGACGGGGAGCAGACCCGGGCCCGGGTGGAAAGGTCGCCGCAGGTCTCCGGGCCTCGCACCTCGGGGTGCGCCCCGGGGTCACCGGCCGCCCGGGCGTCACCCGCAGGGAGTGAAGAGGTGCTCACCGGACCGGGGGCGCTTACCGAGGCGGGATCACTGTGCTGGACGTCCCCGCCGAGGCCGGCGGCCGGGGCGCCGGTCAACCAGGGCACCGCCAGCCAGCCCAGCGCGGTGAAGGACACCGCGGCAAGGATGACTGACAGCACAGTGCGCCGAGCACCGGCTCTCACCGGAGCGGTGGACGAATCGAGGCGTGACATTGGGCTACATCTTCAGGACGTTGAGGACGACAGGCCCCAGGACGGTCAGGAACAGCACCGGCAGCACGAACAGCATCAGCGGGATCAGGATCTTGGTGGGGATCTTCTGCGCTGCCTCTTCGGCCCGCTGTCGGCGCTTGACGCGCATCTCATTGGCCTGCGTGCGCAGCACCGTGGAGATGGAGATGCCGTACGCGTCGGCCTGGATGACCGACCGGGTGAACGTCCGCAGATCGGGGACGTCGGTGCGCTGCTCCAGCGCCAGGTAGGCGTCCCGGCGCGGAATGCCCACACGCATCTCCTGCAGCGTGCGCACCAGTTCCTCCGCGAGCGGACCCTTGCCATTGTGCCCGGCACGGGCCATCGCCGATTCGAAGCCCAGACCGGCTTCCACCGCGATCATCATCTGGTCCAGCGTGTCGGCGAGCTCGAGGCCGATCGCCTTCTGCCGCTCGGTGCCGCGGGAGTACAGGAGCAGCTCCGGCACGAAATAGGACACCGGCACCATGACCGCGACCATCAGAACGATCATGCCGTTCCCGTTGGTCAGGAGCAGGAACAGCATCCCGAGGAGTCCGGCGCCCGCCAGAGCGTAGACCTTGTAGGCCATGAGCCGCACTACGGGCCAGTCGGCGGGCCTGCCGGCTTTCGAATACAGATTCTCGAGCCGCTCCCGCCCGTTGCCGGTGGTGAACTGACGCGCCCAGCCGAAGTCCGGGGCGTCCCGGACCTTCTCGGCCTCGGTCGCACCGAGGCCCCCTCGCAGGTTCTGGCGCACCAGCCGGTCGCCGCCCCAGCGCACGCCGACGGTGAGCCAGATGGCCATGGCGGCGGCAGCGGTGATGAGCACGAGACCGAACAAGGGGGAGATCGACGACATGGGACGCCCTTCGGAAAGCGGGTGGCGGAACTCAGAACTTGATCTTGACGATGCGGGACATCCAGAACCCGCCGATGGCGAACATCAGCAGCGCGGCAACGATCATCGCGTACCCGAGGATGCCGCTCGTGACGAACTGGAAGATGTACTCAGGGGAGATCACGGCGAGCACTACCGCGATCAGCACCGGCAGGGCCATCAGGATGTAGGCGGACATTTTCCCCTCGGCCGACAACGTCTTCACCTGCCGCCGGATCTGATTGCGCTCGCGAATGGTGCCCGCCACGCGGTCGAGCACCTCGGAGAGGTCTCCGCCGACCTCGCGGTGGATGCCGATGGCCTGGGCCACCCAGGAGAAGTCCTGGGACTCCATCCGCTGGGCCGCTTGGTTCAGGGAGTCGTCGAGGTCCATGCCGAGCCGGGTCTCGTTGACCACCCGGGTGAGCTCCTCGGAGGTCGGCGCCGGAGACTCCTTCGACACCGCGTCGACGGCGCGCAGCAGAGAGTGCCCGGCCCGCAGGGACCCGGAGAACAACTGGAGCGTGTTGTCCAGCTGATCGGCGAAGATCCGTTTGCGCCGGCCGGTGAGGAAGCCGACGGCAACCTTGGCCACCACAGGTGCGGCGAGGAGGAACAGCAGTCCCAGCAGAACGCCGCCGACGATGGTGCCCACTGCAGCGGCCACGACGGCGCCCACGGCCACCAGCACCAGAAAGTCCGCCGGTGAAGACTTGATGCCCGCGTTCTCGAGCGCCGCGGCCACACGCCGGGTCCACCCGCGCTGCTCCAGGAACTCACTGATCGCCTCGGTGGTCACACCGCTGAGCCGGGACAGCTGGGACGAGCTCTGCTCCTGTGCCGTGCGCGGGAGCCGCCGCCGGTCCATGGGCAGACGCGGGGTCCGGGAGCGGAAGACGACGAACAGTCCGAGCAGGCCGGCCAGGATGATCAGACCGATGCCGATCAGCAACGGGGCCATCAGCGCCTCCCCGGGTCGAACACGGAGGGGTGGAGCTTGATGCCGTAGTCCTCGAACTTGTCCACGAACCGCGGGCGCACCCCGGTGGAGCGTGTCGTGCCGCGGAACCTTCCCGTGCGGGGATCCACCCCCGCGTCCCAGTCGAAGAGAAAGGCGTCCTGCAGCGTCACGGTCTCTCCCTCCATGCCCTGGATCTCGGTGATGTGGGTGACGCGACGGGTACCGTCCCGGAGACGGGAGAGCTGTACCACCAGGTGGATGGCCGAGGCGATCTGCTCCCGGATGGCCCGCTGCGGCAGGTCCATGCCGGCCATCATGACCAGGGTCTCGAGCCGCGAGATGGTGTCGCGCGGAGAGTTGGCGTGGATGGTGGACAGGGATCCGTCGTGGCCGGTGTTCATGGCCTGGAGCATGTCCAAGGCCTCGCCCCCACGGCACTCCCCCACCACGATCCGGTCGGGCCGCATGCGCAGCGAGTTCTTCAGGAGGTCCCGGATCGAGATCTCCCCCTTGCCCTCGATGTTGGCGGGGCGGGACTCGAGCTGGACCACGTGCTCCTGCTGCAGCTGCAGCTCCACGGCGTCCTCGATCGTCACGATGCGCTCTCCGTGCGGGATGAAGGAGGAGACAACGTTGAGCATCGTGGTCTTGCCCGTACCGGTTCCGCCCGCGACCAGGATGTTCAGGTGCGCCTCCACGCAGGCACGGAGCAAGTCGGCCATCTGCGGGGACACCGAGCCAAAGCGGATGAGGTCCTCGATGGTCAACGGGTCCTTGGCGAACTTCCGGATGGTCAGCGAGGAGCCCTTGACCGCCAGCGGCGGAATCACCGCGTTGACACGCGAGCCGTCGGGCAGGCGAGCGTCGACGAGGGGCGACGACTCGTCGATGCGCCGGCCCACCTGGGTGACGATCTTCTCGATCACGTGGCGCAGGTCTTGCTCGGTGGCGAACGTCGCGTCCGCGAGCGTGACCTTCCCCTTCTGCTCCACGAAGATCTGGTCGGGTCCGTTGACCATGATCTCGGTGACGGTGTCGTCGTCCAGCAGCACCTGGAGCGGGCCGTAGCCGAGCACGTCGTCGCTGACGGAGCGGATCAACCGGATCCGCTCCTCGGAGGACATCGGCACCTGCTCCTCGGCGACGATGCGGGTCAGCTCCTTCGTCGCGAAGTCCTTGATCTGCTTGTCGGAGAGGCTGGAGTCGGACTGGCGCGAACCGATGCGGTCGAGCAGCTCCTGCTTGACGCGCTGCTTGAGCCCGGCGAGCGCATCGAACTTCCCCGCCTGCACCCGCGGCGCGGGATCGGCCGGCGCGGCGGCGGAGAAGACCGGTGTCTCGAGATCCGAGACGGAGGCGTCGGCCGCCGGATCGTCCCAGGCCTCAGGGAGTCCGGGCTCGGAGATCTCGACGGAATCCATGTCATACGGCAGTACATCGGCAACATGGACGTCGGTGGGCTCGGCCGGTGCGTGGAGCGTTTCTCCGCGCGCGGCGGCAAGGCGTTCTGTGAGGTTCATGAGCGGACCAGAGCCTTCCGGTGGATGCCCCGGCGGGGCGCGGGGCGGTCGGGGGCGAACGAGTCCACGAGGGCCCGCAGCTGCCGCGCGGCCTTGTCCTTCGGGGCGTGCTGCAGCAGGGGTTCCCCGCGGTTCGTGGCGTAGGCGGCCATTCGTGTGCGTGGCACCACGTGGTCCACCGGCGCCCTGAGCGTGGCCTCGATGTCCTGCATGGACAGCCCGGTGCTGCGGTCGGCGGCGTTGACCACGACCGTGACCTTCTCGGGCACCAGATCCAGTTCGCCGAGCAGGTCCAGCTCCTTGCGCAGCCCTCGGACACCCGGGACGTCCATGCCGGTGACGAACACGGTGTCGGTGGCCGCCTCGAGGGCGGCCAGAGCGTGCTCGCCCATCCCCGGGGCCGTGTCGACGACGACGTACTGGAACTGGCCGGAGAGCTGGTCGAGCAGGTGACTGATCTGGGCCGCGCCGATCAGGTCGCCCTCGGCCGGGTTGGCCGGCGTGCACAAGGCGTAGATCGAGGCGGGGTGGACCGTGAGGAACGTCTTGAGGACCAGGGCGTCGTCGACGGCGGGACCGGTGACGGCGTCCGTGAGCGAGTGGTCCGGCGCCAGGCGCAGCGCGGTCGCCACGTCGCCGAACTGGACGTCCAGGTCCACGATCACGGTGTTCATCGGAGCGATGGCGCCCAGACCCACGGCCAGGTTGGTGGCGATGGTCGTCTTGCCGACCCCGCCTTTGGGAGAGGTGACGACGATGACGCGGCTGTCGTCACGGGGTGCGGGCGGATCGACGTGCGGCGCTCCGCTGGGAAGGGATCCGTGGGGCACCGCACGGCGCCGCGAGTCGGCCGCGTCGCAGACCCGGCTCAGCACCCCCAGGATGCCGTCGGGGTCGGCGGCCTGGTCGAGGACGTCGCGGAAGCCGGCCCGCAGCGCCGCGATGGCGAGGGACATGTCGGACGGCACGACCAGCACGAGGGAGATCTCAGGACGCTGGATGTCGAACACGCCCGCGAGTCGCATGGCAGCGTGGGGATCCAACCCCGGGCCGAAGACGACCACGGTGGGCATCTTGCCCACGGAACGCCCCAGCACCTGGTCCGGGGTGGCCGGCAGGGCGGGATCGATCACGGTCTGCACCTCGCCCGGGAGCCGCCCCTGGACGGCCTTGCGGAACCGCGCGTCGTACTCGGGATCACCGGTCACCAGCAGAATGCGGCTCATTCGAAATCACCCCTCGTGGCGCCGTTGTCGTTCTCCTCGGCGTCCTCCGGTTCCAGGGAGAGCCAGATGCGGCCGAACTCGGAGGCGTAGACGATCTTCTCTGCGGTGTCGGCGTTCACGGCGAACGTGACCAGCATGGACCCTTCGGGCACCGCCGGAGTCTCGTTTGCGGCGGTCCCCGCGCCCTCCTCGACCGGGGCGGCCGAGCTCGGCGCGCCCTGCACCGAGGTAACCAGGACCTTGTGCAGGTCCTTCGCCGTCTTCGATTCCCGCCCCTCTTCTCCCTCGAAGGAGACGAAGAAGCCGACGGTGTCCCCGGCGGCCAGCTGGCCCCCGACCACGCGAGGCGCGTCGAGCTGGATGGTGACCTCTTGGAGTCCCTCGGGCACCGGGACGGTGCCCGGCTCCTCGAGTGCCTGGGGATCCACGAGCCGCGAGTCGAGCAGCTGCTCGCCCGGCTGCAGGTCCACCCCGGCCACCGAGCCGGAGTGCTTCCCGAGCTCTGTGACGGCGCCTTCGGGCACGATCGCGGCCGGCACGGTGTGCAGCGTAACGGACTCCCCGAACTCCTCCACGGGGGTGCCCTCGAGGATGGGAGCGGTGACGAGGTAGACCTCGCGCGGTTCCTGGTCCTCCAGTGCGCGGGCGTCGGCGGTGCCGACATAGGTGCTGATGATGGCCAGGCCGGCGAGGGCCAGGAGTGCCATCACGGCGCCGGCGATGATACGGATCTTCACGGGAGAGTCATCCTCACGAGGTGAGTGGTGGAGAGAACAGGGTTGTCAGTCGGTGAGCTGGACCACGGCGAGTCCGTTGGACGGCGGCTGCTGGGACAGCTCGTAGTCGTCGAGCGTGACGTACTCGACGAACTGGCCATAGATGCCCTTGTTGCAGGACTGGGCGCCGGTGGTGCAGACGGGGAAGTTGTGCTCCTCGTTGCTGGTGAACTTCCATCCCAGCACCTCGAAGGCGACCCAGGACGTGATGGTGTACTCGGCGCCGGCTCCGCTGCCGGTGACGGTGTTGTAGACGGGAAAAAGCAGGATGTTGTCGAGTGCCCCGCTCTTGATCTGGGCCAGGATCTCGTCGCACAGGCTCGGCAGATTGGCGCCGGTGTCCGCGGCCACGACGACGGAGACGGCCACCGTCGCTCCGCAGGCAGGGTCGCTGTCGTTCTTGGCGAGCTTGTACCAGCCGAAGCCTCCCGCTGAGCCACTCGTGCCGGATGGGCACGCCTGTGAGTTCTTGTTGTCCTGCATCCCGATCACGACAGGCCCGGCATCGAACTTCGCGTCGACCTCGCACTGGGCAAAGGCGATCGACAGCTGGGCGGGACCCTTCTTGACCGCGCCCCACTGCGCCCCCGAGGAGGCGCCCACGGTTGCGGAGTCGTGCCCGAGGACACGGGCGAAGGCGAGGGACAGTGAACCGACCCCGGACTCGTCGCCGGTGGCGAGCCGCACGTCGACCTGTTGCGCGGCCTTGTCAACGGTGGCCTCGGCGACCGCGGCCGCGTCGTCCGTGGCGTTGGCGTCCGCAAGGTCCTGGGCGCTGTCGGTCGGCGTGTCGCAAGCGAGCCGCCCCACCGCGCAGTCCTGGGCGATGGCCAGCGCAGAGGCGTCCGCCCCCGACTGCAGCTCGGCGCGCTCCTGGTACAGCATCCCCACGTCGATGGAGATGGCCGCGAAGCCGAGGAGAACGACGAGAGAGACCGCCGTGATGACCGCCACGGCGCCGCGCTCATTGTTCGCCCGGTGGATGGCCCGGGCGCTCCGAAGACGATTGATCAGCCGCCGCATCGCATGGCCGCCTTTCCGGTGAGTGTCAGGTCGTCGGCGATGCCGGTGATGGTCTGGAGGTTCTGCGTCACCGTGACCTGGATCTGCTGTCCCGGGGTGCAGGTCGTCAGTGAGGGTGTGAAGTCGCCGCTTTCGAGATCGAGCGAGGGAGCTGCGCCCACACCGTGGGTCACGGCATCTGTCCACACGTTGGTGATCGCCATGGTGCGCGCCGTTTCGCGGGCTGCGTGGGTGAGGCTGATCTGCGCGTTGTAGGCTCGGCCGAATTCCATGATCCCGAGCACCAGGGCCAGAAGGATCGGTACGACGAGAGCAAACTCCACGGCAGCGGCTCCGCGCTCTGAGCGCCACAGGCTCATGGTGGTGTCCTTGATGGAAGGAATAAGGAGTGAAACGTCCGTCAGAAGCTGGGCTCTGGATCGAGAAACGCCGCGGGCCCCGGGGGACGCCGCGGCGCTTCATCGACAGTTCTAGATCACTCCACCGGCGCGGCATCAACTCCGGTGATGCCATCCGAGACATCGGTGAACAGACCCGCCAGGTCCTCACCGAGGGTGGTCACCACGAGGATGATCGCCACTGCGATGAGACCCACGAGCAGGCCGTACTCCACGGCGGTGGCGCCCTTCTCGTCCTTCTTGAGGCGGTCGGCGGCGTCGAAGAAGACGTTCTGGATGGTGATGAGCAGAGGCAGCATGGCAGGATCCTTTGATAAAAGGGGGGGTGATAGGAAAGGGTCGTCAGCTCTGTCGGTATTTGCCTTGCGGCTTCTCCCCGTACCGGGCTACTGACCTGTAAACAGATTAGACTTTGCTCCAGCAAAGTCACAAGCATTCAGATGCATGCACTTTGGGGGACGTCAAAAACGGACGTAATGCCTAGTGGCGGTCTGCATCGATCTGCATCTACCCCCGCAGTGGCACGCTTGTCCCCCGAACGGTGTCAGTAGAGCCCCGGCAGCAGGTACTCCCGCGCCAGAAGTTCCCCCCAGACGACGCCCACCAGGGCGCCGGCGAGCATCGACGGACCGAACGGGACGTCACTGCGCAGGCCTCCGCGGCGGGACGCCAGCACGGCGAGCCCCACCACCATGCCGACCACGGACGCCAGCACCGCCCCGACGAACAGGGCTCCCCACCCCTGGAAGCCGAGGAACAAGCCCAGCACGGCGGCGAGCTTCACGTCGCCCATCCCGAGTCCGGCCGGCGAAATGAGGGCCAGCACTAGATAGAGGACGAACAGCACGAGAGCGCCCAGCACAGCCCGCAGCAGCGCACCCCAGGCGTTCTCCCCTGTGGCGGCGAGCGCGAGCAGCACGAAGCCGATGCCCAGCGCCGGCACCACCACGGCGTTGGGAAGCAGGTGGTGTCGCAGGTCGATCACCGAGAGCACCACGGCGAGCGCTGCCAAGAAAAGGTAGGCGGGGAGCTGCCAGCTGAACCCGAAGAATGCGGCCACGAGGACGAAGAGCGCCGCCGTGGCGACAGCCAACAGTGGATGGGACGGCGCAGAGGTGGGTTCGTCCGTGACAGGGCTGTATCGCAGGACGACACGGGGCAAGAACCACCCAAGGACCGCGCCGACGAGACCGGCGGCCAGCACCAAGACAAGAAGCGCTGATCCGAACATGGGCTCCACGCGAGGGTTCCTCCGGCTTGTGGGCGCTTCGACTGACACGCGGATGAATAGTTGTCCCCCATTCGGGGCCACTGTACGGTACAAAGACTAACCGAGCAGACAACCTTTTCAGTGTTTGAGCACGTCAGTCAGCATTTCCAGAATTCGCGGCCCACACGTTGAAAAGCTCGCGGAGCGAGATCGCCCGAATTTCCCGTGCGCAGGAATTCGGGCTTGACGACTCAGCACGATTGAGTGTCGGCGGCAGTGTTTCCTGAAACTGGAGTTCTTGGAGAAACCGCCCGAGTCAGTTGACGATCCAGGACAGCAGCGGCGGGACGAGCACGCATCCGAGCGCCATGACCACGACGACCACCCCCAGCATGATCTGTTCGCGGTGTGCCGCGGCGGCACCGACGAGCTCCAGCGGCGGGCGGGGGCCGAACTCCCAGTCGAGGGCTTCCTGTTCCCACCGGGTGCCGGCCAACTCGTCGGCGCCGCTCAGCAGGCGCAGGCGCTCGGAGGTGTTCTCGGTGTCACCGTGATCGCGTGCGCCGAGCGGGGGCAGCGCCCAGGTGTGCCGCAGGCCCTGCACGAGCGCGAGCACCGCCTCCAGTGGCTTGTCTTCGAGGTAGTTGCGACGCGTCCAGGCCACCTTCGCCCGCTCGAGCGGGAAGCCGAGCACCACCTCGGACCCATCCTTGCGGACGACGAAGGCCACCCGGTGCGCTCGCCGGCGGGGCGTCCCGGGCGGGTCCTCGGGGGCCGTGATCCGCCGGACGTGCAACCAGTGGAAGGCCGCGACAACACGGGGGCGCACGCCACGGCCCAGGAACAGCACGCCGTTGCGCTCGACCACCACGGTGACGAGCCGGGGAAGACCAGCGTGCCGGGCACCGGTGAAAAGGTCCGGGCGCAGCGTCCGCAGGGCGCGCAGGAACTGCGCGTCCCGTCGGCCCTGCAGCATCGTGTACATACTGAGTCCCTCGGCGGCCCGGAAGAAGGCCTGCGCCCGGGAGTCGAGCAGGGCGGCCGTGGCAGCGCCGGCGATGGCCCCCATCAGAGCCGCGAGCACGACGAGCCTGGACGAGAGCTCCAGCGAGGCCGCCTGCGCCGACCACCAGAAGACCGCGATCGCGGCGACCGACATGACTGCCCCCAGCAGAGCCCTGCGCTCCTGCAGCCGCAGTGCCCAGCTCCTGCGGGACAGGTGCTGCTGTTCGGCCTCGCCGGCGGTCCGGGGCCGACCCGGCCGTCCGGAGACGACGAAGGACGTCCGCACCACATCCTCACGCCCGGCGGTGGCCGGAGGCTGCCGGCGGACGACGCCCTCCGTCGGCCCCCAGGTGGAGTAGGCACCGCTCAGCGCCGGCAACCGGTCCCGGAGCTTCGAGAGCTCGGCCCGCAGACGGTCGCCGTCGAGCTCCGTGGGCGAGATCCCGTAGGCGTCCAACCGCCCGCGCGCCGCCATGGCCACGATCTTGTCCGGGCTCGGCCGGGATCGCAGGAGGTGCTTGGCGAAGGCGGCGGTCATGAAGTGGCAGGCGTCGAGGGCGTCCGCGTAGGCGTCCATGCCGGAGTAGCCCATGGACGCGGTGATGTGGGCGGAGGTCCTGCTGAGCTGCACGGTGGCGAAGGACGCCGCGACGTCGAGCAGCAGGAACACGCTCGAGGCCCCGTACTCGGGGAAACCTGCCTCTGCGAGACTGTCGCGCGGGGTCAGCCCCAGGGCGTCCCGGACTCCTCGCACGGACCGGTCGAACATCGTGGTGCCGTGGGCGATCCGGATCTCCCGGAAGACCAGCGTGTCCAGCAGCCGGGCCCGGATCTGCGGGACGGGTGTGCTCGGTCGGTAGCGGGAGGCGGGGAACGCCGCGGCGTAGCGCGTGCCGAGAAAGGCCGCGAGGCCACCGCGGGCTCCTCCGACCGGCCTGGTGATCATGCTGTCGGGGCGGGCGAGCTCCCGCTCGATCTCCCGCAGCGTCCGGAGGTCGAGCTCCCCGAGGAACGCGAGGGCGTGCTCCAGTTCCTGGGTCCCTTCGGCCCTGTCCCGGGCGTCGGTGCTGGCCACGCCGATCAGCCGTTCGACCACGGTGGTTCGCTCCGCCTGCTCGTCGCCGCCCATGCGTGTCCTTGCTCCTCGGCGCACCGGGCCGGACGCCTGGCGACAACTCGTTCTCGAACGCAAACTACACTGCTCGGCGCGCTCCGGAGGTCACCAGGACGTGAGCACGGACAGCGCCGTCTGCAGTCCGCGCTCCGTCCGCACCTCCCGGCCCACCCGCTCAGCGGCGGAACGGCAGCCCAGGGCGTCGTCGATCGCCGCGGTGAGCCGCTCCACCGTCAGCTTCTTCTGCGGGATCGGCGCGGCCGCGAGCCCGATCCCGTGGAGCTGCCGCCCCCAGAACGGCTGGTCGGCGAGGAACGGCACCACCACGTGCGGAACACCGGCCCGGGCCACGGTGTGGACGGTCCCGGCCCCGCCGTGGTGGACGGCGAGCGCGGCACCGGGCAGCACCGCGTCGAGCGGCAGGGACGGCACGGCGAGCACGTCGTCGCCCCGGAGGTCCTCCGGCAGGGCGAGGCCGCCCCACCCGGTGAGCAGCAGCGTGCGCAGACCGTGGGCACGGGCGCTCTCCACCACGGTTCTCCCCCGGGGCTGCGGGTCCCCGGAGGCCATGGACCCGAAGGTCGCCACCAGGTAGGGCCCGCCCCGGAGGAACTCGAGCACGGCGGGCTCGGGCTCCGGCGCGGGGGCGTCGGAGTGCCAGGACCCGGTGAGGTGCACCGAGGCCGGCCAGTCGTCCGGGCGCGGCAGGAGCTGCGGGCTGATCGGCAGCAGGGTGGCCGCCGGCGCGGAGACGGAGACCGGCACGCCACCGGGCAGCTGGGCGCACGCCCGGTCGATGTCGCGGCGGAACATCCGCCCGGCGCCCCGGGCGGCCGCGTAGGTGGCGCGGTTGAACCGGCCGAGGTCCCGGTTCACCACGCCGGGCGCCGGGAACGTCCGGGTGGGCGTGAGCACGGGAACGGCCTCCACCACCACGTGCGGGACGCCCAGGGCGTCCGCGACCGCCGGCGCCGTGAGCACCTTGGCGTGGTAGACCACGACGTCCGGCTCGAACACGAGCGTCTCCCGCACGGCGGCGGCCAGCATCCGGCGCATGGCGGGGCCCACCTCGGTGCGGAAGTGCCGCACGGCCGTCCACGGCGAGATGCCGTGCTCGGCGACCAGCCGGTGGAAGTCCACCTCCAGGCTGACGGTGTCGAGCCCGGATAGGTCCACCCCGGAGTTGTCGGGCACGCCCAGCCGGACCTCGTGCCCGCGGCTGGACGCACAGCGGGCCAGAGCGGCGAAGGGCTCCACGTCCCCGCGGGTTCCGGAGGTCAGCAGCATCATCCTCATGCCCACAGTGTGCCCCTCCTCCCCCGCCAGGGCTCGTGCTGTCCGGGGGTGCAGCGCCCGAGGACCGGAGCCGGAGCCGTCGACCTCCGCGAGGACGACGGACGACGACGGCGCCCCGCCCGCCGGTCAGCCGGGCCGGCTCACGCCCCGGCGCCGGAGCCCGGGCGGTCGTCCGGATCGCCGGCCTGGCGCCGGCGGTAGGCGCTCATGTTGGTGCGGTTGGCGCAGCGCTGGCTGCAGAAGCGCTTGGAGCGGTTGCGGGAGAGGTCCAGGAGCACCCCGTCGCAGTCCTCGGCCCCACACTCCCGCAACCGGTCCGTCTCGTCGGCGCGGATCACATCCACGAGGGCGAACGCCGTCTCCAGGCGGAGGCGGGCGGCCAGGGGGGCGTCCGAGGGCGAGGCGTGCAGGTGCCAGTCCTTGCCGTCGTGCCGGGCCAGGTGCGGGGCGAGCTCGGTGGTGTCGAGCACGTCGTTGACCGCGTCCACCATGGCGTCCCGGTCCAGGGCCCAGACCCGCCGCAGCTCGTCGCGCACCTCGCGCACCTCGGCGAGCTCGTGCTCGTCGCGGTCGAAGCGTCCCGACCAGCCGTGCTCCTGGAGGAGCGCCCGCAGCTGCTGGGTGGTGACCAGCTCGTCCTCCCCGGATCGGGAGGCGCCCGGCGCGGTGTTCATCAGCGCCACGTCGGACTCGAGCACGTCTTCAGTGTCATAGGCAAAGTGCACTTGACTACTTATCCCTTCCATGGCTAGCGTGAGTGTCATCATCAGTTTAGACCCTTACGCGACGATGGTCGCGAGAAGGAGTACCTCATGGTCGGCGGACTCTACCTCCTGGCGCTGCTCGTCGTGTTCGCCACCGTGGGCCGGCAGTCCGTCCCGCGGCGGGAGCGCGCGGATCTGCGCAGCTGGACGCTCCGGGACGTGTACTACAACGTGCGGCGCGGAGTGAGCGTGCTCGGCGAGCACGGGCCGTCCTACCCGGCCCTGGACAGCTCCGAGCCGCCGGCGGCGCAGCGGACGCGCTGAGCGGCGCTCCGGTCAGAGCGCGACCTTCTCGAACAGGGCCGCCGTGCCGATGCCGCCGGCGGAGCTGATCATCGCCAGCAGCAGGCTCCCTTCGGGCAGGTCCTGTGACCTGGCGAGCAGCCGCACCACGGACACCGCCCCGGAGGCGCCGTAGGCGTGGCCCAGGGCCAGGGCGCCGCCCTCGGCGTTGAGCACCGTCTCGTCGAGGCCGAGGAGGTCGACACAGGCCAAGACCTGTCCGGCGAAGGCCTCGTTGAACTCGACCGCCGCCAGCTGGTCCACGGCCACATCCTGCTCGTCCAGCAGTTGCCGGGCCGCCACGGCGGCGCCGATGCCCAGCCGCGCCGGGTCGACCCCGACCGTGGCCGCGCCGCGGAAGGCCAGGCCGGCTGGGACGCCCAGCTCCCGCGCCGTGGCCGGGTCCGTGACGAGCACGGCCGCCGCGCCGTCGGCGTCGGGACAGGAGTTGCCGGCCGTGACCGTCCCGCCGGCCTCGAAGACGGGCGGGAAGCGCGCCAGCAGCCCCGCGGTCAGCGTCGGCCGCGGGCCGTTGTCGGCCCGCACGACACCGCGCGGCCCGGTCACCGGCACCAGCTCCGCCTCGAACCGTCCCGCACCGGCCGCCGCGAGGGCGCGCCGGTGGCTGCGCAGGGCGTAGGCGTCATGGCGTTCCCGGCCGATCCCGTGCTCCCGGGCGACCGTCTCGGCGGCCTCGCCCATGTCCGGGTCGCCCAGGTGCTCCGGAGCGAACTGGGCGCGGCGGTAGAACTCGACCGCACCGTCCTCCCGTCGTCGTCCGCGCAGCGGTGCGGTGCTGATGCTCTCCGCCCCGCCGGCGAGGAAGGCCCGGCCGGCCCCGGCCCGGGCGAGCCGGCAGGCCAGCACCACGGCGTCCAGTCCCGAGCCGCACTGCCGGTCCACGGTGAGGCCTGGCACGGACAGCGGCAGACCGGCCTCGAGGGCTGCGAGCCGAGCGAGATTGCCGCCGGCGCCCACGGCGTTGCCGACCACGACGTCCGCCAGGCAGCCCGGGTCCAGCCCGGAGTCCTCGAGGAGGCAGCGGAGCACCGGGGCCAGGAGCCGGTGGACCGGCACGCCGTCGAGCAGGGTCCCGGCGCGTGCCAGGGGCGTGCGGCGTCCCAGCACCAGCACCGGAGCGGCGGGGTCAGCCGAGGGGACGGGCACGGTGATCTCCTTCAAGGATCCAGTCGCGGAACAGCGAGCGGCTGAGCTTGCCGCTGTCGGTGAGGGGCAGCTCCTGGAGCTCCCAGTACTGCTGCGGCCGCTTGGCCGGCGCCAGCCGGTGCTCCAGGCCGGCCCGGAGGCGCAGCTGGTCCGGTCCGCCGTGGTCGGCGGGGAGGATGCCGGCCACGATCCGCTGCCCGCGGGTGCCGGCGGGAAGGCCGGCGACGACGACGTCGACCACTCCGGGCACCTGGGCCAGGGCCGCCTCGACCTCGTGGGGGTAGACGTTGTGCCCGCCGGTGTTGATCATCTCCGCCGCCCTCCCCAGCACGTGCAGCTGCCCGTTCCCGAGGAAGCCCTGGTCCCGCACGGTGGCCGTGCCGCCGAGCCGGCCGAAGGCCCGGCCGTCGTCGCCCCAGAGGTAGCCGTCGCAGACCAGGTCCGAGCGGACACCGATCGTCCCGGTCGCACCCTCCGGCACGGGACGGCCGTCCTCGTCCAGGACGGCGAGCTCCACGCCGGGGAACGGAGCGCCCACCGCGGTGCCGGACTGCTCGGCGGACTCGCCGCCGGCCTCACCGGAGCGGTGGCACCGGGCGGCGATGAAGCCGAGCTCGGCGGCGCCGTAGTACTCCCAGATCGTGGCGTTCGGCGCCCAGCGGCGGGCCGCCTCCAGCGTGGTGGGGTCCAGCTTCTGCCCGGCGCACACGATCGCCGTGACACCGACGGCGTCCACCCCGGTGGTGAGGCCGCGCTCGGCCAGGACCCGCAGCATCGTGGGCACGAGCACCAGGCGGGTGGCGCCGCCTGCGGTGATCTCCGCGTGGGCGGCGGCGACCTCGAAGCGCGGCAGGGTGCAGAAGGTGGCCCCGGCGTACAGGCATTCGGACAGGGCGTAGAGGTTGAGACTCGCCGAGAGCGGCCCGGGGGCCAGCACCCGGTCCTGAGGTCCCAGGCCGAAGTGCTCGGCGGAGGCCGCGAACGAGCGGCGCCAGGATCTGCGGCTGCGGGTGAAGCCCTTGGGCAGGGCCGTGGTGCCCGAGGTCAGGCCGATCAGGAAGGCCGAGGCGGGGTCGCCGTCGCGCAGCCGTGCCGGAGCGTGCCGGGCGGGGAGCCGTTCCGCGCAGTGGTCCTGCACCCGCGCGGCGACCTCGCCGGGCCAGGACGGGTCCAGGACGGCGCACGTGCGCTCCTCGGCCACCCCCGCGGCCCACCGGACGGCGAAGTCCGTGCCGTTGCCCTGCCGCAGGATGCCCGTGGCCGCGCCCGAGGCCGCCAGGGCCGCGGCCTCCGCACGCAGCCCGCCCCAGCTCAGCTGCTCGTTCCCGCAGACGACGGCGGTCTCCTGCGGGCGCTCGTCGGCCCAGCGGGTCACACGGTCCAGGAAGGGCATGTCCTCGTCCTCGGTGGTGGTTGCTCGGCCCCCGGACGGGGTCCTGCCGAGGGTCAGCGGGCGGCGGTCGGCGTGCCGCCCAGGAGGCGGCGGTAGCTGCGGTGGACGTTGATCGCGGCCAGGGTCGCCACGACCGCCTTGAGCAGGTCACCCGGGATGAAGACGAGGGCGCCCAGGGCGGAGGTGGACAGCGGCAGGCCGGTGACCACGGCCGTCCACGGGATCCCGAAGGCGTAGATCACCACGATGCCGCCCACGACCACGCTCATCAGCACGGCGGTGAAGCGGGCCGCGCGGCCGGTGCGCCGGATCGCCCAGTACTGCACCAGCGCCCCGATCACCAGGGCCGCGGGGATCCACCCCACCAGGTAGCCGCCGGTCGGGCCCAGGAACACCCCGAGCCCGCCCCGGCCCCCGGCCAGCAGCGGCAGACCGGCCAGCACCAGGGCCTGCAGGACGACGACGGAGAGCATCCCGCGCACCGGTCCGAGCAGCGCACCGGCGAGCATCACCCCGAGGGTCTGCAGGGTGATGGGCACCGGGATGATCCCGACCGTGATCGGCGGCACCAGCCCGAGAGCGGCGATCAGGGCGGCGAACACGGCCACCAGCACGGTGTTCTGGGTGGTCTGGGAGCTGTCGGTGGTCCGGGAGGTCATGGCGGTCATGGGGTCCTTCGGTCGGGGACGAGCGGCTGGGCTCGAGCAGGCGGGGCGGAGACGTCTGGAACGGTCGGGGCGGTGACGGTCGGGGCGGTGACGGTCGGGCTGGATCCGTCGGGGTAGGACGGTCAGGGTGGGAGGGTCGGGGTGGGCCAGGGTCAGTCGGTGGTAGTCCGGGGCGCGGCGCGTGGTGGGGTCGCGGAGTCGTAGCAGCGGGCGTCGAGGGCGGCGGCGATCTCCTGGGCCGATTCCAGGGTCCGCACGAGCAGGGGCACCAGCACGGCCACGGGGCTGTTGTGCAGACCGCGTGCGAACTGGGCCTCGCGGACCTCGAGGTACTGGGTGCGGATCTGCGGGATGAACCGGATCGTCATCGACAGGGCCAGGCTCATCTGGGCCGGGTTCAGCCCGAGGTGCCGGGTCGGGGCCAGCAGCCGCTCGAACAGGGTGAGCATCTCGCTGAACGTGGTGGACAGGCTCACCGCCCAGGCGAACAGGCACAGGCTGAGCAGCCGCAGGGCCGAAACCGCCGCGGCCTCCCAGGTCGTGGTGAACCCCAGCGTGAGGAAGACGATCCCGACGATGACGAGCAGCCCCAGCAGCATGCGCACCAGACGGGCGACCGGGGTGCGGGTCAGCACCGCGGCGGCCACGGCCAGGACGAAGACCGCGGTCTGCACACCCAGGTGCGTCACGGCGTAGATGCCGAGGCTGGCTGCGAACAGGAAGGCGAACTTGTACCCGGCCGGGATCCGGGTCAGCGGACCGGTGCGCTGCGGACCGGTCACCGGTCGCTGATCCCGCAGTAGAACTCCACGGCCGGCCCCGGGGCGCCGTCGAAGGCGATCCGGCCCTCGTGCACCACCAGGACCCGCTGGTAGCCGCCGATCAGATCGAGGTCGTGGGTCACCACGACCGCCCGCTGGTCGAGCTCGTCGATGGTGGCCTGCAGCCGGCGCCGGTTGCGCCGGTCCAGCATGGTCGTCGGCTCGTCGAAGACGATCGTGGACGGCTCCATGACCAGCACCGAGGCCAGCGCCACCAGCTGCTTCTCGCCCCCGGACAGGGCGTAGGACTCCCGCTCGCGCAGGTGGGAGATGCCCAGCCGCTCCAGGACCGCGTCCACCCTCGCGGTGAGCTCGGCCCCGCGCAGGCCCAGGTTCTTCGCCCCGAAGGCCAGGTCCTCGGCCACCAGGGGCATCACGATCTGGTTCTCCGGGTTCTGGAACACGAAGCCCACCTGGCGCCGGATGCGCTTGGCGTCCGTCGCGGTGGACAGCCCGCCGACCTGCACGGCGCCCCGGGTGGGCAGCAGCAGCCCGTTGAGCAGGCGCACCAGGGTGGACTTGCCCGAGCCGTTGAGCCCGATCACCGCGATGCGCTGCTCGTCCAGGGACAGATCGACGTCCTGCAGGACGTCCTGGCCCTCCCGGGTGACCGTGACACCGCTCAGCCGGATGCCCGTGGGAGCGGTCCCCAGCGGCGCCGCAGGCTCGCCACGGCGCGACCGGTCCCGCAGCGGATGCTTGATCGACACCGTCGAAGCCTTCCTCTCCTCATCGTGCTCACCGGCACGCGGACACCGCTGCGCCAGGCACCGCAGCGTCCCGGAGGCGGTGGCGCAGCCCCGAGAAATCTCAGCCCCGAGAAGTCTCAGTCCTGAGGTGCCGGCTCGAAGTACAGGTGGGCGTGCAGGGCGCACCCGGGGTTGAACCGCGCGCGGCACCGCGGACAACCGTCCACCGCCAGGTACTCGCGGACGGAGAGCTCGTGGCCGCAGACCCCGCAGAGCACGGCCTCGGCGTCGTACTCCTCGACCGGCCACTGCACCGCCGGATGGCCGGCGGTCTCCTCATGGCACGAATGACAAGGATAGTACTCCTGGCAGCACCCGAACTTGATGGCGATCACGTCCAACGGCGTCCGGTAGTGCACGCACCGCGTCTGCTCGTCGACCGGACGGCCCAGCACCCGCCTCATCGCTGTCCTCTCCAGGAGTGGTGGCCCGGGCCCTCCCGGAGGAGGACCCGGGCCCGGAATCGGCTCAGCCCTCGGTGGTGTCGAGGGCGAGGAGGAGGTCGCCGCCGGTCACCTGGGTGACCCCCGTGAGGGCCACCCGGGCGACCGTGCCGCCGGTGGGGGCGGTGATGGAGGCCTCCATCTTCATGGCCTCGATGGTGGCGACCTGACCGCCGGCCTCCACGGTGTCGCCCTCGGCCACGGTCACGGTCACGGCGCCGGCGAAGGGGGCGGCCACGTGGCCGGGGTCGGTGGGGTCGGCCTTCTCGGTCTCGGGCACCGAGGAGGCGATCGAGGTGTCGCGGACCTCGATCATCCGGGGCTGGCCGTTGAGGGTGAGCATCACGGTGCGCATGCCCTTGTCGTCCGGCTCCGAGATGGCCTGCAGGGTCACCAGCAGCCGCACCCCCTTGCCGAGGGAGATCACGTGCTCGTGCTCGGGGGTCAGCCCGTAGAGGAAGTCCCGGGTGTGCAGCACGGACACGTCCCCGTACTTGGCGCGGCCGGCCTCGTACTCGCGGGTGGGACCGGCGAACAGCAGGCGGTTGAGCGTGGCCCGCCGCGTGGCGGAGTCGGAGGCCAACGCCGCCGAGTCCTCCTCGCTCAGCTCCGTGACCCCGACCCGCACGTTGCGCCCCTCGAGCGCCTTGGACCGGAAGGGCTCCGGCCACCCACCGGGGGGCGTGCCCAGCTCGCCCGCGAGGAAGCCGATCACCGAGTCCGGGATGTCGAAGCGCTGCGGGTTCGCCTCGAACTCGGCCGGGTCCACCCCGGCCCCCACCAGGGCCAGGGCGAGGTCGCCTACGACCTTCGAGGACGGGGTGACCTTCACGAGGTGCCCGAGCATGGCGTTGGCGGCGGTGTACATGTCCTCGATCGCCTCGAACCGCTCCCCCAGCCCCAGCGCAATCGCCTGCTGGCGCAGGTTCGAGAGCTGACCCCCCGGGATCTCGTGCCGGTACACCCGGCCCGTGGGTGCGGTGAGCCCGGACTCGAACGGGGAGTACATCGTGCGGATGACCTCCCAGTAGGGCTCCATCGCCGAGATCGCCTCCAGCCCGATCCCGGTGTCCCGCGGCGTGTGCTCCAGCGCCGCCACCAGCGCCGAGGCCGGCACCTGGGAGGTCGTGCCGGCCATCGAGGCGTCGGCCACGTCCACCGCGTCCACCCCGGCGCCGATCGCGGCCATCAGCGTGGCCAGCTGCCCGCCGGCGGTGTCGTGGGTGTGCAGGTGCACGGGCAGCTCGAAGCGCTCCCGCAGGGCGGTCACCAGCTTCGCCGCCGCCATGGGCCGCAGCAGCCCGGCCATGTCCTTGATCGCCAGCACGTGCGCCCCGGCGTCGACGCACTGGGCGGCCAGGTCCAGGTAGTAGTCCAGGGTGTAGAGCGTCTCCCCGGGGTCGTTGAGGTCGCCCGTGTAGCACAGGGCGACCTCGGCGACCGCGGTGCCCGTCTTGCGCACGGCCTCGATGGCCGGGGTCATCTGCTCCACGTCGTTGAGGGCGTCGAAGATCCGGAAGATGTCCACCCCGGTCGCCGCCGCCTCGGCCACGAACGCGTCCGTGACCTCGGTCGGGTACGGGGTGTACCCGACGGTGTTGCGCCCGCGCAGCAGCATCTGGATCGGGATGTTCGGCATCGCCTCGCGCAGCAGCCGCAGCCGCTCCCACGGGTCCTCCCCCAGGAACCGCAGCGCCACATCATAGGTCGCCCCGCCCCAGGCCTCCACCGACAGCAGCTGCGGCAGCGTGTGCGCATAGGCCGGGGCCGCCGCCAGCAGGTCCCGGGTCCGCACCCTCGTGGCCAGCAGCGACTGGTGGGCATCACGGAACGTCGTCGACGTCACCGCCACCGCCTGCTGCTCCCGCAGGGCCCGGGCGAAACCCTCCGGGCCCAGGTCCTGCAGCTTCTGCCGCCAGCCCGCCGGGGGCTGGTGCTCCGAGGGCCCGTCGAACGGGGACCGCAGCGGCTCGTCATGCTTGTCGCCCGGGTAGTGCGGCAGCTTGGTGCGCGGGTCGATGCCCTCCACCCGCTCCCCGTTGGGCCGGTTCACCGTGACCTCGGCCAGCCAGGTCAGCGCCTTCGTCGCCCGGTCCCCGGACGTTCTCGCGGCCAGAAGCTCCGGGCGGGACTCGATGAAGTCCGTGGCGACCTCCCCGGCCAGGAACTGCGGATCCGCCAGCACCGCCTGCAGGAACCCGATGTTCGTGGCCACCCCGCGGATCCGGAACTCCGCCAGCGCCCGCTGGGACCGGTGCACCGCCGTGGCGTAGTCCCGGCCCCGGCAGATCAGCTTCACCAGCATCGAATCGAAGTGCGGGGAGATCTCCGCCCCCGCGTACACGGTGCCGCTGTCGAGACGCACTCCCGCGCCGCCGGCGGAGCGGTAGGCGGAGATCTTCCCGACGTCGGGGCGGAACCCGTTGGCCGGGTCCTCGGTGGTGATCCGGCACTGCAGCGCCGCACCCCGGACCGTCAGCGACTCCTGGGCGATGCCCAGGTCCGCCAGGGACTCCCCCGCCGCGATCCGCAGCTGCGAGGCGACCAGATCCACATCGGTGATCTCCTCGGTGACCGTGTGCTCGACCTGGATGCGCGGGTTCATCTCGATGAACACGTGCTGACCCGCCCGCTCCCCGGCCGTGTCCACCAGGAACTCCACGGTGCCGGCGTTGACGTACCCGAGCTCCTTGGCGAACTTCACCGCATCCCGGTGCAGGGCCTGCCGGATCCCCTCGTCCAGGTTCGGCGCCGGGGCGATCTCGATCACCTTCTGGTGCCGGCGCTGGACAGAGCAGTCGCGCTCGAACAGGTGCACGGTCTCCCCGGACGCGTCCGCCAGGATCTGCACCTCGATGTGCCGCGGGCGCAGCACCGCCTGCTCCACGAACATCGTCGGGTCCCCGAAGGCCGTGTCGGCCTCGCGCATCGCCGCCGCCAGCGCCTCGGGCAGCGCCTCCGGGGTCTCCACCCGGCGCATCCCGCGGCCCCCACCACCGGCCACCGCCTTCACGAACACCGGGAAGCCGATCCGCTCGGCCTCCCCCAGCAGGTAGTCCACGTCGGAGGACGGCTCCGAGGAGTCCAGCGTCGGGATCCCCGCCCGCTTCGCCGCCTTCAGCGCCTCCACCTTGTTCCCGGCCAGCTCCAGGATCCCCGCCGCCGGACCCACGAACGCGATGCCCTCGCGCTCGGCGGCGCGGGCCAGATCCGGGTTCTCGGACAGGAACCCGTAGCCGGGATAGATCGCATCCGCCCTCGACTCCTTGGCCACCCGGACGATCTCCTCGACATCCAGATAGGCCCGCACGGGGTGGCCCTCCTCCCCGATCCGGTACGCCTCATCGGCCTTCTGCCGGTGGATCGAGTTGCGGTCCTCGTACGGGAACACCGCCACCGTCTTCGCACCCAGCTCGTACGCCGCACGGAAGGCACGGATCGCGATCTCACCACGATTGGCCACCAGGATCTTGGAGAACATCAACACCCGTTCCGCACCCGGCCGGTCGCACGGACCCCGGGCGCTGCTTCTTCTCTGTCGGACAACGTCAACTGTAGGGATCAGGAGGTGCCCCGCGCGGAACCCCGCGCGGCAGCGGGTCGGCTCATCCGAGCAGAATCACGTCCAGGGTGCGCGGACCGTGCACGCCCTCCACGCGCTCGAGCTCGATGTCCGAGGTCGCGGACGGCCCGGAGATCATCGTGACCGGGGCCGTGGGCTCCACCAGGGCCAGGGCCTCGGGGATCAGCTCGACCACCGAGTCCAGTCGCACCACGCAGATGTGGTGGTCGGGGACCAGGCTGATCGCCCGGCGGCCCTCGTCGGGACGGCCGGTCAGGAAGATCGTGCCGGTCTCGGCGCAGGAGACGGTCGAGGAGGTCACCACGGCGTCCACGGCGTTGAGCTCGCGCACCCCCAGCGCGGACGCGGCCCGGGCGTCGCCGGGGTCCACCAGCGCCCGGCGGGCGGCGGTGTCCTCCGGCAGCCAGGACCGGTCCAGGCCGGCGGGGACCACGTAGCGGGCGGAGACGCCCAGCAGGTCGGCGATCCGGGCCGGCAGGGTCTCTGCAGTCTCGCGGTGGACGGCGGCCCGGTAGTCCACGAGCCGGTCCTCGAGCATCTCGACGACCTCCTCGCGCAGACGGTCCGAGGAGCGGCGGTAGGTGCGCTCCGCAGGCGCGGGCGCCGGGGTGTAGTGCAGGGCGCCGCGGATGCGGGCCAGGATCTCGGTCTTGGCGTCGGTCATCGCTCTCCTCCGTCGTGCTGCGTGTCGTCCCGGGCCCCGCCCTGCGGTGCTCCGGCGGCGCCCTCGTGCGGCGCGCCGTGGGATGCCCCGGAGGGGGCACCGCCGGAGGTCCCGCCGGACGTCCTGTCGGAGACCCCGTCCGTGGTCCCGTCCGTGGTCCCGTCCGTGGTCCCGTCCGTGGTCCCGTCCGTGGCGCCACCGGTGGAGCCGCCGTCGGCGGCCACCCGCTGCGCGGTCTCGTCGGCGTGCTGGGCCCACCAGTTGCGGAAGGACTCCTTCGGCGGGGCCGGGATGTCCCGCTCGTCGGTCCAGCCCCCGGCCGCGCCGGGCAGCCAGGAGATCGCACGGTCCCTGCCTGCGACAGCGCGACCCAGCGGCAGGGCCTTCTCGGCGAGCGCCATGCGCCGGCCGGAGGACATCACGAAGGAGGCTCCCTTCATCATGAGGTCCATCTCGGACGGGGCCTGCGGCAGGCGCCGGGTCCGGGCCGGTGCCGCGGCGGCGCCGTCGTCGGAGCGTTCGCCGTGCCGGGTGCGCACGTCCTCGTCGCGCAGGTGCACGAGGATCTCGGGGATGTTGATCTTCACGGGGCACACGTCGTAGCAGGCCCCGCACAGCGAGGAGGCGTAGGGCAGGGACGCGTTCTGCTCCGAGGTGATGCCGGTCAGCTGCGGGGAGAGGATCGCCCCGATCGGACCCGGGTAGGTGGAGCCGTAGGCGTGGCCGCCGGCCTGCTCGTAGACGGGGCAGACGTTCAGGCACGCCGAACAGCGGATGCAGTGCAGCGCGGAGCGCCCGGCGGGGTCGTCCAGCACCGCGGTGCGGCCGTTGTCCAGCAGCACCACGTGCACGTTATGCGGGCCGTCCCCCGGTGTCACGCCCGTCCACATCGAGGTGTAGGGGTTCATCCGCTCCCCGGTGGAGGAGCGCGGGAGCAGCTGCAGGAACACCTCGAGATCCTGGAACGTGGGCACGATCTTCTCGATGCCCATCACGGTGATCAGGGTCTCGGGCAGGGTCAGGCACATGCGGCCGTTGCCCTCGGACTCCACCACGGTCAGCGTCCCGGTCTCGGCCACCCCGAAGTTCGCCCCGGAGACCGCCACGGAGGTGGAGAGGAACTTCTCCCGCAGGTGGGTGCGGGCGGCCTCGGCGAGATCGCGCGGCTCGGACGTGAGGGTCTCATCGGTCTCGGCCATCTCGGCGAGGAAGATGTCGCGGATCTCGTGCCGGTTCTTGTGGATCGCAGGGACCAGGATGTGCGAGGGCAAGTCGCGCCCCAGCTGGACGATGAGCTCGGCCAGGTCCGTCTCCGTGGCGGTGATCCCGTGGCCGGCCAGGTGCTCCTCGAGGCCGATCTCCTGGGTGGCCATGGACTTGATCTTGATGACGTCCGTGGAGCCCGTGGCCTGCACGAGCTCGGTGACGATCCGGTTGGCCTCCTCCGCGTCGCGCGCCCAGTGCACCGTGCCGCCGCGGGCCGTGACGTTGCGCTCGAACTCCTCGAGCAGCTCCGGCAGGTTCGCCATGACCTGCTCCTTGATCGCGGAGCCGGCGGAGCGCAGCTCCTCCCAGTCGGGCAGCTCGCCCGCCACCGCGGCGCGCTTGCCGCGGATCGTGTGGGTGGCGTGGCGGATGTTCGCGCGCATCTGCGTGTTGCCCATCTCGGCCTTCGCGGCGGCGGGGAACGCGGTCCGCGCGTGCAGGTTCCCCTGCCCGTGGACGGGGCGGACGGCGGGCATGCCCAGGGCCGTGCGGCTCATCGAGCACCTCCAGCGGTGGTGGGGGCCGACGACGACGCCGTGCGGCGCGCCCTCGGGCCCGGGATGGACAGCTCGACCGGCCCGGAGACCTCGAGCGGGTTCTCGCGGGTGGAGGCGAGGATCTCGGCGAAGTGGACGGTGGCCGGCCCGGAGTCCCGGCGGTTCATGGCCCCGCCCAGGTGCATCAGGCAGGAGGCGTCCCCTCCGGTGCACAGCTCGGCGCCGGTCGAGACGATGTTGTCGATCTTCTCCTCGGCCATCGCGGCGGAGACGTCCGGGTTCTTGAAGGAGAACGTCCCGCCGAACCCGCAGCACTCGTCGGCGTCGGGCAGCTCGACGAAGTCGATGTCGCCGACCGAGGCGACCAGGTTCTTCTGCCGGTCCCCCAGGCGCAGCAGCCGCATCCCGTGGCAGGAGGGGTGGTAGGTCACCCGGTGCGGGAACCAGGAGCCGAGCTGCGCGGCCGCGTCCGTCACGCCGAGCACGTCGGTCAGCAGCTGGGAGAGCTCGTAGGTGGTCGCGGCGACGGCCGCCGCTTCCCGGGCGAGGGCCTCGTCGCCGCCGGCACGGGCGATCATCGGCTGCTGGTGGCCCAGGGAGGCGACGCAGGAGCCCGAGGGGGCCACGGCCACGTCGTAGTCCGCGGCGGAGAAGGCCTTGACGTGGTTGCGGACCACGGGCAGGGCGTCGTCGAAGTAGCCGCTGTTGACGTGCATCTGGGAGCAGCAGCCCTGGCCGGGCGGGAACACCACCTCGTGGCCGAGCCGCTCGAGCACCCGGACCGTGGCCAGGGCGACCCGCGGGTACATCGCGTCCACGATGCACGTGGCGAACAGGGCGATTCTCATGGTGCCTCCGGGAACGAGGAGCGGAAGGAGCGACGACGGCGCAGCGCCGCGTGTGGTCTGACCATACTAGACCGATGAGACGGACGCCACAACGAGTCCCGGGCACAGCCGATCCCGTGCGTTCGAGGGGGTTGGGGTTGTGACGTGGGTCATGTACTCTTTGTGGTCAGACCATTGTGGTCCGACCATAGGGTCGGCCGATGGCCGGACCTCTTCCGCACACGCCCGTCCTCTCCCCTTGCCCCACCCTCGACGAGGTGGGCCCAGAAAGGATCTCTCCGTGGACAATCTTGCTGTGCTGAGCCTCTTGGCTCTGCTGCCCCTGCTCCTGGTGGGCGTGCTCCTGGCCGGCTTCCGGTGGCCCGCGAAGTACGCGATGCCGGTGGGCTACCTCACCGCTGTGCTGGTGGCGCTGCTCGTCTGGCGCATGAGCTTCACCGGGGTGCTGGCCGCCACCATCGAGGGTCTGATCGTGGCCATCACCATGCTCTACATCGTGTTCGGCGCCCTGCTGCTGCTCTCCACCCTCACCGTGGGCGGGGCCATGGCCACGATCCGCGCCGGCTTCAACAACATCTCCGCCGACCGGCGGATCCAGGCCATCATCATCGGCTGGCTCTTCGGCTCCTTCATCGAGGGCGTCTCGGGCTTCGGCACCACGGCGGCGGTGGTGGCCCCGCTGCTCCTGGCCATGGGCTTCCCCGCGATGGCCGCCGTCATGGTGGGGCTGATCGTCCAGTCCACCCCCGTGAGCTTCGGCGCGGTCGGCACACCCATCCTGGTGGGAGTGGCGGGAGGCCTGGGCGGTGACCCGGCGGTCGCAGAGCGCGTCGAGGTCCTGGGCGTGACGATGCCCGAGTTCGTCAACTCCATCGGCTTCTACACCGCGGCCATGCACGGCATCGTGGGCATCCTCATCCCGCTGATCCTCGTGACCCTGCTCACCGGCTTCTTCGGCCCCGAACGGCGCTTCCGCGACGGCCTCGCCGTCTGGCCCTTCGCCGTGTACGCGTCCCTGGCCATGACCGTCCCCTACGTGCTGGTCGCCCGCTTCCTGGGCCCCGAGTTCCCCTCGATGTTCGGCGGGATCCTCGGACTGGTGCTGGTGATGTTCACCTCCAGCAAGGGCTTCCTCATGCCGAAGGACACCTTCCAGTTCGGCCCCCGTGCCGGCTGGCCCGCGCGCTGGATGGGCACCATCGAGCCGGCCGAGGCCACGGACGTGTCCACGCACATGAGCACGGTCCGCGCCTGGGCCCCCTACGCCCTGATGGCGGGACTGCTGGTGGCCACCCGCGTCATCACCCCGTTCAAGGAGTGGCTGACCGGTCTGGCGATCCCGTTCGAGAACATCCTGGGCACCGAGATCACCACCACCGTCCAGCCGTTCTACCTGCCCGGCTTCGTGCTGATCCTCGCCTCGGTCTTCGCCTACCTGCTGCACCGGATGAGCTCCCGCGAGATCACCCGGACGCTCAGGATCTCGGCCGGCCAGCTCGCCGGCACCGCCGCCGCGCTGCTCTTCGCCGTTCCGCTGGTGCGCGTGCTCATCCAGTCCGGCCCCGCGCTCAACGACTCAGGGCTCTCCAGCATGCCGGTCACCCTCGCCGAGGGGGCCGCCGCGATCTCGGGCGGCTCCTGGCCGGTGATCGCTCCCTGGATCGGCGCGCTGGGCGCCTTCATCGCAGGGTCGAACACCGTGTCCAACCTGACCTTCTCCCAGTTCCAGTTCTCCACCGGCGCCGCCATCGGCCTCGAGCGGCCCGAACTCGTGGTGGCCGCCCAGGCCATCGGCGGGGCCGGCGGCAACCCGATCGCGATCCACAACATCGTGGCGGCCTCCGCCACCGTGGGCCTGCTCGGGCGCGAGGGAGACCTGCTGCGCAAAACCATCATCGTGACCACCTACTACTGCCTCGCCGGCGGCGCGGTCGCCTACCTCTTCATCCACGGCGTGGGCTTCAACCTGGGCACCGTCATGCTGGTCCTGCTCGTCGCCGGGCTCGCCGTCCTGGCGCGCCGGCTGACGCGCCAGGACGTGACGGCGGAGGAGCGGAGCCGGGTCTGATCCGGCACGCGACGGCACCGTCCTGCACGACGCCCCCGGCCGCCGGGCCGGGGGCGTCGTCGCCCCCGGCCCGGCGAGCCTCCGCACTTCCCTAGACTGGTCCGCGTCCCGCCCATCCCCCGAGGAGCCCCCGTGCCCGCAGCCTCACGCATGTACACCGTCGTCCTCGACTGGCTCGAGGAGCGCCTGCGCTCGGGCGAGATCTCGGTGGGCGACAAGCTGCCCGGGGAGCGCCACCTGGCCGAGGAGTTCGGCATCTCCCGCGCCTCGGTGCGGGAGGCGATCCGGATCCTCGACGCCATGGGGCTGGTCCGCTCCTCGACCGGGTCGGGGCCCAACGCCGGAGCGATCGTCATCTCCGACCCGTCGGCCGCGCTCGGGTGGGCGCTGCGGATGCACGTGGCCACCCGGTCCCTGCCGGTGCGGGACCTGATGCAGACCCGGCTGCTGCTCGAGACCCAGTCCGCCCACGAGGCGGCCGCCGCGGCGGAGACTCCGGAGCGGGCGGCGGTGCTCGAGCACGCGGCGGAGCTGGTCGCCGCCATGGAGGATCCGGCCCTGCCGGACGAGCGCTTCCACGCCGCCGACGCGCAGTTCCACATCCTGCTCGCGTCCCTCGCCGGCAACGTGGTGGTCGAGACGATCATGTCCTCGTTGCGCCAGGCCACCATCGGGTACGTCCAGGAGACCGTCGCCGGCCTCGACGACTGGCCGCAGGTGCGCCGCACCCTGCAGGAGCAGCACCGGGCGATCCTGCTCGCCACCCAGGAGCGCCGGGGGGAGGACGCCGCCGCCGCGCTGCGGGAGCACATCACCTGGTTCTTCGGCCACAGCGCCGCCGCCCAGGAGGAGCAGGGCCTGCGGGCCTGACCGGACGACCAGAGGGTCCAAGACCCCCGGGCCCGTGCGGACGACCCGGCGGACGCAGGGAACGCACTGGACGAACGAGAGCGGCCCCACCGGTTCCGGTGGGGCCGCTCTCGTTCGTGGAGTCGCGGGGCAGAGGTTGCACGGTAGGGGGCCATCGGCCGAGGGGGGTGCAAGGTGATCCAAGCCTTGCGCGGCCGCATCCCGATCCAGGGGGGACTGTCCCGGGGCGGCCCCCTACCGTGAGCAGGTCGGTGGACCATCCGGTCCGGGGCTCGGCCACATGGGGGGTTGGGCCGTGCACCGTGGGGATGTCTCTCACTCATCCACCGACTTTTCTTCTCTGCTCGCACTACCGATCATGCCGGGTTTGCTAATGCAGATGAATACACTTTCGTCTACACGTGGACTGGACTTCCGTCCGGATCCGGGGCGGCGGAGGTCGGGCGGGACTCAGAGATCGCGCAGCTGCGGATCCACGAGCCCGTACTGGTACGCCTTGATGAGCGCCTGCACGCGGTCGCGGACCCCGAACTTCTCACAGACCCGCCCGAGGTAGGCCTTCACGCTGCCCTCGGAGACGTGCATCTGCTCGGCGATCTCCCGGTTGCTCAGCCCCTGTGCCAGGAGCGTCACGGTCTCCATCTCCCGGTCGGTCAGCAGGGAGCGCAGGGCGCTGTCCGCCGGGCGCGCCGCCTGCTGCTGGTCCGGGACGGAGATGACGTTGTCCGCGAGTGCTCGGGCGATCGCCGGGGAGAGGGCGATCTCGTTGTTGAGCACCTGGTTCACGGCGTCGATGATCTCGTCGGGCCGGGCGTCCTTGACCAGATAGCCGGCCGCACCGGCACGCAGGGCCGGCACCACGAACTCCAGGGTCGAGAACGTCGTGAGAGCCAGCACCTTGGAGCGGGGACTGCGCGAGGTGATCTCCCGGGTGGCGTCGATCCCGTCCATCACGGGCATCTTCATGTCCATCAGCACCACGTCCGGGTCGATCGCCAGACATCGGTCGACGGCTTCACGTCCGTTGGACGCCGTCCCGATGACCTCGAATCCGGGCTCGGCGGAGAAGAAGGACTTCAGGGCCTCCAGCATCAACGGCTGGTCGTCCACGACAAGCACTCTGCAATCAGTCACTCACACAGTCTATTTTTCCGTGTCCCCCAAAGTGCAACACGTCATATTCGACAAAAGTCACAAACGGTCTGGACAAAGGTCGATAGGTGCACACGGTTAACGTTGGCAAAATGGAAGCTACCAGGGCAGCACACCCCCCTCGCGGCCGGGACATCTCTCCCCCCTCACCGGCCGCAACCCCCCGATCCGGTGCTGTCCTCGTGATCCAAGGAGCCCCCCATGTCCAAGAAGAAGCTGACCACCGCCATCGCCTCCGCCGCCCTCGCCGCGTCCTTCATCGTCGGCCCGGCCGCCCCCGCCAACGCCCTCATGGTCCAGAAGCCGCAGGCACCCGGCTACGTCATGTGCGGGTGGTTCCCGTTCCTCTGCCGATGATTTTTCCTCGGATGCGGTACACCATTGGGTGTGACTGACATAGCAACACTTGCAGAGCGACCACCTCGCACAGCACCGAAGACACCGTTCTTCCAAGCCGAACCCATCGGCATGTGGCTGTCCGTGGTGGTCCTTCTGTATGCCGGCGTCATTCTGCTGACGCAGCTCCAGTACCTGTTCCAGCATTTCACGGGCGACGCCAACGCCGACCTCATGCTGACTCTCGACGCCATCCTCTCCTCGGCGGCGATCGGCATGATCGCCTGGCGGTCGACCTACGCCTCGGCTGCCTCGGTGGCGTGCCTGGTCACGTCGCTTCTGGCGAACTACCAGGCCTCCGCCATCGTCACCGTCTTCGTGGTGACGGCCGCGGTCGCCGCCACGGCGACCAGGAAGTTCCTCGTCGTCCACCTGCTCGTGTACTTCGCCTGGGGGGTGGCCGCCGCCACGTTCCACGCCCCCTTCGACTCCCCCTTGTTCTGGTTCACCTTCAACGGACTGCTCGTGGCGACCCTGGCGGGTTCCGCGGTCAGGTACTTCCAGGGCCAGCGACGCAAGAACGAGGAGCGGGTCCGGGACCTGGAGGTCCTCAACGAACGGCTCCGGGAGGACGAGCGGCAGGCGCTGGCCCGAGACCTG
Source organism: uncultured Kocuria sp. (assembly GCF_947500125.1). GTDB lineage: Bacteria > Actinomycetota > Actinomycetes > Actinomycetales > Micrococcaceae > Kocuria. The sequence goes on along the minus strand of NZ_CANMRA010000007.1, from coordinate 36,332 downwards.
CACGACGTCGTCGCCCACGAGCTCACCCTCATCACGATGCAGACCATGAGCCGGCGCCGCTCCGGGGACGTGGGCGAGCTGCACCAGGTCCTCGAGACCGTGGAGGACGCGGCCCGCTCGGCCCTGCACGAGCTGCGGGTGATGCTGCGGCTGCTGCGCAACGAGAACGAGGGAGAGCATCCCCGGGACGTCACGGGCGCCGGCCTGTCCATCGGCAGCCTGGAGCACGTGGTCACGTCCCTCGCGGCGAGCCTGCGGGACCTGCGCTTCGAGCCGGACGTCGCCGTCACCGGGGACCTCGAGGCCATGCCCACGACCGTGCGCGGCACGGCTGCCCGGATCCTGCAGGAGTCGGTCACCAACATCATCAAGTACGCCCCGCGCGGGTCCGGCTGCCGGATCGAGGTAGCGGCGGACGAGCACGAGCTGCGCCTGCGAGTGCTGAATCCCATGCCCCGCAGCCACCAGCGCACGGGCAACCAATCCTCGGATCTGTCCTCGGGGCTCGGCCTGCGGGGCATCGCGGAGCGCGTGTCCCTGCTGGGCGGGCACGCCGAGAGCGGGCCGCAGAACGGGCAGTGGGTCCTCGACGTGTGCCTGCCCGTGGACGGCCGGGACGCCCTGTGACCCGCCGGGCCGAGCCGGACCCCGGCCTGGCGCGGCGCGTGGTGGACGTCGTGGCCGGGATCCCTCCGGGCCGGGTGCTGTCCTACCGGGACGTCGCGGAGCTGGCGGAGTGCCGCTCCCCGCGCGCCGTGGGCACGGTCATGGCGCGCAACCCGACCGGCGAGGAGCTCCCGTGGTGGCGCGTGGTCACCGTGCAGGGCACCCTCGCCGAACACCTGCAGGCCGAGGCCCGGGACCGGTACCGCGAGGAGGGCACTCCCGTGCGCGAGGACGACCGGCACCTCGTGCGCGTGGACATGGTCCGCGCGCTGTGGACCCCGGGCTCCCCCTGCGCGTAGGTCCTGCTCCGCTCACCGGATCGTGGCCCAGGATGAGCACTCGAGGGATCAACACTCGAGCCCAGCGCTGACCACCCGTGCTCGGGCCCGGCGCCCGGACCCGGTGCTCATGCGCTGGGCCGCACGCCCCGGTTCAGAAGTCCAGCGGGCCCGCCACCTCGAAGAAGTTGCCGTCCGGGTCGAAGGTCCGGCCGGTGAGCCGCTCGAACGCCTCGACGTAGCGCGCGCGGGTCCGCTCCACGACCTGCTCCGGCAGCGGGGGCACGGGGCCGGTCCCGTTCCAGCCGGACTCGTCCGAGCGCAGCCAGTCCCGCACGTACTGCTTGTCGAAGGAGGGCTGGGCCTTGCCCGGCTCGTAGGTCTCGGCGTCCCAGAAGCGGGAGGAGTCCGGGGTGAGCACCTCGTCCCCGAGGGTGATCGCGCCGCGGTAGGAGTCCAGCCCGAACTCCACCTTGGTGTCCGCCACGATGATCCCGCGCTCGCGGGCGATCCTCTCGGCGGCGCCGTAGATCTCCAGGGTCAGCTCGCGCAGCCGGTCGGCCACGGCGTGGCCGACCCCGTCGGCCATCTCCTGGAACGTGATGGGCAGGTCGTGCTCACCCACCTCCGCCTTGCCGGTCGGGGTGAAGATCGGCTCGTCCAGCCGGGAGCCGTCCACGAGCCCCGGGGGCAGCGCGATCCCGCACACCTCGCCGGTCTCCCGGTAGTCCTTGAGCCCGGACCCGGTCAGGTAGCCGCGGGCGATGCACTCGACGGGGAACATCGACAGGTTCTTGCAGACGACGGCCCGCCCCCGGACGGACTCGTGCACGTCGGTCGACAGGACGTGGTTGGGCACGTCCGCGAGCTGCTCGAACCACCACAGGGACAGCTGCGTCAGGATCTTGCCCTTGTCCGGGATCTCCGTGGGGAGGATCTCGTCGAACGCGCTGATCCGGTCGGTGGCCAGCACCAGGACCGAGCCGGCCCGGTACTCGGCGTCGTCGTAGATGGCCACGCCCGTGGCCCGCAGCCGCGACTCGTCGGGGACGTAGAGCTCCCGGACCTTGCCGGAGTAGGTGTGCCTCCACCCGGGGATCTCGGGAGGAGTGGTGACGGTGCCCTGCTCGGTCATGCCTGCTCCTGACGGGGTCGGGGATCGGAGGCACCGGGGACGGTGATGCGGCCCCGGGCGGCCTTCAGCGCGATGTCGGTGCGGTGCTGGGACCCGTCGAGCGTCACGAGGCCCACGCCCCGGTACGCGCGTTCGCGGGCGTCGTCGAGGTCCGCCCCGAGGCCGACGACCGCGAGCACCCGCCCGCCGGCGGAGACGATCCGCCCGGCGTGCTCGCCCTCGCGGGCGACGGCGGTGCCGGCGTGGACCACGTGCACGCCCTCGAGCGCCTCGGCCTCCTCCAGCCCGCCGATCGGGTCGCCCTTCCGGGGGCTGTCCGGGTAGTCCTGCGCGGCGACGACCACCGCGACGGCCGTCTCGGGCCGCCAGCGCAGCCGCTCCGCCTCGTCGAGGCGCCCGGCCGCGGCGTCGCGCAGCAGCCGCCCGAGCGGAGTGGTGAGCCGGGCCAGCACGGCCTGGGTCTCGGGGTCCCCGAAGCGGGCGTTGAACTCGATGACCCGCAGACCGCGGGTCGTCACGGCCAGCCCGCAGTACAGCACGCCCACGAAGGGGGTGCCCCGGCGGCGCATCTCGTCGACCGTGGGGCGGGCCACGCGCTCCACGACCTCGTCCACGAAGCCCTCGGGCAGCCACGGCAGCGGCGTGTAGGCGCCCATGCCGCCGGTGTTGGGGCCCTCGTCGTCGTCGTGGATCCGCTTGAAGTCCTGGGCGGGGCTCAGGGGGATCACGCGGGAGCCGTCGGTGAGCACGAACAGGGACACCTCGGGGCCGTCGAGGAACTCCTCGACCACCACGCTCCCGCCCGCGGCGAAGCACGCGGCGGCGTGCTCGAGCGCGGCCGCGCGGTCGGAGGTGACGACCACGCCCTTGCCGGCGGCGAGCCCGTCGTCCTTGACGACGTACGGGGCGCCGAAGGTGTCGAGGGCGTCGGCGGCCTCCTCCTCCGTGGTGGCGACCCGCGCCATCGCGGTGGGCACCTCGGCGGAGGCCATGACCTCCTTGGCGAACGCCTTGGAGCCCTCGAGCCGGGCGGCGGCCCGGGAGGGACCGAAGACGAGGAAGCCCGCCTCGCGCAGGGCGTCGGCCACACCGGCCACCAGCGGGGCCTCGGGACCGACGACGACGAGGTCCACCGCGAGCTCGCGCGCCAGCGCGGTGGCCGCGGCGGGGTCGTCGGCGTCCACGGCGTGCACCGGGACGAGCTGTGCGATCCCGGCGTTGCCCGGCGCGCAGTGCACCTGCTCGACCTCGGGATCTGCCAGCAGTGCGCGGATGATTGCGTGTTCGCGGCCTCCGGGGCCCAGTACCAGAACCTTCACGCCCTCAGGCTAGTTGGCGGCAGCGGCAAGTGGCACATCGTTCCCGGCATGCGGGCACGCTCCCGCGGGATCGGTGGTTCCCGGCCCCGCTGACATACTGGGGCGATGGAGACCTTCACCTCGGAACGTGCCGTGGACCTCGCCGTGCTCGAGCGCAGCGGCTTCGTCGAGTCCCGCCACCGCGGCTCCGCCGTGGTCCTGGCCCCGGACGGGTCCGTGGCGGTGGCGCTGGGCGACATCGGCACCCCGATCTTCCCCCGCTCCACGCTCAAGCCGTTCCAGACCATCGCCGCCATGAAGACCGGTGTCCCGCTGCGCGGGGCCCAGGTGGCCATCGCCTCCGCGTCCCACATCGGCTCCTTCGAGCAGCTCGACGCCGTGAGCTCGATCCTCGGGGCCGCCGGCCTGACCGAGGACGCGCTCCAGTGCCCGCCGGACTGGCCCGAGGACGAGGAGGTCCGCACGGAGCTCGTGCGGGCCGGCCGCGGCAAGGCCCGGATCTGCATGAACTGCTCCGGCAAGCACGCCGCGTTCCTGTGGGCCTGCACCGAGAACGACTGGCCCACGGACAGCTACCTGGACCCGGAGCACCCCCTGCAGCGGACCGTGCTGGAGACCGTCGAGGAGTTCTCCGGCGAGCGCGTGGCCCACGTGGGCGTGGACGGGTGCGGGGCCCCCCTCGCGGCGATCTCCCTGACCGGCCTCGCCCGGGCGTACTCGACCCTGGGCCGGGCCGCGGGCAACCTCGACGCGGACGCCCGCGCCGCCACGGTGGCCCAGTGCATGCTCGACTACCCCGAGCTCGTGCACGGGCCCGGCCGGTACAACACCGTGGTCATGGAGGAGCTGGACGTCGTGGCGAAGCTCGGGGCGGAGGGCGTGCTCGCGCTCGGCACCCGCACCGGGTGGTCGGTGGCGCTGAAGGTGCTCGACGGCGGCTCCCGCGCCAACGCGCTCATCGGCCTGAGCCTGCTCGCCCACGCCGGGGCCGTGCCCGCCCCGGCGGCCGCCGCGGTGATCGGCCGGGTGGTGCGCCCGGTCATGGGCGGGTCCCGCCCCGTCGGCCGGCTCCGCCTGGCGGAGCCCCTCCTGGAGCTGCTCGGGCCGGAGCTGGTCCGGGCGCTCGGGCAGGACTAGGCCATGGCCCGCCGCCGCGTCGATCCCGCCGACGGGACCCTGGCCCTGAGCGCCTGGCGCGCGGACCCGGACGGCACCCCGCGCCGGACCGTGGCCACCGCCGTGCGCTACTCCCTCGAGGAGCTCGCCGAGCGGGTGCCCGGCAACAGCGTGGAGGTCCGCGTCCCGCCCTTCGGCGTGACCCAGTGCGTGGCCGGGCCCCGGCACACCCGCGGGACCCCGCCCAACGTCGTCGAGACCGACGCCCGCACGTGGCTCGGCCTGGTCACGGGTGCCGTGACCTGGCCGGAGGCCGTCGCCTCGGGCGCGGCTGTGGCCTCGGGCACAAGGACCGATCTCGCGGACGCCCTGCCCCTCTTTCCCCGGTAGCCTTGAGGACATGAGTTCCACTCCCTCATCCCCTTCCGCGCGCCCGTCGCCGCGGAAGTTCCCGCGCCGGCGCCGCCGGGAGCGGACGGTCGTGCCGCTGGCCGCTTCCGGCAGCCAGCAGATGACCCTGCGGCGCGCTCCCAACATCTGGGCGTTCGTCCTGCTCGGCGGTGTCCTCGGCGCCGTCGTGGGCGTGCTCGTGGGACTGTCGGGCGGGGGCAGCGCCGAGTTCACCCAGGGGGCCGTGACCCTGTTCATGGTCTCCGTCTGCACGGTCCTGGGCCTGGCCGCGGGGGCCCTGGTGGCCCTCGTGCTGGACCGGGTCTCCGTGGCCCGGGCACGGGCCGTCACCACCGAGGTCGTGGACGGGGACGACGGCGCCCCCTCCGGCCCCCCGGAGGACGCGCCCCGGCCCACCGACCCCCGACGCTCGAGAGAAGGCTGATCGACGTGGTTCGCCCTGATGGACAACTCAGCCACGACCTGCTCCCCGGAGAGAAGGGCCCCCAGGACGCGTGCGGCGTGTTCGGCGTCTGGGCCCCCGGCGAGGAGGTCGCGAAACTGGCCTACTACGGCCTCTACGCCCTGCAGCACCGCGGCCAGGAGTCCGCCGGCATCGCCGCGAGCGACGGCAACCGCATCGCGGTGTACAAGGACATGGGCCTCGTCTCGCAGGTCTTCGACGAGGCGACCCTCACCACCCTGACCGGGCACCTGGCCGTGGGCCACTGCCGGTACTCGACCACGGGCGGGTCCCACTGGGCCAACGCCCAGCCGACGCTGGGCGCCACCCCGCACGGGACCGTGGCGCTCGCGCACAACGGCAACCTCACCAACTCGGCGGAGCTCTACGAGAAGCTCATCGACAAGTCCGGGTTCCCCTCCCAGGGCGAGATGGCGCAGGGCAACACCACGGACACCGCGCTGGTCACCGCGCTGCTGGCCGAGCACCCGCACGGGTCCCTCGAGGACGCGGCCATGCACCTGCTCCCCCAGCTCGTGGGCTCCTTCTGCCTGGCCTTCATGGACGAGAACGCCCTCTACGCCGCCCGCGACCCGCAGGGCATCCGCCCGCTGGTCCTCGGCCGGCTCGAGCGCGGCTGGGTGGTGGCCTCGGAGACCGCCGCGCTGGACATCGTGGGCGCGTCCCTGGTCCGCGAGATCGAGCCCGGCGAGTTCGTGGTGATCGACGAGCACGGCCTGCGCTCCCAGCGCTTCGCCGAGACCCGCCGCGCCGCGTGCGTGTTCGAGTACGTCTACCTGGCCCGCCCGGACACCACCATCAACGGCCGCTCCGTGTACGAGTCCCGCGTGGAGATGGGCCGCCGGCTCGCCCGGGAGCACGGGATCGACGCGGACCTCGTGATGCCCACCCCCGAGTCCGGGACCCCCGCGGCCATCGGCTACGCCGAGGAGTCCGGCATCCCGTTCGGCAACGGCCTGGTCAAGAACGCCTATGTAGGACGAACGTTCATCCAGCCCTCGGACACCATCCGCCAGCTCGGCATCCGGCTCAAGCTCAACCCGCTGAAGTCCGTGGTCGCGGGCAAGCGGCTCGTGGTCATCGACGACTCGATCGTGCGCGGCAACACCCAGCGCGCCCTCATCCGGATGCTCCGGGAGGCCGGGGCCGCCGAGATCCACGTGCGGATCTCCTCCCCGCCCATCAAGTGGCCGTGCTTCTACGGCATCGACTTCGCCTCCCGCGCCGAGCTGATCGCCAACGGGCTCGGGGTCGAGGAGATCAGGGCGTCCCTGGGGGCCGACTCCCTCGGCTACATCTCCGAGGACGGGATGATCGCGGCCACCCTGCAGGAGCGCACCGAGCTGTGCACCGCCTGTTTCTCCGGGACGTACCCCACCCGCCTGCCGGACGCGGACAAGCTGGGCAAGAACGTCTTCGAGACCCGCAGCACGCCCGTGGACTCCTCGCCCCGCCGCGCCCCGGGCGGTCCGTCCGTGGCGCAGCGCCCGGAGCACGCCTCCGCCGTGTCCATCGACACCCGCCCCTCGGCCACCGACGGTCTCAGCCGCCGGCCCGCCGAGCGCACGAGCATCTCCGACGAGGATCCGGGCATCCAGGAGACCTGCACCGGGTGCGACCCCGGACCCGACGCGGACCTCGAGGACCTCATCCTGCCCGAGGACCGCGTCCCCGCCGGACCCGCCACCGGACCCGCAGCCGGGACCGGACCCCAGCACGCCGCCCAGCACGAGACCGCGAAGGACGCCTGACATGGCCCAGCCCCCCTCCTCCACGAACCGCACCGTCACCTACGCCAGCGCGGGCGTGGACGTCGAGGCGGGAGACCGCGCCGTCGAGCTCATGAAGAGCGCGGTGAGGGCCACGCACACCCCCCGCGTGATCGGCGGGGTCGGCGGGTTCGCGGGCCTGTTCGACGTCTCGGAGCTGCTCACCTACCGCAAGCCCTACCTCGCCACCTCGACCGACGGCGTGGGCACGAAGGTCGCGATCGCCCAGACCCTCGACGTGCACGACACGATCGGCTTCGACCTCGTGGGCATGGTCGTCGACGACATCGTCGTGGTGGGCGCCAAGCCCCTGTTCATGACCGACTACATCGCCACGGGACGCGTGGTGCCCGAGCGGATCGCGGACATCGTGCGCGGCATCGCCGCGGCCTGCGAGCAGGCCGGAACCGCCCTGGTCGGCGGGGAGACCGCCGAGCACCCGGGGCTGCTCCGCCCGGACGAGTACGACGTGGCGGGGGCCGCCACCGGTGTGGTCGAGGCCGACGAGCTGCTGGGCCCCGACCGCGTGCGCGCCGGCGACGTGGTGATCGGCATGGCCTCCTCCGGCCTGCACTCCAACGGGTACTCCCTGGTCCGCAAGGTCATCAACGTGGCCGGGTGGTCGCTGGACCGGCAGGTCACCGAGCTCGGCCGCACCCTGGGCGAGGAGCTGCTGGAGCCCACCCGCGTCTACGCCGCCGACGTCCTGGACCTCGCCGCCGCCTTCCCCGTCAACGGCCCCGACCGGACCACGGGCCGCGGTGTCCGCGGCTTCAGCCACGTGACCGGCGGCGGCCTCGCCGCGAACCTCGCCCGGGTGCTGCCCGCCGGGCTCGAGGCCACGGTGGACCGCAGCACCTGGGAGCTGCCCGCCATCTTCCAGCTCATCAGCCAGCTCGGCAACGTCCCGCTGCCCGACCTCGAGCGGACCCTCAACCTCGGCGTGGGCATGGTCGCGATCGTCGACCCGTCGGTGGCCGAGGACGCCGTCGCCCACCTCACCGCCCGCGGGCTGCCCTCGTGGGTCATGGGCACCGTGGGCGAGATCGACCCGGACGCCGACCACGGCGGACCCGACTGGGTTCAGGGCGCGAAGGGCGTGGACGGCGGCGCCGTGCGCATGGTCAACGCCTACACGGGCTGATCCGGCCGCGGGAAGCAGCGGCGAGAACAGCGAACGCCCCGCCGGCCGGCGGGGCGTTCGCTGTGGTGCGGTGCAGTGGGTACGCGAAGAAGGTGCTCGTCCTGGACGGGCACCTTGTTGCGTCGTGCGGTGGAGACGAGCGGAGTCCCCGGTGCTTACCGGCGGAAGTCCTCGTCGTAGTCGTCGGCGTACTTGTCGACGTAGGCCGAGTAGTCGTCCTCGTCCTCGTCGACGGTCTCCTCGACCGGCTCGCGCAGCGGGGGGATCTGCTCACTGCCGCGCAGTTCCCGCTGGAGTGCCGTGAGGTCGGTCTGCGGGCTGAAGTACTTCATCTCCCGCGCCTGCCGTGTCGCCTTAGCCTTTTGACGGCCGCGCCCCATGGCGTGACCCCCTCTGTCTCTTGGTCCGGACGGCGGCACTCAGGCACAGAGTACGGCCCCGGAAATGTCGTATGAATGGTTCGTGAGACCAGGGTACATGGTTTGTCAGCCCCTTGCGCCCGGTCCGCGGCCCGCGCGGTGGACTGTCGGCAACCTCACGGGAGGCGGGCGGAACCCGGTCCGGGTCCGGCGGTGGCGGGCCGTCGCCGGGTCCGCCCGACGGCGGCCCGCCGCCCTGCCGGGCCGTGCGCGCCGCGGCCCGCGGCGCGCACGGCGGCCCCGCCCGGGGCTCAGCTCGCGGCGCGGGCCCCCTCGGTCACGGCGGTGACGGTGAGCCCGTCCGCCACGACGTCGGCGTCGACGTCCACCCGGACCGTGTCGCCGTCCACGACCGCCCCGGAGAGGATGGCCCGGGCGAGCTTGTCCCCGATCTCCCGCTGCACCAGCCGGCGCAGCGGCCGGGCGCCGTAGGCCGGGTCGTAGCCGGTGATGCCCAGCCACTCGGTGGCCGCCGGGGTGACGTCCAGGCCCAGTCGGCGCTGCCCCAGGCGCTCGGCCAGCTGGGCGACCTGGATGTCCACGATCCTCGCCAGGTCGGACGTGGACAGCGGGTCGAACAGGATCACGTCGTCGAGCCGGTTCAGGAACTCGGGCTTGAACGAGGCGTTGACCACGTTCATCACCGCCTGCTTCTTCGCCTCCGGCTCGACCGTCTGGTCCACCAGGAACTGGCTGCCCAGGTTGGACGTGAGGATCAGGATCACGTTGCGGAAGTCCACCGTGCGCCCCTGCCCGTCGGTGAGCCGCCCGTCGTCGAGCACCTGCAGCAGGATGTCGAAGACGTCCGGGTGGGCCTTCTCGATCTCGTCGAGCAGGACCACCGAGTAGGGGCGGCGCCGCACGGACTCGGTGAGCTGGCCGCCCTCCTCGTAGCCGACGTAGCCCGGAGGGGCGCCGACCAGCCGGGAGACCGTGTGCTTCTCGCCGTACTCGGACATGTCGATGCGCACCAGCGCGCGCTCGTCGTCGAACTGGAACTCCGCCAGGGACTTCGCGAGCTCGGTCTTGCCCACGCCGGTGGGTCCCAGGAACAGGAACGAGCCGATCGGCCGGTTCGGGTCGGAGATGCCGGCGCGCGAGCGGCGCACGGCATCCGCGACGGCCTGCACCGCCCGGCGCTGGCCGATGAGCCGCTTCCCGAGCACCTCCTCCATGTGCAGCAGCTTCTCCGTCTCCCCCTGGAGCATGCGCCCGGCGGGGATGCCGGTCCAGGCCGAGACCACCTCGGCGACGTCGTCGGCCGTGACCTCCTCGGAGACCATCGTGTCGTGCGGGGCGGAGGTGTCCTCCTGCTCCTGGGCGACGTCGAGCTCCTTCTGCAGCGCGGGGATCTCCCCGTAGAGCAGCCGGGAGGCCTCGCCGAGGTCGCCGTGGCGCTGGGCCATCTCCGCCTGCGAGCGCAGGTTGTCGATGCGCTCCTTGAGGTCGCCGACACGGTTCAGACCGGCCTTCTCCTCCTCCCAGCGGGCGTTGAGCGCGTCCAGGTCGGCCCTCTTGTCCGCGAGCTCCTGCCGCAGCGCGGCGAGGCGCTCGACCGACGCGGGGTCGGTCTCCCGCTCCAGCGCGAGCTCCTCCATGGTCAGGCGGTCGACGGCGCGGCGCAGCTGGTCGATCTCCTCCGGCGCGGAGTCGATCTCCATGCGCAGCCGCGAGGCGGCCTCGTCGACCAGGTCGATGGCCTTGTCCGGCAGCTGCCGGCCCGGGATGTACCGGTGGGACAGCGCGGCCGCCGCGACGAGCGCGGAGTCCGCGATCTGCACCTTGTGGTGGGCCTCGTAGCGCTCCTTGAGACCGCGCAGGATCGCCACGGTGTCCTCGACGGAGGGCTCGCCGACGTAGACCTGCTGGAAGCGGCGCTCCAGGGCGGCGTCCTTCTCGATGTTCTCGCGGTACTCGTCCAGGGTGGTCGCGCCGATCAGGCGCAGCTCGCCGCGGGCCAGCATGGGCTTGAGCATGTTCCCGGCGTCCATCGAGCCCTCGGCGGCTCCGGCGCCGACCACGGTGTGGATCTCGTCGATGAAGGTGACGATCCGGCCCTCGGACTGCCTGATCTCCTCGAGCACGGCCTTGAGCCGCTCCTCGAACTCGCCGCGGTACTTGGCGCCCGCCACCATGGACCCGAGGTCCAGGGAGATCAGCGACTTGCCGCGCAGCGACTCGGGCACGTCCCCGGCGACCATGCGCTGGGCGAGGCCCTCGACCACAGCGGTCTTGCCGACACCGGGCTCGCCGATCAGGACGGGGTTGTTCTTGGTGCGGCGCGAGAGCACCTGCACCACGCGCCGGATCTCGGAGTCCCGCCCGATGACGGGGTCCAGCTTGCCGTCGCGGGCCATGGCGGTCAGGTCGGTGCCGAACTTCTCGAGCGCCTGGAAGGTGCCCTCGGGGTCGGGGGTGGTCACGCGGCGGTCTCCTCTCACGGACGGGACGGCGGTCTTGAGCTGGTCGGGTCCGGCACCCGCGTCCCGCAGGATGTCCCCGACCTTCCCCTCCTGCTGGGCGAGGCCGTACAGGAGGTGCTCGGTGGAGATGTACTCGTCACCGAGGGACTGGGCGAACTGCTCCGCGGCCTGGATGACCTGCAGCGCGCCGCGGTTGAACTGGGCCTGGGCCGTGGCGGCCCCGGACGCGGAGGGCAGGGCGTTGATGGCAGCGCTGGCCTGCGCGGAGACGGCGTCGACGTCGGCCCCGGTGGCCTTCAGGACGGCGACGGCCACGCCCTCGCGCTGGTCCATGAGGGCCTTGAGGACGTGGGCGGGCTCGACCTGCGGGTTGCCCGCGGTCGAGGCGTTGGTCGAGGCGGCGGAGAGTGCCTCCTGGGACTTGGTGGTGAACTTGGTCTCCACTGCGGCTCCTTGGGTGTGGGCGATCGGGGACGAACCGACCCGGGCACTGCTCTTCAGTGAGTGCGGCCGAGCAGTTCAGCTAACCTGAGTCTATCCCACTCAACCCTGGACCGACAGGGTGTATTCCAGCCCCCTCCGCCGGCGTCGGCAGCCGGAGAACGGCGCGGACCCCTGCCGGACGAGCCTCACGAGGTGCTCGTCCGGCAGGGGTCCGCGCGGTGCAGGTCCGGCAGGCCTCGGCGCCGGTCTAGCAGGTGCTCCGCCCCGTCAGCTTGTCCCGGAGCCGGTCGACCATGCCGACACCGGGCCCGACGGTCTTGTGGAACAGCCCGGAGTGCGGCGCGTGGGGGTGCGGCCGGGTCGGCGCCACCTTCTTGGCGTTCTGCACCTTCTCGCCCAGCTCCACGAGGTCCCCGGCCGGGATGTGGGCCCGCAGCTTCGGGAACTGGTCGGACTCCTCGTCGTCGATGTGGTGGCGCAGCTGGGACTGCATCTCCCGGATCAGCTCCAGGAACGCCGGCTCGGAGGCGTCGACGCCCTCCACCTGCTTCATGACCTGCACGAGCTCGTCGTGCTCCTGTTTGTCGTGCTCGACCTCCTCGGCGCCGCCGGGCAGGTGCTTCTCCATCGCCGGGTAGACGTACATCTCCTCCGCGACGGCGTGGCGCATGACCTCCGCGATCACGGTGTCGGCCAGGTCCCGGCGCCGGCCGGCGTCCGGCGCGCCCTCGATCTGGCCGAGCAGCTCGAGCATCTCCCGGTGGTCGGTGGTGAGGATGTCGATGACATCCGCCCCCGGCCCCGCGGTGTGGGTGTCGGTCATGGGACGTGCCTCCTTGACGTGGTGGTTCGCGGTTCCGTGGCCGACGGCGCGAGTGCCGGCGCCCGAGTGCCGCACAGTCCCGTACCGCCGTTCAGCAGTGTGCTGATCACTGGTGACTCCAGGCCAGACGGACAGCGGTCGGCCAGGTCCCGCCGGCTCGTGACGCACCCCGGCGCAGGACGACGGGCGGCCCCGGACCGGCGCCCCGGACCGGTGGCTCAGAGGAACTCGACGCCCTGGGCCAGGGGCAGCTCACCGGAGTGGTTGACGGTGTTGGTGGCCTGGCGCATGTAGTTCTTCCACGAGTCGGAGCCCGACTCGCGGCCGCCGCCGGTCTCCTTCTCGCCGCCGAACGCCCCGCCGATCTCCGCGCCCGAGGTGCCGATGTTCACGTTGGCGATGCCGCAGTCGGAGCCGGCCGAGGAGAGGAAGCGCTCCGCCTCGAGCTGGTCGTTGGTGAAGATCGCCGAGGACAGGCCCTGCGGCACGCCGTTGTGCAGCTCGATCGCCTCGGCGAACTCCGAGTAGGTGAGCACGTAGAGGATCGGGGCGAAGGTCTCCTCCTGCACGACCGCGCTCTGGGCGGGCATCCGCACGATGGCCGGCTCGACGTAGAAGGCGCCCGGTTGCTCGTCCGCCAGCACCCGCCGGCCCCCGGTCAGGACCGTGCCGCCCTGCTCCTGGGCGGCGCGCAGCGCCTGCTGCATGGCGTCGTGGCTGTTTCCGTCGATCAGGGGTCCGACCAGGTTCGAGGCCTCGCGGGGGTCCCCGATGCTGAGCGTGCCGTAGGCCTGCACGAGCTTCTCGACGAGGTCGTCCACGACGGACTCGTGCACGATCAGGCGCCGCATGGTGGTGCACCGCTGCCCCGCCGTGCCCACGGCGGAGAACACGATCCCCCGCAGCGCGAGATCGAGATCGGCGCTCGGCCCGACGACGGCGGCGTTGTTGCCGCCCAGCTCGAGCAGGAGCCGGCCGAAGCGGGCGGCCACGCGCGGGGCGACCTCGCGGCCCATCCGGACCGAGCCGGTCGCCGAGACCAGCGCGACCCGGGGGTCGTCGACGAGGTGCTCGCCGCCCGCGCGGTCGGCGAGCACGAGCTGGTGGATCCCCGCGGGCGCACCGCAGTCCTCGACGGCACGGCGCAGCAGCGCGTCGGCGCCGAGGGCACAGAGCACGGCCGCCTCGGAGGGCTTCCACACCACGGTGTCCCCGCAGACCAGGGCGAGGGCGGTGTTCCAGGAGTAGACGGCCACGGGGAAGTTGAAGGCGGAGATCACCCCGACGACCCCCAGCGGGTGCCAGGTCTCCATCAGCCGGTGCCCGGGGCGCTCGGAGGGCATGGTCCGGCCGTAGAGCATGCGGGACTGTCCGACGGCGAAGTCGCAGATGTCGATCATCTCCTGGACCTCGCCGCGGGCCTCGGAGGTGATCTTGCCGGCCTCGGCCTGCACCAGCACGGCGAGGTCGTCCTGGTGCTCGGTCAGCAGCTCGCCCCACCGCTTGACCACGGCCCCGCGCACCGGCGCCGGGACGTCCCGCCAGTGCGGGAAGGCCCGGTGGGCCCTGTCGACGGCCGCGGTGACGTCGTCCCCGGTGGCCCGCGGCAGCGTCACCAGCACCTCGCCGGTGAGCGGGCTGCGGGCCTCGAGCCCGCCGGAGAGGGCGTCGACGTCGACGCCGCAGGCCCGGAGGGCGCGGCGGACCTCGGCGGCGAGGGTGGTCTCCTGGACGGTCTGGGACATGGTGCTCCTCCTGGTGCTGACGGGTGCTCGTTCGTGCGGGGTGCGGCTTCCGTGGCGGGCTCGGGATCGGGACGAGAGGTCGGGCGGGGTGCTCAGCGGGCGGCGACGGCGGCGAGCTCCTCGCGCAGCCGGGCCACCGACGCGTCCTGCTGACGCCGGTACAGGTCGTGGGGGTCGGCGACGGGACGGCCGACGACGTCGGACAGGACGGTGAGGTCGTAGTCGGTGCCGCGCTGGGCGTCGTCGCGGAAGCCCTCGTCGGTGAGGTTGGACCGGAAGATCCCGGCGGCCGAGCGCGGCAGGAAGTCCTCGTAGACGATCGGCTGCGGCACCGCGACGCCGGCCTCGATCAGCACCTCGAGGCTCACGCCCGGGCCGGGAACGGACTCGCCGGCCCGGGCCAGGGCGTCCCGGTCGAGCGCGTACGTGAAGTACGCCAGCCCCTGGACGGCCAGCTCCTTCTCGGTCCGGGGCAGGTTCTCCTCCCACACGGTGCGGGCGACGTCGACCCGGACGCCGCGGCCCTCCCCGGCGGCCAGCCGGCGGTCGGTCTCGGCGACCATCCGGTCGTAGAGGTCGCGCCCGGCGGGGGTGAGGGCGACGCCGCGCTGCTCGACCTCCCCGAAGCGCACCCGCAGCGCACCGGGCCCCACGGTGCCGTCCTCGAAGCGGAAGACCCGGTCCTCGGCCAGCGCACGGAAGGAGGTCTGGCGCAGCAGCACGTCGGGGCCGTCCCACCGGGGCGGGCCCTGGATCTCGTCGATCATGGCGATCCCGAGCGCCTCCATGCGGGCGTAGAGGTCGTCGATGTCGAGCACGCGCGGGGTGAGGTGGTTGATGTGGGTGGTGGGGACCCCGCCGATGTCGGCGGCCACGGCCGAGACCGCCTCGAGCCTCCGGTACCAGGCGTGGTCGACCGGTTCGGCGGAGAGCTCGAAGGACCCGGTGGCCAGGTCCAGCAGCCGCTCGGCGTCGGGCTCCGCCAGACCGCCGTGCTCGGCGGCCCGGTCGGCCAGGTCCAGCAGCTCCTGCGGGAAGAGGGTGCGGTGGCCGATGAACTCCTCGAGCTGCCGCTGGAGCTCCCGGTCGAAGAAGCGGGGGTCGTCGGCGGCCAGCATCGAGGTGAAGACCCGGAACGGGTTCCGGGCGAGCTCCTCGGGGTCGGTCGGGCGGAAGGCGGTGGAGACCACCGGCACGGAGGACGCCGAGGCGTCGCGCAGGTCGTAGAAGCCCACCGGGTGCATGCCGAAGGCGGCGAAGACGCGGGCCACCTGCGCCAGCTCCCGCGGCGAGCCCACCCGGATCGCGCCGTGGCGCTCGGCCGTGACGCGGTCGATGCTGCCCAGGCGCTCGGCGTCGGCGCCGTGGCGGGCCAGGTGGTCCTCGTTCACGGCGGCCGAGACGTCGACCAGGGTGGTGTAGGCCGGCACCTCCCGGCCGTACATCACCGACAGCCGGCGGGCGAACCGGGCCCGCAGCTGCCACAGCTGCTGGAAGGTCATGGTGGGGGTTCCTCTCCTCGGACGGGGACGGGGGACGGGGGACGGGGGACGGGGGACGGGTCAGATGATGTTCACTTCGCGCAGCACGGACTCGGCGGCGCGGAAGCGGTCGGCGGAGAAGCGGCGAGGATCCAGGAAGGACGGTCGGCCCAGGTAGAGGTCGGCCACCAGCTCCCCCACGGCCGGGCCCTGCAGGAACCCGTGCCCGGAGAACCCGGTGGCGTAGAAGAAGCCGGGCAGCCCGCGCGCCTCGCCGATGAGCGCGTTGCGGTCCGGGGTGTTCTCGTACAGCCCGGCCCAGCCGCCCTCCAGGTCCGGGTTCTCGAGCTGCGGGGCGCAGACGGCGGCGGCGGCGTTGAGCTCGGGCAGCCAGTCGAAGTCGAACTCCCGGGCGAAACCGGGCTCCTGCTCGTGGGAGATGCCCAGCAGCAGGCCGTTGCGGTAGTTGTGGTGGTAGAACGTGGTCGAGAGGTCCAGGGTGAAGGGCACCCGCGGGTAGACGACGGGCCGTTGGCGCGTGAGGCCGATGAGGCGCCGGACCGGGGTGACGGGCAGGTCCACCCCGACCATGACTCCGATCCCGGCGCTCCACGCCCCGGCGCAGCACACGAGCGCACCCGTGCGGATCGTCCCCCGCTGGGTGGTCACCGACTCGATGCCGGCGGCGGTGCGCTGGACGTCGACCACCTGGGTGCGGTCGAGCACCGTCACCCCGAGCTCGACGGAGGCGGCGGCGTAGGCGGCGACCACGGCGCCCGGGGCGGCGAATCCGTCCCCCGGGGAGAACGAGGCCCCCACCAGCGCCGCGGGGTCGAGCAGCGGGTTGATCTCGGCGGCCTCGCGGGGGGACACCATGCGGCTGTCGACCCCCAGGGCGTTCTGGACCGAGGTGGCTCCCTCCAGGTCGTCGACCTCCGCCCCGGACCGGCCGAGGAAGAGATAGCCCACCTGCTGGAACCCGATGTCCGCCCCGAACCGCTGGGGGAACCGTCGGAAGGCCTCCAGCGAGCGGCGGCCGAGCTCGATGTTGCCCGGGTCGGAGAAGTTGGCTCGCACCCCGCCCAGGGGCTTGGCGGAGGACCCGCTGCCCAGCTCGGCGCGCTCCACCAGCACGATGTTGCGCACCCCCCGGGACGCGAGGTGCCAGGCCGTGCTCAGGCCCATGATCCCGCCGCCGACGACGACGACGTCGGCGGCCGGTGGCTGGGCCGTGGCGAAGCTCGGGTCCAGCGGGACGATCTGGTCCGGCACGGGGGCCTCCCTCGGCGCTGCTCCGTGCGGAGTGCGCCGTCCGGCCCAGCCACTCCACCTCATCGGTTATCGATAACCAGCATGATCGGGCGGTCCGCGCGGGTCAAGGGATGACGCTCGTCGTCGAGGCGGGGCCCGCGCCGGGGCCGCTCTGCGGTTCGGCCCCGGCCGGCGCCCGGCCGGCGCCCGGCCCCTCAGGGGCAGGCGTAGTCCAGGTGCCGGATCATCCGCTGCGCGGCGAGCTCGGGATCCCCGGCGACGACGGCCTCGGTGATGCCCCGGTGCTCCTCGGCGCTGCTCCGGACCAGGCCCCGCTCCTGCAGGTGATAGGAGCCGTTGATGCGGGACTGGTCCCGCAGGTTCTCCACGATCGCCGTCCACCGGCTGTTGCCGAGCAGGTCCACGAGCGCCACGTGGAACCTTTGGTCGGCCTCGAGATACTCGGGCATGCCGTCCGCGCCGGCGGCCTCCACGGTCCGTTCGGTCAGCGTCCGCAGCAGCGCGGCCTGCTCGGCCGGAACGCCGGCCGCGGCCACGCGGCGCACCGCCTCCACCTCGATGAGGCGGCGGAGGTCGTAGACCTCCTGCTTGTCGCGGTCCGTGAGCTCCACCACGCGGAAGCCGCGATTGCGCACGAGCTCGAGCAGTCCCTTGTTGACCAGCGACATCATGGCCTCCCGCGCAGGGCTGTTGGACACCCCGAGACGGGCCGCGAGGCCGTTGGCGGAGTAGATCTCGCCGGGCTTCATGGCCCCGCTCAGCAGGGCACGGCGGATCAGGGCCTCGGTCGAGTCCTTGAGGGTGGAGCGGGAGAGTTCCGCGGGCTGGAGACCGTCGCCCCACGGGTCGATTCGCCCCATCTGCCCTCCCGGCCCGTCCTGCGTCCCGAGCGACCCCCGGAGGAGGCCTGTCGACTCCTGGGAAACATAGCAGTCGGCCCGACCCGCTCGACGGGCACCGCCCCCGTGCCGTGCAGCCGGGTCCTGCCCGACGACGACAGGGGCTCCGGGCCGCTCCCCACCCCGACGGAAGGGAGCGCGATGCATATCACACAGGTACCCGATCTGTCCAAGATCACATGCCCGAACCCTTGGAGGTCCTCGACATCGCCCGTAATGTCGGAGGTTCAACCAGTTCGGCCCGACGACGCGCCTTCCACACCCCCCTTTGGTCCACACGGAAGGATCTGCCATGTCCGCACCTCGCACTGCCGTGCTCCAGGTGATCAACGCCCCGGACCGCACCGGCACCCGTCTCGCACTCTTCGCCCTCGCCCTCGGCGGCTTCGGCGTGGGCACCACCGAGTTCGCCTCGATGGGCCTGCTGCCGTTCATCGCCGAGGACCTCGGCGCCTCCATCCCCTCCCTCGGGCACGCCATCGCCCTCTACGCCCTGGGCGTGGTCGTCGGCGCGCCCCTGATCACGACCCTGACCGCCCGGGTGGAGCGCAAGACGCTCCTGATGGGTCTGATGACCGCGTTCACCCTCGGCAGCGTCCTGTCGGCGGCCGCGCCGACCCTCGAGTGGCTGTACGTGGCGCGCTTCCTCTCCGGTCTGCCCCACGGCGCCTACTTCGGGGTCGCCGCGGTGGTGGCCTCCTCCCTGGTGCCGCGCGAGCGCCGCGGCACGGCCGTGGCCCGGGTGGCTCTCGGCCTGACGGTCGCCAACATCGTGGGCGTCCCGCTGGCCGCCGTGCTCGGCGGGGCCCTGGGCTGGCGCTCGGGGTACGGGCTCGTGGTGATCATCGGCCTGCTGACCGTGGCGGCCCTCGCCCTGTGGGTCCCCCGCACGGTCAACACCGGCGGCGTCTCCGTGTCCCAGGAGGTCCGCGCCCTGGGCCGGCCCCAGGTGGCCCTGACCCTCGTGGCCGGGGCGGTCGGCTTCGGCGGCATGTTCGCGGTCTACACGTTCGTCTCCCCGATCCTGACCGAGCTCAGCGGCCTCGACATCTCGCTGGTGCCGTGGGTGCTGGCCGTGTACGGCGTGGGCATGACCGCCGGCTCCCTGCTCGCGGGCCCGCTGCTGGACCGTTCCATCGAGAAGACCGCCCTGGGCGCGGGAGCCGTCTCCGGGGTGGCCCTCGCCTTCTTCGGCCTGTTCGCCCACTCCGCGGTCGCGGCCGTCCTGGGCGTGCTGTGGATCGGCGTCATGGGCGCCCTCTTCAGCACCGCGCTGCAGATGCGCCTGCTGCGCGAGGCCAAGGACGCCCCGTCCCTGACCGCCGCCATGAACCACGCGGCGTTCAACCTGGCCAACGCCATGGGCGCTTTCCTCGGCGGCGCCGTGATCTCCGCCGGCTGGGGCTACCGCTCCCCCGCCTGGGTCGGTGTGGGCCTGGCCGTGGCCGGCCTGCTGGTCCTCGGCTACGCGGCGCGCCTGCACCGGACGGGGGCCGCCCCCGTGTCCTCCGCCCTGTCCTCCTCCGTGGACGCCCGTGCGCCCTGGGCCGTCCGCATCGCCTCCGGCCTGGTCGTGCTCCTGCCCGAGCCGGCGTACGCCGGGCCGGTCCCGGCGGACAGCACCCGGACGAGGAGCTGGGCCGATCTCGGCCGGTGACCTCTCACCGGTGACCCGCACCCGGTGACCGCCGGCGCTGCCTGCGTCCGTGCAGGCAGCGCCGGCGGAGCCGTTCCGGGAGCGTGCACGGCCCCTCGTGCCCGGAGCCTTCCGGACTCCGGGCGGGGTGCGCCCCTCGGACCCGGCCGGCCGCTCCTCCCGGCCCTCTTGCCCGGCCCGGACCTCCGGGCCACGATGGGAGCAACCCGGGAGGGGGGCAGCTCATGAGGATCGCGCTGATCGGCGACGTCATGCTCGGCCGGCTGGTCAACGAGCGGCTGCGGCGCGAGCACCCGGCCCATCCGTGGGGGGACGTCCTCCCCCTGCTCGAGCAGGCGGACCTGCGGTTCGCGAACCTCGAGTGCGTGCTCGCCGACCACGGCGCCCCCTGGCCCGGCAAGAGGTTCCACTTCCGCTCGGACCGCAAGAACGTCGCGAGCCTCGGGGCGGCCCGTGTCGACATCGTCTCCCTCGCCAACAACCACGTGCTCGACTACGGTGTCCAGGCCCTGCAGGAGATGCTCCCCGTCCTCGACGAGCACGGCATCCTGCACACCGGAGCGGGACCCGACGCGGAGTCGGCACGACGGCCCGCGCTCTGCACCCGGGCCGGGACCGCGGTGGGCTTTCTCGCCTTCACGGACAACGAGCCGGGCTGGGCGGCCGGTCCCGGCTCCCCCGGCGTCCACCACGTGCCCGTCCGTCTCGCGGACGGTCGCGCGCGAGAGCTCCTCGAGCTGGTCCGGCGGACCCGGGAGCGCACCGACCTCCTCGTCGTCTCCGCCCACTGGGGCCCCAACTGGGGCGAGGAGGTGCCGGAGGACCACCGCGCGTTCGCCCACGCGCTGGTGGAGGCCGGGGCGGACGTTGTCTTCGGCCACTCCGCCCACGTCTTCCGGGGCGTCGAGGTGCACCGCGGCCGACCGGTGGTCTACAGCGCCGGGGACTTCGTCGATGACTACGCCGTCCATCCCGTGGAGCGCAACGACCAGTCGTTCGTCTTCCTGCTCGACGTCGAGGACGGACTGCCCCGCCGCCTGCGCCTGCACCCCACGGTGATCGAGGACCTCCGGGCGAGAAGGGCCACCGTCGAGGCCCGGGCCGTCGCGCGGCGGATGGAGCGGCTCAGCGCCGAACTGGGCACACCGTGCACGTGGCACGAGGACGAGCAGTGCCTCGACATCCCGCTGAGCTGACGCCCTCCGCACTCGCCGTTGCGCGGTGCGCAGACCCCTGAACAGATCCCTGAGCAGAGGTCCGGGCAGGCCCTGAGCAGATCCGGGCCGGGGTGGCACACTCGGACCCATGCGTGAGCTCGTCGTCCTCGGCACCGCCTCCCAGGTCCCGACGCGGACCCACAACCACAACGGGTACCTGCTGCAGTGGGACGGCGAGGGCCTGCTCTTCGATCCGGGCGAGGGAACGCAGCGGCAGATGACGCACGCGGGCGTCCCGTCCCACCGGATCACGCGCATCTGCCTCACCCACGTCCACGGCGACCACTGCTACGGGCTGCCCGGGGTGCTCTCGCGCATGGCCCTCGACGGCGTGCCGCACCCGGTCCACCTGCACTACCCGGCCTCCGGCGAGGACGTGGTCCGCGCCCTGGTCTCCCTCGCGACCCCCGGCACGGACCTGCGGCTGCACCCGCACGGCGGCGGCGGGACGGTGGCGCCGCAGCTGGAGGTGCGGCCGCTGGACCACCGCGTGGAGACCTACGGCTACCGGCTCGTGGAGCCCGACGGCCGCACGATGCTGCCGGACCGGCTCGCGGCGGCAGGGGTCTCCGGCCCGGACATCGGGCGGCTGCAGCGGGAGGGGCGGCTGAGCGGGGTGCGCCTCGAGGACGTGAGCAGGCCGCGGGCGGGCCGGCGCTTCGCCCTCGTCATGGACACGGCGCCGTGCCCGGGTGCCGAGGAGCTCGCCGACGGGGCCGACCTGCTCATGGCCGAGTCCACGTACGCCGACGACGACGCCGGCCTCGCCGCGCGGCACCGCCACCTCACCGCCGGCCAGGCCGGCGCGCTGGCCGCCGGCGGTGGCGTCGGCACACTGGTCCTCACCCACTTCTCGTCGCGGTACACCGACGTCTCCCGGCTCGCCGAGCAGGCCCGCGACCGCGCCGGCGGAGCGACCGTGCTGGCCGCGGAGGACCTGGACCGGATCCCGTTCCCGCACGGACGCTGACCGGTCGTCCCCCGGCCCCGCCCCCTGGTCATCACCTCCCGGGAGCCCTCCCCGGGCCTGTCCGGAGCCCCTTCCCCGAGACTTCCCGGAGCCTTCCCGCGGGCCTTCCCGAGGGCCTTCCCGCAGTGTTCCCCCGGCCTTCCGGCGCGTCCCCCGGGCCGCCCTGGAGCCTTCACGGAGCGGGCCGGCGCACGTCCGTGCCGCCCGGCGGTCCCCTTCGACCCTGACACGACGTTAGAGTTGTCCCAGACTTCTCGGGGCAATCCGGCCCCGCACGCGGCCCGCGCTCCACGAGAGCCGTCCGCGCCACCTCGCACGACCCCACGACGAAAGCGGAATCCTTTGACCAATTCCTCCCGCAAGCTCAAGTCCCCGCCCGCGCTGCCCTCCGGAGGCCTGCGGGTCACCCCGCTGGGCGGTCTGGGCGAGATCGGGCGCAACATGACCGTCTTCGAGATCGCCGGGAAGCTGCTCGTCGTCGACTGCGGGGTGCTGTTCCCCGAGGAGCACCAGCCGGGCATCGACGTGATCCTGCCCGACTTCACCTCCATCCGCGACCGGCTGTCCGACATCGTGGGGATCGTGCTCACGCACGGCCACGAGGACCACATCGGGGGCGTGCCGTACCTGCTCAAGGAGCGCCCGGACATCCCGGTGATCGGCTCCGAGCTGACCCTGGCGTTCATCACCTCCAAGCTCAAGGAGCACCGGATCACCCCGAAGGCCGTCCACGTCGAGGCCGGGGACCTCCACAAGGCCGGCCCGTTCGAGTGCGAGTTCGTCGCGGTCAACCACTCGATCCCGGACAGCCTGGCCGTGGCGATCCGCACCGACGCCGGGCTGGTGCTGCACACCGGTGACTTCAGGATGGACCAGTTCCCGCTGGACGACCGGATCACCGACCTGCGCCACTTCGCGCGGCTGGGCGAGGAGGGTGTGGACCTGTTCCTCACCGACTCCACCAACGCCGAGGTCCCCGGGTTCACCACCTCCGAGAAGGAGCTGACCCCGGCGATCGACCACGTCTTCGCCACCGCCCCGAAGCGGATCATCGTCTCCAGCTTCGCCAGCCACGTCCACCGGATCCAGCAGGTCCTCGACGCCGCCCACGCCCACGGGCGCAAGGTCGCCTTCGTGGGCCGGTCCATGGTGAAGAACATGGGCATCGCCCGGGACCTGGGCTACCTGAAGATCCCCCGGGGCCTGGTGGTCGACTTCAAGAAGCTCCAGTCCATGCCCGACGCCAAGGTGGCGCTGGTGTGCACCGGGTCCCAGGGCGAGCCCCTCGCCGCGCTCTCGCGCATGGCGAGCGAGACCCACCAGATCCAGCTCAACGCCGGGGACACGGTGCTCATGGCGAGTTCGCTGATCCCCGGCAACGAGAACGCGATCTACGGGATCATCAACAAGCTCACCGACCTCGGGGTGAAGGTCGTGCACAAGGGCAACGCCAAGGTGCACGTCTCCGGCCACGCCTCGGCCGGGGAACTGATCTACTGCTACAACATCGTCCAGCCCACCCACGTGCTGCCCGTGCACGGGGAGTCCAAGCACCTGCACGCCAACGCCGAGCTCGCGATCCGCACCGGGGTGGATCCGGAGAACGTGCTGATCGGCCGGGACGGCACCGTCATCGACCTCGTGGAGGGCCGGGCCCGGATCTCCGGGCAGGTCGAGGCCGGCCTGGTCTACGTCGACGGCCACACCGTGGGCAAGGTCACCGAGGAGACGCTCGTGGAGCGCCGGCTGCTGCAGGAGGGCGGGGTGGTCACGGTCGTGGCGATCGTCGACGCCGACACCAATGCCCTGGCCGAGCCGCTCGAGTTCATCGCCAAGGGCTTCGTCCACGACGAGCACATCTTCGACGGGGCCGCCGACAAGGTGAAGAACGCCCTGGCCCGCCCGGCGACGTCCAAGGTCACCGACCTCGACAAGCTCGAGTCGATCATCGCCGAGACCGTGTCCCGCCACCTGGAGCGCGCCTACCGGCGGGCCCCGCTGGTCACCGTCGTCGTCGTCGACGCCTGAGCCGCACGTCCCGCCCGGTCCCGGGACCGGGCGGGACGCGTGGAGCCCGGGGCCGGCCCCGCGCCCGGCCCCGTCGTCGGAGCCGGGCGGTTGGTAGACTCGGGGTCCCCTGATTTCTGGAGGTCGTTCGATGCCGCAGCGCGTCCGTGGAGGCACCATGCAGATCGGCGAGCTCGCCGAGCGGACCGAGCTGTCCCTGCGCACCATCCGCCACTACGACGAGGTGGGCCTGCTGCCGGCCTCGCGCACCGAGGGCGGGTTCCGCGTGTACACCGAGCGGGACGTCGAACGGCTCACCCACATCAAGCGGATGAAGCCGCTGGGCTTCTCCCTGGAGGAGATGGCCGAGCTGCTCGACCTGCTCGGCGCCGACGAGCCCGCCGAGGCACGGCTGGCCGACTACCTCGAGCGGGCCCACCCGGAGCGGGACCGGCTGGCCAGGAAACTGGCCCAGGCGGACGAGTTCATCGCACTGCTGGAGCAACGGCTCGGCCGGTGACCGGCCGCTCGGCGCCCTCGGCGCCCTCGGCGGAGTGTGAGACGCATCTCCTCCGCGCCGCAGCCGCAGACTCTACCCTGACGCCAGGGTAGAGTTGCCGTGCGGCCCGCACCGGCGCACCTCCGCGCCCGGACGCCGCAGCTCTCGCGCGACGCCGCGCCCCGTGCACGCACACCACCCGGAGTGCCCCTGCCCTTCCGCCCTGCCCTCCTCCCCTGCCCTCCTCCCCTGCGAACGGAGCCTCCTTGGCCACCACGACAGCCGGCCCCGCAGCCGATCTGGCACCCGAGCAGCGCCAGTCGGTGCGCCTGACCCTCCGGTCCCCCCGCCACCTCAAGACGGAGGTCCTGGCCGGGCTCGTGGTCGCCCTGGCGCTCATCCCCGAGGCCATCGCCTTCTCGATCATCGCCGGGGTGGACCCCCGTCTGGGCCTGTTCGCGTCCTTCACCATGGCCGTGACCACCTCCGTCCTGGGCGGCCGGCCGGCGATGGTCTCCGCGGCCACCGGCGCGGTGGCCCTGGTGATCGCCCCGCTGGTGGCCTCGCACGGCCTGGACTACTTCATCGCCGCCGTCATCCTGGCCGGGGTCTTCCAGGTGGTGCTGGCCCTGATCGGGGCGGCACGGCTGATGCGCTTCATCCCCCGGTCGGTCATGGTGGGCTTCGTCAACGCCCTGGCCATCCTGATCTTCAGCTCCCAGATCCCCGAGCTGATCGGCGTGCCCTGGGCCGTCTACCCGCTCACGGCCCTGGGCCTGGGCATCGTGTTCCTGTTCCCCAGGCTCACCGGCGTGGTCCCGGCGCCGCTGGTGGCCATCGTGGTGATCACCGCGATCGTGGTGCCGATGGGCATGGACGTGCCCAGCGTCGGCGACAAGGGCGAGCTGCCCGAGTCCCTGCCCTCACTGTTCTTCCCCGACGTCCCGCTGGACCTGGAGACCTTCCGGATCGTCGCCCCGTTCGCGCTGACCATGGCGCTGGTGGGCCTGCTCGAGTCGCTGATGACGGCCAAGCTCGTCGACGACATCACCGACACCCGCTCCGACAAGACCCGCGAGTCCTGGGCCCAGGGCGCGGCCAACATCGTGACCGGCTTCTTCGGCGGGATGGGCGGGTGCGCGATGATCGGCCAGACCATGATCAACGTGCGCGCCTCCGGGGCCCGCACCCGCATCTCCACCTTCCTGGCCGGGGTCTTCCTGCTGATCCTCGTCGTCACCCTCGGTGAGGTCGTGGCGGTCATCCCGATGGCCGCGCTGGTGGCGATCATGATCTTCGTGTCCTGGGCGACCTTCGACTGGCACTCGATCCGCCCCTCGACCCTGTCGCGGATGCCGGTCCCGGAGACCCTGGTGATGCTCTCCACCGTGGCCGTGACCGTGTGGACGCACAACCTCGCCCTGGGCGTGATCGTGGGCGTGCTCGTGGCGATGGTCGCCTTCGCCCGCCGGGTCGCCCACTTCGTCACCGTCGACCGTGAGCTCGAGCGGCGCGACGGCCGGGAGACGGCGGTCTACACCGTGCACGGGGAGCTGTTCTTCGCCTCCTCCAACGACCTCTACACGATGTTCGACTACGCCGGGGACCCGCAGCGGGTCGTCATCGACCTCTCCGACTCGCACCTGTGGGACGCCTCCACCGTCGCGGCCCTGGACTCGGTCACCGACAAGTACGCCCACTACGGCAAGGACGTCAGGGTGGTCGGCCTCAACCAGGCGAGCCGCCGGATGCGGGTGCGCCTGGGCGGGATGCTCAGCAACGAGCACTGATCGGCGGGAGCCGGCGGGAGACTCATTTGCGATCACAACCCTTTGTGTCTGCATGTGAACTGGGTCACAACAGGGGTCTTGCCGATCTCCACAGGATCGACCATTCTTGCTTTTCACCAGGGGATTCTGTGGTCCGTCGAGGATCATCCCCCGGCTCCCGCACCGTCGAACGACAGTGCGCCATCTCCGGAATTCCGGAGCGCCGCAGGGACACGGTCCGTGCGTGGGAGCAGCAAGGAGCGGGGCCGGCTGGGGGGCCGCCCCGCTCCTTTTCTGCGTGGCGGCGACGTCCGGCGCTCCTGGCCTTCCGGCGCTCCTGGTCCCCGCCTCGACGGCAGAGCGGCCGGTCCGTCCTGGCACGGCTGTCCGGAGGAGGCACCCACGGTCCGGAAAACGCACCGGTTCGGGCGTCGAATGGTGCCCCGGCAGGCAACCCGGAAGCATGGTGGGGGCGGCGGTGCCATCGCACCGCCACGGACGGTCCCGGACCGCTGCGCAGCGTCGCGCCCGGTCCGGGGCCGTCTCCGCACCGCAGCACCACAGTGGGGGACCCGTGGACGACGACAGGATCGGAGCCGTGCAGGCGCGTCTCGCCCGGCACGCCGTCGAGCGCGCCGATCTCGAACTCACCCGGCTGTGGTGGCACTACTTCCAGCTCGGCGGCGAGGCCGGGACGCTGGAGGTCGACGCCTACCTGCACGGGTGCCTGAGACTGCCCGTCGCCCACCGCAACCTGCTCGCCCGCGCCGTCAACGACCTCGTCCGGGGCGCACCCGTCGCCCGGGTGCCGTTCTCCTGGGAGATCGAGGGCGCCCGGAACGACACCGGACCGCAGGACCGCGGCAGCACGCCGAGCACCTGGCCGCGCGCCTGAGCCGCCGCCTCACCCGGAGCACCGTCTCCACCGCGCTCCCACCACGGCGACCCCACCACCGCGACCCCACCACGGCGACCCCATTGCCGCGCTTGCTCCACCCTCGCCCCACCACGGCGAGCCCACCGCCGCGCTCTCTCCACCGCGCCACCACACCGCCGCGTCTGCTCCTCCCGGGCCCCACCGCCGCGCCTTCGCCACGGCTGCGGCGGCCGCGGTGGCAGAATGGTCCGCGGTGCCGGTCCCGACGTCGGACCGCACCCGGTCGGGCTCGCCGAGCCGGCCGCAGCGCGCCCGTCGTCGTCCCGTGACCCACCTCGACCCTAGGATGTCGGATGGCCAACCCCTCGCCCAGCACCGCCCCGCCGCCCGCACCGACCGGCTGGTCGACCCTGCACCGCCACCACATCGGGGTGGACGTCGGCGGCACCCTGATCAAGTACGCGGCCGTGGACATGGCCGACGGCACGCTGACCACCCCGGTCCTCCAGCGCCCCACCCCCGTGCCCGCCACGCCGGATGCCCTCGCGGAGCAGCTCGTGCTCCTCGTGCAGGAGCTCTCCGCCGGTCCGGGGGCACCGCACCCGGAGGCCAGCGTCGGGGTCGCGCTCCCCGCGATCATCCGCCACGGCGTGGCGCGCTCCGCCGCGAACATCGACGACGCCTGGATCGGGCTGGACGTCCACCGGTTCCTCACGGAGCGCCTGGGCCGCACCGTCCAGGTCCTCAACGACGCCGACGCCGCGGGCCTGGCCGAGCTCCGCTACGGCGCCGGGCGCGGGAGCAGCGGCACCGTCCTGGTCATCACCCTGGGCACCGGCATCGGCTCGGCGCTGTTCGTGGACGGGAAGCTCGTGCCCAACCTGGAGCTGGGCCACCTGGAGCTCGGCGGGGTCGACGCCGAGGTGCGGGCCTCGGCGGTGGCCAGGGAGCGGGACGGGCTGGACTGGCCCGACTACGCCGAGCGTCTCCAGCAGTACTTCTCGCATCTGGAGTTCCTCTTCTCCCCCGACCTGATCGTGGTCGGCGGCGGGATCTCCGCCCGGCACGAGGACTTCCTGCCCCGGCTGCGCCTGGACACGCGAGTCGTCCCGGCCGAGCTGCGCAACGCGGCGGGCATCATCGGCGCCGCCCGGCACGCCTACCTCGCCGTGCCGCCCGCGGAGGGCTGACCCCGAAGGGCCTGCCGGAAGTACTGCACGCCCGCCAGGACGTGCAGGACGGCAGCCACCTGGACCATCACCCGGCCGACGTCCGTCACCTCCGGGCTGGACCACGCCGGCCCGGCCAGGACGAGCACGGTTCCCACCATGAGCAGAGCGGTCTTCGCCTTGCCGACCGTCGTGACCCGCAGCGCGCCGAGGGAGCGCCGGACGAGGGTGGCGATCCCCACCACGACGTCGACGACCGCGATGACGATCAGGACCCACCACGGGAACAGCCCGACGATGCTCGCGGCCACGGCGATCGCCACGGTCCCCAGCCGGTCGGCGATGGGGTCCATGACCTCGCCGACCCGGCTGCGCTGCTTCAGCGCCCGGGCCAGGGTGCCGTCGACCCAGTCCGTCAGGGAGAAGAGGGCGACGAGGACCAGTGCGAGCACCGGCCGCTCGTCGATGTCGAGGACGGCGAGCACGGCCGGGACGATGAGCGCGAAGCGCACCACCGAGACGACGTTGGGCACCGTGAGCACGCGGTGGTAGTACGGCGAATCCGCCGGCTCGACCGCGTCCTGGTGCTGTGTCATCTGGCCTTCCCGCTCTCCTGATGCCCGGTGCGGGCGGCTCCGGGGACCGCCCCTGCTGCTTCCGAGGGTAGTCCGTCGGCGCTCCGCGCGGGGCCCGGACCGGCGCGGGCCGGCCCGTTCGCGTTGTCCCTGGTCCCGCCCCTGCGCTACTCTCTGCGAGGCCGGTCCCCCGTCCTGCCCCGCCCTCCCTCCCCCGGAGCCGCTGATCGCCGCTGCCGGCGGGCAGCGCCCCCGCCGGTGCCCCGCCCGCGCCGGGGCGGATCCCGACCCCGCCCGGAGCCCCCGTGACCCTGCTGACCACCGAGCGCACGCCCACGTCCCGGGCGGAGCGCGCCGCCGGCCCGGTCCACCGCCCCGAGGTCCAGGGGCTGCGCGGGGTCGCCGTGCTCCTCGTCGTCGCGTTCCACGTCTGGACCGACCGTGTCTCCGGCGGGGTCGACGTCTTCTTCGTCCTCTCCGCGTTCCTGCTCACCGGCTCGTTCGTGCGCCGCGTGGAGAGCGGCAGGCCCCTGGCCCTGCGCGCGTACTGGCTGCGCACCTTCAGCCGCCTCCTCGGGCCCCTCGCGGTGATGCTGCTGGCGGTGCTGGCCGTGGTCCTGCTCCTCTTCCCGCCCAGCCGCTGGGAGACCCTGGTGGGCCACGCCTGGGGCTCCCTGCTCTACGTCCAGAACTGGGTCCTGGCCGCCGAGGCGGTCGACTACTACGCCGGCGGCGGCGCCGCCTCCACCCCGCTGCAGCACACGTGGTCCCTGTCGGTGCAGGGCCAGGTCTTCCTGCTCTGGCCCCTGCTGCTGGCCGGCACCGCCTGGGCGGCGCACCGGACCGGAGCGCGCTTCCGGGTCCTGGCCGGGATCCTGTTCACGGTGGTCCTCGCGGCGTCCCTGGCCCGGTCCGTGCTCGCCACCGCGGCCTCCCCGGACGCCGCCTACTTCGACACCTCCGCCCGGCTGTGGGAGTTCGCGCTCGGTTCGCTGGCCGCGCTCGCCGTCGCCGCCCTGTCCCGTCCCGGGGCCTCGGCCTCCACGGCCCGCCGTGGGCTCGCGGCCGGCCTCGGGTGGGCGGGGCTGGCGACGGTCGTGGCGACGCCCTTCGTGGTCGACGCGCAGACCCGCTTCCCCGGCTCCGTGGCCCTGGCGCCCACTCTCGGGGCCGCGGCCGTGCTGCTGGCCGGGGCACTCGCGACCGGGACCCGCGGCGGGGTGGACCGGATCCTCACGGTCCGTCCGCTCGTCCGGCTCGGGGACCACGCCTACGGCGTCTACCTGTGGCACTGGCCGCTGCTCATCGCCTACGCCCTGGTCACCGTCCGCGAGGACGTGCCGGTGGCGCACGGGGTCGGCATCCTCCTCGGCTCCCTGCTCCTCACCTGGGCCACCGCCCCGCTGACCCGGCTGCCCGTGCTGCTGGTGCACGCCTGGCGGACCCTGGCGCGGCGGCCGCTGCCGGGCGCGGGGGACCTCACCAGGCTGGTCGCCACCCTGCTGCTCGTGGCCGTCCCCGTGGGTGCCGCCCAGGGTGGCACGCTGCTGCGCACCGCCCAGCAGCAGGGGCTCGAGCGCAGCGAGGAGAACTACCCGGGGGCCGCGGTGCTGCGCGGCGAGGCCACGGCCCCCACGGGCGTCCCGCCCGTCCCGACCGACGCGGAGCGCGAGACCGAGTGGGGAGAGACGGGCCTGGAGTGCGCCCCCGGGGACGGGCTGGAGGCCATCGGGGAGCTCGGTGACTGCTGGGCCGTAGGACCCACCGACGGCACCGCGCCGTCGCGCACGATCGTGGTCATCGGCGACTCCCACGCGATGCAGCTGCTGACGCCCGTCACCCGCGCCGCCGAGCGCCGCGGGTGGGCGGTGATCAGCTACCTCCGCATGGGGTGCCGGTACGCGGCCGGGTCCCCCGGACGCAGCGACGCGTGCAACGACTTCAACGCCGCCGCCCGGGACGCCGCCCTCGAGCAGCGGCCGGACGCGGTGCTCACGATCGGGACCCGCAGCCTCGCCCAGGCCCCGCACGAGGAGCTCGAGGACGGCTACGAGGAGGGGATCGCCCCGCTGCTCGAGGCCGGGCTGCCGGTGGTCGCCTTCCGGGACAACCCCCGGTTCCCGTACGACATGTTCGAGTGCGTCGAGACCTACGGGGCGGACCACCCGCGGTGCAACGAGCCCCGCTCCGAGGCGCTCCTGGACGTCAACCCGCTGCTCGAGGTCGCCGCCCGGCACGAGGGCCTGCACGTCGTGGACCTCACGGACCGGCTCTGCACGGCGGACGTGTGCCCCGCGGTGGTCGGCAACGTCGTCGTCTACCGGGACCTCGACCACGTCACCTCGAGCTACGGGGCCACGCTGACCCCTGACGTCGAGGAGCGGCTGACGTCTACGCTGGGCTGGTGAGGCGGGGTCGTTCCCGCCCCCGGAGCTCCAGGAGGCCGCCGTGGACCCTCGCGTGCACTTTCTCACCCTGTCCACCCCGGACCTCGACGCCGCCCGGGGGTTCTACGTGCGGGGCCTCGGCTGGGAGCCGCTGCTCGACGTCCCGGGCGAGATCCTCTTCTTCCGGATCGCCCCCGGGACGGTGCTGGGCCTGTTCGACGCCGCGAAGTTCGCCGAGGACCTCGGCCTCCCGGCGGCGTCCCCGGCGCAGGGGCTGACGCTCGCGCACAACGTGGCGGACGAGGCCTCCGTCCGTGCGGCGGTCGACGCCATGGCCGCCGCGGGCGGCACCGTCCTGACGGGACCGCGACCGGGCGCCTTCGGGGGCGTCTTCCACGCGCACGTCGCCGATCCCAACGGCGTGGTCTGGGAGATCGCGCACAACCCGGGATGGCGGGTCGACGACGACGGGACCGTGCACCTCGGCTGAACGGCCCCGCCCGTTCCGGCCGGCACCGGACGGCCGGGCCGCAGCGAGTTCCTCGGCGGCCGGGCTCAGTGGCGGCCGGGCTCAGCCGCGGCCGGGCTCAGCCGCGCACGTCGAAGCGCAGGTGGTGCTCGACGTCGTGCAGGAAGTACGCCGCGAAGCTCGCCACGGTGAAGTCCTTGCCGTCCCCGCGCCGGCCGGTCCGGGCCCACTGCTCCGCGGTCACGGCGTCGAAGGCGTCCGCGGTGGCGCGGACCTCCTGCGCGAGCTCCCCCGAGACCTCGTAGGGGTCCTGCAGGTTGTACCGCTCCCCCACCGCGGCGGCGTCCTGGTCCCAGTCCGCGAAGACGGGGTCCTCCTCCTCGAGCATGAGCCGCAGTCGCTCGCGGAAGACCCGGCACAGGTCCCGGACGTGGCACGCGTACTCCAGCGGGGACCACGTCCCCGGGCGGGGCCGGTCCGTCATGCCGAGCCGGTCGAGGACCGCCGCCCAGCGCTCGACCGTGGCCCTGGCGCGCTCCCCCGTGGTCGTGACGTCGTAGCGCGGGTCGAACCCGCAGTCGGGGCAGCCCCGCTCGAGCACCACGGTCCAGTCCTTGGTCTCCGGCGGGACCGGGGAGGTGTCGGGGGTGCCGGTGCGCTCGGTGCTCATGCGGTCAATCTACCGGGGCTCCACCAGGCGCGGCGAGACCCCGTGGGGCCCGGGCGGTTCACAGTCCCTGCCGGTCCAGGATCTCGTCCTCGCTGACCGGCTCCCCGCGCTGGATGCGGCGGGTCCGGCGCAGGTCGGTCGCGGCGAGCACCACCGTGGCGCTCGCCAGGACGAACGAGAGGATGCCGAGGGTGTTGGCGAACCCCGCGGACAGACCCAGGTGGACGGGGTCGGTGGCCCGCGTCAGCACGGAGACGCCGGTGCCGTCCACACGGTCCGGGAGGACCGTGCCGAAGCCGAGGAGCACGGCCCACGCCGCGGGCATCGTCAGCGAGGACCGCAGGGACGCCCCGGGCGGCACGTGGGCGCGGGCGTCCCGGCCCAGCATCGCGCTCGCCACCAGGAGCAGCACGGTCAGCGGCAGGGCCAGCGTCAGGGTGTACAGCAGCACCAGGTCGCCGGCGGCCCCGGCGAGACCGCGGCCCACGGCGATCCACGCCCCGAGCAGCAGCGCCGCCGGGACCCCGAGGACGGGCACGGCACGCTGCGCGGCGGTGGGGTGGTGCGGCACGCGGTCGAGGGCTGTCTCCACGCCCGCCAGTCTATCGACGGGCGCCCGCGGCTCCCGGCCGTCCCGGTAGGCTGGAGCGCATGCCCTCCCCCGGATTTCCGCACGCCGTCCTCTTCGACCACGACGGGACCCTCGTCGACACCGAACCGCTGTGGGACCGGGCCAAGCAGAACCTCGCCGCCGAGCACGGTCTGCTCTGGACCTCCGAGGACTCGCTCGCGACCCTGGGCCGCCCGGTCGCCGCGACGATCGCCCGCATGCAGCAGGTCGGCGTGCCGCTCGGCGAGGACGAACTGTTCCGGGCGGTCTTCGAGCACAGCGTCCGTGTCCTGGAGGGCACGGAGCTGACCTTCATCGACGGGATCACAGATCTCCTCGAGGACCTGGCGGCCGCGGGGATCCCCGCGGCGATCGTCACCAACGCGAGCTCGGCGATGGGCCACCACACCGCTGCCACGGCTCCGGAGGGCCTGTTCCGGGTGGTCATCGGCACGGACGAGTACGCGCAGGGGGTCCGCCCCAAGCCGGACCCGGACGCCTACCTCACGGCGGCGCGCCGCCTCGGGGTGGACCCCGCCGGCTGCGTCGTGGTCGAGGACTCCCCCGCCGGGGCCGCCGCGGGCGTCGCGGCCGGCATCCCCACGGTGGTCGTCCCCGGCGAGATGGAGGTCGAGCGGGGCCCCGGGATGCTGCACCTGGGATCCCACCGGGAGCTGACTCTCGAGCTGCTGCGGTCGCTGGACCCGCAGTCCCCGTCGTCGCCCTTCCACCCCGTGCAGGAGACCCGCCCGTGAACTCCCCAGACTTCCCCGCCGCCGTCCTGTTCGACCACGACGGCACCCTCGTGAACTCCGAGCCCCAGTGGGCCGTGGCCAAGCGGACGGTGGCCGGCCGTTACGGCGTCGGCTGGAGCGCCGAGGACGACCTCGCCACGCTGGGCAGGACGGTGCCCGCGTCGGCGCGGCTGATGGTCGAGCGCGGCGCCGAGGGGACCGTCGAGGCCATCACCGCCGAGCTCGGGCGGGAGGTCGCGGCCTCGCTCACGGGCGAGGTCCCGTTCCTGCCCGGCATGCGCGATCTGCTGACCGAGCTGGAACGGGCCGGCATCCC
The DNA here is from genome assembly GCF_947500125.1 of uncultured Kocuria sp. Lineage (GTDB taxonomy): Bacteria > Actinomycetota > Actinomycetes > Actinomycetales > Micrococcaceae > Kocuria. The sequence continues at coordinate 2,578 of NZ_CANMRA010000007.1, read as the reverse complement.
CGGGGCCGTCGTGACGAACGCCCTCACCGTGGTCGCGGAGGGCACCGCGTCCGGGGCGCCCGAGGTGCTGCGGGTGGTCGTCTCCCAGGAGGACGTGGAGCACGCCAAGCCGCACCCGGAGCCCTATCTGCTCGCGGCGCGGCGGCTGGGCGTGGACCCGGCACGGTGCGTGGCGATCGAGGACTCGCAGACGGGGGCGGCGAGCGCGGCAGCCGCCGGGATGCCGGTGGTGGTGGTGCCCGGCGAGCTGCCGGTGGAGCCCGCGCCCGGCTTCGTGCTCGTGGCCTCCCACACGGACGTCACCCTGGAGTTCCTGCGCGGGCTGGCTCCCTCCGCCTGACGACCACGAGGGCCCGCCCCCGGTGTTCCTGCACGGACCGGCTCCCTCCGCCCGACGACGACCACGAGGGCCCGTCCCCGGTGTTCCTGTACGGACCGGGTCCCTCCGCCCGACGACCACGAGGGCCCGTCCCCTGCTGTTCCGGCACGGACCGGCTCCCTCCGCCCGACGACCACGAGGGCCCGTCCCCTGCTGTTCCGCGGGATGCGGGACGGCAGAGGACGGGCCCTCGTGGGTGGTGCGGGGACTCAGCGGGTCGCGGTGCCCTGGGGGGAGGTCGCACGGCGCGGGCTCCGGGTGCGGCGACGCGCCGCGGCCTGCGTGGAGCGGTCCGGCGCGGACTCGGTCGAGTACGCCGGTGCCGCGGAGCGGGTGGGCGCCGCGGAGCGCGCCGGCGCCGCCGAGCGGGAGGCCGAACCGTTGCCGGGGCGGGAGCCGGCGCGGTTGCCGGTCTCGGTGCGCTGGTCGCGGGAGGCGTTGCGCGGCTGCTCGGAGCGGTTCTGTCCGCCGCGGCCGCGGTTGCCGCCGGAACGGGCGCCCGCACGGCCGCCGGAACGGCCGGCGCCGGAGCGCTGACCGCCCGCCGGACGGCCCTGGTCCTGGACGGGCTGCGGCACGTAGGCGACCTTCTCGGCGAGCTCGCCCACGAGCGCCGTGACGGCCGGGGAGCCGACGGTCACGGTGTCGAAGTTCGCGGTGACGCCGGCGGCCTTCATGAGCTGCGTGACCTCGCGGCGCTCCTCCTTGGTGGCGACCGTCACGACGGAGCCGGAGGCGCCGGCGCGGGCGGTGCGCCCGGAGCGGTGCAGGTAGGACTTGTGCTCGGTGGGCGGGTCGATGTGCACGACCAGCTCGACCTCGTCCACGTGCACGCCGCGGGCGGCGACGTCGGTGGCCACGAGCACGCGCACGTCACCGGCGGAGAACTGGGCCAGGTTGCGGTCGCGGGCGTTCTGGGACAGGTTGCCGTGCAGGTCCACGGCGGGGATGCCCATCTGGCTGAGCTTGCGGGCCATCTTCTTGGCGCGGTGCTTGGTGCGCGTGAACATCACGCGACGGCCCGTGCCGGAGGCCAGGGCCTCGATGAGCTCCTGCTTCTCGTCCGCGTCCACGACGAGCACGTGGTGGTCCATGGTGGACACGGACGCCTGCGGGGCGTCCACGGAGTGCTTGACGGGGTTGGACAGGAACTGCTTGACGAGCTTGTCCACGCCGCCGTCGAGCGTGGCGGAGAACAGCAGCCGCTGACCGCCCTGCGGGGTGCGCTTGAGGATGCGGGTGACCACGGGCAGGAAGCCCATGTCGGCCATGTGGTCGGCCTCGTCGATGACCGTCACGCGGACGTCGTCGAGCGTGAGGACGTTCTGCTTCAGCAGGTCCTCGAGCCGGCCGGGGCAGGCGATGACGATGTCGGCGCCCTTGGCGAGCGCCTTCTCCTGGTTGCGCTGGGAGACCCCGCCGAAGATGACGGTGGTGGTCTGCCCGGCGGCCTCGGCCAGCGGGGCGATCGCGCGGTCGATCTGGGTGGCCAGCTCACGGGTGGGGGCCAGCACCAGGCCGGTGGGCCGGTTGGCCCGGCGGGCGGCGCGGGCGCCGTTGCCGGTCAGCCCGGCGAGCCGGGACACGAGCGGCAGCGCGAAGGCCACGGTCTTGCCGGAGCCGGTCTTGCCGCGGCCGAGCACGTCGCGGCCGGCCAGCGAGTCGGGGAGGGTCTTCTCCTGGATGGGGAACGCCTGCTCGATGCCCTGCTGGGCGAGGACGGCGGAAAGGGCCTTGGGCACGCCAAGGTCGGTGAAAGTAGCCAAAACTGGGATACGTCTTTCGATCGGATGTCCCGGCAAGGGGGTAGCGCGCCGGGTTGCGCCGAATGACTCCTGGAGCCCCTGCGAGCGGGCTGAAACCGTCTGGAACGGTGCCACGCTGGAAGAAGAAAGGGGTGCTCGACGCCTGCCTGCTCACCCGGCGACGGGGAGCAGTGCCATGTGCAATACCGTTCACCCTACAGCACGGGAAGCCCGGCAGGACCGCGATGTGGTGCAGAGCACGGCGGCGCCCTGCGCCGCCGCGCTCCCACTCCCCTCCGCCGAACTCACCGCGTCGGTGCGAGATGCGGGCATTTTCCCTGTGTGTCAGCCTGGTGTGCGACACACTGGGGGCGGGGAAGGTGTCCGTCATGGATGTTCCAGTGCGTGTTTCCCGTCGGCAGCACTTCAGCGCTGCTCAGCGGTGGGAGCTGCT
>NZ_CANMRA010000006.1 GCF_947500125.1 uncultured Kocuria sp. | reverse complement strand
GCGGGATCGAAATTCTTCGGCATGACAACATCCTTCCTGACCGGAAAAGATGCGGCATCAAACTTGGGGGGATTCACCTGGACCCTCTGCGCCCGTTCCCGGGCGCTCAGCGCGCGGTTCTCCTTGGACGGCAGCCGGTAGGTGAGGCACCAGCAGACCGCCGAGTCGGGGTTGCGGGGCCCCAGGATGGTCGCGACGTCGTCGAACCTCTCGCTCGTCGCCGGGCGGATCGTGAACGGGGTGGAGGTCATGGTCGCTCCTCGGTGCTGGGCCGTGCGGCGCCGGCTGGGTCTCTCACCCTAGGGAGAACCCGTCGCACGGACCACCCTCCGGCGGCGCGGACCGTCCGCGTGAGCCCGTTCACCGGGCACGCCGGGTCTGGTCGCGGACGCGGTCGAAGGTCTCCCGGGCGGTCTCCCACGAGGTCTTGCCGACGTCGAAGTGGTCGGTGAGCATGTACACCCCGATCCAGCACTGGTAGGTCCAGGCACGGTCGAGGAGCCCGGGGTCCCTCGGCCCGGTGCAGCGCTCGTGCACGGCGCGGACGAAGGCCTCGCCGTACTCGTGCAGCTCCGCGAAGTCCACGGCCGGGTCCCCGCGGCACATGTCGCTGAAGTCGATGACGCCCAGGCGGGCGGTCGCGTCGTCCCAGAGCAGGTGCCGGCTGTAGACGTCGTTGTGGATGACCGCCTCGGGGAGATCGGCGGCGAGGAGGGCGTCGATGTCGGCGAGGATCCGCTCCACGTCGTCGAGCTCGGCCGGGGTCAGCACGGCGGGCAGGTGCGTGGCCGCCGCGCGGCGGACGTCGTCCTGGTCCTCGGCCAGGGAGGACGGCGGCACCTGCTCCAGCGGGGTGCCGGGGACGGGCGCGGTGTGCAGGGCCGAGAGGAAACCGGCCAGCTGGTCCACGAGCGCGTCGCGCGCCGTGCCGTCCAGGGAGGCCAGCACCTCCGGTCGGAGCGTCCGGCCGGGCAGGAGCGGGTACCCGGCGAACGAGCCGTCGGGCGCCACGCGGTCGTAGCGCGGTACCCGCACGGGCAGCCGCGGGGCGAGGTGGTCCAGGACCTCGACCTCCCGGCCGAGCGCCTCCGTGTAGGGCGGCTCCTGCGGGAAGCGGAACACCAGGGCGTCGTCCAGGACGACGACGACGTGGTCCCAGCCCTCCGTGATCCGCCGCGCCCTCGACCACGTCAGCTCCGGGAAGGTCGCGGCGATCCGCTCCAGCTCGTCCATTCCGGTTCTCCGTGGTGATCTGGATCCGTCCGGCGCGGGGTTCCTTCCGAGCGGTCGTGCCGGTGCCGAGCGCGCGGGTCAGCTGCGGTAGCAGTAGGAGTCGGAGGACGCGTCCCCGCCCTGCAGCCGGATCTGGTGGGCGCGCAGACCGCGGAAGTCCTCCTGGGAGAGGAAGAAGTCCTCGTCGATCGACAGACCGCCGGTGTCGGTGTCGGCGTCGATCTTGGCCATCCAGGCCCCGACGCCGTCGGGGTAGAACTGGTCGTCCCAGGCCCCGTAGAGGGAGTTGGTCACGTAGACCCGCTTCCCGTCGCGGCTGGTCTCCACCATCTGCGGGCCTCCGCCGAGCCACGTGCCCGGGGCGGAGGGGTGGGCGGCGCGGTCCCCGATCCCGCCCAGACGGACCGATCCGGTCTCGCGCGGGTGGGCCGGATCGGAGACGTCGTACTGCTTGAGCTCCCCGGTGCCCCAGCAGGAGACATAGAGCCAGCGGTCGTCCACGGACAGGGAGATGTCGGTGACCAGCGGCGGCACGGCTCCGAAGGGTCGCAGCAACGGCGGCAGCTTCTCCTCCTCGCAGGGTTCGGCGGGGATGGAGACCACCTGGTCAGCGGCCCACTCCCCGGCCTCGGTGCGGTGCCAGTGGAAGATCGATGCCGAGAGGTCCTGCGTGGAGATGGCCGTGTCCACCAGCCCCCAGGTTGCCTCCGGATCGTGGGCCGGACGCAGTTCCAGGGCCATCTGGTGTTCGGGCCCCAGCTCCACGCGCTGCAGGTGCCGGCCTTCGGCCAGATCCCAGAAGTGCAGGGCGTGGCCGTACTCCTGGTTGAGCAGCTGCTCGGCGACCACGCCGTTCTCCACCATCGCCGGAGTGCCCCACTCGCTGGTGACCAGCGTGTTGTGCATCAGGTGCCACCAGGCGTCGTAGGCCAGGTGCTGGGGGCCGCGGTCGGTCTCCCACCGTCCGACCACGTCGAAGGTGTCGTGGTCGAGCACGGCGATCCCGCCCGGCCCGCCGTCCCCGGAAGCCGCACCCAGACAGGAGAGGTAGACCCCGTCCGGGCCGCAGTGCAGGGTGTGCGGGCGGGAGTAGCCGGCCTTCTCGGCCAGCTCGTGCGCGGTGATGGTCTTGATCACCCGCGGGGTGCGGGGATCGGGGTGGGTGTCGGCGATGTGCACGTTGGAGGACCGCAGCCCGGGCATCAGCAGGTACCGGCGGGACAGACCGGTCATGTCGTGTCCTTCGTGCATGAACGCGCTGCTGCAGGCGTTCCACCCGAAGTGGTGCAGCTCGTCCCCGGTGGAGGGCATGTCCTCCCACCCGACCACCGTGCCGTAGGAGGCCGAGGCCGGGTCGAGGTCGACGACGGTCAGCGCGTCGGGGCGCTGTGCCGTGCGGTCGAAGGCGACCACGTAGGCCAGTTCCTCCCGTGGAGCGGCGATGGCCTCGGCCGGGGAGCGGTAGAACGTGGGATCGGTCATCGAGGGTGCGGCGGCATCGATCCCCTCGTCGTGGCCGCCGGGCCCGGTGTGGTGGTGGTCGTGGCCGTGGTGTCTCATCGGATCTCCCCTGTGCTGGAACGGCGGGTGGATCTCGGCCCGCCGCCCACCTGCCGGTCCCGTCGACGTCTCGCGCTCCGGTCAGCAGGTGTGGGCTCCGGGCCGCGAAGCTCGGCGGGATCAGGCCGGGCGAGGGGCAGGCTCAGCACCATTTTCCCACCCCGTCGACGGGCAGACCAGAGCTCACCGTGGCCATTCGAGCGTCGAACCGCTCATCAGGTCATCAGAGGTCTTCATGAAGGGATGTTGCTGCGTCCCAGCCGTCCGATCCCGTCCAGAGCATATGGTGCCTCTCGATAGCACTGATGTTCGATTTTTCGGGGAGTTGACGGCAATGGCGCCGAGAACCGTATTTCTGGCCTTCGCGGAGCAGGACGAGTTGTTCCGGGATCTGTTCACCACCCAGTGGGCCCGGTCCGGGGACCAGGCCCGGTTCCTGGAACCGCCCGGGGACGAGGCGTCCCCCGGCGAGTGGAAGCAGGACGTGCGGGAACGGATCCGCCGCAGCGACGGGGTGATCGCGCTGATCGGCGGCCGCACACCGGCCTCGGACGCGGCGCTGTGGCAGATCCGGTGCGCCGTGGACCAGGACAAGCCGTTGCTGGGCCTGTGGGTGGAGCCCGAGCACCGGAGGAAGCCGCCCGAGATGGGCCCGGCGCGCTGCGAGTCCTGGACGTGGGAGAACATCGGGAACTTCCTCGACCGCCTGTAGCCCTACCGCCCGGGGCGCGTCCCCGGGCCGGGGACCACCGACCACAGGAGGCGCCGTGCGCGGGTCAGCCGTCATCATCGGGGCCGGCATCGCCGGTCTGGCCACGGCCCGCGGCCTGCTCCGCGCAGGCTGGGCCGTCCACGTGCTCGAGCGCTCGCCGGGCCTGCCCAGCACCGGCACGGCCCTGGGCATGTGGCCCGAGGCGGTGCGGGCCCTGGACCGGCTGGGCGTGGGGGAGCAGGTCCGGGCGGCCTCCGTCGAGCAGCGGGGAGCCCGCCTCCTCCGCCCGGACGGTCGCGAGATCGCCCGCCTCGACCTCGAGCGCACGGTCCGGCTCGTGCCGCGGCCCGCGCTCCTGGCGGCACTGGCTGAGGGCCTGCCCCCGGACGTCGTCGCGTGGAACACCCTGGTCGCCGACCACCGTGCGCTGCCCGGGACCGATCTCGTCGTCGCCGCCGACGGCGTCCACAGCCCCACCCGCGCCGCGCTCTTCGGGGTCGCCCCGCGGCCGCTGGGCACCGGCGCCCTCCGCGGCACCGTCCCGGGACCGGCGGACGGGACCACGGAGACCTGGGGGCCGGCACGGCTCTTCGGCATCACCCCGCACGACGCCGGGCACACCAACTGGTTCGCGAGCGTCCGCGCCGACGTGCTCTCCTCCGCGGGGTCCGGGCGCACCGACCCGCAGATCCTCCGACGGCTCTACGGGGACTGGCACCCGGCCGTGCGGCGCGTCCTGGACGCCCTCGGGGACACCCCGATCGACCGGCGCACGCTGCTCGACGTTCCGCCGCTGCCGTCCTACGTGGAGGGGCGGACCGTGCTCCTCGGCGACGCCGCCCACGGCATGGCACCGAATCTCGGCCGGGGCGCCTGCGAGGCGCTGCTCGATGCCACGGCTCTCGTCGATGCCCTGACCGCGGCCCCCGACGTGCCGGAGGCCCTCCGGCGGTACGACGCCGCACGCCGCCGGCCGACCACCCGCACGGTGCGTCTGGCCCGCCTGGCGAACAGCGTGAGCACGGCGCGGCACCTGCTGACCGTGCGCAACGCCGTCATGGCCGCGGCGGGAAGCCTGGTGTGACCGACCGTGCTCGCGCTCACGGGTCCCGGCCCGTCGGCCCTGCCGCCTCCGGCGGCGGGACCGGGCCTCAGTTGCTGACGGCCGGAGCGTCGCGGATGTAGGCGGTCTCCAGGATCTGGGTGGCGGTGAACCGGGCGATGTCGGCGGCGGTGGCCGAGGAGCCCACCGCGCCGGGGCCGAAGAACCCCACGTACTTCAGGCCCCGGGCGCTGCCGCCGGTGACGTGCAGGAACCGCACGATCGTCCAGTCCAGCCCGGAGCCGGCGACCACCTGCAGCATTCCTGCCATCTGCCGGTAGGCGTGCGGATCGAGGTGGCGGGCCAGGAAGCGGTGGATCTTGAGGCGGGTGGTGGGCTTCTCCTTCGGGCACAGGGAGACCAACGGAGTGCCGTGGCCGATGTAGCGGCGGATCCCGTGGCGGTGCATGCCGGCCACGATGTGACCGGTGGCCTCGACCAGGCCCGGCCGGCGGGAACGGGGCCGCAGGCGCGGATCCACAGTGTTGATCACCGCCTCAGCACCGTCCATCGCGGCGTCGACAGCCGCGGGGTCGGTGATCTGCCCGAGCACCACCCGCACGTCCTCGCCCCAGCCGGGCGGCACCTGCGTGGCGTCGGCCACGAGGGCGATGACCTCATAGCCGCGGAACAGCAGGTCCTCGACGAGCTCCTGGCCGATGGGGCTGATCGCCCCGAACACGGTGACCTTCATCTGTTCCCCCACGGATGCGGATGCACGGACGTGTTTCCCGAACCGTAGATCACCGAGTTTTCGAATGAAATGCCATGGAGCACGTGTGACGTCCGCGGACGGGGCGGCACCGGGCACCGGCCGGCAGTGCGGTGCCGGGCTCCCGGGGTGCGCGTGCCCGGTCCCACTAGGGGCAGAACCGGGCCGGGAGGGCGTTCTCGCCGGCGCCGGGCGCATCCGGGCGCGTAGGCCGTTGTGGGGACACGGCGGACGGATTGTGACTCCCGGGTAGCAAGTACGCTGATGACAACGCATCGATGGGACCTCCCCCCGCCCTCCCGGAAAGCGAGACGACGATGACCACCCCCGAACTCCTGCAGGCTGTCCAGGACCTGGTGCAGACCCCGCCCCCTGCCGGGGTGCGGGTGGACCGGTTCGAGATCGTCGACGAGGTCGCCGAGCTCTCCCTGTCCTTCCAGGCCGAGGTGCTCGAGAGCGTCCTGGCCTCCGAGCTGGCCTCCACCGGCGGGCCCGCCGACTGGGACGACCCCCGCGCGCCGATGGACGAGGGCTCCCCGACCTGGGCCTATGCCGGGGGGATCGCCGCGCTGCTGCACCACGGCTACTTCAACCAGACGATCCTCGCCCAGCACGAGGCCGCTCTGCAGCAGATCCTGGCCGAGCACAGCCACCCCGGGACGCCGGTGACCGCCACCGCCACCTACACCGCGGCCGAGCTCATGCCCCACTACCGCACGCTCAAGGCCGAGCACCTCAAGCACCTGGGCGCCCCCCAGGGCTGAGACGTCGTCAGGGGGCCGGGTGCGTCGACGCGGCGTCGGTCTCGGCGACGTGCTCGAGCCGCCCTCCTCTCGCTGAGAGAACGGGCGGTCAGCCCGCCACCTGGCGGTCCGGTGCGCCGGATCGGGTCAGGTCCCGGGAGGCCGGTACTTGATCTGCTCGGCCTGGCGCAGGGCCTCCAGGGTGTCCTCGACGCTCATGAGCACCGTGGTCTCCAGGGAGCTCAGGGCCCCGCCTCCGCTGATGGCCAGGGCCACCGCGGCCATGGACACGTTGTCGGGCGCCTCCCACAGGTTGTAGCCGTCGTGCTCGCCGAAGGCGTACCAGAATCCGTGCAGCGTCCCGCCGACCGATTCGATGTAGTCCTGGGCGGCCCGGCGACGGTCCTCCGGGTGGGCGATCAGCCGGGCTCACGTCTCGGGCGTGTAGCTGAACTTGGACAGGTAGAGCGGCATCGTCTCGTCCCCTCGTGTGGTGGTGTCCGTCCGGCCGGGTTCGATCAGGCGTGTGCTGACCGTAGGCCCCGGCAGGGCCGCCCCCAAGGGGATGGGCCGGATCGTCGCCCGCCCGTGACTCATGTCGTCTCCGTGTCGGCGGCGGCGTCCGCTCAGGCCTGGGCGCCGTCGCGGGCGCGGTCCGTCCACGGGCCGTCGCCGAGCTTGGCGTAGGACGCGGCGACGATCTGCTCGAGGACCTCCAGGTCCACCTTCTCGAGATCCTTGAGGTAGATGCAGCCCACCCCGGTGGTGTGCGGGCCCAGCCGCGCCAGGTTCTCCTGGTGGGCGTCGACGCCGTCGTACACGTAGATCGTCGTCGCCGCCTTGCGCGCGGCGAAGCCCGCTGCGGGGGCGTCGCCCTCGTGCCCGCTGGCGTACTTGTAGTGGTACTGGCCGAAGCCCACGATGGTGCCCCACATCTCCGCCGGCTGCCCGGTGACCCGGGTGAACAGCGGGACGAGGCGCTCGGCGTCGGCCTGCCGCCTCTTCGGCGTGACCCCGGCGAGGTACTCCTCGACCGGCTGACCTGTCTTCTCCACGATGGGCTCCTCGGGGTCGCTGGGACGACGATCGTCTCAGGGACCAGAGTCCTCGACCCGTCCGACACGGCAGTGCGGGGCCTGTGCGCGCACCGGTCCAGGCCCTGGGTCACCACGCTGGGGACTCCGCACGGATCCTGGGCGACGACGACGCCGGCCGGTCACCTGCGGGGCAGGCGCGACGTCCGAGGCGTGCGGCGAAGTCGTCCAGTGCGGCGTCGGGGCCCCGGCGCCGATCCAGACCGCGGAGCTGCGGAACCTGCCGGAGTCAGACGGTCCTGGCCGGCCATGAGCGCGGCCACGGCCGCGGGCAGGCTCAGGGACGCTGCGGCGATGCGGGCCGGAACCGCCGCACGGTCCGGTCCTCGGGCCTTCTTCTTCGCCCGGTGGGACATTCCCTCGGCGAGAGCGGCATCGCCGGACCACTCGAGCTGTTCCCAGCCCACCGCGAACCCTGCGGGCGCGCGACCGGCATTCTGGCCGTCGAGGTCGTGCGTCCGCATCACAGCTGTGCCCGAGCCCCGGACGACCCACAGTGGGCACTCCTCCTGGCCCGTGCGGGGAGCCGGCGACGACCGCAGCCGGGGTCCAGGGGCGTCACCTGCCCACGTCGGGGAAGCCCCGAGCTGAACCTCTGTCCACGCATGAGGGGACGCTCCGTCGAGCGTATTCCGCAGGGCAATGTGGCTCTGACATGGGACGATGTTGATTCCATACTTCATTTCCCCCACGTCAGGAGCACCCCCATGGAAATCATTCCCGAGGGCCGACCCCTCCATGTGCTGGCCGTCCTGCTCGGCATGACGCTGGGCATCAAAGCCCCGCCCTCGTCCCGGCGGTCGACCGCCGGATGGGCGCTGGCCGCTGTCGCCGCCACTACCTATGCGGCCCTGGTCGCCCGGGACCGGGACCGCAACGCCCAGTGGCACTTGGCGCGCATGGCATATGACCGCTGGAGCGATACGTGCCGGTGCTGCTGACGCCTCGGGCTGCACGCGGAATGGGGATCGCCGGGTGCTGCGCGTCAGGGGCGCCGGCAGTCAAGGGTCCTGGCTCAGCTCCTGTGCTCAGCAGGGCTTGAAGAACTTCCCGCCCGGCGCGTAGCAGCGCGGCCCGGTGTAGCCGGGGATGTCGGCGTAGTAGCCGGGAGGAGCCTGGTTGACGATGTTGGCGCCCGGGTTCGGGGCGGGCTTCGGCGCCGGCGCCGGGGCGGGTGCCGGCGCGGGAGCTGGTGCAGGTGCAGGGGCCGGTGCGGGTGCAGGTACGACCGCCCGGCGCGCGGCGTCGGCCGCTGCCTGCCGCGCCGCCTCCGCCTGGCGGTCGAGCTCGGCCTGCCGGGCGGCCTCCGCCTGACGTGCCGCCTCGGCCTCTGCCTGACGGCGCTGGTCCTCGGCCTCCGCGCGCTCCGCGGCTTCCGCCTCCGCCGCGCGGCGCTGCTCCGCGGCGCGCTCCTGGAGGGCGGCGACGTCCTGGCGGACTCCCGCGATCCCGCTCGTGATCGACGGCAGCCCGACCAGATGGCGGACGTGCGGGTGCGCGTCGCCGTCGACCGCGTCCAGGGCTGCCAGGAACGCGACGGCGGCCGCGACCTCACCGGCCGGGTCGGCGAGATCCGCCGGGGCGGCGTCGGCGAGCGCGCTCGTCGCCTGCTGGACCTGCGCCGGGATGGTGCAGCCGTGGGCGGGGTCGAGCAGGCCGGTCTGCTGCTGCTCCGCCTCGGCGAAGGCCTCCTCGACGGGCGGCAGGAACCGGTCGTTCGGCGCGATGTACAGCGGCGTACCCAGGCCCTGACGGGCGATCTCGGCGTTGACCAGGGTCCCGTCCTGCAGGAAGACCCCGGCCAGGGTGCGGTCGTAGGAGTCGGTGCGCTCCTGGTCGTACTCCAGGCCCACCACGGTGCCCGGGGGCAGGAGCTCCTCCAGCAGCGCGGTCGCCTCCGGGCCGAGGCACTCGACGATCTCGTTCGGGTCCTTGGTCTCCGGGGTGTCGATGTTGAGCAGCCGCACGCGGACCACCTCGCCGCTCCGCTGGACGTCGACGGTGTCCCCGTCGATCACCCGCTCCACCACGGCGCGCTCGCCGCGCAGCTCCGGGGCGGCGGAGGTCTCCGCCGCGGCAGTCTGCGAGGACGACGACGTCGTGTCGCTGGAGGCCGCCGACCCGCCGCAGCCGGTCAGGAGCAGGAGGACGAGCGCGGAGGCGCCCAGGCGGAGGGAAGCGGGGGGAGGTGTCACGGGAGTCCTGTCAGAAAAGCGTCAGTTCCCCTCCAGCTTATGGATGCAGAAGCAATCACCGGGGAGGCCGTTGTCCCCAGTTCGGCGGTGTGGAACTCGCCGTGCGAGGGCAACGGCATGTCCATCCTGTTCCGCACCAGCGTCACAATGCGGTGCCCCGGTACGTCGTCTTGCCGTGTATGAATGCAAAGGCGTGAAATGCGGGGACACCATGTCGTTCTGCTCGAAAGCTGACCACCATGACGCCCTCCGCGGACCCCATCTTCCCGCCTGCTGTGCCCATCCGCACCTTGGGGTTCGCCGCCTTCCGGCTGCTCGGACCGCTGGCGGGCAGCAGCGCCCAGAGATCCTCATCGAGTCCGTCCCGTCCGTTGAGCCTGGCGAACCGTAGGGCAGGGCAGTCCGTCATGGCCGAGACGCTGCGGCTCCAGGGCGAAGAGCCGCCCCGAGAGTGGTGGCAACGCCTGATCGGGAGCAGTCCCCTCGGTGCCGACACCCGGCCCTGGTTCCAGGGCGCACTGGGAGAGATCGCCGTGGGGCAGATCCTCCGTCGCCTGGGTCCGGAGTGGACGGTGCTCCACGCCGTCCCGGTCGGCGCCGGGGCCTCGGACATCGACCACGTCCTGATCGGGCCGGCGGGAGTGTTCACGCTCAACACGAAGAACCATCCGGGCAGGAAGATCTGGGTCGGGGAGCGGGTGATCCTCGTCGACGGGCACAGGCAGCACTATCTCTCCCACGCCCGCCACGAGGCGGCCCGGGCGGCGAAGCGATTGAGCGCGGCTGCGGGGGAGCCTGTGTCGGTCACCCCGGTGCTGGTGCTGATGGAGCCGAAGGACCTGACGATCAAGCAGCGACCCGTGGGAGTCCACGTCGTCACCGACCGCCAGCTGCTGCGCCGGCTGAAGCGACGGCGTCCCGTCCTGACTCCTGAGCGGGTCGCCCGGATCACGGCCGCAGCCGTGGTCCCGAGTACCTGGCACAACAGCCCGGCGCCGCCCGAAGATCCCGTCGCGCTGCAGGAGCGCTTCGCCGAACTTCAGGTTTCCGTGCGGAGCGCGCAGCGTCGGCGTGCGCTGTGGGAACTCGCGCTGCTCGTCGGGGGCGGTGCTGCCGCCATCAACTATGGTCCGATCCTCCTGGCGGCCCTGCTCGGCGCCGGGCCGGTCTGATCGACAGAGGGTTCATGATCGAGCGCAGCACAACCCGTGCTCGTGCTCGTTCTTCCAGGAGCCGGAGCCCCCGCTCGCGCGGTCGTCGGACCGGCCGGGTCCGCTCCGAGCGGTTGTCCTTGCCGATCCGCGGTTCGTGCCGGACGACAGGGCGAACGGTTGCTGGGATGTTGTGTCAGAACCGAGTTCCGCGGCCTTCGAAAAAGGTCACGCAGGCACACCGGGAAATACGACGAGCGATCCGTCGCTGCGTCGTTCGATCTCGATCGCGACGTCAGCGTGGTGGATTCCGACGTCGAGCTCATCGCCCAGGGCTCGAAGGCGATACACAGCCTTGAGGAGGCCGTCCACCTCTCCTTGTGTGTACACGATGCTCCGGAAGCCTCCGCGACGCTTCAGTTCGAGGGACGACAGCCGAAGAAGGACTGAGGTGATTGCGGACTCCAATTCGTCGACACCACGCTCGTCGTCCTGCAACGTGCGGACGAAGGTCGTGAACGGGTGGCTCTCACCCTCCAGCTGTGCGTGCTCCACGGCCTGAAGAACCAGCACCCGGCGTTTGAGGGCGATCGCGAGCCTCGCCAGCTCGAGGTGCGCACGGAAGGTGCCAGCTGTCTCAAAGATGCCGGGAAATGCCTTCGTGAGGGTTTCGACGTCGACCGGGCCCTCAGGAAACCCCGCCAGCGCGTTCTGCCACCTGGTCAGCCGACTACGAGTCCGTGCAATCGACGTGCCGATAGCGTGCGCGGCGGAGTCAAGGCCCAAGGACAGGCCGATGCGGCCCTGGTCGAGGAGAATCGAGGTGGCTTTGTCAATGGCGTCGCGGCAACCGTCGAGCTCGCTCCGCTCGTGCTCGAGCTTGTCCTCGTGCAGCTGCTCCAGCAACTCGGTGATCCGCTCGAGTGATTCCTGGCGCTGCTGCTCGGCATGCGCGCTGACGCTGACGGCCACGGCCATGAGGACGAGTGGGGCAGCCACGGTCAACGCTCCACCACTGGCCGCGACAACTCCGGCGGAGGAGGCCGAGCCGTTGGTAACACCTGCAGCGCCCTTGCCAGCAACGGGCACGAACGTGGCGTGGCCCAAGATGCCGTTGGGGCCGACCAATGGGCCGCGGACACCTCCTGGCAGGGTCTTGGCCGCCATGGGCCGCACAAGTCCCTCGCCGACCTGTGCGGCGAACTTCGCCGGCACCACCATTCGGTAGAGCACGTCACCGGTGGCCGCGACGTCGGTCGTCGGCGGCGCTGACTTCGCCGTCTGAGTCACGAGCTGCGACAGCTGCCGCGCGAGCGGACTGGCCGCATGGAGCGCGACACCGCCTTTCGGACCTCGTGTGGTCGCGATCGGATGCGCTTCCAGCGTCGCGATCGGAGCGTCAGCGAGTGTGGCCAGAGCTGTTCTCAATTCTGCGAGGCGAGCAGGTGTCATGCCCTCATCGCCCATCACGTCCGGGACGCTCACGTCCTCGGTGGCCAGTGTCCACACCGGCACGGGCGCGTTGCTGTCGGCAGTCACGTCTTGCTCCCTTCACAAGTGCACACTCGTCACCATAGGCGGTGCCGGAGACACGGGGGAGCAAAGTGCATGAAAGTTCGAGTTCTTGATCTGCACAGACGCCGACGGCCGGCGGGACGGGAGAGTCGATCTGCTCAGTACAGGTAGTCCGCAGCCGGACCGAGTTCGAAGAACTCCTCCATGGTGTCGATGTCCGGCTGGGTCCCAGTTCTGGCCGACTCCTCGGCCGCGAACCGCATGTCCTCTGCCAGCTGCGGGCCGACGTAGCGCAGGTGCCAGGGTTCGTACTTGTAGCCGGTGACGTCCTGCTCGTCCTTGGGATAGCGGATGATGAACCCGTATTCCCAGGCGTGCTCGGCCACCCAGGCCCCGACCGGGGTGCCCTCGAAGCAGTCCTGCAGGGCGCACACCCCGGAGGTGTTGCCCACGTCCATGGCCAGGCCGGTCTGGTGCTCGCTGTGCCCGGGCCGGGCCGCGATGGTGTCGGCGGTCTCCTGCCCGTATTGCTGCACGTAGCTGTCGTAGAGGCTGGCCTGGTGGTCATAGGAGCGGTACCCGCTGACAGCCACGATGTTCACCCGCTCCGCCTTGGCCGCCTTGACCATCCGCTGGTACGCCTGAGCGGCGTCGGAGTGCAGCTGCTCGGTCTTGATCCGCGTCAGGCGCTCAGGCACGTGGGTGACCGGGTTCAGGGGTCGGTGCTTGTTCACCACCACCGTCGGACTCGTCGGGTCGTCGATCTCGTAGCCCTGCACCATGACGGCCGCGGCCGGCGAGGGGAGCACGAGCCCCGCCATCAGGCTCAGTACCGCCGCCCCGCCAAGAAGTCCGCCCAGTCTCTGCTTCATGTCCACGCCCCCACGCGTTCGGAAAAGATCAGCGTCAGCCTAGCCCCGGCCACTCTCGAGACATGCGATGTGTCACACCAAGACGGCACGCGGTCTGACGTGGAAGGCTCCGCGGAGGTCGGGGCCGGGCTCACACCAGCGGCGTCCTCCGCGGCGCTCTCCACGCCTGGCGCGAGAGCGCCCGACGGAGCTGATCCACGCGGTCCCTTCAGAACGACGGACAGGCGGCGATCAGGACTGCAGCACTGCGCGGACGAAGGCACGCCCTTCCGGAGGAACAGGTGCGTCCGGTGCGTCCAGCGCGGACAGTTCGCCGATGGCGCCCAGCTGGGCGAACACGTCCCAGCTGCTCCGCACCTGGTTGCGCACCATGTCGGGGGTCAGACCCCACCCGTCGGCGGCCTGCCAGCCGAGGATCTCCAGGCCGAAGCCGATCCGCCGCAGCATCCCGTCCTGGGAGCCGGCGCGACCGGCGGCGAGCTCGAGGGCCAGCAGGAGCGTGGCATCGCGCTCGGCGTCGTGCCCGTGTCGGTGGGCCAGGGAACGGGCCACGAAGGACCACAGTTCCACGGGGTCGTCGTCGAGCTTCCGGACCGCCACGGGCAGGACCAGCCGGCCCTTGAGCTTGCGCACCAGGCCGAGCCGCTGCGCCTGCTCGCGCAGCCGCCGGACCGGCTGGGTCCACTCCTCCCGGTTGCCCTTGCCGATCCAGCGCTCGTCCCAGCCGAACTCGTCCATGGCCTCGGCCACCACGGCCGGCGGCAGCCACCCAGCGGCGGTCAGGGCCAGACCGTCCGCGCCGACCCGGCGGATCAACCAGCGGTACGGTGCGGTCATCCGCTCCGCCACGGCCGGCTCGACCGCCGCGGGGGTCTCCAGCGCGGCGGCGCGGACGGAGGAGCGGAACTCGGGGCGCAGGGTGGGCGGCACCCGCTCCACCAGCGCGGCGACCAGCAGGGGCGTGTCCGAGGACGCCGCGGTTCGTCCGGCGTCGTCGGGGGAGGGGAAGAGGAGGGCCAGCTCGCGGTTGACGGCGTCCACGTCGAAGCGGTCGGGATCGAACGGCTGCCACGGGCCGGCCGTGGCGGCCACCCACTCCGTCAGCTCCTGGTGGCGCTCGTGGCCGGGATCGGCGAGGGCGTCCAGCAGCTCGGCGTATCCCGGGGAACCGCCGCAGTCCTCCGGGGGCGCTCGCCGTTCACCGCGCTCGACGTGGGCGATCGGCTCGGCGGCGGGGACGGTGAGCTGCTCCACGAACTCGAGGCGGTGGGTCCAGCCGTCGCCGAAGTCGTACTCGTAGAACAGCGGACCGGTCTCCTCGGTCAGCACCTGGCCCAGGGTCCACTCGGTCTCGGGCAGGCCGTCCAGCTCCTCCAGGTCGGCGCGCGTCATCCAGCGCCGCGGCTCCCGGAACTCGCCGTCCACCGGCCGCAGCCGCTGGTACGGATCGGTGTCCGTGAACAGGTGCAGGTGGCTGTTCCGCCAGCCCATGGCGATCTGCAGGGCCTCGTGCACCCGGTCGAGGGTGAGGTCCGCGTCCAGCTCGAGCAGGCGCCAGATCTCGGGGTCGGTGTCCAGCAGGGAGACCTTGAGGCGGATCAGGTCCCGCGTCCGCCGGCCCCTGTCGGTGCGTGCTGCCATGCGGCCATCGTGCCAGTCCCGCGTCGTGCGGTCACGGCCGGGCCAGGCCGAGCGGAACATCCCCGGTCAGGTGCACCACCCTGGCGTCGACGGGCCGGCCGTCCTCGACGGCGGGCCGTCATGTCCGGTCCGTCCACGACATCCCGGCCGCCCGGATCTAGACTGGTGGCCCGCAATGGGCTCTTCCAGAGGAGCGTGTGTGATGGCTTTCATCCAACTGATCGAATACACCACCTCGAGGCCGGAGGAGGTGGCGGAGGTCACCGCGGAGTGGGAACGGGCCAGCCAGGGAAAACGAACGGCTCGGCGCGTCCTGTGGGCGAGGGACCGCAACCACCCTGATCGCTACTGCGACATCGTCCTCTTCGACTCCTACGAATCCGCCATGGAGAACTCCCAGCTGCCGGAGACCCAGGAGTACGCCCGGAAGCTGGGCGAGCTCATCGAGGGGGAGCCCACGTTCCGGGACCTCGACGTCGTGGAGGACCACGAGCTCTAGGAGGCCCGGCCGGGAGAGCTCCCCGCGGAACTGACCCACCCGGGTGCGGGAGGCCGGTCGTCCGGCCACGTCCCACCACCGGCTTCTGCGCGCCACGGTGCCACGGGCACCCCGCGCGGGGAGGAGGCGACCGTGACCGACGACGACGACGAGGTGCGCTCCTATCTGGCCGCGCACCTGCCCGAGATGCTGGACGGGCTGAAGGAGTGGGTGCGGATCCCCTCGGTGGCCGCGGCCCCGGAGCACGAGCACGCCCTGCTGCGCTCGGCCCACTGGCTGGCCGGGGCGTTGCGCGACGTCGGGTTCCCCCGCACGGAGATCTGGCCCGGCGTCCACGGCCCGGCCGTCCACGCCGCCTGGTGCGAGACCCCGGGAGCACCGACGGTGCTGGTCTACAGCCACCACGACGTGCGCGCGGTCAAGGAGGAGAACTGGGACCAGACCGCCCCCTTCGACCCGGTGGCCCGGGACGGGCGGCTCTACGGCCGGGGCACCTCCGACGCCAAGGGCCAGGTCCTCGCCCACCTGTGGGGTGTCCGGGCGCATCTGGCCGCCACCGGGCGTGCGTGCCCGGCCGTGAACCTGAAGGTCCTCGTCGAGGGCGAGGAGGAGGCGGGTTCCCCCGGCCTGGCCCAGCTCCTCCAGGAGCACCCGGAGGAGCTGGCCGCCGACGTGGTGATCTTCTCCGACACGCTGCTGTGGCGCGCCGATCACCCTGCGCTGTGCACCGGGATCCGCGGGATGCTCAGCGCCCACCTGGAGATCTACGGCCCTCGCACCGACATCCACAGCGGGGCGGTCTCCGGGGCCGCCCCCAACCCGGCCCTGGAGATGGCCCGGGTCCTCGCCCGCCTCCACGACGACCGGGGCCGGATCACGCTGCCCGGCTTCTACGACCGCGTCCCGGAGATCCCCGAGGCCCGGCGGGCGGAGCTGGCCGCACTGCCCTTCGACGAGGCCGACTGGCTGGCTCGGACCCGCACGCGCAGCATCGGCGGGGAGGCCGGCTACACCGTGCTGGAGCGGCTGTGGGAACGCCCCGCCCTGGAGGTCATCGACCTCATCGCCGGCGACCCCCGGGAGGTCTCGAGGGCGGTGATCCCCTCGAAGGCGGCGATGGACCTGAGCATCCGCACGGTGCTGGGGCAGAAGGTGCAGGACGTGGCCGAGCAGCTGCGCGCCTGGGTGGCCGAGCGGGTCGGAGACGGGTACGAGTACGAGCTGACCGTGTCGACCAAGACCTCCCAGGAGGCCTACCGAACCCCGGACCACCCCGCGGTGGAGGCGCTGGCCCGGGCCATGGCCGCCGGCTTCGGGGTGGACGAGGTGGGGCGGATGGGCAACGCCGGGGGAGGCCCGGCCGACCTGCTGTCCACCGCGCTGGGGGCTCCGGTGGTGTTCTTCGGCACCGGGCTGCTCGAGGACAACTGGCACAACAGCGACGAGAGCGTCCGCACGGACCTGCTGCTGGCCGGGGCGGCCACCCTGGCCCACCTGTGGGACGAGCTGGGCCGGACGCAGCCGTGGCCGCCTGCAGGGGCGCCGGCGGACCCGTGAATCGGGGGCGTCCCCTGTTGCCAGAACCTGCCCGGAGGCGCACAGTTCTTGCATGAGAACGACGACGCCGTTGTTCGTGGTGGCTGTGGTGATCGCGGCCCTGGCCCAGCTGGTGGCCGGGTTCTTCTACATGGCCAGCGGTCTCATGGCTCCGCTGTGGGCGATCCTGCTCCTGGGCGCGTGGTGGCTGTTCCTCACGTACGTCGGGGTGCGGCTGGTGCAGCGCCGGTCCTACCTGGTGCTCCTCGTCCCCGTCGTGGCCGCCGCGACGTGGTTCGGGGTCATGACGCTCGGGGAAGCGGTCCTCGGCTGGACGCCCTGAGGCACATCAGCCCGTGCCGCCTACGCGGCCGAAGGGTTCACACCGCTGCCCACGGTGTTCTGCAGCCGGTTGCTGTAGCGCCTGAGGGGGTAATGCCCTCGTCCGGCAGCAGGCGCTGGACCTGCCTGCCGGACGAGGACACCTCCCAGCCGCACCTCACGAGCAGGTTGCGGGCCCGGACAGGGGCCGTGCGTTCATCGGGATGTCGTCAGCCACGGCGGCCTGCCGGCCCGACGACGGGGCGACGACGTTCGATGATCTTGCCGGGTGACCGGCGTCCACGCGCGGGGCCACGTCGCCCAGGAAGGCCAGGCTGCGTCGCAGTGTACGGACCCAGCCGTCCCACCCGAGGTCGCGCCACAGCACCCGCTCCTCCGGGGGGACGGCCAGGCGGCCGATCACTGTGTACACCGACAGCACAGCGGCTGCGGCCAGCACCAGGAACACGAACGAGATCATGATGAGCTCCTTGCCTGCGGTGTGCCGGCCGATCCGGCTCACCCTCACGCTGACAAGCCTCGTCGCCCGGAGCCTGTGCCACGAGTGGCAGAAATGACCACTTCCGGTTATTTTCTGCCAAGTCTGTCGGCGCTCTGCCGCGGAGTCCCGAATGAGCGGAATGCTTGCTCGCGATCGCGGCCATGACGGAGTTCGTCGGCCGCGCTCTCGTCGCCGAGGTGCTCAGAAAGCGGTGGTCAGGAGGTCGTCGCGAAGCGGCGGCGGTACTGCTGCGGGCTGAGCCGGCGGATCCGGGTGAAGTGGTGGCGCAGCGTGGCCGCGTTGCCGAAGCCCACGTCCGCGGCGATGCGCTCGACGGGCAGGTCGGTCTCCTCGAGGAGCTGCTCGGCCCGGTGCAGGCGCCGTGCGGTGATCCAGGCGTGCGGCGTGGTGCCCGTCTCGTCGCGGAACCGGCGGGCGAAGGTGCGCGGGGACATGGCGGCGCGCCGGGCCAGGGCGTCGACGTCGAGCGGTTCGTCGAGGTGCCCTACGATCCAGGTGAGCAGCGGGTCCAGCGTCTCGGCCCGGTGCTCGGGGACGGGGTCCTTGATGAACTGGGCCTGTCCACCCTGGCGCTGCGGCGGCACGACCATGCGCCGTGCCACGGTGTTGGCGGCCGCCGAACCGAACTCCTGGCGCCACAGGTGGAGGCAGGCGTCGAGGCCCGCCGCGGTGCCGGCGCTGGTGAGGATGCTGCCGTCCTCGACGTAGAGGACTTCGGGCACCACCTGGGCGGCGGGGAACCGCTCCGCCAGCTCCGCGGTGTGCATCCAGTGGGTGGTGCAGCGGCGGCCGTCGAGCAGACCGGCGGCCCCCAGGACGAAGGCGCCCGAGCAGATGGAGAGGATCCGGGCGCCGCGGTCGTGGGCCGCGCGCAGCGCGTGGATCACGTCTGTCGGGACATCCCGGTCCCGGGACATCGCCGGGAGGACCACGAGGTCCGCCTCGGCCACCCGGTCGAGCCCGTGGTGGACCGCCACGTCGAAGCCGGCGATCGTGCGGACCGGTCGCCCGTCGGGGCTGCACACGGCGAAGTCCATGACCGGCAGGCCGTCGGCGGAGCGGTCGATCGCCCAGGCCTCGCAGGCCACCCCGAGCTCGAAGGGGGAGATCTCGCCGAACACGATGACGGCCACGTTGCTGATCATGAATCCATGCTTCCAGCAACGTGGCAGGAAGTCGACGACAGCTATGAAAATGACAGTCGCGGCGGGGCCGGCGGGTGAGGACAATCAGTGCCATCAGGACCGAAGCGCGGGCGGACGGGAAGAGGGCGGTCGACGATGACGAACACGGGTGAGGGTGAGAGCCGGAAGGTGGCGGTCCTCGGCGCGACCGGGCAGCTGGGCGCACGGGTGGTGACGCACCTGCGTAAGCGAGGCGTCGACGTCGTCGAGGTTTCGCGCGGACAGGGCATCGACGTCTACTCGGGCCACGGTCTGGACGCCGCGTTCGACGGGGTCTCCACCGTGGTGGACTGCCTCCACCTGGCGACGCTGTCCCGCCGGCGCGCCGTCGACTTCTTCACCACCACCGCACGCAACGTGCTGGCGGCGGCACAGCGGGCAGGGGTGTCCCGGATCGTGTGCGTCACGATCCTCAACGCCCGGGAACCGGAGGTGCACCGGTGGATGGGCTACTACGAGGGCAAGGCCGCTCAGGAGCGGACCTACCGTGCCGGCCCGGTCCCGGTCACGGTCGTGGCCTCGGCGCAGTGGTACGAACTGGCCGAGACCCTGCTGTCGCAGCTGCGCATCGGCCCGCTCTCGGTGGTGCCCGGGATGCGCTCCCAGCCGCTGGCGGCCGACGAGGCCGCCGCGTTCGTCGCCGACCGCGCCCTGGAGCCCGGCAGCACCGCGGCATCCGACGACGCCGCCATCGCCGGCCCCGAGGTCCGCGACATGGCGGAACTCGCCCGTGCAGTCGCCCAGCGTCGAGGAGGACGCCGGAAGATCCTCCGGGTGCCTGTGCCCTTCACCGCTCTCGGCAACGGGGGACTCCTGCCCCGGGGCAACGTCACGAGCGCCCCGACCCGGTTCGAGGACTGGCTCCGTGGCACCTCGTGAGGGAGGTGCCCGTGGACAACGGCGCCGAGCTCGTCATCCACGCCATGAAGGCCAGACCCCAGTATTTCGACCTGTTGCCATGAGGAGGACAACCATGACCCACGAACCGCGGACCTCCTAGGGCCGCCCCCTTCCCGAGGAAGAGATCGACCGGCTCGCTCGCGAGGCCGAGGCCGGATACGACCCGGACACGCTCCGCCGCTCCGGTGGACGCAAGCCGATCGGCTCCGCCGCGGCTCGGGTCGTCCCTGTCCGCCTGGACCCGGAGCTCGATGCTGCGGTGAAGCAGCGAGCCCTGTCCGAGAACTCCACGGCCAGCGACGTCATTCGCGACGCCCTCCACGCCTGGCTCAAGAGCGCCTGACGCATCGGTCGCGCTGTCCGCCCCGCTTCCTCGCCGCCACGAGGGTCCCAACGTCACAAAAGCCAACGCACGGCCCCGCCAGGGGGATGCTCGGTGGGCAGAGGCCACCCCTTGCTTCACCCCTGTTTCGAAGATCCGGTCGGCACGGTCCGGTTCCTGCCGGGTCGTGGACTGTCACTGGCGGCCGAGACCAGGTCGTCCAGGACCCGGCCGCGAAGTCCTCTGCCGTCACCGCCTGGTCCGCCGAGGAGCACGGCGCGCAGGAGTTCCACGATCTCGTTGCCGGGCGCCGAGGTCGTCGCGCGCAGACGACGTCGGGGATCTCCGATAGCCGGGGGGACAACTGTCCATGCCGGGAGCGGGCAGATCCCACTCGTGCCGGACCCGGGCGTGCGAATCGGCGGGCGGTGGCGATTCGTGGTCGACGGGATCACGGCACAGGTTCGTAGCGCGTGGAACGGCCACCACCCACCTTCCGCAGATCCGTCCCCTCGAGGTCCTGCAGCGCCCGTTGTGCCGTTCCCCGGGCGACGCCGGTCAGTTCCGTCAGGTCGCCGCTGGTGATGGCGGGGTGCGCGCCGAGCCAGGCGTCCACCACGGCGCGCAACCGATGGGAGTCCGTCGAGGCATGAGGCAGGACCTCCGGGCCGGACGTGGACGCACGGCGAACGGCAACGAGCCGCCACGAGGAGCGGCCGAAGACCCACACGTCCTTGTAGGTCCGGATGAGCGCTTCCCCGTCGACCGTCGACTGGGTCGCGGCCTGGAGCGCCACGTCCGCGGAGGCGGCATCCGATTGCAGGGCGTCGGCGACGTCCCGCAGGGCGAGGAAGGGGCGGTGCAGCAGGGCGTCGACGATGATCGCGATCCGGTAGTCCTTCTGCCGCGCCGTGGGCCGGATCCTGCCCACCAGCTCCATGACGGGGCGTACAGGAGGCCCGCCGACGAGGGTGCACGTGACGCGGTCCCCGGCCTCCTCGGCGATGATGGGCGGTCGGTGCCCCAACGAGATCATCGCTTGGTACATGCGGTCGACCCCGAGTCCCTGTTTCTCCACCAACCCCATGGCGCGGAAGAGGTCTGCGAGGGCCGGATAGCGCGCGTGGCGGTTGCTGAGGACGTTGTCCGCAGAGATGCCCCCGGTGAAGCAACCAGGGTTGCGCACCACAAGCGTGCTGTCGTGCTCGATCCACCGGACATCGGTCAGCTCGGGCCGGTTCCAGTCGCGGTGGATCAGTCCGTTGAGCACGGCCTCGCGCACCGCGTTCGGCGGGACCTTGCGCACGGACTCCGCAGCGAAGGAGTCGGTGTGGACGACGAAGTCGTTGAGCGTCTCGAGCGCTTTCTCGACATTGTCCAGCTGTTCGAGCAACGACGAGGAGGAGTCGGGCACCACGCGATTGATCACGTTGCCGCCGTGGACGTCGAGAACGGTCAGTTCGATGAGCGGACGCGCGGCCGGGGTGAACAGCAGGCGCCCCGCCTGCGAGAGTCTGTTGTCACTGCGTACGGCCCCCAGGCGGCGCAGCAGGTCCTCGTCGGTCTCCATCGGATCCGCCCCTGTGTGGCTGCGCACCAGTCGGAGAGCTCCTTGGGTGATATCGTCAGGCGTCGCTCCCGAGGGTGCGGCCATGGGGTCGGTTTCTCGAGCCCTCTCCCGGTGCTGCCACCACTCGGATCGGTCGATCCGGGCGCATTCGTCTCCCACCCGCCAGCGCAGGCGGTCGCCGGTGTCATGGATCGGTTCCGGGGATTCGGCGACGTAGAGGATCAGCACTCTCTGACCGGCCACGTACTGGACGACGATGTCCGGCGCGACACTGACGGCACGATTGATGCGTTGGCGCAGCCAGTCGACATCGAGCTCCGTGCCGAGGACCTGGCCGGTGCGGTCCTCGACGCCGAGGATCAACGCGCCTCCCCCCGGCGAGTTGGCGAGGCACGCTACTTCGTCTGCCAGTTTCGTGGCGGCCTCCGGATTCTGAGCGAGGCCGGGCTCGAGCTGTGGCCCGTTGCGCCGCCCTGCCTCTTCCTTGAGGTCGACGGCAGCGGTCTCCTCGGTAGACAGCAGTGCGCCGTCCTGCTCCGAGGCGAGCAGCGCGGCGACCATGGACTCCAGCTCGGTACGGCGTTCAAGGCCAACTGGTCGCAACGGAACTCTCCAATCTGACACTTTTCCCCGGATAATCACTATCTTGTCAGATTACATGGTGCTTAATCTGCCAAGATACTGCGAATGCGGCAAGGAGTGGCAGAAAGCGCGGCGACGTCTGCTGGAGAGGGATCTCCGAGAACCCCCGGACGACGACGGCGGGGTCACGGCGCAGCCCTCCGACAGCCCGGGGAGGGCCACGGGGTCCTCGATCGCATCCTTCCGTCGGGGCGAGGCGGGCGGCATGGTGACGGACCGCCCACCGGGCCTGGGAGCGAGCGGCGACCTTGACGGCCGGCCCTGCTGCTACCCGATCGGTGACGGCGGCCGTTGCCCGCCGAGCACGGCGAGCACGTTCTCGGCGGCGAGCACCGCCATCGCGGTGCGCGTTTCCACGGTGGCGGAGCCCAGGTGCGGCAGGAGCACCACGTTCTCGAGCTCCAGCAGCTCGGGATGCACCCGGGGCTCGTCCTCGTAGACGTCCAGTCCGGCGCCCGCGATCCGGCACTCGCGCAGCGCGGACGCGAGCGCCGCCTCGTCGACGATCGGTCCGCGCGCGGTGTTGACGAGGTACGCCGAGTCCTTCATCGCCGCCAGCTGCTCGGCGCCGATCAGGTGGTGCGTGGCGGGCCCGTAGGGGCAGTGCAGCGACACGACGTCGGAGACGCTCAGCAGCTCGTCGAGCTCGACCCGCCGGGCGCCCAGCTCGGCGGCGATCCCGGGATCGATCTCGCTGCGCGACTGGTAGACGATCTCCATGCCGAAGGCCTTGGCCCGGCGCGCGGTCGCCTGACCGATGCCGCCCATGCCGACGACGCCGAGGGTCTTGCCCTGCAGGCCGCTGCCGAGCAGGAAGAACATGCCCCACTTCCAGTCCTGGCCGGAGCGGATGAGCCGTTCCCCCTCACCGAGCCGGCGGGTCGCCATGAGGATGAGGCCGAAGGCGATGTCGGCGGTGGCGTCCGTGAGCACGCCGGGGGTGTTGGTGGCCACGACGCCCCGTTCGCTGCAGGCGGGCACGTCGATGTTGTCGTAGCCGACGGCGACGTTCGCGACCACGTGAAGCTGCGGGCCGGCGGCGTCGAGCAGCTCGGCGTCGATGCGCTCGGTGAGCAGGCTCACGACGGCATCGGCGCCGGCCACCCGGCGCAGGAGCTCCTCGCGGCCGATCGGCTCCGGATCAGGCCACATCTCGACCTCGTGGGCGGCGCGGAGCTTCTCGATCGCGGCGTCGGGAATCCGTCCCGTGACGACGACCCGGCTCATGCCGCCTCGATCCACTCGCGCAGGCGGCCGAGGCCGTCGCGGATGTCGGCGACGTCGAGGCCCGAGTAGGCGAGCCGGATGTACTGCCGCTCCTCGCCGGGCTGGCGCCGGCCGAAGTGCTCCCGCGTGCAGAAGGAGACGCCGGTCTCGTGCAGGGCCGCCGTCGCGAAGTCACCGACCGCCGTGTAGCCCATGCGTTCCATGGTCCGGGTGACGTCGGGGAACAGGTAGAACGTCGACTGCGGTACGGCCACGTGCATGCCGGGGGTGGCGTTCACGAGCTCGCAGGCGGCGTCCCGGCGCTCGCGCAGGACGTCGAGCATCTGCTGCGCGGGCTCCTGGGGGCCGCGGAGTGCTTCGATGCCGGCCCACTGCACGTAGTGCGTAGTGCAGGACTCGTCGTTGGTGTTGAGCGTGCCGAGCACCGTGGCGATCCCGGGCGGCGCGACGGCGCAGCCGAGGCGTGAGCCGGTCATGGCGAACTTTTTGCTGAACGTGTAGAGGATGACGGTGCGCTCGGCCATGCCGGGGAGCGAGGCGATCGAGCTCGAGACCCCCTCGTAGCGCGTCTCGAAGTAGGCCTCGTCGGAGAGCACCCAGAGATCGTGCTCCTGGGCGAGCTGCGCGACTGCCTCGCGCTCGGCCGCCGTCGACTCGGCCGAAATGGGGTTCTGCAGGTCGTTGTAGATGATGGCGACCGTGCTCGGGGTGATCGACGCGCGCACCTGATCGAGGTCGATCGCGAAGCCGTCCTCCGTGGGGAGGTAGCGGTACGGCACCGACGTGCCCCCGAGGTACTCGATCTGCGACTCATAGATCGGGAAGCCGGGATTCGGATAGAGCACCTCGTCGCCGGGGTTCATGACCGCCTGCAGGAACTTCGTAATGACGGGCTTGCCGCCCGTCATCACGACGATGTTCTCGGGAGTGAGGCCGATGCCACGGCGCGAGCCGATGTCCTCGGCGAGGGCCTCGCGCAGCTGCGGGATGCCGGGACCGGGACAGTAGCCCGTGTGGCCGTCGGCGATGGCCCGGTCCATCGCCTCGATGATGTGCGGGGCCGTCGGGATGTTGATGTCGCCGAGGTGGAAGGGGTACACGCGGTTCCCCTTCGCCGTCCATGCGGCAGCGGCCTGGGCGACGCTGAAGGCGGTCTCGGTGCCCAGCCGGTCGAGCCGGTGCGCGAGTTGTCGCATGCCGTTCCACTCCTCGTCGAGTTGGCGATCGATCCTCCGGCGGATCCGCCTCGAGCATAGGAGTCAGAGATCAGGGCTGGGAAGGGCGGTGCCCGGATGGATTCTCACCGTGCGCATCGCCGCGAGGTGTCCCACGTCCCGAGGTCGTGCCCCGGGGGATTCGGGAGTGCGGTTCCCGCCGGGACGGCCGGGAACCGCACTCCCGCTCACGGGTGCAGGGTCAGCGCACGCGGAGGTAGACGGGGCCGGAGCCGACGTTGACGGTCTGGATGACCGTCTGGTTGCCGTTCCAGCCGCCGTGGACGGCCTTGCCGCCGCCGATGTACACGGCGATGTGGGCGAAGCCCATGCCGCCGTTGGCGTAGTAGACCAGGTCGCCGGGCCGGGCCTGGGCGGCGGAGACCCGGGTGCCGAGCTTCAGGTAGGAGTCCGGCCACCCGTGGTGGTTGACTCCGGCCGCGCGCAGGGCCTTGGTGACCAGGGCGGTGCAGTCCTGGCGCACGCCGAGCTGGTTCCTGGCCGCGGCGGCGATGGTCGCGGCCTTGCCGGACTGGGACTGGGTGCTGAGGACCTGCTGGGGGGCTGCGGCGGGGGCGGCCTGGGCCGGGGCCACGCTGCTGAGCGCCAGGGCGCCGCCGGCGACCGCCAGGATGGCGGTGCGCCCGAGGCGGAACGAGCTCTGGGCGCGGTGGCGGGGCATGCGGGACTGGAAAACGGGCATGAGTGATGTCCTCCCTCTTGCCTGCGAGGTGAGCTGTCGGATGCGGGTGGGAGACACCCGGTCGCAGGGTGGGGGCCCTGACGACTTAACCCCTAGGCCCCGGGGGAGGGGCCGTTCATGGTTCCCCCGCTTCTGCCGAGCGATGTTCTATGGGGGCCCCGGGCACCGGCAGAATTCGGCGATGTGCACGGGGATGCCGATCGATGAGGCGATCGGCACGGAGAGAACACTAATCGAAAAGTAACGAGAAAGTCTCGTTTAGATCACGGGCGTGTCTCGGCTTTAGTGCTGATCCGGCAGGGCACCTCCGCGCCCGGACGCCGTGGCCCGGTGAGGCGCGCCCATGGGGATCCCCCGGGAGGCTCAACTCGAGACGAAAGTGGTCTTGACCTGGGGCTCTGCCCAGGTCGTGCC
The DNA here is from genome assembly GCF_947500125.1 of uncultured Kocuria sp. GTDB lineage: Bacteria > Actinomycetota > Actinomycetes > Actinomycetales > Micrococcaceae > Kocuria. The sequence continues at coordinate 162,542 of NZ_CANMRA010000006.1, read as the reverse complement.
GACGGGCAAGCATGCCCCTGCCCTGGAGCCGAGTGCCGAGTGGTGCCACCCGTGGCAGGGCACGACCGTTTGCCGGGAAAGGTCCACAGAACATTAGATCGCCGACGGGACCGGCCCCTACTTCAAGGGTCTGGACAACCAATCTCCCCCGGCAATCTCCATTGTTCTGTCGGAAATTCGCAAAAAGAAAGAAATGAGGTTGCGGCGCGTCGATCTCGCTCTCCTGGCGTCCCACGAGCCTCAGGCTGCCGATAGGGGGATGCGCCCGGAGCCCCGGCCTGCCGGCATGCGGAGGGCTCCGGTGCCGCAGCACCGGAGCCCTCCATCCGGTTGTTCAACCGGTCAGGCGACGCTGAAGCCCTCGTACTGCCGGGAGGCGACCTCGTCGCACTTGGCGCGGTAGGCGCCGACCCCGCCCACGTAGGGCATGAACACCCGCGGCTTGCCGGGCACGTTCGCGCCCAGGTACCAGGAGTTCGCCTGCGGGAACAGGGTCATGTCCGCGGCGTCGTTGACATGCTGCACCCACGCGTCCTCCGCCTCGGGAGAGGCCTCGGAGCGGGTGAGGCCCTGGTCCTCGAGGTAGCGGATGTGGTCGGTGATCCAGTCGACGTGCTGCTCGATCGAGGTCACCATGTTGCTGAGCACCGACGGGCTGCCGGGACCGGTGACCAGGAACAGGTTCGGGAAACCGGCGGTGGCCAGCCCGAGATAGGTCCGCGGGCCGGCGGCCCACTTCTCGGCCAGGGCGAGCCCCTCCGTGCCCCGGATATCGATCCGGTTCAGGGCCCCGGTCATGGCGTCGAAGCCGGTGGCGAAGACGATCGCGTCGACCTCGTACTCCCGCTCCGTGGTGCTCAGCCCCCGCTCGGTGAGCCGGGTGATCGGCGCGGGCCGGACGTCGACCAGGGAGACGTTCTCCCGGTTGAAGGTCGTGTAGTAGTCGGTGTCCACGCAGATCCGCTTGGTGCCCACGGGGTGGTCGTAGGGCTTGAGCAGCTCCGCGACCTGTGGGTCCTCGACGATCTCGTCGATGCGCTCGCGGATGTACTGGGCCACGACGTCGTTGGCCTCCTTGCTGATCGCCAGGTCCGAGAAGCACTGCCCGAGGCGGAACCCGCCCAGCGTCCAGTGCTCCTCCATGACCTTGCGCTGCTCCGCCGGGTCGGTCTCCAGCGCGGAGGCGGTGCTGGGCGGGAACGGCAGCCCGGTCGGGGTCTGCCGGGCGATCTGCCGGATCCGCGGGTAGTCGGCCTTGATCTGCGCCCACTCCTGCGGGTCCAGCGGCTGGTTGCGCGCCGGGACGCTGAAGTTCGGGGTGCGCTGGAAGACCGTCAGGTGCTCGGCCTGCCGGGCGATCTCGGGGATCGACTGGATGCCCGAGGATCCGGTGCCGATCACCGCGACGCGCTTGCCGGTGAAGTCCACGCCCTCGTGCGGCCAGGAGCCGGTGTGGTAGACCTCCCCGGTGAAGTCGGCCAGGCCCTCGAAGTCCGGCACGCGCCCGGCCGAGAGGCAGCCGGTGGCCATGATGCAGTACCGGGCGCTGATCGTCTCCTCCGCGCCGTCGGCGGTCGAGCGGGTGGTGACGGCCCACCGTGCCGTGGCGTCGTCGTAGACGGCGGAGACCACCTCGGTGTCGAGCTGGATGTCGCGGCGCAGGTCGAAGCGGTCGGCCACGTGGTTGAGGTAGCGCAGGATCTCGGGCTGGGTGGGGTAGCGCTCGGTCCACTCCCACTCCTGCTCCAGCTCCCGGGAGAAGGAGTAGGAGTAGTAGGGGCTCTCCACGTCGCACCGGGCCCCGGGGTAGCGGTTCCAGTACCACGTGCCGCCCACGCCGTCGCCCTTCTCGACGACGGCCACGGACCGTCCCTGCTCGCGCAGGCGGTGGAGGAGGTAGAGGCCGGAGAACCCGGCGCCGACGACGACGACGTCCAGCTCGCGCACCGTGCTCATCGCTCGCCCGCCTCCTCCAGCTCGGCCTGGACGTCCGTGGCGATCGACTCCACCACGAAGTCCAGGGCCTCGGCGCTGGCCGGCAGCACGTTGACCATGGAGAAGAAGCCGTGCATCTGGCCCTCCCAGCGGCGCTGGTGGACCTCCACTCCCGCCTCCTGGAGCTTCTCGGCGTAGGCCTCGCCCTCGTCCCGCAGCACGTCGTGGGCGGCGGTGATGACCAGGGCCGGGGGCAGCCCGGAGAGGTCCTCCGCGTGGAACGGCGCGGCGTCCGGGTGTTTGCGCTGGTCGGCGTCGGGCACGTACTGGTCCCAGAACCAGGTCATGAACTCGGTGGTCAGCAGCGTCTGGTTCTCCTCCTCGGTGTAGGAGGGGCGGGTGAAGTCGGCGTCGGTGACCGGGTAGATCAGCACCTGCTTGGCGATCGCCGGCCCGCCGTTCTCCCGCGCCCGCAGGGCCATGACGGCCGAGAGGTTGCCGCCGGCGCTGTCCCCGCCGACGTAGAGCGGGACCTGCGCCCCGGCGATCTCCGCCAGGTGCTCGCCCGCCCAGGTCATTGCGGTCCAGGAGTCCTCCACCGCGGCGGGGAAGGGATGCTCCGGGGCCTTGCGGTAGTCCACGAGGACGACGGCGCAGCCCGACTTCTCGGCCAGCTGCCGGCCCAGGGTGTCGTAGCCGTCGATGTCCTGCAAGACCCAGCCGCCGCCGTGGAGGTAGACGAACACGCCGGTCGGGGACTCCCGCGGCACGTGCACCCGGACGCGGAAGCTGCCGCCGTCGGAGGCGTCCAGGACGTGGTCCTCGGTGCGGTGCATCTCGGGGCCCGTCCCGAACATCTCGTTCATGGCGGCGGCGGTGGTGCGGGCCTCGGCGGGGCTCATCTGCCACATGGGCTTGGCGTCGGGCCCGGCGGCCTCGGCGGAGGCGGCCAGAAAGGCGAGGGTGGCGTGGTCCAGGGACATGTTGGTCTCCTCATCGACGGAACGATTCCGGCACCGCTCGTTCTGAGTGATGCAGGTCACACTGACGCTAGACTGCACAATGCATTGTTTCTAGGGGGTGCCCGAATGTTTCTTGCTCCCCGGTGGCTACGCTGGGGGCAGCACCGGCCGACCGCCCGTTGTTGTTGCGGCAGCAGCGGCGACGTCCGGACCGGCGAGACGGAGGGACACGACAACTGTGGCGTTCGAGATGCCGGCCACCCGGCGAGAAGCGGTCGCGGAGCACCTGCGGGAGGAGATCCTCTCCGGCGCGCTCGCTCCCGGCGCCCCGATCCGTGACGCCGAGATCGCCGCACGCCTGGACGTGAGCATCACGCCGGTGCGCGAGGCCATCACCGAGCTCATCGGCGAGGGCCTGGTGGTCAGCACCGCCAACAAGCGCCGGCACGTCGCCGTGCTCACCCAGCGGCAGGCGATCGAGCTGATGGACGTGCTCGGGGTCGTCACCGTGGCCGCGCTCGAGCGCGCCGTGCCCCACCTCGACGACGGCCGGCTCGACGCGCTCGCCGACACCGTCACCCGCTTCACCCAAGAGGTGGGGCAGTACCACGTCGAGGAGTCCCGCACCGGTCTGATCGACGCCGTGCGCGTGCTGCTGGCGGCCGCCGACAACGACGAACTGACCGCCATGGCGGAGCAGGTCATGCTGCGCTCGCTGCGGCGGATCACGCTCTACCCCTCAGGCCACCTGGTGCCGCTCTGGGTCGAGGGCTGGCAGGACATGCTGCAGCTGCTGCGTGAGGGTTCCGGTCCGGAGGCGGTGGCCCGGCTGAGGGCGTTCTTCACGGAGCTGACCACCCGGATGCGGGAGGACCGGCCGCTGGACGCGACGGTGGGGCCGGCCGCACAGGGCTGAGGCGCCAGACCACTCTCGGTCGTGGGCGATTGAAGTCCTCAGTTCCCTGGCTCCGTCGTTCAGCGAGGCCAGCAGCTTCTCTTGCCGAGGGGAGAAAACGTCTTCTCGTTGGAGCCATGGGCTTCATACCGATGGGACGCCATATGTGTTCAGCCGTCGAGACCGAAAACGATGAACAGTTTTCCGTATGAGGGAGGAGCGGCAGGGGGCCGAGGCGCGGGCGTGTCCGGGTGCGCGCACGAAGGCGGTGAGTCTCTTGCGCCGTCTTCGTGGGAGGCGACCGACTTCTCAAAACGTCGATGTGCCTGTCCTGATGTTCCCCGCTGAGGCCCCGCGAGTAGGCTGGTGGCATGGGGCGGAACCAGGGTGATGGGCCGTTGCGCCACTGTGCAGCTTCACGGTGTTCGGGTCCTGCCCGCCGACTGAGGGGGTCTTGATATGGGCCAGATAGAAAGTATCGCGCCAATCGGCATCGTGTCAGTAGTTGTAATACTGACCGTCCTTTTCTTCTTCCTTTTCAAGGGCAACATGCTCTCCATGGATTTCGGTCATATGGGGAAGTTGATGATCACCAAGACCGAAGACGTCCAGAAGAACGACAAGAACCTCGAGACGCATGGCAATCCTGACCAGTTCCATCTGTTGTTCAAGGCGCAGAGCTCGAGCTGGATAAAAAGCACCAAGGCGATGAACGTTCCAGGTGGGTGCCTCGTCCAGATGAGCACCGACCGCAAGCAGAAGAACGGGAGCTGGGTGAGCGCTGAGACGTCGACGTTTCTGCCCAACGCGCATGTGGTGCCCGACGAGAACGGCAACTTCACGATCAGGGCCGTGGAGCAGCAGAAGTCGGACAACAAGCGTGATCCGGAGATTCGTGCCTCACTGTGGATGGTATGAGGCGGGCCGAGCATCGTCGGCTTCGTTCCGCCAACAAACACCGGATTCTCGGCTCTCCATTCGGTGCATCAGTGTCAGGGCCGGGCGCTGCGTGGCCAGTTGTCCCGCCCCTCCAAGGCGGCGACGACCTCCTGCGCGTTCCACTCCACGACGGCGTGCGCATGGCGGTCGAGGGGTGCGGGGAGGTCGCATCCTGAGGCACCCGGGGCCCAGACCCCGATGATGCGTTTCGACCGGTAGATGCGGGCGTGCTCGATCTCCCAGTCGACCCACCGGTGGAAACGCGTCTTCGGATGGACGATCACGAGCACCTTTCCGGCCCGTGCGATGCGCGGCGCCAGGACCGCCATGATCTGCTCGTCCGCGAGCGCGCCCAGGGCGAGCGGCGCGATGACGGAGAAGTCCCTGAGGCGGCACCGGGGGGACGAGATCAGTTCCTTGAGCGCCGCCACCAGGGCGTCGTCCTGGTGGCGGTGGCTGATGAAGATGTTGTGGAGGCCGCCCACTTCGGCCTCCTCCTCAGATCCGTCCTGCCGCTGTCACCACCCTGCCGGTATCCGCCCACGTCGCAGTAAGGTTTCGCCATGTCCGCCGAATCGCTCGACAGCGACGTACGGTGGGTTCATGCCGTTGCCTCCCATCCTGGAGATCTTCGTCGTCTGGCATCCCGGCGACCGGGACGGTCGGACCGTGTCGGATGCGCTGATGGATCATTTCCACAGCCGCATCTTCTCCGGTCTCGCCGGAGGCGCCGTCGAGGTGTACAACCGCAGCACGGGGTGGGCGTCCAAGACCGGGCCGCCTCGCCCCCTGGGGATCACGGAGCCGTGGCCGTACGGATTGCCGCGAGCGCAGTTCATCGCTGTGGTGCCGGTTCTGGGCGTTCACCTGCTCAGGGCCTTCGCCGCGCACGAGGAGTGGCGGGAGTACTTGCGGGCCATCTTCGACGCAGGCCGTCGGTCCGACGTCGGAGTCTTCCCGGTGCGCACCGACGGCGTCGATCTCGCCCACACGGAGCTCTACGGAACCGGTGGGTGGGCGCAGACTCTCGACCGGCGGAGCGTGCATGATCCCGACGTGCTCTGCCGTGAGCTCTCGCAGGGCATCGCCCAGGCCATGACGCCCGCCTCGGAGCAGTCCGAGCAGATCACCGTCTTCGTCAGCCACACCAAGCACGGGGACCTCGCGGCGGAGCCCGAGGGAGCACGGATCTACGACGAGGTCCAGGCCGTGATCGCCGAGACGCACCTCAGCAGGTTCTTCGACGCCACGGACCTGCAACCGGGCACGGACTGGCGCAAACGGCTCCTGACGGCGGCGGGACGAGGTGCTCTGCTCATGGTGCGCACGGACCGGTACGCGGAGCGGGAGTGGACCCAGCGCGAGGTGCTGGCCGCCAAGGAGCACGACGTCCCCGTCGTCGGCCTCCACGCCCTGCGGGATGGGGAGGAGCGCGGCTCCTTCCTCATGGACCACGTGCCCACGGTGGCCTGCCTCGTGGACGACCCCCGGCCCGGGATCGTCCGCGCCCTCAACCGGATCGTGGCCGAGGCCCTCAAGCACAGGCTGTGGGAGTACCAGAGCGTCTACCTGCGGGACGGCGGCTTCGACTGGCTGCCGGTGCACTCGCCGGAGCCCGTCACCACCGGTCCGTGGCTGCAGAAGCACAAGGCGGAGAGACCGGACGACCGGCAGATCTGGATCATCCACCCGGACCCGCCGCTGGGACCCCGTGAGCACGACGTGCTGGTGGACATGTGCCGGCTGGCCGGCTTCGCCGACGAGGTCGAGATCTTCACCCCCAGGACGTTCGCCTCCCGGGGCGGGGAACTGCCGTCATGAGCAAGAATCCGCTCGTCTCGCGTGACGCGTTGAAGGGCCTGCACATCGCCCTGTCGGTGTCGAACAGCAGTGACCTCTCCCAGCTCGGTCTGACCGAGGCCCACTGCGAGCAGGCCGTCGCGGAGATCGCGCGGGCGGTGTTCCTCGCCGGTGGCAGCATCACCTACGGGGGCTGGCCCCGGGCCGAGGGCTTCACCCAGGTGCTGCTGGACGAAGTCCTCAAGTACAGCGACAACCGGCAGGCCCTGACCATCTGCGCCCCGCTCAGCGAGCACGCCACGATGTCCGACGCCGATGTCGACGCCATGGACCGCCGGCTCGGGACGTCGGCGGAGCTCGTGCTGCTGGGCCTCGACGGGCAGCCCATGACCGTGCTGGAACGGGAGAAGGCCCGGCAGGAGGGCGAGCTCCCCGCCGAGCTGTCCGCGCAGGACCGCGCCGCGGCGCTGTCGGCCATGCGGACGCACGTCACGGCCGAGACCGATGCACGGGTGCTCGTGGGCGGGAAGCTACTAGGCTTCCAGGGAGCCATGCCCGGAATCGTGGAGGAGGCCCTGTGCTCCGTGGCTGCAGACCAGCCCCTGTACGTCTCGGCGGGGTTCGGGGGAGCGGCGGCGGCCGTCGTCCGCGCCCTCGGCCACGACGACCTGGCATGGGCGCCGGACGGGTTCCCGGCCGGGAGCGACGACGACGAGGTCGCCGAGGCACTGGCCGCTCTCACCGAGCAGGCACGCCACGACGCGGGCGATGACGGACTGAGCGAGCACGACCGCCGGCAGCTGTCGGCGACCCACCGGCCCGGGACCATCGCCACGCTCGTCGTGCAGGGACTGGCGCGCTGGTCCTCGGCGCGGCACCCCGGCGGCAGCTGACCGTTCCTGCCGCCCGATCGGGCGGACGGCCTCAATCGTCGTTCCAGCGCGCCATCCACCCCTGGTTCTCCACGGAGATGGCGTCCTCGCAGTCGTCGACGAACGTCGCGTCGTCGCCGGGCGTGCACGCACGGGCCTGCTGGAGCAGCTCCAGGCGGTAGGCGGTGCGCTGGAACTCGATGATCAGGTGGTCGTAGCGGCTCGCGGCGATGTGAGCCACCACGGCCGTCCCGATGGTCGTGGCCACCGGCACCCAGGCGGACACGGGCGGCAGCTCGAACCAGGTGGCCACGGCGGAGAGGGCGACGGCGACGGCGCCGAGCGCGCTCGCCGTTGCCCGCAACCACCAGACCCGGCGCATGTAGATCGCGGCCTTGCGCCGGTAGTAGCCCTCGATCTGCTGCTCGACCCGGTCGGTGATGTAGTCCTCGATGCCCGTCACAGCAGGGACCCGCTTCTCGTCCGGGGCGACCGCGACCGTCAGTCCCAGGAGACCCTCCACCTTGTTGACGAGGTCCCGGGACCGCTGGTGCAGGATCCGGTCCCGCTGGCCCGAGTCGGTGTACCGGGTGCCGCCGGCGAGGTAGGAGTACACCTCGGTCTTGAGGGCCTCGGAGACCGACCGGGCCCTCGTCCAGGACCGAATCCGGTCGGTGGTCACGCCGCGCTGGACCAGCGTGGCCAGACCGGCACTGATTGCCGTCCCCGCCCCGAGGCTTCGTCCGAGCACCGGCTGATCGCCCATCACCTGCGTCGCCGCGACCGCCAGGACGGCGGCGAGGATCCCCAGCAGCAGGGCGGCGGCTCTGAAGAGGTCCAGCTGCTTCTTCAGCCGGTCGGACGTGCGCGACCAGATGCGCTGCTGTTTCCAGGCCCAGAACAGGGCCGGCGAAGCCTCTGCACGAACCGTGCCCTCGCTGTGGGTCGTCGGTTTTCCCGTCGTGCGCTGTGATGTCCCCATGGCCACAGTGTTACCAATCAGCCCTCCCTCCTCCAGGGGGAGCACCGATGCCGAGGAAGTGTGGCGCCGACGTGCGGCGCGTCGTCGACGTCGGGGACCCGCCAGCTCCCGGAGCCGGTGGTGCGGGCTCCGGGATAGCGGCGGACGATCCGCCCAGTGTGGTGTTCCGGTCAGCCGATGGGGATGGCGTCGAAGTCCTCGCTGATGATCAGTTCCCCGGAGAAGTTCTCCCCGGCCTTCTCCCACTTCTCAACCGGCCAGTTGCCGGGCACGAGGTGGTTGAGCACCAGGGTCTTCACCCCGGCGCGTTCGGCCACGCCTCCGACGTCCTCGATGGTGGTGTGCGCTCCGATCAGGTGCTGGTACTCGGCCTCGGAGGCCGCGTCGCGCGGGGCGGGGTGGTGCTGGCCGACCCACTCCTCGGCGATGGCCTCATGCACGAGGATGTCCGAGCCCTGCGCCAGTTCCACGAGGTTCTCGCTCGGGCTGGTGTCCCCGGAGAAGGTCACGGAGCCGGTGTCGGTGTCGAAGCGGTAGGCAAACGCCGGGAAGACCGGGGCGTGCTGGACCAGGGTGGCGGTGACCTTGACCCGGTCGTCCTCGTAGACGTCGATGGGGCGCATCCGCGGGTGCGGGTCACCGTTGGGGTCGTCGGCCAGCTCGGCCGGCAGGGCGATGTCGCGGCCGACGAAGAACTCCCGGGGCGGGGGGTAGCCGGAGTCGATGATCCGGTCGTTGAAATCCGTGGCGAAGGTCTTCATCATCGCCTCGATCGTCTCCCGGGTGCCCGGGGTCGGGTTGGCCGGGTTGACGACCTGATCGGGCGGGATCTGCTCGCCCTTGTAGTTGACCGGAAGCGCCCCGCGGTTGCCGGGGCCGAAGACCTGCAGCACCCGGTCGGGCACGGTGACCCCGTTCTGCAGGCCGGTGCCGAAGATGTTGTAGAGGTCGGAGATGTGGTCCGAGTGCAGGTGGGTGAGGAACACGGCTTCCAGGGCGTCGAGGGGGCCGCGCATGTCCTTGTCCCAGGTGCCCAGCTTGGCCTTCTTGATCTGCTTGCCGACCCCGTCCCCGGCGTCGATGAGGTAGTACTTGTCGCCGACCACGACCGCGGAGGCCACGCCCTCGCGGTGGGAGTCGTTCCACCACGGCGGGCCGCCGCTGGTGCCCAGCAGCACGACCCGGTTCTTGGCATCGGTGGTCAGTGGGGCCCGCCCCGGGGCGCGGCCGGGGGCGGATGCCGCCGCGGAAGCAGCGGCGGAGGCGTTCGGTGCGCCGGACGACGCCGCGCTGCCCGAAGCGCCTGCGGTGACGGCCAGCGGCGTCAGCCCGAGTGCGGACGCGAGGCCCAGGGCGCGGCGACGGGAGATCCCCGACGAGAAGCGCGACGTGCGATCAGGCTCGGACATGGTGATCCCCCAGGTGTGATGCAGAGCATGGACGAACATCCAGTATGAAGGACGTCTGCCCAGGTGGGCCGGGATGTGGGGATTTTGACAAGACTCAGTCAACCCGGATTGTGACTTTGTGCAGATCAGTCTCTGAAGCCTGTGCCGCGCACGGCGCGGGCGACGTGCCGTGCGGCTCCTCGTGTGGGGCAACCTAAGCCGATGTGCTCCTGGGAGCGTTGCCGGTGCCTCATTCCGTCTGCGACAGCGGGGCCCGCCCCGGACCCGGTCGGCCGGCGAAGGCCTGGACGATGTCGAGCCAGGCGTCGGCGTCAGGGCCTTCCGCAACAAACCTCCCGTCCTGGCGGTGCCGGCGCCGGGTGGCGAGCAGGGCGAAGTCCAGGGCCGGGCCGTGGACGCGCTGACCCGCCTCGGCCGGTCCCCAGGTCCAGGTCTCGTCCTCATGGGTGAGCTCGACGCGGAACGGCTCGGCCGGCGGGTCCAGCCGGCGCTGCTTGAAGGTGTAGTCGCGGGTGGCCACGCCCAGGTGAGCGACGTGCCGCAACCGGTGCGAGGCCACCGGGGACACTCCGAGAGCGTCGCGGACGTCCTGGCCGTGGGCGAAGGTCTCCATGATCCGGGCGCTGGCCATCATGGGCGCGCCCATGGGCGGGCCGATCCACGGGATGCGCTCGCCCTCCGGCACGGCGGCGAGCCGCTCGAGCACGCGGCGCCGGCTCTCCTGCCAGGACGCCAGGATCTCGGCCGGGGGTCGTGCCGCACCCTCCTGGGCGCCGCGGTCGACGACGTCGGCCTCCTCCCGGAACCGCTCCCGCAGCCGGGCGAAGACCGCGGGGTCCTCGATCGCGCTGAGCACGGTCCGCTCCGTCCAGGTGAGATGGGCGACCTGGTGGCGGATGGTCCACCCCTCCGCCGGGGTGGGGAGGGCCCAGTCCTCGGCGGAAAGAGAGCGAAGCAGCTCCGCGAGCAGGTCCCCCTCCTGGCGCAGGTCGGCCAGCAGGACGGCGGGGTCGGGGCGGGTCATGGGCGAACCATATGTCGGATGGACCCTCGGACTCGGTCGCACCGATCTTGAAGCTCGGAGATGACCGCTTTCTCGCGCGTGTTGACGGCACCGTCCACGGTTGCCACCCGCTCGGCCACGTCGACAATGTCGCTCAGATCCCCTTGCTCGGCATCCAGGCGTCGCCAGACCTCGGCGGGGTCGACATCTACGAGGCGAGCGAGCTGCTCATCGACCACCTGATGTTGATCCCGGACCAGCCTCACCAGGTGACGGATCAACAGGGCCTCGTCGTCGTCGATCTTGCGGTCCGCGTTGATGACGAGCCACGCGACCCACAGCATCAGCTGCGGGTGCCGACTCCGCTCGCTCAGATTCCCGGCGAGTTCGATCACCCGCGCCTCGTTCCGGAAGACAGCTTGCGCGTGCCGCCCCGCGACCAACGTCGTGTAGCGGTTCAGCACCACCGCGAGCGGAACGCCAACGAGCGGAATGCCGATCTTGATGACGTTGCGCTGCAGAAGGAACTTGCCGACCACCGGAAGCCCCTTCCCAGCGGCCAGAACTCCTTTGGAATAGAAGCGCTTGATCACCGGCCGCATGACGGCCGGGACCGCCTTGACCACGCCCCCACTCACGGCTTCCCCGCTCTTGATCGTGAAGGCCACCCGAATGAGCTTCCACAAGTCATTCGGGTCGGACAGGTCGAGCGGAACCCGGTAGAGGACCGCGACGTCGTAGGCCAGGCGGAGCTGAAGCCGGGTGATGTACACGACATCGACCATCATGGTCGTGACGGCGGCCGGGACAGTCGCCGCCGAGGCGCCACCAAGGCTCCCGAGGGTGGCGATGATGGCCGCCGAGTAGGCGCCGGCGGAGATCCCGCCTTCGAGAGCGGCGTATCGGGTCGCCATCTTGATCCGCTGATCGACGATGGCGTCCGCGGGCACGCCCTCGTACCGCTCCTGAAAGTACTGCCAGTCGACCTTGTCGGTGTAGGAGCTCAGGGCCTGAGCGCTGAGTTTGGTGAACCATCCGCCCGACTTGATGTCGTCCGGGCTCAGCCCCGTGACGAAGTCCTTGAGCTTGGCTCGTTCATCCTCGACGACTTTCCGGTCGGCGTCATTGGCATCGTCGGTGTCGATACCGTCGATGGGAGCTTTGGGCATGTCGAATCCTCCCGGGTGGGTTCAGCGTCCAGCTCGGTTGCCAGACTTTGGACAAACCCACGGAGGTTCCAACAGAGTGACCCAGCGATGAGCACTGTTGTTGACCCTCAGCGGTGTGAACCCGATGTCTTTACATGCTAATGCTGCAGGGCGAAATCCACGGGATCGCCGGGCTCTTTCGCGTGCGACAGCGAACAAGTATCGCGGCGGGGCGCTACCAGCGGCGGACCCAGACCGAACCAGACACCGTCAATGGGCGCTGGTCGCACATCACACTGTCTGGCGAGGCGACGTTCCACCGTTTCCACGCTCTCGGCAACACCGCCCGGCGCGGTCCGTCCGCCGCTGGCGCGACGTGGTGACCGTCAACATCGGCGACGCCACCTTGTGGTTCGTCTGGAACTTCTACGCCCTCTTCGCGCCGTTCTTCGCAGCCCAGTTCTTCAACGACTGTGACCCGCTTTGAGCGCTGCTGGCGACCCTGGCGGTCTTTGGCGTCGGCAATTCTCAGCTTTATGAAACCGAACCCGTGTCAGCCGCGTGATGTCCCCTTGTATCTAAGCCTGAATTCCTAAGACATCTTGCATAATCGCGGTGAGCAAGCCGGTTCCAACCATCGAAGACTGTGCCGCGAGCCACTTGCCGCCACTTCTCAATCGGTCGCGCACGCCCTTTTCGTCCCCATTTTCAATAGATTCAACCGCCCCATACAGTGTAGACAGATGTCCAGAATCAGCATTTCCATTTGATTGCGTCACGTCAATAACACGGCGAACTTCCTCAAGTAATTCGGGGCTGGTTAGCGAAAAGGCTTGTTGATGCGCGTTCATGTTGACATTCCCGGCATTAAAGGCGTTTTTTCCTACCACGCCACCATTTTCCACATTGTACGTATCACCCATTTGATAATCTCCTACTTGTTGGTTATTACTAACATGCACGGCAATCGATGGCTGGGAAGGCAATAAACTATTTGCCTGAGCATGTTCTTGCAATTCTTGATGCGGATGCCGTGTGAACTCGAAGTCTGACAAACTCAAAAATTCCAAAGCGGATCCGCCGACATCTGTGCGCCTCAGGTCGTGATCTAATCCGGTCAGTATTGGAGGCAAGGTGGGAAAGTAAAAAGCGGGATAAGGCTGAATCCGCCTCGGAATTTCATTCCATAGCTTAAGGACCTTAATATCTACGCGCTCGTGTGTCATAGGGACGCGATTTTTGCGACAATGGTTTAGGTATTTTTCGGCCTTCTCCTCATTGTCCAGGCATAAATAAATCAGGGCGAAAAGCCAACACTTTACATCATTGTTGTTTGCTGACAAATTACCAGATTGGGACAAAGTTTTTACTGCTCCCTGAGCGTCCCCTGAGCAAAGCAGTGAAAAGGCAAGTTGAAAGACAACCGAGGGATATTCCTCATGTCCCTTACCGAAGCGGGCAGCCCCAGAATAGTCACCGCAGGATTGGCGTGAAAGCATGTCGACAAGCGCAACCTGATGATCGTTAATTCCGCGTGCCAGAACGAGGTTCCTAAATCGATTCAAAGAGTCAATATCGCGCTGTTGAAGGGATATAAATATTCCTTCTTCAAATAGCTTATACGCGCGAAAAGGTTCATCTCCCAACCTCTCGTATCCGTCGATAAGATCTTTAATGGCTTCTTTCGGTTGGCCAAATTGAAGTCTGACAAATGAAAGAGCTGTAGTGAGGCGCTGCAGTTGTTCTTTTGAGGATGCGCGAAGCGCCTTATGAACTACGTCAATCGCCTCCTGCTTCAATTCGGAGTACACAAATTTTTCCGCGGTTTTAATGGCAACTTCGCATGCATCCTGCACTGGCAATCTATCGAAGGCTTCGTCAACGATGCGCCGTCGGCCTAGTACCCCATCGAGTTCGGCGGCTAGGTCGACGCGCCTCACCCATGCTCTCAAGGCGCGCGATCGTTCTGTGGCGATTGTCAGGTTTCGCAGTGCTAGAACCCTATCTCCAGGTTGATTCCTGGAAATCAATGCCTCCGCGAATTTCAGCCTAAGGGCATGGTAGCCACCCCGCTCGGTACTAAGAACCGATTGAATGACAAGAATGTATTCATTTAAGTCATCCTTTGATGTGGGAATCTCGGTGGTTTTTGCGTAGTTGGGGGCAATTATCCGGCGAAAATCCCCAGCCAGGTCTTCCAAATCGCGCATGCGTTCGCTAATGCGAAAGTGGTGCCTTGCTTCTACAAACGCTTTACCGGCGATAATTGTTCCGCGAGCGCCCGTGGTGTTTGCAGCCCGTTTCTTGTAGTAATCCCCAGCCGTCGAATGGCATCTAGTTAATCGGCGGGGGTTCTGCCTTAAAGATGCGTAAGCCAAATGGCGTGATACTGGATTAAGTGTCAACATTCCGCGCTGTTTTTCAAGTATAAACAGCCTCGACAATTCCATTCTAGCCATTTCAATCCCTATTCCATTTGGCGTAATAGATTGAAGGGTGTCCGCCTTGAATGGCTTGCGCAGGACGGATGCTGATTCCAGGAGCGTTCTTGCTTCAGGACTTAATTTATCTATGGTCATTTTGAGGAAAATGACTTCCAGTCTTTTGATCAGCTGATCTGTAGCTGGTAGATGCCGGAGGGCCCACGTATCTGGTTCGTCTTGTTTGAGCTCCTCAAAATCGTGAGAATCTAGGCATGCGATGAATGCCTTCATGGCGCGGGGATTGCATCCAAGCCATTCGACAACCTCGGGTATTTCGCTGGCGGGAATGTTGGTTGCATGACCGGATTTTTGAAGTGCATCATTTAGGAATGTTTTTGCCTCCTGGTTTGAGAAGGGCGCCATGCGGGTGACTTGTAGATGGGGAAGTTGGTCTTGAAGGTCGAGCCGGAGAGATGAAAGAAGGAGAATTTTCCCCACGCCGGGACGTTTTTCAATGCGTTTCAAATATTCTATTATTTCCGCATTTAGTTGTTTGCGTTCTTGGTCAAACGCATTCTCAATATGATCAAAAATTATTAGCTCATCGCTATTTAAATGTGCTATAAGGCCAGCTCGGTAGTCTCCTTCGCTAGCGTCGGCAATCGTCTTGCAGCCCCTTTCTTCTAAGTTTGACGCAACTTCGAACAAAACGTCGTCAAGGGTGTTTGCTGATTCTTCGATTGAAACTACCAAACTATGGGGTGACCATGATTTGGCAACGCTCTGCGCTAGGGTGGTCTTACCTATTCCGCTAAATCCTTCAATGAGGCAAATTCTGCTGGATGAGGCGCGCCAGTCACCTAAAAGCCATTCCTGTACTTCGGACGAGCTGAGTTCGCTCACAATGGTCTCCCTCGCGACTGGCTGTCTGTGCTGTGCGTCACTCTAGTCCGTCCGGGTGGGAGGTTCGCACGGACATTGGCGAAAGTTAAGGTGTGAACTTCATGTGAACATGATGTATGAGGCAATCACTTCTGGCTTCGTTGTCTCTCTACGCTGCGCAACGGTGGGCCATTGCTCCCTCGGGTGGAAATGCGAGTTGCACAACAGCAGTGTTGTACGTTTTGGCGCTATGCAGACTCAGTCAATGGACGGCAGGTAAGGGCTCGCCTTCTTGCACCACGAGATCGCCAGTATGTCCCGTGCCCGCGTGGCGCCTACGTACAGCAGTGAGCGCTCCCGCAGACTACTCTGCTCCCGGGCCTGGTCGTCATAGGTGCTACCGGCGAAAAACTTGGGAATTGACCCCTCGCTCACGCCGAAGAGCACCACGCGGGAGAACTCGGTGCCCTTGGCCCGGTGCAGTGTCATGACGGCTGGCGTCCCCTTGGGGGCGTCGCGGGTGTCCACGGGCGCGACAGCCACGCCGCGCTCGCCCATCGCTCGTACGAAGGCGTCGCGCTCCTTCTTGGTGCGGGTAAGGACACCCAGCGTGCCGGCCTTCAGCCCGCTGTCCTCCACTTCGGTGGTCCAGGTCTTGAGCAGCTCGGCCACCCGGTCGTACTCCTGCCCCAGGTCCTCGGCTGGCAGTAGGAGCGGCCGAGGGCCGCTGCGGCTAGAAATGTACCGGTCGCGGTCGCGCTCCGTAGCGTGCACCTCGTGGTCGCCTTCGGTCTCGTCGAGATCATAGGAGCCCCCGGCGAGCACTTTCAGGGCGAGCTGCAGGTTCTGCTCCGTGGTGCGGTAGTTCAGCCGCAGGCGCCGGGAGCGGCCCACGATCTTGATCCCGTAGTGCCCGAGCACGATGCGATTGCCGTAGATGCGCTGGTTCGAGTCTTCGGCGATGAACAGGTCATCCGGTCTCTCGGCCACGACGGCCCGGGCCAGCTTCCACCGCGTGGGGGTGAAGTCCTGACCCTCGTCGATGAGCACGTGATCGGCCAGGGGCGCGCCGGAGTCACCGGTAAGCAGCGCAGCGGCTACGGCGGCGGCCTCGTCCCAGTCGATTGCCTGGGCGGCCAGACCATCGTCCCGGTACTGGGAGATGGCCTGCCAGACGGCGCGGCGCTGGTTACGGCCGAGGCGGGTCCCCCGTCCCGGGCGCGGAGCCCGCAGGTAGCCGATCTCTTCGGTGATCTGCCCCGGCAGGACGATCTCCTGGTACTCCGACTGGAAGAAGTGGACGCTGCGGAGGTTCTCGGGCAGCT
Organism: uncultured Kocuria sp.; assembly: GCF_947500125.1. GTDB lineage: Bacteria > Actinomycetota > Actinomycetes > Actinomycetales > Micrococcaceae > Kocuria. Next base: position 145,967 of record NZ_CANMRA010000006.1, on the reverse strand, counting down.
CGGCGCCGGCTGCGTCGATCGCCTCCTCCCACGGACTGGCTCCGTAGGCGCCGGCGCTGCGGTAGTCGGGCATGCGCCGGATGCCCCATCCGAGCACCGACTTCATGGCGGAGGGAAGCCGTTCGGAACCGGCGGCATCCTCCAGCACGCGGTGGGCCACTTGGTCCAGGGTGAGCACGCTGATGCCGGGCTGTCCGAGACCTGCGGCCATCCGCACGTCCGGCCCCAGGGATCGGACCTGCTCGCGGATCATCTCCACGAGGTTGCGGGTGAAGGTCACGACGAGGATCCGTGCCTGGGGGTTCTGGCGAGCCAGACGCACTGCGCGATGGACCAGGACCACGGTCTTGCCGGTGCCGGCGCCGCCGGAGAGCCGGAACGGGCCGGAGGTCTCCTTGTCCACGTACTCCTGCTGGTCGGGGTGCAGGAACAGACGCCATGCGTCGAAGTTCCCACTGGCCAGCGCCCGCGCGAGGGCCTCGTCGTCCTCGATGAGGTGGAACTGGGAAGCGGCCCGCTCGGCGGTGGCGGCGCGGACCACTGCCTCGGTCCCGGACGGCATGCCGATCTCCGTGCCGCCGGTCGGCTCGCTGCCCTGAGCGATCGAGTACGTTGCGCGCACCTCGTCCAGCGACGTACCGCTGGCCAGGTCCATCAGGGCATCGCCCTGCCAGCCGCCGACGCGCCCCAGGGCGGTGAGCAGCTCCTCCTCGGACGGGGCGCCCACCGCGTACTCGGCCACGGGGCCGTCGATGCCGAGCTCGTCGGTCAGTTGCTCTGCCGTGTAGCCGGCCAGCGGATTGACGCTCAGGACCGAGGGATCCGGGCGGGCTTCCTCGGCCGCCGGCATCGGCGGCTTGAGGTCGGCGCTCTGCCGCTCGGCGAGCAGGTCGGCGGCGCGGGCCTCCACGAGTGCCTTGAGCTCCGAGTCGGTGTACCGGTCCTTGGCGTTCGCGTCGGAGCCCTCGGCCTGGCGGATCTCGGCCGCACCGCTCGTGGGGTTCACCCGGGCGTAGGCCTTGGCGGCGACGACGTAGGCGCGATCGTGCGGGTAGACGCCGTAGAGCAGCATCCAGGCGCCCAGATCGAAGAGCACCATGCGGTGGAAGTCGTCCACCCGCGCGGTGCGCACCCGCTTGTCGGCGCAGTTCTGGATCGGCTCGACGTGCAGACCGTTGGTGCTGGTGTCCTTGAAGAGCTTCTCGATGGTCGCGGTGACCTTGCCGGCGATCGACCGGTCGTAGCTCGACGGGAAGCCTCGGTCCATGATGAGCTGCTTGGGCTGGGCTGTCACGGGTTCACCATTCCTTGCTCGTCGGTCCCCGGCAGCTGCTGGAGGACATGCTGGGCGCTCCGGACATCGGGTCCGAGCACCGTCCACGTTCCGGGGGCTTCGCGGGCGAACTCCTCGACATTGGCCGCCTCGCTGAGCCAGGCGATGCCGAGGCCCGGCCACGCCAGGTCCACCGGGATGCCGGCGATCTCCTCGCCGACCTCGGGCAGGGGCATGCCCTCTCGTCCGGCGATCTCGAGCACCTGCCGCTCCTCGGGCGTGAGGGCGTCGTCCATGAGGTCCGTCCACTCGGAGCTCAACCGGACGGTGTTCGGCACGGGGACGACATCCACCGCGCCCGAGGGTTTCGGAGAGCCAGGAGAGCCGGTGGAACGACGGTCCGGTCCGCCGACCGGCTGCTGCCCCGCCTGGACCAGGAGGTCCACCCACGAGTCCCGTTCGACCGCGTGCTCGTCGATCCACTCCGACAGGGAGCTGCGCGTCTCGATGTGCGTGGTCGAGGCCGGTTCCAGGGACTGGCGCAGGTTGGCGAGGGCGAGCCATCTCCGCCAGGCGAGGTCGAACTCCTCGGAGCGCAGCGCCTCCTCCCGGTCGTCCAGCGCGATCGCCAGCCGGTTGACGGGTGCCTCGACCGTGCCCAGGAGGACCAGCGGGCCGAGGCGGCGGACGAATCCCGGTGCGGCCGGTCCCGCCGGAACGTCGGGCCGCGGCCCGCCCTCCGGGGCGTCCAGGACGCCGAGCGTCTGGCGTCCGAGGTCCTCGGTGCTGACCTGCCGGGGCGTCCCGTCGAAGAGGAGCAGATTCAGGAACTGGGAGACCATCTGCTGCCGCTTGAGCGGGTTTCGCGCTGGGCTCTCGATGAGCGTCAGCAGCTGCGCGACGGGATTCGCGCAGACGTAGTCCAGGTCCTCGGTGTCCATCACCCCCTGCGCGATCACCGTGTCGGCATATCGGGGGGTCAGGAGGCCGTCGAGCACGCTGTCCTCGGCGGCGTCCCCCCGGCGCTGGGCCTCGAACGCGGTCAGATCCCGGTCCGTCACTGCGAAGACCAGATAGCCCTGCTCGCGGAGCCCGGCCCGTTTCCGGGCGTCGTCGCCGACCCGGTTGTGCTGAGCGGTGGCATGGAAGGCCTTGCCGTCCAGGTAGATCGCGACACCGCGGATGCCGTGCTGGCCGGGCCAGCTGAGCACGGCGTCGGGCTGGGTGTGCTCCAGGGTGACCTGCGGGGTGTAGGAGTACTTGACGTCCCCGACGACGGCGGAGAAGCCCGCGCCGCCGTCGCCGACGGTGTCCACGACCTGAGCACCGGGGATCTCCGCCACGGCGGCGCGGAAGACGCGGCGGAAGCGTGACTCCAGGTGCGACTCGAAGTCGTCCTCCACGGGAGCGTCCCCCTCCGCGACCCGCCAGGTCATCTCCTCCGACGGCGCGGACGAGTCGAGCACCGTGGTGAGAATCTCGACGGCGCGGGCCCGGCCGAGGCTCTCCCGGTGGCTGGCCCGCACGTGCGGCATGAGGCACCGGAAGCACGCGGACCGCTCCTCGTTCCGGCAGGGGCAGTCGACCAGTCGCTCGAGGGCTGCGCGGAACAGGCTCCACAGCGACTGGGGTGAGGCCAGCTCCGCCAGGTAGCCGGTGCCGCCGGGCACGGAGTCGAACAGCAGCAGGGAGGCGGCGTTGCGGCGGGCGGTGTCCGGCACGACCTCCATCTGCAGATGGCCGATCTCCCCGCCGAAGCGTTCCCGCAGCCCCAGCATTAGGGCGGCGTAGAAGCTCCATAGCGAGCGTCCGGTGCTGTCCTCGCCGATGGAGGGCGGCAGGCTGATCAGCACGGTCTCGGTGACGAGCTCCCGGGAGAGCACGGCGGACACGGCCTCGGGGTTCTCGGCTCGGCGCTGGGAGCACCAGGCCTGGTGCTCCTGCGGCGTGTTGGTCTGCAGGTCCTCGTCCAGGTGACCGCACTCGGCGCAGATCGTGAAACCACCGATGCGCTGCTTCTGCCCGCCGAGCACGGCTTCGCGCGCTCCCTCCCGGGGACGGCCCACGTTGAGCCGGGTCAGCCGGGTGCCGCGGTGGAAGGCGGTGCCCACGCCGGTGCCCTCGATCGACCAGCGGGCGCGGGTCTCGGCGGCGGTGAAGTCGGGCACGGTCAGGGTCTCGAAGTGCAGGCTGGTGCGGTCCTCGGAGGAGTCGCCGATCTTGGCCCGGTGCAGCTCCATCGTTGAGTACACCTTGGTCAGTTCGACGACGCGCAGGTGCTGCCCCTCGTCGGCGATGCCCGGGTGCCCGCACCGGGGGCAGACGGTCGGCCGCTCCGCGGCGGAGATGTCCTGGCTGTGCCCGCAGTCGGGGCAGAAGGCCCGGTGGCCCACGCCGGCGCCGTCGGTGCCGAGGTCCACGGCGTCGATCGTGAGCTCGTGGCCGCCGGCGTAGAAGTGGTTGCCGGGCGCGAGCTCGGTGAGAGCGGTGAAGCCCGAGCGCTCGTAGTCGGCCGGGATGTGCTGCCACTGGTTGTCGTCGTCCTGGTAGATCAGGGTGACGTCCAGGCTCACGGCGTCGTCGAGAAGCGTGAAGTTCGGCAGCAGCCCGAAGCGCTCGAGCACGCCGATCCAGTGCTCGTGGCTCATCCGGGACTCCTCGGCGCGCAGCCGCATCTGGCCGCCGGCGAGGCGCTTCTCCTCCCGCGCGCGGGCCTCGGGGTCCTCGACCTCCCCGAGCTTGCGCTCCTGGGCGTCGAGCAGTTCCTGCTGGCCGCGGAGCTGTTGGGCCGTGGAGTCGTCGTCGGCGGTGATGACGAGCCGGCCCTCGGCGATGTCCTTGAGCAACTCGGTGAGCTTCTGGCGCCGGTGGCGCAGGGCGTCCTTCTCGTGCAACCACCGTTGGACGGCCTTGCCGACGGCGGACTCGAGTCCGCTGGGGCCGTCCGCTGGCCAGGTGGCCCAGCCGCGCAGGGTTTCGGCGGCGTCCCGGGTGATGCCCCGGCGGGGGTCCTCGCTGATCGTGAAGGCGGAGAGGAACTCGTCGAGCCGCTCCTGCGCATGCGCCTGTGCGTCGGCGAGCATCTCGCCCAGGAAGGTCCCGGGGGTGCTCGAGCGCATGACGGAGGCGCCGCGGGCGGGCACGGGCATCCCGTCGTCGCCGGCCATGCGGTCCATGAGGAAGGCGATGTACTGGCGGTGGAGGATCTCCTCCGCGGAGAGATAGGCCGCCGGAGGACGGACCGAGCCGTTGACCATGAACTCGGGCTCGATGTACGCCGAGCCCCGGCCGCGCGTGGACATGAAGGCCAGGTCCAGGGAGTTGCCGGTCAGGCGCCCGGCGCGTCCCACGCGCTGGAGGTAGGAGGCCACGGTGTCCGGGATGGAGGCCAGGACGACCGTCGAGAGATCGCCGATGTCGATGCCCATCTCCAGCGTGGGGGTGGCCACCAGGACGTTGGGGGCGCCCGGCGTGGACTCGCTCGCCTTGAAGGCGTTCTCGTACTCGAGGCGTGTGTCCGTCTGCAGCAGGGAGGTGTGTTCGCGGGCGATCACCCGGCGCATGTCCCCGGTGTAGAGGCTGCGGTAGTAGCTCTTCCGCAGCTCGGCCCAGCGCAGGCCGCCCTTGCAGCGGTAGGCCGTGCACGGGCCACCGGTGAAGGCCTCCAGCGTTGTCGGAACGCCCGTGACGGTCTCCCCGCAGGCGGAGCAGCGCAGGGCGCGCGCCGGTTCCGGGACCCGCGCCATCACCACACGCTCTGGCCGCAACCCGTAGCTCTCGGCGGTGGTGCGGCCGTGCTCGGACACCGAGACGGTGTCCGTGAGACCGGCCTCGGTCAGCGCCGTGAACAGCGGTTTCATGAGGTGGCCGGCGGTGCGGAAGTCCGTGCCCAGGCACCGTGCGGTCCAGTCCACGAACCAGCTCTGCCGGTTGCTCGGATCGGTGAAAAGGCTCCGGGCGTTTAGCCGGCCCGTGGTTGGGAAGCGAGGGGACCGTCGCGCGGGAGGAAAGGCCGGCATGACGTCCTTGGGTCGGCGGCCGCCCCAGATCTGGTACCGCAGCCCGCCCTTCCTGCGGTAGGGCACCAGCCACTCGTGCGCGATCGCCCCGTCGGCCCGCAGGCGCTCGAGCACCCCGCGGACCCACAGCTCGGTGCGATGGTCGCCCGCCGGGCCGCTCTTCACGGTCTCGGAGCTGATCTGCTGGGCGATCCGCTCCAGCACCCGCTGTCCGACCGCGAGCGCGTCCTCCGCCGAGACGTCCACGGAGGCGGCCGCGGTGCCCGTGGTGGCCAGGGTGCGCCCGTAGGAGCCGACCAGGCCGGCCTCCAGCTCCAGGTCGAACTCGAGCCGCGTGGCGACGTTTTCCTGCGCTCGCCGCCGCTGCCGGGCGGGCTGGGTGTCGTCCCAGTACCCGCGCACCGAGGTGTTCTCCGCGATCGAGGGGTGCAGCAGCCGGTACCGGTCCTCAGGGGAGCCGGCGGCGGCCATCATGCGCTCGGCGATCTCCCGCACCGGCCGCGGCCGGTCGTCCAGCGAGGACTCGATCGCCGAGCGCAGGGCCAGCGAGTGGGAGCGCGCCTCCACGAAGCCTGCCCGGTGGGCGGCGTCCTGGACGGAGTCGGTGAAGACCAGCGACTTCTTCTCGTTTGGGTCCAGCCCTGCCGTGCCGAACAAGCTGGACAGCGCCACGGACAGCAGCGTCGCGGTGCTGGCGCCGACGAACCGGATGCCATCCTTCTCCTGGCACGCCGGGCAGGTGTCGTCCTTGGAGTGTCCCTCCGCCTCGATCCCCACGTGCATGAGCACGGGGAGGCTGTCGACGTCGGCGGTCTCGTCTGACGGCGGGCGGCTCTCCAGGCTCCGCCGCTCGGGGTCCAGGTAGCGCAGGCGGTCGTCGTCGCCCGGGTCCGCGCCGGTCCCGGAGATGAGGGTGCGGAAGCGCCCGGTGCGCCGGACGTGCTCTTGACGGATGCGCTGGGGCTTGACGATCAGGTCGTCCATGCCGGTCAGCGCCAGGCCCCAACCGGAGCGGCCGCAGTGGCGGCAGTAGATCGCCGGCAGGAAGCTGCCGTCGTGCGTGGTGCGGTCGTCGCTCCACGCGAAGGCCGGCACGGGCGAGGCCGCCCGGTCCACGCGGGAGACTTCGCGGGTCCACAGGTGGGCCTCGACGTTCGGGAAGCTGTTGCGCTCGGCCCGCGACCGCACATGGGACAGCGCGGCGCACAGCGCTTCGACGAGCCGTCCCCCGGTGCCGAGCGCGTCCAGGTGGGGGACCAGTGCCTGGGCCAGCTCCGCCGTGGTCGTCGCCGTAGCGGTGCGCTCCAGGAGCCGCCCCACGAGGGGGTGGGCGAGGAACAGGTCCCGGACAGCGGCGTCATCGGTCCCCCGGAGCTCCGACACGCGCTCGCCGCCCGCGCCGGTCCACAGGACGTCGACGACGGCGGACGTCAGTTCGCTCGAGTCCGGCAGAAGACCGTCGTTGCTGCCGGGGAGCAAATCGAGGACGGGCTGCAGCTGCCCGGCGGTCGGCCGCTCCTCGGCCTCCAGGCCGGCGAGGTCCAGACGGGCGCGGGCCTGCTCCTGCAGCGTCTCCTGCCCCACGCGCCGTTCGGTGACCACGGCGTCCGTGCCGAAGTCCACGCCGAAGATCGTCGTGGCGAACTCGGCGACGGGGGCGATGTCCCGGTCGTCGCCCAGCGTGGCGGAAGTGGCCACGGGGACCAGGTGCGTGCGCTGCGGGGCCAGCCGCTCCAGGAGCAGCCGTAGGCGCCGGATCAGCAGGGCGACGTCCGTGCCCTGGGCGCCGTTGTAGGTGTGGAACTCGTCCAGCACCAGGTAGCGCAGCGACTCGGCGGAGTGCTCCCACAGCGGCCGGTCGGGCTTCCGCAGCAGCAGCTGGTCCAGCATCTTGTAGTTGGTGAGCACGATGTCCGGCACGGAGGAACGGATGGTGTGCCGGTCCTCGATGAGCCCGTCGGCGCTCATCGCCGTGCGCGGTGCCCCGGAGTGCTCCCCGGTGTACAGCGCGGCCGTCACGCCCTTCAGGGCGGGGTCCTCGTGGATCATCCGTGCCAGGCGTCCCGCCTGGTCGTTGGCCAGGGCGTTCATGGGGTAGAGGATGATCGCCTTGATCCCGTGCACACCCGCCTTCCGGGCCCGCACCGCGTAGTCCAGCAGCGAGTAGAGGAAGGACTCGGTCTTGCCGGAGCCCGTGCCGGTCGTGACAATTGTGGGCTCCGGGATCCGCAGCCCGGCCCGATCCCGGTCCCCAGTGACCTCCGGCGAGGTGGTCAGCCGCCGGAACGCCGCCGCCTGGTGCGCGTACGGCGTGAACCATTCCGGCAACACCGCCAACGAAGGGTCGCTCTCGTCCGCCGCGAACGGCAGGCGCGTGCGCAGGAACGGGCCCCGGAAGATCCCGTGCTCGGGGTACTGCAGGAAGGAGCTGAAGGCGTCCCGGGCGTACTGGTCCGAGAACTCGATCGCCGTGGTGATGTACTCGACCAGCGCGGACTGGGTGGCTTCCGCCTGCAGGGTGGGCAGCAGCTCGCTCATGCCCGGCCGCCCGTGCTCGCCAGGCGTTCGGCGAAGACCGCATAGGCCTCCCGCAGATCCGCCTCACGGTCGAGGATGCGGAACGGCTCGGCCGCAACGACCTCCCGGCCGGACGAGGTCGTGTACGTCCGGTCGGCCTCCCGCAGGCCGGTTCCCGGCCGCCCCGCCTTGTTCCACGCGGTGCGCACCGCCGAGGGGATGAGACGCCCGTTCGCGTCGTAGATCTTGGCGCGCTTGTCCTCCCCGCGGTCGTAGGTGTAGAGCACCCCGAACTGGGTGCGGTAGATCGTGCAGAGCTCGTCGATCGGCACCCCGGTCACGTGCGCCATGATCGCGTCGATCTCCACCAGCGCACGACGACGGTCCTCATCGACGCGCAACGGCGTTTCAGCACACCACTGACCAGCGACATCGCCCAGGTGCGGCCGGTTCGGGCGCTCTCGGCCGCCGGTCCAGGAGTCCTGCGCCATGGCCGGGTCCCAGCACTCTTCCCAAAGGGGTGCATAAGCCTCGGTGAGGCAGTTCAGTCGCAGAATCCGGAGGATGGCGGCTGAGGCCAGTGGGTGGCCGTCGGGAATGCGAGGGAGGCGAGTCGACTCCGGTCGCCGGATGTGCTTTCCAACGGTGGATCTGATCAGAAAGTCAGAGAGCAGTGAACTCATACTTGCCGTTGCCAGAGAAAGGGTGCTGAGCTTATGTGCTGAATATCCCTGGCAACTGACGGCGTCCACGGTCGCGGGGCCAGGCGGGAAGAGGGCCGGAATCAGTGTGCGCTCTCCGGTTGTGGCGGCCATGGTGCGCCACATGACGCGGTACTGGCTTCGCACGGAAACCCGCCGTATTTCACCAGGATGGTATGGGTCCGGAATCTCCCAGGAACCGTAGTCGCGGTCATAGCGAGCGGTGGACACCGACCCGTCGACATCTGTCTCGTGGATCGGCTTGTACTCGGTGATCGGCAGAGCGTCGGAGGGTAGTAACTCAAGGTCCACCGGCGAATAGTCATGGTTGCCGCGCATGGTCTCGTTGCGGGAGGAATAGAACGGAGTGCCCACGTGGAAATAGGGGCCCTGCAGGATGACGTCGTCCCATGAGGCGGCTGGTCCCCACCGAGATTCGAAGTAGCCGTCACGGCGTCCGTTCGTTTCGTTCCAGCCAGTGCTGAACTGCGGATTGCACTCGCGGAGCGTGTGCGTCGCTGTCAATCGTTGGAGTACATCACTGGCGGAGTGATTAACGGTGAAAACGATGCGGGTCTCGTCCACGGGTATTTCCGAGGACCCGGATTCCATCAGCGCATGCCAGGTGCTGAGCACATCCCGGTCAACGTGCTCGATACGGGACGCGTGCGCACGCAGATCCCACTTTCCGTCCTCGTTCTTAAAACCCGGTTCCGAACCGTCGCCGTTGTGGGCCAGCGAGCCGGTCGCAGTGGACGGGTGGTACATCGAGACTGCGTTCAAGAATGCGGGAGAACGCTCAAATCCGTACACATTGACGCCGTAGGTCTGGTGGTGGTCGACTTCTTTAAATAGTTGGAGCTCATTCAAGAAATTCCAGTGGCGTCGCAGATGGCGGTAGGTGTGACGGCGAAGCGTGTATCCCTTGGCGTCGGTCAGGTGGCTCGGGGGGTGGATGAGGGCAGTGTGTCCTTGCCCCGAAGCATGGCGCCAGGTTTGAGACATGAAGGCTCGGTACAGATCTGGGCGGGTTCCCTCCAGCTCGGGATATTCACTGACGGCACCTACGTACTCAGACAGTCCCGTGGCGTCCCGTGCGCCCAACAACAAAACCTCCGATGCCCCGGGCAGTTTCAGAGACCAAGCCCTGCGGCCCTTTTTGGCTGCCTCGGAGGGCTTGTCGGTGAGTGTCCACCAGGGATCGCTCTCACCGAGGAGAGCGGCTACATCCAAGTCAGGTCGCACCCACGGAGGGTTGCCGACCTGGAGATCGAAACCGCCACGGGCGAACACCGCCGCGAAGTCCAGCTCCCAGTGGAAGAAGCGCTGCTCCTTGGCGATCGCCTGCGCGGTGCGCAGCCACGGGACCCCCTCGAGCAGCTGGTCGATGCTCGCGGCGTTCTCCGCCGGGAACATCGCCTCGATGCCCTCGAGCGTCTCCCACTCGGAGTCGCTCTGGCCGAAGTGCTCGTCCTGCCGTCCGCGGCGTCCGGCGAACTTCTGCCCCACGATCCGGCGGAGCACCCCGAGCCACTCCTCGAACTCCGGCGGAGCCGGGCGGTCCGGGTCCTGGGTGACCGGCCAGAACCACATCGCGCACCAGGCATCCATGACCAGACGCAGGCGGCGATAGGCGGAGTTCGGGTCGCGCAGGGAAGCCTCGATCTCCTCGCGGGTCACCGCCCCGCCCGGCTCCAACGCGGCGCCCCACACGTCGATCGAGCGGCGGGACTGCTTCTCAGCCTCGACCATGCGGCGGCGGGCCAGCTGCCACAGGTCGTCGATCCGCTCCGTCAGCGAGAGCAACTCGTTGAGCTGCGTCTTGGACGGTTTCTTCTGGACCCGGGCGGCCCAGTCGCGCAGGGCCTTGGCTTCCGCGGGGGCCACCTTCTTGATCTCGCTGTTCACGCCAGCCGCACCCCAGCCCTCGGCGGGCAGCAGGAAGTGGAAAATCCCGCCCGAACCGGCCACGCCGCGCTCCAGCGGGACGTGGCGGGCGGGGGCCTGCATGCGGTGCTTCGGCAGCGACTTCTGCACCACCCCGGCGTCGTAGACCGCGTGCCGGGCACCGACCAGGGAGTTGCCAGCACGCAGCCGCAGCCCGAACCACGGTGCCTTGAGGCCGCGGGCCATGGTGTCCAGCCACAAGGAGACCTCGGCCAGCTCCACGGCGGTGGGGTTCAGGTCCACGCCGTAAACGTTGTGCAGGGCGATGTAGGCCTTGACCTTCTGCAGCTCGGCGGCGTAGTCCTCGGGATCGACCCTTTCGCCCAGTTCCTCCTCGCGCTTGTCCAGGTAGGCCTTCGCCAGCTGCCGCACGGCCTCGATGGCGAACGCCCCGGAGCCCAGCGCCGGCTCGCACACGGACATGCCCAGGATCTCGTGGGACGGCGGGTCGTCGGCCAGCAACTCCGCCAGGCCCTGCTGGACCGTGAACTCGGTGAGCACGGCGGGGGAGTAGTAGGAGGCCGACTGCTGGCGCTGCCGCCCCGAGAGGCGGAAGACGAACTCGCCGTGGCGGTAGGTGCGGGGCACCTCGCGGCCCAGCTCGTCGTGGACCAGCACCAGGTGCTCGCGCAGGTCCTCGTCCAGGCGCTCCTCCGGGACCACCCACGAACCGTCGGACGGGTCACCGCGCCGGGCGACCTCCACCAGTGTGCCGTTGGCGAAGGAACCGGTGTAGCTCATCAGGGACTCGTAGACCGCGCCGAGCTGGTTGATGCCCAGCGCCACGTAGCTGATGAAGCCGCGGTCCCGGCCGCGGCGCTCCTTGGTCAGGAGCAGGCGCTGCAGCACCTGCTGGAGGGCCTTGTTGCCGAGCTTCACCTCGTTGATGAACTGCGTGCGGTTCGGGCGGAAGAGGTCCGAGCGCAGCGGCTCGAACACCAGACCCTCGCGCGCGGCTTCGTCAGCCTGCTCCTGCGCCGTCTCCTCCTGAGGATGACCGGTCTCCACCAGGTCGAAGAGCACCTGGAGGGACTCGTAGAAGTGCGTGCCGCCCTCCGAGCGGGAGGTCAGCGGCTTGAGGGTCAGCTCGCGCAGGCGGTCCACCGAGTAGCCGGCCGCGTACTCCGGATCGCCCGTGGGCACCACGCCGAGCTCCGGGCTGGCCTCCGCGTACAGCAGGAACAGGATGCGGTAGAGGTAGCGCAGCGACTGCACCGCGAGCGGCTGGGCCTGGTCGTCCGGCAGCGGCGGCAGTCCCTGGGCCTTGCGCCGGGCCACCACCTCGTTGGCGATGATCTCGATGGACTCCCGCACGCCGTCGCGCAGGTCCTTGGACACGCCCACGGCGTTGCGCACCGACTCCTCGCGCCGGGCGTCCCACCAGATCGTCCCGGTCGGGTTCGGTGCCAGGGAGGGCGCTGACAGGCACGCCAGCGCCCGTTGGATCTCTCCTCCGGACCGGGCGTCGCCGCGCTCGGCGACGGTCTGCAGGTCGATCGCCAGGTAGCGGCCCTGCGGCCAGGCGTCCTCGCTGGTGAGTACGGTGGTGCGGCCGGCCAGCACCAGCATGTAGCGCGGCGGCTGCTCCTCGGAGACCAGGGCAGACAGCAGCTCGGCAACGGAGGAGATGGGGTCGCCCGGGGCGGCGTCGTCGGGGTGGAGGACCACGTCCTCGGTGAGGAGGCCGCGGTTCTTGGTCAGCAGCTCCTCCGGGGTCTCGGCGGCCACGGCATCGATAAGTGCGACGGTGGGCTCTGCTAGGTCGAGCCCCGCATACCGGTGGAGTGCTCCCGTGCTGCGTTTCGGGTTTGTTCCGAAGCCCAGCACCGTGCGGAGCCGCTCCGCGACCGCCGCCGACGAGCGGGCCAGCACCTCACGGCGCTGCCGGTCCGTGGCGTTCGGCTCCAGCTCCGCGGCGCGGGCGTGGAGGTCGATCAGCTGGGAGAGGAGCGACTGCCGGGAGCTGGTGAAGCGCTCGAGCGGGCTCTGCTCCGCTGGGGAGTCCTCGGCGTCCTCCTTCCACTGCTTGACGAGGTTCCTGGCCGCAGCCAGGAAGGTCCCGGAGGTCTCGTCGGCCGTGAAGTAGAACTCGCTGATCCAGTCGTTGACAACGACCAGGGCATCACTGGTGGGCATGGCTCACTTCCCTCCTGTGGGCACGACGACGAGCAGTGGACGTACGTAGGTCCGGTCGGGGAGCATCTCCCGGGCCAGGCGGCGCTCCGCCTCCACCGCGGAGCGGGAGCGGCGGAACAGCTGCGTCTGGGCCGCCACCCCCTCGGCGCCGTGCTCCCACCGGTCCATGCGGTCCACCCACGCCTGTGCCCGCTCCTCCGCCTGCTGCCGGGCGCTGTGCGCCATCATCTCGTCGACGAAGGACTGGGCCGTTTCGACGACCTGCGGGATCAGCTGCCCGTACTGCTGCGGGTCCTGCACCGGCACACCGACGGTTTCCGGCCCCAGGCCCAGGTCGCCGAACAGGTCCGCCGGGTCGTCGTAGGCCTGCGGCACGGGGACCGCGCCCATGAACTGCACGGTCAGGTGCGCCACCGCGATGTTCTGGCCGCGGCGGTTCGTGACGATGCCTTGCACCACGACGGTCGGGACGGCGACGTCGCCCTGCACCGCGAAGATCTCCTCCCGGCCCAGGTGGGCCAGCGACCGGTCGGCCACCCAGTCCAGCACCGGGTGCATGGGCGAGAGGAAGTGGGTGTCCGGCCAGGAGCTGCCGTTCGTGTCGTTGAGCGCCGCGCTCAGGCGGGCCTCCGCCGTCGCACGGTCCGGGGTCAGCTGCATCCGGTCCAGCACCCGCCGCTCCTTGAGGTAGGACTGGGGCAGCGCGGCCAGGCGCTGGCGCAGGTCCGCGCTCGGCTCGAAGGAGACCAGCTGGATCCGTCCCGCGTTGTTGTGCTCGATGCGCAGACCCACACCGCCGCCGGCACGCTCCCGGCTCGGCTCGCCGTAGAGCTCCGTCAGCCCGGCCAGCAGGTAGTCCACGTCCGAGCCGAAGAGTGCGGTGCGCACCGGCGCTGGGCGCCCGCCGGAGGGCGCGGCCCGGAGGGCGTCGTCGTTCTTCGGCGTGTCCTTCTGGGTGTCGGCTCGGAGCAGGAGGGAGAGCCAGTCCTCCTGCTGCGCGAGCGCCTGCTCCGGGGCCGGGACCGCCTCGTCAAAGTCCTTGGCGCCGCGCAGCACCTCGATGATTGCGGCCTCCTCCGCGGTGCCCGAGTACTCGCCCATCAGTGAGGCGGCGTCCCCGAGCTTCTCGTGCGCCTCGCGCTCGCGCTCGATCAGACGGGTCAGCACGCGCACGTCGCCCGTGAAGCCCTCCACGCCCTGCAGGTCGAGGAGCAGGGTGGTGATCTGCGGCGGGTGCTCCTGCCCGTAGCGGTCGATGCGGCCGTTGCGCTGCTCGATGCGGATCAGCGACCACGGGATGTCGAAGTGGATCAGCTCGTGGCACTGCTGGTGGAGGTTCACGCCCTCGGAGGCCACGTCGCCGGTGACCAGGACGCGGATGGGGCTCGTGGACTGCTTGAAGGACTCCACGATTTCCTGCTGCTCCACGTCGGTGAGCGCGCCGTGGAGGATGCGGACCTGGTCGTCCTTGAGCTTCAGGTCCCGCAGGAGGTTGTCGCGCAGCCAGCGCAGGGTCGGCACGCGCTCGGCGAAGACCACCACGCGCTCGGGGGAGCGCGGGCCGATCTTCTTCTCCCGCAACTGGTTCAGCAGTTCGTTGTACTTGCCGGAGCGCGGGGTGCCGCCGTCCTGGGACAGACAGGCGGCGTTGAACTCGCGGAGACGGACGAGGGCCTCGCGCTCGGCACCGGCGGCGACGTTGCCCTCGAGGGTGTTCAGTCGGGCGGCGATGGTCTCCGCCAGGGCCACCGGGGAGGAGAGGAACGCCTTGGCCAAGGTCCACGGGAAGAGGCGGGAGCCCGCGCCCGTGACCGGGGCGGAGCCCTTCGGGTGCGTCCAGGTGGCAGCGATCTCGTGCGCGACCTCCAGTTCCTCCGGGCTGGGCTCCGCGAGGACGTGCCGGGGCGGCTTCCGCTCGGCCCACTTGTCGCCGACCTCGTTCTTGACCGACTCCGAGTAGCGGTGGCGGCGGATCATGAGGTTGCCCACCGCGGCCGTGCTGATGCTGCCGTCCGCGCCCACGCTCGTGGGCTCCAACAAGGTCAGCAGCTGCGCGAAGGACTCGTTGCGGCCGTTGTGCGGGGTGGCCGAGGCCAGGATCAAGGCCTCCGTGTTCGGGGCCAGCGTGTGGGCTAGCTGGTTGTTCTGCGTGGACTGGTTCGTCACGTTGTGCGACTCGTCGATGACCACCGCGTCCCAGTGGTGCCGCCGCAGGTCGTGGACGAACCGGTCCTGCTTGAGGGTGTCGATCGAGATGATGACCTTCTCGAAGTACGTGAACGGGTTCCGGGTGGCCGGCAGCTTCTGCTTGACCTGCTGGACGCCCTCCGAGTCCAGGCGCACGAACGGGATGGCGAAGCGCGTCCACATCTCGTGCTGCATCTGCTCCAGCACGTGGCGTGGCGTGACGATGAGGATGCGGCGTCCCCGGCCGCGGCGCATCAGCTCGGAGAGGATCATGCCGATCTCGAGCGTCTTGCCCAGTCCCACGGCGTCCGCAATCAGGAGACGGCTGCGCAGCCGGTCCGGCTCCAGGGCCTTCACGACGGCCTCGCGCTGATAGGACAGCGGGTCCGCCAGCGCCTGGGGGGCCATCACGGGGCGCGGGTCCGAGATCGGCAGGGAGGTCTTGCGCAGCGTGGACTCCAGCCACAGGCGGGACCGGACGTAGTGCGAGCTCTCATCGGCGACCACGCGGGTGTTCGCCGGGTCCGTCGTCGTCACTGTGTCGATGCTCGTGTAGAACTGCGCGGTTGTGCCCTCGACCAGCTCGCTCACGCCCCGAACCGTCAGCAGGTCGCCGTCCGCCGTCTGCTCCACCGAGGAGACCAGCCACTGCTCGTCCCGGACGACGACGATCGCGCCGGGGGCGATGTCCAGCACTTGGTCGGGCATGACGATCTCCAGGGGTGGGGGGTGCGGCCATCAGCAGTCTAGGGAAGAAACCTACTGTTCAGTCTCATGGCATCGGAGATTGGTGCAAGACCGTGCGACACCGGGGCCTGCACCAGGTCAGGCATCAGCGGTAATAGGCGTCGAACAGGTCCGAGCCGTCAGCTCGGTCGCGGCAGAGCACGTCAGCCAGTCCGGCGTCTCGTTCCCCCGCGCTGGACCAGAAGCAGTGGTACTCAGCGGTGCGCCGGCCCCGAGTACCGATGGGTTCGCCGGTGTCGGAAACCACCTGCAGGATTGCCTTGGCTTCCTGACACGTGACGCCTTGGAGGTTCACATAGGCGTACTGGACCCCTGCACAGGCAGCTCCGACGGCTGGATCTGGTGCAGCGGCAATACCTTCTCCGCCTGTCTTCCCGGGGACAGGAGTGGCGGTGAGGGACTGGAGGACGGGCAGGATTTGGGTGCGGAACCGCGTGCTCGCCGCGAAATTCTCGGCCTCAGCCGGCATATCCACCTGATCGTTCGGGCCCAGCATCTGGTGCCCGCTGAAGGACAGCAGGAAACCGTTGCCCCATCGGATGTCGCCGAAGACCGGGTCAGCCCCGGTGGCCGAGGTCATCCCGTAGAGCACGCTGGCGTCGCTCCCTCGACTGTGGCCGGGCGAAGTCGCTACCGCAGCGACCGTCGGCGTGCCGATCTGATCCACCGCTCCTGGGATCTGCCCCTGGGGAATGACCGTTGGTGTCAGCGGCGGGCTGACCTTGTACATGTCCTCATTCGGCCGCACCGTCAGGGACAGCACTTGCAGGCCCTCGGCGTCGGTGAGGTTCCATTGACTGATCTCCTCAGAGTTGCCCTCGGGGACTTCGACAGTCCAGCCCGCTGGGTATTGGAAACTCAATGACCCGTCCGGGGACGTGAAGGTCTGCGGCAACGCCACCGCCAGCTCTGCCTGACCCGAGGGAGAGGGGTCAGCAGCGGGGGAGGCGAGTGCGCTCGCTGAACCCTGCGGGGGAGTCGGGGTGACTGCGGTGGTGGAAGCGCTTGAGCTCGCGGGAGAAGGCTCGTCAAGACTGGGACCGTCGTCCACCGGGCCGCCGGCGCACGCGCTCACCCCTAGAACACAGGCCAGGAGCACGGCAGCGGGTAGGCGGCGGGAAGGAATTCTCATGAGTTCGAGTCTTAAGCATCTGTGTCGATTGCGCTCAACGTGACACGACAACGAGGTATTCGTCCGGACCGTGCTTTGACTTATTCGACCCAACGGCAGCGCCGAGGCCCCCGCACGAGCCACGGAGTCCCGCATTCGGGGGACAAGACCTCATCCGCTCAGCGTGGATGGAGACGGACAATTCTCATCTCGATGCAGAAGTTCGCGGATCGGGGAACTGTCTCGAACTGATGTGCTGGATCCTCGGGGCATTTCCAGCGTCGCGTCTTGAGGACTCGGCGGTCAAGCAAGCCGCTGATGGCCAGGTGTCGCCACGCCGCTCGGCGTCAGGCGTGAGAGAGTCGCCGTGAGGCAACGCCGGTCGATACGTTCTCACACCGAGAGTTTTCGGAGGGATAGAGGGGAAACACCGTGGATATGAATGGCCACTCTGTGCAGACTGAGGTGCCAACCTGGCCCGAGTTCCTGAAGCCGATGCTTGAGGTGCTCAGCGACGGTGAGACCTACCACCGCAGAGAGCTCATCGACCGTGCCGCGGAAATAGCCCAGCTGAGTGACGCAGCCCGAGCCGAGCGTCTCAACACCGGTGGCCTGCGCTACGCGCAGAGGATGGGCTGGACGTTGAGCCACCTCTCCAAGGCCGGCCTGATCGACCGCCCCAAGCGGGCGCACTATGCCATCAATGACGCAGGGCGGGCATGGCTCGTGGAACATCCCGAGGGGATGAACTACAGCACCGCGAACACTTTCTTCATGCCGTACTGGCGAACCGAGTCCACTGAAGATGCAGGAACCGTAGTCGTGCGGGACGTGGAGGCTCTCGATCCGTTGGAAAAGATCGACCAGGGCGTCGACCAGCTCAATACAGAGGTCGGGGACGAGCTCCTCATGAGATTGAGAGACAGTCATCCCGACTTCTTCGAGGAGGCCGTCGTGCGCGTGCTTCTCAAGATGGGATACGGCGGCGCGGAGGCCCGCGGTCAGAGGATCGGCGGCAGCGGCGACGGCGGTGTGGACGGGGTGATCGACCAGGACCCGCTGGGCTTGGACCAGATCTACGTCCAGGCCAAGCGCTATGCCGACGGCAACAACGTCGGCCGTGAGGCCATCCAGGCGTTCGTCGGTGCTCTGCACGGCCGCGGTGCGTCGAAAGGCATCTTCATCACCACGAGCACCTTCACCCAGGGGGCGAAAGAGTATGCCGGGATGGTCCCGTCCCGGCCCATCCTCATCGACGGCGCACGGCTGGTGAAGCTGATGCTGAAGTACAAGGTGGGCGTCCAGGTGAAGCAGACCTACGAGATCGTCGACGTCGACGAGGACTTCTTCGAGGGCATGTGAGAGTGGAACATCGGACGAATCCGACCGAGCCGTGACACGGGTGGCTTCCACCCTGCCCATGACCCGCATCGACGTCCGTGGCATCGACTCCCTGTCCGCGGTGAGCAATGTGTTCTCCACCGGCGCCTCTCGGTGCGGGATCTACGTCCTGCACTTCGCCGACGGCTACGAGTACGTGGGGCAGGCCCGCAACGTCCTCACACGCTTCCGCACACACGTGCGGTCGTGGGCCTATCCGATCGTCGCGCTCGATTTCGCGCCCGTATCGGCTGAGCACCTCGACACGACGGAACGCCAGGTCGTTCAGTCCAAGGAGCGCGAGGCCGTGAAGCTGCGGAACTCTGCACTGGTCGGCCTTCCCATGGGTGACGCCGCCGTGGACCTGCTGATCACTCGGCCGCAGCAGGAGGAGTGGCTCGACGGTGTCGACCCGCATGCCGATTTCACCGACCGGTGCATGGCGGCGGAGGGCCGCGACCGCTCGGGCAAGAACTTCGCGACACTGGCAGCCCATCCGCACTACGAAGTCATCCTCAATGTCCTCGCCGCATACATCCGGCAGGTGATCCCCGCGCCGGATATGACGGAGAAGAAGTATTGGTGCGTCAGCGCCATGCCGAGCACTGGTCGCACTTCCACTTGGCGGCGGATCGCGGCGGTCACCGTCAACAACGTCGAGACGCTGGTGATCGGCGAGACGACCGAGAACGGCAAGGTCTATCTCGACGGATTTCTCAATGTGGCTCCAGGTCTTCGTCTGCCGTCCACTCTCGACGTGGTCGAGACGTCCTATCGAACTGTGGGGGAAGTGCAGAGCATCCACTCCGACGCGTCATTCCTGGAGTTCGCCGTTCACCACCCACTGGTCAGGGACGCAGCAAGAACCACGGCAATAGGTCTGCTCCGGAAAGGAACGTCCATGATGGGCCGCTACCACTGCATGCCCTTGGCTGACGACATTTTTCTGCGGATGCAGTCCGAGGAGCGCCACTCATGACCTCCTTCCTCTCCTGGCTCGACACCGATTCCCGCCAGCGCGACCAGGCCATGGCCGTCCTCGACGCGTTCCGGGACAGGACCACCGTCGACGAGCTCGGCGTCGGCAGCATCCGCGACGCCATCACCCAACAGCTGTTCCCTGGCTCCTCGGTCCTGCACACCCGAGCCCGGTACCTGCTGTTCATCCCGTGGCTCGTCGCCGACGCCATGGCGGCCAGGGACGCCGACACGGCCGTCGCGGAACTGCGCCGGGGCGAGGTCCGGCTCATCGACGTGCTGGCCGACAGCGACGACCGGCAGGGGCTGATCGGCGGCCAGGCCCGGGCCGATCTGCGGCGGATGCCCTCGGCCATGTATTGGGCGGCGCTGCGCAGCTACGGCATCACCACCAGCCGTGCCTCGATCGCCGGCCTGCTCCGGGACGGGGTCGCCCACACCGCCGAGACCCGCCGGGCGCCGCGCGAGGCCGACGACGAGCACGGGCCTTCGATGCTTCGCCCCGGCATCGATCCCCACGCGCTCCTCCTCCGTCCGCGGGACTGGCCGCAGGGAACGAGCTTCGCCCTCACCCCTGCCGAGGCGGACTACCTGCGCGGGCGGATCATGACCTCGCACCCGGAGAGTCTCTACGCCTGGTTCCTGCGCGAGGAGGTCGAGGTCGGGACCGCCAAGGACTTCGTCTGGGAGCACCCGCGGGCCGGTGAGTTCCCGGCCGCGATGGCCGAGTGGGTCGAGCACGGCCGGGCGTTCTCCGTGCTCAACCGCGGAGCCGCGCTGCTTTACAACCTCCAGCTTGCCGAGGCTTCTGAGGACGCGGAGCGCACCGAGCGGTACCGCGCGGATCTCGTCGAGTGGCGCGCCGCCGTCGATGGCCCGGACGGTATGCGGAACTGGAGCCTCGATGCCTTCTGGCGACTGCTCTCCGGAGCAGGTGCCCGCATCAGCCGCCCCACGCGAACGTTCGTGGACCGGTGGCACGAGCTCGTCGTCTCCCGGTCGGGGATCGTCGACGACGACGGCGCCCGCGAGCTCATCGCCCACCGCGAGCGGTCGCTCAAGGGCCCGCGCGCCCGGCTCGTGAACCCGAGCGCGCTCAACGCCTGGAGCGGCGCGTCGGCGCTGGCACAGTTGCAGTACAACTGGCCGACCGCCCGGCGGATTCTCGACGACATCCAGGCCGGCGCCCTCGTGGAGGTCCCCGCGTGAGTCTGGGACCCGAGGACCGCAAGCTCCTCACCGACGCGCTCGAGCCGCCGCCGGGGATGGAGCTGGACCGCGCCGTCACCACGACCTACTCCCTGGACCTCGTGGCCCTGCTGCTCGTACCGCTGACCTTCGCCGCGATCGACCAGCGGGGGAGCGAGGAAGGGCCCGGGGACCCGGACCAGGGCGTCGATCCCGTGGCGCTGCTGGAGTCGGTGCGCCGCTACGCGGACCGGCTGACCGTGTTCGTGCAGGCGGGCGGCATCTCGGTGCCGGCCAAGTACCGGCCGATGCTGACCTACCTGGAGGACTCCCTCGTTCAGGTGGCCGTGCCCGAGACCGGGGGCGTGTTCCACCCCAAGGTCTGGGTGCTGCGCTTCCGCGACGCCGAGGAGAAGTGTGTCCACCGGGTGCTCGTGCTCAGCCGCAACCTCACCTTCGACAACTCCTGGGACACCATCCTCGTCCTCGACGAGTCCGACGACCCACGGGAGAACCTGCTGCCCGGCGGAGAGCTGGCGGACTACCTGGCCACCACCGCCTCCTGGGCCGTGGCCCCCGGCCTGAGCAACAAACGGACAGCGGAGCTCACTGATCTGATCGATTCGCTGCGCGGGGTGTCCTTCTCAGCGCCGGCCGGGTTCAAGGACGCGACGTGGGTGGCCCGCACGGGCGAGCGCACGGTGCGCTCCCGGTCCTTGTGGGACGACGTGACCGGCGGCGTCCACGCCCAGGACCGCGCCACTCGTGCCCTGGTGATCTCCCCCTTCCTCGACAGCTCGCTCACTGACCTCGTCGCCCGGTGCGGGGAGGTCCGGCTGCTCTCCCGCGCCGAGAGCCTTGACGTTTTCGGCGACCTGGGAGACCGAGCCGAGACCTTCGTCCTAAACCCCTCGGCGGACCTGGACGGCACCGAGGACGAGGCTGGGGAGCGCAGCGCAGGACCCACGGCGGCCGGCCGGCTGGCCGGACTGCACGCCAAGATCTACCTCGTGGAACGGGGCCACAGCACCACCCTGTACTCAGGCTCGGCCAACGCCACCCGCGGCGGCTTCGGCCGCAACGCCGAGTTCGGCGTCCGGCTGACGGGCCGCAAGGGGCTCATCGACGAGATCTGGACCGGCGCGCACGGCAACCTCGGCCTGTCCGCGGTTTGCCAGCCGTACGACACGAAGCCGCCGGACGAGGCCGCGGTCGCCCGGCAGCGAGCCGAGCGGGAGCTCGAGCGCTTCCATGCTGCGCTCGCCGGGGCGGGGCTGCGCCTCGACTGCACCGAGGACGCCGAGGGCACGTACATGCTGGACGCCTCCCTCAGCGGCGCGGTCGAGGAGCCGGAGGGCGTCACGACGACCGTCCGCCTGCTCTCGTTGCCCGCCCAGGAGCGGACGCTGAGTGAGGAGCTGACGTGGACGCGAGTCGACGCCTCACGGATCACGCCATTGCTGTGCGTGCGCAGTCGCACGATGGCGGGGGGCGTCGTCGTCGAGCGCTCCGCGGTGCTGGTCGCGGATCTGCACGGCGCCCCGGAGGACCGGTCCGCGCGCGTGCTCGCCGAGCTGCTGAAGACCCCGGAGGACGTGCTGCGCTACCTGGCGTTCCTGCTCGGCGACGTCACGCTCTCCCAGGCGCTGCGCTTCGGCGGCACCAACGGCGCGGCGGCGTTCTTCGGGGCCGGCGGCACCGGGCACGGCGCCGACGTGGTCCTGTTCGAGCCCCTCATGCGGGCCGCCGTGCACGGCGACGCCGACGCGCTCGGCCGCATCGACCGGCTCGTCGGCGAGCTCAGGACCGTGGAGGCCCTGCACCTGCTGCCGGACGGGCTGGAGGAGCTCATCACCGTGGTGCGCGAGGCGGTGACCAGCTCATGAGCGCAGGGCCGCGCCGTCCCGACGTGGAACGGGAGCTGAACGGGCTCAAGGACTTCCAGCGCCGCACCGTGGAGTATGCCCATCGCCGGCTGTGGGAGGACGAGGACTCCAGCCGCCGCTTCCTGGTGGCCGATGAGGTCGGCCTCGGCAAGACGCTCGTCGCCCGTGGCCTCATCGCCAAGACCATCGACCACCTCTGGGAGTCGCCGGACGTCGACCGGATCGACATCGTCTACATCTGCTCCAGCCAGCAGATCGCCGCCCAGAACATCCGGACGCTGGACGTCGCCGACTACGGCATCTCCAAAGTGGACCGGCTGACCATGCTCCCCACGCAGGTGCGCAACCTCGCCGTGAACAAGGTCAACCTGCTGAGCCTCACCCCGGGCACTTCCTTCAACATCAGCCAGTCCGGCGGGCGCAGCGAGGAGCGGGTGCTGGTCCAGCACATGCTCGCCCAGGTCCTCGGCGAGCACGTGGTGCAGCAGTCAGAGTGGCTCGCCCTCTTCCGCGGCACGAAACGGCCGCAGAACTACGCGGCCGAGGTGGCCGGCTTCGACCCCGATACCATCGACGCCGAGATCCTTGAGCGCTTCCGGCTCGCCGTTCTCCGGGACCCGGGACTGGGCCACCGGTTCGAAGAGGCCGCCGCCGAGTTCGCATCGGCGACCGGCAATCCGGACTGGCCGCTCTCGCACCGTCGCTACCGCCTGATCGGGGAGCTGCGCCGGCTGGTCGCGCAGGCCTCCGTCGACGCGCTCGAACCGGATCTCGTGATCCTCGACGAGTTCCAGCGCTTCAAGAGTCTCCTGCACGAGGACACGGAGATGTCCGAGCTCGCCGACGCCGTGTTCAACCACGAGAGCGCCCGCGTGGTGTTGCTCTCGGCCACGCCCTACAGCATGTACTCGGTCCCGGAGGAGGGCATGGGCGACGATCACTACGGCGACTTCCTCAAGACCTACCGCTTCCTCACCGGGGCATCGCGGGACGCGCTCGCGGTGGAGCGGGCCGAGGAGGGCTCAACCGACGTCGGCTCGGTCACCGCTCTGCAGACCGGCCTCCGCAGGATGCGGGACGCGGCCCTGTCCGACGACGTGGAGGACGGCACCGCTGCCGCCGCGCACGTCACCGAGCTGCTGCGCGCGGTGATGTGCCGTACCGAGCGCCTGGCGGCAACCCCGGACCGGGACGGCATGCTCGTCGAGAAGCCGCTGCCGCCGGCGCGGCCCACGGCCGACGACGTCCGTGCCCTGCGCCGGCTGCACGAGGTCGCCCAGGAGGTGGGCAGTCACCGCGACGTCCTGGAGTACTGGCGGGTGGCGCCCTACGTCCTGCAGTTCATGGACGGCTACGACCTCAAGCAGAAGGCGCTCCTGCACGTCGAGACGGACGCGACCGGTTTCGCGGAGCGGACGCTCGCCGCCGCGCAGCGGCTGCGCGGCGAGGAGATCGAGCGCTACGCCCCGGTCGATCCCGCCAACGGCCGGCTGCGGTGGCTGCTGTCCGACCTGGACGCCTACGGCTTCGCCGACGTCCCCTGGATCCCCGCCTCCCTCCCGTACTACACCGTGCCGGAGACTAGTCCCTTCCATCGGGCGACGACGACAGGGCTGACCAAGCGGCTAATCTTCTCGGCGTGGAACGTCGCCCCGAAATCCATCGCGGCGATGACCAGCTACCACGTCGAGCGCAAGCACCACCGGCCCGAGGACGCCCACGCCTACTCCGACCGGCACAGCTACCTGCTGCGCTGGCGGAAGTCCCCGGACGGCCGTCTCGCCAGCATGCCGATGCTGCCGCTCGTGCTGCCCCTCACCGTGCTCGGCGCCGCGGGCGACCCCGTGGTCGCCGCTCGGGACCTCGGCACGACACAGGCGCCGCTCGACGACATCCGCGCCGTGGTGCGGGCCAAGGTCGAAAGCCTGCTGGCTGAGTTGCCCCCAGGACACGCCGAGGGCCGAGGGAGCGAGCAGTGGTACTGGGCGGCGCCGCTGTTCCTCGAGAAGACCCGGGCCCCGAAGCACTTCTCGTGGGGCTGGAAGTCTCTCGACTACAACAGCCGCGGCAGTGAGGAGCACGACGGCAAGGAGTCCGCTCTCGCCCTGCACATCGCCCGGGCCAAGGAGGTCGACGAGGAGTTCCTCGCCGGCCTCGGCGCTCGCCCCGACGACCTGGCCGACGTGCTGACCGACCTCGCGCTCGCCGCTCCTGCCACAGTGGCCTACCGCGCCCTCTACAAGACCGTGCCCGAGGGCAAGTTCCCGGACGTGGTGTGGGACTCCGTTCTCGTCGGAATGGCCATGCGGACCCTGCTGGACGGGCGCAGCGTGGCACCCCTGGTCCGCGGATGGGCCGGCGCGTCCGCGCCGCAGTGGCGCAACGTGCTGGCGGCCTGCGTGGAGGGCAACCTGCAGGCCGTGCTGGACGAGTACTTCCACGTCATGGACGAGTCCTCGCGCATTGGGAACGCCGCAGTCCGGAAACGCTTGGAGCGACTGACCGCCGCCCTGTGGGACGCCGCGCAGACGGGCGGTTCGATCTCCTTCGACGAGATCGTCGCTGACGGAGATTCGCACGTGGTGGAGCGCCGACGCCTGCGTGCGGACGCTGCTGCCCGCTTCGGCCGCGTGGAGAGCGACCAGGGCGTCCGCGCGGACACCAGCCTCCGGGACGGCTTCAACTCGCCGTTCTGGCCGTTCGTGCTGGCCTCCACGAGCATCGGCCAGGAGGGCCTGGACTTCCACCGGTACTGCCACGCCGTCGTGCACTGGAACCTGCCCAACAATCCGGTCGACATGGAGCAGCGCGAAGGACGCGTGCACCGGTACAAGGGGCATGCCGTGCGCAAGAACGTGGCGAAGGAGTTCGCCGCATCTGTCCTCGAGAATCCCGATGCGGACAATCCATGGGACGCACTCTTCGCGGCCGGCGAGCAGGCGCGGCCGGAGGGGGAGAGCGAGATCTACCCGTTCTGGGTGTGCCAGACCGAGGACGGAGCGAAGATCGAGCGCTACGTCCCCCAGGCGCCGCTGAGCGGGGAACGGGTCAAGCACAAGAACCTGCGCCGCGCTCTGGGCCTCTATCGCATGGCTCTGGGCCAGCCGCGGCAGGAGGAATTCCTGCAGGTCATCGGCAAGGACGCCCAGTCACGAGATTTGGACTGGATGCGGCTGGACCTGGGCCCGATCGACACTTGAGACGATGCCTGACTCGCGGGAAGCCGCATTTAGCCGCTTTCCATGAGCAAATAGATCTATGGTGGCCACACCATAGAAAGACGGTGATGTGTCTTGTCCGATTCGAAGAAAATGTCTTCCGCAGAAGACGGCGGCGGTGCGCTGATGCGGACTCTCGACACTGTACTGGGGCAGGCTGAGAAACTCGTAGCCTTGCGGATCGACCGCCTTCGTCGGCAGTACCCTGACGCCGATGATGCTGTCCTGCTGAAAAAGCTGGAGCGTACTTTCCTCTCTTCCGTCACCAGTAGCGGCGCAGCTATCGGAGCCACTGCAACCGTTCCGGGCGTGGGCACTGCGGCATCCGTGGCCGCCGCGGCGGGCGACGCGAGTTTCTTCCTCACCGCTGCTGCCACCCATGTGCTGTCGGTGGCTCGTCTACGCGGTTTGGACATCGACAATTTCGAGCACCAAAAGGCGCTCGTCATGATGGTGCTGCTGGGTGGAAGCTCCTCATCCATCGTGACCAAGGTGGCCGAGCGCACAGGGCTGCATTGGGGGAAGCTCGCAGCCGATGCTGTGCCGCTGCCTGCGATTCGCTCGGCCAACAAGATTCTCGGACCCTACTTCGTGACGCGGTACGGGACGCAACGCGGCATTCTCGTTCTGGGGCGAGCCGCTCCCATGGGGTTTGGGGCTGCAATTGGTGGCAGCGGAAACTATCTCCTCGCAAAATCGATAATCAAGGCCACTGCTACGACTATTGATGCTTCGTTGGCCGAGCGGAACTCAGAGGAGTCGCATTGAACTGAACGGCAGGTCAAGTGGGCAAGATGGATTTCGAGTGGCTCCATATTTATTCTCGACTCAACGATCCTGTCCGCGTGAGTCCCAAGCTGTCTTGCGGATCCGCTCTCGACCTTTCGTTGATCGCGTCGCGAGGCACTCCCGGGGGTGAACGCATGCCATCATGCTCGTATGTGGAACACGTTTTGGCCAGATCTTCTTGTCACCGTCATTGGGGCAGCTCTCACTGTCGCCATAGCCTTCGGTACATATGTGGTGCAAAGGCGGGTGAAGGAGAGGCTTGCGCTTCAAAAACTGATAGCAGTCATCCATGAAAAAAGAGCTGTGGAGCCGATCGTTGGCCCACAACTAATGTCGGGGGCAGGAGGGCTGGAAGACTTCCAGTATGTAAGCTCCAGCATCCTCGATCTTCGTGACCAAATTGGTCTCGCCCGAGAGCAAGTGCGTCCGGAATCTCCCGTTCAACCGCATTTGTCACGCATGACGCGCGCCTGCAATAGATATTTGGAGAGCAGCAGTCAACGTCCTGCAGGGTACTGCTACGATTTGGTGTCCTTGAGGGAAGCATTATGGGTGAGTATTAAGAAAATCTCCGAATTGTCCCGCTCGCTAGAGGCTCTGGAGCCGGGCGTCGGTGCCCGGGACTACGACGTCGAGCAGATGGACCTTTCATGAGTTCCTCAAATTTAAATTTGTGGCCTGCGGTTCTCTTTGATGTGCGCTGTTGTCTTCAGGGGACTGGTTGATGATGTGCCATGGAAACTAGTAGCGCCCGAGGGTTTGGTCTGTGGGGCCGCCAAATTGCCTCAGGCTTGCTCCCCAGCGGCGCATCCTGCCTAGTTCAAGAGGATCTACAACATCATTTCCGGCCTTCCATGCCATTCTCAGATTGGTGAAAGGTCTTTCATTTTCTGGCACCCCATGGGCTTCAAAGCGTTCTTCCATGGCCTCGAACATTGCTGTGTAGGGGAAGCGTCCGGCCGCTCCTGAGATTGACGTTCGCCATATAGCCCAGGTTTCATCTGTGATGTGTCCAGCCCGACGCAGATCGACTTCGTCCTCACAAAGCGACAAATAATCCCATACCAGTTTGCCCTTGACGCCCTCCATGTCTTCGTCAGTCCATGCGGGAGTTTGCGTAAAGGTGGACATGCGGGTTGTAACATCCATCCTATCTGAAATCTGCCAGTACCTCTGGACATAGATGTCTTCAAATTCCCGCCGTCGCACATACAGGGCGGCGCGCAGCTGGTGCCAGGCGACGAGCAGGGCCACAAGGGCTACGCCGCTGGTGATCACTTCGAAATAGGGCAGATCGGTCATGGGATCCTTTGTGAAATAGTTATCAATTTTGCTTACGTCGGGCGTGGTGTTAATCAACATTTTGCGCTTAGACTGACCTGCACGAGTGCAAGTCCCCGCCATTCTCGTCACCTTTAATACTTTTTTCGCCCCCGCGGCGATAAGGCTCCTTGGCGGAAAGACCCGGTTGTTGACGCTCCGGAACTCTGACGTTCCACACTGGCAGACCCCTCCATCTCGGGCAAGACACTGAAAAGGTGGAGGCATGCACATTATGTGGTCAGTGAGGTCTCAGGTCTCAGGTCTCAGGGCCCAGGAAAAGGTCGGGACTGCCCCGACTCCCGTTAAAATTTCAAGGAAGCCCGGGGTAGTCACGTTAGTTCTCGTGGGACGAGCTGGAATTTGTGCTTCGTGCCATGGATGGCGAGTGCAGGTTCGTGGTATTCGATCCAGCGCTTCTGAAGATCCTCGACCTCATCCATACTGCGGCACGGCACCCCTTTGAGGGCAGGTTGTGGTGCATCCGCGCGGTGAGGCGCTCTTCGGTGTCGGCGTTTACGGTAAGACAATTGTGACCATCGAAATGGGCGCCCCTCCGCCATGACGGGTTGTTCAGCAGAACCAGAGTGCGCATTGTGTAGCGCAGTGTTGAGGATGGGGCTGCCGCACAAGTAGGTCAGCCTGTCACCTATCGGTGCGGCAGTCCCTATATCGACACCACCAGGTCGCTCTACGCTTGTGTGCACGACAAGAACAGTAGCCGCAGCCGCTTGGTCGTGAGCATGTCCGTCACATGCTCAGTGAAATCCTGGTGAGCGGTATTGGTCAGCGCATTTGGGGGGACCACCCCAATGTTCCTGTCTTTGGCGAAGAGCACATGGTGAGTGCTCGATCGGGACGTGCAGTTCGTCCTCGTGAGGAGAACCAGCGGGTACTTCTGCTTCCACTACGAGACAGTTCCGGTCAAAGATTCCTGGACGCCGGCACATTCAGGCGGTCCAGGTTCCAGGGAAGGTGGGCCCAACGCAGCGTGGGCTGCTGCTCGGGATGGACCTCGGTGACGGTCACCGGGAGCTGCCCACCCGCGAACCACGCATGCTTGGGCTGGTACGAGGGCATGGGCAGGTTCCCGGGGTCCTTGACCGTCAGCGGCGGGGCGAAGAAGCGGCGGGTCAGCGCTCGGACGAACCCTGCACGGTGGTATGCGGCCAGCCGGTCGAAGCGGGCGATCCAGGAGAAGAGGACGCCGGCCGCGGTGGAGTGCAGGTGCTCGCGCTGCTGACTGAGTTCGGCGACCTCCCGCTGAAGCTGGTTCAGTTCCTCGAGGGCAGCGGCGCGGCGTTCTTTCTGCTGACTGCGCATGTTCTCCTGCTCGCGCACATTCTCCTGCTCGGCGGCGGTCATCGGGGCGCGGGCCACGGGGGGCTCAGCGGAAGGCTCGGGCGGGAGGTCGTCCGTGATCAGGCGGATCTGCGCTTCGGCGGGGGCGATCCGTCGGTCGAGACCTTCCACCGCCTTGATCAGCGAGGTGTGGATCCACGCCTCGATCTCGGCGATCTCCGCTGCCATCGCGCGGGTGGCCGGGTGGTGGCCTTCGGTGTCGGGCACGGTCGTCGCCGCGCTGCGCTTGCCTGCGCGCACAGCGGATCGGCGTTGCCAGAAGCCCACACGGGAGGCCATGGGGGGAGCGCCCGCCAGCAGATGACCGGACGGCACCAGGAAGCGACCCATCACGCTGTCCTTTCGTTCTTGAGGTAGTAGGCCCACGACAGGTTGCAGTGGGTGCAGGTCTGACCCAGCCGGCACTCGACGCACTGCCGTTCCCGCCACTGGCCCCCGCAGTGCGAGCAGTCGACGAGATTGCCGGGGCAGGCGGGGCAGGGAGAGGTCTCGGTGTCGGAATCCTCCCCGTTGCGGGCGGCCAGCCAGCGCACGAGGAGGACGATCAACGCCAGGAGGAGGAGTGCTGTGACCACCAGGATCGCGGTGCTCACGCCGGACGAGAGGATGTCGTTCATGGCGGCGCTCAGCGGTTCCCGGCCATGGCGGGCGGTGCCAGCGGGTTCTCGTCCAGGTAGGTCAGGTACTCGGCCACCTTGGTCGCCGCAACCCGCTCATAGCGGGCCATGTACGTCTCCGCGGCCTCGTGGAGGTGAGCGGTCACGGTGGGGTCGGCCATGGCCTGCTCCAGACCCTGGAGGTAGCGCAGGAATCCTTCCCGGATCATCTCCGGCAACGACTGCAGGTGGGCACGGGTCCGCTGGTCGATGGCCAGCTCGTTGAGCATGACGTTCTCCCGGGTGGCCCTCGCGTGCGTCTCCT
Organism: uncultured Kocuria sp.; assembly: GCF_947500125.1. GTDB lineage: Bacteria > Actinomycetota > Actinomycetes > Actinomycetales > Micrococcaceae > Kocuria. The sequence goes on along the minus strand of NZ_CANMRA010000006.1, from coordinate 116,287 downwards.
CGGCCCGGAGGGCGACGACCGAATCCTGGAGGACCTGCCGGCGCAGCCGCAGCCCCCTGAGGTGGGTGATGAGTTGGGCGCGCTGGTGCTGCAGCTGGTGCTCGGTCTCCGAGGCTCGCTTCTCGGCCTCGGCCCGCTCCGCGTTTTCTGCTCGAAGCCGGTCCAGCTCGGCTTCGCTCGGGTGGTTGCCGGTGGACCGCTTCGTGGGCCAGCGGTTCTCGAGGAGTGTGATGGCGAGGGTCAGCGCCAGGGGCAGAGCCGTCCACATCGAGTACAGCAGCGCATCGCCGAACCAGGGCAGGACGATGTCCACGACGGATCGATCGGCCGCGTCCTCAGCCAGGTCCAGCACATCGGGACGGGTGGTGAGATAGCGCAACCATCCCAGCGCCACGATCGTGACCACGTAGAGGGTCACCGCGATCGTGCCGAGTGTCTTGTGGGAGCGGCGGGCCTGAGGGTCCAGCAGCGGGGGAATGGCGAACGAGGCGATCGCCACCGCAAGCCCTGCCACGGACAAAGCCATCAGCTGCCCCGTCAGCTGGCTGTCGCCGAGGAGCTGGGTGACCCCGTAGATGAGCCCGACTTCGCCGCCGACCAGGGCCAGCCACAGGAGCGTGTACAGGTACGGGCGGGTCCAGAACCACAGTGCGATGCGACGCACGGTGTGGAACGCCGGGCGCAGGTTCTTCCGCGACTTCTTGGCGGCCTTCTGGTCCACTGGTTCGGTGGAGGACAGCATCTCGGCGAGCGGCTCGTAGAGGGGGTGACCGGGGTCGTCGAGGATGGCACGGGTCTCGTCGATCCTGCCTTCGACCTCGACGAGCTCCTCCTCGGTGTGACGGAGCCGGCCCTGCGCCCGCACGAGATCGGCTTCGGCCCGGGCCGTGATGTCCCGAGCCGTGTACAGGTCCTCGTGCCGCTGATCGATCGCCTTGCCCAGGGCGAAGCCCAGCCAGCTGGAGCAACGGTGCTCGAAGGTGGTGGGGGCCTGCGACGTGAAGGAGTACTTGTCGAAAATGCCGCGAGCGGCGTCCGTGAGGCCGTCCTGGAAACAGGCGTCGGTGAACTGGGCGTGGTTGGGTCGCTCCGGGATGTCCGGACCGGGGACGGTGTGGGACCCGGCCGCGTCGGCGCGCAACTCGTCAGGGGGAGCAGTGCTCATCGCGGGGATCCTTTCCCTGTCAGGGGTCGCCGAGTCGTTGCCGAAGGCGTGTTGTAGGTGTGGCTCACCGGCTCAGCCTGATCAAGCCGGAGGGTGGTCACGGTTCCGCAACAGGGCGGTTCCCTGTCTGATGCGTGGTGGAGGGAGGCGATCCGTCAGTCCTGGAGGGCTGCGGGGGAGAGCTCGGTGGAGGTGATCAGCACCCGGCGGTTCTTGGCCTGCGCCGCGTCCAAGCCAGGGTTCCCGGCGACCTCCGGAGTGCGCCCCGGACATGCGGGGCCCAGGCCCTGCACGTGCAGTTCTGTGTTCAGCCCGGCGCTCTTCAGCGACTCGGCAATCGTGCGTGCCCGTTGCTCGGACAGTCGCTGCATCTGCTCAGCAGAGACACCCTCGGGGTTCGCCGTGCACCCCGTCACCCACAGGGACTTGGCCGAGGACGACTCCAGGGAGGAGACCAGCTCGGTGAGCGTCTGTTCTGCGGCCGCGGGGTCGGCGAAGTCCGCGGTGTCGGGGTGGAAGGAGACCTGGGACTCGGGGACAGCCACGGACACCGGCTTCGCCACCATGTCGCTGAACGTCACCGGGGTGACGTCCGGTAGGGCGCCGGACGGGGCGGTGGCTTGCACGGTGTCGTCGTGGAAGACGACCGATCCTCCACCGGCCTCGACGACGGCCGTCCACAGCTCCTGCAGCTTGGTCCTGGCCCACACCGGCACGGTGGCCTGCGGGTCCAGGACCTGGCCCATGCCCCACCAGTGCACCTCCACGCCGTCCAGGTGCGGAACGTTGCCGGCGTCCTGGAGCTGCCCCACGATCTCGGCGACGTCGGTCTGCGGGCCGAGCAGTCCGTTCTGCATGGCCAGGGGGCCGGCGGTGGACACCCCGCTGTCATAGACGTAGAGAACCTTGTTCTCGGAATCGGCGGTAGGTCGGCCTCCGAGGTCGAGAGCGCTCAGGACGTCCGACTCACCGGAGGAAGCCTGGAGATCCGCCAGGTTCTCGCTGAGGTCCTCCAGTCGCTTCTCCCGGGACCCCGCGCGCTGGGTCGGATTGTCGGTGTCCAGCTCATAGATCTCGGTCTGCGCCGTCTGCGGATCCCCGTCGGCCGGGATGACGGACACCGTCATGTCCCGGTCGAAACGATCCATCAACTGCTCGCGCAGCGACGCGATGACGATCTCCGGATCGCGGCTCGACTCGTCCACGATGGATGACATTCCCTGCCGGTCCCCGGCGATCACCACCATCTGCCCCGCCGGAGGCACTGCCTCGGCCTCTCCACAGCCTGTGACCAGCGCCGCCGTCATCAGCAGAGCCGAAGCGGCCATCAGCCGCCTGTTCCCCATGTTCATTGCCCCTCGCTCTCGTACTACTGAATAGTAGATTGCGTTTGCAATTACATGCATCTAGTGGGCGAAGTGCTGTTCCATGCCGTGTCACAAAGCGGCACACTCGTCCTCCCCAGCGCCTCCATCTGCGGAAATGCCTCCCACCACGCCGTCCTTCGTCGGCTCGTGACGCCCCGGAGTCGTGGTGCCGCTCTTCCATTCACACGGCTGATGCTGTGGCGGTGTCCTCAGTCCCCGGGACGCCGGCGCCGGGGAAAGGCAGGTGTGGCTCGACAACCGACTGTCCGATCGCGTGGCCGACGCCGGGGATGTCAGTCGCGGGTCGGGCGTGCTCCTGCCGCAGCTTCAGTGCAAATCAACGCGAGCCGGGTTCCTTGCCCGTGGACGGCGGCCTCTCGCCGTTCGGCACCGGAATCACCCTCTGGCCCCGTCGGTACCGCCCGGCTCTTCATCTTGCATTTCGATATTCCCATCCCCTCGAGATCGGCTCATGCTTCAGGGAACATCGTTCGCGCGCGTCCGTGGGGAGATCGGCATGCCGGAGCAGAAGATGGAAAGGCACTACCCGAAAGTGGCGGCACTCCGTCCGCGCACCGAAGGGGATGTTCCCGAGGAAGGGCAGCGACAGCTCTACCTCGCGCGCACCGTCATGGCGGAGGCCGCGGAAGCAGAGGCCGCCAGACGGGTTCCCAGGATTCCGCGGCTGGTGTCGAGCACCCACGGGGAGATCGGCAGGATGTTGTTGGCCATCCCCTCCTATGCCGTCACGGACGTCGACGGCCGCCCGAACCTGCTGGCAGTTGCTTACCGGGACCTGGTGTCCAAGCTCGGCCCGGAGGTCGACCTCGAGGTGATCACCCACGAATCCGTCGAGGCCGAAGTGCGCGCCTGGTTCGACGCCGACCGGCAAGGGGACGTCCACGTCATCACCGTCGCGGATCATCTGCACTTCTCGGTGTGGGCTGAGGACGGCTATGCCATCGTGCAGGACGAGGGCGCGGGAACCCCTGCCTTCGTCGAGCCGTTCTCTTTCCCCCGCTATGCGGACGCACTCCTCGCGGACATCGTGAGCAACCACACCGACATGGGTCATTCCCAGGCCCCCCTCTACTTCCAGGGGGGAAACCTGCTCATCGGCGACGACTTCTTCCTGATCGGCGCAGACTATCCGGCCAACTCGCTGAGCTACGTGTATCAAGCGATCATCCCGGCTCCGGGCGAAAGCCCCCCGGCAACCGTTCGACGCCTGTACTCGGAGTACTTGGACAAGTCCCGGGTGATGCACTATGTGGGGAGCACTGTTCCCGTGCCGGCTCAGGCGGTCCGGCCGATCACGGTCGATGGGACGGAATGGCAGGAGATCGTCCACTTCGGCAACAAGGCCGGAACGGTCCAGCCTCTCTTCCACATCGACATGTTCATCACCCTGGCGGGCAGAGGCACTGACGGCCGATACCGGTTGCTCGTGGGAGACCCTCGGATGGCGGCGCAGATGCTGGACGTGCCGCTCTGGCCCGGGGCCATGCAGGAAGTGTTCGACAACATCGCACTCCACTTGGGCGCCCTGGGCTTCGACGTCCACAGGAATCCTCTTCCGCTCACCCATGTGGACGACCCGGCTGACAGATTGCGCACCTGGTATTTCGCGACCGGCAACAACGCCCTGACGCAGATCAGGAGCGACGGGACGAAGCGTGTGTGGCTGCCCACCTATGGGCACGGCGCATGGAGCGAACTGGCCAGGACGGACGAGGCGAACCGGGAGGTCTGGCAGTCCCTCGGCTTTGAGGTCACGATGCTCGGAGATTTCCACCCGTTCGCTGAGAACCTCGGGGCGGTCCACTGCATCAAGAAGTACCTGGACAGAACCGACGGACAGGGGCGCCTTCCCACCTAGGCCGGCCGCTCCGCGACGATGGCGGGAGAGCAGCTCCGCGCCGGTCCGCCCGCCACGGTGGACGATCCGGTCAGGGGGCCGTGGCCGCGATCTCCCGCGCCACCCGCTTCGCGATCGTCCCGACATACCCGGTCAGGCCCGGGCGGAACACGTAGCCCACGAACCGCAGGCCCGGGGCCACCTCGCTGCCGGTGCCGTCCCGCGGCAGGCCGCGATCGTCGAGCACCCCGAGGCCGCCGACGAGGTCCTCCAGGCCGGTCCGGTAGCCCGTCGCGGCGATCACGGCGTCGGCGGGCTCGCGCCGGCCGCCGGCCAGTAGCACGCTGTCGCCGTCGAGCCCGGCCACCGCGGGAACGCACTCGATCGCTCCGCTGCGGATCTCGTCGAGGACTTCCGCGTCGACGATCGCGGGCGTGACGCCGCGGCTCCTGATCGAGGCCATGGCGCCCTCGGTGGGGCGGGGCAGGCCGTAGGCGCTGAGATCCCCGACCGTCCTGCGCTGGAGGGCGAAGAGCAGCCGGTCCACGAGCGCGTCCGGCAGGCGCAGCAGCAGCGGGACCGGCAGGTCGCCGGGCAGGCCGTGGAGCTCCCGCAGGAGGATGTTGGGCGGGGTGCGCACGGCCAGCAGCACCCGCCGGGCACCGCCGGCCGCGAGCTGGTGGGCGATCTCCATCCCGCTGGTGCCGGCGCCGGCGACCAGCACCGTGCGCCCCGCGAAGGGCGCGGGATTGCGGTAGGCCGAGGCGTGCAGGACCTCGCCGTCGAAGGCGTCCTCGGCGGCCCAGGCCGGCAGCTTCGGCCGGTTGAGGGCGCCGGTGGCGACCACCACGTGCTCGGCGTGCCGCTCGCCGGCCGAGGTACGGACGCACCAGCCGCCGCTGTCGGGGCGGATCCCGCAGACCTCCACCCCGGTCTCCACGGCCAGGCCGCGACCGGCGGCGTAGCGCTGCAGATAGGCGATGTACTGGTCGCGGGTGGGGAACTGGCCGTACTCGCGCGGGAACGGCGCCCCGGGCAAGGCGGAGTGGCGCCGGGAGGTGTTGAACCGCAGGGCGTCGTAGCGGCCCGTCCAGGCGGCGCCGGGCTGCGGGCCGCGCTCGAGCACGGTGGCCGGCACGCCCAGGGCGCCCAGCTCGGCGGCGGTGGCCAGGCCCGCCGGGCCGGCGCCGAGGACCAGGACGCGGGGACCGATGTCCATGGGGGGCTCCTTCGGATCGGCCGCTTTCTCACGCGCCGTCGTCGGCGGCCGTGAGGTCCGTGCTACCCAGGGCCGTCCAGGCGGCGGCCGCCCGCCGCTCGGCGTCCCGGCCCAGCGGCCGGGTGCCGCGGCCCCGGAGGCGTCGCTCCAGCGCCAGCAGAACCGTGAGCAGGACCACCGCCACGATGGCCTGCCACTCGCCCTCCACCGCCCCGAGGCTGCCCGCGGCGTTCCAGGCGGCGTGCTGGATGCCGATGGCCAGCACGCTGCCGCCGGTGTCGAGCAGGTGCAGGCCCAGCAGGTACCGGTAGACGGGCGCGAGCAGGACGAGCAGCGCGAGGTTCCGGGCGGTCTCCCCGCTCCAGCCCTCGGCCAGGTACAGCGGCAGGTGGACCGCGGCGAACGGCAGCGCGGTGAGCACAGCCGCGAATGCCAGGCCGTGCCGGGCGGTGAGCCGGGACTGGAGGAAGCCGCCCCAGGCGGTCTCCTCCCACAGATTGAGCACCAGTGCCCCGAAGACGAGGGTGTTGAACAGGTACCACCCCGCCTCGGCCGCCCAGCCGGCCGGCGGGGCGCGCAGGGAACCGGTCGCCGCCGCCAGGGCCAGGGTGAGCACCGGCATGCCGAGCAGGACCACGGCCCAGCGCCCCGCGCCGAAGCGCCAGGCGAAGGCCCGCCCGAGGAGCCGCCGGATGCCGCCCGGCCCGTCGGCCAGGCGGGTGGCCAGAAGGGCCGAGCCCAGTAGGGCGACGTAGGTCATGAGCAGCAGGAACGGCTCCATCGGGAGACCGGCGAGCAGAGGGGCCGTCAGCGCCGCCCAGCCCAGGCCCAGGGCCAGGAGGAGGAACATCGTCACGGGCCGGCGCCGGGCCGGGGACCCGCCCCGGGATGGGCGGGTCGGATCGGGTCGATGGGCCATGGAGTGCTCTCCACCGGCCTGCTTCCAGGGTCTGGCCTGTGGTGGTGCGCCCTCGTGCGTGGCTCTCACAGTGCGCGCCCGAGGGGACGGAGGCAAGGGCGGACGCAGGGAAGCGGTTGTGTGTCGCCGGCGGCCGTGCGCGGCTCGTGGCGCGCCTCCGACCGGAGCGCCGGGCCCGGCTGACGGCTCGGCCGGCCGCTCTCAACCGCGAGGCGCCGCCCGGAGCTCTCCGGGCGGCGCCTGCACGGTCGCCTCAGGTGCCGCAGCGCGGCGGCTGCGCTACAGCGCGCCGTTCTCCCACGGGCCGGTGACGGCGTAGGTGATGCCGGGGCTCTGCACGTTGAAGAACAGGATCCGGCCGTCCGGGCTGAACGTGGCGCCGGCCAGCTCACTGGTGCTCGGGGAGTTCAGCTCCGCCACGTCGAAGATCCGGCCCTCGGTGGTGACACCGCGCAGCAGGTCCTTGCCGCCGCCGTCCTCGCACAGCACCAGACCGCCGGTGTTCGGGGACACGCAGAGGTTGTCCGGGGCCTGCAGCACCTCCGGGTCGGTCGACTCGTAGACCAGCACGAGCTGGCCGCCGGAGTTCCCGCGGGGGCGGTACTCCCACACCTGGCCGAGTCCGGCGTCGCCGCCGCTGGTGGAGTTGATGTAGATCGAGCCGTCGCCGTACCAGGCGCCCTCGAGGCGGGCGAAGACCGCGCCGCCCTGCTGGTGGCCCTGCTTGAACACGGCCAGGGTGTCGGTGCTGTCCGGGTCCGGGTCCGCGATGTCGACCCACTCGACCGGCAGCGGCTTGCCGACGCGCTGGCTGTAGCGGGTGTCGTACTGCGGCTGGTCCTTCACGGCCAGCATCTGCAGCCGCCCGCCGGCGGCCAGGCGGTCGCGGTCGTTCGGGAGGAACCGGTAGAACCCCGAGGTGCCGCGGTCCTCCGTCTCGTAGACGATGCCGGTCTTCGGGTCGATCGCGACGGCCTCGTGGGTGAACCGGCCCATGGCCTTCAGCGGCACCGGGTCCACCGGCGCAGTCGCGTCCGCGGGGACCTCGAACACGTAGCCGTGGGGGTGCGCCACGTCCAGGCCGGTGAAGGTCTCCTCGCAGGTCAGCCACGTCCCGGCCGGGGTGGGGCCGCCGGCGCAGTTGCGGATGGTGCCGGTCAGGGACGGATAGGTGCTGACCAGCGCCATGGTGGCGGGGTCGAAGACCAGGTTGGTGGTGCCGCCGGCGGCGTTCGGGTTGTAGCTGCGGGCGCCGAAGGCCGGTCCCTCGGCCTGCTCGTGGTTGCGCACCAGGTTGATCATGCCGTTCTCGCCCTGGAAGGCGGCCATGCCGTCGTGCTTGCCGGGCGTCGGCGTGCCGTCGCTCATGGGGGTGCCGGTGTGGCCGAAGGCCACGTAGGAGAAGCCGGCCGGCAGCAGCAGATCGCCGCCCGGTGCCGGCCGCAGCGGTCCGTAGCCGCCGTTGTCCGGCGCCTGCATCGTGTCGTCACCGCGCGCACGCCCCTGGGCGGCGTGCGCGGTGTTGCCCATCAGCGCGGACAGGGCGGCGGCGGCGCTCATCGCCCCGCCGGCCTTGAGGAGTCCGCGGCGTCCTACCGGGGTCATGGCCTGGGTCTGTGCTGTCGTCATCTCGGTCTGTGTCCTCACGGCGTCGGGGGGTGCTTCCGGGGACCGACTCCAACAGGGGAAGTCGAACAGCGGACCAGCACGCCGTGAATGCCCCGCGACGAGCACATGGCGGCTTTGTTCACGATCGAGAACAGGGGTGGCCGGGGTCGGCGGGGTTCCCTGCCCGCAGGCCCCGAGCCACGCCGCAGGCGGCGGACGACGTCGGGTCCGCTCGCCGGCCTCGCTCTCCTCGTAGGCTGGATCGCATCCGAGACGGGCAGGAGGCTGAGGTGGCCGAGACGACGGTGGCCGAGGTTATGGCCGAGCTGGCCGCGCTCGAGGACCCCAGGGTGCGCGCGGTGAACGAGCGGCACGGCGACAACCACGGGGTGAACCTCACCAAGCTGCGGGCGATCGCGAAGCGCCTGGGAACGCAGCAGGACCTCGCGCGCCGGCTCTGGGAGACCGGTGACACGGCGGCGAGACTGCTGGCGCTCCTGATCTGCCGCCCGAAGGCGTTCGCGCGGGACGAGCTGGACGCCATGGTGCGCGAGGCGCGCACCCCCAAGGTCCAGGACTGGCTCGTGAACTACGTGGTGAAGAAGAGCCCGCACGCCGAGGAGCTGCGCGTGGCGTGGTTCGCCGATCCGGATCCGGCGGTCGCGAGCGCCGGCTGGGCGCTGACCACCGAGCGCGTGGCGAAGAAGCCCGAGGGCTTGGACCTGGCCGGTCTGCTCGACGTCATCGAGGCGCAGATGCAGGACGCCCCGGAGCGCCTGCAGTGGGCGATGAACACCTGCCTGGCGCAGATCGGAATCGAGCACCCGGAGCACCGAACCCGGGCTCTCGAGATCGGTGAGCGCCTGGAGGTGCTCAAGGACTATCCGACCCCGCCGAACTGCACGTCCCCGTACGCCCCCGCGTGGATCACCGAGATCGTGCGTCGCCGCAGCGATCGGTAGGGGAGGCGCCGGCGCGCGTGCCGTTGCTCTCCCGGACCGCGGAACGCGTCGGAGCGTTCTGGAGTCCACGAGCACCAACCGGAAACCGATAAGTGATCCTGATGGTTCATGTGCACTATCCATCGCTGTTCCTGACGATTCTGGAGGCGCACACTGGTGTTGTGCACGTCACACTCCGCAAGGCGGAGCCTTCGTGCCGCGACCTCCCCCTCACTGCCTTCAGGAGAACCAGCTGCCATGACCATCGATGTGTCGTCCCTGCCCGGGATCGGTGCCACCTCCCACACCGTGGGCCCACTGGTCGATGCCCAGGCGCAGCTGGCCTCCGCCGTGGCCACCCTGGACTATGAGCCCGGTCTGCATGCCCTGCTGGCGAGCCCGCGGCGGGAGATGACCGTGAGCATCCCGCTGCGCCGTGACGACGGGTCGGTGGAGGTGCTGACCGGCCACCGGGTCCAGCACAACGTCTCCCGGGGCCCGGCCAAGGGCGGGGTGCGCTACAGCCCGCAGGTCGACCTCGACGAGGTCCGTGCCCTGGCGATGTGGATGACCTGGAAGTGCGCCCTGATCGACGTCCCCTACGGCGGGGCCAAGGGCGGCATCACCGTGGACCCCCGCCGGTACTCCCGCCCCGAGATCGAACGGCTGACCCGCCGCTACACCTCCGAGATCCTGCCGATCATCGGCCCGGACAAGGACATCCCCGCCCCGGACATCGGCACGGACGAGCAGACCATGGCCTGGATGATGGACACCTTCTCGGTCTCCTCGGGTTACACCGTGCCCGGGGTGGTCACCGGCAAGCCGGTGAGCCTCGGCGGGTCCCTGGGCCGGGCCTCGGCGACCTCGGCCGGGGTGGTGCACATCGCGCTGGCCGCCCTCGAGCACGTCGGCATCACCGCCGCGCGGGCCACCGCGGCGGTGCAGGGCTTCGGGAAGGTGGGCGCCGACGCCGCCCTGTTCCTCACCGAGGCCGGGGTGAAGGTCGTGTCCGTCTCCGACCAGTACGGAGCGGTCCACCGGGCCGACGGCCTGGACATCCGTGCCCTCCAGGAGCACGTGGCCGTCATCGGCTCCGTCGTCGGCTTTCCCGGGGCCGAGACGATCCCCGGCGAACAGCTGCTGACCCTCGAGGTGGACCTCCTGGTGCCCGCGGCGGTGGAAGGGGTGCTCACCGGCGCCAACGCCCACGAGGTCCGGGCCCGGGTCGTCGTCGAGGGTGCCAACGGCCCCACCACCGCCGAGGCCGACCGGGTCCTCGCCGAGGCCGGGGTGCTGGTGGTGCCGGACATCCTGGCCAACGCCGGGGGCGTGGTCGTCTCCTACTTCGAGTGGGTGCAGTCCAACCAGGCCTACTGGTGGTCCCGCCAGGAGGTCGACCACCGTCTCGAGCACCGCATGCTCTCCGCCTGGCACCACCTGCTCGACGTCGCCTCGGCCCGGGGCCTCACCCTGCGCGAGGCCGCCACCGTCACCGCGGTGGAGCGTGTGGCCGACGCCCACCGCACGCGGGGCCTGTACCCCTGATCGGCCGGGGGCGGGCCTTCTGAGGGGCCGGGGCGGGACGAGGGCATCCCGCCGGGGCGGAGTGAGTCCCCTGGGATCCACCGGCGGCGCTACCGTGAGGTTGACGCGACGACATCGCGTTCCCTGGTCCGTCCCGAAAGGCCCTGCATGTTTCTCCGCTCCGGCGCCGCGCCCCGCCGTCGCCCCGTGCTGTCCGCGAAGGCGGCGTTCTGGGTGCAGGCGTCCGTGCTGGTGGTGCTCCTGGCCGCCTCCAGTGCGCCCAGTCCGCTGTATCCGCTGTACCAGGACCTGTGGGGCTTCCCGCCGGTCGTGCTGACCGTCATCTTCGCCGCCTACGTGGTGGCCCTGCTCACCGCCCTGCTCACGGTGGGGTCGCTGTCCGACCACGTCGGGCGCCGCCCGGTGCTGCTGGTCGCGCTGGTCCTGGAGATCGCCGCGATGGTCGTGTTCGTGCTGGCCGACAGCGAGACGACCCTGGTGGTGGCACGGCTGGTCCAGGGCGTGGCGACCGGCACGGCGACCGGCGCTCTCGGCGCCTACGTGATCGAGCTCGAGCCGGTGGGCCGCCGGGGGCTGGGCACCGTGATCACCGGGGCGGGACCGATCCTGGGGCTGGCCGGCGGGGCCGTGGCTTCGAGCCTCATCGTCGCGGCCGCCCCGGGAATGATCGACGCCATCTACCTCGTGCTGCTGGGGCTGCTGGTGCTGCAGGTCGTGGGCACGGCGCTCGGTCCCGAGACCGTGGAGCGGGTCCCCGGGGCGCTGGCCTCGCTGCGCCCGCGCGTCTCCTTCCCGCCGGCCGTGCGGCGCTCGGCGGTGTGGGTGCTGCCCGCCGCGGCCGCGTGCTGGTCCCTGGGCGGGCTGATCATCTCCCTGGGTCCCAGCCTGGTCCGCTCGCTGACCGGGGCGGACTCCGTGGTCCTCACCGGTGTGGTGGTCGCGGCCCTGACGGGCACCGGCGGGATCGCGATCCTCTTCTTCGGCTCGACCGCGCCGCGGCGGGTGCTCGCCGTGGGCATGAGCGTCCTGGTGGCAGGCATGGCCGCCACGATCGCGGCGCTCGCCGTCGGGTCCGTGGGCCTGTACCTCGCGGCGACGGTGCTGGCCGGCGTCGGCTTCGGCGCCGGCTTCCTCGGGGTGCTGCGCTCGCTCCTGCCCCAGGCGGCACCGCACGAGCGGGCGGGGCTGCTCTCGGCGATCTACGTGGTCAGCTATCTCTCCCACAGCATTCCTGCCGTGGCGGCCGGTGCCGTGGTGGGGGCGGTCGGTCTGGTGCCCACGGCCGTCGGCTACGCGGGCCTGGTCATGGCGCTGGCCCTGTTCGTGCTCCTCGGCCTCCTCCAGAACCGGCCGTCGGGCCGCGGGGACCGCGCCGTCCGTCCCTGACCGCGGTGCCGGGACTGGGCCTCGGTGCCGGTCACCGCCGGCGCGGTGCTTCCGAGCCGCGCCGGATCCCTGGCACGTCGTGTCCGAGGCGCCCCGTCAGGATCTCCGGCGGTGGTGGAGGATGAGCAGCCGGGCGTAGCCGTCCGTGAGGCGCTCGATGAGGTCGACCTTCAGGTATTCGTGCTCCGAGAGCCGGCGCACGGTGTGCAGGGAGGTCCCGTCGTACTGCACGGGGTGGGGCAGCTCGGCCGGGCCGCCGGGTGGCTCCACGTCCAGCCGCCACGCGTCCAGGTCCTTCTGCGGGGTGGAGTCGTGGTCCCGCTTGCGCGCCCACAGCCGGCCGTCCGTGCCGACGACCACGCCGCGGACGACGTGCCACCCGTAGCCGCACGAGACCCGGGAGAACGCGTGGCCGACCAGGGGATAGGAGCGGGCGTCCCGGGGGACGTACACGAGCTTGGCCGGCTTCAGGCCCTCCCGGCACAGCAGCTCGCTCGCCTCGATCCCGACCTGCTGGATGTCCTCCAGGGCCCGTTCCAGGCCTGCTTCTCGGGCATCGCGGTCATGTGGGGCTCGAGGGTTCGACCCCTGCCCGTTCGTCCCCGTGGTGGCAGCCCGGGAACGCCGTTCGTCCTCGATGCTCATGCCCACCCCTTACCTCGGTGGGCACGAGTCTATGTGCGCCACGTCACTCGGGGGACCATCCCGGCCGGCCGGTGCGCGTGTGACTCCGCCCGGTCCAGCCGCGGGCGGGCATCGCTCACATCTCGATGCGGTGGGCCTCCCGCAGGTTCGCGAAGCGCTCGGGGTTCGAGGTCAGCACGATCACCTGGGTCCGCTCCCCGGCGGTGGTGATGGCCGAGGCCAGCCGGCGGAGCCGCTGGGGGTCGGAGTGGCCCAGGGCGTCGTCGAGCAGCACCGGCACCCCGTCCTCCGGGTCCACGAGCAGGGCGGTGGCGAGCCGGATGAGGATCACCAGCTGCTCCTTGGCGCCCGTGGAGAGGGCGGCGAACGGCAGCCAGTCGCCGTCGAGCTTGCGCTGCTCCACCTCCAGGGAACCGCTCACCTGGACCTCGAAGTCCGGACCGTAGACCGACCTGCCGAGATGCTCCACCTCGGTGCGGAACGGCTGGACGTACTGGGCATGGGCGCGCTCGCGGTGCTCCAGCAGCGTCCGCTCCAGGAGCAGGGCGGCCTCGGCCCGCCGCTCGATCCCGGCGAGGTGGCGCCGGGCCGCCTCGAGCCGCGTCTCGGCCTGGTCGTGGGCCAACTGCACCCGGTCCCGGCCCATGCCCTCGAGCCGGCCCGCCAGGGACTGGTGGCGTCCCCGCCGCTCGCCCAACAGGGACTCGAGCCCCTCGATCTCGTCCGTGACGTGTTGCTGATCGGCGAGCACCCGGTCCGCGTCGAGGCCGGCGAGGGCCGCCTCGTGCCCGTCGATCTCCGCCTGGACCGCGGCGAGCGCCTCGGCCGCCGCGGTGGCGGCGCGGTTGAGGTCCTGGTCCGGGACCTCGCGGCGGGCGTCCTCGAGCCGGGTCCGGGAGCCGGTGAGGGCGCGTTCCTGCTCAAGCGCGGCGCCCTGGAGGGAGTGCAGCGTCGTCTGGGCGGACTCCAGGGCGGACCGGGCGGCCTGGGCAGCGGCCTCGGCATGGAGCGCGGTGTCCTCGGTCTCGGTGAGCGCGGCTTCGGTGGCCTCGACCGTCTCCTGGGCGGCGGCGGCGGTCTCCGGCAGGGGAGCATCGCGGTCCCGCCGGTCGCCGTACTGCTCGATGGCGGCGGCGAGGCGGTCCCGGTCGTCGCGCAGGCGGCTCTCGTCCTCGCCGTCGAGCAGGCGGTCGCGTTGGGCCACGGCCTCGCGCACCTGCTGCGCCAGCTCCTGGGCGGCGCGCCACTCGGCGCGGGCCTCGGCGACCGAGCCGACCCCGTGCCGCGCCAGCAGCGCGGTGAATCTCTCCCGGGCCGTGCGGGCGGCGTCCCGGCGGGCCGCGATGCCCTGCTCCGGGAAGACCCGCAGCCGCCACTCGCCGGGGATCTCGACCTCGACCTCGTCCGTCACCGGGACGGACCACGGCTCGTCCGGGGCGATCTCCTCGGTGGCGTCACCGCGGGTGATCGGGCGCGCGCGGCCCAGTGCGGTCAGCTCCACCCGGGCGCTGCCGGCGGCCAGCTCCGCCTCGGCCGTCTCCGCCGCCCGCTCGGCCCGCTCCAGCTCGTCCAGGACGTCCTCGTCGACCTCCGTGCCGGGACGGGACCGCAGCTCGGCCAGCTGCGCCCGGACCGCCTCGAGCGAGTCCAGGATCTCGAGTACGCGGCGGTGGCGCTCGACGTCGTCGAGGTGCCTCCGGTCCTCCCGGGCGGAGCGGTGGGCCGCCCGGGCCTCCTGCACGGCGGCCTGGGCCGCGGTCCGGCGTTCCTCGGCCTCCGCGGCGTGCTCACGCACCGGGGTCAGCTCGGTCTCGCACGCCTGGAGCTCTTCGGCCAGCGCCGCGCTGCGCTCCTCGTCGGCGGTCAGCGCGGCCACGAGCTCCGCACGTCGGGCAGTGCGCTCCCGGGCGCGGTCGAGCTCGCCCTGGGCGGCGTCCTTCCGGCGCTGGGCCTCCTGGCGCTGCCGCTGGACGGCCTCGATCTCCGCGGCGGCACGGTCCAGCTCCGTCTTCTCCGCGCGGGCGGTCCCGAGCTTCCGGCCGGTGGCGGTGATCTCCTCCGTGAGCTCGGCGAGCTCCTCCTCGACCACCGCGATGCCCCGCAGCTCCTCGGCGGCCTCCGCGGCCGCGGCCTCGGCCGCACGGCAGTCCGTCTCGGCCTGGAGATATTTGGCGTTCTTCTTCCGCGTCGAGGTCCAGTACTTGTCGCCCTCGGCGCGCACGCGCTCCAGGAGGGAGGCGACCTCGCGGTCGTCGCCCTGGGCCTGGCCGGCGTGGCACTCCAGGGCTCGGCGCAGGGCCGCGCTGTCGGTCAGCGCGTTCTGGGTCAGCCCGCCGGCCTGCATGAAGCGCAGGGCCTTCCACAGCGCGGTGTCGGCCCCGCCCCACAGCTGCTCGGCGGCGTCGTGGGCCTCACGGCTGGTGAGCTTGTGGCCGCTCCGGGGGCCCGAGATGTACTCCAGGGTCGTGGACGGCCGTTTCAGCCACTGCTTGGTGTAGATCGCGCGGGTGGTCCCGATCGAGAACTCCGCCTCCACCAGGACGGGCACGTCCCGGCCGGCGGGCTTCGCTGCGGTGATCTTCTTGTGCTTGCTGTTGTCCGGGAGCTCGATCAGCGCGTCCAGGGCGTCGATCATCGAGGTCTTGCCGATCTCGTTGCGGCCGGTCAGCACCACCACCCCGGCGTCGGGGAAGACGATCTCGCGGGCGGTCACGCCGCGGAAGTTCTCCAGCTTGAGACGGTGCAGCTTCATCGGGTCGCTCCTCCCACGAGGCGGTACAGGAGCCGGAGCGCGTCCCCGGCGGCGGGCGCATCCTCGGACTCCGAGCCGGCCAGCTCGCGCAGCTCGGTCACGGCGTCGGCGGCGTATCCGCCGACGTCGAGGTCCTCGAACTCGTGCTCGTCCGGGACGACCACGAGATCGGTGTGCCGCTCCCACGCGTTGAGGCTCGCGAAGACCTCGGCCTGCTGCTCCAGCAGACCGTCCAGCTCCGAGGACTCCGAGAGGTTCAGGGTGCCGGTGAAGACGGTCTTGAGGATGATCCGCTCCTTCGGAGTGAGGGCGGCGAGCTCGGCCCGCAGCGTCCCGACGTCGTCGGCGCCGTCGAGCTGCCGTTCGAGGACGCGGTGCTCCCACTGCCCCACCTCGTGCGAGGTCACCTCCACGGTGCCGCCGTCCAGCGCCACCTCCAGGACGTGGCCGCGGCCGGGCTCGCGGAAGCCCGTGGACTCGTGGGTCCCGGAGTAGTGGATCGCGCCGCGGTCGTCCTCGGGCCAGCGGATGTGGCGGTCGCCCAGGGCCACATAGTGGATCGCCCCGCGGGCCAGGGCCTCGTCCAGGGGCGCGCGGCGGACGGTGACCTGGGACGCGCGGTCGGGGTCCAGCTCGTCGAGCATGCCGTGGCCCACCACGACGCGCAGGGTGCCGTCGGCGTCCAGACCCTCGAGGGCGGGGGCGACCGGGTCCGCGTCGGGGCGCTTGCTGCGCCAGGGCGCGGCCACCAGCTCGACGCCCGCGGTCACGGGCCACGGGCCCACCTCGTCCAGAAGGACGACGTTGTCCGGCTTCAGGTGCCGGAAGGCGTCCTGGGCGTAGATGGATCCTGGGCCGAGCGGGTCGTGGTTGCCGGGCAGCAGGTACACCGGCAGCCCCACGGCCGACATCGCGTCCAGGGCCCGCCCCACGTCCCGCCGGCTCAGGTTGGCGTGCTCGAAGACGTCGCCGGCCACCACCACGAACGCGCATCCCCGGGCGCGGGCCAGCTCCCCGATGCGGCGGATCGTCTCGACCCGGTCGCCCGTGTAGCGGGACTGGGCCTCGCCCTCGAGATAGTGCCGGGTCATGCCCAGCTGCCAGTCGCTCGTGTGGAGGAATCGGATGCTCGTCATCGAGGCTCCTCGTGCGGTCGGGGGGTGCTCTCCCAGGGGGTGGGTCCAGTGCCACGCTATCGGGATCGGCGGACACCGAAGGCCTCGGCACACCGTGCCGCCCTCCTGTCCGGCACCGCCCACCCCTCTCGCCGAACTCACCGGTGCTACCCGAGATGCCGGTGTTGGTGCGCCCGGGTGGGGTGGATGTGGTGAGTTCGCGGGGGTAGCGGTGGCGAGGTTGCAGAGGGGGGGGGGCGGCATCCGCCGGCGTGTGCTTGAGTGGACTCATGGAGCCGACCAGCCCGGGAGACCTGTGGGCGGCCGTCCACGCCGAGCGCGCGCGCCTGGCCGAGGACCTGGCCTGCCTGGACGACGCGCAGTGGGCGGAACCGTCCCTGTGCGGGCGGTGGACCGTCGAGGACGTCGTCGCCCACCTCACCGCGGCCGCGAGCATCGGCCGGCTCCGCTGGCTCCGGAGCGTGCTGGGCGCCCGCTTCGACTTCGACCGGCACAACCAGCGCCGCCTCGAGGAGCACCGGGGCGCCACCCCGGCCGAGACGCTCCAGCGGTTCCGGGCGGTGGTCGGGAACACCGTGGCGCCCTCCAAGGACACCGCGGCGTGGCTGGGGGAGGTCGTCGTCCACGGCCAGGACATCCGCCGCCCGCTGGGGCTGCCGCGCACGCCGCCGGTCGAGACTGTGACCGCGGTGGCGCGGTTCCACGTGGGCAAGGACTTCGCGGTGCCCAGCCGCAGCGCGGCCCAGGGCCTCCACCTGGTGGCGACCGACGGCCCCTTCGAGTACGGCTCCGGTCCCCTGGTCAGCGGGACCACGCTGGCGATCGTCATGGCGATGGCCGGCCGGGAACCCTACTGCGACGACCTGACGGGGGAGGGCCTGTCGATCCTGCGCTCCCGCTGCTCGCCCGCCTGAGTGCGCTTCCTGAGAGGGTGGAGGCGGACCGGTCACGTGCCGGTCCCGCACGACACCATTCACCCGAGCAGAGGAGACACCATGCCCGAGACCATCGCCGGGATCACCGTCCCGGACTCCGCCCTCGTCCGCGAGACCACCGAGCTGGTCCAGCGGGCCGCCGACGAGAGCCTGTTCCACCACTCCCGCCGGGTCTTCCTCTTCGGGATGCTCAAGTCCGCCGCGCGCGGGACCGAGGTGGACCCCGAGCTCGCCTACGTCGGGGCCATGTTCCACGATCTCGGCCTCACGCAGGAGCACCGCACCAAGCACCAGCGCTTCGAGATCGACGGCGCCGAGGCGGCCCAGGCGTTCCTGCGCGACCACGGCCGCTCGGCGGAGGAGGCGCGCAACGTGTGGCTGGCGATCGCCCTGCACACCACGCCTGAGATCCCCCTGCGCCTGGCGCCTGAGGTCGCCGTGGTCACGCTGGGCGTCGAGACCGACGTTCTGGGCCTCGACCTGGACGAGATCGCCGAGGAGCACCGCGCCGAGGTCGTCGCCGCGCACCCCCGGCCGGACTTCAAGAACAAGATTCTCCGCGCGTTCCACGACGGCATGGTCGACCGGCCCGAGACCACCTTCGGCACCATGAACGACGACGTGCTCGCCCACTTCGACCCCGACTTCCACCGGGAGGACTTCGTGCGGATCATCCAGGAGAACGCCTGGCCCGAGTGAGCCGCGCGGGGCCTCCGCCGTCGTGCGGAGGCCCCTGGGGCCGCAACACAGCGGTCATCCGTTGTGCCGCCCGCGGGGCGGGAGGAGCATGAGGACCCCGGCCCGTCGATGCTCCAGGAGTTCCCGTGGCGTACAAGTTCTTTCCCCACATCCCCGTCGCCGACCTGGAGCGCTCGCGGTCCTTCTACCAGGCCCTGGGCTGGCGGACGGCCCCCGGCATGGAGGCGGAGCACAGTACGATCCTGGATCTCGCTGAGAACTTCGGGGTGACGCTCGTCGAGCGGCAGTTCATGCAGCAGGTCGTCGGCGCGGACCAGGAGCTCGCGGACCCCGGCCGCACCGTGAGCGGCAGCTACGCCCTGGTCGTCGACATCCCCGAGGAGGTCGACGTCCTGGTCGACCGGGCGGTGGCCGCCGGCGCGACCGCGGGGGGCCGCGAGGACTACGGCTACACGTGCTACCGGAAGTTCGCCGACCCGGACGGCCACCGGTGGAACATCGCGTGGATGGACCCGCTCGCGCTGGCCGGGGACTGGGACGCGGTCCGGGCGAAGTACCCCGACGCCCAGCTGCCGCAGGGCTGAGGAGCCAGCCCTGTACCGGGAGCGAGATTCACAAGATTCACCGGATTCACCGACACTCACAGGGTCCTGCGCGGCGTGGGGGAGCGCCGGCGTCCGGTCGTCCGCCCGGGCGGCGACGCACGAGTGGGCTCACCCTCGCTGGTAGGCGTGCCCCATCTCGGTGTGGGACCAGCGGGCCTGGATCCGGGAGTCGCCGCTGCGCCGCACGGCCTCCGCGGTCTCCTGGTCCAGCTCGGAGCGCCACTCCTCGATGGTGAGCAGGTCCGAGGACCGCAGCAGCGGCTGCCGGTAGATGTTCAGGGCCCGGGCCACCTCGCCTTGTTCGAGAGCGGTCCGGAGCCGCAGGACATCGCTGGTGACAGCGGCCGGATCGGCGAAGCGGTAGGGCCCGGTGGTGATCACCGCGCCGAGCCGGCGGCGCACCCGGTGGATCTCCGTGCGGACCGTGCCCGGGGTGCCGTGCTCGCCGTAGAGCTCGTAGGCCATCTCCTCGGCGCTCCACCCGCGCTCGCGCAGACTGAGCAGCGCGAGGATCTCCGCCGACCGCGTCGGCAGGACGAACCAGTCCCCGCCGCCCACGCGGGCCATGGCCGGCTCCGCGAGCAGGCGCACTTCCAGGGACGGAGTGCCGGTCGCGCCGGCGCCGTCGGACCGCGGGGACGTCTGGACGGCGAGCAGCGTCTCGACCACGCGCGCGGCCGAGCGGACCAGGCCCCTGGTGTCCGGGGTGGCGGTGCCCCGGGGCCCGGACAGGTCAATGACGCCGAGCACCTCTCCGCTGCCCGGGTGGTGCACCGGGGCGGACGTGCAGTCCCAGGCGCTGTGGGACAGGGCGAAGTGCTCCGTGCCCCGCAGCTCCTCCGCGCCCCCGCTGCGCAACGCCTGGGCGATCGCGTTGGTGCCCACGCCGTGCTCGTCCCACCCGGCGCCCTCGACGAAGCCGAGCCCGTCGGCGCGCCCCAGCGGCGAGCGTCCCCCGCGCCGCCACAGCACCGTGCCGTCGGGTCCCGTGAGGACGGCGACCCGGGCCTCGGTCGCGTCGCGGACGACGCCCAGGAGGTCGGCGACGAGATCGACGTGCGCCCCCAGCGGTGAGAGTGCGCGCTGGTGCTCCACCTCGTGGTCCGGGAGCACCTCGCGCGGGCCGTCCAGGTCGCGGGACAGACCCCGGGCGGCGCACCGCTCCCAGGCGGAACGCACCCGTTCCGGTGCCCTCTTCGATCTGCAGCTGTCCACAGCGCGCTCCTCCGTCCTCCGCGGCGTCCTCCGCGGCCGTCCCGGTGTCACGGGGACAGCCCCGATGCCGCTGCGCCCGTCGTGATGCAACGCCGCGGAAACCCCCGCGGCCCCACAGTGGTGACACGCATCACATCGGAGCCTATGTCACCGGGCGTCCGGCGTACATCGAGGAGGAACCATGACCACCATCGACACCGGCGTGGAGGCCGGCGCGGACACCGCCCGCTCCTGGCTGCGCGCCCTGGAGGACGCGCTCGCCCAGGGCAGCGCGGAGGCGGCGGCGGAGCTGTTCGAGGAGGACGGCTACTGGCGCGACTTCCTGGCGTTCACCTGGAACCTGAAGACCCTGGAGGGCCGTGACCGGATCTGCCGAATGCTCGCGCAGACCCTGCCGCACGTCCGGCCCTCCGGGTGGGAGATCGAGGGCGAACCGACGACGACGGACGGGGTCACGGAGTGCTGGGTGCGCTTCGAGACCTCCGCCGGCTCCGGGTGGGGCTGCCTCCGGCTGCGCGACGGGAAGGCGTGGACCCTGCTGACCACGCTGCAGGACCTGAGAGGCTTCGAGGAGCAGAAGGGCCCGCGCCGGGACCGCGGGGTCGTCCACGAGATCACTCGGGAGCGCACCACCTGGCTGGAGCGGCGCCGGGCGCGGGAGGAGGCCCTCGGCCGGACGGAGCAGCCCTACTGCCTCGTCGTCGGCGGCGGGCAGGGCGGGATCGGCCTGGCCGCGCGGCTGGAACGCCTCGGCATCCCCACGATCGTGGTGGACAAGCACGAGAAGGCCGGCGACGCCTGGCGCAACCGCTACAAGTCCCTGCACTTGCACGATCCGGTCTGGTACGACCACATGCCCTACCTGCCGTTCCCGGACGACTGGCCGGTGTTCCCCGCCAAGGACAAGATCGCCGACTGGCTCATGCACTACGCCGACATCATGGAGCTCAACTACTGGGCGAGGACCGAGTGCCGGTCGGCCGAGTGGGACGAGCAGTCCGGGACCTGGACCGTCGTCGTGGACCGTGACGGCGAGGAGATCACGCTGCATCCCACGCAGCTGGTCTTCGCGCTGGGCGTCTCCGGGTACCCGAGCATCCCCCGGTTCCCCGGCGCCGACGTCTTCCGGGGCGCGCAGCACCACTCCTCCTCCCACGCCGGCGGAGACGACTGGGCCGGCAAGCAGGCCGTGGTCATCGGCTCCAACAACTCCGCCCACGACATCTGCGCGGACCTCTGGGAGCACGGGGCCGAGGTCACCATGGTCCAGCGCTCCTCCACCCACATCTCCCGCAGTGAGTCGCTCATGGACCTGGTCCTCAAGCCGCTCTACTCGGAGGAGGCGCTGGAGTCCGGCATCACCACGGAGAAGGCGGACATGCTGTTCGCGTCGTGGCCGTACCGGGTCCTGCCGGACGTCCAGCGGCCCGCGTTCGAGGCGATGGCCGAGCGGGACCGGGAGTTCTACGACGCGCTCGAGGCGGCCGGCTTCGACCTCGACTTCGGGGAGGACGGCTCCGGGCTGTTCCTGAAGTACCTGCGCCGTGGCTCCGGGTACTACATCGACGTGGGCGCCTCGCAGCTGATCATCGACGGGCGGGTCCAGCTGGCCACCGGCCAGGTCGACCGGCTCACGGAGGACGCGGTGGTGCTCGACGACGGGACCGAGCTGCCGGCGGACCTGGTCGTCTACGCCACCGGGTACGGGTCCATGAACCAGTGGCTCGCGGACCTCATCTCCCCGGAGGTCGCCGACCGCGTGGGCAAGTGCTGGGGCTACGGCTCCGACACCACCCGAGACCCGGGCCCCTGGGAGGGCGAGCTGCGCAACATGTGGAAGCCCACCAACGTGGAGAACCTCTGGATCCACGGCGGGAACCTGCACCAGAGCAGGCACTACTCCAAGTACCTCGCGCTGCAGCTCAAGGCCCGGATGGAGGGTCTCCCCACTCCGGTCTTCGAACTCGAGGAGTCCCACCACCCCCGGTGACCCCGGCCCGGGCGCGATGACGGGGCGCCGGAACGGTCGATCCGTTCCGGCGCCCCGTCATGAGTCGCCGGGCTCTGTCAGGCGGCAGAAAGCTTGATCCGCAACGCTTCGGCCTCGGCGATGATCTCGGCTTTGGACTTCGAGGGCACCACGATGACGCGGTCCCCTTCGCTGGGAATGCGGATGCTATAGGTCCCATCGGAATTCGGCGTCACCAGTTCGTCGAAAGCATGGGTGAGGCCCACCTTGTACCGGGGCGTCTTCTTGTCCATAGGAGTCACTCGCCTCTGCGTTTCCAGGGACACCACCATGGGTCGAATGCTGTGGGTTCTCCCTGTCCTGTGGATCCATTGTAGTCGCGGGCCCGGCTCCCTTCGATGACCGCATCGAGGATCCCCCGGACGAGCGCAATGTCCTCCTCCGTCGCCAGTTCGGAAACCATGAGGTAGTCCAGGGCACGGATGCCGATCCGCGTTCGCTCGTCGTCACGGTCGGAGGCGTAGTCGATGGCCCACTGGGTTCGGCGCCACCATTCGGCGCGGTCGTCGGCCTGCTTGCGTTGTCGGTATGACAGCTCGTCCGCCGCCTTGCGCTGCCGGTAGGCCTTCCAGGCGATGACTGCGGCGATGACCGCCGAGAGGAACAACAGAAGAGGGCCCAGGCCGGCGCCGAGCGCACGGACGACCTCCATCCACAACGGCAGCGCGGCTTCGTCCATGAGACGAGTCTGCCAGCGTCCAGCGACACCGCAGCCCCGCGCCAGGACACCCGAGCGCCGGCCGGGTCACTCCTCGAGCTTCCGGGCCTCCTCGTCCCAGGCGGCGTGGGCGTCCCGGCCCTCGGTGGGGTGGTGGGTCTCCCGCAGGGCGCGGAGCGCGGCGGTGCGCTGCTGGGCCAGGGCCTCCGCGGCGGCTCTCGTGGCGGCGTCCTCGCGGGCCTGGGCCCGGGCGGCGGTGACGGCGTCCATGATGAGGTCCACGCCCAGCGCCCCGCCCTCCAGGTAGGCGGTGCGGACCTGCCGGTCCGGGTGGTACAGGTACTGGTCGTTGACCTGGCCGAGGCTGGTGTCGAACTCGTCGTCGGTCGCATCGGAGAGCATCGCGACCACCCGGTCCAGGCGGGCGTCCAGCTGATCGAGGAGCTCGTGCCGCCGCGCGTGGCTGCGCAGGGACCACAGCGCCCGGCCGTGCTGCCGGAGCCGGTCCACGTCCCAGTCCGCCTGGGGGACCACGGACAGCGTCCCGGTGAGGAGCCGGGGATCCCGGCTGTCCTCCGGCGGGGGCAGGGAGCGGAGGTGCCACGAGATCCAGGCGGTGCGCATGTTGGACGCCCCTGCCGCCCGGGCCTCCTCCGCGGAGGGCTGCCCGGCCCACCGGGCGGCGGGCGGCTGCTCGTCGTCGTCAGTGGGCGCGGACTCGCCGATGGCGCGGGTCCGGCTCGTGATGACGGCGGCGCTGAGCCAGACCAGCAGGCCGAGCAGGGCCAGCCCGAGGAGGGCCACGCCGCCGAGGATCAAGAACCGGAACAGGACGACGGCGACCACCACGGCGATCAGGACCACCCAGACGGTGGCTCCGCTGCTGCTCCCGGTGTTCTTCATGTCGGCCCCCGACGACCACGTGCGTGCTGGGCACCCATTCTACCGCGGCGGCCGCCGCGGCCCGAGGGCTCAGGAGCGCACGGGCAGGCCCTCGCGGAAGACCCGCTTGAGCTCGGTCAGCTCCGGCCCGTGCCCGGTGGCCTCGGTGTTGAGCACCGGCTGGTGCTCGCGGATCCACCGCTGCTCGAGGGCGTCGACGTCGTCCTTCGTCTCGCACCGCGCCCAGCCGAGGAGCAGGTGCTCCTGCATCCAGGCGGTGAGCCGCTGCTCGTGCTCCTCGTCGAGGACCACCCGGCCCCGCCCGTCCACGGCGGCGCCGTCCCGCCAGGACGGGTCGCCGGGCAGGAGCGCGGCCAGCAGCGTGCGCCGCAGTGCCGAGGAGCGGGTGCGCCGCAGGTGCTGGCCGGTGATCCGGCGGTGGAGGTCGCGCCGGGCGCGGCCCACATACAGCAGTTCGGCCGTCCCCGAGGTGTGGCGGAGCCGCGGCACCTCGGGCAGCTGCAGCCCCGCCGCCTCCGGGGTGGGGGACCGGGGGGTGTCCAGCCACCAGGAGTAGACGCCGCGGGAGCGGTAGACCTCGGCCTCCAACGGCGTGTTGAGCGGCAGTCCGGCCAGGCCGGGCTCAGGGGGCTGCGTGCTCACGGGCCACCACCTTCCGCATGTGTTTTCATTCGCAACGTGCTCTCGACTGTAGGGGCAGGAGGGCTCGGTGCCCAGTCCGCGCCCTCCGCGGCGTCGTTCCCGGCGTCCCCTTGCCATACCTAGCACTGCTAGGGTTCAATACCTAACAGAACTAGGTATAGGAGGCGCGGTGCGCATCGACAAGGACCTGGTCGCCGCCTCGGCCACCCCGCTCGTGCTGGGGATCCTGGCGGACGGCGACCTGTACGGCTACGCGATCCTCAAGCGCGTCAGCGAGCTCTCCGGCGGCTCCATGCAGTGGACCGACGGCATGCTCTACCCGCTGCTGCACCGGCTCGAGCGGCTCGGCTACGTGTCCTCCTCGTGGGGCACGTCCGAGGCCGGGCGCCGGCGCAAGCACTACGCGATCACGCCGGCGGGCCAGGCGGCGCTCGCCGACCGGCAGGAGCAGTGGACGGTGGTGGCGGACGCGCTGCGGCAGGTGTGGCAGGCCGCGCAGCAGCCGCCCGCCACGACCGAGCGGTGGGCGTGATGGAGCTGCACGCGGAGCAGGAGGCCCAGATCGGGCGGTGGCGCGGCTGGGTCCAGCGCCGCCAGGCGATCTCCCCGGCCGACGTGGACGAGCTCGAGGACCACCTGCGCGAACAGGTCGCGGACCTGCGGGCCACCGGGCTCGACGACGACGAGGCCTTCCTGGTCGCGATCAAGCGCATGGGCAACCTCGACGCCGTCTCGCACGAGTTCGCCCGCGAGCACTCCGAGCGGCTGTGGAAGCAGCTCGTGCTCCTCCCGGAGGACGCCGAGGACGCCGGCGCGCCGCCGTGGCGGGAGCTGGGCGTCGTCCTGGCGCTCGCGGTCGGGGCCGGGCTGGCGGTCAAGGCCGGCACCGCCTGGCTCGGCGACGAGGCGGTGCTGGCGCGCAATCTCGGCCTGCTCGTGCTGCCCTTCCTCGCCGGCTACTTCGCGTGGAAGCGCCGGCTCACCGCGCGCGTGGTGGCGGGGCTGCTCGTCCCGTTCGCGCTGCTGGCGGTGGTGCTCAACGTCTATCCGTTCGTCCCCGGCGGGTCCACCGAGCTGCTCGCCGTCCTGCACGCGCCGGTGGTCCTGTGGCTGCTGGCCGGGGTCGCCTATGTCGGCGGGAGGTGGCGCTCCGACGGCCGGCGCATGGACTTCGTCCGGTTCACCGGCGAGCTCGTGATCTACTACACGCTCCTGGCCCTGGGCGGGGCGGTGCTGGTGGGGCTCACGTTCGGGGCCCTGCAGGTCGTCGGCATCGACCTGGAGCCGGTGATGGAGGACTGGATCCTGCCGTTCGCGGTGCCCGGGGCGCTCGTCGTGGCCGCGTGGCTGGTCGAGGCCAAGCAGAACGTCGTCGAGAACATCGCCCCCGTCCTCACACGGGTGTTCACGCCCCTGACGATCCTCATGCTGCTGGCCCTCCTGGCGGTGCTCACGGCGGCCGGCGGGCTCGTCGACGTCGACCGCGGGCTGCTGATCCTGATGGACGCGATCCTCGTGCTCGTCCTGGCCCTGCTGCTGTACTCGATCTCCGCCCGGGACCCGCTCGAGCCGCCCGGTCTCTTCGACGGCCTGCAGCTGGTGCTCGTCGTCGCGGCGCTGGCGGTGGACGCGGTGATGCTGACCGCGATGCTGACCCGGATCGCCGAGTTCGGCTCCAGCCCCAACAAGATCGCCGCGCTCGGGCTGAACCTGCTGCTGCTGGTGCACCTGGTCCGGACCGGCTGGCTGAGCGCCGGGTGCCTGCGGGGGCGGCGTCCGTTCGCCGTGCTCGAGCGCTGGCAGACGCGCTACCTGCCGGTCTACGGCGTGTGGGCCGCGATCGTGGTGGTGGTCTTCCCGCTGGTCTTCGCCTTCGCCTGACCGGCGGGCTGCCTGGCCGGCGGGCTCCGCGTTCGCACCGCGGAGCGGCTGCTGCGGGCGGAAGGGGGCCTGCGCGTCCCGGTGGCAGGGGAGTCGCCCCCCGACGACTGACCAGATGGTCCGAGGCCCGCTGCCACCAGGACGGCGGCATCATGATCGTCGTCGTGCCGGCGGCCTTGCGGCCGGTCGTTCCGACGAGATCCTCACGCGGCGGCTCAGCCCCCCGGCTGATCACCTGCGTGATGCATCAACACTAGCACTGGCCTATTACCTGATCGATTCGCATTCTGTCCACAGTTGCGCCGACTTGCCCCGGAGCTCCGCCCCGCACCCGACGGCGTGCTGGTCCTCCGGCCCTGCGGTGGGGGCGTCCGGTGCTCAGGCGCTCGTGCGCACGACGAGCTCCGGGGGGAGCCGGACGCTCTCCACGTCCCGGCCGTCGAGAACGTCCATCAGCATCTCGAAGCCCTGCCGGCCGATGCTGTGCATGGGGGAGCGCACGGTGGTGAGCCCCACGCTGCCGGCCAGCGGAGTGTCGTTGAACCCGACGAGGGCCAGGTCCTCCGGGACCGTGACCCCCTCCCGGGCGAACACGCCGAGCGCGCCGATCGCCGCGAAGTCGTTGACCGCGAACACCGCCTCGGGCAGCGGTCCGGCGGCCAGGATCCGGGCGGCGGCCACGCTGCCGGCCGGGGCGTCGAAGCCGCCGGGGACCACCCGCGCCGGATCCACCCCGAGGCCGTGCCCGGCGAGCGCGTCCAGGAAGCCGGCGCAACGGTCGATCGAGGTCGAGGCCCGCGGATTGCCCGCGATGAGCCCGAAGGTCCTCCGGCCGGACGCGACGAGGTGCTCCGCGACCATGTGTCCCCCGGCGTAGTCGTCGCAGGTCACGGACCGGTGCCCCGGGGACCGCCGGCTCACCAGCGTGAAGGCCACGCCGCGGTCGGCGAGCTCGTCCAGGAAGGGGTCCTCGAACAGGGCGTCGCCGAAGATCAGGCCGTCGGCACGGCGGTCCAGCAGCTTCTCCGCCTTGGCGCGGTGGGCGGCGGGGTCGTCCAGGGAGTTGGAGACCACGGTGAAGTAGCCGTGCTCGGAGGCGGCCTCGTCGATGCCCTCGTACATCGTGGCCAGGACGTAGTCCTGCAGGCGGGGCACGACGACCCCGATCATGTGCGACTTGGCCGTGCGCAGCGACGCGGCGTAGGGGTTCTTGCGGTAGCCGCGCTCCTCCGCGAGCGCGAAGATCCGCTCCGTGGTGTCCGGCGCGGCCCACTTGGAGCCGAGGCCCTTGGGGTCGTTGAGCACCCGGGAGACCGTGGAGGGGTTGAGGCCCAGCTCGGCCGCCAGGGCCTTCAGGGTGACCGCCGGTCGTGCGCCCATGTCCACCTCCTCGCGCCTGTTTCCACACAGTAACGGACGTTAAATTCTCGTGAATGTGTTGCGCATCACTCTAGGTGCGCTCTATGGTCGATCCCAACATCGTACGCAATCGATTGCGGCATTCGTTTGCATAGACCGTTGGCGCTCCGGAGGAGCGGGACGACCTTGAGGAAGGGAGGCGGCACGTGACACACATCCAGCTGCTCGGCACGGGGGGCACCATCGCGTCCCGGGGCGGCGGGTCCACTGGCTCCGTGGCCACGGACACCGCGGCCGACCTGTCCCGGAACCAGTACGGCGAGCTCAGCGTCTCCGCCCGGGACATCCTCACCACGGGCAGCTACCGGCTCACCCTCGGGGAGCTGCGGGCGATCGCCGAGGCGGCCCGGGACGCGCTGGCCGATCCGGCCAACGACGGCGTGGTGGTCACCCACGGGACCGACACCCTGGAGGAGACGGCGTTCCTGCTGGACCTGGTGCACGGCTCCCCGAAGAGCGTGGTGCTCACCGGCGCCCAGCAGCCGGCCGACAGCCCGGCCCCGGACGGCCCCCGCAACGTCGAGGAGGCGGTGCTGGCCGCCGCCTCGCCCGAGCTGCGGGGCAGCGGCGCCCTGATCTCCTTCGACGGGACGGTCCGCTCCGCCCGCGGCGCCCGGAAGGCGCACACCACCGCGAGCAGCCCCTTCCAGGGCGGCGCCGAGGTGGCGCACATGGCCGGGTCCGGGCTCGTCGTCACGGCCAGGCCGGTCCGCCGGGAGCCGCTGCCGCTGCCGCCGGCGGCCTTCGACAGCACCAGGGTCGAGATCATCACGGCCCACACCGGCGCCACCCCGGACCTCTTCGACTTCGCCGTGCGCTCCGGTGCGCAGGCCGTGGTCCTCGCCGGATCGGGCGTCGGCAACGCGGGCCCCGGCTTCGCGGAGTCGGTGGCCCGTGCGGTCGGGACCGGCTGCGCGGTGGTGCTCAGCACGCGTGCCCCGTGGGGACCCGTCGTCCCGCTCTACGGCAACGGCGGGGGCACCGACCTCGTGGCGGCCGGGGCCGTCCCCTCCGGGGACCTCAACCCGCTCCAGGCGCGCATCCTCGCCGCCCTCCTGCTCTCCCTGGGGACCTCGGCCGCCGAGTTCCCCAGGGCCTTCACCGCCCACCTCTAGAACACCCACCACCAGAGGAGACATCATGTCCAAGAAGATCTACGTGTCCGTCGGCATCGACGTCGACGCCGTCGGCGGCTGGCTCGGCTCCTACGGCGGCGAGGACTCCCCGG
The DNA here is from genome assembly GCF_947500125.1 of uncultured Kocuria sp. Classification (GTDB taxonomy): domain Bacteria; phylum Actinomycetota; class Actinomycetes; order Actinomycetales; family Micrococcaceae; genus Kocuria. The sequence continues at coordinate 87,529 of NZ_CANMRA010000006.1, read as the reverse complement.
GCGACATCTCCCGCGGCCTCTTCGCCGGCGAGGTCGGCGTGCCGCGGCTGCTCCAGCTCGCCCAGCGCCGCGAGATGCCCGTCACCTGGTTCTGGCCCGGGCACTCCGTCGAGACGTTCCCGAAGGAGTTCGACGCGGTCGTCGCCGCCGGTCACGAGATCGGCGTCCACGGCTACAGCCACGAGAACCCCATCGCGATGACCCGCGAGCAGGAGACCGAGATCCTCGACTACTGCACCGACCTCATCGAGCGGCGCTCCGGGAAGAAGCCCGTCGGCTACGTGGCGCCCTGGTGGGAGTTCTCCGGGGTGACCAACGAGATCCTGCTCGATCGCGGCTTTCTCTACGACCACTCGCTCATGCACGACGACCACACCCCGTACTACGTGCGCGTCGGGGACACCTGGACCAAGATCGACTACGAGGCGGCCTCGGCCAAGGAGTGGATGAAGCCGCTGGTGCGCGGCGAGGAGACCGACCTCATCGAGATCCCCGCCTCGTGGTACCTGGACGACCTCCCGCCGATGATGTTCATCAAGTCCAGCCCGAACAGCCACGGCTTCGTGTCCCCGCGGGACATCGAGCAGCTGTGGAAGGACCAGTTCGACTGGGTCTACCGGGAGATGGACTACGCCGTCTTCCCCCTCACGATCCACCCCGACGTCTGCGGCCGCCCGCAGAACCTGCTGATGCTCGAGCGCCTCTTCGACCACATCCAGGGTCACGACGGCGTGGAGTTCGCGTTCATGGAGGACGTCGCCCGCGACTTCGCCGCCCGCAGTCCCCGCACCTCCGCCTGATCCCACCGGCACGAAGGAACATCGCCATGTCCGCTCTGCGCTCGAACCCGACGCCCGCCGGCGTCGAGCCCTGGAACGTGCCCATCACCCCGAAGGTGGTCAAGCAGGTCTCGATCGTCTGCTTCATCGCCTGGGTGGCCTCCGTCTACGACTTCACCCTCTTCGGCACGCTGCTCCCCGTGATCGCCGAGGACTTCGGCTGGTCGGTGGCCGAGTCCACCGCGATCAACACCTACGCCACGATCGGCGTGTTCATCGTGGCCCTGGCCGTGGGCACGATCATCGACAAGATGGGCCGCAAGAAGGCGCTCATCGTGCTCATGCTCGGCGGCGCCGTGGCGTCCGGTCTCACCGGCGCCGCCATCGGCGCCGCGAGCCTGGTCATCATCCGCTCCTTCTCCGGCTTCTCCATGTCCGAGGAGGTCGTCAACGCGGTCTACCTCAACGAGATCTACAAGGAGGCCAAGAGCCGCGGCCTCATGTACTCGCTCGTCCAGGGCGGCTGGCCGGTCGGCGCGCTGGTCTCCGCGGGGCTGTCGGCGCTGACGCTCCCGCTCATCGGCTGGCGCTGGAGCTTCGTCGTCGCCGCGGTGCTGTCCCTGGTCGTCGTCGGCCTGGCCCTGCGCCTGCCGGAGTCCCCGACCTTCGCCGCGATGAAGGAGGTCCGGCGGCGCCGGGCCGCCGGTGACACGGCCGGGGCCCACTCGCTCGCCGCCGAGCACGACCTCGAGGAGGCGGCCCACCATGCCACAGGTGTGAAGGACGTGTTCACCCCGCAGCTGCGCCGGCACACGACCTGCCTGTCCCTGGCGTGGTTCTTCAACTGGTTCGCGATCCAGGTGTTCTCCGTCCTGGGCACCACCATCCTGGTCGAGGCCAAGGGCGTCTCCTTCGACAACGCCCTCATCATCCTGGTGCTCTCCAACGCGGTGGGCTTCGTGGGCTACGTGTTCCACGGCTGGCTGGGCGACAAGATCGGCCGCAAGCCGACCGTGGTCCTCGGCTGGGTCGCCGGCGGCGTGGTGAGCCTGGTGATGCTGCTGGGCCCGGGCACCTCCGGATACATCATCCCGCTGTACGCCATGACACTGTTCTTCCTCACCGGCCCGTACGCGGCGCTGCTGTTCTACATGGGCGAGTCCTTCCCGCCCCAGGTGCGCGGCATGGGAGCGAACGTGGCCCACGTGATGGCGCCGCTCGGCGGCATCGCCGGCTCCGGACTGCTCACCATCCTGCTGACCGCAGGGGTGGACACGGCCACGGCGGCGATCATCACCGGCTCCGGCGGGCTGATCCTCTCGGCGCTGTGCATGGCCGGGACCCGCACCCTGAAGGACGCCCACCTGAAGACCACGGTGATCGCATGATCCGCGACGACGGACTCGAGGGAAAGGTCGCCGTCATCTCCGGGGGCGGCAGCGGGATCGGCCGGGCACTGGCGGTCGCCTACGCCCGGGCCGGTGCCCACAGCGTCATCGGCTACCTCCCCTCGGACCCCCACGACGCCACGGACACCGTCCGCGCCGTGGAGGCCGCGGGCGGACGCTGCACGGCCGTCCCCATGGACGTGCGCAGCTTCGACGACACCGAGAAGCTCGCCCAGACCGCGCTCGACGAGTTCGGTCGGCTGGACATCTCGGTGGCCGCGGCCGGCATCCTGCGCCGTGCCGCACTCGCGGAGATGACCGACCAGGCGTGGGACGACATGATGGCCGTCGACCTCTCCGGGGTGATGCGCGTCTTCCGCTCCTGCAGCACGCGGATGACCGACGGCGGAGCCATGGTCGCGACGTCGTCGATCGCCGGTGGCGTCTACGGGTGGGAGGAGCACAGCCACTACGCGGCGGCGAAGTCCGGGCTCATCGGTCTGTGCCGCTCGCTGGCCGTGGAGCTCGCCCCCCGGAAGATCCGGGTCAACGCCGTCATCCCGGGGCTGATCGAGAGCCCCCAGTCCCTGGACCCGGTGAACTCGCTGGGCCGCGAGGGCCTCGACGCCGCGGGCTCGATCATCCCGTGGGGCCGCGTGGGCAACGTCGACGAGGCCGCGCGCACCATCCGCTTCCTCACCGGCGACGACTCGGCCTACGTCACGGGGCAGCAGCTGATCGTCGACGGCGGGCTCACCGTCCGCTGGCCGAGCTGAGCCCACCAGGAAAGGCAGACATGGAACAGCAACTGACCGGAAAGGTCGCCGTCGTCACCGGCGGCGGCAGCGGCATCGGCGCGGCGATCGCCCTGCTCTTCGCCCAGGAGGGCGCGGACGTCGCCGTGCTGGACCGCGACGAGCAGCACGCGACGGCCGTCGCGCAGGAGAGCGGCAGCTTCGGCGGGCGCACCATGGCACTCGCCGTGGACGTCACCGACGGCGAGGCGGTGCAGCAGGCGATGGGAAGGATCGTCGAGGAGCTCGGCGGGATCGACGTCCTCGTCAGCGCCGCCGGCATCCTCGACGAGACGCCGCTGCTGGAGATGACCGAGGCGACGTTCGACAGGGTCCTCGCCGTGGATCTCAAGGGTGTCTTCCTGGCCGCGCGCTGGGCCGCGCCCCACATGGTGGAGCGCGGCGGCGGGCGGATCATCAACATCGCCTCCCAGCTGGGCATCAAGGGCGGCACCGGCCTGACGCACTACGTGGCGGCCAAGGCCGGGGTGATCGGCATGACGAAGGCCATGGCGCTGGAGCTCGCCGAGCACCACATCCTCGTCAACTCGATCGCGCCCGGACCCGTCGTGACACCGCTGATCGAGGGGCTCTCCGAGGACTGGAAGGCCGCCAAGCAGGCAGAGCTTCCCATCGGCCGCTTCGGCCAGGCCCACGAGGTGGCGCCCACCGCGCTGCTGCTGGCCTCCTCGCCCGGCGGTGACCTCTACACCGGCCAGACGCTGGGTCCCAACAGCGGCGACGTGATGCCGTAGCCGGCACGAGAGGAGACGGTCACGATGTGCGCAGGATGCCCCGGCGGGCGTGCGGTCTCGAAGCTGACGGCCTACATCAACCTCCACGGGATGAAGCCCGCCGTCCTCGCGGAGCTGCGGCGCAGCGTGGGGGGCCGCGCGAGGATCACCGTGCTCGGGGACCAGTGGGTGCTGGCTTCCCGGACAGGGGTGCAGAAGGTCTTCCCCGACGTCGAAACGCTGGCCGACGCCCTCGTCGATCAGCACCTCGTCGACCGGCGCGTCCTGCCGGACGACGGCGGCGCGGAGTTCGAGCGGATCCTCGACGACGGCACCCACCACAGCGCCGCGCCCATCGACGCGGGGCGGTTCGTGCGGGGGCTGCTCCTCAGCGCCGACACCGTGTGACCCTGTCGTGGGCCCGCGCTGACCGCGCCGGCCCACGACCCCCTCGGGGCGCTTCTCAGGAGGCCGCTCCGGAGATCGACCCCACGACCCCTGAACGACTCTTGAAGGAGATGCTCATGACGGATCTCGCCCCGCTCTGGTCCCCCCTGCAGATCGGTTCCACCCATCTGGAGAACCGCGTTGCGCTGGCTCCGATGACCCGGATCAGCGCCACGGAGGAGGGCCACGCCACCGAGCGCATGGTCTCCTACTACGAGGCCTTCGCCCGCGGAGGCTTCGGGCTGCTGATCACCGAGGGGATCTATCCCGACGCCGCCCACGGGCAGGGCTACCTGTTCCAGCCCGGGATCGCCACCGACGACCAGGCCCGGGCATGGGCCGAGGTGGTCGGCGCCGTCCACGCGGCCGGCGCGACGATCTTCGCCCAGCTCATGCACGCGGGCTCCCAGGCCCAGGGCAACCGGTTCGTCGACTCCACGATCGGTCCCTCGGCGGTGGCCCCCAAGGGTGAGCAGCTGGGCTTCTACCGCGGTGAAGGACCGTACCCCGTGCCCGCGGAGATCACGGCGGAGCAGATGGCGGAGGTCCGTCAGGCGTTCGTGGACGCCGCGCTGCGCGCCCGTGACGCCGGGTTCGACGGCGTCGAGATCCACGGCGCCAACGGGTACCTGCTCGACCAGTTCCTCACCGACTACCTCAATCGCCGGACCGACGAGTACGGAGGATCGCCGGAGAACCGGGTGCGGTTCGCCGCCGAGGTCTGCCGGGCCGTGCGCGACGCCGTGGGGCCGGACCTGACGGTGGGCATCCGCGTCTCCCAGGCCAAGGTCAGCGACCACGACCACCGGTGGAGCGGCGGGCCCGACGAGGCGGAGGTGATCTTCTCGACCCTGGGCGCCACCGGGATCGATTTCGTCCACACCACCGAGTACCGGGCGACCGCCCCGGCCTTAGGGGACGAGGGACCGTCGCTCGCGGCGCTGGCCAAGCAGCACTCCGGCCTGCCGGTGATCGCCAACGGACACCTGGACGATCCGGAGACGGCCGTGTCCATGCTGGCGGACGGCACGGCCGACGTGGTCGCCCTGGGGAAGGCGGCGCTGGCCAACCGGGACTGGCCGCAGCGGGTGCGCCGCGGCCAGCCGCTGGCCGAGCTCGACGGGAGCCTGCTCGCGCCCCTGGCCGACGTCAAGGACTGGGAGCTGGAGCTCTCCTAGGAGCACGGCGCGAAGACGGGGCCGGGCGAGGACCGCCCGGCCCCGTCTCCGCGCCGGTGGGAGGCGCCGGGTCGGTGCCGCAGCGGCACCGACCCGTCTCGTCCGGGACCGTCAGCTGGTCACAGCGCCCAGATCTCCTCCAGCCGCTCGGTCCGCTCCCGGCGCGCCTGCAGCGCCTCGTCCATGGACACCGCGCGGAACCGGGTCACCGTGCCCGGGGCGGCCCGGGCCAGCAGGTCCATGTCCGCGGAGATCACGGTGCCCACCATGGCGTAGCCCCCGCCGGAGACCGCGTCCCGGTGCAGCACGATCGGCTGGGTGCCGCCGGGGACCTGGATGGAGCCCACGGCGTAGCCGGCGTCCACGATGTTGGAGGGGTCCGAGCCGGCCCCGAACGGCTGCCGGCGCTGGATCCACTCCACGCCGGGGCCCTCGAAGCGCAGCCCCATGCGGTCGGCCACGGGGGTGAGCTTCCACTCCTCCTCGACCAGCCGGCGCCGGCCCTCGTCGGTGAGCAGGTGGTCGTAGAGCCCCCACATGATCCGCAGCTCCAGCGACCTGCTGAACGCCGGGCGCAGGCGCTCCGGGATCTCCTCGACCTCGGGCAGCAGACCCGTGGGCTCGCCCACGGGCACCACGTCCCCGGCCTCCAGCTTCCGGCCGTCCAGACCGCCCAGCCGCCCGATCGCGTAGGTGGAGCGCGAGCCGAGCACCTCCGGCACGGCGATGCCGCCGCGGACCGCGAGGTAGAACCGGGCACCGCCCCGGAGTACGCCGAACTTCAGGGTGTCCCCCGCGGCCAGCTCGAGCCGCCGCCACGCCGGGTGCTCCTCGCCGTTGACCAGCACGGGGACGTCCGCGCCGGTCACCGCGATCGTCGTCGGGGCGTCCACGGTGAGGACGGGCCCGGTGTAGGTGCACTCGAGCACGGCCTCGGCGGCGGTATTGCCGACCAGCTTGTTCGCCGCCTGGGCGGACTCCTGGTCCATGGCCCCGCCCTGCGGGATGCCCACGTGGTAGTACCCGATCCGTCCCTGGTCCTGGACGGTGGTCAGCAGTCCGGGCTGCTCAATCGTCAGCGCCATCGAGGGCCTCCAGAAGGGTGCGGTTGTAGCTGTCGGGATCGGCGAGCGCGGCTTCGACGTCGAGGGTCACCGGCGCCTGCTTGTACCGCCAGGTGCCCTCCTCGACCTGCTGCTGGATGGAGCGGTACTCGGCCTCGTCGACGGGCCGGAACTTCACGAGGTCCCCGGGCCGGAACAGGATCAGGAAGTCCCGGAAGTCGTGCAGGTGCTGCTCGGGGTCGTAGATGGGGGCGGCGGCGATGCCGAACATCTGGTAGCCGCCCGCGCCGCGCACCGAGTAGATGCACGCGAAGCACCCGCCGTGGCCCACGGTCAGCGGGGGCGTGTCGGTGCGGGGGCTGAGGTACTTGGGCACCTCGAGCTGCCGGTCGCGGGGCACGAGCTGGTACATGAACGGCAGTCCGGCCACGAACCCCACCATGGACACCAGCCACGGGGACTCGTGGTGGCGGCGGATGAACTCGGCGGCGTCCGCGAGGCCGTTGACCTTCGCGGCGTAGTCGAGGTCGGTGCCGGAGGGGTCCTGGTGGTAGCCCTCGCGGAAGCGGGCCACGACCTCGGCGGTGTAGGGGTCCTGGTACCAGACCGGGACCTCGATGATCCGGGTCTCGGCGGTGTACTGCGTGGACTCGCGGGCCTGTCCCTCGAGCTCCTGGGTGCGGCGCTTGAGGTCCTCGGCTTTAATGACGTCCGGGTCGAAGCGCACCAGCAGGGACGCGTTGGCGGGGCAGACGTCCACGACGCCGTCCAGGTCCAGCGCGGTGAGTCCCTGCGCCACGGTGGTGGCGAGGTAGTTGGCGGTGAGGTTCATGGCCTCGTCGAACTCCACGAACAGGAACTCGTCACCGCCCCAGGTGTACCGGGCGGTGGGCAGGTACAGGGTCTCGGTCATGGTGCGTTCCCCTCGCTGGGCGTCTCGCCGGATGTGTCACCGGGTTCGTCAGGAGCTCTGTCACTGGGTGTGCCACTGGGGTTGTCACGGGCTCTGTCGCTGAGCAGCTCGGTCTCGATCCAGGTGGTGTGGTGCGCCACGGCCGCGAACGCCGGGTCCAGCACGAGCCGCCGCAGCAGCGGCACCGTGGTCCGGATCCCCTCCACGTGCGTGGCGGCCAGGGCCGCGCCCATCCGCTGCACGGCCGTCTCCCGGTCCTCGGCGTGCACGATCAGCTTGGCCAGCAGCGAGTCGTAGTACGGGGCCACGACGTCTCCGCTGCGCACGCCGGTGTCCACGCGGTACTCGGACCCCTCCGGCCAGTCGAGGCGGCTGATCGTGCCCGGGCTCGGCATGAAGCCCTGCTCCGGGTCCTCGGCGTTGATCCGGCACTCCACGGAGTGCCCGTCGAAGCGGATGTCCTCCTGCCGCAGCTCCGTGCGCCCGGTCGAGGCGATCGTGAGCTGCTCGGCGACCAGGTCCACGCCCGTGACGAACTCCGTGACCGGGTGCTCCACCTGCAGGCGGGTGTTCATCTCGATGAACGCCGCCTCGTGCCGGACGGGGTCGTAGAGGTACTCGACCGTGCCCACCCCCGTGTAGGAGCAGAGCCGGGCGAGGTTCACGGCGGAGTCCCGGATGCGCTCGCGGACTTCGTCCGGCAGGTCCGGGGCGGGGGCCTCCTCCACGATCTTCTGGGAGCGGCGCTGCAGGGAGCAGTCGCGGTCGCCCAGGTGCAGGAAGGTCTGCCCGTCGCCGAGGACCTGGACCTCCACGTGCCGGGCGCGCTCCACGAACCGCTCCAGGTAGACCGTGGGGTCCCCGAAGCTCGCGCCGGCCTCGGACCGGGCGGTGTCGACGGTCCGCAGCAGGTCCTCCTCGGCGCGGACCAGGCGGATGCCGCGCCCGCCGCCGCCGGCCGAGGCCTTGATGACGAGCGGGTAGCCGACCTCCCGGGCCAGCGCCAGGACGGCGTCGTCGTCACCCTCCAGGGGCCCGTTCGACCCGGCGAGGACGGGCACCCCGGCCGCGACCGCGGCCTCCAGCGCCCGGGTCTTGTGGCCCATGAGGTCGATGACGTCGGGGGAGGGGCCCACCCACGTCAGCCCCGCCTCCTGCACGCGCCGGGCGAACGCGGCGTTCTCCGAGAGGAACCCGTAGCCGGGGTGCACCGCGTCGCAGCCGTGCTCCACGCCCGCGGCCACGAGCGCCTCGGCGTTGAGGTAGGACTTCTGCGCCGGGGCGGGCCCGACCACGGCGACGGCGTCGGCGAGCTCCGCCGCCAGGGACTCCCGGTCCACCTCGCTCACTGTCAGGACGGTGCGCAGGCCCATCTCCCGCGCCGAGCGCAGGATCCGGACCGCGATCTCCCCCCGGTTGGCCACCAGGAGCGTGGAGATCGGCACGGCTCAGCCCTCCGCGACGACGGCGATGACGTCCCCCGGGTTCACCATGTCGCCGTCCTCCACCTCGAAGGCCTGGAGCGTGCCGGCGGCGTCCGAGCGGACCTCCGAGAACTGCTTCATCACCTCGATGAGACCGATGACCTGGTCGGTCTCCACCGGGTCGCCGTCCCGCACGAACGGGTCCTTGTCGGGGGAGGGACGGCGGTAGAAGACACCGGGGAGCGGGGACTGGATCTCGGCCATGGTGCGGGTCCTTTCGGTCGGGTCGGGAGACGAGGGGTCGGGGCACGTCGGTCCGGAGAGCTGCGGGCCGGACGACGACGGCGGACGGGCGGGTCAGGTGCCCGTCGCCGAGTGGGCGTCGATCGCCTCGCGGACGGCGCGGGCCACCGCGGGCGCCCCCGGGGCGTCCGAGTGCACGCAGACGGAGTCGAAGCGCATCGGCAGCTCCGTGCCGTCCTCGGCGCGCACGACCCCCTCGGCCAGGGCCTGCGCCACCCGGTCGGCGGCGGCTCGCGGGTCGGTGGCGTGGGGTGTGCGCTGGATGATCAGCCCGCCCTCGGCGTTGTAGTCCAGGTCCACGTACAGCTCGGCCACGAACGGCACGCCGCGCTCGGCGCACACGGACTCGTGCGCGGTGCCGGCCATCCCGAGCACGCTGACGCCGTAGTCGGCGGCCACCGCCGCCACCGGCTCCATCAGCGCCGGGTCCTTGGCGACCATCCCGTAGAGCGAGCCGTGCGGTTTGAGGTGGTGCAGGTCCGCCCCGTGCTGGAGCAGGAAGCCGGTGAGGGCGCCCACCTGGTAGCGGACCAGGGACTCGACCTCCTCCGGCGTGAGCACCATGGCGCGGCGGCCGAAGCCCCACTGGTCGGGCAGGGAGGGGTGGGCGCCGATCGCGACGTCGTGGGCCACGGCGGCCGCCACGGTCGCGGACATGATGTCCGGGTCCCCGGCGTGGAAGCCGCAGGCGACGTTGGCGAGGTCCACGACCTGCAGCAGCTCCGGGTCATTGCCGAAGCGGTGCAGGCCGATCCCCTCCCCCATGTCCGAGTTGACGGTGGGCCGGGTGCGGGTCTCTGGTGTGGCCATGGTCACAGCCTATGGACGCGACGCCCCCGTGGGAACGGCCTCGGGGTGATCCCCCGGGCGATCTTCGGGCGATCCCGGGCACGTGGGGCCCGTCACTGTGCTTTTCCCCGAACACCTGTAGAGTCATCACCAGTTGTTGAAGTTTCGTTCTTGCAGTTCAAGCAGTTCGCCCGACTCCGGGCGCAGCAGTTTTTCTGAGAAGACGTTTTGGCAGGCATCGCAACGCCCGAGCACCCCGATCGCCGGGGACGCTCCGTTTCCCAGAAAGACAGGTTCCCCATGACTACTGGCACCGTGAAGTGGTTCAACGCCGACAAGGGCTTCGGCTTCATCACCCCCGAGGACGGCTCCAAGGACGTGTTCGCGCACTTCTCCGCGATCAACTCCGGCGGCTTCCGCTCCCTCGAGGAGAACCAGCGCGTCGAGTTCGAGACCCAGGACGGCCCCAAGGGCCCCCAGGCCGCGAACATCACCGTGCTTGCGTGATCACGCTCTGATCTCCTCGTGAGATCACCGGCACGGAGCTGAACGCTCCGCCGCCGATCTGACATCGCCACCCGGCTCCGGCCGGGTGGCGATGTCTTTTTCTGCCCAGCTCCTGCGCCGTCCCCCGCTTCGGGCAGCGAGCGGTAGGGTGCCCTCGAGCCGACGCAGCCAGGAGGAGGGGTGGACGATGCCCGAGGTCGAGGTGCAGCCGACGGCGGCCCAGGTGCGCCGGCTGCTGGAGGCGCAGCTCCCGCACGAGCACCGCGGGCTCCTGGACCGGCCGCTGACGCCGGTGGCGCAGGGCTGGGACAACGCGCTGTTCCGGCTCGGCTCCGTCCACGCGGTGCGCCTGCCGGTGCGCCGCGCCGCCGTCCCGTGCCTCCTCCGCGAGGTCCGGTGGACGGCCGAGGCGGGCGCGCCGCTGGCCGCGCTGGGGATCGCCGTGCCCCGGCCGGTGTTCCGGGGCCGGCCCGGGGCCGGGTATCCGTGGCCCTGGGCGGTGGTCCGGTGGATCGAGGGCGAGGCCGTGGCGACCCTGCCGCTCGCCCGCCGCGGGCGGCTCGCGGAGGACCTGGCGCACGCCCTGACCGCGGTGCACCGGCCGGCGCCGGCGGCCGCCCCGCGCCATTCCCACCGCGGAGTCCCGCTCGCCGAGCGGCTCCGGACGGCGCCCCCGTCCTGGCCGGCCACGGCCGCGGTCCTCGGGTCGTCGCGCGCCGAGCGGCTCCGCGGCGTCGTCGACGACGGTCTGCGCGCCGCCCCGTGGTCCCGGCCGGCGGTCTGGCTGCACGGCGACCCCCACCCGTGGAACCTCGTGCACCGGGACGGTCGGCTGGCCGGTCTCGTCGACTTCGGGGACGTCTGCGCCGGGGATCCCGCGTCCGACCTCGCCGGCGCCTGGCTGGCCCTCGACCCGGACCAGCGGGCTGCCTTCCGCGCGGTCGTCGACAGCACCGGCCGGTACGACGACGACGTGTGGCGCCGAGCCGCCGCCTGGGCCGCCCTCTACGTGGCGGCGCTGGTGGCGGACCCCGGGGCCGGCCCGGACTTCGGTGCCGTGGTCCGGCACGCGGTGTCCCAGCTGGTCCCGGACGCCTGAGCCCCCTGGATCCCTGCCCACCGGCCCGCGCAGAATGGACATCTCGGCGCACAGGAGGGGTGCTCGATGGACGTGATCGTCGTGCCGACCGCCGCGGACGTCGGCACGTCCGCGGCGGACATCGTCGCCGCCCGGATCGCGGGGGAGCCCCGCACCGTGCTGGGGGTCGCCACCGGGTCCTCACCGGTGGGGATCTACCGCGAACTGGCCCGGCGGCGGACGGAGGGGGCGCTCGAGCCGGCCCACCTCACGTGTTTCGCCCTCGACGAGGCCGCCGCGAGTGGGCTGACCCTCCCGCACTACCACCGGCCTGTCCCGGACCGGGGGGATGGGGCCGCGCCGGGGGACCCCTCGGCCGCGTCATGAAACGGGCAGGAGGCGTCACGATGCCGCCGATCGGCCCCGGGAGGCCGGATTTCCGGCGGAAGACCGGACCGTGGTGGTCCGCCCGGGCGAACATCACGATTCGGCCACTGACGGCGCAGCCGTGCCCGACCTACGATGCGCTTGCAAATCAGTCCTCCCAGAATCGAGGGAACACCATGAAGAGCAGTGCAGCGGGCGTGGCGACGGCGGCGGCGATCGGGCTCGCCGCCCTGACGGCGGCACCGGCGGCCGCCGCGCCGGGTGATCCGATGGTCTTCACCGACTGCGCCACCGCCCACCAGTACGGCGTCTACAACATCCCTGTCGGCTCGGTCAGCTACAGCACGAGTCTCGTCGACGACGACGGGGACGGAATCGTGTGCGAGAGCGCCGAGTGGAGCTACGACCCCACCCGCATCCCCGTGGAGAACGAGTCGGGGGGCTACAGCCACACGATCATCGACTGGATCCCCGGGGCCGGCCCCGGGCCCGACGCCCAGCCCGGCGAGGTGCCCGGGGCGGACCCGTACACCCAGGTCGGCGAGGTCCCCGTGGGCGGCGCCGACACCGGTGCCGCCGTGGACGTCGGCTCCGGTGCGAGCGGTCCCGCCCTCGCGGGCGGCCTGGTCCTGGTCGCCGGCGGCGCCGCGGTGGCGGTGCGCCGGCGCCGTGCCCACCGGGCGTAGGGCGGAGGATCCGGTCCTCGTGAGGGATCCGACCGCCGACCGCCGCAGGGTCCGCCTGGTCCCTGCGGCGGTCGCCCTCCTGCTGCTCAGCGGCTGCGCGGGGGAGTCCCCCGCGCAGCCCGCGGCCCCGTCGTCGTCGTCCTCGTCGGCGTCCTCTTCACCGGTGGCCGCCTCACCGACGCAGACGCCGGCGCCCGCTCCGACGCCCGCTCCCACCGCGACGGCCCCCGGGCCGTCCGCCGCCCCGGCGCCGGACGCCCTGCCGCCGGTGCTCGCGAAGTCCGCGCCCGTGTCGGTGCGCATCCCCGCGGTGGGCGCCTCCTCCGAGCTGCTGCACCTGGGCCTGCGCCCGGACGGCTCCCTGGAGGTGCCGCCGACCCATCCCGGGGCCCCGGCCTCCTGGTACACCGCCTCGCCCACGCCGGGGGAGCGAGGACCGGCCGTGCTGCTCGGCCACGTCAACGCCACCGACGGCGGGCCCGGCGTCTTCGCGGGGCTGCGCGGCCTCGCCCCCGGCGACACGGTGGAGATCGGGCGGGAGGACGGCAGCACGGCGGTGTTCGTCGTCGACCGCGGGGAGCAGTACGCCAAGAACGCCTTCCCCACGAGGGCGGTCTACGGCAACACCGCGGGAGCGGAGCTGCGCCTGATCACGTGCGACGGCTACGACCCCGCCACCGGCCTGTTCGACGACAACTACGTGGTCTACGCGACGCTCGCCGCCTGACCCTTCCTCCTTTCTCCTTCCTCCCCCGTCCGCGAGATCGCACCTGTCGGCGACCGCGGGCGCCGGCATCGCCGACACCTGCGAACTCGCGGGGGCACGGCGGGGACACGCCTCGTCCTGCAGACGGAGGTGCGATCGCACACCGCGGGGGAGGATGGGAGGGCGCTTCCTGTGCCGTTCCCGTTCCGTATTCGTATTCTGAAGGAGACCCTCATGAGCAACCCCTATCCCCAGCAGCCCGAGGGCGCCCCCGGCGGCCCGCCGCAGTACCAGGCGTCCGGCGACCAGTACGGCGCCGGTCAGTACGGCGGCGGGCGCCCCGGTGCCGCCCCGCCCGAGGTCAAGCGGCTCCTGACCCTGACCCTCGTCTCGGCCGCGATCTACCTGGTCAACCAGGTGCTGGGGCTGATCTCGACCTCGAGCGCGGACATGTCCGCCACGTACGAGCAGTCGGGTCTGACCCCGGAACAGATCGCCCAGACCCAGAGCGTGGGGGTGATCTTCTCCGTGGGCGTCATCGTGGTCGCCCTGGCCCTCTACGCCCTGGTCCACGTGTTCCTGAAGAAGGGCAAGAACTGGGCGCGCGTGCTGGGCATCGTCCTGGCGATCCTCAGCACGCTCGGAGTGCTCCTCGGGCTGTTGACGACCGCCATGGTCGGCCTCAGCGGCATGGGGATCATCGGGGCGGTCCTCGGGCTGCTGCTGGTCGTGGTCAACGTGCTGTGGCTCGTCACCGCGTTCAAGGCCCCGGTCAAGCACTGGTTCGCCCCGCCCCGCATGGCCTGACCCGTCCCGGCGCCCTCGGGGCGCTCGGCAGTGCCCACCGGAACGCCGTCCGGCCCTCGTGGCCGGCGGCGTTCTACCGTGCCGGGGAGTCGGCTCGTTCAGGCGCCCTGCCCGATGACGCGGTCGCGCCCGGCGAAGAGGGCGACGACGCACAGCAGCACCATGAGACCCGCCATGAGCAGCAGCGGCGGTTCCCACCGCCCTCCGGCGTCGTAGAGGGCGCCGAAGACGGCGGGGGCGATCGCGGCCAGCGCGTAGCCCACGGACTGGGCCATCCCGGACAGCGCCGCCGCCTGGCGGTGGTCGGCGGAGCGGAGGCTGAACAGGGACAGGGCGACGACGATGAGGCTGCCGCAGCCGATCGACCCGAGCACGATCCACAGCAGCGTCAGCTCCGGCGCGGCGGCCAGCCCCCCGAAGGTGGCCAGGGCCAGGGCGCCGCCCGCGAAGGCCACCGGCCGCTGGTCGCCGAGCCGGTGCATCAGCGCCCCCGTGCCCAGGCTGGAGCCCATCCCGATCAGCAGGAACAGCGCCATGTGCGCGCCGGCGGCGGTCGCCGGGACGCCGTGGCTGCGCTCGATGCTCGGCAGCCAGGCCATCAGCACGTAGAACGCCACCGACTGCAGGCCCATGAACAGGGTGACCTGCCAGCCCAGCGCCGACCGCCACGGGGACCGGTAGGGGCCCGCCTCCGCCACGGGGGCGCCGGTCCCGGGGGGATCGGCCCGCAGACCTGGGGACAGCACCACCAGGGCCGCGACGGCGAGCACCGCCCACACCCCCAGGGCCAGGCGCCAGCCGGCCGGACCGGCATGGGCGATCGGGACCACCAGGGCGGAGCCGGCCGCGGCCACCGCGCCCTGGATCGAGGTGTACACGCCGGTCACCTGGCTCACCCGCAGCGGGAACTCCCGCTTCACCAGCGAGGGCAGCAGCACGTTGAGGAAGGCGATGCCGATGCCGATCACCGCGGTGCCCACCCACACGGCGCCCTCGACCGGCGCGGAGCGGCCGCCGATGCCGGCCGCGAGCAGCAGCAGCGACAGCCACAGGGCCCGGTCCAGGCCCGTCCGGGCCGCCACCGCCGGGGCCACGGGGGAGAACAGGGCGAACATGGCCAGCGGCAGCCCGGTCAGCAGCCCGGCCTGGCCCGCCGAGATGCCGAGGTCACGGCTGATCTCCTCGAGCAGCGGACCCACGGTCACGAAGCCGACCCGCAGGTTGACGGCGATCAGCACCACGCCGAGGAAGCCGAAGCCGAGGCGGGCCCGCCGGCCCGTGGCCGATGACGCGTTGGTGAGCACGGCACACCCTTTCCGAGAGGCGGGACGGAGGATCTCCGGACAGCGTAGACGGGGCGGCGCGCCCTCGGCGCGCCGCCCCGTCCTCGTCTGCCCCTCAGTGCTGCTGCAGGGCCCCTGTTCGGCTCAGCCGAGGATGAGGTTGAGGACGAACAGCAGCGGGATGGACCCCGCCCAGACCGCGGTGGTGATGCCGGACCAGCCCTTCAGTGCGTCGGTGCCCTGCAGGCCCGTGAAGCGCGTGACCACCCAGAAGTAGGAGTCGTTGAAGTAGCTGAACACCATCGACCCCGCGGTGCACGCGAGGGCGGCGACGACGGGGTCGATGCCCAGCGTGGTCACCAGCGGGGCAGAGACGGAGGCCGCGGTGATCATGGCGACCGTGCCGGAGCCCTGGGCGATGCGCACGAGGGTGGCGATCAGGAACGGCACGAGGAACGCGGGCAGCGGGGTGGAGGCGATGGCCTCGGCCAGGGCGTCGCCCACGCCGGAGCTGCGGAGCACCTGGCCCAGGGCGCCGCCGGCGCCGGTGATGAGCAGGATCAGACCGGCCGAGGCGGCGGCCTCGGCGAACCAGCCGTGCGCCTTGTTGCGGGGCGTCCACCGGGGCAGGAGGACGTAGAGGGCCAGCACCATGCCGATGACCAGGGCCACCACCGGGTTGCCGATGAAGGCGAACGGGACCACCCAGGCGGAGGGCTCGTACTCGTCGCCGCCGATGACGCCCTGGGCGTTCTGGTCGATCGCGCCGGTGACGGTGTTGAGGATGATCAGCAGCAGGGGGATGAGCAGCGGCAGGGACGCGACGAACGCGCCGACCTTGTGCGGCTTGGCGCCGGCCGGCGGCTCGCCGAGGTCGACGACGGGGTCCGCGGTGGGGCCCTGCCGCGCCTCGTCGTCGAGCCCGTCCCGCGGGCCCTCCTCGAGGTCCGTGCCCGAGGCGTGGGCGCCGCCGCCCCCGACGCCGGCCGGGGCGACCGTCCCGTAGACGGCCTCGCGCACGTGCTCCTCGACCTTGGACTCCAGCTGGGGGCCGATCCAGCGCGCGTAGAGGACCACGACGGGCAGCAGCAGCACGGTGAAGGCCAGGCCGACGAGGATCACGGCCCCGAGGTCGGCCCCGAGGATGCCGGCCACGGCCAGCGGCCCCGGGGTGGGCGGCACGAGGTGGTGGGTGAGGGTCATGCCGCAGCCCAGCGCCAGGGCGAGGGTCACGTAGCCGGCCTGCTTCACCCGGGCGATGGAGCGGGCCAGGGGGTTCATGATCACGTAGCCCGAGTCGCAGAACACCGGAATGGAGACCAGGGCGCCCACGCTGCCCATCGCCCACGGTTCGCGGCCGTGGCCGAAGACGCGGAGGAAGGCGAGCGCGAGGGCGTTGGCGGCCCCGGACACCTCGAGGATCTTGCCGATCCCCACGCCGAGACCGATCACGATGCCGATCGAGGCGAGGGTGTTGCCGAAGCCGGTGGTGATGGCCGAGACGATGTCGAGCACCGGCTGGCCCGCGACCACGCCGGTGACGAGGGCGGCGATGAGCAGCGCCACGAAGGCGTCCAGACGGGTGCGGAGCACCAGGACGATGATGGTGGCGATGCCCAGCACGAGTGCCAGGAGTAGTTGCAGATCCACGGTGATGGGCTCCTCGGGGACGTGGGAAGGCCGGGCGGTGGTGCCCGGACGAGGGAATTGACGAGAACGATGCTCCATGTGAGGCTAGTCACACATATGACATCTGACAAGAGGAAGGGGTGCGCCGTGGGCCCAGATCTCGCCGTGCGACCCGATCGACCCGCGAGGGCCGCCGTGCGAGGTCGCGACCGTGGCTAGGAAGTCGCTGGTCGAGGCGGTCGCCGAGGCGCTGCTCGAGCGCATCCTCCGGGGTGAGGTGGGCCCGCACGAGGCGCTGCCTCCCGAGGCCGAGATCGCCCGGGAGTCCGACGTCAGCCGGCTCACCGTGCGCGAGGCGCTCAAGGCCCTCCAGGCACAGAACATCGTCTACGTGCGGCGCGGGCTCGGGACCTACGTGAACCCGCCCGACGCGTGGACCGGCCTCGAGGCGATCCTGAAGGCGGCCTCCCGGGGCACGACCTCCCACCAGGTGGCGCTGCGGCTGCTGGAGGTGCGGCGCATGGTGGAGACCGGCTCCGCGGCGCTGGCCGCCGTGCACGTCACCCCGGAGGACCTCGCCGCGATGGAGGAGTCCATCCAGGACCTCGAGCGCGCGCACGAGGCGGAGGACCTGGACGAGGTCACCCGCGCCGACATGGCCTTCCACGACGCCGTGCTGCGGGCCTCGGGCAATCCGTTCGTCCCCGTGCTGCTGGCCCAGCTCTCCCAGCTGCTCTACGCCGAGCGCCGGGCGACCTCCGCGTTCCCCGAGGTCCAGCGGCACGCCATCGAGCACCACCGGCTGGTCCTGGCGGCCATCGGCACCCGGGACCCCGAGACGGCCCGCCGGGCCATGGAGGCCCACATCGACCAGACCTACGCCGACTACGAGCACTACATCGGCCACGGGACCGCCTCCGGCGGCTCCGACCCGGTGCAGGACCGAGCACCCCGCCCTGCACCCGGACCCGCCCTCAACAGCACAGGAGATGACTGACATGACCGAGACCACCGTTTTCCCCGCCGAGCGCACCGCCGTGCTCACCGGCGCCGCCTCCGAGCGCGGCATCGGCCGCGCCACCGCCGACCTGCTCGCGAGCCAGGGCTGGCACGTCGCCGTCCTCGACGTCGACGGCGACGCCGCGGCCGAGGCCGCGCAGGACATCGCCGCCCGGCACGGGGTGCAGGCCCTCGGGCTGCGCACGGACGTGTCCGACCAGGACTCCGTGAACGAGTCCGTAGCACGGGTCGAGGCGGAGCTCCCGCCGATCGTGGCCCTGGTCAACCTCGCCGGCATCAGTTCGCCCACGGAGTTCATGCAGGAGACCCGGGAGGCCTGGGACCGGGTCTTCGCCATCAACATGACCGGCACGTTCATGGTGACCCAGCGCGTGCTGGCCGGGATGATCGAGCGCAAGGTGGGCCGCGTGGTCAGCGTCTCCTCGATCTCCGCCCAGCGCGGCGGCGGAACCTACTCGAAGGTGGCCTACAGCGCGTCCAAGGCCGCGATCATCGGCTTCACCCGGGCGGTGGCGCGCGAGATGGGCGAGCACGGGATCACCGTGAACTGCATCGCCCCCGGTCCCGTGGACACCGACATCATGGGCGGCACCCTGAGCGACGACCGCAAGGCGGACATGTCCAAGGACATCCTCGTCGGCCGGGTGGGCACCGTGCGGGACATGGCCGCCCTCCTTGCGTTCCTCGTCGGCCAGGACGCCGGCTTCATCACCGCGGCGACCTACGACATCAACGGCGGCCTGCAGATCTCCTGACCGCACCGATCTCCTGACCGCATCGATCTCCTGGCGGCACCGATCTCCTGGTCGCACCACGGGGCCGGGGCGGGATCCGTCCGGATCCCGGCCCGGCCCGCTGTCAGAAGGCGAGCAGCCGCAGCAGCCGCGCCAGGTCCTCCCGGTCCCGGGGCGAGAGGGCTCCCAGCGACGTCTCGGCGGCGCGGTCCACCGCCGCCTTGGCGCTCGCGTAGAGCTCCCGCCCCGGACCGGTCGGGACCACGGTCTTGGAGCGGCGGTCGCGGGGGTCCGTCCGGCGCTCCACCAGGCCGCGCTGCTCCAGCTCGTCGAGGATGGCCACGGTCTGGCTGGGTCTCATCCGCAGCAGGTCGCCGAGCTCCCGCTGCGTTGGCCCCGTCCCGCTGCAGGCCACCGCCAGGATGGAGTAGCTGCGGACCTTCAGGCCGAGCGGTGCGAGTCCCCGGTTGGCCATCGAGGAGCCCAGTGCCGCCGCCCGGGCCATGAGGAAGATCGGCTCCGCGGCCAGGTCGACCCCCGCCAGCCGGTCGACGTCGTCGGGCGCGGGCTCGGGGCGGTCCGCGGTGGGGCTGGAGGTCATCGGGTGGCTCGCTTTCACGGGTGGATCCGGACCATCCTACGAGCTGGGGCCGGCCCGGACGGGCCCGTGACGGGGCGCATTGGTCACCAGCGGGGGTGGACGTCCTCCCGGAAGTAGGCGTCGTAGATCCGGTGGACCCCGGCGTCGATCTCGCGGCCCAGGTCCCCGGTGTCCGCCGCCGAGGCGTTGCCGCGGACCTGCTCCACGCTGCGCGCCCCGGGGATCACGGTGCTGACGCCGTCCTGGGCGATGATCCACGCGATCGCGGCCTGCGCCGTGGTCACCCCGTCCGGGAGCAGCCCGGCGAACTCGCGGACGGCCTCGAGGCCGCGCTCGAAGTCCACCCCGGAGAAGGTCTCCCCGACGTCGAAGGCGTCGCCGCCGCGGTTGTAGTTGCGGTGGTCGTCCGCCGCGAACCGGGTGTCCCGCGTGTACTTCCCGGACAGCAGCCCGGAGGCCAGCGGCACCCGGGCGATGATCCCCACCCCGGCCTCCTTCGCCGCCGGCAGCACGGCGTCCAGCGGCTTGAGTCGGAAGGCGTTGAGGATGATCTGGACGGTGGCGGTGCTGCCGCGGGCGATGGCCGCGAGCGCCTCGTCGGTGCGCTCCACGCTGACGCCGTAGTGGCGGACGGCGCCCTCCTCGACCAGGGTGTCCAGGGCGTCGTAGACCTCCTGGTCGCTGTAGACCGGCGTGGGCGGGCAGTGCAGCTGGACCAGGTCGAGGGTGTCGGTGCCCAGGTTCCGGCGCGAGCGGTCCACCCACTGCCGGAAGTTGGCGAGCGTGTAGTTCTCGGGGACCTGGTCCACGCGGCGGCCCATCTTCGTGGCCACGGTGATGTCCAGGTCGGGGCGCTCGCGGAGGAACGCGCCGATGGTCTGCTCGCTGCGGCCGTCGCCGTAGACGTCGGCCGTGTCGAAGAAGGTCACCCCCGACTCCACCGCGGCCTCCAGCACGGCGGTGGCCTCGGCGGGGTCGACGTCCCCCCAGTCCGCGCCCAGCTGCCACGTGCCCAGGCCCACGGTGGAGACCTTCCGTCCGGTCCTGCCGAGTGTGCGTTGTTCCATGCGTCGAATCCCGTTCCGCGATCGGTGGAGGGTCTCCCGGGGGCCCGGGGGACGGCGGCCCGGAGATCCGGGGGTGCCGGGGACCACCATGCGGTGTGACGTGTCCACCGCGCAAGCACCGGAGGAGGGGCCGGGGGCTCGGGGCACCCCTTCCTGGGTCCGCCCGGTGCCGTGCAGTACCGTTCTGGCCATGACCGTCGAGGGTGGGGGGAGTTCCGCACGGCCCCCGCGCGCCCCGAACATCCGGGACGTGGCCCGGGCGGCCGGGGTCTCCCACCAGACCGTCTCCCGGGTGATCAACGGGCACCCCGCGCTGCGGGACTCGACCCGCCAGCGGGTGCTGCAGGCCATGGAGGAGCTGCGCTTCCGGCCCAACCGGGCGGCCCGCGCCCTGGTCACGAGCGAGTCCCGGACCATCGGCGCCCTGGTCTCCTCGGGCGCCGAGTACGGTCCGTCGGCCAGCCTCCGGGCGGTCGAGACGGCCGCCGACGAGGCCGGCTACGTCGTGGAGACCGCCCACATCGACCACGCGGACCGCGCCTCCATCGAGGCCGCCCTGGACCGCATGGTCGGCCACGCCGTGGAGGGGCTGGTGATCCTCGCGCCGCAGTCGCGCACGCTGGAGGTGATCGAGCAGCTGTCCATCCGGATCCCGTTCGTCACCGTGCACTCCCTGCACAGCGAGGACCACCGGATGTCGGTCGACCAGCTGGCCGGCGCCCGGCTGGCCACCCGTCACCTCCTGGAGCTGGGGCACCGCCGCGTGGTCCACGTCCCCGGCCCCGAGGGCTGGGTCGAGACGGACGCCCGGCGCCAGGGCTACCGCGAGGAGATGACCGCCTGGGGGCTCGAGCCCGTGGTGGTCCCCGCCGGTGCGTGGACGGCGGACTCCGGCTACCGCGCGGGGCTCGGGCTGCGCGGGACCCGCGAGTTCAGCGCGGTCTTCTCCGGCAACGACCACATCGCGCTCGGCCTCGTGCACGCCTTCGCCGAGGCCGGGCTGGACGTGCCCGGGGACGTCAGCGTCGTGGGCTTCGACGACGTCCCGGAGGCCGCCCACTTCCTGCCGCCGCTGACCACGGTGCGCCAGGACTTCCCCGAGCTGGGCCGGCGGTGCATCGCCGTCCTGCTCGCCGAGCTGCGGGGGGAGCAGCCGGTGCGGCCGGGGGACGTGGAGCCGGTGCTCGTGGTGCGCGGCTCCACGGCGGCGCCCGCGTCCGGCTCCGGCCGGGGCCGATAGGCGACGGAGAACGCCGTTACCAAACCGTTATCAAGTGATGTGGGACACGTGGTTCCGCCCTGCGGTAGGTTGGCCCGAACATCAAATGTGACCGTTCACATTCCGGGTGGGGCGGGGCCGAGGGCCTCTCCGCCGGAGCGTGCGGCTCGAACGACAACGAGGTCCTCCGTGAGCCAGACCAGCCCAGATCCCACGTACGTCATCGGCGTCGACTACGGCACCCTGTCGGGGCGGGCCGTCGTCGTCCGGGTGCAGGACGGCGCCGAGATGGGCTCCGCGGTGCACGAGTACCGGCACGGCGTGATGGACACCGAGCTCGCCGCCACGGGGGAGGCGCTGCCGCCCGAGTGGGCGCTCCAGGTCCCCGCGGACTACGTGGAGGTGCTGCGCCAGGCGGTGCCCGCCGCGGTGCGCGCCGCCGGCGTGGACCCGCGCGCCGTGGTGGGCGTGGGCACCGACTTCACCGCGTGCACCATGGTCCCCGTCCGGGCCGACGGCACGCCCCTCAACGAGCTGCCCGGCCTGGCGGGCCGCCCGCACGCCTACGTGAAGCTGTGGCGCCACCACGCCGCGCAGGGGCAGGCCGACCGGATCAACGAGCTCGCGGCCCGGCGCGGGGAGCGGTGGCTGGCCCGCTACGGCGGTCTGATCTCGAGCGAGTGGGAGTTCGCCAAGGGCCTGCAGCTGCTCGAGGAGGACCCCGAGCTCTACCACCTGATGGACCACTGGGTGGAGGCCGCCGACTGGATCGTGTGGCAGCTGACGGGCAACTACGTGCGCAACGCCTGCTCCGCCGGGTACAAGGGCATCCTGCAGGACGGCGAGTACCCCGACCGCGAGTTCCTGGGCGCCCTCGCCCCCGACTTCGCCGGGTTCGCGCAGGACAAGGTCGACCACCCGATCGGCGCCCTCGGCGCGGCGGCGGGCACGCTCAGCGCGCAGGCCGCGGAGTGGACGGGCCTGCCCGCCGGGATCGCCGTGGCGGTGGGCAACGTCGACGCGCACGTGAGCGCCCCCGCCGCCCGGGCCACCGCGCCGGGGCAGATGGTGGCGATCATGGGCACCTCCACCTGCCACGTGATGAGCTCCGACACCCTGCGCGAGGTCCCGGGGATGTGCGGCGTGGTGGACGGCGGGATCATCGACGGGCTCTACGGCTACGAGGCCGGGCAGTCCGGGGTGGGCGACATCTTCGGCTGGTTCGCGGCCCACTTCGTGCCGGGGCAGCTCCAGGAGGAGGCCGCCGAGCGCGGGCTCAGTGTGCACGAGCTGCTCACCGAGCAGGCGAGCCGCGAACCCGTGGGCGCCCACGGGCTCCTGGCCCTGGACTGGCAGTCCGGCAACCGGTCCGTGCTCGTGGACCACGAGCTCTCCGGGCTGCTCGTGGGCCTCACCCTGGCCACCCGCCCGCACGAGGTGTACCGCGCCCTGCTGGAGGCCACCGCCTTCGGGACCCGCACGATCGTCGAGGCATTCGCCGCCTCCGGGATCCCCGTCACCGAGTTCGTGGCGGCCGGCGGGCTGATCAAGAACTCGTTCCTCATGCAGATCTACGCGGACGTGCTCGGCATGCCGATCTCGGTGATCGGCAGCGACCAGGGCCCGGCCCTGGGCTCCGCCATCCACGCGGCCGTGGCCGCCGGCGCCTATCCGGACGTCCGGACGGCGGCCGAGGCGATGGGCCGGCTCGAGCGCGGCGCCTACACCCCGGACCCGGCGCGCACCGAGGCCTACTCCGTGCTCTACGAGGACTACACCGCGCTGCACGACCACTTCGGCCGCGGCGGCAGCGATGTCATGCGCCGGCTCAAGGCGCTCCGGCGCAACGCCCACTCCACCCAGGAGGTCTCCGCATGAGCACCCTGACGCCCGAGCTCGAGGAGCGCGTGGCCCGCGTCCGGCGCGAGGTCGCGGACCTGCACGCCGAGCTGGTCCGCTACGGGCTGGTGGTCTGGACGGCCGGCAACGTGTCCGGGCGGGTGCCGGGCGCCGACCTCTTCGTGATCAAGCCCAGCGGCGTGAGCTACGACGAGCTCGGTCCCGAGAACCAGATCCTGTGCGACCTGGACGGCCGGGTGGTCCCCGGGACCCCCGGCGCGGAGCGCTCGCCGTCCAGCGACACCGCCGCCCACGCCTACGTCTACCGGCACATGCCGGAGATCGGGGGAGTGGTCCACACCCACTCGCCCTACGCCACCGCCTGGGCGGCCCGGGGCGAGGCGATCCCCTGCGTCCTGACCGCCATGGCGGACGAGTTCGGCGGGGAGATCCCCGTGGGGCCCTTCGCCGTCATCGGCGACGACTCGATCGGGCGCGGCATCGTGGAGACCCTCTCGGGCCACCGCTCCCGCGCGGTCCTGATGCTCAACCACGGGCCCTTCACGGTCGGCAAGGACGCCCGGGACGCCGTCAAGGCGGCGGCCATGCTCGAGGACGTGGCCCGCACCGTGCACCTCTCCCGCCAGCTGGGCGAGCCGCGGCCCATCGAGCCGGGGCACGTCGACTCCCTCTTCGACCGCTACCAGAACGTCTACGGCCAGCAGCCCGCCGCCGTCCCCACCACCCCAGGAGCACACTCCCTTGAGCCCTCTACCCACCGCTCTTGACCACTACGAGGTCTGGTTCCTCACCGGCAGCCAGGACCTCTACGGCGAGGACACGCTGCGCCAGGTGGCCGAGCAGTCCCGCGAGATCGTCCGGATGCTCGGCGAGGCCGGTCTGCCCGTGGAGGTCGTCTGGAAGCCCACGCTGAAGGACGCGGACTCGATCCGCCGCACGGCCCTCGAGCTCAACGCCGCCGACGGCGTGATCGGGGCGATCGCCTGGATGCACACCTTCAGCCCGGCCAAGATGTGGATCACGGGCCTCGACGCGCTGCGCAAGCCGCTGCTCCACCTGCACACCCAGATCAACGTCGCGCTGCCGTGGGCCGAGATCGACTTCGACTTCATGAACCTCAACCAGGCCGCGCACGGCGACCGCGAGTTCGGCTACATCCAGACCCGGCTCGACGTCCCGCGCAAGACCGTGGTGGGCCACGTCTCGACCCCCGGCGTCACCGCGCAGATCGCCTCCTGGCAGCGCGCGTGCGCCGGCCGCGCGGCGGTCCAGGGGCTCAAGGTGGCCCGGTTCGGCGACAACATGCGCAACGTCGCCGTGACCGAGGGCGACAAGACGGAGGCCGAGCTGCAGTTCGGGGTCTCCGTAAACACCTGGGGGGTCAACGACCTCGTGGCCGTGGTGGACGCCCAGTCCGAGGACCGGGTCGACGAGCTCGTCGCCGAGTACGAGGAGCTCTACGACGTGGCCCCCGAGCTGCGCCGCGGCGGTGCCCGCCACGAGTCCCTGCGCTACGGGGCCCGGCAGGAGCTCGGGATGCTCGAGTTCCTGGAGGAGGGCGGCTTCGGTGCCTTCACCACGAACTTCGAGGACCTCGGCGGGCTGCGCCAGCTGCCGGGCCTCGCCGTTCAGCGGCTCATGGCCCGCGGCTACGGGTTCGGGGCGGAGGGCGACTGGAAGACGGCCCTGCTGGTGCGGGCGGCCAAGGTGATGGGCGCCGGACTGCCCGGGGGCGCGTCCCTCATGGAGGACTACACCTACCACCTGGTCCCGGGCGAGGAGAAGATCCTCGGCGCCCACATGCTGGAGATCTGCCCGACCCTCACCACGGCGCGGCCGTCGCTCGAGGTGCACCCTCTGGGCATCGGCGGGCGGGAGGACCCCGTGCGCCTGGTGTTCGACACCGATCCCGGCCCCGGCGTGGTCGTGGCGATGGCCGACCTGCGGGACCGCTTCCGGCTCACCGCCAACACCGTGGACGTGGTGCCCCCGGACGCCCCGCTCCCGCACCTGCCGGTGGCCCGGGCCGTCTGGCGGCCGCACCCCGACCTCGCGACCTCGGCCGCGGCCTGGCTCACCGCCGGGGCCGCCCACCACACGGTGCTCACCACCGCGGTGGGCGCCGACGTGATCGAGGACTTCGCCGACATGACCCGGACCGAGCTGCTCCTCATCGACGGCTCCACCACCCTGCGGGAGTTCCGGCGCGAGGTGCGGTGGAACGCGGCGTACCACCGGCTCGCCCAGAGACTCTGACCACGAAGACCACGACCACTCCGAGCACCACGACCTCCCGGGCAGTGCGGCCCGGACCGACGAAAGGCACGACCATGACACTGAAGAAGACCCTCACCGGGGTGACCGCCCTGACCCTGGCCCTGGGCCTCACGGCCTGCGGCGGCAGCCGCGGCGCCGGCGCGGACGACGGCTCGAACGAGGGCGCCCGGATCGGCGTGGCGATGCCCACGCAGCAGTCCGAGCGCTGGATCGCCGACGGCGAGAACGTCAAGGCCCAGCTCGAGGAGCTCGGCTACGAGGTGGACCTCCAGTACGCCAACGACGACATCCCCACCCAGATCTCCCAGATCGAGAACATGATCAACGGCGGGGCCGAGGCCCTGGTGATCGCCTCGATCGACGGCACCACGCTGACCAGTGTCCTCGACACGGCGGAGACCCAGGAGATCCCCGTGATCGCCTACGACCGTCTCATCAACGAGTCGGACACCGTGGACTACTACACGACCTTCGACAACTACGAGGTGGGCGTGCAGCAGGGCACCTCGCTGCTCACCGGCCTCGGGGTCCTCGACGAGAACGGCGAGCCGACCGGGGAGAAGGGCCCGTTCAACGTGGAGCTCTTCGCCGGCAGCCCCGACGACAACAACGCGACCTTCTTCTGGAACGGCGCGATGGACACGCTCCAGCCCTACCTGGACGACGGCACCCTGAACGTGCCGAGCGGCCAGACGGAGTTCGAGCAGGCCGCCATCCTCCGCTGGCTGCCGGACACCGCCCAGGACCGGATGGAGGACCTCATCACGGTCGGCGGCGGCGACCAGCTCGACGGCGTGCTCTCCCCGTACGACGGCCTCTCGATCGGCATCATCTCCGCGCTGCGCTCCGGCGGCTACTCCAAGGAGGAGCTGCCCGTGGTGACCGGCCAGGACGCCGAGGTCGGATCCGTCCGGTCGATCATCAACGACGAGCAGTACTCCACGATCTTCAAGGACGTCCGTGAGCTCGGCGAGCGCGCCGTGCTCATGGTCGACTCCCTGATGCAGGGCGAGGAGCCCGAGGTCAACGACGAGGAGACCTACGACAACGGCGTGAAGGTCGTCCCCGCCTACCTGCTCGAGTCGCAGATCGTCACCAAGGACAACTACGAGGAGGTCCTCGTGGACAGCGGCTACTACGAGGCGTCCGAGCTCGAGTGAGCACGGCCGGCCGGGCGGCCCGTGCCGCCCGGCCGGTCCGCTCCACCACCCACCATCCAGCTCGAGACGAGGAGGCCCGCATGAGCGAGCACGTTCTTCAGATGCGCCGGATCAGCAAGTCATTCCCCGGCGTCAAGGCGCTGCAGGACGTCACCCTGGCCGTCGCCCGGGGCGAGGTCCACGCGATCTGCGGGGAGAACGGCGCCGGCAAGTCCACCCTCATGAAGGTGCTGTCCGGGGTGTACCCGCACGGCACGTACGAGGGGGACATCGTCCTGGAGGGCGACACGGTCTCCTTCCGGGACATCAAGGACAGCGAGCGCAGCGGCGTCGTGATCATCCACCAGGAGCTGGCGCTGTCCCCGTTCCTGTCCGTGGCCGAGAACATCTTCCTCGGCAACGAGCGCGCCACCGGCGGGTTCATCGACTGGAACGAGACCAACGCCAGGGCCGTCGAGCTGCTCCGGCGCGTGGGGCTCGACGTGAACCCCAACGTCCGCGCCATGGACATCGGGGTGGGCAAGCAGCAGCTCGTGGAGATCGCCAAGGCCCTGTCCAAGGACGTGAAGCTGCTGATCCTCGACGAGCCCACCGCCGCGCTCAACGACGAGGACTCCGCGCACCTGCTCGGCCTCGTCCGCGGTCTGCGCGAGGACGGGATCACCTGCATCATCATCAGCCACAAGCTCAACGAGATCCGGGCGATCGCCGACTCCGTGACGATCCTGCGCGACGGGCAGACCATCGAGACCCTCAGCCTGCACGACGGGTCGGTCACCGAGGACCGGATCATCAAGGGCATGGTGGGCCGGGAGCTCACGAGCCGGTACCCCGAGCGCACCCCGGCCATCGGCGCGGAGGTGCTCCGGGTGGAGGACTGGACCGTGCACCACCCGCAGGAGCACTCGCGGGTGGTCGTGGACCACGCGCACCTGAACGTGCGGGCCGGGGAGATCGTCGGGATCGCCGGGCTCATGGGCGCCGGGCGGACCGAGCTGGCCATGAGCATCTTCGGGCGCAGCTACGGGGCCGACATCAGTGGGCGGATGTACAAGAACGGCCAGGAGATTACGGCGCGGACCGTCAGCGAGGCGATCCGGCACGGCATCGCCTACGCAACCGAGGACCGCAAGCGCTACGGGCTCAACCTCATCGACGACATCAAGCGGAACATCTCCTCGGCGGCCCTGGGCAAGCTCACGTCCGCGGGCTGGGTGAACGGCGGGCGCGAGACGCTGGTGGCGCAGGAGTACCGGACGAGCATGAACATCAAGGCGCCCTCGGTGTCCTCGATCACCGGGAAGCTCTCCGGCGGCAACCAGCAGAAGGTCGTCCTGTCCAAGTGGATGTTCGCCGATCCCGACGTGCTCATCCTCGACGAGCCGACCCGCGGCATCGACGTGGGCGCGAAGTACGAGATCTACACGATCATCAACGAGCTGGCCGCCCAGGGCAAAGCGGTGCTGGTCATCTCCTCCGAGCTGCCGGAGCTGCTGGGGATCTGCGACCGGATCTACACGCTCGCCGAGGGCCGGATCACCGCCGAGGTGCCCATCGCCGAGGCCACCCCCGAACGACTCATGCAGCACATGACCAAGGAAAAGGACTGACCCATGGTTTCCACCCTCGTCGACGAGGACCGGGCCCTCGACAGCAGGAGCCCCCAGAAGGGCGCCGCCGTGGCCGACGCCGGCCGGTTCCTCATGAGCAGGCTCCGCCAGATCGGCATCTTCCTGGCCCTGCTGGTGATCGTGACGCTGTTCCAGGCCCTGACGGGCGGCGCACTGCTCCAGCCGGACAACGTCTACAACATCATCGTCCAGAACAGCTACATCCTGCTGCTGGCGATCGGCATGGTCATGATCATCGTGGCCGGGCACATCGACCTCTCGGTCGGCTCCGTGGCCGCGTTCGTGGGCGCCATGTCCGGGATCATGATCCGGGACTGGAGCCTGCCGTGGTGGGTGGCCCTCGTGGCCTCCCTCGCGGTCGGCGCGCTCGTCGGGGCCTGGCAGGGGTTCTGGGTGGCCTACATCGGGATCCCCGCCTTCATCGTGACGCTCGCCGGCATGCTCGTCTTCCGCGGGCTGACGCAGATCGTGCTCGAGAACCAGCGGATCACCGGGTTCCCGCCGGAGTACCGCCAGCTCGGCGGCGGCTCCCTCTTCCCCGGGCTGTTCCCGCCGGCGACCAACATCCTGGACTGGACCACGGTGGGCCTGGGCCTGATCGCCATGGCACTGCTCGTCGTGAGCCAGCTGCGCGGCCGGGCCAACCGCGCGAAGCTCGACCTGGAGGACGAGCCGCGCGCCTGGTTCCTCACGCGCCTGGTCTTCGGCGTCGTCGTCATCCTCGCGCTCACGCTGCTGCTGGCCAGCTCCCGCGGCGGGACGCCGATCGTGCTGGTGGTCCTCGGCGTCCTGGTGGTGGCCTACAGCGCCGTCATGAACCGCACGGTGTTCGGCCGCCACGTCTACGCCCGCGGCGGCAACCTCCAGGCCGCCCAGCTGTCCGGCGTGAACACCAAGCGCGTCGACTTCCTGCTGTTCGTCAACATGGGCGTGCTGGCCGCGCTGGCCGGCCTGGTGTTCACCGGGCGTCTGAACTCCGCGGGGCCGGGCGCCGGGAACCTGTTCGAGCTGGACGCGATCGCCGCGGCCTTCATCGGCGGCGCGGCGGTGACCGGCGGCGTGGGCACGATCATCGGCGCCATCACCGGCGGCCTGATCATGGGCGTGCTCAACAACGGCATGTCCCTCATGGGCGTGGGGATCGACTTCCAGCAGTTCATCAAGGGCATGGTGCTGCTGCTCGCGGTCGGGTTCGACGTGTTCAACAAGCGCCGCGCCTCGAACGCCCTCAAATGACGGTGCCCGCCCCGCGGTCCTTCGGGACGCTGCCCGACGGGCGGGAGGTCACCGTGCACACGCTGACCTCCCCGGGCGGGCCGGTGCTGCGAATCCTGGACCTCGGCGCCACGGTCCAGGCCCTGCACCTGCCCGACCGGGCCGGAGGCCCCGGCACCAACGTGGTGCTGGGCCACCCGGACGCCGCCGGCTGCGCGGCGCCCCCGGAGGCCTTCCTGGGGGCGGTGGTCGGCCGGCACGCCAACCGGATCGCCGGCGCCCGCTTCGACCTCGACGGGCGCACCGTGGACCTGGAGCCCAACGAGGGCGGCAACTCCCTGCACGGAGGGCCTGACGGGTTCCACCGCCGCACCTGGCAGGTGGTGGACGCCGGCCCGGACCGGCTGGTCCTGGAGCTGGCCAGCCCGGACGGGGACCAGGGCTTTCCCGGGGAGCTCACCGTGCGCGCCGCCTACACCGTGACCGGCGACTCCGTGGCCCTGGACCTGGAGGCCCGCACCGACGCCCCCACCGTGGTCAACCCGGCCAGTCACGTCTACCTCAACCTCGCCGGTGAGGGGGCGGGGACGATCGAGGACCACCGGCTCACGGTCGCCGCCGACCACTACCTGCCCGTGGACCGGGACGGGCTGCCCACCGGCGGCCTGGTCCCGGTGGCGGGCACCCCCCTGGATCTCACCGCCCCCGCGAGGCTGGGGGAGCGGATCCGGGCGGAGCACCCGCACCTCGCGGCCGTGGGCGGGATCGACCACTCCTTCCACCTGCGCGGCACCGGACTGCGCGCCGCCGCCCGGGTGGAGCACCCGGCGAGCGGGCGCTCCGTGGAGCTGTGGACCGACCGGCCCGCACTGCAGGTGTACACCGGCAACGCGCTGGACGGCGCCATCACCGGGACCGGCGGCCGGGCCTACCGGCGGGGTGCGGGTCTCGCCCTGGAGCCCCAGTGCCACCCGGACTCGCCGAACCGGCCGGAGCTCTCCGACCCGGTGCTGCGCCCGGACGGGACCTACCGGTCCCGCACCGAGTGGCGCTTCGAGTGCTAGCGGCCGCCGGCCTTCTTTTCGCGCCGCTTCGCCATGACGCGGCCGAAGACCGCGGTGCCGACCATGAACAGGATCCTTCGCATGCTGGTGCTCCTTCTGTGGGGTGCTGCCTGGATGACGTGCCCGGTCCACGCTACGGGCTGTTCCCGCAAAAGGTAAGTGGGCTGAACACTGTTCGGCCGAGAGCGAGCACGCCGACGGCGCCCCCGCGTCAGCGGGCGCGTGGGCGGTACCGGGCGTCGTCGTTGACGTAGGCGTAGTAGAAGCCGATCAGGACCCCGCCGCCCAGGAAGTTGCCCAGCAGGGCGATGCCCACGTTGGCGCTCGCCGGCCCCACGTCGAGGCCCTCCTGCAGCCCCACGACGGTGAACAGCACCGTGTTGGCCACCGAGTGCTCGAGGCCCAGGAACGCGAAGAGGAAGACGGCCACGATCATGATCAGGCTCTTCATGAGGTCGTCCTTCACCAGGCCGTTGTAGACCAGCAGCATCGCCAGGTTGATGAGGAAGTTGCACAGCACCGCGCGGAAGAACAGGTCCGTCCACCCGGTGGCGCCGCTGGTGATGAACTCGAGCTTGTGCGCCACGGCGGCCTCCATCTCCGCCTGCGCGGGGCCGTCCGTGATCGTGCTGAAGCGCAGCGCCACGGCCACGAAGAGTCCGCCCAGGGCATTGCCCAGGTAGCACAGCCCGAGCAGGCGCACCGCCTTGAGCCACGAGGTACGGCGGTAGTAGGCCCCGATGGAGACGATCATCATGTTGGACGTCAGGAGCTCGGACTTCGAGTAGTAGATGAAGACCAGCGCCCAGCCGAAGGTCACGGCGCCCACCAGGCGCCCCAGCGGGCGCAGCGTCGAGTCCCCGGCCGGCACGGCGTCGAACGCGGCGACGACGGCGAAGTTCGCGGCGAACAGGACGCCGATGATCATCCCGGCCATCCCCGCCCGCTGCAGGTACCGCCGCGCCAGCTCGCCGGACATGGTGGTCTTGGTCTCCAGCGCCGCGAGGACGGTGCTGATGAACTGCTTGCCCGGGAACAGCTGCTGCGCGTCGGAGGTCATGCTCGGCGCCCGTCTCCAGAGGTGGCGGTGGACCCGGGCGGCGTCCAGGAGCCGCCCGGTGGCACCATCCTAGGCGGGGGCCGGCGCGTCCGGTCCCGCGGACACCGCCCGCAGGTGCGCCAGGACGGCCGCGCCGACCTCCTCGGGCCGCTCCTCGGCGAGGAAGTGGCCCGCGTCCACGGGCCGGCCCGTGGCCCGGGGGAAGTGCCGGCGCCACAGCGCGAGCGGGTCCTCCCGGGCGCCGACCCGGCCCCGGGCGCCCCACAGCACGAGGGCGGGGAGGTCCCGCCGCTCGTGCTCGTCCGCCTCGTCGATCTCCCGGTCCGGGCCGGCGGCCGCGCGGTAGTCCCGGCACCAGGCGTCGACCACGGCGGGGTCCCGGGCCGCGTCCTCGTAGGCGGCGAGCGCGGCCGGGTCGAAGGGCACCTGCGTGCCGCTGAGACCCTGGAGCGTGCGGCGCACGAAGTCCGCGGGGTCGTGGCCGATCAGCGCCTGCGGCAGCCCCTCCCCCTGGGCGAGAAAGGCCCAGTGGTAGTACTGCAGGACCAGCCACGCGTCCATCGACCGCCACACCTCCAGGGTGGGCAGGATGTCGAGCAGCGCCACGGACGCCACCGCGGCCGGGGCGTCGAGCGCCATCCGGTGGGCGGTCCGGGCGCCGCGGTCGTGCCCGACGACGGAGAACCGGTCGTGGCCCAGCGCCCGCATGAGCTGCACCTGGTCGTCGGCCATCGCCCGGAAGGTGTAGTCCTCGCTGCTTGTGCGGGAGCGGCCGTAGCCGCGCAGGTCGGCGGCGACCACCGTGAACTCCTCCGCCAGCACCGGGGCGAGGGCGTGCCACATGGCGTGGGTCTGCGGGAAGCCGTGCAGCAGCAGCACGGGCGGGCCGTCGCCGCCCGTGCGGGCGTGGATCGTGCCGTCGGCCACGGGGACGTCGTGGGCGGTGAAGTCGGGGAACACGGGTCCTCCTGCGGGTCGGGACGGGCCGCGCGGCGCGGGCCGGGACTGGAATGCGGGGCCCGCGGCGTTGTACGTGATGGGCTGGACCGCACACGCTCCAGACAACACCAGCGAGGAACCGGGAGAAACCCCATGAACCACGCCCCGACGCAGTTCGTCGACCCCGCGGCCACGGCCGGTCACGACATGAGCTCGCGGGAGCTCGTGGAGACCGCCGAACGGTACACCGCGCGCACGTACTCCCCGCTGGACGTGGTGGTGGCCCGGGCCCAGGGCACGACCGTCACGGACGTGGAGGGCCGGGAGTACCTCGACTTCCTCGCCGGCTACTCGGCGCTGAACTTCGGCCACGGCCACCCGGCGGTCCTCGAGGCGGCACGGACCCAGCTGGAGCGTGTGACGCTGACCAGCCGCGCGGTCCACAACGACCAGCTCGGTCCCTTCGCCCGGGACCTGTGCACCCTGCTCGGCCAGGACATGATGCTGCCGATGAACACCGGCGCCGAGGCCGTGGAGTCGGCGATCAAGGTCGCCCGGAAGTGGGGCTACGAGCGCAAGGGGGTGGCACCGGGCCGGGCGCAGATCGTCGTGGCGGCGGGGAACTTCCACGGCCGCACCACCACGGTCATCAGCTTCTCCGACGACGACGAGGCGCACCGCAACTACGGCCCCTACACGCCGGGCTTCGTGACCGTCCCGTTCGGGGACCTCGCCGCCCTCGAGGCGGCCGTCACCGAGGACACCGTGGCGGTGCTGCTCGAGCCCATCCAGGGCGAGGCCGGCGTGATCGTGCCGCCCCCGGGCTACCTGCAGGGCGTGCGGCGGTGCACGGCCGAGCACGGCGTCCTGCTCGTCGCGGACGAGATCCAGTCCGGGCTGGGCCGCACCGGCCGGACGCTGGCGTGCGAGCACGAGGGCGTCGAGGCCGACCTCTACCTGCTGGGCAAGGCCCTGGGCGGGGGCGTCCTGCCCGTGTCCGCGGTCGTGGGCCGGGCGGACGTCCTCTCGGTGCTGCGGCCCGGACAGCACGGCAGCACGTTCGGCGGCAACCCGCTGGCCGGCGCCGTCGGCCGCGCCGTCGTCGCCCTCCTCGCCACCGGGGAGCCCCAGGAACGGGCGCGGGTCATGGGGGAGAAGCTGCACGCCGGCCTCGCGGAGCTGGCGCCGCTGGGCCTGACCGAGTTGCGCGGGCGCGGACTGTGGGCCGGGATCGACATCGATCCGCGGCTCGGCACCGGCCGGCAGTGCTGCGAGCGGCTGGCGGCGCACGGGATCCTCGCCAAGGACACCCACGGCTCCACCATCCGGCTGAGCCCGCCGCTGGTGATCACCGACCGGGAGCTGGAGCGGGGACTGGCCGCCCTCGGGGACGTGCTGCGGGAGATGGCCCACCGCTGATCCGCTGCTGATCCACCGCCGGCCTGCTCCTGGTCCGCCGCGGCCCCGGCTCAGTTCGCCCCGGCGGGCTCCTCCCCGTGGGCCAGCGCCGACTCGATGCTGCCGGCGAGCTGCGCCGGGGAGGTCTTCGGGGCGAAGCGGCGGATCACCTGCCCGTCCCGGCCCACGAGGAACTTGGTGAAGTTCCACTTGATGGCGTCGCCCATGATCCCGCCCCTCTCCTCGCGCAGCCACGACCAGAGCGGGTGGGCGTCGGGGCCGTTGACGTCGACCTTCTCGAACATCGGGAACGTGACCCCGTAGTTGCGGCTGCAGAAGTCGGCGATCTCCTCCTCGCTGCCCGGCTCCTGGTGCCCGAACTGGTTGCAGGGGAAGCCCAGGACCACGAGGCCGTCCTGCTTGAAGTCACGCCACAGCTGCTCCAGGCCCTCGTACTGCGGGGTGAACCCGCACTCGCTCGCGGTGTTGACCACGAGCACCACCTTCCCGGCGTACTCGGACAGCGGCTGCTCGCGCCCGTCGAGGGTCGTGGCGGTGAAGTCGTGCAGCGTGGTCATGGAAGCCTCCGGGGCGGTCGAGGACTGGCGGTCTGCTCCCATTCTGCCGCCCGTCGCCCCGCCCGCGGGAGCGCCCGCGAGGGCGCCGAGCTCGCGGATGCCGGCCACCGCGCGCGGCGGCCGGCAGCCGCAATCTCGCGGGTCAGTGCTGCGGGCCCTCCATGCGGGCCAGGAAGCGGAACCGGTCCCCGCGGAACACCGACCGGGTCCACTCCACGGGCGAGTCGTCCGCCGTGAGTCCGAGCCGGTGGATCAGCAGCAGAGGTGCCCCCATCTCGATGCCCAGGAGCCGGACGTCCTCCGGGCCGGCGAGCCGGGTCTCCACGGTGTCCTCCGCCGCGACGATGTCGATGCCGTAGTCGTCCCGCAGCGCTGTGTACAGGGACCCGGTCCGGTCCAGGTGCTCCGCCAGATCGGGCAGCGGTCCGGCGAGCAGGGCGACCTCGTGGGCCAGCGGCTCGCCGTTGATGTGCCGGATCCGCTCCACCCGCGCGAGCTCGGCGCCGGCGGGCACGCGCAGCCGGGCCGCGGTGTCCTCGTCAGCGGTCGTGCGGCTCACGTCGAGCACCGTGGAGGAGCTCACGAGGCCCTGGGCGGCCGCGTCGTCGCTGAACGAGGTGAGCTGGCGGACGTAGGTGAACCGCGGCGGGGCCACGAAGGTGCCCCGGCCCTGGGCCCGTCCCAGCACCCCTTCCGCCACGAGCTCGCCGATGGCCTGGCGGACCGTGGTCCGGGAGGTGGAGTACTCATCGGCGAGCGCACGCTCCGTGGGAATGAGCGTGCCGGGGGCCGCGTCCCGCACGAACGCCCGGATCTGCTCCTTGAGCAGGTAGTACTTCGGGACGTTCCGCGGCTCCGCGCTCATCCGCCCAGCATATCGGCCGCGCCGCCCGGGGCGCCGGGCCCCGTTCGTCCGCCTGTGACCATTGACACAAAAATTGGTCTAGTCCAAGCTGGGGACGACGAGAGCCGTGACGATCGCGAACACTGCGGCGGAGAGAAGGGGAACTGCTCATGAGTGCACGAACGAGGCGCCCGTCCCGGGCCGTGGTGCTGGGGACCGGCCTGTCGATGGCCGTGGCGCTGTCCGCCTGCGGCGGCGGGGAGAGCGCGAGCGGCAGCGCGGAGGGCGACGGCGTCGTAGAGGTCTGGGCCCACAGCGGCCAGGAGGCAGAGGCAGAGGCGCTCGAGGCCCTCGTCGCCGAGTACAACGACTCGCAGGAGGACGTCAGCGTCGAGCTGACCCTCATCCCCGAGTCCGACTACACCAGCACCGTCCAGGCGACCTCCGCGGAGGACCTGCCCGACGTGATGGAGATGGACGCCCCGACGATGGCCTCCTTCGTCTACGACCGCAAGCTCGTGCCCCTCGACGACGTGGTGTCGCAGGAGACCCTCGACAACCGGATCGAGGGCGTGCGGGAGAGCGGCACGTACCAGGACCAGACCTACGCCGTCGGCATGTTCGACGTGGGTCTCGGACTCTGGGGCAACCAGCAGCTCCTCGACGCCGCGGGCGTGGACGCCCCGACCACTGCCGACGAGGCGTGGACGGCGGAGGAGTTCGGGCAGAACCTGCAGAAGCTGGCGGAGGTCAGCCCGTCGGGCAACGCGATCGACCTGGGCGAGGCCAACGGCTTCGCCGCCGAGTGGGGCACCTTCACCACCACCCCGGTCCTGTGGTCCAACGGCGGCACGCTCATCCGGGACGGCTCGGCGGAAGGGGTGCTCAACAGCGCCGAGAACGTCGAGGCCCTGGAGGAGTGGGCCTCGTGGAAGGAGCACACGGACCCGAACACCAGCGGCACCGCCTTCCCCGACGGGGACATCGCCCTGACCTGGACCGGCAACTGGATGTACCCCACGTTCAGCGAGGCCCTCGGCGAGGACCTGGTGCTCATGCCCCTGCCCGATCTCGGCAACGGCACCAAGGCGGGCCACGGCTCGTGGCAGTGGGGCGTGACGCCGGCGGCCGGAGGGGACGAGGCCGCGGCCGGCGCCTTCCTCGACTTCCTGCACTCCGACGAGAGCATCGCCAGGATGGTCGAGGCCAACGCGGCGGTGCCCGGCACCACGAGCGCCCTCGAGGGCAGCGAGCTCTACGGCGAGGGGGGCCCGCTGGAGCTGTTCGCGACCAACCTGGCCTCCGCCTGCAGCTCCGAGGAGGTCACGCAGGAGTGCATCGCGGTGGCGAGACCCATCACGCCGGGCTA
The DNA here is from genome assembly GCF_947500125.1 of uncultured Kocuria sp. Classification (GTDB taxonomy): domain Bacteria; phylum Actinomycetota; class Actinomycetes; order Actinomycetales; family Micrococcaceae; genus Kocuria. The sequence goes on along the minus strand of NZ_CANMRA010000006.1, from coordinate 50,597 downwards.
CCCCACCGTCACGAGCTCCTACGGCAGCGCCCTGGCGGCGATCTGGGGCGGAGCGGACCCGCAGGCGGAGCTCGACAGCGCCGCGCGGGCCATCGACGCCGACTTCGAGGACAACAACGGCTACCAGGACGAGTGACCGTCGCGGCGGGACCGCCCTGCGGTCCCGCCGCGCACCGGCGAGGAGTGCACCATGACCACCACACCGGGCCTCGCGGCCCCAGCGTCCGCCCCGGAGGACGTGCCCGTGGCCCCGCCCCGGAGAGGACTCCGGCGGGACGGCCTCGCGGGCCCCCTCATGGCGGGTCCCGCCGTGCTGCTGCTCGTCCTGTTCGTCGCGGTCCCGTTCTTCGCGGCCGTCGGCTTCTCCTTCTACAACGTCCGGCTCGGCGACCCGCGCGATCCCACCTTCATGGGACTGACCCAGTACGCCCGGATCTTCACCGACCCCGACGTGTCGAGCCGCTTCCTCAGCGCCCTGCTCCACAACCTGGTCTTCGCGGCCGTGGTGGTCCCGGTGCAGACCGCCCTCGCGCTCGCACTGGCCATGCTGGTGCAGAAGAGTATCCCGGGGATCGGGATCTTCCGGTCCGTCTACTTCCTCCCCGTCGTCTTCCCCATCGCCCTGGTGGCCCTCATCTGGCGGCTGATCCTCGCCCGCGGGGACGACGGACTCCTCAACGCCCTGCTCGGCTTCTTCTCGGGAGGGGCCTTCGGGGGCCAGGACTGGCTGGGCTCCGAGCTCACGGCGCTGGCCTCGGTCATCGTCCTGTCGATCTGGCAGGGCGTCGGCTTCCAGATGGTCATCCTGCTGGCGGCCCTGCAGCAAGTGCCCGCCGACCTCTACGAGGCGGCCCGCCTGGACCGGGCCAACGCGTGGCAGCGCTTCGTGCACGTCACCCTGCCCGGGATCAACACCACCCTCGTCTTCGTGGCCCTGTACACGATGATCCTGTCGCTGCGCGTGTTCGACCAGATCTACGTGCTGGCGCGCTCCGGCGGGGGGCTCAACGAGGACGCCACCCGCACCGTGATGTTCGAGGCCGTGACCTCCGCCTTCGACGAGAACAACATCGGGCGCGCGAGCGCCATCTCCGTGGTGTTCTTCGTGATCGTGGTGGTCCTGTCCCTCGTCCAGCGCCGAGCCACCCGCGAACGGGAGGACTGACATGACGCAGACCGGTTCCGCCGCCCCCGCCGACCGCCGTCGGCGCAGGGCGCACGTGCCCCGCTACGCGGTGCTCGTCGTCACGAGCATCCTGTTCTTCGCCCCGGTCGCCTACATGGCGGCCGCGTCCCTAGCCCCCGCCTCGCGCACGCTCGCCGGCTTCGAGGTCTTCGACCCGCGCGAGTGGGGCCTGCACAACTACACCGGGGTGGCCTCGAGCCTGTCCTCGGACAGCACCGGCCACCTGTGGCGGTTCTTCTTCGTGTCCTTCACCGTCACGGTCTCCGTGGTGGGGCTCGGACTGGTCGTGAACTCGATGGCGGCCTTCGCCCTGTCGCGGCTGAGCTGGCGGGGCAGGAACCTGGTGCTCCTGGGGATCCTGCTGCTGCTCATCGTCCCGTTCGAGGCCGTGGCCGTGCCCATGTTCTACCTCTACAACGACGCCCGGAACACGCTGTGGATCCAGATCGCCCCCTTCATCGGCAACGCCCTGTCGATCTTCCTCTTCTACTCGTTCTTCTCCGGCATCCCCCGCAGCATCGACGAGGCCGCCCGGATGGACGGCGCCGGACCGCTGCGGGTGTTCTGGCAGATCATCGCGCCCATGAGCAAACCCGCCTACGCGTCGGTGGCGGTGCTGACCTTCCTGACACAGTGGGGCGCGTTCCTGTGGCCGGTCCTGATGATCTCCGAGCCGAACCTGCGCCCCCTGCCCCTCCAGATCAGCGTCTTCGCCGGCCAGCTCCCCCCGGCGTGGGGCGAGGTCATGGCCTTCGGGGTGCTGCTGGTCGTCCCCGTGGTCGTCGTGTTCCTCGTCTTCCAGCGCTGGTTCATCGAGGGCGTGGCGAGCTCGGCCGTCAAGGGCTGAGCCGGCCCGTCCCGTCCCGTCCCTGCCCGCCCCCGCCCCGCCCGTCGTCCGGAAGGAACCTCCATGGAAGTGCTCGTCCTGCCCACGGCCGACGACGTCGACGTGCGCGCGGCCGACATCGTGGCCGAGCAGGTCTCGCGCCGGCCGGACACGGTGCTGGGGGTGGCCACGGGATCCTCCCCCCTGGGGGCCTACCGTGAGCTCGCCCGCCGGCAGGCCCACGGTCTGCTGGACCTCACCCGGCTCACCTGCTTCGCCCTCGACGAGTACGTGGGGCTCCCCGCGGGGCACCCCTCCGGCTACGCGGCGGTCCTGGAGCGCGAGCTCGTCCGGCCCATCGGTCTGCCGCCCGCCAGGATGCGGGTGCCGGACGGCTCCCGGGAGGATCTCGAGGCGGCCTGCCGCGACTACGAGGAGGCCGTCGGCCTCGCCGGCGGCGTCGACCTCCAGATCCTCGGAATCGGCGCCAACGGCCACATCGGCTTCAACGAGCCCGGGTCCTCGCTGTCCTCCCGCACCCGGGTCAAGGCGCTGTCCGCGCGGACCCGTGCCGACAACGCGCGGTTCTTCAAGGCCCCCGACGACGTCCCCACCCACTGCATCACCCAGGGGCTGGGCACGATCCTCGACGCCCGCCGGGTGCTCCTGGTCGCCCAGGGCGAGCGCAAGGCCGCAGCCGTGGCCGCGGCCGTGGAGGGGCCAGTGTCCGCGATGTGCCCGGCGTCCGTCCTGCAGTTCCACCGGGCGGTCACCGTCGTGGTGGACGAGGCGGCGGCGGGGCAGCTGGCCCTGACCGACTACTACCGGTTCGTGGCCGAGGCCAAGCACCGGCTGCGCCAGGAGGAGAGATGACGTTCCGCCTCGCAGACCACTGGGTCTGGGACAGCTGGCTGGCCGACGACGGACAGGACTACCACCTGTTCTTCCTGCGGGCCAGCCGCGCGCTGCGGGACCCCGACAAGCGCCACCGCCGGGCGTCGATCGGGCACGCCGTCTCGTCCGACCTCGAGAGCTGGACCCTGCTGCCGGACGCGCTCGTGGCCGGCGACGAACCGTCCTGGGACGACATGGCGACCTGGACAGGCAGCACCGTGCGGGGCCACGACGGCCGGTGGCACCTCTTCTACACCGGCATCGGCCGCGCCGAGGACGGTCTGCGGCAGCGCATCGGCTCGGCCGTCTCGGACGACCTGACCACGTGGGAGCGCACGGGCGCGGGCCCGCTCGAGGCGGATCCCCGCTGGTACGAGAAGCTGGGGGAGGGGACTTGGCCGGACGAGGCGTGGCGCGACCCCTTCGTCTTCTACGACGACGACTCCCGGCAGTGGCAGATGCTCGTCACCGCACGCGCCGCCACCGGGGACCCGGACGCCCGCGGCGTGGTCGGCCACGCCGTGAGCGACGACCTGGAGCACTGGACCGTCCGGCCCCCGCTGACCGCGCCCGCCGGCTTCGGGGAGATGGAGGTCGTCCAGGCGCAGATCGTGGACGGCACCGGGGTGCTGATCTTCTCCTGCCTCCCGCGGCTGGCCCCCGGCATCCCCTTCTCGGAAGCCAGCACCGGCACCTGGATCGCCCCCGGCGCCGGTCGGCTCGGGCCGTGGGAGCTCGAGCGGAGCTCCAGCTTCTTCGTGCCCGGTGTCTACGCCGCCCAGCTGTTCCGCAAGCGCGACGGCCAGTGGGTCGTGTTCGGCTTCCAGAACAGCGTGGACGGACGCTTCGTCGGCGAGATCGCGAGCCCGGTGCCGTTGACGGACCTGCTGACGGAAGGCCGCCTGTTCCCCGTCCACGACCGACCACCCATCCCCACCCCCAACCCCTGCACAAGGAGCACCTCATGATGAAGAAGCTGATGGCCGCGGGCTCCGCGGCCGCCCTGCTCGTGACCACCGGTGTGCTCGCCGCGGCCCCGGCCGCGGCCGCCCCGGAGCGCACCACCGACCTGCGCGTCATGTCCTTCAACATCCACCACGGCGCGGACGGCGCCGACGATCTGGACCTCGAGCGCACCGCCGCCGTGATCGAGGCCTCGGGCGCGGAGGTGATCGGCCTGCAGGAGGTCGACAACGCCTGGTCCGCACGCAGCGACTTCGAGGACCAGGCGGCCCGTCTCGCCGAACTTCTCGACATGCACTACGTGTACGGCGCGAACCTGGACCTTGCCCGTTCCGACGGCGGAGCCGGGAACAGCCAGTACGGCAACGCCATCCTCAGCGAATACCCGATCATCGACTCCGAGAACCACCTGCTGACCAGCATCGAGTACCCGGAGATGCCCACCGAGCAGCGCGGTCTGCTGGAGGCGGTGATCAACGTGAAGGGTCACCACGTCGGGTTCTACAGCACCCACCTCGACCACCAGCGCGCCGAGCAGCGCGAGCTGCAGGCCCGGGAGATCGTGGAGATCACCGGCGAGAGCCGGCGCCCGGCGGTGGTCGTCGGGGACCTCAACGCCGAACCCGGCGCTGCCGAGCTGCAGGGTCTCTTCTCGGTGTTCACGGACGCCTTCGCGGCCCTGGACCAGGACGACGCCTACACCTTCGCCCCGGACGGCGCCCCGGTCCTGGACGCGAGTCTGCGCATCGACTACGTGCTGGTGTCCGAGGGCGTGCGGCCGCAGGCCGCGCACGTGGTGCGCACGTCCGCGTCGGACCACCTGCCGATCGTCGCCGACCTCGAGATCCCCCGGTCCCCGAACGGGCTGGTCCGGTAGCCCCGGACCGGTCCGACGCCCCGCACGACCAGAAGGAGGTGAGGCCCGTGGTCTCCGAGGACTCCCCGCGCAGGACGGTCCTCTCCGGCCGCGTGCACACCGGGTACGCCGAGCACCGGGACGGTCTGGTGGTCGTCGAGGGCGATCGCGTCCTCCACGCCGGACCGCGGTCCGGCTATCGCGGCGGCGACCCGGGGGAGCACCACGTCCTGGCCCCCGGGCAGATGGTCCTGCCGGGGCTCGTGGACGTGCACTGCCACGGTGGCTTCGGCGCGGACTTCTCCTCCTCGGAGGAGGGGCCGGTCCGCGCCACCCTCGCCGCCTTCCACCGTCAGGGCACGACGACGCTCGTGGCCAGCCTGGTCACCGCCTCGCGGGAGGACCTGCTGGCCGCCGAGCCGCTCCTGGCGGCGCTCACCGAGGAGGGTCTGGTCGCCGGGATCCACCTCGAGGGCCCGTTCCTGTCCACGGCCCGGTGCGGGGCCCAGGATCCCGCATGGATGCGGGACCCGGACCTCGGGCTGGCGTCCGAGCTCATCGAGGCCGCGGCGGGGACGCTCCGGACCATGACCTTCGCGCCGGAGCTGCCCGGCTCGCAGGAGCTGGCCGAACTGCTCGTCGCCCACGGCGTGGTCCCCTCGCTGGGGCACACCGACGCGGACACCACGACGGTCGACACCGCGCTGCGCCGGCTGCAGGCGCTGCTCCGCGACGCCGCGGTGGACGGCGTGCCCCGGTCGCCCACAGTGACCCACCTGTTCAACGCCATGCCCGCCATCCACCACCGGTCGCCCGGGCCGGTGCCGGCCTGCCTGCGCGCCGCGGCGCAGGGCCGAGCCGTCGTCGAGCTCATCGCGGACGGCACCCACCTGGATCCCTGCATCGTGGCCTGGGCCTTCGAGCTGGCGGGGGCGGACAACATCGCGCTGGTCACCGACGGAATGGCCGCGACCGGGCTCTCGGACGGCACCTACGCACTGGGCGCGGCGCAGGTGCGGGTGCAGGACGGCGTGGCCTCGCTGGTCTCCAACGGATCGATCGCCGGCGGCACGGCCACGATGCTGGAGGTGCTGCGCCGGACGGTCGCGGCGGGCGTCCCTCTCGGGGACGCGCTGCGCTCGGCCACCGTGGTCCCGGCCCGTGTCCTCGGCCTGACCGGGGAGGCCGGGAGCCTGACGACGGGGGCGCTCGCGGACCTCCTCGTCGTGGGGGAGAGCCTCGAACTGGACGCCGTGATGCGGCGGGGCGAGTGGGTCTCCGGGGCCCCGCCCCGCTGACGCCGCCCCGGCCGTGCCGAGGTCGCGGACGACGGCCACGCCGCCGCTGGCTGTGGCCGGCAGCCGCGACCTCGCGCAGGGGAAGCAACGGAAACGGGGAGGAAGCGGGCGCAGGTGGGTAACGATCCCCCGGGCCGGTCCTGTGGCTCGTGGGGGCGCGGCGTACCCTGGCCGTGTCGGAAGGAGCCCGTCATGACACAGCGCAACGAAGCGTGGCCCGCCGGAACGCCCTGCTGGGCCGATCTGACCGCGTCCGATCCCGGCCGCACGCAGGAGTTCTACCACCGGGTGCTCGGGTGGGAGTACAGCGCCCCGGACCCCGAGCGCGGCGGCTACCGCAACGCCCTGGTCGACGGCGCACCCGTCGCGGGGCTCTCCCCGGCGGCCCCGGACCTGACGGGCGTCCCGCACGTGTGGCAGGTGTACCTGGCCACGGCCCGGATCGACCTCTGCTCCGAGCGGGTCCTCGCCGCCGGCGGCACGCAGCTGATGGAGCCCGTGGAGGTGGGCCGGTTCGGCTGGATGGGCGTCTGGCAGGACCCCACCGGGGCGTCCTTCGGGATGTGGCAGGCCGGGGAGCACATCGGGTTCGCGGCGGTCGACGTGCCGGGGAGCGTGGCGTGGTGCGACCTCACGACCCCCGACCACCACGCCGCCCGGGACTTCTACGCCCAGGTCTTCGGCTACCACTACGAGGACATCGGCGAGGAGGGCGTCCCCTACGCCACGTTCACGGTGCCGCACGGAGGGCGCCCGGCCGGCGGCATCGGCGGGACCGACCCCGGGGCGGAGAACGCACCGGCGATCTGGTCGGTCTGCTTCCAGGTCGACGACGTCGACGCCGCCGTCCAGCGCGTGCGCGACGCCGGCGGGTCGGTCATGGAGGACCCTTTCGACTTCGAGTACGGGCGGCTGGCGGTCGTGGCCGGTCCGGACCGGGAGTCCTTCGCGATCATGACGCCCGCGGGCATGTAGCCCGCCCTCTCCCGGCGGCGCGAACCGGAGCAGGGAGGCGGGCCGTGACAGGGCTCACCCGGCGGTAGCATGGTGACCCAGCGAACACCACCGCCACTTCCCCAGAGATCGGAGCGACATGAACTCCATCGTCCTCGCCGTGGTTGGCGTTGCCATGATGATCCTCGGGTACGTCCTGTACTCGAGGTTCCTGGCCCGCCGGATCTACAAGCTCCAGGACTCCTTCGTCACCCCCGCCCACGAGCTGGGGGACGGTGTGGACTACGTGCCCACCAACAAGTACGTGCTGTGGGGCCACCACTTCACCTCCGTGGCCGGCGCGGCGCCCATCGTGGGGCCCGCGATCGCGGTCATCTGGGGCTGGGTGCCCGCCTTCCTGTGGGTGACCATCGGCACCGTCTTCTTCGCCGGCATCCACGACCTCGGCGCCCTGTGGGCCTCCAACCGGCACAAGGGCAAGTCCATCGGGTCCCTGTCCGGGCAGTACATCGGCCACCGCGGCCGCAACCTGTTCCTGGTCGTGATCTTCCTCGTGCTGCTCATGGTCAACGCCGCGTTCGCCGTGGTCATCTCCGGGCTGCTGGTCGGCACGCCCACGGCGGTGATCCCCACGTGGGGCGCCATCGTCGTCGCACTGCTGATCGGCCAGGCCATCTACCGGTTCAAGTGGAACCTTGCGCTGGTGTCCGTCGTCGGCGTCGTGGCCCTCTACTCCCTGATCCTCATCGGCGACCGGTTCCCGGTGGTGCTCCCGGAGACGATCCTCGGTCTGTCGGCCGGCGCGTTCTGGATCGTGGTCCTGTTCCTCTACGCCGGCGTGGCCTCGGTGCTGCCCGTGTGGATGCTGCTGCAGCCCCGCGACTACATCAACGGTCTCCAGCTGTTCATCGCCCTGGGCATCCTCTACGGCGCGGTCCTGATCTCCGCTCCGACCGTCGTGGCGCCGGCGTTCAACAACTCCGTGCCCGAGGGCACGCCCAGTCTGGTGCCGCTGCTGTTCGTGACCATCGCCTGCGGCGCGATCTCCGGGTTCCACGGGATCGTGGCCTCGGGCACCTCCTCCAAGCAGCTGGACAAGGAGCCGGACGCCCGCTTCGTCGGCTACTTCGGCGCGGTCGGCGAGGGGCTCCTCGCGCTGGGTGCGATCATCGCGACCACCGCCGGGTTCCGGACCATCGCCGACTGGGAGGCCGTCTACACCGCGTTCGGCCAGGGCGGCGTGGCCGCGTTCGTCCAGGGCGGCGGCGCCATCGTCAACCAGGGCCTGGGCATCCCCGCCGGGCTCAGCGCGACCATCCTGGCCACCATGGCCGTCCTGTTCGCGGCCACCACCATGGACACCGGCATCCGCCTGCAGCGGTTCGTGGTGCAGGAGGCGGCGCACATCATGGGGTTCAGCCTCAACAAGGCGCTGGCCACCGTCATCGTCCTCGCCGTGGCCATGGGACTCACCTTCGGCGCCGGCGCGGACGGCTCGGGCGGCATGCTGATCTGGCCGCTGTTCGGCACCACCAACCAGCTGCTGGCCGGCCTCACCCTGTCGATGATCGCGGTGATCCTGCTCCGCAAGGGCCGCCCCGTGCTGCCCGTGCTGGTCCCGCTCGTGTTCCTGCTGGTGATGTCGGTTTACGCCCTCATCGTCCAGATGGGGCAGTTCTTCGCCGCAGAGAACTGGCTGCTGCTCGTGCTCGACGTCATCATCCTCATCGCCGCGGTGTGGGTGATCTTCGAGTCCGCGATCGCGATGTCGCACGCGAAGAAGAACCCGCCCGAGCTCGACGAGGAGCCCGTGAGCACCTCGGCCGGGGAGGTCCGCGGGCTGTGATCCCGTGAGCGTCCTGAGCCGGTTGCGCACCGTGCAGGCCCGCCTCGGCGCGGGCCTGCACGAGTTCTACGTGGCGCCCTACCGGCGCACCTTCGCCCGCGCCCAGCGCGACGAGGAGGACCTGTTCATGATGCTGGTCCTCTCCGAGGCCCTGGGGGTGCCCAACCCCGCCAGCTACTACACCGTGGAGCTGCTGCCCGTGGTCTACGACCGGTTCCACGACTGGCACCGGCGGATGGGCATGGAGCGCTCCCCCCTGGAGCACATCTCATGCTGCTAGAGCTCGCCGCCGCCCGCCGGGTCCTGTTCGTCGGCGGCAAGGGCGGCGTCGGCAAGACCGCCGTCGCCTCCGCCACCGCCCTCGCCCAGGCCCGCGCCGGCCGCCGGGTGCTGGTCGTCTCCACCGACCCCGCCCACAACCTCGGGCACCTGTGGGAGCGCCCGGTGGGGGACCGGATCACCCCGCTCGCCCGCGACCTGGGCGGACCCGGTCTCCTCGACGGCATCGAGGTGGACCCGGTCGCCACGACCGACGCCCACCTCGCCGCCGTGGGCGCCACGATCCGCCGGCTCATGCCCGAGCACCTCGCCGCCGAGGTCGACAAGCACATGGAGCTCGCCCGCGACTCGCCGGGCACCCACGAGTCGGCGGTGCTGGAGCGCATCGCCGAGCTCGTGGACACGGGCCTGGACGACTACGACCTCATCGTCTTCGACACCGCGCCGTCCGGGCACACCGCCCGGCTCATGGCCCTGCCCGAGATCATGTCCGCCTGGACGGAGGGGCTGCTGCGCCGCCGCGGCAGGGCGGAGAAGTTCGGCGCCGCCCTGCGGGGCCTCGAGGACCGGGACGCCGCGAGCGAGAGCATCGTGGGCACCGGCCGGCCCCGGGACCCCCGCGAGGAGCGGGACCTCGAGATCCGGCGGATCCTGCTGCGCCGCCGCGAGCGCTTCGAGGCGCTGCGCGAGGTGCTGGTGGACGCCGAGCGCTGCAGCTTCGTCATCGTCCTCGCGGCCGAACGGCTGCCCGTGCTCGAGACCGTCGAGCTGCACGAGCAGCTGGTCCGCGCCGGCGTGCACGTGGGGGCCCTCGTGATCAACAAGCGCTCCCCGGCGGACGCCGGGGACTTCCTCGCCGAGCGCCGCGCGCTGGAGGAGGTGCACGTCGCCACCCTGCGCGGCGCCCTCCCGGACGTCCCGCTGCTGCAGGTCCCGCTGCTGCCGGGGGACGTCGTGGGGCAGGAGGCGCTCGAGCGGTTCGGGGACGCGCTCGCCCAGGCGGATCTCAGGGCCACGTGACACGCTGACGCGCATGACCTCCACCGCGGACCGTCCGGACACCGGGCGACGACGACGGGCCCCCGCCGACCTCGGCCCCTGGATCCTCGCGGGCGTCGCCGCGACCGCTCTCGCCGTGGGCCTGGCCGAGCTGCTGGCCTGGGTGACCGGGCCGGTCGGCGCGCCCCTCACGGCGGTGGGCGGGGTGATCGTGGACGCCGTCCCCGCCCCGGTCAAGGACGCGGCGATCGCCCTCTTCGGCACCGCGGACAAGCTGGTGCTCCTGCTCGTCATGGCCGCCGGGCTCGTGGCGGTCGGTGCGGGCATCGGGGCGGCGCAGCGCGCCAACCCTCCGATGGGCACGGTGCTGCTCGGCGTGCTGGGGCTCCTCGGGCTGCTGGCGGTGCTCACGCGGGCGGGGCCGACCGTGGCGGACACGGTCCCCGTCGTCGTCGGCACGGCGGCCGGGGCGCTGTTCCTGACGGTGCTCACCCGCCGGACCGGTCCCTCCCCGCGGTCCGCGCCGGAGCTCGACCGCCGCGGCTTCGTCCGGGCCTCCGCGGCCGTCGCCGTGCTGGGCGCCGCCGCCGGCGTCGCGGGACGCTGGGCCTCCGCCGCGGCCGCGCGGGTCCCCGCGGCGCGCGACCTGCTCCGGATCCCCCCGCCCGCGGTGCGCGACCCGATCCCCGCGGGCGCCGATCTCGGCATCGAGGGCGTGGAGCCCTGGCTCACGCCCGCCGACGACTTCTACCGCATCGACACGGCGCTGAGCGTCCCCCGCATCGACGTCGCGGACTGGCGGCTGCGGATCCACGGCATGGTGGACCGCGAGATCGAGCTCGGCTTCGAGGAGCTCGTCGCGCGCCCGCTCGCCGAGCACGTGGTGACGCTGGCCTGCGTGTCCAACACCGTGGGCGGGGACCTCGTGGGCAACGCGGTGTGGACGGGGGTGCCCGTCCGGGAGCTGCTCGCCGAGGCCGGGGTGCAGGCGGACGCGGACATGGTGCTCTCGACCTCCGAGGACGGGTTCACCGCCGGCACCCCCCTCGACGCGCTGCTGGACCCGGGCCGCGACTCCCTGGTGGCGGTGACCATGAACGGGGAGCCGCTGCCGTTCGAGCACGGCTATCCGGTGCGCATGGTGGTGTCCGGGCTCTACGGCTACGTCTCCGCCACCAAGTGGCTGGTGGACCTGGAGGTCACCCGGTTCGACCGCGACGAGGGCTACTGGACCCCGCGCGGGTGGTCGGCGCTCGGGCCGATCAAGACCGCGTCCCGGATCGAGGTCCCGCGCGCCGGGGGCCGCGTGGACGCCGGGGCGGTCGTGCTCGCGGGCACCGCGTGGGCCCAGGACACCGGGATCGCGGCGGTGCAGGTCAGCGTGGACGGGGGTCCGTGGCAGGAGGCCGACCTGGGCGAGGTGCCCTCCGACGACACGTGGCGGCAGTGGGTGCTGCGCCCGGAGCTGTCCAGCGGTCAGCACACCGCGCGGGTGCGGGCCGTCGACCGGGACGGGACCGTCCAGACCGCCGAGCAGGCGCCGCCCGCCCCGAACGGCGCCTCCGGGTGGCACGAGCGGACGTTCACCGTGGCCTGATCCGTGGCGTGCCACCGCGGTGCCGCGCCTCTGCGGGCCGATGGACCCGCCCGATCGAAGCCGCGGGGGCGCCCCGCGCCGGAGGCACGTCCCGCCCCCGGCGCGGGCCGGGGACCGTGGGGATCAGTCGAGCGGGGCGCAGAGCCACACGGAGAACGCCGGTCCAGCGCCGGGCAGGGTGATCATGGCATCGGTGTCCGCGTGCAGGTCCGGGGTGCCGGCGAGGCCGGTGAGGTGGGTGCCGACGGTCCGTGCGGGCAACCGGACAGGGGCGTGGCCGGCGCGTGCGGCGTGGACGAGCACGGTCTCACCGGGGGACTCCCGCAGAAAGGTGAAGGCGTCCTCCCCGACGGTGAGCCATCGCAGCCCACCGTGGCGGAGGGCCACGGACCGGTGGCGTGCGCCGAGAAGAGCTCGTGTGGTGGCGAGCCGCTCGTGGTCCCATCCGCTGGTGTCGCCCCAGGGGAAGGGGCGGCGACCGTCCTCACCGTTCACGCCCTCCTGGCCGATCTCGTCCCCTGCCCAGAGCATGGGGATGCCGGGCATGGTGGCCAGCAGGCCGAACGCCACGGTCACCAGCCGCCGGTCGCCGAGCATGGTGCTGATCCGCATGGTGTCGTGGGAGCCGACCAGGTTGAGGGCGTGTGCGGTGGCCCGCCACGGGGCGGCAGCCGCGAAATCCCGCATCGAGCCGACCACGTCCGCTCCCGGAAGTCGCGGAACGGCCGTGAAAGGTCCCGGCTCGAACGACACGGGGGAGGCCGGCTTCAACCACTGCCACACGGGGCGGGTGAATCCGGCGTAGTTCATGACGCCGTGCCAGCCATCGACCTGCAGGTCCTGGGATGCGTCATGGCTGTGCTCGGCCAGCAGCAGGGACTCCGGATCGGCCTCGGCCATCGTCCTGCGCAGCGTGGTCGAGACCGGGTGATTGAGGTCGGTGGCGCCGTGCCGTCCCGTCATGTTGGCGACGTCGATGCGCCATCCGTCCAGGGCGTGCGGTCCCAGCCAGCGGGCCACCACGGAGTCCGGGCCCTCGTAGAGGCGTCGCCGCAGTTCGGGGTTGCTGTGGTCGAACTTGGGAAGCGACGTGTGCCCGAACCAGCACACGTACTCGTCGGGATGTTCGGTGAAGAGGAAGAAGCCGGCTTCCGGGCTGTGCGGGTCCTCGACCGCGGTTCTGAACCATTCGTGGGCATCGCCGCAGTGGTTCGTCGTGAGGTCCCCGAGCAGATGCATGCTCCGGGCGTGCACGGCGTCCGACAGGCGGCTCAGGGCGGCGTCCCCGCCGAGCAGCGGATCCACGTGGTCGAAGCTGGACGCGTCATAGCGGTGGTTGGACCGCGCAGGGAACGTGGGAGTGAGATAGATCGTGTTCGCACCGAGCGAGGCGATGTGGTCCAGATGGGCGACGATCCCGTCGAGGTCTCCGCCGTAGTACTGGTAGGGCGTCTCCGGCCCGCGGCCGATGACCTCGCTGTCCCACTCCTCGGCGACAGCCCACTCGGGCGCCGGCCGGTCGGTGGACTTCGCGAACCGGTCGGGAAAGATCTGGTACAGGACCGCGTCACCGGCCCACCCTGGGGGCGGGGCGTGTGTGGTGATGCGGAAGTCGGAAGCATCGGTGACGTCACGGGTGTGCAGACCTGTTCCGTTGAGCCACTGGTAGGCGCCAGGGCCCCCGTCGAGCAGCCAGCGGTAGTTCACCACCGGGTTCTCCACCCGGACGTCTGCCCGCAACCAGAACTCGTGGTCGTCCTGGCGGTCCGTTCTTGTCCCGATCAGGGCCTGTTCCCCGTCGATGCACACCCGCAGGAGGGCCTGGGTGACTCCGCTGGCCCGGGGGACGCGCAGGAACATCGTGACGGTCTCGCCCAGCTCCGGAAAGGGGTTCGACACGTACATCGCCGACCCGTCGTGATGGGGCTGGTCCCAGAGCCGGCTCGTCATGGCTCTTCCGCAGTCGGTCCTCGTCCTGGTGGTCGGCCGTCCGGTGGTCATCCGTGCACTCTCCTGGGGTCTCGAGGTGTGAGGGGTGGGGGCGGTGGACGGGGCGCAGCGGCCGGCGCCGGGCCGGGGAACGGGCGGCCGTGACGGCCGCCGGAGCAGCTCAGGCCGGGACCGGGCCGGTGGAGGAGCGGACGACGAAGTGGGCCGGGAAGAGCTCGTTCGACGGCTCGCCGGAGCCTCCGGCCAGGTGCTCGAGGAGCCGCTCGACAGCGCGGGTGCCCTGCTGCCGCGCGTGCTGGTCCAGGGTCGTCAGACCGAAGGCCTCCCCGATGGGATGGGCGTCGACGCCGATGACGGACAGGTCCCCGGGCACGGTGAGGCCGAGGTCCCGCGCCGCCAGGATCGTTCCGGCCGCCATCTCGTCGGACGAGGCGAAGAGGGCGGTCGGACGGTCGGCGGGGTCCGCCAGGAGGTTCTTGGCCTGCTGGTACGCGTCGGTGAACGTGTAGTCCGCGATGAGCGACCACGCGGGCTGTACGGGCAGCCCGGCGTCCGCCATCGCCTGTTCCCAGCCGTCCCGGCGGTTGCTGGACATGGGGAAGTAGCGCCTGCCCTCCTCGGCCCCGCCGAGATGCGCGATCCGACGGTGGCCCAGCCCGATCAGGTGCTGTGTCGCGCGGCGCCCGACGTCGAGGTCGTCGATGCTGATGGTGGGCGCGCCCACCAGCGGGCCCCCGACCCCGACGAGGGGGATGCCGGCGGAGAACAGCTGCTCCGTCTCCGCCGGGTCCAGGTGCAGGGAGACCGCCACGGCCGCGTCCAGCCGCTTGCGCAGCAGGAAGTCGGTCAGCACGGTCTCCCGGTAGCGGTCCCCCTCGAAGTTGTAGAGGGTCAGGTCGTACCCGGCCTCCATGAGCGCGCCGGCCACTCCCTCGAGGACGGTGGAGAAGTACCACCGGTCGACGTGGGGGAGGACCACCCCGATGTTGCGGCTCCGGCCGCTCGCCAGGCTCGAGGCGTGGTAGGACACGACGAACCCCAGCTCCTGCGCGGCCTGCCGGACCCGGGCCCGGGCGCGGGGCGACACGTGCCCCTTGCCGCTGAGCGCCCGGGAGACGGTCGCGGTGGACACGCCCGCCCGCGCGGCGACGTCCTGGAGCCGGGGTGGATTCACCTCTGTGTCACCCCGGGGTCCTCCGTTCGCAGCCATATGCACTCCTCCGGGTTCAGGATATGCGGCGTGGACGTCCGGGGCCCGCTGCGGAGCAGGATCGGCAGGTCCGGCAGCTCGACCGGGGCGGCCCCCGTGTTCAGCAGCACCAGGACGCCGTTGTTCACGAGCCCGAGACAGTCCGGGCCCGTGAGGTCCTCCGCCCAGGCGAGGGACCCCGATCCGAGCCCGTGCTCCCGCCGCAGCGCCAGCGCGGAGCGGTAGAGGGACAGCGTGGACGCCGGGTCGTGGCGCTGCGCCTCGCGCGAGAGCTCCGCCCAGCCCGGGGGCTGCGGGAGCCAGGCCTCGCCCGTGGCGCTGTAGCCCAGGGACGCCCCGGTGCTGGTCCAGGGCAGCGGCACCCGGCAGCCGTCGCGGCCGAGCCGGTCCCCGCCGGTGCGGTGGTAGGTCGGGTCCTGGCGGACGTCGTGGGGGAGGGTCGTGTGGTCGGGCAGTCCCAGCTCCTCCCCCTGGTACAGGTACACGCCGCCCGGCAGGCCGAGCATGAGCAGGGACGCGGCGCGCGCCCGCCGCGTGCCCAGCACGTGGTCCGGCTGCTCGTCCTCGGGCCCGCGGCCGTCGCCCGGGCGCGGGGAGTCCGCGGTCAGCGCGAGGCGGGTCGTGTGCCGCACGACGTCGTGGTTGGACAGCACCCACGTGGTGGGGGCCCCGACCGCGTCGAACGCCTCGAGGGAGGAGGTGATGATCCGGCGCAGCTCCGTCGCGTCCCAGGGGGCCGCCAGGTAGGAGAAGTTGAAGGTCTGGTGCATCTGGTCGGGGCGCACCCAGTCGGCCAGGCGGTCGAGCGGGTCCACGCTCGCCTCGGCGCAGAGGATCCGCTCGCCGGGGTACTCCGCGAGGACCTCGCGCCAGCGGCGGAAGATGTCGTGGATCTGCGGCTGCCCGAACATCGGGGCGTCCGTGAAGGGATAGCCGGGGATGCTGCCCCCGTCGGCCCGTCCGTCCCAGTCGGGGAGGCCCTCCGCCTTGACGAGGGCGTGCGCCACGTCCACCCGGAAGCCGGCGACGCCGCGGTCCAGCCAGAAGCGCAGCACCCGATCGAACTCCTGCCGGACGAGCTCGTGGTCCCAGTTGAAGTCGGGCTGCGAGGAGTCGAAAAGGTGCAGGTACCACTGGCCGGGCTGACCGTCGGGCTCGGTCACCCGGGTCCAGGCCGGGCCGCCGAAGTGGGACTGCCAGTTGTTGGGGGGAAGCTGCCCGGACTGGCCCCGGCCGTCCCGGAAGACGAACAGCTCGCGCGCCGGGGCGCCGGGACCCGCCGCGAGGGCCTGCCGGAACAGGGCGTGCTCCTGCGAGCAGTGGTTGGGCACCAGGTCGATGATCACCCGCACGGACAGCGCCTCCGCGGCCGCCACGAGCGCGTCGAAGTCCGCCAGGGTGCCGAGGGCGGGGTCGACGTCGCAGTAGTCGCTCACGTCGTAGCCGCCGTCGAGCTGCGGGGACGGATAGAAGGGGGAGAGCCAGAGCGCGTCTATCTCCAGCTCCGCCAGCTGTCCCAGCTCGGCGGTGATGCCGGCGAGGTCGCCGACGCCGTCCCCGTCGAGGTCCCGGAACGAGCGGGGATACACCTGGTAGATCACCGAGGACCGCCACCACTTCGGTTCCTGGTCGCGGTCGTGGACGGGAGTGAGGCGCAGTGACTGCAGCGCACCGTAGGTCGTCGACATGCGCTCCATCGTACGGCCGATCACGGCGAACTGGAAGCGCTATCACATTCCTTTGACCGCAGAACTGAACTTCGCCAGGGGTCTGGACACCCATTGTGGTAGCGCTTACAGTAGTGAGCCAACTCACCTTCGGGTGGGCAGCCCTCCCGGCCGGACCGTCCCGAGCTCCTGCCGCGTCCTCCCTCTCCGAGCTCCGCCGGCGCGGGGACGTCCGCGGGATCCTGAAAGGAACCACCCACCATGTCCTCCGTGCGCTACGCCGACGTGACCTGCCAGTACCCCGGGGCCGAGCGCCCCTCCGTCACCGACCTGAACCTGGACATCGCCGACGGGGAGTTCCTCGTCCTCGTGGGACCCTCCGGGTGCGGGAAGTCCACCACTCTGCGGATGCTCGCCGGCCTCGAAGAGGTCACCGGGGGCAACATCTACATCGGGGACCGCGACGTCACCGACGTCCCCTCCCGGGACCGCGACATCGCGATGGTTTTCCAGAACTACGCCCTCTACCCGCACATGACCGTGTCGGAGAACATGGGCTTCGCCCTGAAGATCGCCAAGATCTCCGCCGAGGAACGCCGGAGCAGGGTGGAGGAGGCGGCGAAGATCCTGGACCTCACCGACTACCTCGACCGCAAGCCCAAGGCCCTCTCCGGTGGCCAGCGCCAGCGGGTGGCCATGGGCCGGGCCATCGTGCGCTCCCCGCAGGTGTTCCTGATGGACGAGCCGCTGTCCAACCTGGACGCCAAGCTGCGGGTGCAGACCCGCACCCAGATCGCGTCGCTGACCCGCCGGCTCGGCGTCACCACGGTGTACGTGACCCACGACCAGGTCGAGGCGATGACCATGGGCGATAGGGTCGCGGTGCTCAAGGACGGGCTGCTGATGCAGGTCGACACCCCGCGGGCGCTTTACGACCGGCCCGCCACCGAGTTCGTGGCCGGGTTCATCGGGTCCCCGGCGATGAACCTCTTCCGGGTGCCCGTCACGCACGGGGCGGCCACGTTCGGCACGATGTCCCTGGAGCTCACCCGTGAGCAGCAGCAGGGACTGACCGGGACCCACGTGACCGTCGGGATCCGGCCCGAGGACCTGCACCCGGCCGCTGACGGCCAGGGGCTGCCGATCGAGGCCGACGTGGTCGAGGAGCTCGGGGCCGACGCCTTCGTCTACGGCCACCTCGCCCCGGTCACCGCCGCGAACACGGTCGTGACGGTGGACCCGACCGGGACCGTGGAGGAGGACGTCGCCGGCGCCCACGAGATCATCGTCCGCGCCGAGGGCCGCACCCCGCCGCGGGCCGGGACCACCATCTGGGTCGCCCCGGACCTGGCCCACGTCCACCTCTTCGACACCGCCACCGGCAACCGCCTCCCCGACTGAACCGCCCGGCTCGCAGCACCTCCCACGTGACCGAGGACAACACAGAGGAATGACACCATGAAACACATCCACCGGGCGGCCTGCGCCGTCGGTGCCGTGCTCCTGCTCGCCGGGTGCTCGTCGACGCCCACGGCCGGGGTCGCCGGCCTGGCCGGCGGGTCGGGCAGCATCAAGATCCAGGCCGGCACCGGCGAGATCCCGGTGCTGCAGGAGGTCGCGGAGGACTTCACCGCCGACACCGGGGTGGAGGTGGAGTTCGTCCAGCGCGAGGTCAACGCGCAGACGCTCTCCAACTTCATCTCGCAGTCCCCCACGGGGCAGGCCCCGGACATCCTCGTCTCGCCGCACGACAACCTCGGCCAGCTCGCCGCCAACGGCGTCGTCGTCCCCGTCGAGTTGGGGGAGCGGGCGGAGGACTTCACCGAGAACGCCCGGGCGGCCGTCGTCTACAACGGCGTGAGCTACGGCGTGCCATTCGCGATCGAGAACGTGGCCCTGCTGCGCAACAACGAGCTCACCACCGCCGAACCGGCGACCTTCGACGAGCTGCGGGCCGAGGGGCACCGGATCATGGAGGAGCGCGGCATCGAGTACCCGTTCACGGTCAGCCAGTCGCCGGAGACCGGCGACCCGTACCACCTGTACGCCCTGCAGACCTCCTTCGGAGCGGAGGTGTTCGAGCGCACCGAGGAGGGCGAGTACACGAGCAACCTCACGATGGGCGGCGAAGAGGGTCACCGGTTCGCGCGCTATCTCGCCGAACTCGGGTGGACCGCGGACCTGCGCACGTCCATGACCCCGGACATCGCCAAGGAGTCCTTCCTCAACGGCCAGTCCGCGTTCCACCTGGGCGGGCCGTGGGAGCTGGCCGACATCGAGGCCGCCGGCATGGACGTGAGCGTCCTGCCCGTGCCGCCGGCCGGGAACGAGGAGGCCCGCCCGTTCGTGGGCGTCCAGGCGTTCTTCGTCAACGCCAACGCGCAGAACCCGGTCGCGGCCCAGGACTTCGCCGCCAACTACCTCACCCGCCCCGAGACCCAGTCCGCCCTGTACGAGAGCACGGGCCGGCCCCCGGCCAGCACGGTGGCGGTCGACCGGATGGAGGGAGACCCGCTGCGCTCCGCCTACGCGCAGATCGCCGAGACCGGCCTGCCCATGCCGGCCATCCCCGAGATGGGCGCGGTGTGGAGCTTCTGGGGCACCACGGAGAACGCCATCGTGGACGGCCGCGGGGACCCCGTGGAGCTGTGGGACCGCATGATCGACAACATCGAAGGACAGATCTCATGAGCACGAGCACCACCGCACCGGGTGGGACCGCCGCCCCCGGACAGACGCGGGACGGCGACGGACTCGGCGAGCCCCTCGACCTTCGCCGATCGCACTCCCGAGGGTTCGGTCTCGGCTTCGTGGTCAAGCTGATCCTGATGGCCCTCATCAACGCCTTCGGCCTCTACGGCATCCTGGCGGCCTGGGCGGCGGGCAGCTGGGGAATCCTGGCGTTCCTCGTGCTCGCCCTCGTCGTGGCCGATCTCGTCTACTTCCTGCCCACCCGGAGGCTGCTGCCCGCCAAGTACCTCTTCCCCGGCCTGATCTTCCTGCTCGTCTTCCAGATCTTCGTGGTGATCTACACGGCGGCCACGGCGTTCACGAACTACGGCGACGGCCACAACGCGTCCAAGGACGCGGCCATCACGCAGCTCACCACCACCTACGAGCAGCGGATCGAGGGCACCGACGCGTACCCCGTCACGGTGCTCGAGGGCGAGGACGGGCTGGCCCTGGCCACCGTGCGCGACGGCCAGGTGCTCGTGGGGACGGCGGACCAGCCGCTGACCCCGCTGGACGGCGCGACCGCCGCCGATGGCCGGATCGCCGAGGCCCCCGGCTACGAGGTCCTCGACTACGGGGGCGTCGTGGCGGTCGCCGGCGAGCTGAGCGACCTCCGCGTGCCCGTGGGCGAGCAGGAGGCCGAGGGCGTGCTGCGCACCGACGACGGCCGGACCGCCTACGCCTACGAGCCCACGCTCGTCCACGACGAGGCGGCCGACGCCATGGTCGCCGACGACGGCACCGTGTACGCGAACAACGGCGAGGGCGCCTTCGTGGGTCCCGACGGCGAGGCCCTGCGACCGGGCTGGCGGGTCTTCGTGGGCCTGGACAACTTCGGGGCGATCTTCGACCCGGAGGTCCTCGGCGGACCGTTCGTCGCCGTGACCCTGTGGACCTTCGCCTTCGCGATCCTCTCCGTGGCACTGACCTTCTTCCTGGGCCTGCTGCTGGCGATCCTGTTCAACGACGAGAAGCTGAGGTTCCGCAACCTCTACCGCGCCATCATCTTCCTGCCGTACGCGTTCCCGGGCTTCCTGTCCATCCTCATCTGGGCGGGCCTGCTCAACACGGACTTCGGCTTCGTCAACGAGATCCTGCTGGGGGGCACCGCGGTGCCGTGGCTCGACAACGCCTGGATGGCCAAGCTCTCCGTTGTGCTGGTCAATCTCTGGCTCGGCTTCCCGTACATGTTCCTCGTGACCACCGGCGCCCTCCAGGCCATCCCGGGAGAGCTCTACGAGTCCGCGGAGATGGACGGCGCCGGGCCGGTGCGCCAGTTCCGGGCGATCACGCTGCCGATGCTGCTGGTCGCGGTGGGACCGATGCTCATCGCGTCCTTCGCGATGAACTTCAACAACTTCAACGTGATCTACCTGCTGACCGGCGGCGGACCCCAGGACCTGGAGTCCACGACCGGCGTCGGCGGCACGGACATCCTCATCTCGTTCGTCTACAAGATCGCGTTCGCCGGCGGGAACAACGACTACGGTCTGGCCTCCGCCCTGTCCATCCTCATCTTCATCATGGTGGCCGTCATCTCCGCGCTGACGTTCCGCCGCAGCAAGGCTCTCGAGGAGATCAGCTGACATGTCCACACCCACCACACCCACGCCGGGCGACCGCCCCGGCGACGACCGCAGCAGCGGCACGGACCGCGCCCCCTGGGCCGCCGCCGCGGGCGCACCGTCCGCCGGAACGTCGAACACCCTGCAGCCGACCGACACGCTGCGGCCCCCGGGCGCCGCGACCGGGAGTCCCCGGCCCCGCAGGCGTCGTCGCTCCGCCCGCGGCGGATGGAAGCACCTCGCCGCGATCGCGGCGTGCGTCTTCGCCCTCTTCCCGCTGGTCTACGCCCTCTCGGCGTCCCTCTCGGCCTCCGGGTCCCTCCTGGGGTCCAACCAGCTGTTCTCGGACGTGACGGGCGCCAACTACACCAACCTGCTGACCGACCCGCAGAACCCGTACCTCACCTGGTTCGGGAACTCCATGTTCGTGTCCGTCACCACGGCGGTGGGCACCGTGCTCATGGGGGCGGCGGCCGCCTACGCGTTCTCCCGGTTCCGCTTCCGCTCCCGCAAGGGCGGACTGCTGGCCCTGCTCGTGATCCAGATGTTCCCGCAGCTGCTGGCCTTCGTGGCGATCTTCCTGCTGCTCTTCGCGATCTCCGAGGTCTACCCGTTCATGGGGCTGAACTCCCGGCTCGGCCTGGTGGCCGTGTACCTGGGCGGGGCGCTGGGCGCCAACACGTTCCTGATGTACGGCTTCTTCAACACCATCCCCAAGGACCTCGACGAGGCAGCGAGCATCGACGGCGCCTCGCACGCCCAGATCTACTGGACCATGATCCTGCCGCTGGTCACGCCGATCCTCGTGGTGGTCGGGATGCTGTCCTTCATCACGTCCTTCTCGGACTTCCTGCTGGCCCAGATCGTGCTCCAGGACCCGGAGCAGTACACGCTCGCCGTGGGGCTCTACCAGTTCGTCGCTGTGCAGTTCGGCGAGAACTGGGGCGTGTTCACCGCCGGGGCGATCCTGGCCGCCATCCCGGTCGTCGCGATGTTCCTGTTCCTCCAGCGCTTCATCGTCTCCGGGCTCACCGGCGGCGCCGTGAAGGGCTGACCGCCCGCCTGCGCCGCCCGCCTGCGCCGTCTG
Source organism: uncultured Kocuria sp. (assembly GCF_947500125.1). Classification (GTDB taxonomy): domain Bacteria; phylum Actinomycetota; class Actinomycetes; order Actinomycetales; family Micrococcaceae; genus Kocuria. Next base: position 28,687 of record NZ_CANMRA010000006.1, on the reverse strand, counting down.
ATCGTCTGCGCCGAACTCACCGGTTCCGCCCGAGACCGGAGCACAAGTGCTCCGGTCTCGGGCGGAACCGGTGAGTTCGCGTGGGAGGTGAGTTCACGAGGACGGGAGCTCGCGCGGGAGGGGAGCGTGCGCCGGAAGGGGCCGGGCGGGGAGCAGGGCCTGCCATGATGGGGCGGGACGGGCGACGGACGGAACGGGAGGCGGTGCACGATGACCCTGGTGGACAACGTGGTGTACGTGGAGGGGCGGCGCGCGTCGACCCCGGAGGACCTCGACGAGACCTACGCGGTGATGCGCGGGCGCGGCGGAATGGCCTGGATCGGTCTCTACCGTCCCGAGCCGCCCGAGGTGCAGTCCGTGGCGGCGGAGTTCCGGCTGCACGAACTCGCGGTGGAGGACGCCCTGAAGGGCCACCAGCGCGCCAAGCTGGAGCGCTTCGGGGACACCCTCTTCGTGGTGCTGCGCCCGGCCCGCTACCTGGACGACGTCGAGAAGGTCGAGTTCGGGGAGCTGCACGTGTTCGTGGGCCGCGACTTCGTGGTGACGGTCCGCCACGCCGAGTCCCCCGACCTGGCCGCGGTCCGGCGCCGGCTGGAGGCCGCGCCGGAGCTGCTGGGCGCGGGCCCGCAGGCGGTGCTGTACGGGATCCTCGACGAGGTGGTCGACGGCTACGCCCCCGTGGTGGCGGGGCTGGAGAACGACATCGACGAGATCGAGGACGAGATCTTCGGGGCGGACCGGGACGTCTCCCGCCGCGTCTACGAGCTCTCCCGGGAGGTCATCGAGTTCCAGCGCGCCGTGCACCCGCTGGTGGCCATGCTGGAGGCCCTGCAGCTCGGGGCGGAGAAGTACGGGCTCGGCCTCGAGCTGCAGCAGCGGCTGCGGGACGTGCAGGACCACGCCATCCGGGTGGGGGAGCGCGCCGACGCGTTCCGCGTGCTCCTGCAGAACGCCCTCACCGTGCACGCGACCCTGGTGGGGCAGCGGCAGAACGACGAGATGCAGCGGCTCACCGAGTCGGCCCTGGCGCAGAGCGAGGAGGTCAAGCGGATCTCCTCCTGGGCCGCGATCCTCTTCGCCCCGACCCTGGTGGGCACGGTGTACGGGATGAACTTCGAGCACATGCCCGAGCTCGCGTGGCCGCTGGGCTACCCGCTCGCGCTGCTGGCCATGCTGGGCATGGGGGTGGCCCTCTACGGGGTGTTCAAGTGGAAGCGGTGGCTCTGAGCGGAGCCCTCAGATGCTGTTGCGCATCGCGCGGATCCCCACGGTCAGGCCCAGGGCGGCCAGCACGACCGCCGCGACGGCGCCGGCCGCCACGGCCGGGTCGCCGAACTGGCCGTTGAACAGGGCCCGCTCCGCGTCGACCATGTAGGTGAGCGGGTTGAACCGCGAGAGCACCTGCATCCACCGCGGACCCGCCTCGAGCGGCAGGAGCATCCCGGACAGCAGCATGAGCGGGAACAGCAGCCCCTGCTGCACGGTCCAGAACATCCAGTCCCGGTTCCGGGAGACGATGGCCAGGGCGTAGCTCAGCGCCCCCAGCCCCACCCCGAAGACCGCGAGGATCGCCAGGCCCACTGCCATGCCGGCCAGGGACGGGCGGAAGCCGAAGAACGCGGCGACCCCGGAGATCACCAGTGCCTGCAGGACCAGCGGCACCATCTCCTTGCACGCGCGCCCCACCATGAGCGCCGAGCGGGACACCGGCGCCACGAGCATCCGCTCGTGCGCCCCGGACTGGATCTCGAACAGCAGGTTCGACCCCGTCATGGCGGTGCCGAACAGCGCGATCATCACCACGATGCCCGGCACGAACCACTGGAACGCCTGGTCGAGGGGCAGCCCGGTCATCCCGCCCAGGAGCGGGCCGAAGAAGGCGAGGAACATCAGGGGCTGCATGAGCGAGAACACCAGACTGAAGGGGTCCCGGATCACCGGCCGCAGTTCGCGGACGAAGACACTGACGGAGTCGTGGAGGATCCCGGCCGGGCGGGCCCGCTCGGCGCCGCCGGTGCTCCCGTCGGGCGACTCGCGGGCGGTCGGAACGGTGGTCATCGGGCTGCTCTCCCGCTCGTGGCCTCGGCGGACGGGTCGGTCTCGGCCGCGTCCGTGCGCTCCTCGCGCAGGCTCCGGCCGGTGAGCCGGAGGAAGACGTCGTCGAGGGTCGGGCGGTCGAGCTCGGCGGTCCGCACCGTGTGGCCGTCCCGCTCGAGCTCGCGCAGCAGGGCGGGCAGCACGCGTTCGCCGTGGTCGACCGCGACGACGACGTGGGCGTCCTCCCCGGCGGGGGCCGCCTCCGGCTCGGCGCCGCCGGCCCCCGCGGCGGCGGCCGCGCGCCGGACGGCCGCCACGGCGGAAGCCGGGTCGGTATCCAGGGCGAGGACGATCCGGTCGCCGGCCAGGTCGGTCTTGAGCCGGGACGCGGTGTCGTCGGCGATGATCCGTCCCCGGTCCACGACCATGACCCGCTCGGCGAACTGGTCGGCCTCGTCGAGGTAGTGGGTGGTGAGGAACAGCGTGGTCCCGTAGCGCCGGCGCAGCTCGAGGATGTGCTCCCAGAGGTTCGCTCGGGACTGCGGGTCCAGCCCGGTCGTGGGCTCGTCGAGGAAGAGCAGCTGGGGGCCGGGGATCAGCCCGAGGGCGATGTCGACGCGGCGGCGCTGACCGCCGGAGAGCTTCATCGTGGGCCGGCGGACGAGGTCGCCGAGACCGAGGGCTTCCACGAGCTCGTCCACGCGGCGCCGGGTCTCCGCGCGGCCCAGCCCGTACAGCGCGCCCTGGCTGAGCAGCTCGTCGCGGACCCGCTGGTACTGCCCGGCCCCGTTCTTCTGCCCGATGTAGCCGATCCGGGCGCGCACCTCGGCCGGCTGCCGGGCGACGTCGAACCCGCACACGGTGGCGGTGCCGCCCGTGGGCCGCAGCAGCGTGGTGAGCATGCGCAACGAGGTCGACTTGCCCGCGCCGTTGGGTCCGAGGAACGCGGTCAGCGTGCCCGGCGCCACGTCCATGGTCAGGTCGGCCACCGCCTCGACGGTCCGGCCGCCGGGCCCGCGGAAGCTCTTGCTCAGCCCGCGGGCGCTGATGATGGGTGGGGTGCTCATGGGTCAACGGTAGAGCGCAGCCGGGCGACACGGTGACCGCAGGGGGACGTGGACGGCGGGACCTGTCGGCGCCGGCGCCGAGGACGCCCCGACTGCTGGGGGGACGGGGCCGTGCCCGGGTTCCCCGCCGCCACCGCCGGCCCCTCCACCCAGCGGGGGAGAGGGGCGCGGAGACCGCGGGAACCACGGTCTAGAGTCGTGGGCGTGACCGTCCAGACCACCCTCCTCGACCCCGCGCGGGTCCGGCGCGCCCGGATCGCGGTGTCCGCGTTCTTCCTCACCAACGGCGCCCTCTACGCCAACCTGCTGCCGCGCCTGCCGGAGGTCAAGGAGGCGTTCGGGCTCTCCAACACCCTCTACGGCCTGGTGGTCGTGGCGTTCCCGCTCGGGGCGATCCTCGTGGGCGCCCTGCCCGCCCGGGCGATCCGCCGCTTCGGCTCCGGCCGGGTGGCGGCGCTGGGCACCGTCCTGCTCTCCGTGTGCCTCGCGGCCGCCGGAGCCGGGGCCGGCCTGGGTGCCGGCACGGTGCTGGGCGTGGAGGTGTTCCTCGCGGCGATGTTCCTGGGCGGCGCGCTGGACGCCCACGTGGACACCGCCCAGAACGCCCAGGGGATGGAGGTCCAGCGCGCCCGCGGCCGCTCCGTCATCAACTCCCTGCACGCCCTGTGGAGCCTGGGCGCCGTGGCCGGCGGACTCATGGGCACGGCGGCCCTCGCCCTCGGCGTGCCCCTCGGATGGCACCTGCCGGCGAGCGGGCTCGTGTGGAGCGCGGTCGCCCTCGTGGCGCTGCGCTCCGCGCTGAGCCCGGCGGAGGGCCGGGGGCTGCGCACGGTCGGCCCGGACGCTCCGCTGCCGGACGGCACCACGCCGACGGACGATACACCGACGGACCCCGGCACCGCCGGCTCCCGGCCGGACCCGGACTCCGGGCGCGGCGGGACGGGGCGGCGGTCGGCGGGGCGCATCGTCGTCGTCAGCCTCCTCCCGGTGGCCGTGATCGCGATGGCCGGGGTCATGGTCGAGGACGCCGGGCAGAACTGGTCGGCGGTGTACCTGAACACCGAGCTCGGCGCTCCGCTGGCCGCCGCGGGGCTCGGGCTCGTGGCGCTCATGGCGGCGCAGTTCGTGGGCCGGATGCTCGGCGACCCCATGACCGACCGCTGGGGGCGCGCCGCGGTGGCCCGCGCCGGCGCCGCCCTGAGCGCCGCCGGGATGCTGCTGGTGGTCCTGGCCCCGGTGCCGGTCGCGGCCGTCGCAGGCTTCGCGCTGGCCGGGTTCGGCTGCGCCACGCTCGTGCCCGCGGCCTTCCACGCCGCCGACGACATCCCCGGGCTGCGGGCCGGGACGGGCCTGGCCCTGGTCAGCTGGCTGATGCGGATCAGCTTCCTCGGCCTGTCCCCGGCCATCGGGGTGCTCTCCGACGCCGTGGGGCTTCGGGCGGCGCTGGTCGTGGTCCCCGTCTTCGCACTCGTCGCGGCCCTGATGGCGGGCGTGCTGCGGGAGCGCCCGGCACCGTGAACACGGACCCCGGCCAGTCCGGGGCGTCGAGTCCCCATCCCCGGTCCGTCCGGGGGTGCTGAGACCCCACTCCCGGTGCGCCCGGGGCGCCGGCGTGGGGGCTGGACGGAGTGAGCCGCGCGGACGTGGGGGCTCGGCGGAGCCGGCGCTCCGGGGCTATCCTGGAGCCATCATGTTCCACCACTTCTTCCTCTGACGGGTTCCGGATCCCGCCGCGCAGCACATCCGCCGCGGCGGGTCGTCCTTCTGCCCACCCGTCCCCTCGCCAGGAGTCCCGGCCGTCGGCCGCGCGCCGCTCCGCACCCCGGAGGAAGCATGTCCACCGTTCCCGTCCACCGTCCCGCCGTGCCCGCGGGCGAGCACACCCAGCTGACCGCCACCGGGATCCGCCTGGTCCGCGGCTCCCGCACCGTCCTCGACGGGCTCGACCTCACGATCACCCCCACCACCCGGCTCGGGGTGGTGGGGGAGAACGGCCGCGGCAAGACCTCGTTGCTGGAGGTGCTCTCGGGTGCCCTCCCCCCGGACGCCGGCACCGTGCGCCGCACCGGTACGCTCGCCGTGGTCGACCAGGAGCTCCCCGTGCCTCCCGAGGGCACGGTGGGGGACCTCCTGGATCTCGAGCTCACCGCCGAGCACACCGCGGTGGCGCAGGTCGAGGCCGCCGCCCGCGCCCTCGCCGCGGACGCGCCCGGCGCGGCGGAGGAGTACGCGCAGGCGCTGACGGTCGCGCAGGCGCTCGACGCCTGGGACGCCGACCGGCGCGTGGACCTGGCCCTGCAGGCCCTGCACGCGGTGAGCGACCGCTCCCGGGTGCTCGCGACGCTCTCGGTGGGACAGCGCTACCGGGTGCGCCTGGCCTGCCTGCTCGGGACCGTCCACGACCTGCTCCTGCTGGACGAGCCCACCAACCACCTCGACGCCGCGGGGCTGGCCCACCTGGGCGCGGCGCTGCGCGAGTTTCGCGGCGGCGTGGTCCTGGTCAGCCACGACCGGCGGCTGCTGGGCCAGGTCGTCGACACCGTCCTGGACCTGGATCCCAGCCGGGACGGCCGCCCGCGGTGGTACGGCGGCGGGGTGGCGGGCTGGCGCGCCGGCCGGACCGCCGAGCGCTCCCGGTGGATCCACGACCACCGGGAGCAGCAGGCCGAGCACGCCCGGCTCGCCGGCGACCTCGAGCGCGCACGCTCCCGCCTGGTCGACGGATGGCGGCCGGAGAAGGGCACTGGAAAGCACACCCGGGCCACCCGCGCGCCGGGGCTCGTCCGGTCGGTGCACCGCCGGCAGGAGGACCTCGATCGGCACCGCGTGGACGTCCCCGAGCCTCCGCTGGTGCTGGCGGTGCCGGAGCTGCCGGTGCTGCCCGGCGTCGAGCTGGTGCGCGCCGAGGGTGTCACGGTGCAGGGCCGGCTGCTCCGGCCTGTCGACGTGCTGCTGGAGTCCGGGGACCGGCTGGTGGTCGGAGGCCCCAACGGGGCGGGCAAGTCCACCCTGCTGCAGGTGCTCGCCGGTGCGTCGGCCCCCGGCACGGGGCGGCGCACCTCCGCGCCCGGGGTGCGGATCGGCCACCTCCCGCAGGACGGGGCCCGCCACGGTGCGCGCCCCGCCCAGACGGTCTACGAGCAGGAGCTCGTCCGGCTGGTCCTCGCGGGCCGGCTGGCCGAGCACGACGTGGTGCCGTTGGCGGCACTGGGCCTGCTGACGGCGCGGGACCGTGGGCGGCCCCTGGCCGAGCTCTCCGCCGGGCAGCGGCGGCGCCTCGAGCTCGCCGTGGTGCTGGCGTCCCGACCGCACGTGCTGCTGCTGGACGAGCCGACCAACCACCTCTCGATCACCCTCGTGGACGAGCTCACGGAGGCCCTCGCCGCGACGGCCGCGGCCGTGGTGCTGACCACCCACGACCGGCAGCTCCTGCGGGACACGAAGGGCTGGCCGCGGCTGAGCCTGTGACGGACCGGTGCCGCGCGGCGCTCCGGGGCGGGGAGCCGGCCCCGGAGCGTCGCGCGGGACCGCGGGGAGGCCCACGCCCCGGGGCGCCGCTCCCCGCCGAGGCCGTGGCCATGGGTGTGCTGCCCGGGCACGAGGAGGCTCGGCCGGGAACCGGGGGCACACCGAGGGCGAGGGGAGGGCCGCCGGTCTGCCTCACGGAGGCCCCCGGCGTCGTCGTGCCCTTGATCACAAATACCCCCCGGGGTATATTGTGTTCGACATCACCGCAGGCCGGCGGTCCGAGCGACCCCGCCGAGCTGCTGCTCACACGATGGAGAACTGATCATGCGCAAGAAACTGATCGTCCCGGCCGCTGCGGCGGTCCTCGCGATCGCCGTCAGCGCCTGCGCCCCGCCGTCTCCCGTGACGACCGGGGACGGCACCGCCTCCACGACGCCCTCGGCCACGGTCACGGCGACGCCCTCGGCCATGCCCTCCGCGACGGCGAGCCCGGCGCCGCAGCCCGGGACGGCCCCCGCACCCGGCGCTGCCGGGGCCGTCCCGTCGGTGTCGACGCCGCCGGCTCCGGCCGACCCCCTGGCCGCGGCGGCGTGGGAGGCCCTGATGTCTCCGGAGGGCGAGTACGCCGCCTCGGCGCAGTACCAGGCGGTCATCGCCGAGTTCGGACCGGTCGAGCCGTACGTCAGCATCCAGGCCGCCGAGGAGCGGCACATCGATGCCCTGACCCGTCAGCTGGAACGGCGCGGTGTCACCGTCCCGCCGAACCCTTACGCCGGGACGATCCCCGCCCCCGCCGACCTCGAGGCGGCTGCCACCGCGTGGGCGGCCTGGGAGGTCGACAACGTCGCGCTCTACGACAGGCTGCTGGACGAGGTCGGCGGGGACCAGGCCCTGACCCGCGTCTTCAGCAACCTGCGCAGCGCCTCCCAGGAGAGCCACCTGCCGGCGTTCGAGGCGGCCGCGGCCAACGGGGGCCGGCTCACCCCCGAACAGATGAGAGACCTGGGCCACCGCTGACCGAGCGCATCTCCCGTCCGGAGGGCGCGCCGAGGCCGGCCGCAGGCACCTGACCGCCCCAGATCGTCCACCATCCGTACGTACCGCGAAGAAAGGCACCACCACCATGGGCATCCACCACAAGATCCTGATCATCGGCGGCGGCAACGCCGGGCTGAGCGTGGCCGCTCGACTGCGCCGCGCCGGCCAGGGCGACATCGGCGTGCTCGAGCCCAGCGACAAGCACTACTACCAGCCCCTGTGGAGCCTGGTCGGTGGCGGGCGGGCCCCGCAGAAGGAGTCGGTGCGGGAACAGTCCTCGGTCATGCCCCAGGGCGTGGCCTGGATCCGTGACGCGGCCGCCGACATCGACCCGGAGGCGCATCTGGTCACCACGGCTTCCGGGGCGCGGATCGGCTACGACTACCTCGTCGTCAGCCCCGGGATCCAGCTGGACTGGCAGAAGGTCCCCGGCATGGCCGAGGCGGTCGAGTCCCCGGCGGCCTCCAGCAACTACCGCTACGACCTGGCGCCGAAGACGTGGGAGCTGATCCGGGGGATGCGCTCGGGCACCGCCGTGTTCACCATGCCCTCCGGGCCGATCAAGTGCGCCGGGGCTCCGCAGAAGATCGCCTACCTCGCCGCCGACCACTGGCGGCAGCAGGGCGTGCTGGGCGACATCCGCGTGGTGCTGGTGCTGCCGACCCCGGGCATGTTCGGGGTGCAGGTCTTCGCCGAGGAGCTGGAGCGGGTCGTCGCCCGGTACGGGATCGAGGTCCGCAAGAGCAGCGAGATGACCGAGGTGGACCCTGTCGCCCAGGAGGTGGTCATCACCGACCACGCGGCCGGGACGCAGGAGACGCTGCACTACGACATGCTGCACACCGCTCCGCCGCAGTCGGCCCCGGACTGGCTCAAGGCGACGTCCCTGGCCGACCCGGAGAATCCCGGCGGATACGTCGAGGTGGACAAGCACACCCTGCAGCACACCCGCTACCCCGACGTCTTCGCGCTCGGCGACGCGGGCTCGACGCCGAACTCCAAGACCGGGGCCGCGATCCGCAAGCAGGCCCCGGTGCTGGTCGAGAACCTGCTGGCGGTCATGGACGGCCGGCCGGGCACGGCACGCTACGACGGCTACGGGTCCTGCCCACTGGTCACGGCGCGGAACAAGATGCTGCTGGCCGAGTTCGACTACTCCATGCAGCCGGCCCCGAGCATCCCCTTCATCGACACCACGCACGAACGCCGGGACATGTGGCTGCTCAAGCGCTACGTGCTGCCGTTCCTGTACTGGCACTTCATCCTGCCCGGACGGATCTGACGTCGCCCGAGGCCGCGCCCGCCCTAGACTGCGGAGGGGAGGGCGCGTGAGCCGCGTCACCGCCCCGCGAGTGTCGAGGAGGACGCCATGAGAATCCGCGCCGCCGTTGTCGAGGGGATCGGTGCCCCGTTCGAGCTGGAGGACGTCGAGCTCGCCGAGCCGGGCCGTGGGGAGGCCCTGGTCCGCATCGTCGCGACCGGGGTCTGTCACACCGACGCCATCACCCGTGCGGGCGACATGCCGCTGCCGCTTCCGGGGATCCTGGGCCACGAGGGTGCGGGGATCGTGGAGCGGATCGGCGAGGGCGTCACGGGCGTCGCGCCCGGCGACCGGGTCGTCATCGGCTGGCCCTCGTGCGGCGCCTGCCGCAACTGCCTGGACGGGCAGCCGCGGTACTGCGCCCGGACCGGGGAGGCCCTCGTCTCGGGCCGCCGCTTCCGGGGCGAGGGTGCCGGGACCACGGCTTACACCCGGGCGAACGGCTCGGAAATCTCCGGCCACTTCTTCGGCCAGTCCTCCTTCGCGACCCACTCGATCGTCCTCGCCGACGCCCTCGTGAAGGCTCCCGACGACGTGCCGCTCGAGCTGCTCGGACCCCTGGCCTGCGGGCTGGGCACCGGCGCGGGAGCGGTGCTCAACGAGGCCCGCCCGGAGCCGGGCTCGTCCTTGGTGGTCTTCGGGGTCGGGGCCGTGGGGCTGGCCGCGATCATGGCCGCCCGCTGCACCGCAGCCACCACGGTCGTCGCCGTGGACCTGCACGACTCCCGGCTCGAGCTGGCCACCCGCTACGGGGCCACCCACGTCATCAACTCCCGGGACACGGACGTGGTCGCGGAGGTCGCCCGGATCACGGGCGGCTCCGCCGACTACGCCTTCGAGTGCACCGGGGTGGTCCCCGTCGTGGAGCAGGCCGCGGACTGCGTGGGCATGCTGGGGACGCTCGTGCTCATCGGCGGCGCACCCGCCCAGGCGCGCTTCAGCCTCGACCACATGCACGCCCTGTGGGGCAAGCGGATCGTCGGGGTGCTGGGCGGCGGCAGCCGCAGCGGGAAGTTCATCCCCGCCCTGATCGACCTCCACCGGCAGGGGCGGTTCCCCTTCGACGAGCTGGTGCGCTTCTACGAGCTCGACGAGATCGAGCAGGCCCTCACCGACAGCAAGTCCGGCGACGTGGTCAAGCCCGTCATCCGCATGCCCGGGTGAGTCCTGCGCCGCGGTCGAGAGACCCGCGTGTGCGGCTCAGCGGGCTCAGTCGATCCGGAGCTCGTGGACCCCGCGCTCGAGGCCGCGCTCGACCGCGGCGATGACGTCGTCCACGTTGTGCCCCGGCGGCAGGCGGGGCGGCAGGCCGGTCAGGGCCCGGTCCACGAGCCCGGTGTCCATGTGCGGCAGCCGGGCGTCCATCACGGCGATCCGACGACGGCGCAGCTCCCGCCGCAGCGACCCCAGCCACGAGGCCATGGCGGCCTTGCTGGCGGCGTAGCCGGCCATCCCGGCCAGCGGCAGCTCCGCGACCACACCGGTGAGGACCGCGATCGCGCCACCGTCCGCGACGTGGGGCAGGGCCGCCCGGATCACCGCCATGGGCCCGAGGGCGTTGACCTCGAACAGCTCCTCCACGACGGCCTCGTCCTCGTCGGCCGCCGGGCCGAACGCGGCGACCCCGGTGGCGATCACCACGGCGTCGAGCCCGCCGAGCTCCTCGGCCGCCCGGTGCACGACCGCCGCGGTCTCGTCGTGGTCCACGAGGTCCAGGGCGTGGGCCGCGCGCAGACCGAGCCGGCGCCGCAGCTCCTCGGCGCCCGAGGCGGAGCGGCCGGTCACCACGATGTCGGTGGTGCGCTCGCTCAGCCGTTCGCACAGCCGCTGTCCGAGGACACCGGTCGCCCCCACCACGAGGATCTTCGCGCCGTTCAGCTCCATGACACCACTCCTGTCCCCGGTGCGGCTCCGGAACGGGGCCGTGCTCCGAGCGTACCCAGGCTCTCCGACAGCGCCCAGCGGTGTGCAGTTCCACAACGATCCTCCGCCGCCCGCCCTCCACCGTTGCCGGGTGCGAACCGGTCGGCGTAGATTGCAGTCCTCGGGGCCGGGCCGGGCGGACGCCCGCGGCGCTGGTGCTCCGCGATCGGGGGTCCACGCACATGTCACCGACCACACCGCGAGCCACCCGGGCCCTGGGTGCGGCCGCCGCGGCCCTGCTGTTCCTGGCCTCCTGCGGCACCCCGTCCGGCGAGGACCCCGCCGGGGAGGGCACGAGTCCCGCCGCGTCCCCGGCCGCCACGACGGCGGAGTCCCCGACGGCCACGGAACCAGCCACGGAACCAGCCACGGAACCGGCCACGGAGAGCCCGTCGCCGACCGCCGAGAGCCCGACCTCCGGTCCCGCCGAGAGCCCGACGGCCGGTCCGACGGGGGCCCCGACCGGCACGCCGACCGCGAGTCCGACAGCGAGTCCGACAGCGAGTCCGACCGGGGCCCCTGCGGAGCTCGTGACGTACTCGGGCACGGCCGCCGACGCGGCCTTCGCCTTCGAGCTGCCCGCGACGTGGCGGGTGGACGGGGAGTTCTCGGACGTCGGCGGCACGGTGACGGTGCTGGGGGCGGACGGCGCCCCCGTCGGCCACCTCTCGGTCCTCATCGCCTGGGGCGCCGAGTGCGGCCCCGACTGCTCGATGCCGCCGGTGGCCCACCTCGGGGACGTCCCGGGAGGTGTACCGCTGTCCAGCAGCGGGGAGTTCCTGGTGCGCTCCGTGGCCATGGACCTGACGTCCGCGCCCGAACTGCGCAACGCGTACGGCTGGCCGGACGCCGTGCGGCCCGTGACCTCGCTGACCGACGCGGACGAACCCGTGCCCACCGCGATGCTGCCGCACGTCCTGTACGGCCTGGGACTGGTCGAGACCGGGGTGGTCGCCCCCAACGGCATCACCTACCGGACGGTGATCTTCAGCTCGGTCCACGACTTCCCCACGCTCGAGGCCGCCCGGGAGTACGCCCGGTCGGAGCAGCACCGGCAGGTCGAGGCGATGATCGCCTCCTTCCGCGCCTGAGGCCCCGAACTCGCTGAGACCCCGGAGCTCACGAAGAGTCCGAACTCACCAGTTTTCCCCGAGACCGCGGCACACATGCCGGCAGCTCGGGGGAGACCGGTGAGTTCGCGGGAGAGGGTGGGCGGCCCGGAGGAGGGCGCGGGTGCGGGGAGGGGAGGGGCGCGTGGGAGGGTGCGACGGCCGGGGTGGGGTCAGGCCCGGAGGTCCAGCATCCGCACGGACTCCTCCCGCATCTCCACCTTGCGGACCTTGCCCGTGACGGTCATGGGGAACTCGTCGGCCACGTGGACGTAGCGCGGGATCTTGTAGCGGGCGATCCGGCCGTCGCAGAACGCCCGCAGCGACTCCGCGGTGAGGGGCTCGGCGTCGTCGCGCAGCCGCAGCCACGCCATGACCTCCTCGCCGTACACGGGGTCCGGCACGCCGATGACCTGGGCGTCGACGACGTCCGGGTGGGTGAGGAGGAACTCCTCGACCTCGCGCGGGTAGATGTTCTCCCCGCCGCGGATGACCATGTCCTTGATCCGACCCGTCACCTGCACGTACCCGTCCTCGTCCATGGCGCCGAGGTCCCCGGTGTGCATCCACCCGTCGTGGTCGATGACCTCCGCGGTCTTCTCCGGCTCGTTCCAGTAGCCCTTCATCACGCTGTAGCCGCGGGTGCAGAACTCCCCGGCGGTCCCGTGCGGGACGGTCTCACCGGTCAGGGGGTCGATGACCTTGACCTCCAGGTGCGGCCCCACCCGCCCCACCGTGGAGGTGCGGCGCTCGAAGGAGTCGTCCCGCCGGGTCTGGGTGGACACGGGCGAGGTCTCCGTCATGCCGTAGCAGATGCTCACCTCCCGCATGTTCATCCGCTCGATCACCGCGCGCATCGTCGGGGCCGGGCAGGTGGAGCCCGCCATGACGCCGGTGCGCAGACTCGAGAGGTCGAACGCGTCGAGGGTCTCCAGGCCGAGCTCGGCGATGAACATCGTGGGCACGCCGTAGAGGCTCGAGCAGGACTCCTGCTCGACCGCGCGCAGCGCCGACTCCGGGGTGAACGCCGGCGCGGGGAGCACCGCGCAGGAGCCGTGGGTGGTGCACGCGAGGTTGCCGATGACCATCCCGAAGCAGTGGTACAGGGGCACCGGGACGCACACCCGGTCGGCCTCGGTGTAGCCCAGCAGCTCACCGATGAAGTACCCGTTGTTGAGGATGTTGCGGTGGCTCAGCGTCGCACCCTTGGGGAAGCCCGTGGTGCCGGAGGTGTACTGGATGTTGATCGGGTCCTCGGGGTCCAGTCCGGCGGCGACCCCGGACAGCAGGGCCTCGTCGACCCCGGCGGAGGCCAGCTCGTCCCACCCGGCGGTGCCCATGACCACGACCCGGCGCAGGTCGGGGCACTCGTCGTGCACCTCGTCCAGCATCGCCGGGTAGTCCGAGCTCCTGAACCGGGGGTGCGCCACCACGGTGCTGACCCCGGACTGCCGCAGCACGTAGGCCAGCTCGTGGGAGCGGTAGGCCGGGTTGATGTTGACGAGGATCGCCCCCAACTCGGCGGTGGCGTACTGCACGAGCGTCCACTGCCACGTGTTCGGCCCCCAGATCCCGACCCGGTCCCCGGTCCGCACGCCGAAGCGGTGCAGCCCGGTGGCCAGGGCGCGGACGTCGTGGTGGAACTGCGCGTAGGTCCAGCGCCGGCCGGCGCTCACGTCCACCAGCGCCTCCTGCTCGGGGAAGCGCGCGACGGTCTCCGCGAGGTTCTGGGGAATCGTCTGCCGCAGCAGCGGCGGCTCGGTCTCCCCGGCGTCGTAGGACAGGTCGGCGTTCGGCAGTTCCACGGGCGTTCTCCCAGCTCGGTTAATCGGTGTTAACCAACGCTCGTCAATGTACGTGACGCAGACTACTCGGAGCCAGGGTGACGCGGCGCGGTACGACTTACTCGACAGCGTCGAGGGGGGCGTACCCCATGCGACGGCTGACCCGCAGGCCTGCCTCCTTGAGGTCCTCGACGAGGTCGGCCATGTGCCGCTCCGTGAACCTGAAGGCCGGCCCCGAGACGCTGATGGCGGCGATGACCGTGCCGAGGTGGTCGCGCACGGGCGTGGCCACGGAGTTCAGCCCGATCTCGAACTCCTCGCACACGGTGGCGTAGTCCCGGGCCGCCACATCGATCAGCTGGCGCTCCAGCTGCGCTCTCGACGTGATCGTGCGCGCGGTGAGCGCCGGCAGGCCCTGCGCGCGGAGGATCCGGGCTCTCTCGTCGGACGGAAGCCCGGCCAGCAGCACCTTTCCGCTCGACGTGGCGTGCAGCGGGGTCAGGCTGCCGATCCAGTCGTGGGTCGCGACCGAGGAGGGCCCCATCTCCTGGTCCACGTTGACGGCGTGGCCCTCCCGGAGGACCGCCAGGTTGACCGTCTCGGAGTGGGTCCGTGCCAGGCCCCGGACCTCGTCGCGCGCCTCGGCCACCACGCTCAACCGGCCGGGGATCGCGTGCGCCAGACGCAGGATGCCGAAACCGAGCTGGTACCGGCTGCCGTCGCTCGGATGGTGCACCAGGCCCCGGGTCTCCAGGGCGCCGAGCAGCCGCGAGGCGGTGGACTTGTGCACCCCCAGCTCTGCGGCCACCTCGGTCACCGTCGAACCACCGGTCCGGGCGAGGACCTCGAGCACCGTGATCGCCCGGTCGACCGATTGGACACCGCCCGGGGGCACCCCCTCGGAGCCGGTCTGGTCCTTGGCGGCGTCGGGAGTGATCAGGGGTCTCGGGCCGTGTGGGGACATGACCCCATGGTAGTCATCCGTCACCGTCGTCCCCGGCCCGGCTCCGCGCCGAGGAGGGGGCCGTGGCGGCCGTCGCTGCTCATCGGGCGGCCCGGTGTCCCTGCGGACCTTCCCGGCCGGCCATGACGTCGCCGACCCGGGCGGTGACCCAGTCGTGGAAGGCGCCGATGTGGTGCTCGCTGGGCACCAGGACACCGCCTGCGGCGTAGACCCTGGAGCCCATGGCGGGCTGGCAGCGCTCGCAGGCGTCGAAGTCCTGCTGGTTCACCCGGTGGAAGAGCTCCACCGAGGCGGAGACGTCCTTGCCGGACTCCACGACCGAGGGCAGGTAGAGCCAGTCGCACTCCACGACGGTGCGGTCCGCGGCCAGGGGGAACATCCGGTGGACGATGACGTGGTCGGGCACGAGATTGACGAACACCGTGGGCTTGATGGTGATGGCGTAGTAGCGCCGGTCCCGGTCCTCGGCCACGCCCGGGATCCTGTCGAGCCCCGCGGAGCCGTCCACGGTGAAGCCCGCGACCTCCGCGCCGAACTCCGCGCCGTGACCCACGTAGTACTGGGCCGCCAGGCCGTCGGCGAACTCGGGCAGCACCTCGGTGAGCTCGGGGTGGATCGTGGCGCAGTGGTAGCACTCCATGAAGTTCTCGATGATGAGCTTCCAGTTGGCCTTCACGTCGTAGGTGATCCGGTGACCGAGGGAGAGGTGGGCGACGTCGTAGCCCTCGATGGCCCGGGCGTCCCCGAGGCGCTCCTCGATGGCGCCCATGACGTCCTCCTCGAAGGACGGCGGCTCGTCGGCCAGGCACACCCACACGTAGCCGAGGTGCTCGCGCACCGGCACGGTCACCAGGCCGTACTCCTGGCGGTCGATGTCGGGCATCTTCGTCAGGTTGGGGGCGGCGATGAGCTTGCCGTCGAAGTCGTAGGTCCAGGCGTGGTAGGGGCACTGGAAGGAACGGCCGGCCTGACCGGTGTGCTCCATGCACAGCTTCACGCCGCGGTGCCGGCAGACGTTGTAGAACGCCCGGATGCCGTGCTTGCGGTTGCGGGTGACGATGATGCTCTCCCGGCCGATCTGCACCGTGCGGAAGGCGCCGGGCCGGTCGAGGTCGCCGGCGCGCACCGCGCAGAACCACATCTGCTCGAAGACGCGCTCCTGCTCGGCGCGGAACACGGCCTCGTCGACATAGCTGGAGCCGGGCAGGGTGGAGATCAGACTCTCCGGAACAACGTTGATCGACAACTCGAACTCCTCGGTCGGGCGGTGCGGAGGGCACGGTGGTGGGAAGAGGGCGCCGGCGGCTCAGACGGTGGCCGGCTGCGCCGCGGCGGCGGCGAGCTTCTCGAGGGTCTTGCGCCAGCGGCAGAAGAGCCTCGTCTGGTTCCAGGCGAGCACGGCGACCGGCTCCTCCCCGGAGTAGTAGACGGCCAGCAGGGTGTCCTCGTCGGGACCGCCCTGCTCGTAGACGACGCGGTCGCCGCGGGAGGCGTCGCCGGTGAACTGCAGCCGGGTGCCGTACTGGTCGGACCAGAAGTACGGCGGCTTGACCGCCGGCAGGGTGGCCGGGTCGGCGCCCAGCAGCGCGCCCACGGCCACTGCCGGCCGCTCGGCCGCACCGGTCCAGTGCTCCACGCGGTGGTGCCGGCCGGTGCCCGGCAGCTGCCACGCGGCACAGTCGCCGACGGCGACGACTCCGGGCACGCTGGTGCGCCCGGCGGCGTCGCAGAGCACTCCGTTGCCCAGCTCCACTCCGGAGCCCTCGAGCCAGTCGGTGTTGGGCTGCGCACCGATCCCCACGACCACGACGTCGGTGGGCAGCGCCCGCCCGCCGGCCAACCGCACCCCGGTCACCGCCGCGCCCGTGACCTCGAACTCCTCGATGTCGGCACCGCAGATCAGCTCGACCCCGGCCCGCTCGTGCAGCGCCGCCACCGCAGCGCCCAGCTGGGCGCCCAGCGGTGCGCACAGCGGGGTCGGGGACTTCTCCAGCACCGTCACCTGCAGCCCGAGGGCGTGGGCCGTGGAGGCGACCTCGGCGCCGATGAACCCGGCGCCGACGACGACCAGTCGTCGCCCGCGGGCCAGCAGGGCCCGCAGCCTCTGCGCGTCGGCGACGGTGCGCAGGCTCACCACGTTGTCCAGACCCGCGATCTGCGGCAGCGACCGGGGCGAGGCCCCGGTGGCCACGACGAGACCGTCGGCGTGCACCCGGCGCCCGTCCTCGAGCCGGACGGTGCGGGTGGCGGCGTCGAAGGAGACGGCCCGTGCCCCGAGCACCCACTCCGCGTCCAGGGCGTCGGTGTCCGCCTCCAGCGCCAGGTCGGCGAGCTCGAGCCGGCCGGCGAGGTAGTCCTTGGACAGCGGCGGGCGATCGTATGGTCGCCGGGGTTCGTCCCCGATGATCACGAGACGACCGTCGAAGCCGAGATCTCGGGCGGCCCGGGCGGCGGAGAGGCCGGCGAGGGACGCTCCGACGATGACGAGGGACTCCATGGAGGACCCCTTTCGGGGGGCTGGTTCCGGGCGATCCGGAGCGACGGCGGGGACCTCCCGCCGCCCGATCACTTCCGCATCTGGTGCAACGCGGTTCGCAATGTGAGAGCAAGCGTGGGGCGTGTCCGGGGGTCCGTCAAGAGGTGTGCGCTATTCGATCCGCGGAATTTACTTTGCGTCGAACCGTGAGCCGGACCCCGGCCTCCGCGCGGCCCGTCCCTTGACAGTGCCCGGCGCGCGTCCCCAGGATGTTGCACGATGCAACGCGTGTTGCTCATCGTGAGCCGGTTCGGGCGGGGTGATCCCGCTCGGCACAGCAGGCCCGCCCTCCGCAGGAAAGGATCCGTTCCGATGCACAAGGCCTGTCCTCTCAAGGACCTCGCACCCGGTGACGCCCTGCGCCTCGACACCGCCCCGCCCATTGCCGTGTTCCGCACGGAGGAGGGTGAGCTGTTCGCCGTCGACGACACCTGCACCCACCAGGACGCCTCGCTCGCCGACGGCTGGGTGGAGGGCTGCGAGGTCGAGTGCCCGCTGCACGCGTCCAGGTTCGACCTGCGCACCGGAGCGGTGGACGCGCCGCCGGCCAAGCTGCCGGTCCGGGTCCACGAGGTGGTCGTCGTGGACGGCGACATCATGGTCCGGGAGTCGACCGAGGCGCCGAACCTGCCGCCCGGGCTCACCGCCCACGGCCACGAGTCCCGGTCGGGCTGAACCCCGGCCGCACCCCGCACGACATCCGCAGGTCAGGAGAACCGCCCCATGAGCCCCACCCCTCGCGTCGTCATCATCGGCGCCGGCATCGTCGGCACGAACCTCGCCGACGAGCTCGTCCAGCGGGGCTGGACGGACGTCACCGTCCTCGAGCAGGGCCCCCTGCCCCTCCCCGGAGGCTCGACGTCGCACGCGCCCGGACTCGTCTACCAGACGAACCCGTCACGGACGCTGACCCGCTTCGCGCAGTACACGGTGGAGAAGCTCGTGTCCCTGGGCTGCTTCAACCAGGTCGGGGGTCTCGAGGTGGCCACGACCCCGGAGCGGTTGGAGGAGCTCCGGCGCAAGGTGGGCTACGCGGCGTCCTGGGGCCTCGAGGGCCGGCTGCTCACCCCGGAGGAGGTGCTGCAGCAGCACCCGCTGGTCAACCCCGAGATGGTGCTGGGCGGCTACCACGTGCCCACGGACGGCCTCGCCCTGGCGGCCCGGGCGGTGCAGGTGCTCATCGACCGCACCTCCCGCGCCGGCGTGACCTACTGCGCGGAGACGGCCGTCACTGGCATCGAGCGGTCGAACGGCCGCGTGACCGGCGTGACCACCTCCGACGGGACCGTGCCGGCCGACGTCGTCGTCTCCTGCGCCGGATTCTGGGGACCGGCGATCGGCGAGATGGCCGGGATGCCCTGCCCCCTCCAGCCGCTGGCCCACCAGTACGTCTTCACCTCCGCGGTCCCGGAGCTCGTGGGCAAGCACGACGCCCCGAACGGCGCGAGCCTGCCGATCCTCCGGCACCAGGACGCGGACCTCTACTACCGGGAGTGGGGCGACCGGATCGGCATCGGCTCCTACGCCCACCGCCCGATCCCGGTGGACCTCGACGACCTGCCGCACTACGCGCCCCGGGACATCGCGCCCGACCGGATGCCCTCCCGCCTGGACTTCACGCCCGAGGACTTCACCGAGCAGTGGGCCGAGAGCCGGCGCTTCCTCCCCGGCCTGCGCGGCAGCCAGGTGGCCGAGGGCTTCAACGGGATCTTCTCCTTCACCCCGGACGGGGGTCCGCTCATCGGCGAGTCCCCGGACCTCGCCGGCTTCTGGGTGGCGGAGGCGGTGTGGGTCACCCACTCCTCGGGCGTGGCGAAGTCCGTGGCCGAGCTGCTGGTGGAGGGCCACTCCGAGACGGACCTGCACGGCTGCGAGGCCACCAGGTTCGAGGACGTGCAGCTCTCGCCGGAGTACGTCGAGGAGACGGGCCGGCAGAACTTCGTGGAGATCTACGACGTCATCCACCCCCTCCAGCCCCGGGAGTCCCCGCGCAACCTGCGGGTGAGCCCGTTCCACCCCCGGCAGGTGGAGCTCGGCGCGTTCTTCCTGGAGAGCCGCGGCTGGGAGCGTCCGCACTGGTACGAGTCCAACGCCGCGCTCCTCGAGCAGCTGCCCGAGGAGTGGCGTGAGCCGGAGCGGGAGCCGTGGGCGGCCCGGTTCCACTCGCCGCTAGCGGCGGTCGAGGCCTGGAGGACCCGCACCGCCGTGGCGATGTACGACATGACCCCGCTCCAGCGCGTGACGGTCGAGGGACCGGGGGCCGGCGCCCTGCTGCAGCGGCTCAGCACCGGCAACGTCCTGCGCAGGCCGGGCGCCGTGACGTACTGCCTCCTGCTGGACGGGAAGGCCGGGATCCGCAGCGACATCACCGTGGCCCGGCTCGGCGAGAACCTGTTCCAGGCCGGCGTCAACAGCAGCGTGGACGTGGCGTACATGTCCGCCGAGGCTGCCCGGCAGACCGCCGCGGACCCGGCCGCCTGGGTCCTGGTCCGGGACACCACCGCCGAGACGTGCTGCATCGGGCTGTGGGGACCGAAGGCCCGGGAGGTCATGGCGAAGGTCTCCCGCGACGACCTGTCCGACGACGGCCTGAAGTACTTCCGCACCCAGCAGATCCGGGTGGGCGGCCTGCGGGTCACCGCGATGCGCCTCTCCTACGTGGGCGAGCTCGGCTGGGAGCTGTACACCACCGCCGACCAGGGACTGCGGCTGTGGGACCTGCTGCACGAGGCGGGCCGGGAGTTCGGCATCGTCCCCGCGGGGCGCGCGGCGTTCAACAGCCTGCGCGTGGAGAAGGGCTACCGGTCCTGGGGCACCGACATGACCACCGAGCACACCCCGCTGGAGGCGGGACTGGACTTCGCCGTGAAGAAGGACAAGGGCGAGTTCGTGGGGTCGGCGGCCGTGACCTCCGACGGCCACCTCCGGCGCCGGCTGCGCTGCCTGACGGTCGACGACGGGCGCTCCGTGGTCATGGGCAAGGAGCCCGTGTACGTGGACGGCGCCGCCGCCGGCTACGTCACCAGCGCCGTCTTCGGCCACACCGTGGGCCGCCCGGTCGCCTACGCCTGGCTCCCCCCGGAGCTCTCCGAGGGAGACGGCGTCGAGATCGAGTACTTCGGCGTGCGCGTCCCGGCCACGGTCAGTGCCGAGCCGCTCGTGGACCCCGGCATGGAGCGCCTCCGCGGCTGAGGCTCCTGCCGTCGCGGCCGGGGCGCACACCGCCCCGGCCGCGGCTCTGCCCGCGGGCGCGGCTCAGCGCAGGACGACCGTCCGGTTGCCGTGCAGGATGACCCGCCCCTCGCAGTGCCACTTCACCGCGTTGGACAGGGCCTTGCACTCGGTGTCCCGCCCCGCGGCCACGAGGTCCTCCGGGCCGTAGGTGTGGTCCACGTCCACGAGCTGCTGCGCGATGATCGGGCCTTCGTCCAGCTCGGCGTTGACGTAGTGCGCCGTGGCGCCCACGGTCTTCACCCCGCGCTCGTAGGCCTGGTGGTACGGTTTGGCGCCCTTGAAGGACGGCAGGAACGAGTGGTGGATGTTGATCACCCGTCCCTCCATCCGGGTGGCCAGCGAGTCGCTGAGCACCTGCATGTAGCGGGCCAGGACCACGAGGTCCACCTCGAAGCGGTCCACGAGCTCCAGCAGCCGGGCCTCGGCATCGGGCTTGGTGTCCCGGGTGACGGGCACGTGGAAGAACGGGATGCCGTGCCACTCGACGAGGCGCTGGTGGTCGCGGTGGTTGGAGACCACCGCGACGATGTCCACGGGCAGGTCCCCGGTCCGAGCGCGGAAGAGCAGGTCGTTGAGGCAGTGGCCGAACTTGGAGACCATCACCAGCACCCTCCGCTTCGCCCCGTGCTCGCTGAGCTCCCAGCGCATGTCGAACCGCTCGGCCACCGGGGCCAGGTCCGCCCGGAGGGCCTCGGGGTCGAGGCCATCCTCCGTGGCCGAGGCGACGTGCACGCGCATGAAGAAGTGGCCCAGCCGCCGGTCGTCGAACTGGGTGAGCTCCACGATGTTGCACCCGTGCTCCAGGAGCACACCGCTGACGGCGTGCACGATCCCCGGTCTCTCCGGGCAGTCGAGGGTCAGCACCAGCTCCGTCGTGGGCGGTGCGGTCGTGACGGCCTGCGGCTGCAGGCGCTGCTCAGCATTCGATGACGTTGACGGCCAGTCCACCACGGGAGGTCTCCTTGTACTTGATCTTCATGTCGTTGCCGGTCTCGCGCATGGTCTTGATGACCTGGTCGAGCGAGACCGTGTGCTCGCCGTCGCCCTGGAGGGCCAGGCGTGCGGCGTTGATGGCCTTGACCGAGGCGATCGCGTTGCGCTCGATGCACGGGATCTGCACGAGCCCGCCCACGGGGTCGCAGGTCAGCCCGAGGTTGTGCTCCATGCCCACCTCGGCGGCGTTCTCGACCTGCTCCGGGGTGCCGCCCAGGACCGCGCACAGGCCTGCGGCGGCCATGGAGCAGGCCGAGCCCACCTCGCCCTGGCAGCCCATCTCCGCGCCGGAGATGGAGGCGTTCTCCTTGATGAGGATGCCGACGGCCGCCGCCGTCAGCAGGAACTCCACCACGCCGTCCTCGTCCGCCCCGGCGACGAACCGGTCGTAGTAGTGCAGCACGGCGGGGATGATGCCCGCCGCCCCGTTGGTCGGGGCGGTGACGATCCGCCCGCCGGAGGCGTTCTCCTCGTTGACCGCCAGGGCGTAGAGGTTGATCCACTCCATGGCCTGCAGCGGATCGGACGCCGGCCGGACAGCACACGCGTCGGCGGCCACCTCGGCCTCGCGCAGCCGCGCCCGCAGGGCCGGCGCCCGGCGGCGGACCTTCAGCCCGCCGGGCAGCCGGGCCTCCGTGCGCGTGCACCCGTTCTCCACGCACTCCTGCATGACGGCCCAGAGGCGCAGCAGGCTTGAGCGGAGCTGCTCCTCGCTGCGCCAGGACAGTTCGTTGGCGAGCATGATCCCGGCGATCGAGGTCCCCTCCCGCCGGCAGTGCTCCAGGAGCTGCCGGCCGGTGGTGAACGGGTACGGCACCTCCGTGGTGTCCTGGACGATGCGGTCCGCCCCGGACACGTCCCCGTCCACCACGAACCCGCCGCCCACCGAGTAGTAGGTCCGCTCCCGCACCAGCTCGCCGTCCGCCCCGAAGGCTGCGAACGTCATGCCGTTGGGGTGCGCGGGCAGCGACCTGCGCCGGTGCATGACGACGTCCTCGGCGCGGTCGAAGGGGATCGGCCGGACCCCCGCCAGGCACAGCTGCCCGCGCTCCGTGCTCGTCCGCACCTGGTCGTCCGCCGTGTCGGTGTCCACGGTCTCCGGGTCCTCGCCCTGCAGCCCCAGGATCACGGCCTTGTCCGAGCCGTGCCCGTGACCGGTGGCGCCGAGCGAGCCGAACAGCTCGGCCCGGACCCTGGCGACTCCCTCGAGGAGACCGGCCCCGGCCAGCCCGTCCGCGAACAGCCGGGCGGCCCGCATGGGGCCCACCGTGTGGGACGAGGAGGGGCCGATGCCGACGGAGAACAGGTCCAGGGCGGACAGCGCCATCAGGGCACCTCGGGAGAGGCGAACTCCGTCATGCCGTCCAGCAGCCACCGGGCGGTGTACTCGGCGAAGGAGGCCCGCGGCATGATCCGCCACGTCAGCTCCTCCGTGCGCCACAGCAGCACCTGCACCGGGCCCAGGGTCGTGGCCACAGCGGTGCCGACCGCGAAGGCCCGCGGGTGCAGGTCCAGGTGGCAGCTCTTCTCGAGCACGGCGCGGGCCGAGGGGCCGGACAGCTCGAGCGTGGTGCGGTTGGCGGACAGGTCCACGGCCTGTCCGGGCTCGGTGCCCAGGGCCCGGGCCAGTCCGGCGGCGGTGCCGGCGTCGTCGCTGCCCGCCGCCCGGAGGTCGCTCCCCGCAGGGCCGATCTCCGCGGGCCCCACGCCCTCGGGGCCGACGAGCAGGAACTCGTCGGGCCCGATCCACAGGATCGCCGTGGCCCCGGCGGTGCCGGTGACCCGGCCGTGGCCGGTCGGCAGGGGCATCCCGGCCGCGGCGGCGACCGCATCGGCGGCCGGAGTGCCGGGCGCCACCCGGATCCCGACCATGGTCAGGAACGGGATCTCGCGCAGGGCCACGCCCCGCTCACCCGTCACGGTCTGCTCGTGCATCTGCTGCGCGAGGTGGGCGAGGGGGCTGCGGCGCAGGGCGGTGGTGTCGGTCAGGAGCTGCTCAGCCATCACGGCGGTTCCCTTCGGGGTCGTAGAGCACGGGTTCTGCGATGACGACGTCCACGAGCTGCCCGTCGAGCGGGGCCTGGAGCGTCTCACCGATGCGGTGGCGGCCGTTCTCGACCAGGGCGAGCCCGAACGTCCGGTCCAGGGCGGCGCTGCGGTAGCTGGAGGTGACGTGCCCGACCATCGGCACCGGCCCCTGCTCCGGGGTGATGGGGGTGCCGTGGTCGACCAGCTGGGCGCCCTCCGGGAGCCGGAACGTCCGGTCCACCGGCAGGACCGCGACCAGCTGCTTGCGGTCCGGGCTGGTGGCGGACGGGCGGTCGTAGGAGCGCTTGCCGATGAAGTCCTTGGTCTTGGACACCACCCACTCCATCCCCAGGTCCTGCGGGGTGACCGTGCCGTCGGTGTCCTGGCCCACGATCGGGAAGGCCTTCTCCGCGCGCAGCACGTGCATGGTCTCGGTGCCGTACGGGGTGATGCCGAACTCGGCACCGGCCTCCGCGACGGACTCCCAGACGGAGAGCCCGTACCAGGAGGAGACGTTGATCTCGAACGCCAGCTCTCCGGAGAACGAGATCCGGCAGATCCGTGCGGGCACCCCGGAGGCCAGGACGGTCTCGCGGAAGGCCATGAACGGGAACGCCTCGTTGGACACGTCCAGCTCCGGGGCGAGCTTCGCGATGACGGCCCGGGACTTCGGGCCGACGACGGCGACGGTGGTGTACTGCTCCGTCACCGAGGTGAAGGTGACGTCGAGCTCCGGCCACTCGGTCTGGGACCACTCCTCGAGCCACTCCAGGACCTTGGCGGCACCACCGGTGGTGGTGGTCATGAAGTACCGGTCCTCGTCCAGGCGCAGGGTCACGCCGTCGTCGAAGACCATCCCGTCCGGGGTGCATATGACCCCGTAGCGGCCCATGCCGGGCTTGAGCTTCTTGAAGGCGTTGGTGTAGACGCGGTTGAGGAACTCCCCGGCGTCCTTGCCCCGGATCTCGATCTTGCCCAGCGTGGTGGCGTCCATGAACCCCACCGATTCGCGGACGGCCGCGCACTCGCGCAGCACGGCCGCGTCCATGTCCTCCCCGGCCTGGGGGTAGTACCAGGGCCGCTTCCACTGCCCGACGTCCTCGAAGAGGGCCCCGTGCGCCACGTGCCAGGGGTGGACCGACGTCAGCCGCGCCGGGTCGAAGAGCTCGCCCCGCCGCCGCCCCGCCAGAGCCGTGAAGGCCACCGGGGTGTACGGGGCGCGGTAGGTGGTGGTGCCGATGCCGCCGACATCGGTGCTGTTCAGCGCGGCCGCGATGACCCCGATGGCGTTGACCCCGGAGGTCTTGCCCTGGTCATTGGCGGTGGAGATGGAGGTGTAGCGCTTGACGTGCTCCACCGACCGCATGCCGGCGCCGGTCGAGCGCAGCACCTCGGCGACCGTCTGGTCGCGCTGGAAGTCCACGAAGTGGCGGCTCCAGTCCGACGGCTCCCCGTCGGGCCCGGGAACCAGCCACAGCGGCCGGACCGGGGCGAAGGCCTCCGCAGCGGCGGCCGGCTCCTGGGCCGAGGTGTCGAACCCGGCGCGGCAGGCCGCCTCGGCGCCGGCGCGGGCGCCCTGGCCGAGGCATCCGGCCAAGTCCAGCACGCCGTTGACGGACCCGGCGGTCTGCTGGTCGCGCACCGGCAGGGCGGGGACGAAGGCGGCGAGTTCGTCGTTCCAGGTCAGCTTTCCCTGCCGCTGGCTGTGCAGGTGCACCACCGGGGTCCATCCGCCGGAGACCGCCAGCAGGTCGGCGTCCACGGTCGTGGTGGGACCGGTCAGCCGGCCGTCCTCGTCGATCCCGCTGAGCGTGACGGCGCTGACGCGCCCGTCCGCGCCGTCGCCGGCGGTCTCCACCACGGCGCTGCCGGTCCACACCTGCACTCCCGTGCGGGCGGCAGTGCGCTCGGCCGCAGCGGTGAGCTCGGGGCGCGCGTCGACCACGCCCGCGACGTCCACGCCGGCGGCGACCAGGTCGGCCACCACGGCATAGACGGAGTCGTTGGTGGTGGCCGCCACGACCCGCGTGCCGGCGGCCACGGCGTAGCGGTTGAGGTAGGTGCGCACCGCTCCGGCGAGCATGACGCCGGGGCGATCGTTGTCGGTGAACACGATCGGCCGCTCGTGCGCGCCGGTGGCGAGCACCACCTGGTCCGCCCGCACGTGCCAGATCCGCTCCCGCGAGACCCCGGCGCCGGGGGCGGTGCCCAGGTGGTCGGTGCGCCGCTGGACGGCGACGACGTAGTTGCTGTCGTAGTTGCCGAAGGCAGTGGTGCGGTGCAGGACCGTGGTCTCGGGGGCCTCCCGGAGGGTGGCGAGGCTCTCGGCCACCCAGTCACGGGCGGGCATGCCGTCGACGGTCTCGTCGCGGCCGGACAGCAGGGATCCTCCGGCCTCCGGCTGCTCGTCCACGAGGATGACCCGGGCCCCCGACTTCGCGGCCTCCCGGGCCGCGGCGAGGCCCGCGGGCCCGGCGCCGACGACGAGGACGTCGGTGTGCACGTGCTTGTGGTCGTAGACGGCATCGTCCTTGGCCGGGTCGAGCTGCCCGAGCCCGCGCAGGTAAGACGCCTCCAGCCCGTCGGTCAGCTCCACCGTGGTGGCCGGGAGCATGGACTCGGCCACGTCGGCCTCGGTGCGCGCGGCGACCTTGACCAGCGCGTTGGGCTCCTCCACGCCGGCGGACATGATCCCGCGCGGACGGTCCAGGTACATCGAGTCGCCGCAGCGGATGCGTCCCGCGGCCAGCAGGGCCGAGGCCAGGGTGTCACCGGCGTACCCGGTGAACTCCTCTCCGTCCACGGTGAAGCGCACCGTCGAGGTGCGGTCGATGCTGCCGGTCGCGCTCTGCTGCGCCGGCAGGCGGTGGGACTGAGCGCTCACTTGACGCCTCCGATCTCGGGCTTGGGCTCGCCGATCCTGTAGACGGCCTTGATCTCATAGGTCACTGTGTCGCGGACGACGTTGAACCAGCGGCGGCAGCCGACGGCGTGGGCCCACCGCTCCGCGATCAGGCCCTTGGGGTTGTTGCGGTAGAAGAGGTACTCCGCCCACTCCTTGTCGGAGAGCTGGGAGGGGTCCTCGGGATAGGCCACGTGGGCCTCCCCGCCGTACTGGTACTCGGTCTCGTCGCGCGGCCCGCAGTGGGGGCACTCGATCAGCAGCATGGTGTTCCGGCCTCCTAGTGGGCCACGGCGGCGGCGCCGTGCTCGTCGATGAGGACCCCGGTCTCGAAGCGC
Organism: uncultured Kocuria sp.; assembly: GCF_947500125.1. GTDB lineage: Bacteria > Actinomycetota > Actinomycetes > Actinomycetales > Micrococcaceae > Kocuria. Next base: position 1,945 of record NZ_CANMRA010000006.1, on the reverse strand, counting down.
TCCAGGGCGAAGGGCTCGTTGAGGGGGTGGGGTTCGTCGTTGGCGATGGTGTGGGCGAAGGCGTAGCCGGCTCCGGGAGTTCCCTTGAAGCCGCCGGTGCCCCAGCCGCAGTTGACGTACATCTGGTCCACGGGCGTCTTGGAGACGATCGGCGAGGCGTCCAGGGTGACGTCCACGATCCCGCCCCAGGTGCGCAGGACGTGGGCGCGGGCGAAGATCGGAAAGAGCTCCACCGCGGCCGCCATCTGGTCCTCGATGACGTGGAAGGCGCCCCGCTGGCCGTAGCCGTTGTAGGCGTCCACGCCGGCGCCCATGACCAGCTCGCCCTTGTGGGCCTGGGAGACGTAGACGTGCACGTGGTTGGACATCACCACGGTCGGGTGCACGGGCTCGTGCAGCTCCGAGACCAGGGCCTGCAGCGGGTGGGACTGGATCGGCAGCCGGAACCCGGCGAGCTCCGCCAGGACGGAGCTGTGCCCGGCCCCGCAGAGGCCGACCTTGCCGGCGTTGATCCTCCCGCGGGAGGTCTCCACGCCCACCACCCGGTCGCCGTCCATGACGAAGCCGTTGACCTCGCAGTTCTGGATGATGTCCACGCCCATCTCGTCGCACTTGCGGGCGAAGGCCCACGCCACGTGGTCGTGCTTGGCGATGCCGGCGCGCGGCTGGTAGGTCGCCCCCATCACCGGGTAGCGGATGTCGTCCCCGATGTTGATGATCGGGCACAGCTCCTTGACCTGCTCCGGGCTGATCCACTCCGCGTCGATGCCGTTGAGCTTGTTCGCGTTGACCCGGCGCACGGACTCCCGGACGTCGCCCAGGGTGTGCGCCAGGTTCATCACCCCGCGCTGGGAGAAGAGGAAGTCGTACTCCAGCTCCTCGGGCAGGATCTCCCAGAGCTTCAGGGAGTGCTCGTACATCGCCGCGGACTCGTCCCACAGGTAGTTGGAGCGGATGATCGTGGTGTTCCGGGCCATGTTCCCACCGGCCAGCCAGCCCCGCTCCAGCACGGCGATGTTGGTCATGCCGTGGTTCTTGGCCAGGTAATAGGCGGTCGCGAGCCCGTGACCGCCGCCGCCGACGATCACGGCGTCGTAGGAGGACTTCGGGTCCGGGTTGCGCCACAGGAAGTCCGGGTGCTCCGGCAGCAGGTCGGCCATCAGAGGGCTCCGTTCAGGACGGGGGCGGAGAGGTTCGGGTAGAGCGGGAAGCGTTCGGCCAGGGCGGTCACCCGGTCGCGCAACTGCTCGGCGAGCTCCTCGGTGAGCTCGAGGGTCAGGGCCGTGGCGATGACGTCCGCCACCTCCGTGAACTCGGCGGCGCCGAAGCCGCGGGTGGCGAGGGCCGGGGTGCCGATGCGCAGACCGGAGGAGACCATGGGCGGACGCGGATCGAAGGGGACGGCGTTGCGGTTGACCGTGATGCCCACGCGGTGCAGGCGGTCCTCGGCCTGCCGGCCGTCGAGCTGGGAGTGCCGCAGGTCCACGAGCACCAGGTGCACGTCGGTGCCGCCGCTGACCAGGCTGATCCCGGCGGCCATGACATCGGGGGAGAGCAGCCGCCGGGCCAGGATCCGGGCGCCCTCGAGGGTCCGGCGCTGCCGGTCGGCGAACTCCTCGCCGGCCGCGTGCTTGAAGGCCACGGCCTTGGCCGCGACCACGTGCTCGAGCGGACCGCCCTGCTGGCCCGGGAAGACGGCGGAGTTGATCTTCTTCGCCAGCTCCTGCCGGCACAGGATGACGCCGCCGCGGGGCCCGCCGAGGGTCTTGTGGGTCGTGGAGGTGACCACGTGCGCGTGCGGCACCGGATTGGGGTGCAGCCCGGCGGCGACCAGGCCGGCGAAGTGGGCCATGTCCACCATGAGGTAGGCCCCGACCTCGTCGGCGATCGCGCGGAACGCGGTGAAGTCCAGCTGCCTCGTGTAGGCGGACCAGCCGGCGATGAT
>NZ_CANMRA010000005.1 GCF_947500125.1 uncultured Kocuria sp. | reverse complement strand
CGCGCGGCGGCCGAGACCCGGGACACCGCCCGCCGGGCCGCCGAGGAGACCGCGGGGCTCCTGCGCGCCGCCGAGCGCACGGCGGACCGCGCCGCGTCCGAGCTCTCCCGCGTCCGGGCCGTGCTGGACTCCGCCGAGGCGGAGACCCGGCGCTTCGACGAGCAGGTCGCGGCCGCCCGGCAGCACCTGGCCCGGGAGCAGGAGCGGCTGCGCGAGGCCGCCGAGCGGCTCGAGGCCGCCGAGGAGCACGGTGCGGAGGACACCGAGACCGCGCAGCTCGAAGCCGCCGCCCGCCGCGACGAGCTGCACCGGGGCGCCACGGCGGCCCGCACCACGGAGACGGAGGCCCGGCTGGCCCTGCGCTCGCTGGAGGAGCAGGCCCGCGCCCTCGGCAACCGGGCCGCGTCCCAGGAGCGGGCCGCCGAGGCCGAGCGCCGGGCACGGGAGGAGGCGGAGCGCCGGGCGCGGCGCCGCCGGCTCCAGGCCCGCAATGCCGAGGCGGTGCTCGCCGGCGCCGAGCAGCTGCTCGAGCTCGTGGCGGCCTCCGCGGCGGTCGCCGCCGCGGAGCGGGACCGGGCCGAGGCGGTCCGCGCCGGGCTGGACGCGGAGCTCACGGACCTGCGCGCCGCGAACGACCGGCTCGCCGCGCGGCTCGCCGAGCTCACCGACTCCGTGCACCGGGACGAGCTGGCCCGCACCCAGCAGCGCGCCCGGATCCAGGCGCTGGAGGACCGCTCCCTCGAGGAGCTGGGGCTCACCCCGGACGCGCTCGTGGAGCACTACGGGCCGCACCTGCTGATCCCCGATCCCGGAACGGTGCCGGACCCCGGGACACCGCAGGATCCCGGGACACCGCCGGACGGCGGGCGCGCGGGCTCCGCGCCGCCGGCGGCCGACGACGGCCAGGACGCCCTGTTCGGCGCCGGGACCGACGCCCTGTCCGAGGACCTGCCCGGCGCCGCCGAGGGCTCCCCCTACGTGCGCGCAGAGCAGGAGGGGCGGCTGCGCCGGGCCGAGAAGGAGCTCGCCTCCCTGGGGCGGGTGAACCCGCTGGCCCTGGAGGAGTTCGCGGCCCTCGAGGAGCGCCACCGCTTCCTCGCCGAGCAGCTCGAGGACCTCAAGCGGTCCCGGCAGGACCTGCGCAGCATCATCCGCGACGTCGACGAGCACGTGGAGCGGGTCTTCACGGAGGCCTACGCCGACACCGCGCGGCAGTTCGAGGACGTCTTCGCCACCCTGTTCCCCGGCGGAGAGGGCCGGCTGCGCCTCACGGACCCCACGGACATGCTCACCACCGGGATCGACGTCGAGGCTCGCCCGGCCGGCAAGAAGATCAAACGGCTGTCCCTGCTCTCCGGCGGGGAGCGGTCGCTGACCGCGATCGCGCTGCTCGTGGCGATCTTCAAGGCCCGGCCCTCGCCCTTCTACGTCATGGACGAGGTCGAGGCGGCCCTCGACGACCGCAACCTCGGGCGGCTGCTGAGCATCTTCCGACAGCTGCAGGAGACCTCGCAGCTGATCATCATCACCCACCAGAAGCGGACCATGGAGATCGCCGACGCCCTCTACGGGGTGGCGATGCGCGGGGACGGAGTCACCACCGTCATCGGCCAGCGGCTCGCCGAGCTGCGCTGAGCCCGCCGCCGGCGCACTCCCGGGTCGAGCCACCGGCCCGGTGCCGCGCCACCGGCCGGTGCCCCGCTACCGCCGGACGCCCTGTTCCGGCCCCTCGTCCTGCTCCGGCCCGGTGCCCTGCTCCGGTCCGTCCTCCTGCTCCGGACCGTCCTCCTGCTCCGGCCCGGTGCCCCGCACGGACGGAGTGTCGGGCCGCTCCATCGTGTCCCGCACCGGCAGCCAGGCCCCGGCGGCCAGCAGCATGATCGCCCCCGAGACCCCGAAGGCCCAGCCGAAGCCGGCGGCGTCGGCCAGCGCTCCGGCGACCACGGGCCCGAGGATCTGCCCGGCGTCGGCGCTCATCTGGAACCGGGCCAGCACCGGCCCGCCGGCCCGGTCCGGGCCGATGACGTCCGCCACGGTGGCCTGCTGACCCGGGTTCAGGGTCCCGGAGCCCATGCCGGCCACGAGGGAGAGGACCACGAACCACGGGACGTCCTGGACCAGGCCCAGCCCCATGGTCGCGACCCCGTTGACCACCAGACCGCTGAGCACGAGCGGCTTGCGCCCGAACCGGTCCGTGAGCCGGCCCGTGACCGGCAGGGCCATCGCGTTGCCCGCCGCGTAGACCGCCAGGGCCAGGCCGGCCACGGCCGGACCGGCCCCCAGCACGGCGACCGCGAACAGGGGCACGAGGGCCACCCGGATCCCGTGGGCGGTCCACCCGTTGGCGAAGCTGGAGACCAGGGCGGAGCGGTAGGCCCCCACCCGGCGCGCCTCGGCCACGGTCATCACCGGCTGGTTCCGGCGGTCCTTGCCGGCGCCGAGGACCTCGTCCTTGAGCCGGAAGTGCACCACGGCCACGGCCACGAGCAGCGACACCGCGTAGATCAGGAACGGCGCCTGCATGCCGAAGCCGGCGAGCAGGCCGCCGACCACGGGGCCGAGCACCCCGCCCACCAGGAACGCGGAGGCGTAGTAGCCCGAGACGCGCCCGCGCATCCGCGGCGGGGCCAGCCGCACGATCAGGCCCATCGCCGAGATGGTGAACATCACCGAGCCGATCCCGCCGAGGCCCCGGAACAGCAGCAGCTGCCAGTAGGTCTGGGCGAACGCGGTGGCCGCCGAGGACAGCGCGACGATGAGCACACCGGTCACGTAGGTGGGGCGCTCGCCGATCCGGTTCAGGATCCGCCCGCCGGCCGGCGCGAAGAGCAGGCGGGCCACGGCGAAGACGCTGACCACGGCCGAGGCGGCCGCCACGCCGACCCCGAAGGTCGTGGCGAACTGGGGGAGCACCGGGGCCACGATCCCGTAGCCGATCGCGATGACGAAGGCGGCGGCGATGAGCACCGTGATCTGCTGGGGGATGCGGTCGCGGTCCGGGGCGGAGGCTGGGGGCTGAACAGGCACCCGTCGAGTCTAGATCTCCGGGCGGCGCCCCGGCCCCGCGGCCGCCGGTCCGCGACCGGGCGTGTGAGAAGCTGGGGGGCGTGGATTCGATACCCGTTCTCGCCTACGTCCTCATCGCCGTCGTGGTCCTCGGCCTGCTCGGTCTGGTCCTGCTGCGGGGGCCCAAGGCGCCCCGCGGCGGCTACCCCTCCACCCGGGACCCGGACGACCTCGACGGCGGTCCGGTCGCCGCCCCGGGGGACCTGGAGCCCGGCACCGCGCCGGTGCCGCCCGAGGCCACCCGCCCGGCCCTCGACCGCCCCGAGTCGGCGGCGTCCCGGATGGCGCGGCTGCGCGGGCGGCTGGCCAAGTCCAACAACGTCTTCGGCAAGGGCCTGCTGGCCCTGCTCTCGCGCGACCGCATCGACCAGGACGTGTGGGACGAGATCGAGGAGACGCTGCTGCTCGCCGACCTCGGCACGGACGCGTCCATGGACCTCGTCGAGGCCCTCCAGCGCCGGGTCAAGGTCGAGGGCACCCACGACCCCGCCCACGTGAAGGCCATGCTCCGGGAGGAGCTCGTCGCGCTGGTCGACCCGTCGATGGACCGGTCCCTGGCCGTGGACCGCAAGGGGCCGATCCCCGCCGTCGTCCTCGTGGTGGGCGTCAACGGCGTCGGCAAGACCACCACCGTGGGCAAGCTCGCGCGCGTGCTCGTCGCCGAGGACAAGGACGTCGTCCTCGGCGCCGCGGACACCTTCCGCGCGGCGGCCGCCGACCAGCTCTCCACCTGGGGCGCCCGCGTGGGCGTGCCCACCGTGCGCTCGCAGGTCGAGGGCGCCGACCCGGCCTCGGTGGCCTACGACGCCGTGACCGCCGGCATCGAGCACGAGGTGGACGTCGTGATGATCGACACCGCGGGCCGGCTCCAGAACAAGGCGGGGCTGATGGACCAGCTCGGGAAGATCAAGCGGGTCGTGGAGAAGGCCGCCGCCGTCGACGAGGTGCTCCTCGTCATCGACGCGACCACCGGGCAGAACGGCATGACCCAGGCGCGGGTCTTCGCCGAGGTCGTGGACGTCACCGGCATCGTCCTCACCAAGCTGGACGGCACCGCCAAGGGCGGCATCGTGGTGGCCATCCAGAAGAGCCTCGGCGTGCCCGTCAAGCTCATCGGCCTCGGCGAGGGACCGGACGACCTCGCGCCCTTCGAGCCGGAGAGCTTCGTGGACGCCCTGCTCGACTGATCCGTCCCCCTTTTCCCCCACACGCCCGCCGCAGTTTACGTACGCGTAACCATTGCGGCGGGCGTGAAACATTCCCGCAACCGCGCGCGGCGGCGGTCGAAACATCTCTCTCGGACACTCGATAAGGAACGGTGAGCACCGGACGGCCCCTCGGGGAACGGGCCAGTGGCACCGGTGACCGAACCAACCTTCAGAGAGAGGTGCACATCGTGGAAATCACAGCTGGACACGTGTGGACGATCGTCGCGGCAGCCCTGGTCTTCTTCATGACCCCGGGCCTCGCCCTGTTCTACGGAGGGATGACCCGCGCCAAGGGCGTCCTGAACATGATGATGATGAGCTTCATCTCCATCGCCATGGTCTCCATCGTCTGGGTCCTGTGGGGGTACTCCATGAGCGGCGGGGACCCGCTGCTGGGCGGGCTCACGGGCAGCCCCGTGCCGTCCTTCGCCCTGGGCGACATCATGGGCACCGAGGACCTCCTCGGCGCCGCCTACGGCGGGACCTTCGCCATCATCACCGTCGCCCTGATCTCCGGGGCGATCGCCGACCGCGCCCGCTTCGGCGCCTGGGCCGTGTTCGTGCCCGTCTGGGCCACGCTCGTCTACGCCCCCCTGGCCTACATGGTCTGGGGCGGCGGGCTGCTCACCGAGGAGGGCGCCATCGGCTCCACGATCGGCGAGGCCATCGACTTCGCCGGCGGCCTCGTGGTGCACATCAACGCCGGCGTGGCCGCGCTGATCCTCATCATGATCGTCGGCGCCCGCCAGGGCTTCGGCAAGGACCCGAGCCAGCGCCCCCACAACCTGCCGCTCGTGATGCTCGGCGCCGCGATCCTGTGGTTCGGCTGGTTCGCCTTCAACGCCGGGGCCGCCGGCACCGCGGAGCAGGCCGGGCTGATCTGGATCAACACCCTCGTGGCCCCCTCCGCCGCGATGCTGGGCTGGCTGCTCACCGAGCGCATCCGCGACAAGCACGCCACCTCCCTGGGCGCCGCCTCCGGCGTCGTGGCCGGGCTCGTGGCCATCACCCCGGCCTGCGCCAACGTCTCCCCGGTCTGGGCGATCGGGATCGGCTTCGTGGCCGGCATCTGCTCGGCGCTCGCCGTCGGGCTCAAGTACCGGATGCGCATGGACGACTCCCTGGACGTCATCGGCGTGCACCTGGTCTCCGGCGTCGTCGGCACCGTGGCCCTGGGCTTCGTGGCCCTGCCCTCCGAGGGCACGGCGGGCCTGTTCTACGGCGGCGGCTTCGGCCTGCTGCTCACCCAGGTCGTGGCGGTGCTCGTCTCGGTGGTCTACTGCGCGGTGCTGACCTTCGTCATCGCCTTCGTGATCGACAAGACCATCGGCTTCCGGATCACCGAGCGGGACGAGATCGACGGCATCGACATCACCCAGCACGCCGAGTCCGGCTACGCGCTGGCCGGCGACGCCACGGGCTCCTTCACCCCGGGCCGGCACACCGCCGGGGAGGACACCACGTCCTTCGAGCCCGGCCGCTCCGAGACCGTGCACAGCTGAGCCGTGCGGCGGCCGCCGGCACATCCCACCCTCACGAAAGGCACCCCTCCCATGAAACTCGTCACCGCGATCGTGCGCCCGGAGAAGTTCAAGGACATCAAGTCCGCGCTCGAGTCCTACGGCGTCCAGGGCATGACCGTCCAGAACGTGCACGGCTACGGGCAGCAGCGCGGGCACACCGAGGTCTACCGCGGCGCGGAGTACACGGTGGACCTGCTCGAGAAGGTCCGGGTCGAGATCCTCGTGGACAACCACCAGGCCACCGACATCGTGGACGTCATCGTCTCCTCCGCCAACACCGGCCGCGCCGGTGACGGCAAGGTGTGGGTCACCGACGTGCACCAGGCCGTGCGCGTGCGCACCGGCGAGCGCGACGAGACGGCGCTCTGACCCCACCGGGCCCGACGGCCGGTCCCCTCCACCGGGAGGGGGCCGGCCGTCGTCGTCCCGTCGCGACGGCGACGTCGGGCCCCGCGCCGCCCGGAGTTGCTAACCTTGGACACTGACCCGCCACACCGGGCCGGGCCGCGGCCCGCGGCGCAGACCGCGGCGCACCGGCCGACTCCCTCGACGAAAGCAGCTTTCGACCCGTGTTCAATTCACTGTCCGACCGGTTGACCGCCACCTTCAAGAACCTCAAAGGCAAGGGACGCCTGACCGAGGCGGACGTCGACGCCACCGTGCGGGAGATCCGCCGCGCGCTGCTCGACGCCGACGTCGCCGTGCCGGTCGTGCGCGAGTTCACCGCCGCGGTCAAGGAGCGCGCCCTCGGGCTCGAGGTCTCCGAGGCGCTGAACCCCGGCCAGCAGGTCGTGAAGATCGTCAACGAGGAGCTGCAGAACATCCTCGGCGGCCAGACCCGCCGGATCCGGATGGCCAAGACCGGCCCCACGATCATCATGCTCGCCGGCCTCCAGGGCGCCGGCAAGACCACCCTGGCGGGCAAGCTCGGCAAGTGGCTCAAGGGCCAGGGACACCGCCCCCTGCTCGTGGCCTCCGACCTCCAGCGGCCCAACGCGGTCACCCAGCTCCAGGTCGTGGGCGAGCGCGCCGGGGTGCCGGTCTACGCCCCGCACCCGGGCACCACCTCGGAGTTCGACGACCCCACGGGCGATCCCGTGCAGGTCGCCCGGGACGGCGTGGCCCAGGCCCGCGCGCGCCTGCACGACGTGGTCATCGTGGACACCGCCGGCCGGCTCGGCATCGACGAGGCCCTCATGGAGCAGGCCCGCGACATCCGCGACGCCGTGCGCCCCGACGAGGTCCTCTTCGTCATCGACGCGATGATCGGCCAGGACGCCGTGAACACGGCCCAGGCCTTCAACGAGGGTGTCGACTTCACGGGCGTGGTCCTGTCCAAGCTCGACGGCGACGCCCGCGGCGGCGCCGCGCTGTCCGTGGCCTCCGTGACCGGCAAGCCCATCATGTTCGCCTCCACCGGCGAGAACGTCGACGACTTCGAGCAGTTCCACCCGGACCGCATGGCGTCCCGCATCCTCGACATGGGCGACGTCCTCACGCTGATCGAGCAGGCCGAGAAGCAGTGGGACCGTGACGAGGCCGAGAAGATGGCCCGGAAGTTCACCGACCAGGAGGACTTCACCTTCGAGGACTTCCTCGCCCAGATGCAGCAGCTGCGCAAGATGGGGTCGATGAAGAAGATGCTCATGATGATGCCGGGCGCCGCCGGCATGCGCGAGCAGCTCGAGAACTTCGACGAGCGCGAGATCGACCGCGTCGAGGCCATCGTCCGGTCCATGACCCCGCACGAGCGCGTGGCGCCGAAGATCATCAACGGCTCCCGCCGGGCCCGCATCGCCAAGGGCTCCGGCGTCACCGTCTCCGAGGTGAACCAGCTCATGGAGCGCTTCGCCCAGGCGCAGAAGATGATGAAGCGCCTGGCCCAGGGCAAGAGCGTCCCCGGCATGCCCGGCGGCATCCCGGGGATGCCCGGGGCGGGCGGCGGCCCGAAGAAGGGCAAGGGCAAGGGCTCTGCGAAGAAGAGCGGCTCCCGCTCCGGCAACCCGGCCAAGCGGGCGCAGGAGAACGCGGCCCTCGAGCAGCAGCGCAAGCAGAAGGCGCCCGCCGGCTCGGCGTTCGGCGCCGCCCAGGGGCAGCCGGACCCCGCGGACCTGAACCTGCCCAAGGGCTTCGAGAAGTTCCTGGGACAGTGATCGCGCCGTGAGCTCCTACCTGTCCGAGAGCGAGCTGAAGCAGTTCGTGGACTCGCTGCCCACCCGCCGCCTCGCCGCGGAGGCCCTCATCCGCGACCCCGGGGGCCGCGTGCTGCTCGTGGAGCCCAACTACAAGTCGGACTGGACCGTGCCCGGAGGCACCGTCGAGGCGGGGGAGGACCCCCGCACCGGGTGCTTCCGCGAGGTCGTCGAGGAGGTCGGCCTGCACCTGCCCGAGGGCCGGCTGCTCGTCGTCCACCACGGCGTGGCCATGGGCCTGTGGGGGGACTCGGTCTCCTTCGTCTACGACGGCGGCGTGATCGACGCCGACACGCCCATCACCATCCAGGAGGAGGAGCTGCTCGGCCACCGCTGGACGGCCCCCGAGGACCTGGACCGGTACCTGCGGCCCGCGCTGGCCCGCCGCCTGCGGGCGGGGCTGGCGGCCCTCGAGGAGGGGACCACGGCCGAGCTCGTCGACGGGCCCCGCTGAGCGGATCCGCGCCGCCGTGGACGCTCCCCGGACCCGGGGGGCGTCCACGGCGACGGCGTAGCATGGACGCCATGACCTCACTCCCCGCCGACGACATCGCATCCCCCACCTCCACGTGGGACCTGGTCCCCGCCACGGTGCTGTGCGCGACGGAGGCCACCGCGTCCGACGGCTCCGGACCGCGCCCCACCTGTGAGGGGATGCGCAGGATCATCGCCCACCACCGCCTGATCAGCGCCTACGCCGAGGGCCCCCGGGCCACGCAGCTGATGTTCCTCGCCGACGCCGAGGGCCGGCTGGCGCAGGCCGCCGAGGACGGCTCCGTGGAGCCCGGGTGCACCCTCGGCGAGCTCTCCGCGACCCTCGCGCGGATGACCGGCCAGCAGCTCCAGCCCGAGCACCCCGGGCTGCGCCGGGTGCTGCTGGTGCGCCTGGACGCCCCCGAGCTGCCCGTGCTGGCGGCCCTGTCCGGCACCGGGTTCACCGCCGTGTCCCGGCACGGCTGGTCCGTGGTGGTCTTCGACGCCGAGGTCGACTTCTGGGCGGTGCGCACCGGTCTCGCCGAGACCGCCGTGGCGCTGTCCTCGGACGGGGCCACCCGCTCCTTCGAGGTCCTGCTCGCCGGGGAGGACCCCGCGTCCGTCACCGATCTCGAGGCGGCCGACGCCGTGTGCGCCCTCGAGTGGGGCCCCGAGTGGCTCCCCGCGGGCGGGGTGTCCGTCGAGGCCGAGGAGACGCCGGCCGCCCGGTTCGAGCGCGATCTCGTCCGGCTGTGCTCCGGGGGCACCTCGGACCTGCAGATCGAGTCCGTGGCCTCCGTCTTCGACCTCGACCCGGCCGAGACCAACCGGCTGCGCAACTACGTGCTGGGGGAGTCCACCGACCTGGTCCTGGAGTCCGTCCTGCAGCTGGTGGGCCTGCCCGTGCTCGCCGCCAAGGTCGTGGAGGGCCGCCGGGAGCTCACGGGGACGGAGGGCGCCGAGCACTACGAGCCCACGGGCGTGGGCTCGGCCCTGCTGCGGGGGCTGACCATCGAACCCACCGGTGACGGGCTCTTCGCGCGCTACCAGCGGGCCCTCGTGCGCCGGCCGGAGCTCCTGCTGGCCGTCGCGGGCACCGAGACCGCCCTCGGGGTGGGGCTCGCCGGGGCGGCCCGGCGCGGCGGGGCCGGGGCGCGCGTGCTCGGCACCCTGTCCGCGGCGCTGCTCGCGGACGCCGCCGCGGAGAGCGCCTACTACGCCGCCCTGCGCGGCGCGCGCCGCCGGCGCAGCGAGGAGCAGACCCCGGCCACCGAGCCCACCGCCCAGCTCCCGGCGGCCCCCGTCCCGGGCTCCCGAGCGCGGCTGCGCCGCTTCTTCGGACTGCACCGCGGCTGACCGCCCCGCGCGGGATCCCCCGCGAGGCGGAAACCCCGGGCCCGCCGCCGCGGGCTACCGTGGGGGGCGTGCACATGCCACCCACCACGGACCCGGACGAAGGGCCGGCCGCCGCCCCGGCCGCCGCCCGACGCGCTCCGCTCGCGGCGCGCGTCACGGCCTGGCTGAACGACCCCGAGGACCCGTTCTGGTCCCGGCCCGCGCCCACGGCGGCCCAGCGGCGCAACGACGTGCTGGCCGCCGTGGGCTTCCTGCTGGTCGCGCTCCTGGCCTCCGTGCTGGTGCACAGCTACGCGGGGCTCGCGGAGGGGGACGAGCCCTGGCGCTTCTACCTCAGCACCGTGCTCATCGTGGCGCCCCTCGCCCTGCGCCGGCGCTTCCCGCTGCCGGTCGTGGTCGCGTCCTCCGCCCTGTTCCTGGGCCTGACCTACGCGAGCCCCACGGTCGCCCTGACGCTGCCCTTCCAGGGCGCCTACTTCGCGGCCCTCTACGCGGCCGTCGCCTGGTCGCGGGACCGCCAGGCCCTGTGGGTCGCCATGTCGGTGGTCGTGGGGACCATGGGCCTGTGGCTGCTCGGGGCCTTCACCGTCACCAACGCCTACGCGGACTTCCTGACCGGTCTGGGCGACGTGGACGGGCCGCTGCCGCAGCTGCCGTCCTACGCGGTGTTCACCCTGCTCGTCAACACCGTGTACTTCGGCGGGGCGGTGCTGGCCGGGCGCGCCTCGTGGCGGGCCGCGCTGCAGCAGCACCGCCTCGCGGCCCAGGCGCAGCGGATCCGGGAGCAGTCCCAGGAGATCGCCCGCCGCGCCGTCGTCGACGAGCGGCTGCGCATCGCCCGGGAGCTGCACGACGTCGTCGCCCACCACGTGTCCGTGATCGGCATCCAGGCCGGGGCGGCGCGCACGGTCCTGGCCCGTGACCCGGCCGCCGCCAGCACCGCGCTGCGCACCATCGAGGCGTCCAGCCGGACCGCGGTGGGGGAGATGCGCCAGCTGCTCGGCGTGCTGCGCGCCGAGGGCGAGGACGGCCCCCCGGGCCCCGGCGGGGGCACCTCCGCCGCGGCGCGCCGACCGGACCCCGGCCTCGCCGACATCGCCGCCCTCGCCCGGCAGCACGCCGACAACGGCCTCGCGGTGGAGGTCCGCACGGTCGAGGACGTCCCCGGTGACCTGGACAGGGTCCCCCCGGCGCTCGGCCTGTCGGCCTTCCGGTGCGCCCAGGAGTCCCTGTCGAACGTGATCCGCCACTCCACGGCCACCACGGCGTCCGTCACCCTCCGCACCGGCCGCGGCCCCGAGGGGCCGTGGTTCGAGCTCGAGGTGCTCGACGACGGCTCGCCGCGCAGCGGCACCGCCGGCACCGGCTTCGGCCTCCAGGGGCTGCGCGAGCGCGTCCGCCTGCACGGCGGGGAGGCGGAGATCGGGCCGCGCTCGGGCCGGCCCGGCTGGCGGGTCCGCACCCGCTGCCCCCTGCCCCCCGGCGGCACCGGTGGAGGCGCCCCGGACCCCGCCGTCCGCGCCGCCGTCCGTGCCACCGTCCGTGCCGGGGACGGGAATCTGCGAGGATCGGAGGCATGATCCGCGTCCTGCTCGCCGACGACCACGCCCTCGTGCGCTCCGGCTTCGCCATGGTCCTGTCCGTGGAGGACGACATCGAGGTCGTCGCCCAGGCCTCCGACGGCGCGGAGGCCGTCGCCGCCGCCCGCGACGGGGCCGTGGACGTCGCCCTGCTCGACGTGCAGATGCCCGTCATGGACGGGATCGAGGCCACCCGCCGGATCGTCGGAACGGGGTGCGCCAAGGTGGTGATCGTGACCACGTTCGACCGCGAGGACTACCTCTTCGACGCGCTCGCGGCCGGCGCCAGCGGGTTCCTCCTCAAGAACGCCGACCCGGACGACCTGGTGGAGGCCGTGCGCGCCGTCGCGGAGGGCCACGCGCTGCTCGCCCCCGAGGCCACGCTGCGGGTCATCCGGGCCCTGACCACGGACGCGCCGGCCCCCGCCCCGGAGGTCGATCCCGCGCCGCCCGCCACCGCGTCCCCCAAGCCCGGGCAGCGGCGGGTCCTCGACTCCCTCACCGAGCGGGAGCACGAGGTGCTGCTGCTGGTCTCGGACGGGCTCTCCAACGCGGAGATCGCCCAGCGGCTCTTCCTCGGGCCGGCCACCGTCAAGACCCACGTCTCCAACATCCTCGCGAAGACGGGCTCCCGGGACCGGGTCCAGGCCGTCGTCTTCGCCCACCGGGCGGGCCTGGTCGGCTGAGCCGGTCTCCGTCCCGGGGCGGAGACCGCAGGGACGGAGCCGGCACCCGGGGCGCGCGCCCTCCGCCCGGGTGGGGATTCCCCGGGGCCGCGGCGTTCGTAGGCTGGAGGACGAGCCGCCCGGCACCCACCGGGCGGGCGCGCCGGCCGAGAGGACCCCGGGCCCATGAGCACCAGCACCACACCTGCGGCGACCACCACCCGCTTCCGCGGCCGCCCCGAGGGGCACGTCCTGGAGGCGCGGCGCCTGAGCCGGTCCTTCGGCGGGCGGGCGGTGGTCGAGGACGTCTCCTTCCGGGTCGAGCCCGGCCGGATGACCGGCTTCGTCGGCGCGAACGGTGCGGGCAAGACCACGACCATGCGGATGCTGATGGGCGTGCTGCGGGTCAGCTCCGGGGAGGTCCTGTGGAACGGCCGGCCAGCCACCGCGGCGGACCGCGCCGGCTTCGGGTACATGCCCGAGGAGCGGGGGCTCTACCCCAAGCAGCCCGTGCTCGACCAGCTCGGCTACCTCGGGCGGCTCCACGGCATGGACCGCGGCGACGCCCTCGCGGAGGCCGGCCGGCTCCTGGAGCGCTTCGGCCTGGCCGGCCGCGGGAAGGACCGGCTGGAGTCCCTCTCCCTCGGCAACCAGCAGCGCGTGCAGGTCGCCGCCGCGCTCCTGCACGGGCCCGCCGCGCTGGTGCTGGACGAGCCGTTCTCCGGCCTGGACCCCGTGGCGGTGGACTCCATGGTCGAGCTGCTGCGCGAGCACACGGCCCAGGGGGTGCCCGTGCTCTTCTCGAGCCACCAGCTCGACCTCGTCGACCGGCTCTGCGACTCCCTCGTCGTCCTGTCCGTCGGGCGGGTCCTGGCCGCCGGCACGGCCGACGACCTGCGCCGCACCGGCCCGCGCCGGCACCGGCTGCGCTGCGAGCAGGACACCGGCTGGGTACGGGACCTGCGGGGCGTGCGGGTCGTCGACGTCGACGGTCCGGCCGCGGTGCTCGAGCTCGACGACGCCGCCGCCCGCCGCCGCGTGCTCGAGGCCGCCGTGCCCCGCGGGCTCCTGGAGTTCGCCGAGATCGTGCCCTCCCTGTCCGACGTCTACCGGGAGGTCACCCGATGAGCGCCCGCGCGACCGCCGCCCACCCGACCGCCGCCCGCCCGTGGTGGATCGTCACGACCCGCGAGATCTCCGTGAAGCTGCACGACCGGTCCTTCCTGCTCTCCACGGTGGTCACGGTGCTCCTCGTGGCCGGCTCGATCGCCGCCTCCGCCCTGTTCGGCGGCCGCGCCGCCGACCACGTCCTGGCGACCGCGGCGCCCGACGCCGCACCCGTCGCGGCACGGGCCGCGCAGGCGCTGGCCGAGAGGGGGGACGACACCCTCACCGTGCACTCCGCGCACTCCCCGGACGCCGCCCGCCGGGCGGTGGCCGACGAGACCGCCGACGTCGCGCTGCTGCGGGGCCTCGACGGGTGGACGGTGGTGGGCAAGGACGACGTCGACCCCGGACTCGCCCGGGTGCTCGAGCAGGCGGCGGCCGAGGAGGCGCTCGCGGCCAACGCCCGGGCGGCCGGGACGACGGCCGAGGAGCTGACCGAGGGCGCGGAGGTGCGCACCGAGCTGCTCTCCGGCGAGCAGGACCGCGGCCCCGTGCGGCTCGTCATGGGCTTCGTCTTCGCCTTCCTGTTCTACCTGGCCGCCGTCCTCTTCGGCATGGCCATCGCCAACTCGGTGCTCGAGGAGAAGCAGAACCGGGTCGTGGAGATCCTGGCCACCGCCGTCCCGGTCCGGCAGCTGCTCTACGGCAAGGTGCTCGGCAACTGCCTGCTCGCGTTCGCGCAGATCGGGCTCTACGCCGCGGTCGGCCTCGTCGGCGTCAACGTCACGGGGGCCGCCGCGGACGTGGGCTGGATCCTCGCCGCCTCCGGCTGGTTCGTGGCCTTCTTCGTGGCGGGCTTCGCCGCGCAGGCGTCCGTCTGGGCCGTCCTCGGCTCCCTGGCCTCCCGCTCCGAGGACCTCCAGACGAGCACCGGGCCGATCCTGACCGTGCTCATCGGCGCGCTCCTCCTGGGCCTCTACGCCGAGGGGGCGTGGCTCACGGCCGCGTCCTTCGTGCCGGTCGTCTCCTCGGTGGCCATGCCCATCCGGATGCTGGACGGGGGCGTGGCGTGGTGGCAGCCCGTGCTGTCCCTCGCGGTCGCCCTCGCCGCGGCCTGGGTGCTGCTGCGCCTGGGGGAGCGGACCTACCAGCGCGCCGTGTTCCAGGGCGGGCGCTCCCTCACGTGGCGGGAGGCCGCGCGCCTCGAGCAGTGAGCGGCCCGCGCGCCGGGGGACGCCGGACTTGACGGCGTCTGGCATACTGGACGGGTACTCGATGCGTGCGGTCCCTCTCGCCGCACGTTTCTCGTGTCCACAGAACCCCTGTGACCGGCCCGCCCCACGGGAGCGAGACCAGGGCGTTCACCGCATCCAAGAACCAGGAGAGTCCACACCAGTGGCTGTTAAGATCCGTCTCAAGCGCATGGGCAAGATGCGCGATCCCCGTTACCGCGTCGTCGTCGTCGACTCCCGCAAGAAGCGCGACGGCCGCGTCATCGAGGAGATCGGCAAGTACCACCCGACCGAGCACCCCTCCTACATCGAGGTCGTCTCGGACCGGGCCCAGTACTGGCTCGGCGTCGGCGCCCAGCCGTCCGAGGCCGTCGCCGCCATCCTGAAGGTGACCGGCGACTGGCAGCGGTTCAAGGGCGAGGAGGGCGCCGAGGGCACCCTCCGGCAGCCCGAGCCCAAGGGCGAGTTCGTGGCCCCCGACAAGGGCTCCGTGATCGTCCCCGAGGCGATCACCCCCAAGGGCGAGAAGGCCGAGCCGGCCGCCCCCGGTGCCGAGTCCGACGACGCCCCCGCGGCTGACGCCGAGAAGGCCGAGTAGTCATGCTCGCCGACGCGTTGGAGCACCTGGTCCGCGGGATCGTGGACAGCCCCGATGACGTCGACGTCCGTGTCAAGAGCGGGCGCCGGTCGGAGACCCTCGAGGTCCGGGTGCACCCGGACGACCTCGGGCGGGTCATCGGCCGCCAGGGCCGCACGGCCAAGGCGCTGCGCACCGTCGTGGGCGCGCTCGCCGAGGACGGCCCGGTCCGGATCGACGTGGTCGACACCGACCGCACCCGCTGAGGCGCACCGGGCGCCCCGGCGACCGGCTCCGCCGCCCGCACGGTCCCCGCATCCGCTGAGGATGCGGGGACCGTCGGCTTTGCGCACCCCCGCAGCCCGCCACCGCACCCCGTTCCCGCGGCCACCCGGCCGCCGACCCCCAGGAGCACCATGAAGGTCCAGGTCGCCCGCGTCGGCAAGCCCCACGGCATCCGCGGGGAGGTCACCGTGCAGCTGTTCACCGACGCCCCGGAGGAGCGCTTCGCCCCCGGCGCCCGGCTGCTGCTCGAACCGTCCGTCCCCCTCGCCCCCCAGGGCGTGGTCACGGTGCGCGGAGCGCGCTGGAACAAGGCCGTGCTCGTCGTGGCCCTCGAGGAGGTCCCCGACCGCAACGGGGCCGAGACCCTGCGCGGCGCCCGGCTCTACGCCGAGGCGCTGGACGAGGACCCCGGGACCGACGAGTGGTACGAGCACGAGCTGGTCGACCTCGAGGTGCGCACCGGCCCCGAGGACGGCTCGGGGCCCCGGATCGGCGTGGTCACCGGGCTGCGCACCCTGCCGGTCCAGGACCTGCTGGAGATCGAGCTCGACGAGGGCCGGCGCGAGGCCGTGCTCCCCTTCGTCGAGGAGATCGTGCCGGTCGTCGACCCCGAGGGCGGCTTCGTCGTGGTGACCCCGCCGCCGGGGCTGCTCGAGCTCGGCCTCGACGAGGGGAGACCCGAGGTCGCGGGGCCCGGGGACGGGGCGCCGGAGGGCGGGCACTGATGCGCATCGACGTCGTCAGCATCTTCCCCGAGTACCTCTCGGCCCTGGACCTCTCCCTCATCGGCAAGGCCAGGCAGCAGGGGCTCCTCGAGCTGACCGTGACGGACCTGCGCGAGTTCACGACCGACCGGCACCGCACCGTGGACGACACTCCCTACGGCGGCGGGGCCGGCATGGTCATGAAGCCGGAGCCGTGGGCGGCGGCGCTCGACGCCGTCCGCGAGCGCGGCCCCGCGCCGGCCGCCGACCCCGGGGTCGCGGGGGAGCGCCCGGTGCTGGTCGTGCCCTCGCCGGCCGGTG
This sequence comes from uncultured Kocuria sp., assembly GCF_947500125.1. Classification (GTDB taxonomy): domain Bacteria; phylum Actinomycetota; class Actinomycetes; order Actinomycetales; family Micrococcaceae; genus Kocuria. Next base: position 182,935 of record NZ_CANMRA010000005.1, on the reverse strand, counting down.
CGGTGTTCACCCAGGCCACCGCCCGCGAGCTGGCCCTGCGAGAGCACCTCGTGTTCGCGTGCGGGCGCTACGAGGGCATCGACGAGCGCGTCGTCGACTGGTCCCGCGAGCACTTCGAGGTCCGCCCCATGAGCCTCGGCGACTACGTCCTCAACGGCGGGGAGGTCGCCGTGCTGGCCATGGTCGAGGCCATCGGGCGGCTCGTCCCCGGCGTGGTCGGCAACCCCGAGTCCCTCGTGGAGGAGTCCCACGCGGACGGCCTGCTCGAGTACCCCGTCTACACCAAGCCCGCGCTGTGGCGGGACCGGCCGGTTCCGGAGGTCCTGCTCTCGGGCCACCACGGCCGGATCGCGCGCTGGCGGCGGGACCGGCAGCTGCAGCGCACCGCCGCCCGCCGTCCCGACCTCGTCGCGTCCCTCGACCCCGCCGGCCTGGACCGCGCGGACCGCGCCGTCCTCGCGGAGGCGGGCTGGATCGTCTCGGGCGCACGGGTGGTGCGCGCCGGGGACGACGCCCCCGGGGAACCTGTGGCATAATGTTCAGCTGTGTGTCTGCTGGGCACGCCCCTGCCGCAGGGGGATGAGCGACCAACAGCCGGGCACCCGGGAACCCCGTACGGGGACCCCGTCACCACGTCTTGCGGATCCCGCACCCGGACCGGGCCCCGCCCGCCGCCACGGATCCGTGCCGACCCACGTGAGCGACCTGCGGCGTTCACCAGGAGAGTCACCATGAACATTCTCGACCAGCTCGACGCCAAGTCCCTGCGCAGCGACGTCCCCGACTTCCGCCCGGGCGACACCCTCAACGTGCACGTCAACATCGTCGAGGGCAGCCGCTCCCGTGTGCAGGTCTTCAAGGGCTTCGTCCTCGGCCGCCAGGGCGCCGGCGTGCACGAGACCTTCACCGTCCGCAAGGTCTCCTTCGGCGTGGGCGTGGAGCGCACCTTCCCGGTGCACTCGCCGGTCATCGAGAAGATCGAGGTCGTCACCCGCGGTGACGTCCGCCGCGCGAAGCTCTACTACATGCGCGACCGCCACGGCAAGGCCGCCCGCATCCGCGAGAAGCGCGACAACACCACGGCCAAGTCCTCGAAGTCCGGCAAGGCCGTCAAGTCCGGCAAGTCCGGCAAGTAGGACTGCGCGCGCGTCCGTGTCCACCGGAACCCGCGCACGGGATCCCCGCGCCACCGGGTCCCACGCCGTGCGGCGAGAACGCCAGCCCCGTGCTCGGGGCTGGCGTTCCGTCGTCCTCGCCCTCCTGGCGGCCGTGCTGGTCACCGGTGTGCTGCGCGCCTTCGTCGTGGACGTCTACTGGATCGGGTCGGACTCGATGCAGCCCACGGTCGAACCGGGGGACCGGGTGCTCGTGGGCAAGCTCGTCGACGAGAGCGGCCTCGAACGGGGCGACCTCGTGGTCTTCGACGGACGGGGCAGCTTCGCCCCGCTGAGCAGCGACGACCCGTGGCCCCAGCAGGTCCTGCAGACCGTCGGCCGGTGGACCGGGCTCACCGGTTCGGACAGCGTGTACCTCAAGCGCGTCATCGGCACCCCCGGGGACACGGTCGCCTGCTGCGGGCCTTCCGGGCGCCTCGAGGTCGACGGCGAGGAGATCACCGAGGAGTACGTCCTCGACGGCGACCGCCCCAGCGAGGTCGAGTTCACCGCCGTGGTCCCCGAGGGCCGGCTCTGGCTGATGGGCGACCACCGCTCGGTCTCCGTGGACTCGCGCCATCTGCTCGGCGCGCCCGGTGGCGGACTGGTCCGAGCGGATAAGGTCATCGGAGAACCCCTTGCTGTTCTGTGGCCCCGGGACCGGGCCGGGCAGCTCTGACGCGATCCGCACGGATCCGGATCCGGACGCCCACCGGCGTCCGCCCAGGAAGGACGAGAGCAGTGGCCGACAGGACCCAGCCCGCCGGCGACGGCGTGCCCCAGGAGAACCACGGCGTCCCTGGCGACGCCGCCGTTCCCGTCCCGGCAGCGCCCACCGCCGACGCGGAGCACTCCGCCGCGCCCCTCGACGGCACCGAGGACGGGCAGGACCCGGCGTCCCCCCGCCGCGGCGGCCGCCGCTCGGCCGGCGGGCGCTCCCGCAAGCAGCGCCCCGACACGTTCTGGGGCTCGGTCCGGGAGATCCTCCTGGTGCTGGTCTGGGCCGTGCTCATCGCCTTCGTCGTGAAGACCCTGCTCGTCCGGGGGTTCTACATCCCGTCCGGCTCGATGGAGAACACCCTCCAGCTCAACGACCGCATCTTCGTCAACGTGGTCGAGCCGACGTTCGGGCCCCTCGAGCGCGGCGACATCGTCGTGTTCGAGGACGCCAAGGGCTGGCTCCCCCCGCAGCCCGACAGCGGCGGCGGACCCACCGACGCCCTCTACGACGCCCTGGCCTTCGTGGGCGTGCTGCCCGACCGCACGGACCAGCACCTCATCAAGCGGGTCATCGGGGTCGGGGGCGACACCGTGGCCTGCTGCGACGCCTCGGGCCGGGTCACGGTCAACGGGGAGGCCCTCGAGGAGCGCGACGCCTACCTCTTCCCCGGCTCCGCCCCCTCGGAGCTCGAGTTCGAGGTCCAGGTCCCCGAGAACCACTACTTCGTGCTGGGCGACCACCGGGACGCGTCGGCCGACGCCCGCGTGCACCTCGCGGAGATCGCCGAGAACGGCGCGTTCATCAGCCACGACGACGTCGTGGGCACGGCGTTCGTGATCGCCTGGCCGCTCGACCGGTTCCAGCTGCTGCAGAACCCGGACGAGGTCTTCGAGGACGTCCCCGACCGGTCCGCCGGTGGTTCCTGAGCCCGGGCGGGTCCGGCGCGCGGCGCCGCTGCCGGGCCGGGCCCCCGGGCTCGGCGTCGAGCGGTCCCTGGAGCAGCCGGGCGCGGGCCTCGTGGGCGGGATGGACGAGGTGGGCCGCGGGGCCCTCGCCGGACCGGTCACCGCCGGACTGGTGGTCCTGCGTCCCGGCACCGAGCGCGGCGTGCCCGGGCTGCGGGACAGCAAGCTGCTCAGCCCCGCCCGGCGCGAGGCGCTGGTCCCGCGCATCCTCGCGTGGTGCGCGGCCGGGGGAGTCGGCCACGCCTCGCCGCAGGAGATCGACGGGCTCGGCCTGACGGCCGCGCTGCGCCTCGCCGGACGCCGTGCGATCGCCGCCGCGGCGCAACGAGGAGCCCCGCCCGGCATCGTGCTCCTGGACGGCGCCCACGACTGGCTCTCGGAGCCCGACTCCGGCACGCTCTTCGGCGATCCCGTTCCCGCGGGCGGCGACACCGCGGCACCCGCGTGGGCGGGGCCGGTCGTCACCCGGGTCAAGGCGGACCTGACGTGCGCCTCCGTCGCGGCGGCCAGCGTGCTCGCGAAGGTCGAGCGGGACCGGATCATGGGGGAGCTCTCCGCCGGGTGGCCGCAGTACGGTTGGGACAGCAACAAGGGCTACGGCGCCGTCCGGCACCGCCGCGCCCTCGAGGAGCACGGGACGACGCCGCACCACCGGCTGAGCTGGCGCCTGACGCCGGCGCCGACCGCGGCCGGCCCGAGCACGATCGGAGACGGGACGACATGAGCGCCGAAGAACTCGAGAACTTCGAGACGGACCTCGAGCTGCAGCTGTACCGCGAGTACCGGGACGTCGCCGGGCTCTTCCAGTTCGTGGTGGAGACGGACCGGCGCTTCTACCTGGCCAACTCGGTCCGGATCGAGCCGGTCGAGACGAAGAACGGGCTCTACTTCGACGTGGAGCTCAAGGACGCGTGGGTGTGGGACGTCTACCGCTCCGCGCGGTTCGTGAAGCACGTGCACGTCATGAGCTTCAAGGACGTCAACGTGGAGGAGCTCGCACACACGGACCCCTTCTCGGTGCCGGGTGCCGCCGGACCCGTGCCGGGGGACCCCGCGGCCTCCTGACCCGCCCTGCACACGGCGCCCGGCCGCAGCGGCGGGCCGTCGGGGAGGTGCACCATGGGGCACCGCCCCGCTCCGGCCGGGGAGGCTGCCGAGCAGGGAGGTGTCCCGTGTCCGAGGGGCTGGGCGCGCGCGGCGAGCAGCTGGCGGCCGCGCACCTCGCGGCGCGGGGGTACCGCGTGCTGGAGCGCAACTGGCGTGCACGGCCGTCCCGGGACGGTCTGCGGGGAGAGGCCGACCTCGTCGCGGAGCACGAGGGATGGGTGGTCGTCGTGGAGGTGAAGACCCGGTCGAGCCTGCGTTACGGGCATCCGCTGGAGTCCATTACGCGGCAGAAGATCGTCCGTCTGCACCGTCTGGCGGCCGCCTGGGCACGGGCTCACGACCGCGACCCCCGGATGGTCAGGGTCGATGCCGTTGCAATTACTTTCGCACACGGCGGGGTGCCGGAGATCGAGGTCCTGCGGCAGATCCAATGAGACGCGACGCGCCCGCGGCCCGCGTGACATGCCTCGTGGGACGTGCCAATGTTGAACCGTCGATGACCGGGAGAACGACGGAGGTGTGCTGTGGTCGCTGCGGGACCGCTCGCCGCTCCACGACGCGCCGCGGCTCTCGCGGCAGCCGTCGCGCTGACCGCCACGGGGTGCGGCGTGCTGAAGGCCTCGGAGCCGGAGGCGATCGCGCAGCCGGGCACCGTGACCACCGCGCCCAGCGGACTCAGTCCGGGTCCCTACGCCCTCACCACCGAGGAGGGCGCGGTCATCACCTTCGACCTGCCCACCGTGCCGGCCCCCGACGACGAGGTCGAACAGCTGCGGCGGGACCTGAACGTGGAACCGGTGACCTACGTCGAGCTGCACATCGACAACACCGAGGGCACCCGCACCGTGCAGATCGACGATCTCAAGGTGATCAGTCACGAGGGCGGCCAGTTCCCGTTCGACCCGGCCGTCGAGGTCCTGTCCGACTGGGACCCGAACCGCTCCGGGGAGGGCGGCTTCTGGGCGGCCGACGGCTCGCCCCTCGACCCGGAGGAGGGCGCCCGGCTGGACGCCCGCACCCACGAGCTGATCGCCCAGTACACCGGTGCCGTCCCTGCCGGCGCCTCGGGCCGCGAGCTCATGATCGGCGACTTCAAGAGCCTGCCGCGGACCTTCGACGACATCGAGCTGTCCCCGTACCCGAACGACCGGGCCCTGGATCCCGCCCCCGTGGGGCACGGTCCGGAGCAGCGCCAGTTCCGGGCCGGAGTGCCGAGCCCGGAGCCGCGGGAGAGGATCGAGGCGGTACCGGCGCCGGAGCCCGCCGCGCCGGAACCCGCCCGGCCCGCCGCGCAGCCCCCGCGGGCGCAGCCTCCGCGGGCGCCGGCGCCCGCCGAGCCCGCGCCGGCCCCCGACGCCGAGCCCGTGTACGTACCGGACTGCACGGACCCGTCCCAGCCGTCCGGCTCCGCGCAGCAGGCGGCCTGGTCCGCGTCCTGCGCCCCGGTCGCCGAGCCGACGGCCGGTCCGGCACCGCCGCCCACGCAGCAGCCCACCGTCGAGCCGACGCCCTCGGCGTCCCCTGCGCCGCCGGTGCCGCAGCAACCAGGGGACTCGATTCCTCCGGCCGGGAACAACGACGCCGGTGCGGACCCCACCCCCGCCCCGACCGAGGGCGGCGCCACCGTCGGCGCGTCGGCCTCGCCCTCGCCGAGCCCCACCGGACGCCGGAACTGGCCTCCGGGCCCAGCGCCCACTCCCACGCCTTCGGCCTCGACGGCTGCTCCGACGGTTGCTCCGTCGGCCACTCCGTCGGCGACCGCCACGGCGGAACCCTCGCTCCCCAGCGGGACCGAACAGGCCTGATCCGGCGGTCTTCTCCACCGCCGGGCGTGCGGGGCCGCCGTCCGGTCGCGGGGCTGCCCACCATGAGGACCAGGAGGTTCTCATGCACCGTCGTCTTCCCCGTTCCCGTCCCCGTCCGTCTCCGGGCTCCGGGCCCGGTCCTCGGTTCCCGGCCGCGCTCCCCGCGGGGGTGCGGTGATGGGCTTCGCGCGCACGTGGGCGGTGGCCCTGGTCGGCCTCGACGGGTCGATGGTGGAGGTCGAGGCGGACATCGGCCAGACCCTCCCGGCGTTCTCCATCGTGGGTCTGCCGGACGCGGCGCTCAACGAGGCCAGGGAGCGGCTGCGGGCGGCGGCGCGCAACAGCGGGATGCCGCTGAGCCCGCGCAAGCTCACCGTGAACCTGACCCCGGCGACGCTGCCCAAGCGCGGATCCCTCTTCGACCTCGCCATCGTGATGAGCGCCCTGCAGGCCGCCGGCGACGTGCCCGAGACCGGGCGGACCGTCTTCCTGGCCGAGCTGGGCCTGGACGGGGCGCTGCGGCCGGTGCGCGGCATCCTGCCGGCGGTCATGGCGGCGGTGCGCGCCGGGCACGAGAGGATCGTCGTCTCGGCGGCCAACGCCTCGGAGGCGGGGCTGGTCCCCGGCGCACGGGTGGAGGGGTTCGCCTGCCTCGCCGAGGCTCTCGCCGCCGCGGGGGCCGATCCCGCGCGGCTGCGCCGTCCGGCACCCGCGGGCTCCGCACCGGGCGGGGCCCGCGGCGGGGTCGTGCCGGACGGGGGAGTGCCGGCCCCCGCGCCGCACGCCGCGCCGGACCTCGCCGACGTCGCCGGGCAGGCCGACGGCCGCCTGGCCCTGGAGATCGCCGCCGCGGGAGGGCACCACCTGCTCATGGTCGGCCCGCCCGGAGCCGGAAAGACGATGCTCGCCGAGCGGCTCCCCGGCCTGCTGCCGGACCTCGAGGACGACGCGGCGATGGAGGTCACGGCCATCCACTCGCTCAACGGGGCCGCAGGGCGGTGCACCGCCCTGATCCGGCGCCCCCCGTTCGAGGCGCCGCACCACACGGCCTCGACAGCCGCCCTGTTCGGGGGCGGGGCAGGGATCCCCCGGCCCGGCGCCGCCTCGCGGGCGCACCGCGGCGTCCTGTTCCTCGACGATTCGTCAATTGCATTAACATCCTACGTCCGCAGGTAAAAAGGCGCTTATAAAACGCGTGAGTCAACCGGTGATTATCGTTTGATTATCTGGGTAGCGATGGAGTTTAAGGCGGATTCGTTTTCGACCAGCAAAGGAACACCGCTAGAAGCGGTTGAGTCTTGCATATATTGGTCGAAATCAAAGTCGGTCATTATCTATGTTCTTATTTTAGCATTTAACGTAGAATAAAGACAAAACATAAAAACCCCGAATTGCGGTCGGGGCTGAGCTCTACTATAAAGCAAAGCCTCCTATTCGGAAAGGAGGTGCATGAAAGAAATCAATTTAAGCAAGGGCGTGGTCTCCATTGTTGACAACAGAGACTCAGATCTAATTCAACACCGATGGCACTACAACAACGGATACGCGGGTAGGCATGGGGCTGAGCGCTACATCTACATGCACGTTGCGATTCTAGAAAGGATACTCAATCGCCCTCTAATCAGAGGTGAGGTAGTCGACCATTTAAATGGTGTCCGGCATGATAATCGAAGGTGCAACCTCCGCGTCGCTAGACAGTCGCAGAACACTTACAACCGAAGCATGTCAGACAATAACACCTCAGGATATAAGGGCGTATCAAAGGCCAAGACCGCACTCGCATATACCGCAAGAATCGGCTTTAGAGGAGAAAAGGTTTATATCGGGTACTATGCTGACCCACTGGAAGCAGCGTGGATGTACGACCAATGGGCTCTTGAATTGCACGGCGAGTTTGCCCAAACGAACCTCATTTATAAATGATCTTTACTTTTTCATTTCTGTATGAGTAAATACCAGCAAGTAATTGCAACCCGTGATTACCCAAACAAAGGATGTGAGTAAATTGGCGTACGTTTCCAAGCGCGTCAGCGACCTGTCCGGTGTCGAAGCCGACGACAAGGAGTTCCTGGAGATCATCGTCCGCAAGGCCCCCGGGCTGGAGGAGCCGGTCAAGCTGGACGTTCTGCCCGGCGAGATCAAGAACCTCAAGAGCGCCGGTGAACTGGTGGTCCTCGAAGTCAAGAGCAACGGGGACGCCGAGCAGGTCATCGTGACGGTGGAGGAGTGGCGCAAGCTGTCGCCCGACATCGACAAGATCGTCGCCAACGCAGACGGGGTCCGCGGTCGCCGCAAGGGCTTCCGCCCGTCTGTCTGACAAGGAGGTGATCCACATCCACTCCGTGTGGCCCTAGATTGAGTCTTGAACTCTCTGGGGCCACACGGGCAACTCAACATAGAAAAACACCCGCCTGATGATGGCGGGTTTTGTATTAGAACGGGCTCTTGTCGACGTCCTTCAAGAAGCCGCTGACATACTCGATTGCTTCAGCTGCGCCATGAGCCACTACAGAGTCAATGCTGGGGGAGTGGAGGCCGTTGAGCGCCGCAATCCACTCGCGCTGCTGCGGTGAGACGGTGCCACCCTTTAAGCGCTTCAGCTCCACGAACAGCGCCCGACCCAGGTTGTCTTTGGCTTGGTTGGGCGCCACCAGGATCAAGATGTCCGGCAGGCCGGCTCGCAGTCCGGTCCGACGGTTCTTGGTCTTCTGGCTCCAGCTGTTTGTGTAAGTCGAGTTAGGGATGGCCGTGAAGCGTAGACCTTGGAGTTCAAGCCACTCAACAAGAGCGATCTGTTCTTCGGCTTCGGTGGGGATGGGTTGCTGGACTTTCATACGCCTGTACCACGCACCGGGAGGTGTGCGCAGTACAGGAGTCACGACGTCGGGTTAGGTCAGCTCCAGTGGGAACCTAGTACTGCGGAGCTGAACCAGGGTTTTGAACCGCCAGCCTCAACCTATAGGCGGTGTCGTGCGTCCTGTAGTACCGACGAGAACGTAATCGGGAAACTAACTCGTCGGTCCACCATGCCGCACAAGGCTCGTGCTTACCACTCCACCTCAGGAGTGAGCGCGAAACTGATCTTGTGTAGCAAGGTGGATCAAGCTCATAGAGTAGTGGTTGCCTACTGGAACAGTAACGGACGTGCTCAAAGCTATATTTGGAGATAAAGCATCGAGATGAGCAACGGGCAACGCGGGTAGTTATGGCCGAGCCAAGACTATTATCGCTATGAGCTTTCGGGCTAGAGCCTTGGCTTCGATGGTCGCTTTACGCTTCTTTGCGGCGAGGCTGCGATTGATCGGAGCTAGGTACTGTCGCCCTGTGTATTCGTAACTAATTTTCATAGTGTCGGGTCCTTTGACCTGCTTTAATTATGACTATTCTCTGACTAAAAGGCAATGGTCAAATTGTCTAAGACTGTGGAGAACCCGGCCCGTCTTCGCCAAACTTATCTATCCACTCTTGGGGCACAGTATTAGTAGCGTCTAGATCATCAAGATTCTGCACTCTGTACGCAACCCGGAACAGCTCACTGACCGCCCTCATGGCCATGTGACGCTCACACTCGTTGAGGATGGCACGGTAGGTCAGCTCCTTGTACTGGGGGTGGGTGACACCGATGATGTGGCTGTCTACCAACACGACGTTGTAAATGGCCAGCTCCCCGATGTGCTGATGGACGCTGGTGTTTTCTGTGGTCGCTTCAATCTCGTGGCCGTAGAAGTCCACGCGGTAGAACACCTCGCCGTCGGGCCTTGGTTCGTGCTCACTCACCACCGTCCTCGTGGATCTCTGGCCAGAGGTCCGACCCATGACCGAAGATGTCAGCTTGTCCTATGCCGGTGGGGTTCATGACTCTTCTCTCCCGGCCTTGAGGATCTTGTCCGCCGTGGTGAACACGCGCCTGATGGACTCCTCCGGTGGCGTCTCTCCTTGTAGCCAGCCTTGTATGTATGCCCGGCTCTCAGCTGAGTCGAAGTGCCGCTCCTCTTCGTCGATTTCGTTCATGACCAGGTAGGCGCTGCCCTCGGCTTCGAACTCGAACAGTCCGCGGTGCATCAAGTACTCGGCCATTTTTTCCTGGACGGTGTGGCCGGCAACGATGTGGCCCATCTCGTGAACCATCGTCTTCACCGGGTAGGCAGCGACTGGGTTGATCGCCAGCTCATGGCCGGAGCTGTAACCCTGGGTATTGCCGTCGACCAGCCCGTAGGCCACCTCACGGATGGCCAGGGCGCCTAAGGCACGCTCTGGGCTCCACAGCTTCGGCTCGTACTCCGGTAGGGGATCGCCCTCAGTCTCGGATGCAGTAAAGAGGCAGTTGACCATCTTGAAGCCGGTCAGCCGTACCTCTTCCTCGCCATTGTCGTTCTCAACCTTGCGGGAGATCGGACGGAGGATAGCCTTGGCCTTGCTGCCCTTCTGGACCTGACGGTTCATTGCCTTCCAGCGGTCGTACGTGTTTACAGGCTCGCGAACGCCTTGCTGGTAGAGCAGCAGCTGATTGAGGAACGAGTAGTTGTAGAAGCGGTTGTAGGTGTTGCCGAGGTTGCCTGGCATGTCCAGGGCTTCTTCGAGTAGCTGTTCCCAGTCGAGTCTGGCTGGTTGCTGTTCTTTCCTCTCTGGTGATTTGCGGTATTGCTTGCGTTCCATTTACATGTTGCCCTCCAGCCACTCCACGGGAACGCAATCGGGCACTTCAGCGTTGCGCAGTATGCGCTGGCGGTAGCTCACTTCAGCAGAGAGGCGGTCGAGGATCATCCCGACGGTCTTGGTGGCGTCGGCATCGAGTCTGTAGGCCTCGTACTCCCTCAGCCAGTAGCGTCCCTTGGCCTCCAGCTCCTCAGTTGGGGTGGTGGAGTAGTTGAGCGAGTTGATCAGCTCGGCGGCCATGGACGGTTGCTGGGCTGGCTGTGGTTCGTGCTCACTCATACGCCAGGCCTGTTCCTGTATGCGTCAACTGTGGCCTCATCCACTTCAGTCAGCCTTGGATTGACATCACAGCCGACAGCTTCGGCTCGTCGAACCATCTCTTCAAAGTCGTAGTTCTCGCGCCAGAAGTATTTGTCTAGGTTCGGCGTTGGTTGAACTAAGACGTGGTCATACATGGCCAGCCGGCCAAGGTAGGTGTAGACGCTGGTGTTTCTTGGCGTCATTGGGAATCGCTCACCTTGGAAGGTGAAGTGGGCGAATGGGTACTCTCCATTTGGTAGCTGCTCTGACATCAGCGAGACTTCCTGCTTAGGCTAATCTCGCCAGCTATCTGACTTAGCACGGCAGCAACAATAAACGCCGAGGCGGGTATGAATGAGCCAATAGCAAACATTGCTGCACTAGCTAGAAAAAGTATTATTGCTACAAAAAGGTAGTTCATGGTTTTGGTTCTCGTTTATGGTTAATTACTCCCAGCCCAAGCGCCGCGTCGGCTGTATAGCACTAATGGTTTTTAGTTGGTCCGACGGAGCGTTTGAGCCGCGAGGCTGTGGAAAAGTGCTTCAAGCCGTGTGACTTTTTGAGCGCTTGCGCAAAAAGGCGCTTGATGTTCTGGCTTAGCAAAACACGGTTGTTGCGCCATGTCTCACTGTGTGTGTCAATGTGCAAAAAATGCAGCTTGATGGTCTTGTAGTACTTGGCCCCTGTTGCAGGCCCCATTTAGACGTCGGAAAATGCCGATTGTAGGATGTGCGGTGTTTACGCGATCCGAACATTTTGCTTTACTCAGGGCATATGTACGACGAGGACGAACAAATAGTCGAGCTGGCTTCACAGGTGCCGCGGAAGCCAGCCTGGATGATCAAGGAGGAGCTGGGCTCTACTCGGTCTGTTCGTCGCATCCAAGAGATCATCAATGAGCGTCTTGGGCGTCGTCCTACTCGTGAGGCGATCAAGCGACGTGATGTCGTCCGTGATCGCGTGGTGGCTCACATGGAGGCTGCTGGGTTGTCTAGGTACTACTGCTACTCGTGTCAGCGCCGATTTCTTGAGCCGCTGTTCATCCACGAGCTTGTGAGTAACGACAGCCTGGACTCCCTGGTCTTCATCTGTCGTCACTGCGCAGGTCCATCAGCCCGTTAGGCCGCTGTCTTCCTCTTGCCGTGGGTCGACTTCTTGAAGGCTTCGTAGGCCTCCATGATGTCGTCCATGTGGACCTTGTTAATACCGTCATCCTGGTTCTTGAACCAGACGATGGGGAAGGGACTCGACGCCGTCAGCTTGAGGCCGTGCTCTATGGAGTACCACTGCATAGCCTTGAGCAACTTGGCGGACAGGTCACCCTTGGCAGTTCGGTAGCCGGTCATGCTGACGCTTCCAGTCGTTTGCGACGGCGGCTAATCCGGCCACCTTTGGCACCGGCTCGGCGTGCTCGCTCTCGTCCAGTCATTCCGTCCTCACCGATGATGTCTGAGGCGAACCCTCCTGTGCGTCCGTAACGGCCACCGATGCTGCCTATGTGCCGGTAGAAGTCTGATCCATGCTTGGTCTTATTGGTTTCTGCAGCCTTTTTGCCGCCCGCTGCAGTACCCGGCATCTACCCGTGCCTCCGTACGCCGAACCATCGACGTACTGGCTGAAGGACTCGCTCAATCCGCATAAGGGACTGGTCCATGTTGTCGAGGCGACGGGCGATGTGAAGTTCTGGCTTTAGAAGCTCGACCTTGTGGTGATGGACTGCTTCATCTCTAGCGAGGGTGGTGGTCACGTCGGCGATCTGGTCGAGATGCTTTTGAAGGCGTTCCTCCATGGCTATTAAGTCAGCTCTAGTAACGACGTGCTCCAACTCTATGTCGTCTACGCTTACTGCCTTTGGGGCCGGAAGAGCTCCTGCACGTTTGACTTCGACCCGCTTGGCGTAGGACCGCTTGGATGACACAGGAATGTGGAGGGGAGCCTTTGATTGCTTCGACTGTCGAGCAGCAGTCATCTTCGCCACCTTGGCGGCCTTGCGACGCTGATATTCCTTCCAAGTCTTCGCCTGGCGGATGGCCCGGACGGTCGACTCTTTGATTCCGTTGACCTGAGCAACACCGAGGGTTGGGTTGCCTGCTTTCAGCTGACTCGTCACTGTGTTGAACAGTTGCTCGGTTACTGGTTTGGTGCCTTTAGCTGGCATGGTTGTGATTCTCCTGAGGTGTGGTCACCTCCTTAGTTGTTGGTTGGTTGTCTAAGCCCCGTCGTCAAGCATGTTGAGCTTGTCGATGATGGCGGAAGCGTCCTGAGACGACCTGACCTGGTTCAGTGTGGCGTCGATCCAAGCGTTATCCTTGCCTTTCTTTCGGGCCAGGTTGGCTAGATATGAGCGTTGCTTCTCTGTGGCCTGACGGTTAGGGGAAGCGGCTGGCACGTTGCCAATGATGTTTTGAGTGCTTTTAGGATGCCCGCGTAGTGGTGAGTCGGGGTCCATATGATCTTCCTCAGCAACAACGCCTAGGACAGCCATAACGCCGTAGCGGCGGGCATAGGTGGTGGCTGCTCCCTGTGACTGTGAGTCGTCTTTGCCCATCATCAGAGGCGCGATGTCCTCGATGTACTGGCCACTTTCGTGCAACAGGATGGTGCGGATGGCGCTATCGCCATGGATGTTCGTTAGGAACTGACTGATTGCCAACTTGTGGGTAGCCAGCAACGGCTGGACTGCCTTCATCACTGATGGCAGGTCAGCGTACTTCTTCTTGAAGAACGGATTGTCGGCGCTCTTGTCGACTGGTTTCAAGTCAGCCTGTAGAGCCACTAGAGCCGGAGCAAGCTTGTCGAGCGGTTTTACTGCATCGTCCATACCACCCCCTTCACAAGCGCTAGACGGATGTCGAGCTTAGGCTTGGTTGTTTTGGCGGTCATCGAACTGTGCCGCTGTGGCACGTATGGCCGATTCTTCTCGTTCTCTTTCTGACGCCTGTTCAGCTCGCGTATGCTTAGGTTGTTTTTTCGCATGGATTGTCTCCCTTAGTTCTTGTTCTTTTAGCTCCAGGTACCTCTTGCGAAGTGCTGGGAAGGTCTCTAGTACGCCTCGTTTCACCACTGCGGCTTGAGACACCTTCATCTGGTATGTGGTTGATTCCTTGCCTGCGAACCAGATGAGGGCTTGAATGAACGGCAAGTCGAAGTCAAAAGTCTTGTTCTTGAGCCGTTTACCCTTTCGCTTCACTGGTACCGGATAGGGGCTGCGTTTCATAAATCTTTGATCCTATATTAGTTACTCCCGATTATCGTTTACGTTCCCTAGCTAGTTGCTTGCCCCTATTCATATTGGGCTGCTTTCGCTATGTCGTTAGTATGCGCTTATGGTGCATAATAAGCAATAGGTTTGTGAGTGAATAGTGTTGTGCTTTTTGCATGGCCCAGCGGGTCAAACTTCTGCTGTGTGCGCGGACGTGGGCCTAACATGGGCGTCGACACACACTTATAAGCGCCGTGGCTAGGGAAAACACAGACCTAGGCGTGCGTACTGTTCACTTGTACACTAAGCGCATGAGGATGACTGCTCGTGATTTCGATATAATCAAGGCTGTAGCCCGCTTCGGGCAGCTATCGAGTGGTCAAATCCAAGCTATGTTTTTCCACAACAACGCTAGTAAGACTCCACTAGATCGAACCCTTACCCGCCTAGCCTCGTCTAAATACTTGGCTGTACTAGAGCGCCGCCCCATCGGTGGCCGTGGCGCTGGCTCTGGTCAGTACGTCTACCAACTGGGGTCGGCCGGCTGGGAGGTGTGCCGGGTTCAAGGCAAGTACACACCGTACCGGGTAATCAAACCCCACATGCTCATGATTGGTGACGTCTTTGTTCAGCTGCAGGAACTGACGCGGGTTACAGATCTAGCCCTCACCGGCTACGCAACAGAGCCGGACACTCACCGACGTGTCAACGGCTACGAGGTACGCCCGGACTTGTTCGTCGAGCTAGAGAGCCAAGAGCCACGAGCGCGGCTGTCTGTCTGGATTGAGGTTGACCTAGGCACGGAACGCCAGCGCCAACTCCGGGATAAGCTTCAGCGCTTTTACAAGGCCTGGATTGGCTCAGAAGACAGCAATGGGGCTGCGTTCCCTATGGTCGTCTTTGTCGTGCCAGACGAGCTTAGACGCCGCGAGATTGAAAGTCTGATCGAGGATGACGAGGACTACCCCGACGGGCTGTTCAATGTCTGGCTATTGGAAGACGTGGCGACCTCTGTTAGTGGTGTGTTTTCTACTACTTAATTGCTGGCTAAAGTATTGCCTTTTCACCCCCGTTAGCCCATAATAAATAGTGTCATAAAAGCTAAATGGAGATAAAGCATGACACGTAAACACTACAATAAGTTGGCGGAGGTGATCCGCGAACAATACCAACAGGGAGCAATTCAAGAGTGCGCCATCGACCGACTGGGCGACGTCCTTTATGAAGACAATCCACGATTCGACTGGGGCCGCTTTGCCGAAGCCTGTGGGTTAGGGGAGGCCAAGCGATGAGCTGCGACCATTCAAACTATGACGAATACTTCGAGCTGTGCAGTGATTGCAAGATGACCCGACAGCAGATCATTGCAGAGAAAGCCGAACGGCTCATAGAGTCCGTCACGCTGCCCCGACTTATTGAACACCGAGATCTGTGGGCTGGTGCGCCGGATAGCGACACGAAAGACTTCCAACTTGCTATCGCTGACTATGCGATCCAGAACTACCATGGAAGTCGTTGACCCACGTACCGGCGAACAGTTCTGGCTAAACCGCACCAAACGCTATACAAGGCGCTACAAGCGAAAAGACGACCGAGAACCTATCTACTGGCTCACGATCGTCATACAGGCTGTGACAATAGGTCTACTGATTTAGACAAAGAGCAACCCCGGATTACTCCGGGGTTTTTCCATGCGAGGGCTTTCTGCGTGGTATTGCATAGGCCTTCTTGAATTGTATGTTGTATTGCACGCGGTGTAAATTCTTTCTTCGCTCTGCCAGTGTCGGCGGGAAGTACTCGCAGTGGTGGTCCTGGATCGTGAAGCGCTTGTTTATTAGGTCGGTTAGGTTTGTTTTGGTTTCTTGATGCCCGTTCATGGTTGGCATTATGAGTGGGTGGCTATCTTTTTGCAAGCTTATTTTTGGGCACTCTAAAAACTCCCTTCTTGAATCCGTAAGCTACGGGGGGAGTTGATACTAAAGCATTCCCTGAGTGGGGTGCTGTTGGACGTTCACATCAGGGTTAGCTTGATTAGTAACTCCCCGTTGTTCCAGTAGAGCGTGATTGGTTATAGTCTCGTTCGACTGGTATTGAAGGTATGTGAGAGGGAGTGAACTTTCCACCTGCTTCTGCTGCCCCCTTCTACGTAGGGCGGGTGTGCGGCATGTAGACCTGCTGTTCACAGCGCTTCGCCTGACTATGGCTCCCTCACAGCTACCTTCAACGGTTTCATACAGCTACTGCGGTAGCAAGGCAGGGATTTGCCGGGCACTGGTCGGTCAACCAAGAGTAATCCTAGGTTCTCGTTTTACGACCGTTTGCTAACCCGTTCTAGTCACCCTGCATGACTCTGCCCTTGTATCGACTTCAGAGTCTTACCGATAATTAAGCGTCTACCTATTCCGCCACTTACTACCGCAGCAGCTGTATGAACTGTGAACTGATTGTGAAAGTGCGCGGATTGTTTGACTTTGATCCATCAGTACAAAGCAAGCTTTACGATAGCCTAAAACGTTTAGCTGTCTTAAAGGCTGTTTTTGAGTTGCGCCTAAAGCCGACAGTCTGGGACTCCCCACAACTATTGCATAAAAGTTTCGGTTCGTTCATAATGAAGTTATACGAAGATCCGAGCCCATCTCAACGAGGTGGGTTTTACTTTTATCCCCCTATTCAGACTTACGAAGATCCGAATAGTTGTTCTTATCATAAACAATACGGCATGCAATATCAATAGCTTATTAGCGGTTTGGTGGTGTCCGGGTTTCACAACCAGTGAGGGCCATCATGTGTTGCTGTTTATAGATTTCCCCATTTTTGATCTAACTCCGCTTTTACGATAGGTTCAATGATGTTGTCGACTGCGATTATAAACATGATTGTTGAGCCAAGCACGGCGAAGCCAACTGCAGCAAAGGTAAGTACGAAGAAAAGCAAGTTCTTGGCTATTGAAGATTTTTTACCTACATGTGCCACTTTTGCTGCAAGCATTGTGAATGGCAGACTCAAAAGAACCATTGCGGCACCGAGCACGGTGGTCCAGGTCTTATCTGTCTCTCCGCTTAGCCTAGTGCTGGCGATCGAGATAACCGTTATGCCCATAACTGCTATGATCCCTGCACTTATAACGTTCGAAGCGACTTGCTTCCAGAACACGTCATCCGCTAGCCACTTTGACGGGCTAACGATTGAGTGTGTCGAAATGGGCGCTATTTCACTGCTTGAGGAGCTGTCCCGATCCCATGGCGCTTTTTGGTGCTGGCTATTCATAACTTCGTAGCTCCTTAGCGATCATGCCGACAATCCTATCGTTTTCCTGGAACCGGGGCGTATGGCTCAGATTTCGTAGACTCCACCAACCCCTCGCTTCTCCTGTTTTTCTCGAATGCGTCGGACCTTTGCGTTATTGAGGGCTCTGCGTAATACTCCTTCAAATTTTTGTACTAATTCCATGTACCAGTACGTCACTGCGCCCAGAATAACGAATGGCAAGGTCAGAATAATAAGAGCCAACGCGTTTCCGACAACTTGATAGAAAGGCGTCACATCGTAATTTGCAAGTAATTCATTAATTGCGTTGACTACAATAGGCACGGACAGTGCGTAGGCTATGAACGACATGATCGCGGCGGCCATAGCGTTGGCGCGTTGTTTTTTTCTTTCAATTGTTTCACGCTTGCGGCTTGTCCTTGAATACTGCCTTGCTGCTAGTTCAGTTATTGGCCCGTGCGAGATGTAGGCAAGTAGTTGAGTCCTTGATTTGTGGTTTTCGGGAAGCTTTTCAAGTATGGACACCGCTTTGTCCGCTTGGTCGAGTAGCTGGTGATCGCTACGCCTGGCCGTGAAGCTGGTCGTGAGGCCGACGATTCGTTCCAGGAGGAAGGTTGCGATGATAATGAGTAGTAATACCACCAGCCACGGCGGTGATCCTGGCAGAGCTTTGAGTAGAGCATCAAGTGACATGGCGACCTTCCCGTGGAGTACATGCAAGCCTATCCATCTAGGCTGACTTCATGGACGTACCGAGCCTCATCATCGGCGTGGCCGCACTCATCGCTGCTCTAGTAGCTGCCTACTACACGTATCGCTCGTTCCAGCTACAGCGTGTCTCTTCAAGCCCCGCTGGTCTGCAGTTCCTGGTGGCGCCTTTGAACCGTGAGAGGCCCATAGACTGGCCCGCCACTCACGTTGCCCTCGGTGTCTACGCAAGGGGTCCAGGCGTCAGGTACAACACCAGCCTGGCCGTGTGGGGGGACGTAGACGCTCGGAACTTCTCAGACAGCCGCACCAGCTGGTCTGCCGACGATGAGCCGCTTAGCTGCGAGGTTGCTCTTGAGGGGCATGAGCTTAACCAGCCTGTCTACTTCGGTGTCGTGTGGGAGAGTCCGTCGTTCTGGCATCGTGGCTTCCTCGGGCACGGGTACCGCATCCAGCTCACATGGGACAGTGACGGTAAGACGGTGAAGGCTAAGCACTTCGAAATCTGGATGGGGACACCCGGCAAGACAGAGGAGGGGCAGTGGAGATTGATGCCCAGCAGTACAGAGGGTCGCGACCATACAACTGAGTCGACTGCTAGTGCGAAGCGGCACAGCGCCACTCTTAATGACCAGCTGAAGCGAACCACTGAAGGACGTAAGTGGAAAGGGCTTCCGCTTTTTTAACAACACATTGTTGTGTTTGTCTATTGCTTTTATTTTCAAATAGGCGCATAGTGAAGGCAGTCGATAAGGCAATAATCAACTCACCCTTTCCCCACGTCATCGAGTGAACCAACCCGCGGTACTAGGTTGGATGGTGTGCGGGAAGAGCTAGTTGATAGCTTAGTAAACGTAAACGGGAACAACTAAATATGGACAAACTAGAACAACTAAAGGAGCAACACCCACTTCGCTATAACGCGTTAGCTGGCATACTGATTTTCATTGTCGGAGTCATGATCGGCGCAGCCGGCCAAAGCACACCAGGTCCGCAAGTAGCCGGTGAACCGACTGAGCGAGTGGTGACTAAGACAGTCACCAAGGAGGTCACTCCGCAGGCCTGCCACGACGTGCTAGCACTGGATGACGAGATCTTCATGACGCTAGGGGAGCACCTTGGTGCCTACGACTTCGCTGGCGCTACCGACTACATAGGTGGGGTGCGGGCCGAGCGATTGTCCTTGTACGCCGGGTGTGTGGAGGCGTAGGGCGTGACCGACCAATACAAGTGCCAGTCCTACTACGACGATGACGACGTACTGCGTGACTGTCTGTGCGGGAAATGTGGCGACATGCCACAGAGCAAGGCGCTTGACGAGCTGCGAGATAAAATCATTGATGCTATAACGCTCGACAAGCATGGCAATCCAAAGTTCTACTGGCATCAAGATCAAGTTGCGAATATCAAGCAACTCCTCGAAGCCAACAAACAGCAGTGGCAGCTTGAGGCTCGTATAGACGAAGTAGCTGGTATACCTCCTGCTTATCAGAGCTTAGGTAGGTATCGAGAAAAGCGTATAGCTCAACTCAACAGCCAAAAGGATCGAGCTTAGGTCATGATCGACTTCGCCACTCATCGCCAACGTCTCCACGCCAAGATTGCCGCTGTGAGAGCGTCACGAGCTCCACAGACGCTTCTGGAAGCTAAAGGCGGGTGTCAACATGACTGGCGTAAGTTCAAGCAGTCTGTGCGCCCTCGTGGCGAGTGGATCGGTATGGAAGCCTACTTCGTCGTGCTCGGCTGCGAGCGGTGCAAGGCGAAGCGAACCGTCGACTACGTGGTCGAGCGGTAGCCACTGTGGTCTCACTGCTCAATCGACAGGATCCGCATCACCTCTCCGTCTTCCTCGAAGCTGATCGTCACCGGCTCTCCGTCGATGGGGATGGATAGCGTCAGTGGATCAGAACTTAGTTCCTCTACTGGACCGTCCACCTCAAACTGGGTCGGTCCTTCACCCCGAGCAGCCTCGTACAGCTGATGAGCGTGTACCTCGACCAGCTCACTGAGCGGCCAGCCAGTCGTCACGGTGTCGTAGTCCTCAACTAACAGAGCATCAGCCCACTCGGGTTGGTGCTTTTTCGCTACAGACCTCGCAATGACACCCAAGTCCTCATGCAGCTCTTCATCACCGTCCGGTCCGTCCCACTCAGCGTTTACTTCGCCCTGTCCAGCGTTGAACCACTGAGTGAGTGCATCGGTCGTATCTTCCGCAAGCTCCCTGTTCGTCTGGCCGGTCTCGAGCTGGGGGAGTGAGGATGCCGGAGTGGACTCTTCAGCAGCTGGCGCGACCTCAGCCTCAGCGGGCTCTTCTGCGCCACAGCCCGTAGCTAGGAGGAGCATGGACAAGGTGACGGCGGTTAAAGCGAGCGGGGAACGCATAGAGCAGCCTCCTGGGGGCGAGTGCTGGCTTGTTCGCTAAAGCATACGGCTTGCGCCGCTTGCTGAGGAGTGGTGCGTTTATCTATTTCCATACCAGCGGCGATTGCGGCAACTATCAGCGACAGCACCCCTGCGCCGGCTAGCCACAGGGAGAATCCAACCTTCAAATGCTTTTTCCACGCAATGCGAGACATCTGAATGATTTGACGTGACAAGACTGGGGTGATGTCCCCGCTACCAAGAACCATCGAGAGGTTTTCGGCGTGCCAGTGCCTTACGTGGCCAAAGTAGATGTAGTTGTCGTCCCACTCATCATTCAAGGCCCACCAGCGGAGTGATGGAGCCACCGCCCATAGGGCGCAACCCCCAGCGACAGCGAACAGCCCGACACTGACCCAGTAGGGAATCCTTGCCCAACTGTCCATGACATCGGCAAAAATCATGTTCTCCGCAGACAACGCAACAAGGGCGGCGATGGCTGCTGAGTCGAGTGCCAGAGCGAAGCTCGCTTTGGCGTCTACCTTGCCAGTCCAGTCCATCTGAGCGGAGTGGATCTGCCAGGCGTGTTCGGCGGGAGTGGTCATTTCAGTATCAGCCAGTACGTGGAGAAGCGAATCTGAGCAGTTCGCCCTCCAAGGTCTTGATAGCGCGCGGTGCTCCATTTGGCTTCGTAGTTGTCGTTGGCCAGCTCTTTGTACTTGAGTTCGAAAGGTAGCTCTTCCCAGACGTCCTCGGTAATGTATGTAGCGTTTTTAGTTCGGATATCGCTTAGCTTGGCAGCGATGTTTGGCGCATAGCCAATGGACACGATGTCATTGTTGTCCCGGACGCCACCACGGATGAGCATCGCAAAACCGGTGTCGATACCGATCCCAGCCTGCATCTTCCACTTGCTATTAAAGAGCTCATCTATCGTAGCCCATAAGGTGTACTGGGCGATATTCTCGATGGCCCAGCGGATTGCCCATGCCGCTCGAACAGCCCTCGCGCACTTGTCGTCGCCAATAAAAATTGCCATGACCCGATCGCCATCAAAGCTTCGAATCTCACCCTTGTAGTGAAGAATCACCTTGGTGACTGTAGTTAAGAAGGCTTTGAGCGACCTCGCTACAGTTTCCTCCTCATGGTCGGCCTCCAGGCGCGTAGAGCCGACGAGGTCGACATACATGTAGGCGGCGTCGAGTTTGATTCCTTCGTTGCTCAGGTTGAAATCCTGGACGTCAGGAACCGACCGACCGTACCTGACGTTCAATTTCGTGAGGGCGATCTTGTCAACCGCCTCCTCAAGCTCATCGTGGAGCGTCACCATTCCTCCTGCCTCGTGTGCACTTTCATCGGCTCTAGCGATCCATCGCGACAAGCTAACTGGGTGCTTGACAGTGCCCTAGCCTGGAGGCTGATGACTGTCCCGAATGGGAGGGACAGGCGCAGGGGAGTGGACGAGGGGACAGTGAACCACAGGAGCACCGACGTCCGACTTGAAGCGCTGGTTCAAGCGTGGCCTTACCGAGCAAGCAAGAAGCCGTCACCTAGACTCCCTCGGGTGGCTAGCTTATTTGGCAAACGCAAACTTGAGGCTCTCGCTGAGGAAGTCAGCACGGAGGAGATCCAGGACAAGCTGGAGATCGTCCGTCGGTGGCATAAGGACTACCGCCATGGGTCCCTGAAGGCCGACAAGGAGACGAGCCGCGAGCAGGCTTACAACTCCGACTTCTTCATTACGATCCTGGGCTACCAGGACAAGCCGGCCACTCCGTTTACGTTCGAGCCCAAGGCCACGACAGAGAAGAAGCAGCTGCCTGACGCTGTTCTGAGCTACACAGACACCAGCGCCGACATCGCCAACATTGCAGCTGTCGTCGAGCTCAAGGGTGCAGCCACAGCCCTCGACCGCCCACAGAGGCGTGAGGGCAACATGAGCCCGGTTCAGCAGGGCTTCAAGTACAAGACTCAGTACCGCACCTGCCCGTTTGTAGTGGTGAGCAACTTCTACGAGTTTCGCCTCTACAACGACAACCAGCTGGACTTCGAGACGTGGACGTTGGACGACCTCGTCAACCCAGCAGGCGACTACTACGCCTTCAAGACGTGGTACGGCCTACTACGCCGCGAGAACTTCGTCGCGGATCGAGGCCAGTCCAAGACTGAACAGCTGCTGTCTCACTTTCGCATTGAGCAAGAGGCAATCGGCAAAGAGTTTTATGCCAAGTACAAGGACGCTCGTCTCGAGCTGCTGAGGGACATCTACCGGCACAACCCGGATCTGAGGACGAAGTTCGATCTGGCGATCCAGCTGGGCCAGAAGATCGTCGACCGAGTGGTCTTCTCCTGCTTCGCTGAAGACCGCGGACTACTGCCGGAGAACGTACTTGCCAGCGTGCAGCGGGATGCCGACACCTCGGCGTACTCCTCACTGTGGATGATGCTCAAGTCTCTCTTCAGCGCCATCGACAGCGGCAGCGACAACCTCGGCATCCCCATTGGCTATAACGGTGGGCTGTTCGCTCATGACCCGGTACTCGATGGCCTGAAGGTCTCTGACGAGGCGCTCAAGGGCGTTCTGAACCTGAGCAACTACAACTTCGAAGAAGACCTCAGCGTCAACATCCTGGGGCATATCTTTGAGCAGTCGATCACCGACCTGGAAGAGATCCGCTCCAAGGTCCAGAGCAAGGTCGAAACCGATGCGCCGCCGGCCGACGCTTTGGACGAGCTCGTCAAGCGCGAGAAGGTTACCGGCAAGCGTAAGTCTGAGGGCGTCTACTACACCCCTGACTACATCGTCCGGTACATCGTCGACAGCACCCTGGGTGCCTTCTTGAAGGACAAAGAACAGGCACTCATCGAGAAGCACGAGCTTTCTAAGCGCCGTAAAGATGAGACGTATCGTGAAAGTGAAGTCCGGGCTTACAAGCAGTATCAGTACGTCCTCCAGAACGTGAAGGTGATTGACCCCGCCTGTGGAAGTGGGGCCTTCCTGGTGTATGCCCTGGACTACCTGCTGCGCGAGAACGAGCGTGTTGTGGCGATCCTCGAAGAAGAGGACTTCTTCACGGTTGACTACTGGATCGACTCCATCCTGCGTCAGAACCTGTTTGGCGTAGACATCAATGACGAATCCGTTGAGATCACCAAGCTGAGTCTGTGGCTCAAGACGGCCAGGGCCGGCAAGAAGCTCACCTCGCTCGATGACAACATCAAGTGTGGAAACAGCTTGATCTCGGACAAGGCCGTTGATCAGGTCAAGGGGTTTAGCTATGAAGTGGCTTTCCCAGACGTGTTTAAGACTGGCGGATTCGATATTGTGTTCGGTAACCCGCCTTATGTGAGCGCCATGGAACTCTCGCGGTCCATGCCTGTGGTTGAGCGCAAATATCTGAAGAAGAAGTATGAGACGTCGACGGGTTCGGTGGACCTCTACATCTACTTTTTTGAGAAGGGTATGAAACTGCTCAAGGATGGCGGTCGACTCGGGTTCATTTCGCCCAATCGCTATCTGTCTGCGAGCTACGGCAAGGGGCTACGGACTTGGCTGGTCGACAACTACAGGTTCTCGACCTTGCTGGACTACTCAGACAAGACTGTCTTCGAAGACGCCAGCACCTACCCAGTCATCACCATCCTGGACAAGCTGCCGCCTGGCGATGGGTACACGCTGGTTGCGGGGAACATCGACGAGGAGACGAAACGGCCGGTCCTGAAGGAGTTCGACTCCAGCAGGTTGTCGATCCTCAATGAGCACATCCTGGGTTTCTTGCTCAACGACAAGATCGACATCACTGAGAAGGTCTTTCAGCAGGGTGTCGGTCTGTCCAAGGCGGGGACGATCAATGCCACGTCCACGGCCTCGGAAGCTGACGACTACTCGCCTCTGATCGCTGAGGACGAGGAGACTGGTCCCAAGCTGATCAACACGGGAACCATTGACCCGTACGCGTCCACCTGGGGCTACGACCAGCTGACTAACCAGGGCAAGACGTTCGTGCGGCCAAGGCTGAAGGTCTCCAGCCCGATCGTGTCAGCCAACCGCCGGTCGCTGTACTCGTCCCCCAAGATCGTTATCTCCAAGATTGGCAAGACCTGCGAGGCGTTCTATGACGCTAAGGGTGAGTACGCCTCCATCAACACGAATTGCGTCCACTCGTTTACTTCAGATTTCAAGCCTGAGTACGTGCTCTGCTGGCTCAACTCTAAGCTGTACAACTTCGCGTTTGAGTGCCTGTTTGACGGCTTGCGCATGAACGGTGGTTATCTGCTGTACTCCGCTCCGACTCTGAAGAATACGCCGATTAAACAGGTCTCGGCTGAGGAGCAAGGGCGTTTTGTTGAACTGGCCAGCACGCTTGCGGAGCTCCATGCTTCGCTCATCAAGACTGATGCCCGATTTAAGAAGTTCGCTAAGCAGGAAACTGGTGTAGCGGTCTGGCCACGAAAGTTCAACAAGTGGTGGGATGTCGACTACTTCGACATGCTCAAGGGCCTAAAGAGCAAGATGTCGGTCCAGAAGAAGGACGAGCTGCAGGAGTATTTCGAAGGCTACCAAGCGAAGATGCAGGAGATTGTTGACGGAGTTGATGCAGCTCAGGCTGAAGTGGACGCCCTGTTCTACTCCATGTTCGGTCTCTCCTCCGAAGAAATCGATTTCGTCGAAGCGTCGTTCACGGTTTAACATCGACGAAAGCTTGGGGCATCTTCACTAATTGCCTCATTTGTGTCATAAATAAGGGCATATGGCACGACCTACCAAACTCACCAAAGATCTAGTCGAGAAGGCGAACAAGTACCTCAGCACTTGCCTTGGTGTGCTTCCAACCAAGGAAGGTCTTGCGCTCTACCTCGGTGTCCACCGCTCTACTGTGTACGAGTGGAAGGATCTCGACACCCCTTTAGGCCGCGAGTTTTCCGACATCTTTGAAGAGATTATGGCCGAGCAAGCGGTGCGACTGATCAACGGCGGGCTCTACAACCGCTTCAACTCAACCATCACAAAGCTCATGCTGGTCAAGCATGACTACGTCGACAAGCAAGAGACGGACCACCACATCAAGGAGATGCCGGCGCCGCTGCTGGGTGGCACGACTCCACTGCCGGTCCCTGCCGAGAAGCCGAAGCCAAGCACCAAGGCTGAGTAACTGACTCATGGACTTTGAGGTCACTACGTCGCTCAAGAAGATCCAGCGCCTCAATTCGAGACTGCGCATCCTTCAAGGCGGGGCTCGAGCTGGCAAGACCATCGCCATCCTGATGTGCCTGATCGACCTGGCTCAGTCCCACGACGACCTGGTCATCAGCATCGTCAGTGAGACCTTGCCTCATCTGCGCAAGGGTGCCATGCGTGACTTCCTCAAGATCATGAAGGCTCGGAAGTACTTCGAGAAGGCCAGCTGGAAGCAGTCGCCTGACTTCACTTACACGTTCGCCACCGGCTCGATCATCGAGTTCTTCAGCGCGGACAGCCCGGATAAGGTCCGCGGCCCAGCTCGCCACATCCTCTTCGTCAACGAGTGCAACAACGTGCTCTACGAGACCTACCGCCAGCTGGCCATGCGTACATCCATGGTGATCTACCTGGACTTCAACCCGGTCAATGAGTTCTGGGTCCATACGAAGCTGCTGGACCGCCCTGACGCTGAGTTCGACAAGCTGACCTACCTTGACAACGAAGCGCTGCCACAGAGCATCGTGAGCGAGATCGAGACCCTGAAGAGCGACCCGAACATGTGGCGCATCTACGGGCTGGGGGAGATTGGCATCAACGAGGGCCAGATCTACAGAGACTGGCAGACCATCGACGCTGTACCGGACGAAGCCCGGCTCATGCGCTACGGGCTCGACTTCGGTTACACCAACGACCCGACCGCCATCGTGGGCATCTACGAGTGGAACGGTGGCTACGTGCTTGACGAGGAGTGCTTCACCAAGGGCATGAGCAACAAGCAGATCGCGGACCTCATCCTTGATCTGCCGAACTACCGCGAAGGGCTGACGCTGGTAGTAGCTGACTCCTCAGAGCCGAAGTCCATCGACGAGATCGACGGCTATGGCTTGAACATCATCGGCGCTGAGAAGGGCCCAGGCTCTATCAACCAGGGCATCCAGCTAGTCCAGGGTCAGAAGATCTGGGTGACTAAGCGCAGCCTCAACGTCTGGAAGGAGTACCGCAACTACCTGTGGAAGAAGGACAAGAACGGCGACCCGCTCAACGTGCCAATAGGTCTGTGGGACCACAGCATGGACGCCCTGCGCTATGGACTGACTGATCTAATCGATAAGCCGGTGCTGCAATTCCGTCGTGATGAAGACGACGATGAGGATGATTACGACGATAGCCTAATTACTAAGGGCTTGTTAGATAGTCGGTTCTGATTTACATTTAGTGGTAGATGGCCAGTAATTCTAAAACCCCACCAAAAGTAACCGGACCTGAAATAGGCGAGTCAGGTATCAATATCTTCAATGGGATCATCACTGGCGAAGAGTACAACTCAAAACTCACCGGTCTAAACGCCATCCGTATCTACGACGAGATGCGCCGCTCTGACGCCACTGTCAGCGCCACCCTCAAGGCGGTCAAGCTTCCAATCAAGTCGACCAAGTGGTTCGTCGAGGCAGCCTCCATTGAGGACAAGGACGTCGAGATCAAGGCCTTCATCGACTACAACCTCTTCGACAGCATCAAGTGGCAGCAGACGCTCAACGAGATCCTGACTCACCTCGAGTTCGGCTTCTCGGTCCACGAGATGGTCTTCGAGCCGCGCATCGTCGACGGTCACGAGCGCATCGTGCTGAAGAAGCTGGCCTTCCGTAAGCAGACCACCATCACGGCTTGGGAAGCAGGAGACGGCAAACCCGGTATCACTCAGATGACCCCGGACGGCAAGCAGCTGCACATCCCGCTCAACAAGATTGTCGTCTTCACCAATGAGCAAGAGGGCGACAACTACGCTGGCCGCTCTATCCTCCGTGCCGCTTACAAGCACTGGTTCTACGTCGACAAGTACTACCAAATCGACGCGGTAGCGACTGAGCGTCAGGCTCTTGGAGTCGTGAAGATCAAGCATCCGAAGGGCGCCGACAAGAACGCACTGACATCCGCCAGGCGGGCAGCTCGCAACCTCCGGGCCAATGAAGAGGCCTACATCGAAGAGCCGGACGGCTGGGACATCAACTTCATGGATATGAAGGCCGGCACTCTGAAGGACACCACGCCGATGATCAATCACCACGTACGAGAGATCGGCAAGAACGTGCTGGCTCAGTTCCTCGAGCTCGGCGCTCAAGGTGGCAGTGGTTCACGGGCAACTAGTGAGGACCACTCCAAGCTGTTCCTTATGGCCAACGAGTCGATCGCTGCTGGCATCGCAGACACGATGGGTTACGTCATTAAGACCCTCGTCGACCTCAACTTTGACGTCGACGCTTACCCGGAACTGCGCTACGCAGACTTCGCTGATGTGGACATCGCCGCCACTGCTGAAGCAGTCACCCGCTTCACTGACGCAGGCCTGCTCACAGCATCCGACGAAGACGAAGCCCACGTCCGCAACTTGATCGGCTTCCCTGAGCGGGACGATGAAGCTGAAGATGACGGCACTCGTCAGACCGAGGCTAAGGACAAGGAGTCTGCCAAGGACATCATGAAGCAGGTCGAGGCAGCAACCAAGCTCCACGCGTCCATTACGAGGCAGTTGTATGGCGACACGTCTAGAGCTGCTTGAGGCACGCACACAGCTACGAGCGGCCATCGTCGCGGCTGAGGACTGGCAGGAGAGCTACAAGGCTGATCCGACTACCTTCGCGCTGCTGACGTACTTAGAGGCGCAGCTAGAGACTCACGTGGCTGAGTACCTACATCAGCTGGCTCTACGTGCGCCGGCCTACGTGGACTGGTCCCGACTACCTGAGCCGATCAAGGCTGACGCTGGTCCGGTGGCCAACAACGACGACGAAGTGTGGAAGGAAGAGCAGAAGCTACTGACCGCCGCCATCCTCGCCGTCATCACTGACTTGGTAGCTACGGGAGTCGTGGCGGGGGAGAGCGTCTACGGCATCCCACTCGGCATGGCCACGCTCGACGTCGCTCGGCTTGATGTGCAGATCCAAGAGGCCGCTCGCAGATACACCGCGGACCTCGTCAAGGGCGTCACTGACACAACCCGTAAGCAGATCCGGGAATCGGTAGCCAAGAGCATCGCACTAGGGGAGGACATTAACGCCTCCACTGAGCGACTGATGAGGGCGATCGACAACCCAATCCGGGCTGAGCTCATCGCACAGACCGAACCAGTGAACGCTTACCAGACAGGCTTGAAGCACTACGCCAAGAGCACGGGAGCTAAGCAGAAGACCTGGGACGGCTTGGCCGGCGCCTGCAAACTGTGCGCTCCTCAGGTCGGCAAGACACTCGACATAGATGAGCTGTTCATCCTGGCCGACGGTAGGGAAGTAGACCGACCGGCTGGACATCCTCGTTGTAGGTGTGGGCTGATCTACATCTACTAATCTTTACTATTGAATTTACTGTCGATTTTACTATTGACTAATTCCTCTCGCTACTCCAGATTAGTAACTAGATGAGTAAGACAATCAAACCAGTACAGAGAGTTATCAAGCTAGAAGCTGCGGCCTCAGGTGACGGTGTTGCCATACCTGACAAAATCCACTTAATGAGCATTGGCCACTGGCACACGCCATGGCATGGCGCTTTTGAAATGACTGCCACTGACCTTGCTGAAATGATCAACCACTTCGAAGAAGGCATAGGTCTAGTAGAAGGAAGCAAGAAGGCCCCGATCAACTACGGACACGACATGGGCGGCAAGGCCGCTGGCTGGATCACCGGTCTGTTCGTAGACAACGACGGCACTGAGCTATGGGGAAACATCGAGTGGACCCCAGCAGCCCGCCAATCGCTGGAGGATGGCGAGTATCGCTACATCTCTCCAGAGTGGAACCCACGCGACTGGCCGTGGGAGAACCCACAAATTGAGGGCGAGTTCGTGGAAAACGTTTTCACGGGCGCAGGCCTAACAAACATTCCATTATTCACGAAGCTGAAGCCGGTCATGGCGTCAACCGACGCTGGCAACAGTGATAAACCAAACGAAAAAGGAGGTGATATGGACCTATCAGAGGTACGTGTCAAAAAACTCGAAGATCTGACCGACGAAGAGAAGGCATTTCTTACCGAGCACAAAGCAGATCTCACCGACGAAGAGCGCACGACGTTCCAACTCGTAGACGAGACAGACCAAGATGATTCAGCCGACGATGCTGACGACAACCAAGGCGACGCCGACCAGGGGAGTGATGACGACTCTGACGACGCCGACCAAGGTGACGGAGTCCAGGCAAGCGCCAAGGGTGGACTGAACGCGGCAGAACTCAAGCAGCTTCGTGCTGACGCAGCTGCCGGCCGCGAAGCCCTACAGAAGCTCGCCCGCAAAGAAGCGGAAGAGTTCGTAAGCGCCAGCATCGCCAAGGGCCGCATCAAGAGCGACCACAAGGGCGACGCTGTAGACCTACTACTGGCCTCAGCAGGCGACCAGCGCACACGTCTGGAGAAGTTCATCAACAACCTTCCAGAGAACGAGCTGCTAGCCGGTGAGCTTGGCAACGGCGAAGGTGGCGAAGGCGCATCAGTCGTCGACCGCGTGTTCGCTCAAGCCAAAGAGCTCGTCGACAAAGGCGAAGCCAAGACCATCGGTGACGCAACCCGTGCCGTGCTCAAGGCTGATGCTGGGTTGCGCAAGCAGTTCACAGCCGAGCAAGAGAATAAACAGTAAGGAATAAGGGGAAAGATATGACTACATTCCGAGAAGGTGGTTACGGCGCAGCAGAAGCAGCAGCAGAAGTTCGTCCATACCAGATTGTCAAACTCAACGCCGATGACAAGGTTGTGCTGGCTGACAGCGCTACTGACATCGCTGGTGTTGTCGAAACAGGTGCGAAGGTTGGAGCTACCGCTTCATTCGCACTACGCAACGGCCAGGGCACATTCAAGGTACGCCTTGGTGCAACAGTCGCCAAGGGTGCAGAACTTACATCAAACGCTTCAGGTGCAGCGGTAACAGCTGCTGCCGGCAACGTGGTCTTCGGTACAGCTGTTTCAGCTGGTGTCGCTGGCGATGTCGTCGAGTACTTGAAGACTGACAAGGTTGCGGCCTAATAGAAAAATAAGCAGGACGAAAAACTGAATATGGACTACCAGAAAGATCAAGCGCTCACTAACATGAGCCAACTGTGGAAGAACCCAGACGGCGATCTAATCGCGCCTCTAGTCTTCCCACGCATCCCAGTCAACGCGGCATCAGGCACCTTCCCAGCATGGGGTAAAGAGTCTCTGATCATCCGTGAAGACCTTACCCGTACAGGTAAAGCCCTCACTCGTGAGATCTCAGTCAACCCTACAAAGGGCACTTGGGGACCGCTAACTGAGAAGGCACTAAAAGCCTTCATCGCTAAGGATCAGTACAAGCTAGTTGACTCTGCTTTCGACATCGAAAGCCAGACACTAGAAGTAATCAAGAGCCAGATGGCACTCTCTGAAGAGTACAAGGCCGCTCGGATTCTTACTGACACCAGCATCATCACTAACAACACAACGCTTACAAGCGGCAGCAAATTCACAGACGCAGAGGTTGACCCTATTGCGACGATGACTACAGCTCTCAAGGCTTTCCGCAAGAAAGCCTTCAAGCTACCTAACACGATGATTATCGGTTACGACGCTTGGATTGCTCTTGTCAGCCACCCAGCTGTGATCGAACGCTTCAAGTATGTTCAGGCCGGCATCATCGGTGAAGCGGAAGTCCTACGAGTGCTTGCACCGTTCGGCATCTCAAGCATCCGAATCGGTAAGGCTCAGGGAACTTTGGAAGACACTGAGAACCCAGATGCAGAACCTGAGTTCGTAGACATGTGGGGTGACAACGTGATCTTCACATTCATCACGACTACTCCAGGCTTGATGCAGGTGAACGGTGGCTACACGCTAGCTCTTGAAGGCGCTCAGTACGTCGACAAGTGGGAAGAGAAGGACCCTAAGGGTACCTATGTCCGAAACAACGACTACAACGATCAGGTGATCTTCTCAACCGATGTTTACTACCTGATCGCTGACGTGCTGTAGGGCTAGGCCATGAAGGTCAAAGTAAACCGTAACTTGTTCATCGACCAGAGCAATCGCCCAAAGGGTGATGTGGTCGAAGTGCAAGCTGAGCTAGGCAAAGAACTAGTGGAAGCTGGCTACGCCGAAGAGGTGAAAGCACCGAAGGCGGAAGCGAAAACAGAGACAAAGACAAAAAAGTCTAGCAAGTAGCTGCGGCTACTGTGACAGTGGAGAGGCGTTCACGATGTGAGCGCCTTTTCTTTCTCGATTGGCCTGGACTTGTACGTGGTCAGGGCGGTCTCAAATGGCCTCATGGAATTTTCTTTTATTTCGGCCATATTGAAAACCATTGCTGAAGCATATGCCGTCTTACGGTTGTCCATTAATTCACCATACAGAGCGAAGGCTTCTTGGGACATGTTCTTGGTTTTCACCTTGATTCTATCAAGCATTGGACGTAGTTCATCCACTGCGACGCTGGCTTGTTCGCGTTCCTTGTCCGCAAGGGAAGCGCGGAGGTTGATATAGTCATCGGACTTGCCCTCAACGTCGCCTTTTATGGCCTCTTCTCGATGAATGTAATATAGCTCGAGATGCCCGAATGCATCTCGAGCTTTGCTCCCAAAGTCTTCAAGAAGGTCAAGGTGTCTTTGTCTTTCCGACATGATGTCATCCAGAAGCTTTTCCTTGCGTGCGTCTCTTTTTTCAATATAGCGCCCGCCAAAAAAACCAACAAGGCTTGCCAGGATGCCGACAATGATGAGTCCCAGCTCGCTCTGCGCGGCCTCGAGGACACTCTTGAGAAATTGCGACAAGTTTCACTCGTTCCTATTTATTATGAATGACCTTAGGGTTCTCACGTTCGCACCATCTACTAAAATCGCCCGTAATGTGTTTAATTGATAACATATGGCATACACAGTACAGCTCGAATCATTCCAAGAGTTCATCGTAAAGGAACGCACCACTCTTTCAGTGGATGTGCTCGCTGGCGTCAGCACTATACGTGTCGTCAGCACTGAGGGCTTGGCCGTAGGTGACCCGCTCTACATCGGCACGCTGCGCCGCGAAAGCGTTGAGAAGGCCGCTGTTGCCGCCGTGGTAGACGAGACGACTGTTGACCTGGCCTTGCCACTAGAACGCGCTCACAGCGCCCACGACGCTGTCACAGCCGTACTGGCTGACACCATCCGCATCTACCGAGCCAGTGATCTGCTGAACAAGCCGCCAACTGACGATGCCGCTTGGACGCAGATCGCCGAGCGTGAGATCGACGCCGATCAGATCAGCACCTACTATCGCGACCCTGATGGTGGAGAGGCCTTCTGGTACCGCTACACCTACGTCAAGGGCGACACCTACGAGAGTGCGCCATCCACTCCAGTCCGGGGCAGCTCATACCGTCACTACGCCAGCCTGCGCGAGATCCGTGAAGAGGCCGGCTTCCAGAACGCGTTGAACCTGCCCGACACGACAGTGGACCTGCAGCGCCGAGCAGCTGAGGCGGAGATCAACAGCTCGCTTTCTGGCGCATATACGACGCCGTTCAATCCAGCACCGGCCATCATCCGCACCCTGACGATCAAGCTGGCCGCGGCACTGCTATTGGTCCAGGCCTACGGGGAGACAACCGCTTACCGGAACCGCTTGAAGGACGCTCGAGCAGCCATCGACAGCTACAAGAACCGTGAGTCGGTCCTGATGGACGACAACGGCACATCGCTTGGTACTGGCGACACAGTGAGCAGCTGGCCAGATGAGTCAGCTCCGCGCTTCTTCCGTATAGGGGATCAGTTCTAGATGGCCGTAGTCTCCATCGAAGTCCGAGGGGGCACCGAGCTGGCGCAGAAGCTGCGCAAATTTGGCGTGGCCCTACTCGACCTGTCTCAAGGTATGGAAGAGGCCGGAGACTACCTGACCGACTTCTTCAGCGGTGAGGTGTTCGCCTCACGAGGTCAGGTCTTCGGAGAGCCGTGGGCGCCGCTCAGCAGCTCCTACGCCGCCTACAAGGCACGCCGTTGGCCAGGCCGACCACCACTGGTCAAGAGCGGCGAACTGATGGGCAGCTTCAAGTCGACCAATACTCGGCTGACGGCCCGAGTCAACAACACTGCCCCACACTTCCCTTGGATCCAGGAGGGGACTAGCCGGATGCCGGCACGCGTGGTGATGAAGGTAGACGACACTCGTGAGCGCCAGGTGGTTGAGCTGATCCGTTCCGACATCAGTCGCCATATGGAGGTCAGTGGTGTCTAAGTACGAAGACAACGTGCAGCGCGTCATCAAGCTGATGAAGGATGCCTTCGATACTGACTTCAAGGAGTACTACGACGGCGATCCTGAGGACATCCCACTCTTCAACCTTCCAGCCATCATCGTCACGCAGACTCGTGATGACACCGTAGAGGGCGCTTACGCACAAGACGATGTGACGGAAGAGATCGTTATCAAGGTGGTCCTGAATAAGAAGGACGACTTCGACAACGACAAGGCTGACCCGCTCAACATGACCGAACGCAAGATCAGGGAGTATGTCGGTCGGCGTGATCCCGAGACTGGTGAGTATGGGGAGAAGACCGTCAAGGGCGTGCTACGCCGATTTGGCACCGAGGGAATAGTAGCTGTTGCTCCACGAGTAAGTGTCGAGTATGGCATCGTCCCGCGTATGAATAACCTGCTTACTTCAGAGGGTCACGTTACCTTTACTATCACTTACACAGTGGACGTCGACGACTTTGCTGTTTAATTAGCGCCCGTGTGGTGCTAGATTGAGATTATGAACAAGAAGTCAACAGCCAATCAAGAAAAAGCAGATAAGACTGAAGCTCCTGTTACTCGTCCCTACTTTGTGCCGGGCGTCGGAACAGTAGAAGCGTCAGATTTAGCTGACCTAGAAGACAAAGTAAAGAATAAGAAAGAGGTAGGTGATGCCACCAATTAAACCATATATCGGACGAAGAGAAGCCATCGGTTTCGGTGTTGAAGCGACTCCAGGCGCGGGCGTAGCAGCTCAAGGTTGGATGCGCTGGTTGGACCAGAGCTTACAGCCAATGACTAACGTGGTTGAGAACGAGAGCGCTATGGGCGTCGTTGAGCGCGTCAACGATAGCGAAGTGACTAACAAGTGGGTTGAAGGAACTCTTGGCGGCAAAGTAACCGTCGAGACAGTCGGCTTCCTGATGCTCGGCATGTGGGGTGAAGTCGTTTCAAGCGCACCAGATGTTGACGGCATCGTGACCCACACCTACAGCATGAAGCAGTCCAGTGAGCCAACCGCTCTATCTGTTACCCGAGTGACGCCACTAAAGACTGAGCGCTTCACCTACGGGACCGTTGAAAGCTTCGAGCTAGAAGCAGAGGCCGGCGGCTACGTGACTGTCTCCAGTGCAATCAAGGCACGAGTAGGGGAGAGCACTACTGCAACACCAGCGTTCGTAGAAGAGGCTGAGTTCACTTCTAAGCACATCACCATCAAGACATCAGCCGACCTAGCTGGCCTGACTGGCGCACCCGTAATCAAGGCCCGCAGCCTCAAGCTCAACGGTGAGCGCGAAGCTACTGCCTTCGATCCACTAGGAACCGATGACAAGCCCGAGTTCGATCTAGGCACCTTTGAGGCCAAGGGCGAGTTCGTCGTCCGAGCTACCAGCACCGAGTACGAGGAGGCTTACTTAGCCAACGCTCGACACGCCATGGAGATAGCTATGGTCAACGGTGATGAGAGCCTGGTCTTCACAGCAAGCAAGGTCCGCTTCCGCGAACTAGAAAGCTCACGCGACCGTGATGACATCGTGACAGCGACCATCAGCTACTTCTGTGAGTTTGACGTAGCGACCAACTCCTCAATCGTCCCAGTTCTGAAGAACAAACGAGCAAGCTACGCAGCGGCCTAAGGTCTAACCCTTTACTAAATATCACCCTCGTGATTATATGAGGGTGATATTTAATCTGGAGAACAAACACATGACCGCACGACGATTGGCGATAATTAGACGAACCACATTAGAAATGATCCCGGGATGGGACGCGGATTGCTACGTCGAGTGGCGTCATGTCACTTACGCCGAAGCTAAGGAGATGGCGACTCCTGACGACGATGCCGAGGCTATGAAGGCTATCGCTGCTGTAACTAAAGAGCACATCATCGGCGGAAAGATCAAAGTGCTCGGTGACAATAACAAGATTGAACTGGTTGACTACACTCCCGACGACTTCGATAGTTTCCCTGCGTCAGTTATCCGCCGGCTCTTCGTTGAAATTACGGGGGCGCAGTACGACGACCCAAAAGATATGGCGAAGGATCAGACTTCGAGCGACGAGCCTACGACACAAGAGAACGATACCGCGACTTCATAGTAAGGGATCTAACTCAAGGCGTTACCGACGCCATGGTCGATGAGATTATGGCCTATCGTTACCGTGAGTACTTCCATATGAGCTACCAAGAGTTTCAGAACGAACCACTGGAAGCTGTCAACTTTGCCCGCATGATGTGGAGTTTAGAAAAGGAGAAGGAAGCCGTCGCGGCCAAAAGAAACGTTAAGTCATAGTCATGGCGTATTGGCCATGGTAAGTTAAGAACAGAAAGGCAAATAGCCCACAAACAACTGCATGGCGAATAACATATCCATCCTCATAAAAGCTCTCGGCCACCAGGACGCCGTTAGTGCTGTCAATGCGGTAGCCAACGCCACCGAGCGGAGTGGGGATAAGGCCGCCAAGGCTGACAAAGACTTCAAGCAGTTCGCACGAACCCTTGGCGTCGGGCTACTAGCTGCCGGTACTGCAGCTGCCGCTGGTCTAGCCGCGTCCGTCAAGAGCGCTGGTAACTACGAGTCAAGCCTGTCCCAGCTCAAGCAGGCCTCACAGGCAACTGGTGAAGAAATGTCTGCCATGTCCGAGCTGGCGCGTGAACTCGGTGCATCGAACGACTTGGCCGGCGTCTCGGCAGCCGACGCCGCAAAGACGATGGTCGAGCTCTCCAAGGCTGGCTTGTCCGTCGAGGACACTATGGACGCAGCCAAGTCAGTGATGTCGCTGGCTAAGGCTGGCAACATCGAGTTCGCTGATGCCGCTGTCATAGCCGCCTCAGCGCTCAACGCCTTCGGCCTAGAAGGTAGTGAAGCCATCCAGGTAGCCGACATGCTGGCGGCTGGTGCCAACGCCTCACAGGCTGAGCTCGGCGACCTAGCAGACGGTATGCAGCAGTCAGCGACTGTCGCCAAACAGTTCGGCCTCAACCTCAATGAGACTGTCACGGCGCTCTCCCTGTTCGCCAACAACGGCATAAGGGGATCAGACGCTGGTACATCACTCAAAACGATGCTCATCGCCCTAGCCAAGCCGTCCAAGGACGCGGCAACGGCGATGGAAGAGATCGGCTTCAACGCCTACGACGCATCCGGCAAGTTCGTTGGGCTGGAAGAGATGTCTCGTCGCCTCAAGAACAGCACCAAGGGTCTAACCGAAGAACAAAAGCAGAACACGCTGGCCACCATCTTTGGAACGGACGCATTCCGTGCCGCCGCGGTCCTGGCTGATAACGCCGGTACTTCCTACGACAGCATGTCTAACGCAGTCGGCAAGAGTGGTGCAGCTCAACAGGCAGCAGCAGCTCAGATGGGTGGATTCCAAAGAGCTAGCGAAGGACTACGGAACTCCATGTCCGAGCTCGGCCTGACTATCGGCTCAATGGCTCTGCCTTACGTGACTCAACTGACCAACGAAGCGTCGAGGTTCGTCCAGGCAATAAACGCTGGCATCCCTGGCGCAGTAGCCACGTTCAACACACTTCTGCCTGTAGTCGTAGGGCTGACGGCCGGCATCACCGCTTTCACCATCGTCCAGAACGCCGCGACAGTTGCCACCTGGGCCCTATCAGTGGCACAAGGCGCGCTGAACCTAGTAATGAAAGCTAACCCGATAGCTCTGGTCACAGGTGCCGTTGTCGCCCTTGTAGCTGCTTTCTGGTCATCAACTAACGCGGCCAACGGCAACAAGAACGCGACGAACGATCTAGCAAACGCAAAACGTAACGCTAAGGCAGCCGCCGACGACTTACGGGGAGCGGAGCTTGGTCTTGAACAGGCAAACCTACGCGTTGAACGTGCAACTCGTACTCACGCTCAAGCCGTTCGTGACTATGGGGCAGGCTCTTTGGAGGCTCGTGAAGCCGCTGCTCAACTAAGTCAAGCCGAACATGACCTAGCTGGTGCTAATGATCGAGCTCGGGATGCCGTCAACAAGAACAAGGGTGCTCAGCAAGAATTAGCCAACCAGGAAAGCGCCGTAGCCGCTGCGGAAAAGCGCAAACAAGGCGCGTTTGCACTCACGGCAGATCAGATCCGACAGCAAAATGACGAAGCCGCAGGGTTGAATCGAACGCTCGGTGGACTAAACGGTCGCACCTTTAGCTTCAACGTTGTAGGCAAGCACAGCACTGAAGGCAGTTCAAACTCGCCAGTTGCAGCGCCAAAGAACAAGAACGCTATTGGAACGATCTACTCTCCAGGTGGCCGCACATTAGTTGGTGAACATGGTCCGGAAATAGTCAACCTTCCACGCGGCTCACAAGTCACTCAGGCATACAGAACACGCTCTGAGCTTGCAGGAGAGGGCGCAGGAGGCGTTACAAACAACTTGAGCGGCAACTTTACCTTCCAGACTGCTGAAAGCGTTGAGGAGTTCTTTAAGCGCATAGATAAGACACAGCGACTAGCTCGCATAGGAATGGCATCATGATAGGACTGAAATACGGCGCATTTGATTTACAGGCTAACGGCTTTCGGGTGACCGATACTGACATCTACTCGGCCCCGACCAACAGGATCCAAGCGGACCCACTGGCTGAGCGTGACGGCGCCCTGATCGTCAAGCAGCAGTACGACAGTAAGACCTTCACCGTGGAGGGCTGGTTCCGCAAGTCCACCATCGCTGAGGTCGAGCAGGCTCGTGATGAGTTCATGAGGGCCATGGGAGCCAAGAACCAGGCGCTAGACATCGACTATGCCGGGGGAGTGAGACGCTACCTGGCCTCAGCTCAGAACGTCATCCTCAGCCGCATCGGACTGACGTCGTTCGGGTTCTCGATTGAGTTCTTGTCGCCGGACGGCATGGGCTGGGACCTGAGCAGCACGACGCTGGTTGCCGGTGAGTTGATCACGAACTCATCAGCGACGATCCCAATTGACGTAGGCGGCAGCTATAAGGCTGAGCCGGTCATTAGCGTTCTGATCAACGATGTGACCGGGGGAGTGGGCAAGACAGTCACGATTTCAAACGGCATCAGCCTCCGACAGATACAGGTAACCCGCGACTGGGTCGCAGGTGACTTACTGGAAATTAGCACCATTGAGGGGACGGTGTTTGTCAATAACATCGCGACCGACTTCACCGGGCAGTTGCCGGAGTTCGAGGCTGGCATAGGTCGACTGGGGTACAACGATGACTTCACGACTCGGAATGCTCTGCTGACCGCTGGCTATGTAAGAAGGTGGCTATAGGAGGAGATGATGAGTGCATATAACCAAACGGAGAAAACAAAATGAGCTTCCAATTCGATAATCATAAGAACTTAGCAGTCGGCCACATACTGACAGCGCCGGCCACATACACGCCGGTCACTAGTTTCACGCTGCAGCCGGGCGAGGGTGCGTTGTTCAGCGTCAACATGCCAGTGACCATGGTCCCGAGCGGTCAAGCACCGGAACGCAACAACGCTGAAATCGGGTACATAGACGACATTCAAGGTGATGAGGTGTTCGTGGTCCGGACCCAGGAGGGGACTGAGGCCAGGGACGTAAAGCAGGGCTGGATTATTTTGGGCACTACTACAGCTAAGACTCTCACTGACATTGAGAGCGCCATTCAGTCAACAAAGGATGCCGTGGATGCTGTTGATACGGCACTTGCTGGCAAAATAAACGTTATCGCTACACCGTCTCACATACCGGCTACCACTTCTGGCGGAAACCAGACTTCAGTAGCTTATGCGCCGGGATCAGTTGCAAACTCGTTGGTGCAGAGAAATGCTGATGGGCAAGCGAACATGGGCGAGCCAACTTCCCAGTTTCATATAGCGACGAAAAACTACGTTGACTCTAGGATATTGCAAGGCACAGGCTTCCCTAACGGAGTAGTATCAGCTCCTGTAGGTTCTATCTATATAGATAAGGCTGTAACCAACGGAGCAAGCTCTTGGATAAAGAAGGTGGGGACTGGTAAT
This sequence comes from uncultured Kocuria sp., assembly GCF_947500125.1. Lineage (GTDB taxonomy): Bacteria > Actinomycetota > Actinomycetes > Actinomycetales > Micrococcaceae > Kocuria. The sequence goes on along the minus strand of NZ_CANMRA010000005.1, from coordinate 143,334 downwards.
ACGGGGTGGCAGGTGTTGGAGGGGGATACTGGGTGGAGGAGACTTACTCTTGGGACATTCTGGTCTGGTGGAAATATAGAAGTTCGACGCATAGAGCAAGTCGTATATACCCGAATACATTCACTAGCAGTAGGAGCTACTCCATCTGGAGCTAGAACTACCGCAAAATCATTTTTGGATGGCAATTTTCCTACAGGCTTTAGGCGTACTGCATCTTGGGGATTTGGTGGCGGTTCAGTAGGAACGGTTCGAGTCAATACATTCCCTGCTTTTGTATTGAACATGACCGCACCATCAGACTTTGGACTAAGTGTGTATGCTGGATTGACTTCGGGTAACTGGACGACTGGCGATAGTGTACAAGGAGACTTCTCATTCACATCAGACGATTCTTGGCCCACTTCATTGCCGGGCGTAGCTGTTTAATAAACGAAAGGAACTAAATCATGCCACTAACCAAACAAATCACTTACGACACAGTCTCATCCATGGGCACTCAGATCGACTACAACGTCGTCGTGGACGGCCGGTACTACCCCGCTCGCGCTTCTATCTACATGACAGGCTCGGCAAGCACTGGCGAGACCAATCAAGTCATCAACGAAGTCTTGCTCGGCAACCCACAAAATGAGCCGTACACCGCACAGCAGCTATACAACTTGATCAAGTCCGCCCAAGGGCTACCGGCACTAGCTCCCGCTTTGAAAAAGGCGTACACAGACGCGGTAAACGTGGCGGTTGGATAGCTAGGTGAGCGGGCAGCAACCACTAGGTTCAGGCGTTCTAGCCGGCACAGGATCGGCCTATTCGTCATTGCTACCCCCGCACTGGTCATCCGTCGGTAGTCAGGACGCCAAGAAGTACCTCTACAAGGTCTACAAGCCCAACGGCGAGTTCGTCGGCACCTGGACCGACGTCAAGGACGACCCGCAGTTCACGCAGCGGCTCAACACTCCCGGCACCACCATGACGGTGCAACTGTCTCGCTCTCCGAACACCACTAAGGAGAAGCGCGATGTCATGACCACCCAAGACAGTGAGCCGATCACGAGTGAAGACGGCCACAACCTCATGGTCAGCTACCAGACCAACAACAGCGTCGGTGAGGGGACCGACGTGGACATCAACTACAGCGTCGACGTCTACGTGATCTACGGAGGCTTCGACACCCTCGTCACCCAGGATGGTGAGCCGATCACCACTCAGGACGGCGAGGAGCTGCTGGTGGCCTACGGCGCGCCAAACGGCGTGCGGATTTTCAGTGGCTTCATCCTCGACTATGAGTCCAAGTACGGCGATGCAACTGGCGTGACGGTGACCCTGGCAAGCAACGGCCACAAGCTGTCGCACGAGCTCGTGCGTAGCGGCGAGACCATCCGAGTCACGTACTCCAACCAGTACGTCCACGACATCGCTAGAAGCGTCCTGGATACCAACCCGGGGCCTATGACCTATTCAGCCGCCTCGATCAGCTCGGCCAACACAGATCAGGTCACCGCGAAGTTCGTGCTGAACACCAAGCTTGAAGCCATTGAAAGCCTGCACTCACAGACGCCACCTGGTTGGTACTGGTACGGCAACGTGGCTGACAACTATGTCTACCTGCAACCGCCGGCCACTCAGCCGCACCACAAGTTCCTGAAAGGCCATCACATCAAGAGCCTGGAACTGAAGCGCTCGATCGAGAACCTGAGAAACCGCGTCTACTTCGTCGGCGCTGAGGTCAGCGGCGTCAACATCCTCAAGAAGTACGAGGACTCGGCAAGTCAGGCCTCGTGGGGAATGGGACTCCACCGCATCACTGACCGGCGCTTCTCGCTGCCTGACTCCATGCAGCGGTACGCCAATAAGGAGATGTCGCGCTACAGCCAGCCGATCTGGACGACCACGCTCACGATCAGCTCGGCCAAGTACGACCTGGAGTCGATCAAGCTCGGCCAAACGGTGACCTTCGGCAACTTCGGGAACTTCATCGACGGGCTACTGATGCAGATCGTCAGCCTCACCTATACGCCCACCAGCCTGACTCTCGAGCTGGGAGAACTCTTACCGGAACAAGCCGAGATAGTCGCGGACATCGAGGAAAGCTTGCAAAACGATCAGTATGAAAAATTACCGGATCAACCAAGCTAATGTGTTAAATTGAAAAGTAAAGGAACAAATACATGGCAAAACGAATTAGCGATCTACCAGAACTACCAATATCAGATGGCAACGACTTGATCCCGATTGTCGATACTTCGGGTAATGTGACTAAACGTGTATCGGCTGCCGGATTGGCACAGGCTGTGGCGAACAACTTGCCAGCAGCGTCGGTGGGCCCTGCGGAGCGTGACGGCGGTTTTAAAATAGGTACTATTCCTGCTTCGACCTTTTCAAGTACCGGCAACAAATCCATTACTGGTCTCGGTTTCAAGCCTAAACTCGTCAAATTCTATTTGGAGTCTGCGGGTTCAACATCTGGTGCTCGTGCGATGTCGGGCGCTATGGACGCGGCCGGGAGTCAACATGTGGAAACCACAGCTGTAGGTGCAAGCGGATACTCACAACAAGGAACTTCAACAGCATGTATGGGTTGGATCAATGCCGGATCTACGACTTTCAGTATGCGAGCAAATGCGGTGAGCTGTGATTCGGACGGATTTACTATAGACGTCGTAAGCGCCAACGGAACTTTCCAAGTCGCATATGAGGCTTACGGTTAAATGGACGGTGCAGAAGTAGCAATTACAGCTCTCGCGATCGTTGCCACTCTCTGTGGTGCGCTCATTTGGTTGCTGAAAAAACTCTTTACGCAGAACGAGAACGTGCTCACCAGACTATCCTCTTCCCTTGACGGCCTAGCTGCGCTTCTTAAGTCGCAACAGGACAATGAGGAGGAGCGTCGACGTGAGCATGAGGAGTTCAAAGCCGATTTGGTCCGGATGTTCGTGCAGATCGACGAGAAGCAGGATCGCAACTACAACGCCATTAGTACGTTGAACGTGAAGCAGTTGAACGTCGAGAAAGTGATAAGGAAATGACAGGGGTGGTATGAGTTGGAAGCAAGTAAAGACGCCCAATTTTGACCCTGTGATCTACCAGGAGGGTGAGGCCCTCGATGACTGGGTGGGTATGTGCCTGGCCTACGTGCAAACGGCCTATGGTGCGGACTGGTCTGGCCCCACTGCACTTATATCGTGGCAGGGCGGTACTTACTTGGGTGTGCGTTACCCTAATCCAATTACTCTAGGTCGACACGCAGACAAGAATGTGCCGAAAGGTGTGTGGCTTCCACTGCATTACTCGGGCTGGGGCCAGTTCGGTCATGTGCTAATCGCCAAGTTCAATGCTGACGGTAGTGGTGTCGCCTACACGTCCCCGAACGACTCAAAGCCAGTGGCAGACCAGATCACTTTCAGCAGCTTGGACAAGCTAACTCAGCAGCTTATTGACGGCTGGGCTGCCGACATCAGGTACTTGGGCTGGTCGGAGTACATCGGCCCAACGCGAGTCATAAAGTTTGAGAAGGAGGAAAAGATGATCACACTACAGCAACTTAACTACCTGTACTTGGCTCTCTTCGGTGAGAAGCCAAACGCCAACGCCATCAAGACTAACGTCGGCAAGCGAACCTTCGCCGAGACGGAGAAGGTGCTAATCACGTCGACACACTACAAGAGGAAACAAGAGTTAGCAGCTAAGGGCCAGCTTGATCCGACGACCTTTTTGCCGCGCGCATTGCGTCAGGCTTATAAGGAGCCGGCTAAGGCGCTGGCGGCGCAAGTGCAGCCGACCACCCTCAGGCCGGGTGTGTACGAAGTAAAGTAAAGGAGGAATATGGACCTAACTCAAATCAACATAGCCGACCTAGTAACAGCAGCTACCGTTGCCGCGTCTGGCGCAGTGGTAGTCGTGACCCAGCTGCTCAAGCATGTACCTGTCGAGTGGACTAGCCGCTACCCGCTTTACATCAACATCGCTCTCAGCCTCATCGGTACGGTAGTGACCACTGGCCTACCATCGTTCGACAACTGGGCGGCCTTCGTCGTTCAGTGGCTAGTTATAGCTCTAGCAGCGGCCATCACGTACACAAAGCTCATGAAGCCAGCGATTGACGAGGTCGGGGCCTAACATCATGCTTGGCCGGGAGCTTCCATCATTCACCCCGGAAGATGCGGAGCTACGGCAACGCGTCGAGCAGATGTACAAAGAGTCAGACGCCGTGGTTCATCGCATACTCGGCATGATCGCACTAGACGCCGTGCATCAGGATGGCCTAGAAGCCGCGTAGGACCGCGCAGGAAGCGTCCTGGCTGTGAAGTCGATAATTCATCCACTCGCAAACACAAAGCCGCTCAGGAAAGCCTTGGAGCGGCTTTCGCTTTGTCTTGAGTCGTGTATGTTGGTGACGAGCCCAAATCGAAAGGAGCCAATCATGGCGCGTACTACCCAGGTTGTTGTCACTTCTGATCTGTCCGGTGAGGTTCTGGAGAACCCGGTCGGCATTGATTTTAGCTTTGCCGGTGCTGACTACCACATTGACCTGTCGTCGGATGAGGCTACTGAGTTCGACAACCTTTTGGAGCGCTACCGTAACGTCGCTACTAAGGTAGACAACCGGCGTCAGACCGCGACTCGCTCCAGCAAGAGCAGCACGTCGGATGACCGTAAGGAGCACATCAAGAAGGTGCGCGAGTGGGCGAAGTCGCAGAACCTTGAGGTCAGTGACCGTGGCCGCATTAGCGCTGAGATCGAGGCTGCTTACAAGTCGGCTCACCGCAACGAAAGCTAGTCTTCGAGCTTTGTGATCCCAATGGGGCGACGCTGACCACGCGGTTTATGTAGTGGTTGGCGTCGCTTCTTTACTTGCTGCTCGATGTCCTGCAGGCTGCGCCCGTACCGATGGTGTGAGGCTTGCTTGACCCGATCTGCCGTGCCGGTTGGTGGGATTGGAGCCAGGGCCTTTAGCGTCACTGGCACTCCCGTACCGGCTGAAGTGGCGAGCTGAGCAATCGCCTCATACTTGCGGATATTGATGAAGTCGTAGGTGTCCACGAACTGAGCTCCAAACTCAGGCGTCCAGATGCGAGCCTCTTTAGCACTCGACTGGAAAATGATCCTCGACCGGGCGTTGTTGACGATGGCCGCTTGTATTTCGGACGGCAGCTTGTCCACGTACTGAGTCGCAAGCGTCACTCCGAGCTTGTGCTTGCGGGCACGAGCCAGCATGTCGTCCAGCCCTATCGGTAGCTTCGTGATGACTTGGAACTCATCGAGGTAGAGGAAGTTCGGCTTGGCCGGCGTCTGCTGCTGCGCCGCGTTCCACAGTGCGTTGATGATGAGCGTCCCAACCAGCTCCGAGGTCTGCTTAGGTAGACCGCTGAGGTTGACGAGCAGGATCTTGTTGTCCCGTAGGACATCGGTCATCTGGAACGACGAGGTGGTCTGAGTGATGATGTCCCGCGTCTCAGGACGGCTTGTGAGCTGCCATATGCGGTTGAGAAGCGGCTGGATGGCTGTGTGCCGTTCCTTGTCCGTAAAGGCGTTCCAGCGCTTCCAGAACTCCACCAGCTCGCGGTCCTTGACGTTCCTTATGGTCTGCTCAGCCCATAGCGCGTCGTCGTCATTGGTCGGCTGGATCAACGGCATGAGGTCAGTGAAGGTGGAGCCGGGGTACTCAGCCAGCGTGTAGAGGCCGTGTAACAGCAGCTCCCTAGTCCAGATGCCCTTGTCGTTGTCGAACAGATGCCCGAACAGCTCGGCTATCTGGTCAGCCACTACTCGAGGGTCGCCCTGGTCCAGGATGTTGAAACCGACAGGGGAGAGCCGGTCACGGTAGACGTCGAGGACTATCACGTCTTCAATGCGGTGCGGCGGGATGCGCTGCATAGCCCGGTGGAACAGCGTCTCGTCTGACTCACTGTTGGCCGCGTCGATCACGATGCCTCCGAAGCCGTTGGCAACGTCCTGAGCGAAGGAATTGGCCATCAGTGTGGACTTACCCGAGGACGTGCCGCCACCGATAAAGGTGTGGGTTGTCGCCAGCTTGTAGTCCTGAGCAATCGGTCGCTCGTGGCCGGGGTAATTGCTGTGCCCAAGGATGCGGCCAGTCCTGGCGATGTCGTCATTGGCGAACAAGTGGCGAGTCGTGCCTTGAGGTAGGCCAGCGATGAAGGGCTGCTCGATAGGGAAGCCGATCAAGGCTGTGAGCTCCGGAAGGTTGAACTGCGCTGGGTAGAACATGGGTGCCGCGGCCTCGCTCACCTGGCGAGCTAGCTTGTCGCTGAACGTGCGGGTGACCTTGAACTGATTGGCCGGGCTATTGGTAGCTGCCAGGGCATCCTTGACGCCCTTGATCAAGGTGCGGGCCTGGAACTCACCGGCTCCCACGGCTGCAATGCGTCCGACTGCCAGCATGTTTGGGTGCTCCAGCTTGCGGCGCCGACTCTCGAGCTCGTCATGGCCAGCATCGGGTTGGCCGCTTAGTAGGTCCCGGTATCTGAAGTCGGAAGACCTAGCGCGATTGTCTCGGGACGGTAGAGGCTCGACGACTGCTGAGGTCAGTACCCACTGCGTCAGCACCACTTCCTTGTCCTGGAGCGTCTGAACAGCTGCCAGAAGTCCAGCTGCAATGCTCTTGCTGCTGGGTATGCGTAAAGGTCGGTCGGGGTGACTCATGCCAATCTCAATGGCGTAAGTCCAGTGCGGTGACGGCCTTTCGATGTCTTCCGTGACGCTCAGGCCAGGTATGTGAGTCCGTAGCTGATCGGCCACGTAGCTAGCGCGGTGAGTCGGCACGATCAGACGGTGGGTGATCCCTTTCGAGGTCGACCAAGTCTCGAAGGTGATGGTCGGGGTGCCAAAGACGCGTGAGGGTCCAACATTGAAAGCGCCACTTATGGCGTTGAGCCACGACTGGATGGCTTCTTCGTTCAGGCTGCTTGGGAACGTCAGCTTGTAGTACTTGCGATCGTCGTCGTACTGGCGTTGCCGAAACAGCTTCATACTAAAAAGCCCAATCGTCGGGGCGGCAGTGAAAAACAAAGATAGAAGAAGCCAAGTCATGCCATTTTTACTGTGGCATAACACGCTCGTTTCTACCAGAAGCGGCGCTTGCTCGTGATCAGTTTATAGAGGCCGGCACAGACGGCGATGCCGACGGCAATAGCCACAGCTAGGGCGATCATCCAGGCAAACGGCTCAAGTAGGGTGATCAGTACGTAGATCATGATGATTACGAAGAGAAGGCCGAGGAAGCCGCTGATGATCTTGTCCATCATCGGCCGCGCCTAGCTTGCTTCCTCCGCTGCTCTTCCATGACCTCAGCCAGCACTTCCTCGCTCAAGCCGTCCTCAATCTCGGCCTCTCTCATGCCTTGCTTGATCTGGCGCTTCATCGACTCCTTCTTGAGCCTACGCTGTCCCTGCTTGGAATAGGCCAGCCACAAGCACGCGAAAAGTACGCCAAGAAAAAGCGTCATGAAAATTATGACAAACACAAAAAACCCGAAGCCCTCGCCCATGATTTCTCCCCTTAGTCCTCGTAGCCCTCGTAAGTAAACTCCTGCTCAAGTATCTCAATCTCGCCGTTTGGGAGACGTCGAGTGATACGCCTTGTCTCTGTTCGCCTTACTGGTGTACTGCTTGACTTCGGGCCGTACTTAAGCAAGTTGTAAAGCTCATGCCCTGCCTCTAAGGGTGTCATCTCGTCATCTCTTGACATGCCCGTCCCCTCTCGATGGGCGCAGATTACCACAGCAAACATGGCTGTAGCTTAGGCACGCCAGATGATGCGGATGAGATTGGGATCGAATCGATACTTTCCTTTGAAAACAGGCATCGCTTTTCCGGGTTGACGTGGGTCGATGTAGATTTTCTCGATCAAAGTGTCGAGCAGTTCGCGTCGCCACTTGAGATCTGACTTGTCCCAAGTCTCTTGCACGGTTTGGCCGGCTGGGATATTAACCAGAGTTCGCCTACCTGCATGGTCAGCGATCTGCTTGTCTAGTTCTTCTAGGTGCGCGGCAGCACTAGCCTTAGCGGTCTTGTACTCGCTGAAGTCAAGCTCTCCAGTTGAGTAAAGGTCCAGAATCTCGTTGAGACGTTCGGTTTGGACGTCCCGGTCACGGATAAACTGCTTGAGCTCTGGTGCAGCTGACTCGCTACTGGCGATCAGATCGTCCAGCCGTGGAGTGCTGAGCCGGTACATCACGGCATCAAGGACCAGCTCTTCTAGTGGTGGCATCCGTCGCTTGAGCTTGCCGCACCCTAGAGGCTCCTTATTGATGTCGTATTTCCTGCAAGCGAAGGCAGGCACGTAGTCACCACCACGGGTGGCGCTGTTGACGATGTGCATACGCTGGTCGCAGATGCTGCAGTAGACGAAGCCACTCAGGAGGTGTCGCCGGCCAGTGCCTCGTTGGCCGTAGACGGCTTGACCACGCTTGATGGCTAGTTGCAGATCCTCCCACTTGTCCTGGCTAATCAGTGGAGGCCAGGCGGCAGGGTAGCGGTCCTCGTTGTGAACCCTGATACCAACGTTGCGGGGGCGCACGGCTACGTTGCGGACGTTGATGGGAGTCCACTTGTTGCCCTTGGCGGTTGGGATGTCACGGCTGTTCAAATCGATGGCGATCGTTCTCCATGAGTCGCCAGCTATGAAGCGGTCGATCACTTCACGGACGACGGCGGCTTCATGCTCGATGATCACCATGCCGTTTTGTTCGTAGCCGTAGGGCCGATTGCCGCCAGACGGCTTGCCCGACTTAGCGGCTTGGAGCTTGGCCGCTCGTTGGCGCTCGATAGCGTGCTCGACCTCATGGCGGGCAACGGCACTGTAGACGCGGGCACCCATTCGTCCGCTGGCTGTGGAAAGGTCGATTGGTCCAGCTTGAACGGTGGCGACAGAGATGTTCTGGCGGTCGCAGATGTCGATGAACTTCTCCATCTCCATAGGGGAGCGGTGGAGTCGGTCAGTGTGGAGAGCAACCACAGCTTGAAGCTGTCCGGTCTCCATTAGCTCTAGAAGCCGGGCATAAGCCGGTCGATGCTTGCCGCTGTAGGCGCTGAGATCGTTGTCCTCAAGGACGGCCATGACCTGCCAGCCGTTGCGCTCTGTCAGCTCTCTACAGGCTTCCTGCTGCCGCTGGACACCCAGGGCGGTCCCTCGGCGGTCCGAGCTGATGCGGGTGTAGATGGCGGCCTGGATGGGGCTCTGGCTAGGGGTGTTGCTACTGCGCATGGTTATACATTCCTATGCATAAATATACGACACTGCGGGATGTTATGCAATGTCTTGCCGAGGCCCCCGAGTTCGACCGCGGGGTGATCGACGCGCTGCGCCAGCCCCTCGAGAACGGCCGGGTCACGATCGACCGCTCCGCGGCCTCGGCGGTCTATCCGGCCCGCTTCCAGCTGGTGCTCGCCGCGAATCCCTGCCCGTGCGGGAAGTCCGGGGGGCGCGGCGCCGACTGCACGTGCACCCCGCGAGTGCGCCGCAGCTACTTCGGCAAGCTGAGCGGCCCGCTGCTGGACCGGGTGGACCTGCAGATCGCCGTCCCGACGGTCTCCTACGGCGAGCTCGCCGCCGGTGCCGGGCAGGGGGAGACCACGGCGGAGATCGCCGTGCGCGTCGCCCGGGCGCGGGCGGCGCAGGCCGAGCGCCTCCGCGGCCTGGGACTGCGCACCAACGCCGAGCTCGGGGGCAGTCTCCTCCACGGCGCCCTGCGCCCCCCGCGCGCGGTCACCGCGCCCCTGGAGCGGGCCATGGACCGCGGCTCCCTGACCGCCCGCGGTCACCAGCGGGTGCTCCGGGTCGCCTGGACGCTGGCCGACCTCGAGGGCCGCGGCGTCCCGGTCCTCGACGACGTCGACACCGCGCTGTACTTCCGCTCCCTCGTCCCGGCCTGACCGCCGCCGCCCCGCCCGCGACAGGAGGACCCCGCCATGCACCACGTCCCGCCCGCCCCGCGCCCCTGCCACGACCCGCTGCTCCTGGCCCGGGCCGGCCTGTCCCGGCTCGTGGAGCCCACGGACCCCACCGCGATGCTGCTGCTGGCGGCGCTCGGGCCGGTCGCGGCGCTCGAGATCGCCACGGGAGCACGCCCGATCCGGGCCGCGGAGCACCCGGCGTTCGTCCGGGCCGCCGCCGGGGCCGGGTACGGTCCCCGCCAGGTGGACCTCCGGCGAGCCCTGGCCCGCTGGGCCCCGCGGGCCCCGGACCTCGACCCCGCCGAGGACCTGGAGACGGCCGCCCGGGCAGGGGCGTGGTTCGCGATCCCCGAGGACCCCGACTGGCCCGGCGCGCTCGCCGATCTGGGTCTGTTCCAGCCGGTGGGCCTGTGGGGCCGCGGCGACCGACGGCTCCTGGGGTTCCCCGCCGCCCGCTCCGTCGCCGTCGTCGGCTCCCGCGACTGCTCGACCTACGGCCGGCAGGTCGCCCTGGACCTCGCCGGCGCCCTGGCCTCCCGCGGCTGGACGGTCGTCTCCGGCGGCGCCCACGGCATCGACGAGGCCGCCCACTCGGCCGCACTGGCCACCGGCACCGCGCGCCCGGTCACGGTGTCGGTCATGGCGTGCGGGATCGACCGCCTCTATCCGCCGGGCAACCACAAGCTGCTCCGCGCGGTCGAGGCCGCCGGTCTGCTGCTGGCCGAGGTCGCCCCCGGGTGCACCCCCAGCCGCTACCGCTTCCTCCAGCGCAACCGGATCATCGCCGCCCTCTCGGCCGGCACGGTGGTGGTCGAGGCCCGGTGGCGCTCGGGCGCGCAGAACACCGCCCACCACGCGGACGGGCTCAGCCGTCCGGTGGGCGCGGTGCCCGGCAGCGTCCACGCCGGCACCTCCGCCGGCTGCCACCGGCTGCTGCGGGAGGGCACCGCCGTGCTGGTCACGGACGTCGACGAGGTGCTCGAGCTCGTCCAGCCCCTCGGGGCGGCGCCGGCCCCGGACCGCACCGGCCCGCCCTCCGTCGTCGACGGGCTCTCGGACCGCGACCGCGTGCTCCTCGACGCCCTGCCCCTGACGGTGCACAGCCGCCCGGACCACCTCTCCCGCGTCGCGGGGCTATCGGCCCGCGAAGTGCTGGGCGGACTGCGTCGGCTCGAGGAGCGAGGCCTGGCGGAGGGCGCGGGGGAGGGGTGGCGCCGCCGTCGCTAGACTCGCCCCATGACGTCCGAGCCCGCCCCGCTGCCCACGGCCGTGGTTCGCGCCCTGGAGCGGTACACGGAGCACCTCGTGCACGAGCTGGCGCGCAGCCCGCGCACCGTGCACGCCTACACGGGCGACCTCCGCGCCCTCTTCACCTGGCTGCACGCCCGGTACGGGGTCGCCGCGCCGGCGGCCGTGGACCTGGACATGCTCCGGGCGTGGCTGGCCGCCCGGCACGCCGAGGGAGCGGGCCGCTCGTCCATGGCCCGCTGGACGGCGTCGGTCCACGGGTTCTTCGGCTGGGCCGCCGCCACGGGCCTCGTGAGCCCCGATCCCAGCCTGCGCCTCGTCGCGCCCCGGCGCCGGCGCCACCTCCCGGACGTCGTGCCCGCGGACGGGCTGCGGGAGCTGCTCGACGACCTCGCGGCGCGGTCCGCCGCGCCCGGGACCGGTGGGGCGGACGCCGCGCTCGTCGCCCGGGACCGCGCACTCCTCGAGCTGCTCTACGCCACCGGCGCGCGCGTGGCCGAGCTCACGGGCGCCGACGTCGACGACGTCGACCGCTCCCGGCGGGTCCTCAGAGTGATCGGCAAGGGCGACAAGGAGCGCACGGTCCCCTTCGGCCGCCCCGCCGACGAGGCGCTGGAGCTCTGGCTCGCCCGCCGGCCGGCCCTGGCGGGGGCGGGCAGCGGTCCCGCGCTGTTCCTCGGCTCCCGGGGCGGGCGCATCGACGCCCGACAGGTCCGGCGGGTCGTGGAGCGCGAGCTGGGCACCGTCCCCGACACCGCCGCGAGGGGTCCCCACGCCCTGCGGCACTCGGCGGCCACGCACCTCGTGGACGGCGGCGCGGACCTGCGCACGGTGCAGGAGCTCCTGGGCCACGCCTCCGTGGCGACCACCCAGATCTACACGCACGTCTCCGTGGACCGCCTCGGATCCGTCTACCGGCAGGCCCATCCCCGGGCCTGACGCGCGCGCGGGCCGGGACCCCGGGAGCAACACGGCGTCCCGGGTTGACGCCCGGAGAACGTTTGCAGTTGAATGAGTGGCGTATTGTACTCGACGTCCCGGACACGGCAACGTGGTCGGCGCCGGCCGGAACGACGGGTGCGGCACCGGGGCGACCGGACGCCGTGCGGGCCTCGAATCCCCGCGGCGGCACGGGAGCCCGGACAACAGCATCATCCGGGTGCGGCACGCTCGCCGCGACCCGACGGGTGGGACCGCTTCCGTGCAGGGCGTTGGGGAAGACGTACCTACACGACGGAGGAACAGGTCATGTCTTCACCCACCACGCGCGGAGTGCTCTACGTGCACTCGGCCCCACGAGCTCTGTGCCCGCACATCCAGTGGGCGCTGGAGTCGGTCGCGCGCCAGCGCACGGAGCTCGAGTGGACCCAGCAGAACGCCGAGCCCGGCGCCGTGCGCGCCGAGCTCGAGTGGTCGGGGCCCGCGGGCACCGGCGCCCTCCTCGCCTCGGCGCTGCGCACGATGGGACGCCTCCGGTTCGAGGTCACCGAGAACCCGTGCCGCGGCCATGACGGCGCCCGCTGGTCCTTCACCCCCGACCTCGGGATCTTCCACGCGACCACCGACGCCGCCGGCAACATCATGGTCTCGGAGGACCGGATCCGCTACGCCTACGAGACGGCGGCCGGGAACCCGCTGCTCGTCATCAACGAGCTCTCGCTGGCCCTGGGAGAGGCCTGGGACGAGGAGCTCGAGCCGTTCCGGCACGCCGCGGAGGGCGCCCCGGTGCGCTGGCTGCACCGCGTCGGCTGAGCGACCGCCGTCCCGCCCCGCCTCCGGGGAGCGGGGCCCACGACGCGACGAAGGGCCGTCCCGCGAGCAGCGGGACGGCCCTTCGTCGTACGCCTGACGGGGTGGGCCCGCCGGCCGTGCGCTCAGACGGTGCGGAACGCGGCGACCGCGTTGTGGCCGCCGAAGCCGAAGGAGTTGGACACGGCCACGAAGTCGCCGGAGGGAAGATCGCGGGCGTCCGTGACGACGTCGAGATCGATCTCCGGGTCCTGGTTCTCCAGGTTGATCGTGCACGGGGCGGTGCGGTGGTGCACGGCGAGCACGGTGAGGACGGCCTCCACGGCGCCCGAGCCGCCCAGGATGTGTCCCGTCATCGACTTGGTCGCCGAGACGCACATGTCGTCGACCGCCGAGCCGAACGCGCGGCGCAGAGCACCGGCCTCGGGGGCGTCGCCCTTCGGCGTCGAGGTCGCGTGGGCGTTGACGTGCCGGACGTCCGTGGGCCCGAACTCACCGGTCTCCATCGCCTCCGCGAGGGCGCGGGCGGCGCCGCGGCCCTCCTCGTCGGGCGCGGTGATGTGGTAGGCGTCCGAGGTGAGCCCGGCGCCCGCGAGCTCGGCGTAGACGCGCGCGCCGCGGGCGCGGGCGTGCTCCTCCGACTCGAGCACCACGGCTCCGGCGCCCTCGCCCATCACGAACCCGTCACGGGCGGTGTCGTAGGGGCGGGAGGCGCGCTCGGGCTCGTCGTTGCGCTTGGACAGCGCCTGCATCGAGGAGAACGCCGCGATGGTCACGGGGTGGATGGCGGACTCGGCGCCGCCGACCACCACGAGGTCGGCCTTGCCGGACCGGATCAGGTTCATGCCCTGGTAGAACGCCTCCGTGCCGGAGGCGCACGCCGAGACGGGCGTGATGGACGCGGCGCGGGCCTTGAGGTCCATGCCGACGGCCGCCGCGTTGCCGTTGGGCATGAGCATCGGGACCGTGAGGGGCATGACCCGCCGGGCGCCGCGCTTCTGGAGGGTGTCGTAGGCGTCCAGCAGGGTCCAGACCCCGCCGATGCCGGTGCCGAAGGCCACGGCGAAGCGGTCCGGGTCGATCTCGTCGGAGTTCTCGGCGTTGGAGCCGGAGAAGCCGGCGTCGGCCCACGCCTCGCGGGCGGCGATGACGGACAGCTGCCCGGAGGGGTCCAGACGCTTGGCCTCGACCCGGGGGAGCACCTCGCTGGCGGGGGTCGAGACGGGCGCGGCGATCCGCACGCTCAGATCGTAGGTGTCCACCCAGTCGTGCTCGATGGCTCTGACACCGGAGACGCCCGTGGTGGCGCTGCGCCACAGCTCGGGGACGGTGCCACCGATCGGGGTGGTGGCACCGAGACCGGTGACGACTACTTTGCGGGTCATGACTGCACTTCCTCGTGTCCTGGGGTGAAGCGGCGGGCGGCCCGCCCGGTCGCGGGTCGGTGCGGCGCGGCGGATCCTGCGGTCCGCCGCGCCGCGCACCGACCGGCCGGATCAGGCCTGGGCGTTGTCGATGAAGTTGACGGCGTCCTCGACGGTCTTGAGGTTCTTGACCTCTTCGTCGGGGATCGTCACGTCGAACTTCTCCTCGGCGTTGACCACGATGGTCATCATCGAGATGGAGTCGATGTCGAGGTCCTCGGTGAAGGACTTGTCCAGCTGGACGGCCTCGGTCTCGAGGCCGGTCTCCTCGTTGACGATCTCGGCCAGGCCGGTCAGGATCTCTTCTTTGCTCGCCATGGTGGCTTCCTTTCTCTGCGGCTGCCGGAGCAGCCGGTGGTGACGGGCGCCCCCGGGCAGGTGCCGGGTGCATCTGTCCCGGTCAGGCCGGAAGGCCGGGCCGGGGGACAACGGGTGTGCGGTTCAACCCTACGACGACTCGCAGGGCCCCGCGGCGGCGCCGACACGTGGGGAGGACCGCCGGGGGCGGTCCTCGTGCCGGCGGAGGTCAGGGGAGGACGACGACCTGCGCCCCGTAGACGAGGCCGGCGCCGAAGCCGATCTGCAGGGCCAGCTTCCCGGACAGCTCCGGGTGCTCGGCGAGCAGGCGGTGCGTCGCCAGCGGCACGGACGCGGCGGACGTGTTGCCGGAGTCGGCGATGTCCCGGGCGATGACGACGGACTCGGGGAGCTTGAGCGTCTTGGCCATCTGGTCGATGATCCGCATGTTCGCCTGGTGGGGGATGAAGGCGCTCAGGTCCTCGGGCTGCACCCCGGCCACGTCCATGGCCTCCTGCGCGCGCTTGGCGACCTCCCACGAGGCCCAGCGGAAGACCGTCTGGCCGTCCTGGCGCAGGGTCGGCCAGAGGGTGGCGTCCTCGCGCACCCGGCCGGTCTCCGGGTCCATGAGGTCGGGCGACTGGGCGCGCTCGCGCCCCTGCTCCACCGCCCGGATGTCGGTGAGCGGGTGGGTCATCCGGATGGCGTCCCACTTGGAGCCGTCGGAACCCCACACGGACGGACCGATGCCCGGGGTGTCCGAGGGGCCGATGACCACGGCGCCCGCGCCGTCCCCGAGCAGGAACGAGATGGAGCGCTCGCTGTTGTCGATGACGTCGGAGAGCTTCTCCACACCGATGACCAGGACGTAGTCCGCGGCTCCCGAGCGCACGAGGGCGTCGGCCTGGGCGATGCCGTAGCAGTAGCCCGCGCAGGCGGCCGAGATGTCGAAGGCGGGTGCCGGGGTGGCCCCCAGGCGGTCGGTCAGGGCCGCCGCGGCGGAGGGGGTGAGGTAGGGGAAGGAGATCGTGGAGACGATGACCGCCCCGAGCTGCGAGGCCTCGATGCCGGCGGCCGCCAGCGCCTCCCGGGCGGCGTGCTCCGACATGTCGAGGACGCTCACCTCCTCGGCGGCGCGGTGCCGGGTCTTGATGCCGGTGCGCTGCTGGATCCACTCGTCCGAGGACTCGATCCACTGGCAGACGTCGTCGTTGGTCACGATCACGTCCGGACGGTAGACGCCCAGGCCGAGGATCCGGGAGTGCGCGTTGGTCTGTTGCTGCTTCAGGGTCACCACAGGGGTCGTTGCTCCTTCGTGCGGCCGGGCGCGGCGGACGGGCCGGCTGGGCGGGGCGGAACGGCTGCTCCGGCCTCGGGACGGGCGGCGCACAGGGTGCGCGCGCGGACGTCAGTCAAGAATACTCCTGGCCTGCTCCAGCTCCGCCGCGGAGTTCACGGCCAGGGCCGGGACGCCCTTCATGCCTCGCTTGGCCAGGCCCACGAGGGTTCCCGCCGGGGGCAGCTCGACCAGCTGCTCGACGCCGCGCTCCAGGAGCGTGCGCGTGCACAGGTCCCAGCGCACCGGCCGGCAGACCTGGGCCACGAGCGACTCGAGGTTCGCGGCGCCGCCGGCCACGGGCCGGCCGTCTGCGTTGGAGAGCAGGGGGTGCACGGGGTCGGCCGGCGAGAGCCGGGGGACGAGCTCGCGCAGGGGCTCGAGGGCCGGGGCCATGTGCTCGGTGTGGAAGGCGCCGGCCACCTTGAGCGGGATCACCCGGGCGCGGGCCGGCGGGTTCTCCGCGAGGGCGGCCAGCTGCTCGAGGGTGCCGGCGGCCACGGTCTGCCCGCCCCCGTTGGCGTTGGCGGCCGTCAGGCCCGCGGCCTCGACGGCGGCGAGGACCTCGTCCTCCTTGCCGCCGAGCACCGCGCTCATGCCCGTGGGGACGGCCGCGGCCGCCTCGGCCATGGCGTTGGCACGGGTGCGCACGAAGGCCATGGCATCGGCCTCGGTGAGGGCGCCGGCCAGGGCGGAGGCGGTGATCTCACCGACCGAGTGCCCCGCGAAGAGGAGGTCGTCCCGTCCGGGGCCGATCCGGTCGCCGAGCAGCCGGCCCGCCACGAGGCCGGCGGCCACGATGAGGGGCTGGGCCACCGCGGTGTCCTTGATGGTGTCCTCGTCGGCCTCGGTGCCGTAGTGCACGAGGTCGAGCCCCGCCGCCTCGCCCAGCTCCTCGAGGTGGGCGCGGACGCCGTCGAGGGCGAGCCATTCGGTGAGGAAGCCGGGTTTCTGGGAGCCCTGTCCGGGGCAGACGATCGCGATCACCGCTACAGCTTCGCAAGGATGCGCCCCCGGGCGGGGGCCCGGAGGGCACCAAGCCCGGCGGCGGTGTTTGTAGGGAAGCTACAAGACCGGTCCCACGGCGGGGGCGGACGTGTCGATGGGTGCGCACGAGTCGGCGAGCCGGCCCGCCACGAGGGCGCAGTGCAGCACGAACGCGTCGCGGGGGACCAGGGGGTCCCAGCCGGTCAGGTCGCTGATCCGGCGCAGCCGGTAGCGCACCGTGTTGGCGTGCACGAACAGCTCCCGGGCGGTGGCCTCCAGCGAGTGGCCCACGGAGACGTAGGCGGACAGGGTCTCCACGAGCCCGGTCGCGGACCGCGTCAGCGGACGGTACACCGACTCGACCATCGCCGTGCGCGCGTTCTCGTCCCCGGCCATGGCACGCTCGGGCCACAGGTCCTCGGAGTGCACGGGGCGCGGCGCCGCGGGCCAGGCCGGCGCCACGGACAGGGCCGCGTGGGCGAGCCGGGCGGAGCGGCCCGCCTCGAAGACCGTGGGGGACTCCGGGCCGTAGGCCACCGGCCCCGGCCCGAAGGCGGCGGTCAGCTTCTCGAGGGCGAGGTCCCGGTCGGACAGACCCCCGAGGATGAGCACGAGCCGGTCACCCTGGATGGAGACGAGGGAGTCCTGCGCGTAGCGGCCGGCCAGCCGCCGCAGCCGGGCCACGGTGGACGGGCCGGCGGCCTCGGGCGCGGATCCCGTGAGCACGGTGACCGGGCCCGACGACACCCAGCCCAGGGCCGCGACGCGGGAGCGCAAGGAGTCGGAGTGCTCCCCCCGCAGGATCCCGTCGACCACGAGGGCCTCCAGCCGGGCGTCCCAGGACCCGCGGTTCTCGGCCGCGCGGGCGTAGACGTCGGCGGCGGCGAAGGCGATCTCCCGCGAGTAGCGCAGCACGGCCTCCCGCAGCGCGGCCTCGTCGTGGTGCTTGGCGAGCTCCGGGACCTTCTCCTCCACGACGTCGACGACGATCCGCAGCAGCTGCAGGGCGTGCTGGAGGGAGATGGAGCGGGTCAGGTCCGTGGGCGCCCCCCGGAAGACCTGGGTGAGCACCCACAGGGGCTCCTCCGGGTCCTCGTACCAGCGCACGAACGAGGAGATGCCCCGCTGGGCCACGAGACCCAGCTCGGAGCGCTCGTCGGCGCGCAGCTCCTCGAACCAGCTCAGATCCGTCTCGAGGCGGCGGGTCGCGACCGTGGAGATCGCGCCCAGGTTCGCCTTGAGGTTCTCGAGCGTGCGGGGGTGGGGCGGGGCGACGGGACGGGACCGGTCGGTGGAGCGTCTGCGCGAGGGGCGCAGCCAGCGCGTCGTGGAGTTCCCGTCCTGTCCAGCCATGCCTCCGAGCTTAGAGCACCGGATCGCCGCCCCCGGACCCGGTGACGACGACGGCGCCCCGCCCACCCGGACGCGGGTGGGCGGGGCGCCGTGGCGCGTCGGAGGGCTCGGCTCAGGCGTCGCCGCCCGCGTTGCCGGAGGTGCCGGCGGTGACGTCGTTCAGGGCGTACTTCTCGATCGCCTCACCGGGAGCGCGCCAGTCGACCTCGCCGCGCTTGGCGAGCATCTCCAGGGCACGGACCACCATGGAGTGCGAGTCGATCTTGAAGTACCGGCGGGCGCCGGCCCGGGTGTCCGAGAAGCCGAAGCTGTCGGCGCCCAGGGACGCGAACTCGTTCGGGACGAACTGGCGGATCTTGTCCGGCAGGTCCGCGCTGAAGTCCGAGACGGCCACGACCGGGCCCGTGGCCCCGGCCAGCTGCTGGGCCACGAACGGGGTCCGGGTCCCGTCACCGGGGTTCAGGAACGCCTCCTTCTCGGCGGCCAGGCCGTCGCGGCGCAGCTCGACCCAGGAGGTCACCGACCACACGTCGGCGGAGACGCCCCAGTCCTCGGCGAGCAGCTTCTGCGCCTCGAGGGCCCACGGCACGGCCACGCCGGAGGCGAGCAGCTGGGCGCGGGGCCCCTCGTTCTCGGCGGGCTTGAGCAGGTAGATGCCCTTGAGGATGCCCTCGACGTCGACGCCCTCCGGCTCGGCCGGCTGCTGGTACGGCTCGTTGTAGACCGTCAGGTAGTACATGACGTTGTGGTCCTCGTCGCCCGTGCCGTACATGTGCTCCAGACCGCGGCGCACGATGTGGGCGATCTCGTAGCCGTAGGCCGGGTCGTAGGAGACCACCGCGGGGTTGGTCGCGGCCAGCAGCGGGGAGTGGCCGTCGGCGTGCTGGAGGCCCTCGCCGGTGAGCGTGGTGCGCCCGGCGGTGGCCCCGATGATGAACCCGCGGGTCATCTGGTCGGCGGCGGCCCAGAAGGAGTCGCCGGTGCGCTGGAAGCCGAACATCGAGTAGAAGATGTAGACCGGCACCATGGGCTCGCCGTGGGTGGCGTAGGCGGTGCCGGCGGCGGTGAACGCGGCCACGGAGCCGGCCTCGTTGATCCCCGCGTGCAGGATCTGGCCCTGCGGGGACTCCTTGTAGGCGAGCATGAGCTCGCGGTCCACGGAGAGGTAGTTCTGCCCGTTGGGGTTGTAGATCTTCGCCGTGGGGAAGAACGAGTCCATGCCGAAGGTGCGGGCCTCGTCGGGGACGATGGGCACGATCCGGTGACCGAACTCCTTCTCCCGCAGGAGGTCCTTCAGGATCCGCACGAAGGCCATGGTGGTGGCCGCCATCTGCTTGCCGGAGCCCTTCTTCGCGGACTTGTACGCGGCGTCGGAGGGCATGGCGATCTCGTGCTGCTCGTGCGGGCGGTCCGGGACGAAGCCGCCGAGCTCCTTCCGGCGCTCGAGCAGGTACTGGATCTCCGGGGAGTCCTTGCCCGGGTGGTAGTACGGGGCGCCGTAGAGGTCGCTCTCCAGCTCCTCGTCCGAAATGGGGATGCGCAGGTGGTCGCGGAAGGCCTTGAGGTCCTCCATGGTCAGCTTCTTCATCTGGTGGGTCGCGTTGCGCGCCTCGAAGTGACTGCCCAGGCCGTAGCCCTTGACGCCCTGCGCCAGGACCACGGTCGGCTGGCCCTGGTGCTCGGTCGCGGCCTTGTAGGCGGCGTAGACCTTGTGGTAATCGTGCGCGCCGCGCTTGAGCTCCCAGATCTCGTCGTCGCTCATGTCGGCGACGAGCTCCTTGGTGGCCGGGGACTTGCCGAAGAAGTGGTCGCGGATGAAGCCGCCGGACTCCGCCTTGTAGGTCTGGTAGTCGCCGTCGAGGGTCTCGTTCATGATCCGCACGAGCTCGCCGTCCTCGTCCTTGGCGAGCAGCTCGTCCCACTCGCGGCCCCACAGGACCTTCACGACGTTCCAGCCGGCGCCGCGGAAGAAGGCCTCGAGCTCCTGGATGATCTTGCCGTTGCCGCGCACCGGCCCGTCCAGGCGCTGCAGGTTGCAGTTGATGACGAAGGTGAGGTTGTCCAGCTTGTCGTTGGCGGCCAGCTGGAGGAGCCCGCGCGACTCCGGCTCGTCCATCTCGCCGTCGCCCAGGAACGCCCACACGTGCTGATCGGAGGTGTCCTTGATCCCGCGGTTGTGCAGGTAGCGGTTGAACTGGGCCTGGTAGATCGCGTTCATCGGGCCGATGCCCATGGAGACCGTGGGGAACTGCCAGAAGTCCGGCATGGACCGGGGGTGCGGGTAGGAGGGCAGCCCGTTCGGGGCCTTCGTCTTCTCCTGCCGGAACCCGTCCAGCTGCTCCTCGGTGAGCCGGCCCTCGAGGTAGGCGCGGGCGTAGTTGCCGGGTGAGGAGTGGCCCTGCCAGAACACCTGGTCCCCGCCGCCGGGGTGGTCGGGACCGCGGAAGAAGTGGTTGAGGCCCACCTCGTAGAGGGTCGCCACACCGGCGTAGGAGGAGATGTGCCCGCCCACCCCGATCTCAGGGCGCTGGGCCCGGTGCACCATCACGGCGGCGTTCCAGCGCAGGAACGCCCGATAGCGCCGCTCGATCTCCTCGTCACCGGGGAACTCCGGCTCCTGGTCCACGGGGATCGAGTTCACGTAGTCGGTGGTGGTCACCATCGGCACGCCCACGCTCTTCGCGCCGGCGTGCTGGAGGAGGGCGCGCATGATGTACTGCGCCCGCTCCGTGCCCTGCGTCTCGATCAGGCCCTCGAAGGACTCGATCCACTCCCGGGTCTCCTCGGTGTCGGAGTCCTTCAGGTTGTTGGTCAAGCCACTGAGGATGTGGTGGTTGCTGGATGAAGGCACGTTCAACCTCTCTTCGTCGAGTTGCCGGACCGGACCCGGGCGGGTGCGCGCGCGCGGACGCGTCCGGGTCGTCCGACAGTCTCAAAATACCCGTTGCCCGCTCCGCTGTCCGGACGCCACCCGGAGCGGGCGGCCGTCCGGGAAACGGCCCGTCGTGCGGATTGCGCCGACCGGGCTGCTCGGGCGTACGGGGTGTCTGTTGGGACCATGCTTCCACACCCGGGGCGGACCGTCACACGGCGTGTCACCCCACGCGTCACCCCATGATTCGGAGGTGCTCACCGTGCGGGAGCTTGAAAGAGTCCCTGATCCGGTGTTGTCTGGACGGTGAAGCCGGTATCCGGCCCGCCACCGTGCCCCCGCGGTCCGCCGACGGGCAGGCGGAGCCCAGCACCGGTACGCAGTGCGCGGTCGTCGTTCGTCGACCCGATCCCAGAAGGAGCAAGAACAGTGAGCGAGGCCAAGACCACCGCGGGTGACGCGGTAGTCCAGCTCGGTTTCAAGGATGGCGACTACATCCAGGAGTTCGGATACGACGAGGACGTCGACCTCGACCTGAGGGACGGCATCGAGGAAGTGATCGGCTCGGACCTGCTCGACGAGGACGACCAGGAGGTCGTGGACGCCGTGCTCCTGTGGTTCCGCGAGGGCGACGGCGACCTCGTCGACACGCTGGTGGACGTCACCACCACCCTGGACGACGGCGGCGTGGTGTGGGTGCTGACCCCGAAGGCCGGCCGGGACGGCTACGTGCCGCCCGCGGAGGTCCAGGAGGCCGCGCCCACGGCGGGACTGCACGTGACCACGACCGCACGCGTCAGTGCGGACTGGGCCGCGACCCGTCTCATGCCCAAGCGCAACGTCTGACCGGGCGTCACAGACCCCACCGGAGGAGACCACGCATGCTCGAGATCGGCGCCCCCGCTCCGGACTTCACCCTCCAGAACCAGTTCGGCGAACCGGTCACCCTCAGCGGCCTGCGGGGCCGTCCCGTGGCGATCGTGTTCTTCCCGTTCGCGTTCTCCGGGACCTGCACCGGGGAGCTGTGCCGGCTCCAGGACAGCCTGCCCGTGTTCGACGACGCCGGGGTGAGGCTGCTCGCGGTGTCCGTGGACTCGAAGTACACGCTGCGGGCGTTCGCCAGGGAGGAGTCCTTCGACTTCGACCTGCTCTCCGACTTCTGGCCCCACGGGGCCGTGGCGCAGCGCTACGGGGTGTTCGACCCGGTGGCAGGTCTCGCGGAGCGGGCCACGTTCGTGCTGGACGCGGAGGGAGTCGTCGTCGACGCCTTCCGGTCCGAGCGCGGCACCCCCCGAGAGCTCGAGGCCTATCGCACCGCGCTCGCCAGGCTGCGCGGCTGAGCGCGGCCGGCCCGGTCCCGAGCGAACCACGATGCCCACCGTCCGCCCCGGCTATGGCGCTCCCGTACGCCCCGACCAGTTCCCCGATCCCGACGCCGCCGGGCTCGAGGACGGTCTGGCCCGGACGGTTGCGCTGCTGGAGGGCCGCGGCACCGCCGTCCTGACGGGCGCGGGCATCAGCACGGACTCCGGGATCCCGGACTACCGCGGCCCCGGCTCCACCCCGCGCACCCCCATGACCTTCGACGAGTTCATGGGCAGCGCCGCCCTGCGCGGCCACTACTGGGCGCGCAACCAGTACGGGTGGCGCCACCTGGCGCGCGCCCGGCCGAACCCCGGGCACGCGGCCCTGGCCCGTCTCGAGGAGTCGGGGGCCGTGACGGGCGTGGTCACCCAGAACATCGACCGCCTGCACCAGGCCGCGGGGTCCCTCAACGTCGTGGACCTGCACGGGCGCTACACGCAGGTGGGGTGCATGCGCTGCGCGACCCTGATCCCGCGGGCCGTGCTCTCCGACCTGTTCGACGAGCTCAACCCCGGCTTCTACGCGTCCATCTCGTCGCCGGAGGACATCGAGTTCGCCCCGGACGCCGACGCCGTGGTGCCGCGCACGGCCGGCTTCCGGGTGCCGGACTGCCCCGTCTGCGGGGGGATCCTGAAGCCCGACGTCGTGTTCTTCGGCGAGAACGCGCCCCGGCACCGGGTGCTGCGTGCGCTGCGCATGGTGGACGCCGCCGACGCCCTGCTGGTCGTCGGGTCGTCCCTGACGGTGAACTCGGGGCGCCGGTTCGTCCGGCACGCCGTGCGCGCCGACGTGCCCGTGCTGATCGTCAATCACGGGCGCACCCGCGGGGACGCCGCGGCACGGCTGAAGGTCGACGCCTCCGCGACGGAGTTCCTGGTCGGTCTCGAGCGGCGACTCGCCCGCCCGTAGGCTTCGCGCCGAAGTATGGTCAACATCACACCGGGGCCGGTGCGCACCCGGTCGGCGCCGGTCCGTCACGGCGGGTAGCCTGTTCGGGAACCGGGTGCCGGCGGTTGCGCAAACCTCCCACCCGGTTGTCAGGGTCTTTAGCTCAGCTGGTAGAGTGCCACGCTTACACCGTGGATGTCATCGGTTCGATCCCGGTAGGACCCACCACGAGCGGTGCGCGCCCTCCGCGGGAGCCGGCGCAGGGCACGGCTAGCGGAAGTACACCTGCTTGCCCCCGGGCCGGGTGCAGAGGACCACGATGCTGCCCGTGGCGGCGGCCTTCCGGGCCTTCTTCGCGTAGCTGGAGGGCGTCCCCCCGCACAGTCGGGCCGCCCCCTCGCTGGCCTGGGCGACCGTCGCCTCGTCGAGCACCTGCTTGGTGCCCAGGAGCAGGTCGACCCCGCCGCCGGCGGCCGCAGCCGGTGCGAGCCCGGCACCCGACCACAGCGCGGCGCAGGCGACGACCCCGGTCAGTGCCCTCTTCCATGCGTCCATCGCAGCCCCCCGGCTCTCGTCCCTCAGCACCAATGTAGGAGCCGCTCGGGGGCGAGCGGTGATTGTGACGGCGATTCCTCCGCGGACGTCCTGCGGCGGCCTGCGCCTCGGCGAGGACGGGCGGACCCCGGCGAACCGCGGCAACAAGTGGGCACCGGACGGAGCGACCCCCCGGAGTTTGTAGGCTGGGGGCATGGCAGCAGAACAGAAAGCTCAGATCGGCGTCACCGGCCTCGCGGTCATGGGCGCCAACCTCGCCCGCAACTTCGCCCGGCACGGTTACACCGTCGCCCTCCACAACCGCTCCGTCGAGAAGACGGACGCTCTGCTCGACGCCCACGGCGACGAGGGGACGTTCATCCGCACGGAGACCCTCCAGGAACTCGTGGACGCCCTCGAGACCCCCCGCCGCATCCTCGTGATGGTCAAGGCCGGCGCCCCCGTGGACGCCGTCATCGAGCAGCTCGTGCCGCTGCTCGAGAAGGACGACATCATCATCGACGGCGGCAACTCCTACTTCCAGGACACCCGGCGCCGCGAGCGCGAGCTCGCCGAGAAGGGCCTGGACTTCGTGGGCATCGGCGTCTCCGGGGGTGAGGAGGGCGCCCTGCTCGGCCCGTCCATCATGCCCGGCGGGCCGGCCAAGTCCTACGACTCCCTCGGCCCCCTCCTCGAGGACATCGCCGCCAAGGCCGAGGACGGCAAGCCGTGCTGCGCGTGGATCGACACGGACGGCGCCGGCCACTTCGTGAAGATGGTGCACAACGGCATCGAGTACGCCGACATGCAGGTCATCGGCGAGGCGCACGAGCTGCTGCGCTCCGTCGCGGGGCTCGAGCCGGCCGAGCAGGCCGACGTCTTCGAGCAGTGGAACCGCACCGAGCTGGCCTCCTACCTCATCGAGATCACCGCCCACGTGCTGCGCCAGGTCGACGCCCGCACGGACCAGCCGCTCATCGACGTGATCGTCGACGCCGCGGGGCAGAAGGGCACCGGCCGCTGGACCGTCCAGGAGGCCCTCGAGCTCGGCTCCCCGGTCACGGCGATCGCCGAGTCCGTCTTCGCCCGGGCGCTCTCCTCCGCCGGGCCGGACATGCGCCTCGAGGCGCAGCGCGTGCTGCCCGCCGGAGTCGGGGGCACCACCGAGGACGTCGTGCACGACCCCGAGTTCGTGGAGGACGTGCGCAAGGCCCTCTACGCCTCGAAGCTGGTCAGCTACGCCCAGGGTCTGGACATGCTCACGATGGCCGGCCGGGAGTACGGCTGGGACCTGGATCTCGCGACGATCGCCGGCCTGTGGCGCGAGGGCTGCATCATCCGGGCCGAGCTGCTCGAGGTCATCATGGAGGCGTACAAGGGGGACAAGCAGCCGCTGAACCTGCTGTTCGCCCCCGAGTTCGTCTCCGCGATCGAGGACGCCCTGCCGTCCTGGCGGCGCGTCGTGGCCCGTGCGGTGGAGCGCGGCATCCCCGCGCCGGTGTTCGCCACCACGCTGAACTACTACGACTCCCTGCGCCGGCCTCGGCTCAACGCGGCCCTGACGCAGGGGCTGCGCGACTTCTTCGGCGCGCACACCTACCGGCGCACCGACGACGCCGAGGGCGTCTACCACACCCTGTGGAGCGGGGACCGCTCCGAGGTCGTCGCCTAGCCGACGCCCCGCACGACGACGCCGGCCGGCCGTCCCCAGCACGGGGGCGGCCGGCCGGCGTCGTCCCGACCCGGGCGGCGGCGCCCGCCGCCTCGCGGGAGGCGCGGACGCGGCGCGAGGGGATCAGATCCACATGGCGGGGTCGATGTAGGTGGAGGGGTCCACGAGCGGCTGCTGCTTCTCGGGGGTGCGCGGGCGGACCTTGCCGGGGATCCCGGTCACGATCGAGTCCTCCGGCACGTCCTTGACCACCACGGCGTTGGCGCCCACGGCGGAGTCGGCGCCGATCTCCACCGGGCCGAGGATCTTCGCCCCGGCGCCGATCACCACCCGGTCGCCCACGGTGGGGTGCCGCTTGACCTTCGCCAGGGAGCGCCCGCCCAGGGTCACCCCGTGGTAGATCATCACGTCCTCGCCGATCTCGGCGGTCTCCCCGATGACCACGCCCATGCCGTGGTCGATGAAGAAGCGGCGCCCGATGGTGGCGCCGGGGTGGATCTCCACGCCGGTGAGGAAGCGGCCGAGCTGGGAGACCGTGCGGGCCAGCAGCCGCCGGTCCGGGTGCTGCCACAGCCGGTGGGACAGCCGGTGGATCCAGATGGCGTGCAGACCCGAGTAGTTGAGGGCGATCTCCACCCGGGAGCGCGCGGCCGGGTCGTGCGTCCGGGCCGTCTGCAGGTCCTCGGCGAGTCTGCTCCAGAAACTCACGGTCTTCCTCTGTTCTTCCGGGGGCGGGGTCCTGTCCCGCCGGGGCCGGCAGGACGTGTGGGGGCGCGGACGGGAACGACCCGCCCACCACCGGGAGCAACGTCACCGGCAGGCGGCGCTATTCCCGGCGGGGGGCGGGTCGTGGGCCCGTCGTGCGGGTCAGCCCCGGATGTCCTCGTAGAGCAGGGTGGAGATGTAGCGCTCGCCGAAGTCGCACACGATCGCCACGATCAGCTTGTCCCGGTTCTCCTCCTTGGCGGCCTCCTGCAGGGCGGCCCAGACGATGGCGCCCGAGGAGATCCCGCCGAGGATGCCCTCCTTCGTGCCGAGCTCGCGGGCGACCCGCACGGAGTCCTCGACGGTCACGTCGTAGACGTCGTCGTAGATCTCGCGGTCCAGGATGTCCGGGATGAAGTTCGCCCCGAGGCCCTGGATCTTGTGCGGCCCCGCCTTGCCCTCGGTGAGCAGGGGCGAGTCGGCCGGCTCGACGACGACGAGGCGCACGTCCGGGTTCTGCTCGCGCAGATAGCGGCCCGCACCCGTGATGGTGCCGCCGGTGCCGACGCCGGAGATGAACACGTCGACCTTGCCGTCGGTGTCCTCCCAGATCTCGGGGCCCGTGGTCGCGTAGTGGATCGCCGGGTTGGCCTCGTTGGCGAACTGGCTGGCGAGGACCGCGTTCTCGGTCGAGTCCACGATCTCCTGGGCCTTCTCGACGGCGCCGCGCATGCCCTCCGCGCCCGGGGTGAGCACGATCTGGGCGCCGTAGGCGCGGAGCATGACCCGGCGCTCCGTGGACATGGTCTCGGGCATGGTCAGGACGACCTTGTAGCCGCGGGCGGCGCCGACCATGGCCAGCGCGATGCCGGTGTTGCCGGAGGTGCCCTCGACGACCGTGCCGCCCGGCTTGAGCTGGCCGGACTTCTCGGCCGCGTCGATGATGGCCACGCCGATGCGGTCCTTGACGGAGTTGGCAGGGTTGTAGAACTCCAGCTTCACGGCGACGTTGCCGGGCAGGCCCTCGTCGAGCCGGTTGAGGTGGACGAGCGGGGTGCGGCCCACGATCTCGGTGACGTCGTTGTAGATCTTCGGCATGTGCGTACCTCGGTTTCTGCGTGGTCGGTTCTCTGTCGGATCTCGGGTGGTGCACTGGCCGCCGGTGCTCTGGGGGGCCCGCGACGGCGCGGTCCTAGCTCAGCCTAGCCAGGCCCCGCAACCGCTACTACGCGGTAAGCCACGCGGAGTAACGTTTCCGGACCTTCGCCAGCTTGGGGTTGATGATCACCTGGCAGTAGCCGTTCCAGGGCTGTGCGGCGTAGAAGCCCTGGTGCTCGGGCTCCGCCTCCCAGAACGTGCCCAGCGGCTCGAGCGTCGTGACGATCGGCCGGTCCCACGCCGGCTGCGTCCGGGTGATCGACCGCTCGAACAGCTCCCGCTGGCTCTCGTCGGCCCAGAACATGGCGGACCGGTACTGGGTGCCGACGTCGTAGTTCTGCCGGTTGAGCGTGGTGGGGTCGTGGCCGGTGAAGAAGAGGTCGAGGATCACGTCCGCCGGCACGACCGACGGGTCGAAGGTCACGGCGACGGCCTCCGCGTGGCCGGTCGTGCCCGAGCACACCTCGTAGTAGCTCGGGCGCCCGGGGTCGCCGCCGGTGTACCCGGAGACCACGGACGTGACTCCCCGGGTGATCCGGTAGACGGCGTCGAGGCACCAGAAGCACCCGCCGGCGAGCACGAAGGTCACGGGCTCGGCGGGATCGCCGGGAACGGGATCCGGGTCGGGGGCTGGGGCGGGGCGTGCGTCGTCGTGCGCGGAGAAGGCCATGACCCGTACAACACCGCGCGGCCCGCATCATTCCCGCGACCCTCCGGGCCCGCACCGGGGCGGGTGCGGGACCGACTCCTAGACTGGGCCCATGAGCGCGCAGAGCACGTCCCCGCCCGGGCCCGCACCCTCTCTGTCGGAGGTGCTCGAGACCGTCGAGCAGCTGTGGCCGCTGCACCTGCAGGAGCCCTGGGACGCCAGCGGGCTCGTCACCGGCCGCCCGGACCGGCCCGTGCGCCGCATCCTCTTCGCGGTGGACCCGGTGGCCGACGTCGTGGCCGAGGCGGTATCCACCGGTGCCGACCTCCTGGTCACCCACCACCCCCTGCTCCTGCGCGGTGTCACCTCCGTGGCCGCCGACGGCTTCAAGGGCGCCGTGGTGCACGAGCTCATCGAGCACGGGTGCGCCCTGCTCGCCTGCCACACCAACGCGGACTCCGCCCCGGACGGCGTCTCGGACGCCGTGGCGCGGGCCGCCGGGCTCACGACGACGACGCCGCTCGCGCCGCACCCCGCGGACCCGGCCGTGGGCATCGGGCGCGTGGGGGACCTGGCGCAGCCCCTGCGCCTGCGGGAGCTGGCCCGGCGCCTGGCCGACGCCGTGCCGCCCACCGCCCACGGCGTGCGCGTGGCCGGGGACCCCGACGCCCTCGTCCGGCGCGTCGCGGTGTGCGGGGGAGCGGGGGACTCGCTCTTCGACGCGGTGCGGGCCTCCGGCGCCGACGTCTACGTGACCGCGGACCTGCGCCACCACCCCGCGTCCGAGGCGCGCGAGGCCGCCGTGGGCCCCGGCGCCGACGGCACCCCGTACCTCGTGGACCTCTCCCACTTCGCGAGCGAGTGGCTGTGGCTGCCCGTGGGCGCCGCCGCACTGCGGGCGGCGCTCGCCGCGCGCGGCCACGACGTCCAGATCGAGGTCTCGGAACGGCGCACCGACCCGTGGGACTTCCGCATCGACCACCCCGCCCCCGGCCCTGCCGACCCCGACTCCGAACCCGCCGCTGACCCCGCCGCACCGACCGCAGGAGGACCCGCATGAGCACCGCCACGACAGAGCAGCAACGCGCCCTGCTGGAGCTCGAGCGGGTCGACGCCCGGCTGCGCCGGATCGCCGCCCGGATCGCGGAGCTGAAGGCCGACCCCGACGTCGCCGCCGCGCTGCAGCTCAGGGCCCGGGCGATCGCCGCCGCGAAGGAGCTCGAGTCCGGGGAGCAGGAGATCCGCGACCGGCTGGCCGCAGCCGAGCAGAAGGCCGCCCGTGTCCAGGCCTCGATCGAGAAGGACCGCCGGCGTCTCGAGCAGGGCGGGTCCGCCAAGGACCTCATGGGCCTGCAGCACGAGATCGAGACCCGCACCCGGCAGCTGGCCGAGGCGGAGGAGGCCGAGCTGGAGATCATGCAGGAGCTCGACGACGCGGTCGCGCACCGCGCCCGCATCACGCCGCGGCTCAAGGAGGCCGACGCGGAGGCGCGCCGTCGCGTCGCGGCCCGGGACGAGGAGGGCCAGGCCCTGACGGCCGAGCGCGGCGGGCTGGCCGGCACGCGCACCGCCGCCGCGGAGGGCGTGGGGAATCCCGCTCTGCTGGCGCGGTACGAGAAGATCCGGACCGGGCGCGGCACCGAGCGGCCGGCGGCCGCGGAGCTGCGGGGCACCGCGTGCGGGTCCTGCGGATCGGCGCTCAGCCCCACCGACGCGGCGACGTTCCGGGCGGCGGCCGAGGACGAGGTCCTCACCTGCCCGGAGTGCGGGGTGATCCTCGTCCGCTCCTGACGACCGGCCGGGGCCAGGGGGGCCCCGTCGGCGCCGGAAGGGGAGCGGGGGACAGGCCGGCCTGTAAGCCGGGTTCTGTGCACACGGCCGGTCGCCCGTGCCGTGCTGGTGACCATCCATCTAGGCCCACCGTTGCCGGTGGGCTCGAGCGGCCTACCCGGGTGCTCGGACGAGCAGCCCTCGGACGCACCCTGTCTGGCCTTGCTCCGGATGGGGTTTACCGAGCCGCGCCGGTCACCCGGCGCGCTGGTGGTCTCTTACACCACCTTTTCACCCTGACCCGCCGCCCGGACGGACCGGGAGCGGGCGGTCTGTTTTCTGTGGCACTTTCCTGCGGGTTTCCCCGAGTGGGCGTTGCCCATCATCCTGCTCTGCGGAGCCCGGACTTTCCTCGCGCCGCGGCAGCCGGAGCTGCGCGGCCCGCGGTCACCCGGCCGACCTGTCCGCCGCCCATCCTACCCGCCGGACCGGGGCGTCCCGACCGGCCCCGACCGGTTCCGGCCGGGTCCCGCGTGCGACGCGGCCGCGCGGGATCACTAGACTTCTGCGGGTGCTGATCCTCCTCCCGCCCTCCGAGACCAAGACCGCCCCCGGCGCCGGCTCGCCCGTCGACCCCGCAACCCTGTCCTTCCCCGGGCTCACCGCCGCCCGGGAGCAGGTCCTGACCGAGCTGGCCGCGACGAGCGCCCGCGAGGACGCCCTCGAGGTGCTGGGCGTGGGGGAGCGGCTGCGAGGGGAGATCGAGCGCAACACCCGGCTGGGCGCGGAGCCCGCCTCACCGGCCCTGAGCGTCTACACCGGGGTGCTCTACGACGCCCTGGACCCGGTCGGGATGACCACGGCGCAGCGGGCCGCCGCGGCGGAGTCCCTCGTCGTCGTCTCGGCCCTGTGGGGCGCGGTGCGCCCCGAGGACCGGATCCCGGCCTACCGCCTGTCCATGGGCGCCGAGCTGCCGGGGCTCGGGAGGCTCGCGGCCCACTGGAGACGACACCTGCCGGGCGTGCTGGAGCCAGCGGCCGGGGACGGGCTCGTCGTGGACTGCCGTTCGGCCGCCTACGCGGCGGCGTGGCGCGGGCCGCGCGAACGGACGGTGGGGGTGAAGGTGGTCCGGGAGCGGCAGGGGAAGCGGCAGGTCGTCTCGCACATGGCCAAGCACACCCGGGGGCTGCTCGCCCGCCACCTGCTCGAGCGCGCCGCCGAGGGCGAGCGCCCCAGGACGCCGCAGGAGCTGCTCGCGGCGGCGCGGGAGCGCTGGACCGCCGAGCTCACCGAGCCCACGGCCCGCTCGGCGGGCGAGCTCGTCGTCGTGCGCACCGAGGACTGAGCCGCGACGGTCGTGCCCCCGGGGTCCGCGGGGGGCACTGGGAGCCGGGCCGCGACGGCTGGACCGCGAGGGCCGTGGCCGGCACCGAGGTCCGGGCCGCGGCGGCCGAGCCCCGAGTGCCGTGGCGGGCACCGGGGTCGGTGCCCGCACGAGGCTCAGTGGCCGAACGGGTCCTCGTCGACGCCCGGCGTCCACGTGTGGCCGGGCCGGCCCCAGCCCGCGGCCTTGACGGCCTTGCGTGCCTTCCGGCCCCACTTGTCGTTGAGCCGGTCCACGTAGAGCTTGCCGTCCAGGTGGTCGTACTCGTGCTGCATGACCCGGGCGAACCATCCGGTGGCCTCGAAGTCCACCGGACGGCCGTCGACGTCGAACCCGGCGACCCGGACCCAGTCCGCCCGCTTGAGCGGCCAGCTGTGGCCCGGCACGGACAGGCAGCCTTCGGACTCCTCGTCCGGGTCGGGCGCGTCCTGGGAGACCTTCCCCGGGGTCAGGAGCGGGTTGACGAGGACGCCGCGCGGCGCCACCCCGTCGTCGTTCTGGAAGGTGTAGGTGAAGATCCGTAGGCCCACGCCGATCTGCGGGGCGGCGAGGCCGACGCCGTGGGCGGCGTCCATGGTCTCGTACATGTCCTCGACGAGGGCGCGCAGCTCCTCGTCGAACCGCGCCACCTTCGCGGCGGGACGGTGGAGGACGGGATCGCCGGTGATCACCACGGGGCGGACGGCCATGACGCACTTCCTTCGACTTGCCGGGGCCTGCGCCCCTTCGAACCGGACCGGGAACGACGAAAGGCCGTCCCGAGTCCTCGGGACGGCCTTTCACAGTGGGTGAGCGACGGGGGTTGAACCCGCGACCTCCTGGACCACAACCAGGCGCTCTGCCGAACTGAGCTACGCCCACCATGAACGCCCGCCGGAAGACCGTGCTTCCGCTGGGCAACGCATACGAGTGTACCGCATTCCCGGAGCGCCCCGGACCACGCCGAGGCCCTCGTGGTGACGCCCGGCAGGTCCGCCGGCGGTCGGCAGGATCAGGCGCCCGTGCGGGAGGCGGAGATCTCCGCGGCGATGCCCTTCGCGGTCTCCGAGTCCGGCCCCGGCTCGGGGGCGAACACGGCGCGGCGGTAGTAGCGCAGCTCGTCGATCGAGTCGCGGATGTCACCCAGGGCCCGGTGGTTGCCGGTCTTCGGCGGTGCCTGAAAGTAGGCGCGCGGGAACCACCGGCGGGAGAGCTCCTTGATGGTGGAGACGTCGATCACCCGGTAGTGCAGGTGCGCCACGAGCTCCGGCATGTCACGCACCAGGAACGTGCGGTCCGTGCCCACCGAGTTCCCGCCCAGGGGCGCCTTGCCCGGCTCGGGTACCCACTCCTTGATGTAGGCGAGGACCTGCTCCTGGGCCTCCTCCATCGTCAGGCCGGAGGGGAGCTCGTCGAGCAGCTTGGAGGAGGTGTGCATGTTCCGCACGAAGTCCCCCATCTGCGCCAGCGCCGCCTCGCTCGGGCGGATCACGACGTCGACGCCCTCCCCGAGGACGTTGAGCTCGTCGTCGGTGACGAGCGCCGCGACCTCGATCAGGGCGTCCTCCTCGAGGGACAGCCCCGTCATCTCGCAGTCGATCCACACTATGCGTCCGTTCGAATTAGCCACCCGGACAATCTACCGTGCCGCCCCGACGGCGCAGCGCCCCGCCGTGGCCGTGCGGGGATCCCCGCAGGAGCCGGGGATAGGATCGGGGCGACCACGGGTCCGTGCTGCGCCCAGCCGCGGCACCCGCAACCACGGACGGGCGCATCGGGAGAGCAGTGCAGATCACTTCGAGGACGCCGGCGCCGGGCGAGGGACCCGACGCCGACCGGCCGCCGGCGGAGCCCGGGAGCTCGCGGTACGTCTCCGGGGCGCCGCTGCGGACCGTGATCATGGGCACCGTCGGCTCGGTCATGCTCCTCGTCGGCTCCCTGGGCGTCGGCTGGCTCGCCTCCGTCTCCCCGCTGCGGCAGGCGCCGGTGATCATCGGCATGCGCTTCACCACCACCGGGGTGATCGTCTCCATCCTCCTGCTCGCCGTGGGCGGGATGCTCCTGATCCGCGAGTGGCTGCGGCTGGGGCAGAAGCTCAACCGGTGGGAGCCGGGCAGCGGCCGGTGGGTGCTCGCCGCCATCGCGGCGTGGTCCGCCCCCATGCTCGTGACGATCCCCCTGTTCAGCCGGGACGTGTACTCCTACATCGGCCAGGGCCGGGTGATGGCCAACGGGCTGAACCCCTACGAGCACGGCGTCTCCACGATCGACAACTTCTTCCAGCTCGGCGCGGACCAGATGTGGTCGGAGTCCCCGCCGCCCTACGGGCCGCTCTTCCTGTGGCTCGAGCAGTTCGTGGTGGCCGTCACGGGGGCGGACCCGGACGCCGCCGTGCTCTGGTTCCGGGGACTGTGCGTGCTCGCCGTGATCGCGTGCATGTGGCTGATCCCGCGGCTCGCGCGGCTGCACGGCATCAACCCGGCACGGGCCCTGTGGCTCAGCGTGGCGAACCCCCTGTTTCTCACCAACTTCATCGTCTCCGTGCACAACGACGCCATCATGATCGCCCTCGCCCTGGGCGGCACCTACGCGGCCGCCGTGCACCGGAACTGGAGGGGCGGCCTGCTCGGCACCACGCTCGTCACCCTGTCCGTGGCGATCAAGCCCATCACGCTCGTCTTCCTCCCTTTCATCGGCCTGCTCTGGGCGGGCAAGGACGCCTCGTGGACGCGCCGCTTCGTGATCTGGTTCCTGGTCCTCGCCTACTCGATCGCCCTGCTCGGGCTGATGGGGCTGATCAACGGCTTCGGCTTCGGCTGGGTCTCCGCCATGTCCACCCCGGGCTCGGTGTCCATCTGGTACGCCCCCGTGGGCTTCGTCGGCGGCCTCGCCGCCACCCTGGCCGCGGCCGTGGGCGGGGACTCG
Organism: uncultured Kocuria sp.; assembly: GCF_947500125.1. Taxonomy (GTDB): domain Bacteria; phylum Actinomycetota; class Actinomycetes; order Actinomycetales; family Micrococcaceae; genus Kocuria. The sequence continues at coordinate 109,128 of NZ_CANMRA010000005.1, read as the reverse complement.
GGCCAGTGGCGGGAGCTGATCCACTCGGTGGGGCAGGCCCTCGCGGTGCCGGTGATCCTCTGGCTGATGTTCGTGGGCCGGGACGAGCGGATCATCCGCCGTCTGGCCTGGGCTTTCGCCGCGATCGTGCTGTTCTCCCCGATGATCCAGGCCTGGTACGTGGTGTGGCTCATCCCGCTGTTCGCCGTCACGGGCATCCGCAGCGACTGGCAGGTGGACATCCTGTTCTTCCTCACCGTCTTCTTCATGATCTACGCGGTGTCCGACCAGCTGGACGTCTTCCCGTACCTGGACCTGGACCTCAGTTCCGGCCGGCTGATCGCGGCGGTCGTCGCCCTCTCCTACGGCGTGTACCTGTGGTTCATCGACCCGGCGACCAGACGGCTCTTCCGCGGCCGCTACCAGCCCCCGGTGCAGAGTGCCGTGATCTGAGGCGGCCGGTGCCGCCCCGGCGAGTTGGTAAACTCGTCCGCGGCGCCCAGGACACGGTCCCGGGCGGTAAGCCTCAGTAGCTCAGTGGATAGAGCAGGAGCCTTCTAATCTCTTGGTCGGGGGTTCGACTCCCTCCTGGGGCACACTCGTGATCCCCGCCGTCCCGGTCCTCGCCGCCCGGGGCGACGGGGATCTCGTCGTCCACGACGGCAGATCCGACGGCAGCTCGTGCCGCGGTGCGCGGCGGGTCCTCTCGAGCGGCGAGGTCGACGGCACTCTCGGCCGGGGCCGGGCGGACCGGGTGCCGGCGCCTGCTCGGGGCCACGGCATCCCCGGGCGGAGCGGGGGCGCGGTAGGCTGTGCGGTGGACACACAGATCTCGCCGTCTAGGTGTCCGCGGCCCGCTCGGTCTTACTGGACCGGGCGGGCCATCTTTCGCCGGTGATGGAGCCGGCAGGCACCGAGCGCCCTCGTGTGCCTGCCACGAGGCCGGAGCAGTCTCCCGGAGTACCCTGCTCGAGCGCCCCCTCGCCGGCCTCGGCCGGCCCCGCCCGGCCCTCCCGCTCCGGGACGGCCCCGCCGACGCCTCCCCGCGCCGCCCGGCCGGCCCTGGATCGTTCGCGGTCGCGAAAGTGTGGACAAGCACCACCCTGTGAATTCGCATACGTTAAGTAGCACATCGAGGGGTGCGGCCATCCGGCCACCTGAGCTCCGCGCCAGGACGGACGAGGAGCCGGAGGAGCACCTCGGCGACGTCCCCGGCGGCAGCCCGCCGGGACGGCCGCAGTTCCCGGACGGGGTGCCCGGGGCGGCCACGGACCACGCGTCCGGATCCGATTCAGGGGGAGGAACCATGAGCGTCACCATCATCAGGCAGTGGACCGGCCGGGGGGCCCGTTACTACCACTACGACACGGTGGAGGAGGCCACGGAGGACACCCGTGGCTTCATCGTCCGCAACGTCGGCCCGGACATCGATCCGCAGCAGCTGGAGGCGATCACCCGGGGCGTCGTCGCGCTGCACTGCATGCACCTCGACTTCCGGGAGGACTGCATCGTGGTCGAGCCGGGGCACGCCGCCTAGCTGATCGGAACGCGCCCGGGGCCGGCGGCGAGCCGGGCACGGCGCCGCTGCGCCGGCGCGGGAGGGCGGAGGAGGTCGCGGCCCGCGAGGCCGGTCTCCGCCTCCCGTCCGGGCGCCTGCACTGCACCGGGGCCGGACTGCCGTGGCGAGATCGCGGCCGACTCCCGTGGCTGACGTGCGGGGCCGGCGTCCGCGGTCGTCGCCCCGCCGCGTGGAGCGACGGCTCCCAGCGGTGGGGCGACGCGCGGGGACCGGGCGCCCGCGGCACCTGTTCCGGCGGTCCGGGCGCCGTGCCGGCCACGACAACCGGTCCGCGGTGCATCCACAGGAGTCCCTGGGCCGGTAGTAGGGGTGAGGACACCCGCGCAGGATGTCGTCCGGCAGGCCGCCACCTGTCAGGCCACTGCAACGAACATCGAGGTGAGTCCGATGGCCCGGATCCGGCTCTGCCCGTGCGGCGCCCCACCGCTCTACGGCCCCTGGTGCTGGGCGTGCTCCCACGAGCAGGAGCGGCACCGGGAGCCCCTCGCCGTCATCGCCTGGAACGCCGTCGACATCGACTGAGCCATCAGGACGCCGGGTCCCGCCACCGCACTGCACAGTGCGGCGCCCTCGGGCGGCGACGGTCCTGCCGTCCACAACCGGGGCCCGTTCGCCGCGGGGGCACCGGCTCCGGCAGGACGCTGGGTGCACCCCGCCACCGGGGCCAGCACCGGCCGCACCGGCCGCCGTCCAGAGGAGTTCCCGATGACCGAGCAGATCACCGTCCGCGGCTACGTGGCCACGGATCCCGAGTCCCGCAACCTGCCCGACGGCACCGTGGTGGTGACCTTTCGCCTCGCCTCCACCCCGCGCTGGTTCGACCAGCAGGCCAATTCGTGGCGGGACGGGCACACCAACTGGTTCTCGATCCAGGCGTTCCGCGCCCTGGGGCTCAACGCGCTGGCCAGCATCAAGAAGGGCCAGCCCGTGGTGGTCGTCGGCAAGCTCAAGGTCCGGTTCTGGGAGGGCGAGCACGGGCGCAACACGGCGGTGGACGTGGACGCGGTGTCCCTCGGGCACGACCTCGCCCTCGGCACGGCCTGCTTCCAGCGCACCGTGAGCTCCTCGCCGCCCGCCGACCGGACGGGGGAGCGGCCCGCCGGGCAGCCCGAGGACGCCGCGGAGACCGGTCCTGCGGACGCCCCGGCGGCCCCGGGCGGGGATCCGTCGGACGCGAGCGGCGACCCCGACCCCGACGGCGGGGGCGGGGGCCCGGCGGTCCCGGAGGGCGTCGACCCGGAGACCGGCGAGCTCGTCGGGGCCGCGGCCGCCGACCCGGGCCGGCGGCCGAGCCGCCAGCCCGCGGCCGGCTGAGCTCCCCGCGCGGGGCCGTGCGGGTGCCCCGGGGACGGAGCGGGGGCCGCGGTGCCGTCGCTCCTGCTCCGTCCCCGCCCGTGGGCCGCCGCGGAGCGGGGTAGCCTTGAGGGCATGGCGGAATTCATCTACACAATGTCCAAGGCCCGCAAGACCGTGGGCGACAAAGTCATCCTGGACGACGTCACCATGTCGTTCTACCCCGGCGCGAAGATCGGCGTCGTGGGGCCCAACGGGGCCGGCAAGTCCACCATCCTCAAGATCATGGCCGGCCTCGACCAGCCCTCCAACGGCGAGGCCCGGCTCAGCCCCGGCTACACCGTCGGCATCCTGCTGCAGGAGCCGCCGCTGAACGAGGAGAAGACCGTCCTCGGCAACGTCGAGGAGGGCGTGGGCGAGATCAAGGCCAAGGTCGACCGCTTCAACGCGATTTCCGAGGAGATGGCCCAGCCGGACGCCGACTTCGACTCCCTCATGGAGGAGATGGGCAGGCTCCAGGAGGACATCGACGCCGCCAACGCCTGGGACCTCGACTCCCAGCTGGAGCAGGCGATGGACGCCCTGCGCTGCCCGCCGCCGGACGCCGACGTCAAGGTCCTCTCCGGTGGCGAGCGCCGCCGCGTGGCCCTGTGCAAGCTGCTGCTGCAGAAGCCCGACCTCCTGCTCCTCGACGAGCCCACCAACCACCTCGACGCCGAGTCCGTGCTGTGGCTCGAGCAGCACCTGAAGGACTACCACGGCGCCGTCATGGCCGTGACCCACGACCGGTACTTCCTCGACCACGTGGCCGAGTGGATCTGCGAGGTCGACCGCGGCCGGCTGTACGGGTACGAGGGCAACTACTCGGCCTACCTCGAGACCAAGCGCGCCCGCATGGAGGTGCAGGGCAAGAAGGACGCCAAGCAGGCCAAGCGGCTGGCCGACGAGCTCGAGTGGGTGCGCTCCAACGCCAAGGGCCGCCAGGCGAAGTCGAAGGCCCGCCTGGCCCGCTACGAGGAGATGGCCGCCGAGGCCGAGAAGACCCGCAAGCTGGACTTCGAGGAGATCCAGATCCCGCCGGGGCCCCGCCTGGGCAACCTCGTGATCGAGGCGAAGGACCTGGAGAAGGGCTTCGGCGACCGCAGCCTCATCAAGGGGCTGTCCTTCTCGCTGCCGCGCAACGGCATCGTGGGCGTCATCGGCCCCAACGGCGTCGGCAAGTCCACCCTCTTCAAGACCATCGTCGGGATGGAGGAGCTGGACGGCGGGGAGCTGAAGATCGGCGACTCCGTCAAGATCTCCTACGTGGACCAGAACCGCGCGAACCTCGACGCCAACAAGTCGCTGTGGGAGGTCGTCTCGGACGGCCTCGACTACATCAATGTCGGCAACGTCGAGATGCCCTCGCGCGCCTACGTCTCCGCGTTCGGGTTCAAGGGCCCCGACCAGCAGAAGAAGGCGGGAGTGCTCTCCGGCGGTGAGCGCAACCGGCTCAACCTGGCCATGACCCTCAAGCAGGGCGGGAACCTGCTGCTGCTCGACGAGCCCACCAACGACCTCGATGTCGAGACCCTCGGCTCGCTGGAGAACGCGCTGCTGGAGTTCCCGGGCTGCGCCGTGGTCGTCTCCCACGACCGGTGGTTCCTCGACCGGGTCGCCACCCACATCCTCGCGTGGGAGGGCACCGAGGAGGAGCCGGACCAGTGGTACTGGTTCGAGGGCAACTTCGAGTCCTACGAGGCCAACAAGGTGGAGCGCCTCGGCGCCGACGCCGCGCGGCCGCACCGCGTCACCCACCGCCGCCTCACCCGCGACTGAGCCCCACCGCGCGAAGGGCGTCGGTCCCGCCGGGACCGGCGCCCTTCGTCGTGCCCGGGCAGCCTCAGTGGAACTCGGGGAAGCGCATCATGCCCTCCTGGGCGGTGGTGGCGACGAGCCGTCCGTCCCGGGAGAACATCCGGCCCACCCCGAGGCCGCGGGCCGAGGACGCGTTGGGGGAGGACTGCACGTAGAGCAGCCACTCGTCGGCGCGGGCCTCCCGGTGCCACCACATCGCGTGGTCGAGGGAGGCGATGTTCATGCCCGGCTCGATCCACGTCTTGCCGTGCAGCCGGAGGATGGGCTCGAGCAGCGTGTAGTCGCTCGCGTAGGCGAGCGCGGCGCGGTGGACGTTCGGGTCGTCCGGCAGCGGCTTGAGGGTCTTGATCCACACCGCGTTGAAGGGCTCGCCGCGGGAGTCCGGCCTGAAGTAGATCGGCTCGGTGATGTAGCGCATGTCGAAGGGACGCTCGTGGGCGATCGCCTGCGCCTCGGGGGCGTCGACGTGGCCCAGCAGCTCCACGGCGCTCGGCAGGGACTCGGGGTCGGGCAGGTTCTGGGGGCACTCGTCCTGGTGGTCCAGGCCCCGGGCCGGGACCTGGAAGGACGCGATGGCCGAGAGGATGGCGCGCCCCTCCTGGTAGGCGTGCACGCGGCGGGCGGAGAAGGACCGTCCGTCCCGGATCCGCTCCACCCCGAAGGTGATCGGCCGGGACACGTCCCCGGCGCGCAGGAAGTACCCGTGCAGGGAGTGGACGATCCGCTCCGGGTCCACGGTGCGCATCGCGGCGGTCACGGCCTGCGCCAGGACCTGCCCGCCGTAGACCCGGCCGCGCGCGGGGGAGATGGAGTGGCCCACGTAGATGTCCTCGAGGGTGCGCGCGCCACCCCCGTCCGCGAGGTCGAGCATGTCGAGCAGGGCCTGTGTGGGGTCCGGGATCGGGCTGTAGGTCATGGGCTTCACTCTAGCCAAGCCGCCGCACGCGCCGCGGCGCGACCGGACCGCCCCGGTGTGATGGGATGGGGGTCATGTCTTCGCTGCTGATCCCCATCCAGATGCGCTTCGGCGACATCGACAGCTACGGTCACGTCAACAACGTCACGATGCTCCAGTACCTGGAGGACGCCCGCGTGCGGCTCATGTCCGGGCCGCTGCCCGGGGGCGCCGTGGCCGGTGCGCCCGCGGACGCCACGTTCCGCTCCCTGCTGGGGGACCGCATGACCGTGATCGGCCGGCAGGAGGTCGAGTACACGGAGCAGCTGCTGTACCGCGCCGATCCGGTGTTCGTGCGCGTGTGGGTCTCCTCCGTGGGCGGTTCGAGCTTCGTGCTCGACTACGCCGTCCAGGAGGAGGACGGCTCGCGGGTCTACGCCGTGGCCCAGACGGTCGTCGTCGTGATCGACCGGTCCACCGGACGGCCCGAGCGCCTCGACGAGGCGCCGCGCAGCGCGCTGGCCCAGTGGTCGGACGCCTCGACCCGCTTCGCCCGCCGGCCCGTCCCCGCCGAGGCCTGAGCCCCGTGAACCGGTCCCTTGCCCTGACGGATCCGCGGGACGTCGCCGACCTGCGGACCTACCTGACCCGCGCCCGCGGCGTGGACCCCCAGGGCGCGGTGCGCTTCCAGGCGCGCGGGCGGGCCCTCGGCGTCTACGTGTGCGTGCTGGAGCCCCACGGCCTGCTCGACAGCACGCCCACGGTGCTGGGTCTGCGCACCGCGGCGCTGGCCCAGGAGCAGTCCCTCGACGTCACCGTCCCGCTCGGCGGGGTCCTCGACCGGATGCCGCGCCAGGACGAGTACGCCACGGAGGTGGGCCTGCCCCCCATGGACGCGACCGTCTCCTGGGCAGGCATCGCCCCGCCGCTGAGCGGATGGTCGCCGGTGGGGGACGTCGCCGGGGACGAGCTGCGCGAGGCCGCCCGGGCCGGGATCGCCGAGGTCGCCCGGGCCGTGCCCACCGATGCGGGTGCCGCCGTCGTCGACACCGTGCGCTCGCAGGTCTGGGGCCGCTCGTCCGGGTGGGCGGACACCCTCGCGGGTCGTCTGTCCGGAGCGCCGCTGCCGGACGGCGCGGCGTTCGCCGCGTACTCGCTCGGCTTCCTGCGCCCGGGCGCGGACGTCGCCGTGGCCGAGAACGGCCGCTGGGTGCGCCTGAGCACCCCCGGCGGGCACGTCCTCGCCAAGCGCTGAGGGACCTCAGCCGGGCCGGTTGACCATGGCGTGGGCGGCGCGGTCGAAGTAGTCCCAGATGATCCCGTCGTGCAGCGGGGAGAGCTCCAGGGTGTCCAGGGCCGCGCGCATGTGCCTCAGCCACGTCTCCCGCGCCCACGTGTCCACGGGGAACGGCATGTGCCGCATCCGCAGCCGCGGGTGCCCGCGCCGCTCCGAGTAGGTGGTCGGACCGCCCCAGTACTGCTCGAGGAACATCCGCAGCCGCTCCTCGGCCGGGCCGAGGTCGTCCTCCGGGTAGAGCGCCCGGAACCGCTCGTCCTCGGCCACGCGGACGTAGAACTCGTGCACGAGCTTCACGAACGTCTCGTGCCCGCCCACCTGCTCGTAGAACGACGACGCCGTGCCCGCCTCGGCCTGCTGCCGCTCGTCGCCGACCTGCGGCACCGGACGGCGCAGCTGGGACAGCGGGGCCCCCACCGCGAAGGAGCGCGCCCCGGGCGGGGCCGCGGCGGCGGGGTCGGTGCGCGGGTCCGCGCCCGGGCCGGTGCCGGCCGGGGGCGTCGTGCCGGGCTCGCCGGACGGGGGGCGCTGCTGCTCGCCGCTCATGCGCGCACCGCCTCGTAGGCGGCGTCCACGGCCTGCGCGCGGACCGCGCGGGCGGTCGCGTCGCGCTGCTCGAGGACGAGCCGGCGCAGCCCGTGCAGGTCCTCGGGCAGGTCCGCGAGGAAGGCGTCCGTGGCGTCGACCGTCTCCTGGGCGGGGATGTTCGGGTACATGCCGACCGCGATCTGCTGGGCGAGCTCGTGGGTGCGGGTGCGCCACACGTCCGGGATCGCCGCGAAGTACCGCTCGGCCCAGGGCGCCAGCAGCGAGGTGTCGGCGGCCGTGCGGAACCCGTCGATCGCGGCGTCCTGGATCGAGTTGGGCAGGGATCCGTCCACCATGATCTGCTGCCACGCCCGGGCCTTGGCCTCGGCCGTGGGGATCGCGGCCCGGGCGCGGGCGGCCGCGATCGCGCCGTTCTCGGTGTTGTCCTGCGCGAGCATCCCGTCCACGTCCGCCTCGCCGAGGCGCCCGCCGGCGCACAGCGCGGTGAGCAGGCTCCAGCGCAGGTCGGTGTCCAGCGCCAGGCCCGGCAGGGAGCGCCGGCCGTCGAGGAGCTGCTCGAGCACGTCCAGCTGCTCCTCGGTGCGGGCGTGCCGGGCGAAGGCCCTGAGGAACTGCAGCTGCTGGTCGGATCCGGCGGCCGCCTCCTCGGTGAGCCGCCGGAGCCGGTCGGCGGCGGCGCGCACGGTGGTCTCCCGCACGGGCTCCGCGACGTAGCCGTCGAGCACGGTGTCGAGCTGGCGCAGCTGCACCTGGATGCCGGTCGAGGCCGTCTCGTGGGCGATGTTGCCGAGCACGAGCTCCACGTAGCGGCGGGCGGGCGTCTCGCCGTCGTGCACGCCGTCCCACACGGAGGCCTGGACGAGGGCGCGCGGGAGCGTGTCCTCGAAGTTCTTCAGGTGCGTGAGGGCGGTGTCCAGGGAGCACTCGTCGAGGCGGATCTTCGCGTAGGCGAGGTCGTCGTCGTTGAGCAGCACGAGGTCGGGCAGCTCCCGTCCCACGAGCTCCGGCACCTCCGTGGAGGGGCCGTCGACGTCGAGCTCGACCCGGTGCGTGCGCACGAGCTTGCCCCGCTCCGCGTCGTGGTCGTAGAAGCCCACGGCCAGCCGGTGCGGGCGCAGCGTGGGGTGCTCCGCGGGCGCGGTCTGCTCGATCCGGAAGGCCCGGATGATCCCGTCCTGATCGGTCTCCAGGGCCGGGCTCAGCGTGTTCACGCCGGCGGTCTCGAGCCACGTCGCGGCCCACCGGTCGAGGTCCCGTCCGCTGGCCTCCTCGAGCCGGACCATGAGGTCGCGCAGCTCGGTGCTGCCCCACGCGTGCTCGCGGAAGTACCGGTTCAGCCCGGCCATGAACTGCTCCTGGCCCACCCAGGCCACCAGCTGCTTGAGCACCGAGGCGCCCTTGGCGTAGGTGATGCCGTCGAAGTTCACCAGCACGTCCTCGAGGTCGCGGATCTCGGCCTTGATGGGGTGCGTGGTGGGCAGCTGGTCCTGCTCGTACCCCCAGGACTTCTCCCCGGCGGCGAACGTGGTCCACGCGTCGGTCCAGCGGGTGTTCTCCGCCGCGGCGAGGGTGGACATGAACTCGGCGAAGGACTCGTTGAGCCACAGGTCGTTCCACCAGCGCATGGTCACGAAGTCGCCGAACCACATGTGGGCGAGCTCGTGCAGGACCGTGATGGCCCGCCGCTCCACCCGGGCCTGCGTGGGCCGGGAGCGGAAGACGTAGAGCTCCACGAAGGTCACCGCGCCGGCGTTCTCCATGGCCCCGGCGTTGAACTGCGGGACGAACAGCTGGTCGTACTTCTCGAACGGGTAGGGCACCCCGAACTGCGCCTCGAAGAACTCGAAGCCCTGCTTGGTGATGCCGAACATCTCCTCGGCCTCCACGTGCTCCATGAGCGAGCGCCGGGCGTACAGGCCCAGGGGGATCGTGCGGCCGTCGGCGCTGGTGAGCTCGTCGTGCACCGAGGCGTAGGGGCCGGCGATCAGCGCCGTCACGTAGCAGGGCACCACCGGGGTGGGGGCGAAGGACCACGTGGCGGCGCCCGCACCGGCGGGGACGGGCTCCGGAGTGGGCTGGGTCGAGACCACCGTCCAGTGCGCGGGGGCCGTGACCGTGTACGCGAAGCGCGCCTTGAGGTCCGGCTGCTCGAACACGGCGAACATCCGCCGGGTGTCCGCCACCTCGAACTGGGTGTAGAGGTACACCTCGTCGTCGACCGGGTCCACGAACCGGTGCAGGCCCTCGCCGGTGTTCATGTACCGGCAGTCCGACTCGACCGTCAGCACGTTGTCCGCGGCGAGCCCGGGCAGCTGGATCCGCACGCCGTCCGAGACCTCGGCGGGGTCGAGCTCCGTGCCGTTGAGCACCACGGAGTGCACCGCGTCGGTGATCGCGTCGATGAACGTCGCGGAGCCCGGGGTCGCCCGGAAGCGCACGCTGGTCGTGGAGCGGAAGACGCGCTTGCCGCGGGTGAGGTCGAGGACCACCTCGTAGGCGTCCACCGCCACGGTCTCGGCCCGCGCGGCCGCCTCCTGGCGGGTCAGGTTGGTTCCGGGCACTTCAGCGCCGTCCTCTCGTCGGGGTCGGGATCACGTGGGGGTCGGGGCGTCCGCGACCGGTGGGCCGCAGGGATTCGTCCCATTATGCCCCCCGGGCCCCGGCCGCCGCGGGAGCCCCCGGCCGGTCCGCGCGGCCGCGGCACCCGATACGCTGGAGGGCGGCCGGTCCGCCTCCGCGGGCCCCGCGCCACGATCCCGCCCCGTTCCCGCGAACCCCAGGAGCACGCCGCCCATGCGCGTCCACATCGCCACCGACCACGCCGGCCTGGACCTCTCCCGCTACCTGGTGGAGGAGCTCGTCGCCGCCGGCTACGACCTCGTCGACCACGGACCCGCCGAGTACGACGCCCTCGACGACTACCCCGCGTTCTGCATCAGCGCCGCGCTCGCCGTCCGGGCGGACCGGGAGGCGGGGCTCGACTCCCTCGGCATCGTCCTGGGCGGGTCCGGCAACGGCGAGCAGATCGCCGCGAACAAGGTCGAGGGGATCCGCGCCGCCCTGGCCTGGAACCTGGACACGGCCCGGCTCGCGCGCCAGCACAACGACGCCCAGGTCGTGGCGGTCGGCGGGCGCCAGCACCCCCAGGAGGAGGCGCTGGGCATCGTCCGGGCGTTCCTGGCGGAGCCCTTCTCCGGCGAGGAGCGCCACGAGCGCCGGATCGCGCAGATCGGCGAGTACGAGTCCACCGGCACCGTCGCCGGCAAGCTCGAGGGGCTGCGCCCGCGCGAGTTCCCGGCCGCACGGGAGGCCTGAGTGCCGGAGGGCCACTCGGTCCACCGGCTCGCCCGCCAGTTCGCCGACTGCTTCGTGGGACAGGCCCTGTCCGTGAGTTCCCCGCAGGGCCGCTTCGCCGACGGGGCGGCCGCCCTGGACGGTGCCGTGCTCGAGGCGGCGCGGGCCCACGGCAAGCAGCTGTTCCTCGACTTCGCCGGGGACCGCGTGCTGCGCTCGCACCTCGGCCTCTACGGCGCGTGGAGCTTCGGCGGCACCGACCGCTTCCGCGGCGCCTCCTCGATCGGGGCCCCGCGCCGGATCGGTGAGCGGGAGGCGCACGACGACGGCGCCCCCGCCGGCGGCCCGCCGCTGCCGCCCCCTCCGGTGGGGGCGGTGCGCGTGCGGCTGGTCGGGGACGAGGGTTGGGCCGACCTGCGCGGGCCGGCGCTGTGCGTGCTCGAGAGCTCCGCCGAGGCCGAGGCGGCCCGGGGGCGGCTGGGGCCGGACCCGCTCGACCCGCACGCGGACCCCGCACCCTTCGTGGCCGCGGTCCGGCGCAGCCGCAGGCCGGTGGGCGCGCTGCTCATGGACCAGGCCGTCGTGGCCGGGGTGGGCAACATCTTCCGGGCGGAGTCGCTGTTCCGGCGCGGACTGGATCCCATGACGCCGGGGCGGGCTCTCGGCGAGCCCGTGCTGCGGGAGCTGTGGGCGGAGAGCGCGGCCCTCATGCGCACCGGCGTGCGGCTCGGCCGGATCGTGACGACCGACCCCTCGGACCGTCCGGGGACCGGGGAGGAGCAGGCGTGGCCCGAGCACGCCCACCTGGTCTACCGGCGCCAGGGCCTGCCGTGCCGCCGGTGCGGGACGCCCGTGGCGGCGGGGGAGCTGGAGGGGCGAACGCTCTTCTGGTGCCCCTCCTGCCAGCGCTGACGCGGGTCCCGGGCGGGGATATCCTGGTGCCATGACCAGCTGCTGCGGTCCCGGGGCCTACGAGGGCGTGTTCGGGCCCCGGCTCGCCCGCCACCTCGCCGCCCGGTACCGGCGTTCCGGCCCGGACCGGACCACGCGCCGGCTCCTCGGCTTCCTGGACGCCCGGGGGATCGAGGGCGCCAGCGTGCTCGAGATCGGCGGCGGGGTCGGGGAGGTCCAGCTCGAGCTGCTGCGCCGCGGCGCGGCCCGCACCACCAATCTCGAGCTCGTGGACTCCTACGAGGCCGAGGCCGCGGCTCTCGCCGCGGCGGCCGGGACGGTCGGCCGCACGGCCCGGCGCCGGATCGACATCGCCGCCGACCCCGGTGGGGTGGAGCCCCACGACGTCGTCGTCCTGCACCGCGTGGTGTGCTGCTATCCCGACCACGAGCGGCTGCTCACGGCCGCCGCCGACCACGCGGACCGGCTCCTGGTCCTCAGCTTCCCGCCCCGCACCCCGGGGATCCGGGCGTCACTGGCCCTGCTCAACGTCTTCTACCGGGCCACGGGGCGGTCGTTCCGCAACTACGCGCACTCCCCGGAGGCCATGCTCGCGGTGCTGCGCGGCCGGGGCCTGCGGCCCGTGTACGCCCACCGCGGCCGGTTCTGGCAGGTCGTCGGTCTCGTCCGCTGACGGGGCGGCCGCGGCCCGGCGGGCCCGGGGGTGCCTCCGGAACGGCGAACGCCCCGGTCCAGGGGACCGGGGCGTTCGTGGCGACGAGGGGATGACGGGAATCGAACCCGCGTAATCAGTTTGGAAGACTGAGGCTCTACCATTGAGCTACATCCCCGCAGGGCGCTCCGACGAGGCCCATCCCATTAACCGGCCCGGCGCGCGCGGTGTCAAATCCCGGCGGCGGGACGGGGCGGCGGAAGGCGGCCGGCGGAGCCCGTGCGGAGCGACCCGGACGGGGTCCGGCGGGGCCGAGGTGCGGCCCCGTCCGCCCAGCCGGTAGACTCGCCGGTGGTTTCTGGTAAGTGACCGTTTTCCACGTGCCAGGACCACAGTCGTTGCAGCCGAGGCTGCAGGTACCGGGGCGTAGCGTAGTGGCTAGCGCGCCTGCTTTGGGAGCAGGAGATCGCAGGTTCGAGTCCTGTCGCCCCGACGTTGGAGCGGCTGCCCGGCCCCGCCGGGCAGCCGCCTTCCCGACTGTCCCGGGCCGGAGAGCGGCACCGGAAGACCCAACCGACCTACCACTCAGGAGTGCAGCGGAAGTGAAGAGCGCCGTCGAGAAACTCAACCCCACCCAGGTCAAGATCGTGGTGGACGTCCCGTTCGCGGAACTGAAGCCGTTCATCGACCAGACCTACACCTCGCTCGCCAACCAGATCCAGGTCCCCGGCTTCCGCCGCGGCAAGGTTCCGGCGCGGCTGATCGAGCAGCGCGTGGGCTTCGACTTCGTCGTCGAGAACGCCCTCAACGAGGGCCTGAACACCTTCTTCCAGCAGGCCCTCGCCGAGAACGAGATCACGCCGCTGACCCAGCCCCAGGTCGAGGTCGTCACCAAGCCGGACGAGACGAACCGCGAGGCCGACACCAAGGTCGAGATCGACGTGGCCGTGCGCCCCGAGATCGAGCTGCCCGACTACAAGGGCCTCGAGGTCGAGGTCGAGGCCCGCGAGGCCTCCGCCGAGGACGAGCAGAAGGCCCTCGACGAGCTGCGCGGGCGCTTCGGCACCCTCAAGACCGTGGACCGCCCGGCCGCCGAGGGCGACTTCGTGACCCTCGACCTGCAGGCCCTGGTCGACGGCGAGGAGGTCGACGCCGCCAACGACCTGTCCTACCAGGTGGGCGCCGGCACGATGCTCGACGGCATGGACGAGGCCATCACCGGCCTCTCCGCCGACGAGGACGCCACCTTCGAGACCAAGCTCGCCGGCGGCGAGCACAGCGGCGAGGACGCGACCGTCAAGGTCAAGGTCACCGCCGTCAAGGAGCGCGAGCTGCCCGAGGCCGACGACGAGTTCGCGCAGCTGGCCTCCGAGTTCGACACCATCGAGGAGCTCAAGGAGGACCTGAAGAAGCAGGCCGCCGAGGGCAGCGTGGTGGAGCAGGGCGTCGAGGCCCGCGACAAGGTCCTGGAGAAGCTGCTGGCCCTCGTGGAGATCCCCGTGCCGCAGGCCGTGATCGACGAGCAGATCGCCCAGCACTTCGACAACCCGCAGGCCGAGGCCGACCACGACACCCCGGACCACCGGGCCGAGGTGCAGAAGAACGCCGAGGACGCCTTCCGCAACGAGATCGTGCTGGACGCGGTCGCCGAGGCCGAGGAGATCGGCGTCGAGCAGTCCGAGCTGATCGACTACATCGTCAACATGTCCCAGCAGTACGGCATGGACCCGAACCAGTTCGCCCAGCTGCTGGACTCCTCGGGCCAGGCCGGTCTGATGGTGGGCGAGGTGCGCCGCCGCAAGGCCCTGGCCAAGGTCCTGGAGTACGCGACCGTCACCGACACCGAGGGCAACACGGTGGACCTCTCCGAGTTCGTGCGCCCCCAGGGCGAGGAGCAGGCGGGGGAGCCCGCCGAGGAGGTCGAGCCCGAGGAGACCACCGCGGCCCCGACCCCCGGCACCGAGGAGGAGTCCGCGGACTCGCCCGAGTCCCCGGAGTCCGCCGACTCCCCGGAGTCCGCCGAGTCGGCCGACTCCCCGGACTCCGCCAAGTGAGGTCCTGAGACCGCTGTCGAAGGCGCCGCCGTCCCGCCCGGGACGGCGGCGCCTTCGTCCGTCGCGGGAGCGCACGCCCGACCATGCGCCATCAGCGAACAACCCGGACGGGGACCGGCCGGGACCCGGAGCGGGCACTAGTGTTCTGTTCAGAGATCACCGGACCACACGGACGAAAGAGGCACCGTTACATGACCTCCGCTCACGAGTCGCCGTTCGGCTCGACCCACGCAACCTCCACCGGCCCGCGCCTCCAGGGCGGCGGCCCCATGGGCGGCCAGGACGACTACGTCTACAACCGGCTGCTCAAGGAGCGCATCATCTGGCTGGGCTCCGAGGTGCGCGACGACAACGCGAACCTCATCTGCTCGCAGATGCTGCTGCTCTCGGCCGAGGACCCGCAGGCGGACATCTTCCTGTACATCAACTCCCCGGGCGGGTCCGTCACCGCCGGCATGGCCATCTACGACACCATGCAGCTCATCCCGAACGACGTGGTGACCGTGGCCACCGGCCTGGCGGCGTCGATGGGCCAGTTCCTGCTCTCCTCGGGCACCAAGGGCAAGCGCTACTCCACCCCGAACGCCCGGATCCTCATGCACCAGCCCTCCGGCGGCATGGGCGGCACGGCCTCGGACATCCGGGTCCAGGCCGAGCTGATCCTCTCGATGAAGCAGCGCCTCGCGGAGCTCACGGCCGAGCAGACCGGCCAGTCCCTCGAGACGATCCTCCGGGACAACGACCGCGACAACTGGTTCGACGCCCAGCGGGGCCTCGAGTACGGCTTCTTCGACCACATCGCCAGCTCGGCCGGTTCCATGACCGGCGGCGGCGGGACCATGAAGGACCAGGACACGAAGGACCAGGAGTAGGACCTCGGCGGTCCCACCCATCCACCAGGCACGCTCTTCCAGACCTCCGAGGAACTCAACCATGACCTTCACCCACGGACCCTCGTCCACGGCCGGTTCCGCGGCCGCCCTGCCCACCAGCCGCTACGTGCTCCCCGACTTCGAGGAGCGCACCCCCTACGGGTACCGCCGGCAGAACCCGTACACCAAGCTGTTCGAGGACCGGATCATCTTCCTGGGCGTCCAGGTCGACGACGCCTCGGCCGACGACGTCATGGCCCAGCTGCTCGTGCTCGAGGCGCAGGACGCCGACCGGGACATCACGATGTACATCAACTCCCCGGGCGGGTCGTTCACCGCGATGACCGCCATCTACGACACGATGCAGTTCATCCGCCCCGAGGTCCAGACGGTCTGCCTCGGGCAGGCCGCGTCCGCGGCGGCCGTGCTGCTCGCCGGCGGCACCCCGGGCAAGCGCCTGGCCCTGCCGAACGCCCGCGTGCTGATCCACCAGCCGGCCATGTCCGGCCAGGGCGGCGGCCAGGCCTCGGACATCGAGATCCAGGCCAACGAGATCATGCGCATGCGCGAGTGGCTGGAGGAGACCCTGGCCCTGCACTCCGGCAAGACCGCCGAGGAGGTCAACCGGGACATCGAGCGCGACAAGATCCTCACCGCGGCCGCCGCCCAGGAGTACGGGATCGTGGACCACGTCCTGGAGTCCCGGAAGATCCACAAGCCCGCGACCGTCACCTCCTGACCCGGGCACCCCGCCCCGCCGCACCCCGCCCCGCCGCACCCCGGTGCGCCGCGACCCGACCAGTCGCGGCGCACCGGGGCGCCCCGATGTTGGGGCCGGGCCCGGTCCTCGCCTATCCTGGACGAGGATTCCCGTACCCCGACCAGAGGACTGTTTCATGGCGCGCATCGGCGAGACCGCGGATCTGCTCAAGTGCTCCTTCTGCGGCAAGAGCCAGAAGCAGGTCCGCAAGCTCATCGCGGGCCCGCGCGTCTACATCTGCGACGAGTGCATCGAGCTGTGCAACGAGATCATCGAGGAGGAGCTGAGCGAGGTCAAGGACCTCGAGCAGCAGGAGCTCCCCACGCCCCACGAGATCTACCAGCACCTGCACCAGTACGTGATCGGGCAGGAGACCGCCAAGCGGGCGCTGGCCGTGGCCGTGTACAACCACTACAAGCGGGTCCGGGCCGGCGAGAACGGCAAGCCCCTGTCCCTGGCCACGGCGGCCGGTGACGAGGACGTCGAGATCGCGAAGTCCAACATCCTGCTCGTCGGGCCCACCGGCTCGGGCAAGACGTACCTGGCGCAGTCCCTGGCGCGCAAGCTGGACGTGCCCTTCGCGGTCGCGGACGCCACGTCCCTGACGGAGGCCGGCTACGTCGGCGAGGACGTCGAGAACATCCTGCTCAAGCTCATCCAGGCCGCGGACTACGACGTCAAGCGGGCCGAGACGGGCATCATCTACATCGACGAGATCGACAAGATCTCGCGCAAGTCCGAGAACCCCTCGATCACCCGCGACGTCTCCGGCGAGGGCGTGCAGCAGGCGCTGCTGAAGATCCTCGAGGGGACCGTGGCGTCGGTGCCTCCGCAGGGCGGGCGCAAGCACCCGCAGCAGGAGTTCATCCAGATCGACACCACCAACGTCCTGTTCGTCGTGGCCGGCGCGTTCGCCGGGCTCGAGGACATCGTGGACTCCCGGGCCGGGCGCACGAGCATCGGCTTCGGCGCCGAGCTCAAGCAGAGCGGACCGCGGGACGAGGTGATGGCCGACGTCATGCCGGAGGACCTGCTGAAGTTCGGCCTGATCCCCGAGCTCATCGGCCGCCTGCCCGTGGTGACCACGCTGCGCGAGCTGTCGGTGGCCGACCTCGCCCGCATCCTCACCGAGCCGCGCAACGCGCTCGTGAAGCAGTACAAGAAGATGTTCCAGCTGGACGGCGTCGAGCTGACCTTCGACCCCGAGGCGCTGACCGCGGTCGCCGAGCTCGCGATCAAGCGCGGCACGGGCGCCCGCGGGCTGCGCGCCATCCTGGAGGACGTGCTCCAGCCCGTCATGTTCGAGCTCCCCAGCCGGGACGACATCGCCGCGGTGCTGGTGACCGCGGAGGCCGTGGCCAAGCAGGCCGAGCCGGAGGTCATCACCCACGAGATGATCCGCGACGAGCAGAACCGGAACAAAACCGCCTGATCCGTGGCTTCTACCCGGTGACGCGTCCGCCATCCGGGCGGACGCCCGCAGGAGAGGAAGCTGATGACGGACAAGGTGGATTTCTGGTTCGACCCCGCGTGCCCCTGGGCGTGGATGACCTCCCGCTGGATGCTCGAGGTGGAGAAGGTCCGCGACGTCGAGGTGGACTGGCGGATCATGTCGCTGGCCGTCCTCAACGAGGGGCGGGACGAGCTGCCCGAGGACTACAGGACGTTCCTGCAGAAGGCCTGGGGCCCGGTCCGCGTCGTCGTGGCCGCCCGTGAGGAGCACGGCCCCGAGCACGTCAAGGCGCTCTACGACGCCATGGGGACCCGGCTCCACCCCGGCGGGCAGAAGGACTTCCGCGCCGTGATCGCCGAGTCCCTGGCCGAGGTCGGCCTCCCGGCCGAGCTGGCCGCCGCCGCGGACACCGACCGCTGGGACGACCTGGTCCGGGCCTCGCAGAAGGAGGCGCAGGACCGGGTGGGCGACGACGTCGGCACCCCGGTGATCGCCGTCAACGGCACGGCCTTCTTCGGACCGGTCATGTCCCCGGCCCCCACGGGCGAGGAGGCCGGCAAGGTCTTCGACGGCGCCGTGCTGCTGGCCGACTACCCGGGGTTCTACGAGCTCAAGCGCTCCCGCAGCGCGGAGCCGATCTTCGACTGACCCCTTTCCCCGACGCTCGCCCGCCCGGCCCCGCCGGGACGGCACGAGGGCCCGGCCGCCGCGGCGGCCGGGCCCTCGTGGTGCGTGTCCTCGTGGTGCGTGCCCTCAGGGTGCGGGCCCCGCGGGGCTACCGGGCCGGCTCCTCCGCGGGGACGAGCTCGACGTCGCGCACGGCCAGGCCCTCCGGCCCGGCGACCAGCACCAGCTCCGCGGCGTTGCCCGCGGCCTTGAGGTCGCCGAGTCCCGCCTCGAGGCGGGCCACGTCCTCGGCTGCGGCCGTGATGGTCGCCGAGCGCACCTCGGTGCGCTGCTTGACCTTGGCCTCCGACTTGGCCTTGCGCAGCCCGGAGAGGGCCTCGCCCACGGTTGTGAGCACCTCCGGGTCGGCGTCGGTCACGGCGTCCGCGAAGCTCTCGACGCCCGGCCAGGCCGCCCGGTGCACGGAGCCGGAGCGCCACCAGGACCAGACCTCGTCCGTGGCGAACGGCAGGACGGGGGCGAACAGCCGCAGCAGCGCGTCGAGGGTCGTGGCGAGCGCGGCGTGCACGGACGCCTGCGCGGCCTCCCCGCGGGCGCCGTAGGCGCGGTCCTTGACGAGCTCGACGTAGTCGTCGGTGAAGGTCCAGAAGAACTGTTCGGTGAGCTGCAGGGCCCGGGCGTACTCGTAGTCCCGGAAGGCAGCGGTGGCGCGCTCCACGACCGTGGCCAGCTGGGCGAGCAGCGCCCGGTCGACGGCGTCGGTCACGACGTCCGCGGACGCCCCGGCGCCGAGCACGGAGGCCTCCGTGACGCCCTGGGCGAGGACGAACTTCGAGGCGTTGAGCAGCTTGATGGCCAGCCGGCGGCCGATCTTCATCTGCCCCTCGTCGTAGGCGGTGTCCGCGCCCAGGCGGGCGGAGGCGGCCCAGTAGCGCACCGCGTCGGCCCCGTAGTTCTCGAGCACCTCGGTGGGGACCACCACGTTACCCTTGGACTTGGACATCTTCTTGCGGTCCGGGTCGAGGATCCACCCGGAGAGCGCGGTGTTGGTCCAGGGCACCGTGCCGGCCAGCGACTCGGAGCGCACCACCGTGGAGAACAGCCAGGTCCGGATGATGTCGTGGCCCTGGGGCCGGAGGTCCATGGGGAAGGTGTTGGCGTGCAGCTGCTCGTCGAACGCCCAGCCCGTGGCGATCTGGGGGGTCAGCGAGGACGTGGCCCAGGTGTCGAGCACGTCCGGGTCGCCCGTGAAGCCGTTCGGCCGGTCCCGCTGGGACTCGTCGAAGCCGGGGGCCGGGTCGGCGGCCGGGTCCACGGGCAGCTGGTCGGGGGAGGGCAGGACGGGGGCGTCGTAGTCCGGGTTGCCGTCGCCGTCGAGCCGGTACCAGACGGGGAACGGCACCCCGAAGAACCGCTGGCGGGAGATCAGCCAGTCACCGTGGAGGCCCTCGATCCAGTTCTCGTACCGGGAGCGCATGAACGCGGGGTGCCAGTCCATCTCGCGTCCGCGCCCGAGCAGCGCCTCGCGCCGGTCGGCGTCGCGGCCCCCGTTGCGGATGTACCACTGCCGGGAGGTGACGACCTCGAGGGGCTTGTCGCCCTTCTCGTAGAAGTTCACCGGGTGCATGACCTTCCGGGGCTCGCCCGCCAGGTCCCCGGACGCGCGGAGCATCTCGACGACGGCCTGCTGGGCGGAGAACACCGTCTTGCCGGCCACCTCCGCGTAGCGCTCGGCCGGGGCGCCCGCGGCGATCCACTCGGGGGTCTCGCTCGCGAAGCGGCCGTCACGGCCGATCAGCGCGCGGGTCGGCAGGTCCAGCTCCCGCCACCAGGTGACGTCGGTGAGGTCGCCGAACGTGCAGATCATGGCGATCCCCGATCCCTTGTCCGGCTTGGCCAGCGGGTGCGCCCGGACCTCGACCTCGACGTCGAACAGCGGGGAGCGCACCGTGGTGCCGAACAGCGGCTGGTAGCGCTCGTCGTCGGGGTGGGCCACGAGGGCCACGCACGCGGGCAGCAGCTCGGGGCGGGTGGTCTCGATGTGCACCGGCTCGCCGTCGGGACGGTGGAAGGCGACGCGGTGGTAGGTGCCCTCGCGCTCCCGGTCCTCGAGCTCGGCCTGGGCGACGGCCGTGCGGAAGGTGACGTCCCACAGGGTGGGGGCCTCGGCCATGTAGGCGTTGCCGGCCTCCAGGTCCTGGAGGAAGGCCCGCTGGGAGACCGCCCGGGAGCGGGCGTCGATGGTGCGGTAGGTGCGGGTCCAGTCCACGGACAGGCCCAGGGTGGAGAACAGGTGCTCGAAGACCTTCTCGTCCTCGACGGCCAGCTCCTCGCACAGCTCGATGAAGTTCCGGCGGGACACCACGTCCCAGTCGCGCTGGTTCTTCGCCGGCTTCTCCGGCGGGCGGTAGCCCTCGACGTAGGGCCGGGTGGGGTCGCAGCGCACGCCGTAGTAGTTCTGCACGCGGCGCTCGGTGGGCAGGCCGTTGTCGTCCCAGCCCAGCGGGTAGAAGACGTTCTTGCCGCGCATCCGCTGGAACCGGGCGATCACGTCGGTCTGCGTGTAGGAGAACATGTGGCCGACGTGCAGGGAGCCGGACGCGGTCGGCGGGGGAGTGTCGATCGAGTAGACCTGCTCGCGGGTCGTGTCCTCGTCGAACGCGAACGTGCCCTCCTCGCGCCACTTCCGCGCGTACTTCTGCTCGAGTCCCTCCAGCGCGGGCTTCTCGGGAACGGTCACGGGCGTCGTGGCGGGCGTGGTCTCCGGTGCGGTTCCGGGCGTGTCTGTGCCCTGCGTGTTGTCAGCCATGCGGACCAGTCTCTCACGAGCCCCGGTGCGCGCCCCGACGCCCCGGTGCTTGGGCGGTGCCCGGCGCCCGGCTAGCGTGGGGACATGACCGATCAGCAGAGCTCGAACACGCACACCGGCAGGGTCGCCGTCGTCACCGGCGCGTCGACCGGCATCGGGGAGGCCACCGCGCGCGAGCTGCGGCGCAGCGGCTGGACCGTCTACGCGGTGGCCCGCCGCGCCGAGCGCCTCGAGGCGCTGGCCCGGGAGACCGGGGCCATCCCCGCCCCGTGCGACATCACCTCGGACGCGGACGTCGAGGCCCTCCGGGACCAGGTGCTGGAGGAGCAGGGCCGCGTGGACGCGCTGCTCAACATCTCCGGCGGCGCCCGCGGCACCGACCGGGTGGCCGACGCCGGCACCGAGGACTGGGAGTGGATGTACCAGGTCAACGTGCTCGGCACCATGCGCCTGACCCGGGCCTTCCTCCCCGCCCTGCGCGAGAACGGCGAGGGCACCGTCCTGAACCTCACGTCCCTCGCGGCGCACCGGGCCTACGAGGGCGGCGGCGGCTACAACGCCGCGAAGTACGCCGAGCGGGCCCTGACGGAGGTGCTGCGGCTCGAGGAGGCCGAGCACAACGTGCGCGTCGTCGAGATCGCCCCCGGCCTGGTGCACACCCCGGAGTTCTCCCTCAACCGCCTCGGCGGGGACCAGCAGGCCGCGGAGAAGGTCTACGCGGGCGTCGACAAGCCCCTCACCGCGGAGGACGTCGCCCAGGTGTGCGCGTTCGCGGTGAATCTGCCCCACCACGTGGACCTCGACACCGTGACCATCAAGCCCGTGGCCCAGGCGGCCCCGCACAAGCTGATCCGCCGCTCGTAGCCCCGCGAGATCGCGGCTGCCGGCCACGGGGACGCGCCCGGTCGCCGACGGCCGCGACCTCGGTGCGCTCCCGGGTGGGTTAAGATGGGGGCAGTCATCGCGGCGTCGATCCGGCCATCACCGGGGAGCCTTCGGAAGAACAGGCCCGACCCGCCGAGGGGAGCGCCCCAGTAGAACCGAACGGGTAAGCCCGTCACAGCAGTCACGAGCGGCGGCCTGCGTCCCCCCGGGGACCGGGACGCAAGCGAGGTGGTACCGCGTTCCGCCCCGGGCGACCGGCCGGCAGCGTCCTTGCACCCTGACCCGCACGAGCAGCACCGACGTCAGAACGAGGATGGACCCCGTGTCAGACCAGCCCGTCTACCCCAAGGCGACCACCGACCCCGCGGCCCGCGGCGTTCCCGCGGCGCCCGCGTTCCCGGCCGTCGAGGAGCGCGTCCTCGCCTACTGGGCGCAGGACCGCACGTTCCAGGCCAGCGTGGACCAGCGCGACCCCGGCCGGGACGGCTCCAACGAGTTCGTGTTCTACGACGGCCCGCCCTTCGCCAACGGCCTGCCGCACTACGGCCACCTCCTCACGGGCTACGTCAAGGACCTCGTGGCCCGCTACCAGACCCAGCAGGGCCGCCGGGTGGAGCGCCGCTTCGGCTGGGACACCCACGGCCTGCCCGCCGAGCTCGAGGCGATGAAGCAGCTCGGGATGGCGGACAAGCAGGAGATCGAGCGGATGGGCGTCGCGGCGTTCAACGACGCCTGCCGGTCCTCCGTGATGAAGTACGCCTCCGAGTGGCAGGACTACGTCACCCGCCAGGCCCGCTGGGTCGACTTCGACAACGACTACAAGACCCTCAACCCGGACTACATGGAGTCCGTCGTCGCGGCGTTCAAGGCCCTCGACGACAAGGGCCTCGTCTACTCCGGCTACCGCGTACTGCCCTACTGCTGGAAGGACGAGACCCCGCTGTCCAACCACGAGCTGCGGATGGACGACGACGTCTACCAGGACCGCCAGGACCAGACCGTCACCGTCACGTTCCCCGTGCTCGACGACGCCTCGTGGGCGGTCCGGCCCGAGCTGGCCGCCGAGCTCGCCGGGGTCGAGGCCCTCGCCTGGACCACCACGCCCTGGACGCTGCCGACCAACCAGGCGATCGCCGTGGGCCCGGAGATCGTCTACGCCGTGGTCCCCGGCGGCGGCGAGCTCGCGGGCCGGCGCTTCCTGGTCGCCGAGGAGCTGCTGGGCGCCTACGCCAAGGACCTCGGCTGGGGCGAGGCCGAGGACCCGGCGGCGGCCGCGGCCGCGGCCGTGACCGCCCGGCACCCCGGAGCGGACCTCGAGGGGCTGCGCTACCAGCGGCTGTGGGACTACTTCGCCGACGCCGAACGCTTCGGCACGGCCACCTCCTGGCAGTTCGTCGTGGCCGACTACGTCACCACGACCGACGGCACCGGGCTGGTGCACCAGGCGCCCGCCTACGGCGAGGACGACCAGAACGTCTGCGCCCGCTACGACATCCCGGTGGTGCTCTCCCTCGACGAGTCCGGGGTCTTCTACCGGCTCTTCGAGGACGAGCGGCTCGCCCCGGGCGCGCCCCTGGCGGGGATCGCCGGGCGCAACGTCTTCGACAAGGACGTGGCCCGCACGGTGATCCGGGACCTCAGGGCGCAGGACCGGCTGGTCCGGCAGGCCACCTACGAGCACCCGTACCCGCACTGCTGGCGCTGCCGCAACCCGCTCATCTACCGCGCCGTGTCCTCCTGGTTCGTGGAGGTCACCCGGATCAAGGAGCGGATGGTCGAGCTCAACCAGCAGATCAACTGGATCCCGGAAAACGTCAAGGACGGACAGTTCGGCAAGTGGCTGGAGAACGCCCGCGACTGGTCGATCTCCCGCAACCGGTACTGGGGCTCCCCCATCCCGGTCTGGGAGTCCGACGACCCCGAGCACCCTCGGCGCGACGTCTACGGCTCCCTCGCCGAGCTGGAGGCCGACTTCGGCCGGCTCCCCGTCAACGACCGCGGCGAGGTCGACCTGCACCGGCCGTGGATCGACGAGCTGACCCGCCCGAACCCCGACGACCCGACCGGCCGCTCCACGATGCGGCGCGTGCCCGAGGTGCTCGACGTGTGGTTCGACTCCGGGTCGATGCCCTACGCGCAGGTGCACTATCCGATGGAGAACCGGGAGTGGTTCGAGACCCACAACCCGGGCGACTTCATCGTGGAGTACATCGGGCAGACCCGCGGCTGGTTCTACACGCTGCACATCCTGGCCACCGCGCTGTTCGACCGGCCCGCGTTCCGCAACGTCATCAGCCACGGCATCGTGCTGGGCTCGGACGGGCAGAAGATGTCGAAGTCCCTGCGCAACTACCCGGACGTCAACGAGGTCCTGGACCGGGACGGCGCCGACGCGATGCGCTGGTTCCTGATGTCCAGCCCCATCCTGCGCGGCGGGAACCTGGTCGTCACCGAGCAGGGCATCCGCGACGGCGTGCGCCAGATGATGCTGCCGCTGTGGAACGTGTACCACTTCTTCGGCCTCTACACGAACGCCGCGAACGGCGGCGCCGGCTACGAGGCGCGGACCCGCCACGAGTCCGAGAACGTCATGGACCGCTTCGTGCTCGCCGCCACCGGCCGGCTCGTGACGGACGTGCAGGACGCCTTCGACCGCTACGACGTCTCGGGCGCCGCGGAGCACCTGCGCTCCTACATGGACACGCTGACCAACTGGTACGTGCGCCGTTCCCGCGACCGGTTCTTCGACGAGGACACCGTCGCCTTCGACGTGCTGTACACGTGCCTGGAGACCGTCTGCCGGGTGGCCGCCCCGCTGCTGCCCCTGGCCGCGGAGGAGATCTGGCGCGGGCTGACCGCCGGGCGCTCGGTGCACCTGACGGACTGGCCGGACGCCTCGCTGTTCCCCGCCGAGGCCGGCCTGGTGGCGCGCATGGAGACGACCCGCACGATCTGCTCCAACGGTTCCGCGCTGCGCAAGGCCCACCAGCTGCGCGTGCGCCAGCCGCTGGCCGGCATGACCGTGGTGGTGCCCGGGGGCGACGAGCTCGCGGGCACCTTCGAGCGCATCGTCGCGGACGAGCTGAACCTCAAGTCCGTGACCCTGCTCGACGCCGCCGAGGCCTCCGCGGAGCAGTTCGGCATCTCCCAGCAGCTCAAGGTCAACGCCCGCGCCGCGGGCCCGCGCCTGGGCAAGGGCGTGCAGGCCGTCATCAAGGCCGCCAAGGCGGGGGACTGGTCCACCGCGGAGGACGGCACCGTCACCGCCGGCGGAACGGTGCTCCAGGAGGGCGAGTACGAGCTCGAGACCGTCGTGGCGCAGGACGCCGAGGCCGGGTCCCGCGCCGTGACCGTCCTGCCCGGCGGGGGGTTCCTCGTCCTGGACACCGACCTCACCCCGGAGCTCGAGGCCGAGGGCACCGCCCGGGACATGGTCCGGGCGATCCAGCAGGCCCGCAAGGACGCCTCCCTCCAGGTCTCCGACCGGATCCGCACCGTCGTCACCGCCGACGAGCGGACGGTCGCCGCGCTCGAGGCCAACCGCGGGCTCGTGGCCGGCGAGACGCTCTCCGCGGAGCTCGAGCTGCGCGTGGGCGAGCCGTCCGTGACCGTGTCCGTCGTGGGCGCCCCGACCGGGGTCTCCGCGGGCACCTCCGCGGGTCCCTCGGCCGACGCCGGGGCGGTGCAGGCATGAGCGCCCCGTTCGCGGAGGCCGGCGGCGCGGCGACCGTCGAGGAGGTCTACGCCCGGCTGCTCGAGCGCGCCCCCGAGAACCGGATGGCGCCGCGCCTGGACGCGATGCGGCGCGCCATGGAGGTCCTGGGCGAGCCGCAGCGCGCCGCCCCGGTGATCCACCTGACCGGGACGAACGGCAAGACCTCGACCGCGCGGATGGTCGAGGCCCTGCTGCTCGCCCACGACCTGCGGGTGGGCCGCTTCACGAGCCCCCACCTCTCCCGGGTCACCGAGCGGATCAGCGTGGACGGCGCGCCCGTGGACGACGACACGTTCGTGCGGGTGTACGGCGAGATCGCCCCGTACCTCGGCTTCGTGGACGCCGAGCTGGCCGAGCGGGGCGAGCCCCGGCTCAGCTACTTCGAGACCGTCACGGCGCTCGCGTTCGCGGTCTTCGCGGACGCGCCGGTCGACGTCGTCGTCCTGGAGGTGGGCATCGGGGGTTCCTGGGACGCCACGAACGTGGCCGACGCCGTGGTCTCCGTGGTCACGCCCGTCGACCTCGACCACACCGACATGCTCGGCGACACGCTCGCGGAGATCGCCGCGGAGAAGGCCGGGATCCTCAAGCCGGGCGGGTTCCTCGTCTCCGCCGCGCAGGACCCGGAGGCCGCCGGGGTGCTGCTCGCCCGGGCCCGGGAGCTCGGGATCCCGTTCCGCTTCGGCGGCGTCGAGTTCGGCGTGGAGGCCCGCGCCACGGCCGTGGGCGGGCAGGTGCTCGCCCTGCAGGGCCTGGCCGGGCGGTACCCCGAGGTCCTGCTGCCGCTGTTCGGTGCGCACCAGGCGGAGAACGCCGCGCTGGCCGTCGCCGCCGTGGAGGCGTTCCTGGGCGGCGGCGACAAGGAGCTCAACCCCGAGCTGGTCCGCACGGGACTGGGCGCCGTCGAGTCCCCCGGGCGGCTGGAGCTGGCCCGCAAGGCGCCCCCCGTGGTCCTCGACGCCGCGCACAACCCGCACGGTCTCACGGCCGCGGCGGCCGCCCTCAAGGAGGCCTTCACGTTCGGGAAGCTCAATCTCGTGGTGGGCGTGCTCCGGGAGAAGGACGCCGAGGCGATGCTGCGGGTCCTGCTGGACGAGTACGAGGAGTTCCACACCGAGTTCTGGTTCACCCGGTCCTCGTCGCCGCGGGCAGTCGACCCGCAGGAGCTCCTGGAGCTCGCCGTGGACCTCGGCTTCCCGGAGGACGTGGTCCACGCCGTGCCCCAGCTCGACGACGCGATGACCGAGGCCGTCCAGGACGCCGCCGCCCGCCCGGAGTTCGACGGCGCCGTGCTGGTCACGGGCTCGATCACCGTGGTCGGCGAGGCCCGCACGCTGCTGGGGCTGTGAGCGTGCGCCGCGCCCCGCACCGACCGCACCACCCGCAGGAGAGGACCCGTCCCACGTGGCACGCATGACCAGAGCCCAGCGCGAGCGGCGCCCCGGGCGGCGGCGCTCGATCCGCACCATGTTCGCCTCCTCCGTGCTGGTCATGGAGGCGTTCATCGCGTTCTTCGCGGCACTCACCGCCTACGGGGTGCTCGGCCGCGAGCTCGGGGACGGGGCCCGGACGGGGCTCCTGGCGGGCGGGACCGCGCTCGCCCTGCTCCTGGGGCTGGCCCCCGCCGTGCTGGGCCGGCCCTGGGGGTACACCGCCGGGTGGGTCCTGCAGGTCGTGTTCCTGGCCACGGGCTTCGTGCTCCCCACGATGTTCTTCGTGGGCGGGCTGTCCGTGCTCGCCTGGTGGTACGCCGTGCGCACCGGGGCGCGGCTGGACCGGGAGAACGCCGCCCGCGACGCCGCCCAGGCGCAGTGGGAGCGGGAGCACCCGGACGGCTAGGCTGGGCTCCGACATCCCGGATCCCCACCTCGGAAGGACCCCCATGACCACGGAACGCACTCTCGTCCTCGTCAAGCCCGACGGCGTGGCCCGCGGCCTCACCGGCGAGGTCCTCGCCCGGATCGAGGCGAAGGGCTACCGCCTCGTCGAGCTGCGCCTGCTGCACGCGGAGCGCTCGGTGCTGGAGCAGCACTACGCGGAGCACGAAGGGAAGCCGTTCTACGAGCCGCTCGTCGAGTTCATGCTGAGCGGTCCGGTCGTGGCCGCCGTCGTCGAGGGCCACCGAGTGATCGAGGGCTTCCGGTCCCTGGCCGGGACCACCGAGCCGACCACCGCCGCGCCGGGCACGATCCGCGGCGACCTCGGCCGGGACTGGGGCTCGACGGTCCAGCAGAACCTCGTGCACGGCTCCGACTCCCCGGAGTCCGCCGAGCGCGAGATCGGCATCTGGTTCGCCTGAGACCGGCTCCGCCGAGACCGACGGCCTCCACCCTGTCCGGGTGGAGGCCGTCGGCGTCCGGGCGGTGCCCGGGACCGGCGGGGATCACGCCGGGAAGATGACCCCGGCGAACCGGACGAGCACCGTCCCGAAGATCAGCACGAGCAGGGCCGCCGACACGAACCACGCCCACTGCTCGGCGGCGCGCGCCACGCCGCGGGGCGCCGGCAGCACCCCGGCGCGCAGATTGCGGGCCGTGGTGTGCACGACCAGGACGGTCTGCATCACCCACACGAGCATGCAGTACAGGCACAGCGCGTTGATCTCGAACGTGGTCTGCCACCACAGCCACAGCACGAAGACCCAGCCGAGGGTCACCCCGAGCTGCAGCCCCCACCAGTACCAGGCGGCGAAC
This sequence comes from uncultured Kocuria sp., assembly GCF_947500125.1. Classification (GTDB taxonomy): domain Bacteria; phylum Actinomycetota; class Actinomycetes; order Actinomycetales; family Micrococcaceae; genus Kocuria. The sequence goes on along the minus strand of NZ_CANMRA010000005.1, from coordinate 80,953 downwards.
CGGCCCCCGGCCAGCACCGCCAGCGCAACGGCCACGACGACCGCGTAGGCCACGATGCCGATGAAGGGGTTGGGGAAGCCGAAGGCCTCCGCCTGCGGCGTGCGCATCACGGTGCCGCAGGACAGCCACGAGTTGATGTCGCAGCTGGTGCGGTGCCCGGCGTCGAGGAAGAGCTGGAGCCGTTCGTACACCAGTGTGGCGGCGCCGTAGAAGCCCAGGACCGCCGTCACGAGCGCCACGAGTCCCCAGCGCCGGTCGGCGCGGGGGTCGTGGCCGGGGGGCACGGCGGGGGAGTCGTGGAGAGCGGACGGAGTGGAGGTCACACGCCGATCCTAGGCGATGCTCCCCGGAGTCCACCCGGACCGGCGCGGGAGCACTGCCGGAGGGTTGCGGGCCGTGACGAGGCCAATCCGGCCCGCACCGGGGGGTCTGTGAGATACTGGCCACGGTCGAGCCCGCCCGTACGCGGGATCTCGGCCCAGTCGGACTTCGACCCCAGGTCGGCAGGACCCGCGGCTCTCATCGGATTGAGCGCGTCCGCCGCCGGCTCAAGACCGTTGCCCTCGTGAGCAGCGGCTCGAAGCCCCGGACTGGCTCGTTGCCGTCCCCGCCCGTTCGCGAGGTGTGCGGGACGCGACGGGTACGCACAGGACTTCTGGCCGCCGCGTGGACCCCCACCGGCGATACGCCGACCAAGCCGCTGCGGGGACCGGGTACGGACGGCGTACCGCGGCAGGAGCACAGCTGTATATGGATGCCGAACAGGAGAACCAGGCCGGGGCGCAGGACGCCCTGGACGCTGGTCAGCAGAACACATCGGACGACGCACGCCGGGACCTCCCGGTGGCGGAGGGAACGGTGCAGGACACCGCACCCGGGATCCCGGCCGACGCGCCGGGTGACGTCCTCGACGAGCCGTCGGAGGCCGCTCAGCCCGCGCCGGACACCGAGCCGGCCGGCGGGGACTCCGCCGGGACCGACACCCTCGACGTCGCTCCGGGGACCGCGGTCCCCGGTGACGAGCGCCCCGGTGCGGTGGCCCAGGAGGCCGCCGCGCCCGGGGGCCCCGCGCCCGGAACGCCCGGTGCCGAGGAGGCCGCCGAGGGCGTCGAGCCCGCCGGCGAGGCCGAGGACCTGGGCACCGGGGCCGGCGCCCCGGCCGCGCCGGACGTGACGAGCGGTGCCGGGGAGGACCACCCCCAGGACACCGCCGGTCCGGACACCGCTGGTCAGGACACCGTTGGCCAGGACACCGCTGCCCAGGACACCGACGACGAGGACACCGACGACGACGGGGAGCCGCGCACGGCGCCGGCCGCCGTCGTGACGGCGGCCTCGCTGATGTTCCACGCCCCGGACCTCGACGAGCTGCGCGAGGCCGCTCAGCAGCGCGCCGCCCGCCGCCGGGAGGCGCGGCGCCGCCAGCAGGAGGAGAACGCCTCCGCCGAGGACCCGGGCGACGGTCCCGAGGAGCCGGACACGGCCGAGCTCGCCGACGAGGGCGAGGAGGCCGGGCAGGGCTCGGGCGGGGGCACCACCAGCCGTCGCCGTCGCCGCCGCCGCCGCGGCGAGGTCGACATGGAGCTCGTGGGCGGCAGCGACGACGACCCGCCCAACACCGTGACCCGTGTCCGGGCGCCCCGGGCCGCGGAGACCGCCACGGCCGACGAGGTCGTGGCCGTGAAGGGCTCCACGCGCCTCGAGGCCAAGAAGCAGCGCCGGCGCGACTCCCGCCAGACCGGCCGCCGCCGCCAGGTGATCACCGAGGCGGAGTTCCTGGCCCGCCGCGAGTCCGTCGAGCGGCAGATGCTGGTCCGGCAGAAGGACAACCGGATCCAGATCGGCGTCCTGGAGGACGGCGTGCTGGCCGAGCACTTCGTCTCGCACACCCAGCAGGACTCGCTCATCGGCAACGTCTACGTGGGCAAGGTGCAGAACGTGCTGCCGTCCATGGAGGCCGCGTTCATCGACATCGGCCGGGGCCGCAACGCCGTGCTCTACGCCGGCGAGGTCAACTGGGACGCGTCGCGGGTCGAGGGCGGGCCCCGCCGGATCGAGGTCGCGCTGAAGTCCGGGGACTCGGTCCTGGTGCAGGTCACCAAGGACCCGGTGGGGCACAAGGGCGCCCGGCTCACGAGCCAGATCTCCCTGCCCGGCCGGTACCTGGTCTACGTCCCGGGCGGGTCGATGACCGGGATCTCCCGGAAGCTGCCCGATGTCGAGCGGGCCCGGCTGAAGAAGATCCTCAAGGACCGTCTGCCGGACGGGGCGGGGGTCATCGTGCGCACCGCCGCCGAGGGGGCCTCCGAGCAGGAGCTCACCCACGACATCAACCGGCTTCGCGCCCAGTGGGAGCAGATCCAGGAGCGGGCGGGATCGACGAAGACGCTTCCCCCCGAGATGCTCTACGCGGAGCCGGACCTGACGATCAAGACGGTCCGCGACGTCTTCAACGAGGACTTCACCACCATGGTCGTCCAGGGCGACGAGGCGTGGGACAACATCGAGGCGTACGTGACCTACGTCGCGCCGGACCTGCTCGACCGGCTCAAGAAGTGGGACGAGGACGAGGATCTGTTCGTGAACTACCGCGTGGAGGAACAGATCCAGAAGGCGCTCGAACGCAAGGTCTTCCTGCCCTCGGGCGGCTCGCTCGTGATCGACCGCACCGAGGCGATGACGGTGGTCGACGTGAACACCGGCAAGTTCACCGGCTCCGGCGGCAACCTCGAGGAGACCGTCACCAAGAACAACCTGGAGGCGGCCGAGGAGATCGTGCGGCAGCTGCGGCTGCGGGACATCGGCGGGATCATCGTGATCGACTTCATCGACATGGTGCTCGAGGCCAACCGGGACCTCGTGCTGCGCCGGCTGGTGGAGTGCCTGGGCCGGGACCGCACCAAGCACCAGGTGGCGGAGGTGACCTCGCTGGGTCTCGTGCAGATGACGCGCAAGCGCATGGGCACCGGCCTGCTCGAGGTGTTCTCCGAGCCGTGCGAGCACTGCGCCGGTCGCGGCGTGGTGGTCCACGACCACCCGCTCGAGGGCCGCTCCGGCGGCGCCACGGGCGAGTCCCGCGACCAGCGGCCGAACCGGACCGAGCGCAAGCGCGGCCGCGGGGGCCGGAGCGAGCAGCAGCCCGCCCGGACGGAGCAGCGCTCCGGCGAGCCGGATCCCGCGGAGAAGGCCAAGGCCGAGGCCGCACGGACGGCGTTCGCGACCATCGCCGCTGCCACCCATCACGAGGAGGCCGCCGCGGACGAGCCGGCCCCCGCCGAGGAGGCCGCCCCGCCGGCGGAGTCCCGGCCCGAGGGCTCGGGGCGCTCCCGGAAGAAGCGGCGGGGCAAGCGCAGCCGCAACCGGGGCCAGGGCGCGGACGCGGCCGAGCAGCAGCCGGAGACGGGGGAGAGTCCCGCCCCGGCCGCACCGGAGCAGGCCCCCGCCGACGGTTCGCCGGCCGAACCGGGCTCGCGCCTGACGATCAAGGGCGAGGTCATCGAGCTGCCGCAGGGCCACGCCCTCGTGGAGGAGCCCGCCGAGGCCCGGCCGCTGAGCCTGGACTCCCTCGCGGAGGCCTTCGAGCCCAAGGCACCGGCCGCGGCATCCGCTCCCCAGGCGGCCACCGTTGCGGAGGGCGCCGCTGCGGAGGGCGCCCGTGCGGAGGTCCCCCAGCAGGGGACCGCTGGGCGGGAGAGCACGGCGCAGCAGGCTCCAGCCCCGGCGCAGCAGGCACCGGCGCAGCGGGTCCCGGCGCAGCTGGGCGCCGAGCCGGAGCGCCCCCGTCGGCGCTCCCGGCGTGCCTCGGCACCGGCGGCCCGGCCGGGCGAGGCCGAGGTGACCGCCGGCCAGGCGGCCACCGCGGAGGGCGCCCGGCACGAGGCGAAGGCCGTCGCCCAGCGCGCCCCGGAGGACTCCCCGCGCCGGGCGCCGACCGTCGTCGGCGTCGGCGTCAAGGCCGAGGACCTCACCAGCGGCCGGCCCGCCGACCGGGGCTGACCCGCCCCGCCGAGCAGCACCACGGAGGACCCCGACCGGCACGGTCGGGGTCCTCCGCCGTCGCGGGCCGTCACGGACCGTCCCGGCCTGCCCGCCCTCCGCGCGGCGGCGTACCGTGGTGCGCACCACAGCACACCCGGGGCCGCCGTCCCGTCCGCCGGGAGAGCGGCCGCCCGTTCCAGGGAGCATCGCCATGACCAGTGCAGACACCATCCGCACCACCGGCACGGAACTCTTCGTCCACCGGGATCCGTCGGCCGTGGACCGTCACTACACGGAGGACTTCATCCAGCACTCGCCGCTCGCGCCGGACGGCCGCGAGGGGCTCAGGCAGTTCGTGCAGAGCATGCCCGACGACTTCCGCGTGGACATGGTCCGGATGCTCGACGACCACGGGACGGTGGCCGTCCACTCGGTGTACGAGGGGCTCGGTCCGGAGCCCCTGGTCGGCTTCGACGTCTTCCGGGTGGAGGACGGACGGATCGCCGAGCACTGGGACGTCCTCGAGCCCCTGCGCACGGGCGCCGACGGCACCCGCCCCCAGCTCGACGGTCCGGTCGCGGTCACGGATCACGAGCGCACGCAGGACAACAAGCGCATCGCCGCCGAGTGGGTCGAGTCCGCCCTCGTCGCCGGGGACCGCCACGCCGTCCAGGACCACATGAGCGCCCGCGGCTGCACCGAGCACGCCACCGGCGCGCCGGACGGCCCGCGGCCCGCGTACCGGCGGCTGCGCCGGGTGGTCGGCGAGGGGAACTTCGTGCTGACCGTCGCGGAGGCCGCCACCGGGGACGACCGTGGCGACGGTCCCGCCGGCACGGTCGCCTGCTACGACCTCTGGCGCCTCGAGGACGGCCGGATCGTGGAGCACTGGGGCGTCGCCCAGCCGGTGCCGGAGACGATGGCGCACGCCAACGGCATGTTCTGAGTCCGGGGGAGCCGGGGCGGGAGCCGGCTGCGGCTAGACTGGCAGCACACCTGACACGGGGTGCCGCGCGAGCGGCTGAGAACACACCCGTCGAACCTGATCTAGCCAGTACTAGCGAAGGGATGTCGCAGATGCGCGATGCCGTACCCACGTCCGCCCGCACACCGGGAGCCGACCGGCCGGTGCCACCGGACCCCGCGCTCGCCGAGGACGCCGCCGCGGCCCTGGAGGACCTGCGCTCCGCGGCGCCGCTCGTGCAGTGCATCACCAACGCCGTGGTCACCAACTTCACCGCCAACGCGCTGCTGGCCGTGGGCGCGTCCCCGGCGATGACCGACATCCAGGGCGAGGGCGGGGTCTTCGCGCAGCTCGCCGACGGCCTGCTCGTCAACACCGGCACGCCCACCGCCGAGCAGCGCGGTGCCGCCTACGAGGCCGTCGGGGCCCGGCACCGTGCGGGCCGGGCGTGGGTCCTGGACCCCGTGGCGGTGGGCGCCCTGCCCGTGCGCACCGCGCTGGCCCGGGACCTGCTCGAGTTCCGGCCGGCGATCGTGCGCGGCAACGCCTCCGAGGTCATCGCCCTCGCCGGCGGCACCGGCGGGCGCGGCACGGACTCCACCCACGGCGTCGACGCGGCCCGGGACGCCGCGGCGGCGATCGCCGAGCGGGCCGGCTCGGCGGTGGCCGTGTCCGGACCCGTGGACCTCGTGCGCTCCCCGGACGGCACCGTCGTGCGCGTCCCGCACGGCACGGACCTGCTGACGCGCATCACCGGCGGCGGCTGCGCCCTGGGCGCCCTCATGGCCGCGTTCACCGCCGTGCGCGCGGATCCGGCCGCCGCGGCCGTGGCCGCCACCACGGTGTACACCCTCGCGGCCGAGGACGCGGCCGCCGACTCCACCGGACCCGGCTCCTTCGCCGTGGCGCTGCTGGACCGGCTGCACGCCGTCACGCCGGAGCGGATCGCCGCCCGGGCGGAGCTCGTGCGCGAGGAGGGCCTCCGATGAGCCCGCGCCTCGACCCCGCCGCCCTGGCCCTGCACCTGGGGACGGTCGCCGCCCGGGCGGAGCTCGTGCGCGAGGAGGGCCTCCGATGAGCCCGCGCCTCGACCCCGCCGCCCTGGCCCTGCACCTCGTCACGGACACCGCCCTGAGCGCGCCCCGGACGGTCCCGGACGTCGTGGCGGCCGCCGTGCGCGGGGGCGCCACCATGGTCCAGGTCCGCGAGAAGAATGCCCCGGTCCGCGAGCTCGTCGCCCTGCTGACGGCCGTCGCCGAGCGGGTGGGCCGGGAGGTGCCCGTGCTCGTGGACGACCGCGCGGACGTCTACCTCGCCGCCCGCGCGGCCGGCGCCCCCGTGGCGGGGGTGCATGTCGGCCAGTCGGACCTGCCCGTGGCGCTCGCCCGGCGGATCTGCGGTCCCGACGCCGTGCTCGGCCTCAGCGCGGCCACGGCGCGGGAGCTCGACGCCGCCTCCGCGCTGCCCGCCGGCACGGTCGACTACCTGGGCGTGGGGGCGGTGCGGGCGACCCGCACGAAGCCCGACCACCCCGAGCCGCTGGGCGTCGAGGGCTTCGCCCGCGCCGCGGCCCGCACCTCGCTGCCCTGCCTGGCCATCGGCGGGGTGCAGGTCGAGGACGCCACCGGCCTGCGCGCCGCCGGCGCCGCCGGGCTGGCCGTGGTCTCCGGGATCTGCGCCGACCCCGACCCCGCGGCCGCGGCCGCCCGTTACGCGCGGGCCTTCGCCGCCGTGCCCGCCGAGGAGGTGGCCCCGTGACCGCACGTGTGCCCCGTGTCCTGGCCGTCGCCGGCACCGACCCCACGGGCGGGGCCGGCCAGCACGCCGACCTCAAGTCGATCGCCGCGATGGGCGGCTACGGGATGAGCGCCGTCACGGCCGTCGTCGTGCAGAACACCGTGGGCGTGCGCTCCATCCACGTCCCGCCGGTCGAGTTCCTCTCGGCCCAGCTCGACGCGGTCGCCGAGGACGTCGAGATCGACGCCGTCAAGATCGGGATGCTCGGCTCCGTGCCGGTCATCGAGGCCGTCACCCGGTGGCTCGTGACCCACCGGCCGCCGGTCGTGGTCCTGGACCCCGTCATGGTCGCGACCTCCGGAGGACGCCTGCTCGAGCCCGACGCCGAGGACGCCCTGCGCTCGATGCTGGGCCTCGCGGACCTGATCACCCCGAACCTGCAGGAGCTCGCCGTGCTCGCCGGGGAGGACACGGCGTCGTCGTGGGAGGAGGCGCTCGCGCAGGGCCACCGCGTGGCCCGCGCCCACGGGACCCTGGTGCTCGTCAAGGGCGGGCACCTCACCGGGGACCGGACCCCCGACGCCCTCGTGGGCCCGGACGCCCCGGAGCCCCTCGTGGCGTTCGACGGGGTCCGCGTGCCCACCGAGAACTCGCACGGCACCGGGTGCTCCCTGTCCTCGGCCCTGGCCACTCTCCAGGCCCGGCACGGGGACTGGCCGCGGAGCCTGCGGATCGCCAGGGACTGGCTGCGCGGGGCCCTCGAGGCCTCCGGGGATCTCTCCGTCGGCCACGGGAGCGGCCCCGTCCACCACTTCCACCACGTCCAGGACGTTCTCGAGACCTGGGGCACGGCGCCGGAGCGGTTCAGCGACGAGCTGTGGGAGGACTCCGCCGCCGTGCGGCGCGAGATCGAGGAGCTCGAGTTCGTCCGCCGCCTCGGCGACGGCCGGCTCGAGCCGGACCGCTTCCTCGCCTATCTCGACCAGGACCTGCAGTACCTCGACGGCTACAGCCGGGCGCTCGCCCTGCTGGCCGCCAAGGCCCCGGACGAGGAGCAGCGGCTGTTCTTCGCGGCCGGGGCGGTGTCCTGCACCGAGACCGAGGCCCAGCTCCACCGGGCCCGGCTGCGGCACGCCGGGGACGGCGGCGCCCGGGACGAGCCGGGCGAGGTGACGCGGCGCTACACCACCTTCCTGCTGGCCGCCACCGCCGCGGAGCCCTATCCCGTCGGCCTCGCGGCCGTGCTCCCGTGCTACTGGGTGTACGCCGACGTGGGCCGCCACCTGGGCAAGCTCGCCGCGGCGGGCGGGGCCGGCGAGCACCCCTACGCGGACTGGCTGGCCACGTACGCGGACGAGGAGTTCCAGGAGGCCACCCGCACGGCCCGCCGGCTGCTCGACGACGCGGCGCGCGACTCCCCGGCGGACGTCCGGGAGCGGATGCGGGAGGTGTTCCTGGAGGCGTGCGCGCTCGAGCGGGACTTCTTCGCCGCGCCGGTGACGGAGCGCCGGTTGGCGGGCATTGACCGGATCGAGTAGTCTTGATCTTCGGTGCCATGCCGGTGCGCGCGTGTAAAAACTCGACACCCCACCTGGCGGCACATGCGGGTGCAGTTCCTGAATTGCGGCGAACCTGCGCTGACCTCGGCCTAGTCCCACGGGCCGGTCACCGACAGCTCGTCTCAACGTCGTTGGTCCTGACAGGTATGCGCTCGACCCACACTGTTTACACATGACGTCGAGAGAAGTGAGTTCCCAAGTGGTGTACGCGATTGTCCGCGCTGGCGGCCGCCAGGAAAAGGTTTCCGTCGGAGACCTCGTTACCCTTGACCGCGTCGCCGGCGGAGCAGGCAGCACCATCGAGCTCCCTGCCCTGCTGCTGGTCGACGGGGACAAGATCACCTCGGATGCCCAGACCCTGGCGAGCGTCAAGGTCACGGCCGAGATCGTCGAGAACCTCCGCGGTCCGAAGATCTCCATCCAGAAGTTCAAGAACAAGACCGGCTACAAGAAGCGCCAGGGCTTCCGTGCCGAGCTGACCACCGTGAAGGTGACCGGCATCGACGCCTGATCGGCCCGGTCCCCCTCCAGACTCCATCAGCCAGTAAAGACCCGAAGGTAGGCACACCTCATGGCACACAAGAAGGGCGCGAGCTCCACTCGCAACGGTCGCGACTCCAACGCGCAGTACCTCGGCGTGAAGCGCTTCGGCGGCCAGACCGTCAACGCCGGCGAGATCCTCGTCCGGCAGCGCGGCACCCACTTCCACCCCGGCCTGAACGTCGGCCGCGGTGGCGACGACACCCTGTTCGCCCTGGCCGCCGGTCAGGTCGAGTTCGGCACCCGCCGGGGCCGCAAGGTCGTCAACATCCAGGCTGCCGCCGAGTAGTCGGAAGGACCGGCTCCGCCGGTCCCGGTGCGGGTTCCGACCCGCGCCACCCATTGATTGTTGTGTAGAGGGTGGGTGCGTCCAGCGCCCGCCCTCTACAGTCTTAACGTGGCCCGTGCGCGGGCCCGTCCGTTCTTGACCAGAGGAGTTCCCCGTGGCCAGTTTCGTCGACCGCGTCGTCCTGCACGTCTCCGGCGGTTCCGGGGGGCACGGCTGCGTGTCCATCCGCCGCGAGAAGTTCAAGCCGCTCGGCGGGCCGGACGGGGGCAACGGCGGGGACGGCGGCAGCGTGGTCCTGCGCGTGGACGGCCAGACCACCACGCTGCTGAACTACCACCACGCGCCCCACCAGTCCGCGCCCAACGGAGGCCCCGGCAAGGGCGACCTCCGCCACGGGCACAAGGGCGAGGACCTCGTCCTCTCCGTCCCCGACGGCACCGTGGTGAAGGACCAGGACGGCAACGTCCTGGCCGACCTCGTGGGGCAGGGCTCCGAGTTCGTCGCCGCCCCGGGCGGGCAGGGCGGGCTGGGCAACGCCGCACTGGCCTCCGTCAAGCGCAAGGCCCCGGGCTTCGCGCTCCTCGGCACACCGGGCTCGGCCCGCGACGTGGTCCTGGAGCTGAAGTCCATCGCCGACATCGCCCTGGTCGGCTACCCCTCCGCCGGCAAGTCCAGTCTCGTCGCCGCCATCAGCGCCGCCCGCCCCAAGATCGCGGACTACCCGTTCACCACGCTCGTCCCGAACCTCGGCGTGGTGCAGGCCGGGGACGTGCGCTACACCGTGGCCGACGTCCCGGGCCTGATCCCCGGCGCCTCCGAGGGCAAGGGCCTCGGCCTGGAGTTCCTCCGCCACGTCGAGCGCTGCGCCGCACTCGTGCACGTCCTCGACTGCGCGACCCTCGAGCCCGGGCGCGACCCGGTCTCGGACCTCGAGACGATCGAGGCGGAGCTCGCCGGATACGCGGTGGACGGCGACCTCGACGGCGGGCAGGCGGTGCCCCTCAACGACCGGCCCCGCCTCGTGGTGCTGAACAAGATCGACGTCCTCGAGGCCCGGGAGCTCGCCGAGTTCGTGCGGCCCGAGCTCGAGTCCCGCGGCTACCGCGTGTTCGAGATCTCCACCGCCTCCCACGAGGGCCTGCGCCCGCTGACCTTCGCCATGGGCGAGGTCGTGCAGCAGGCCCGGGCGGCGCGTCCCGCCCCGGCGGAGGCGCCGCGGGTCGTCCTGCGCCCCAAGGGGGTGCGCGGGCCCGAGTTCACCATCACCCGCGAGGAGCGCAACCTCGAGCCGCTGTGGCACGTGCGCGGCGACAAGCCCGACCGCTGGATCCTGCAGACGGACTTCAACAACGAGGAGGCCGTCGGCTACCTCGCCGACCGGCTCGCGAAGCTCGGCGTCGAGTCGGAGCTGTTCAAGCAGGGCGCCCGGCCCGGCGACGCCGTGCTCATCGGGCCCGAGGACGACGGCGTGGTCTTCGACTGGGAGCCCACGATGGTCGGCGGCGCCGAGCTGCTGGCCGGGCCCCGCGGCACCGACCTGCGCTTCGCGGACATCGACCGTCCCACCCGCGAGCAGAAGCGCCAGCAGTACCAGGACCGCAAGGACGCCAAGGCCGCCGCCCGCGCCGAGCTCGAGGCCGAGCGCACCGCCGGGGTGTGGACCGAGTCGGTCGACGCCCGGCGCGGCGAGGCCCCGCACGGCTCCGGCACCGACGACTGACCGCGCCCGCGGGACGGGCCCGACCGCTCGCACGGCCCGACCCGCGGCCACCACCCGACCAACGACTGACCGACACACCGACGACGCCCACCGGACGAGGGAGACGCCCAGGATGAACGAGCAGACGAACGAGATCGACGTCGAGCAGCTCGAGGAGGTCGCGGAGAAGTCCGCGGTCCAGCTCAGCAGCGAGAACCGCGGCAAGAACCGGCGCAGCCCCATCGAGCGCCGCGAGGACATCCCGCGCGCCCACCGCGTGGTGGTCAAGGTCGGCTCGTCCTCGCTGACGTCCATCGAGAGCTCGATCGACGAGCAGGCCGTGCGGATGATCGTGGACGCCCTCGGCGAGACGAAGGCCCGCGGCATCGAGCTCGTGTTCGTGTCCTCGGGCGCGATCACGGCCGGCCTGGCGCCCCTGGGGCTGTCCCGGCGGCCCAAGAACCTGGCCGGCAAGCAGGCCGCGGCCGCCGTGGGCCAGGGGCTGCTCATGGGCCGCTACATCGAGTCCTTCGCCCGCTTCGGCGTCACCGTGGGCCAGGTGCTGGTCACCGCGGAGGACCTGATGCGCCGCAGCCACTACAAGAACACGCACCGCCAGATCGAGCGGCTCCTCGACTTCGGAGTGCTCCCGATCGTCAACGAGAACGACGCCGTCTCCAGCCAGGAGATCAAGTTCGGCGACAACGACCGGATCGCCGCCCTGATCGCCCACCTCATCAAGGCCGACGTCCTGCTGCTGCTCTCCGACGTCGACGCCCTCTACACCATGGACCCCCGCAAGGGCGGGGAGCGGATCCCGGTGGTCAACGACCCCATCAAGGACCTCGAGGGTGTGCAGATCGGGTCGGTCGGAGCCGCCGGTGTGGGCTCGGGCGGCATGGTGACCAAGGTCCAGGCGGCGCGCATCGCGGCGGCCTCGGGCATCCCCGCGCTCGTCACCTCGGCGCAGAACATCACCCGCGCCCTGGACGGCGAGGACGTCGGCACCTGGTTCGCGACCTCCGGCGGGCGGCGCAACGTCCGGCTGCTGTGGCTGGCCCACCTCGCGGACATCAAGGGCTCCCTGACCCTGGACCCGGGCGCCGTCGACGCGATCCGCGACCGCAACTCCCTGCTGGCCGCCGGGGTCACCGGCGTGTCCGGCACCTTCGAGGCGGGGGAGCCCGTCTCGCTGCGGGACCCCGCGGGCAAGGAGATCGCGCACGGGCTGAGCAACTACTCCTCGGACGAGATCCCGCCGATGCTCGGCAAGTCCACCTCCGTCCTGGCGGACGAGCTCGGAGACGACTACAGCCGGGAGCTCGTGCACGTGGACAACCTCGTGGTCCTGCGCGCACGCGGCGCACGGACTAAACTGAAGAAATGACTTCCGCCGCACACGATTCCGTGACCACCGACGAAGCCACCCGCACGACCGACAAGGCGGTCGTGTCAGACCACGGCGTCATCGCCATCTTCGGGGAGGACCCCGTCGCCGGCGTGGCCGCCATGGCCGACGACGCCCGGGACTCCGCCCGCGTCCTCGGCCGCGCCACCCGGGCCTGGAAGGACCGGGCGCTGCTCGCCATCGCCGACCGCATCGAGCGCAAGCAGGACGTGGTGCTCGCCGCGAACGCGAAGGACCTCGAGCGCGGCCGCGTGAACGGGACCTCCACGGCCCTCCTGGACCGGCTCAAGCTGGACGCCGACCGGATCACCGGGCTGGCCGAGAGCCTGCGCGAGCTGGCCGCCCTGCCCGACCCCGTGGGCGGGTTCGTGCGCGGGTCCACCCTGCCCAACGGCCTGCGGATGCGCCAGGTGCGCGTGCCGATGGGCGTGGTCGGAGCCATCTACGAGGCCCGCCCCAACGTCACCGTGGACATCGCCGGCATCGCCCTGAAGTCCGGCAACGCGGTGCTGCTGCGCGGCGGCTCGGCCGCGGAGGAGAGCAACCGGGCCCTCGTGGGCATCATCCGGGACTCCCTCGCGGACGTGAAGCTGCCCGTGGACTGCGTCCAGAGCGTCGACGAGTACGGCCGCGAGGGCGCGAACGCGCTCATGGCGGCCCGCGGGAAGGTCGACGTCCTCATTCCGCGCGGCGGGCACGGGCTGATCCAGTCCGTCGTCCAGAACGCCAAGGTCCCCGTCATCGAGACCGGCGAGGGCAACGTGCACCTCTTCGTCGACCACTCGGCGTCGAAGGACATGGCCGTGGACGTGGTGGTCAACTCCAAGACCCACCGCACGAGCACGTGCAACACCACGGAGACCCTCCTGCTGCACAGCGGGTTCCAGCACGGGGCCGCCGTGCTGGCGGCCCTCGACCGGGCCGGCGTCACGCTGCACGTCGACGAGCGGGCCGAGGCCATGCTCCCCGCCGGCAGCCACCACCTGCGCGCCACCGACGAGGACTGGGGCACCGAGTACCTGTCCATGGACCTGGCCGTGAAGGTGGTGGACTCCCTGGACGAGGCGCTCGAGCACATCGACCGGTGGTCCACCCGGCACACGGAGGCGATCGTGACCAACGACCTCGCGGACGCCGAACGGTTCGTCGCCGAGATCGACGCCGCCGCGGTCATGGTCAACGCCTCCACCCGGTTCACCGACGGCGGCCAGCTGGGCCTCGGCGCCGAGATCGGCATCTCCACCCAGAAGATGCACGCGCGCGGGCCCATGGGCCTGGAGGAGCTGACCACCACGAAGTGGATCGTCCAGGGCGACGGGCACATCCGCGCCTGAGTCCCGCACGCGGCGGGCCCGCCGCGGATTCAGTACGATGAGAACCGCCCGGGCCCGCCGGCGGCACGGGCCGCCCACCGACCACCCCCGCCGCCACGCCGGCGCCAGAAGGGATCCCCATGTTCCAGCAGACCGTCACCACCGTCCTCGCCGCCGCCGAGGGCGGGCCCGCCGCCGCCGAGTCCGGAGTTCCCGCGTGGGTCTGGGGAGTCTCCATCTTCGTGGTGCTGATCGGTCTCCTGGTGGTGACGCTGTCCTACGCCAACCGGGGCCTGAGCCCGGAGGTCGGCGAGCACGAGGACCCCGCCGACCTGCCCGCGGACGAGCGCGCCATGCTCGACGAGTACGCCGCCAAGCGCCACGCCTGAGCCGGGGAACCCCACCGTCGTGACGACCGCTTCGCAGGACACCGCCGCCCGGACCCGGGACCTGCCCCTGTCGGGCACGGCCGTCCCGCCCCGGACGCCGGGCCGCACCAGGCTCGGCGTCATGGGCGGGACGTTCGATCCCATCCACCACGGCCACCTCGTGGCCGCGTCCGAGGTGGCGGGGGAGTTCGACCTCGACGAGGTCGTCTTCGTGCCCACCGGGCACCCCTGGCAGAAGGCGGCCGGGGCGGTGAGCCCCGCGGAGCACCGCTATCTCATGACCGTGATCGCCACGGCCTCCAACCCGCGGTTCACCGTCAGCCGGGTGGACATCGAGCGCGACGGGCCCACGTTCACGGTCGACACCCTGCGGGACCTGAAGCGTCAGCGCCCGGAGGCGGACCTGTTCTTCATCACGGGCGCGGACGTCATGGCGGAGATCCTGACCTGGAAGGGCGCGGAGGAGCTCTGGCAGCTCGCCCACTTCGTCGGCGTCACCCGGCCGGGGCACGACCTCGCCGCGCCCGTGGGGTCCAGCGGCGTGAACCTGCTCGAGGTGCCCGCGATGGCGATCTCGTCCACGGACTGCCGCGCCCGCGTGGCCGAGCACAAGCCCGTCTGGTACCTCGTGCCCGACGGCGTGGTGCAGTACATCCACAAGTACGCGCTCTACCTCGGTCCGGGGGACGTGGCGGCGGCGGACCACGTCGGCGCCCGCAACGCCTCGGCGAAGGCACCCTGATGGCCGGCGACGACCGCGTGCGGGACACCCCGGAGCGGGAGGACGAGCGGACCTCGGGGACGCCGCCGGTGCCCTCCGGATCGGCCCCCCGCACAGACCTCGGCGAGGACGGCGTGCGGGACACCCCGGAGCGGGAGGACGAGCGGAGCCCGGTCACGCCACCGGTGGCCTCCGGGCCCGCCCCCGTCATCGACCTCGGCGAGGACGCCGTGCCGGTGCGCCCCGTCAAGCCCCTCGGTCCGCGGCGGCTGGCCCGCCTCCAGCGCGAGCTGGCGGAGCGGGCCCGCGAGCTCGAGGAGGCCGGCGGGGGACCCGCGGACCCGGAGCTGCTCGAGAAGCAGCGCCGGTTCGCTGAGCTCGCCGCCCAGGCCGGGGCCGCCCAGGCCGACCCCGGCACGGGAACCGCCGTCCGGGAACCGGCCGCCCCGGATCCCGCGGCACCTCCTCCGGAGCCGCTCTCCGCGGCGCCGCCGGAAGGTCCGCAGGAGCCGCTCGAGCAGATCACCGTGGTGTTCCCCGGCGGCGGCGGTCCGGGCGGGCCGGACGGGCACGTGTCCCACGACCCCGTGCACGTCGACCCGGCCCTGTTCAGCAACCGGCTCGCGCCGGAGGACCTGGCCGCGCTCACGCACATCGAGATCGTGGCGCCAGGGGACATCGAGCACCACGGCTCCCACGCCGCCACGTCGGCCGCCCCCGACGACCACGAGGCCCCGTGGAGCGCCGAGGATCCACCGGGGGCTCTGCCCGATCCCGCCGCTCCGGCCGAGCCCGCACCGGCGCCCTCGGAGTCGTGGTCCGAGGAGGAGCCGCCGGCCCCGCCCGTGCCGGCCGGCACCGCCGAGGGGCTCGAGCTGCTCGAGCCGCGGGAGTACCGGCGCCGGACGGGCACCGCCTGGTGGGTCCTGCTGCTGCCGGCGCTGCTCGCGGCCCTCGTCGTCGTGCTCGTGCTCTTCGTGCTGTGAGCGCACCACCCGCTGTTCTGCACCACTCGTTCCTGCACCATTCGCCCACTCCATCCGTCCCCGTGGGACGGAACCTCCGGTTCGCCGGGAAAGGATCCTTCTTGACTGTCAACGATCTCTCCCTCTCCATCCTCCGGGTCGCTGCCGCCGCGGCCGACGCCAAGCAGGCCCACGACATCGTGGCCCTCGACGTCAGCGAGGCCCTGGGCATCACCGACGCCTTCCTCGTCGCCTCCGCCTCCAACGAGCGGCTCGTCAACGCCGTGGTCGACGAGATCGAGGAGAAGCTGGTCGAGCAGCTCGGGCTGCGCCCGATCCGCCGGGAGGGCCGGTCCGAGGGGCGCTGGGTGCTCCTGGACTACGGCGACGTGGTGATCCACGTCCAGCACGACGAGGACCGGGCGTTCTACGCCCTCGAGCGGCTGTGGCGGGACAGCCCCGTGGTGGACCTCGGGCCGGCCATGGGACAGGCCGCTCCGGCGCCCGCCGCCGACGATTTGCCTGGAGCCTGATCGGCTGTCTACTATGAACGCGTTGCCCAGCGAGGTGCTGGATCAACCGGGAGAGGGTGACCGACAAGGACGCTCTCGAGGTTGTGATAATGTCTTTCGAGGCAACGACCTGGGGCTGTGGCGCAGCTGGTAGCGCATTTGCATGGCATGCAAAGGGTCAGGGGTTCGAGTCCCCTCAGCTCCA
Source organism: uncultured Kocuria sp. (assembly GCF_947500125.1). Taxonomy (GTDB): domain Bacteria; phylum Actinomycetota; class Actinomycetes; order Actinomycetales; family Micrococcaceae; genus Kocuria. The sequence goes on along the minus strand of NZ_CANMRA010000005.1, from coordinate 64,674 downwards.
CCAGGATGAAGGAGCCCGTTCCGCGACACGCGGGGCGGGCTCTTTCGCTTTGTGCTTTCCCCGCCCCATCCCTTCCGCTCGTTGACGCGTCCTGTTAGCGTCAGCACCACCGGCGGCCGTTCTCCGTGACCCGGGTCACAGGAGCTCTGGGTCACATCGTGGCGAGGTCCGTCGGCGACGAGGACATCGACGGTGGAACACCACCGTGGGCGTCCGTGACGGACATCCACCACGGAAGAGGTCATGATGGCAGGCAACAGAGCGGTCGCCTACAAGGGTCCCGGCAAGGTCGAGGTCATCGACACCGAGTACCCCGAGTTCGAGCTCAAGGACGCGCCGGGGATCAACGAGGCCAACATCGGCCGGAAGGTCCCGCACGGGGTCATCCTCCGGACCGTGAGCACCAACATCTGCGGCTCGGACCAGCACATGGTGCGCGGGCGCACCACCGCCCCGACGGACCTGGTCCTCGGCCACGAGATCACGGGCGAGGTCATCGAGTGCGGGCCGGACGTCGAGTTCATCAAGGTCGGGGACATCGTCTCCGTGCCCTTCAACATCTCCTGCGGGCGGTGCCGCAACTGCAAGGAGCGCAAGACCGGCATCTGCCTCAACGTGAACCCGGACCGGCCGGGCTCCGCCTACGGCTACGTGGACATGGGCGGCTGGGTCGGCGGGCAGGCCGAGTACGTGCTGGTGCCCTACGCGGACTGGAACCTGCTGAAGTTCCCGGACCGGGACCAGGCCCTGGAGAAGATCATGGACCTGACCATGCTCTCCGACATCCTCCCCACCGGCTACCACGGCGTGGTCACGGCCGGGGTGGGCGTGGGCTCCACGGTCTACATCGCCGGCGCCGGACCGGTGGGCCTGGCCGCGGCGGCCTCGGCCCACCTGCTCGGGGCCGCGGTGGTGATCGTGGGGGACATGAACGAGCAGCGGCTGGCCCAGGCGCGCAGCTTCGGCTGCGAGACCGTGGACGTCTCGAAGGGCTCGCCCGCGGAGCAGATCGAGCAGATCCTCGGCGTCCCGGAGGTCGACTGCGGCGTGGACGCCGTCGGCTTCGAGGCCCGCGGGCACGGCAAGGACGCCTCCCACGAGGCCCCGGCCACCGTGCTGAACTCGCTGATGGACATCACCGCCGCCGGCGGGGCGCTGGGCATTCCCGGCCTGTACGTCACCGGGGACCCCGGGGCCGTGGACGAGGCCGCGAAGCAGGGCTCCCTGTCGATCAGCCTCGGCACGGGGTGGGCGAAGTCCCTGGCCTTCACCACCGGGCAGTGCCCGGTGATGAAGTACAACCGGCAGCTGATGATGGCAATCCTGCACGACAAGATCCAGATCGCCAAGGCCGTCAACGCCAAGGCCATCCCGCTGGAGGAGGCGCCGCAGGGCTACGCCGAGTTCGACGCCGGGGCCGCCACCAAGTACGTGCTCAACCCGAACGGCTACATCAAGAACTAGCCGGCGGGAACCCAGCGCCCGCGGGGCGGAGCGGACCGGACAGCCGGTCCGCTCCGCCCGGCGGGCGCCGCCGCATCCTGGGAGCGCGCTGTGGAACACTGGGCGCATGGCCAAGAAATCCAGCAGCTCGGAGCTCATGCAGACCGTCGACCAGGTCACCGAGGAAGCCATCAACGTGGGCTACCGCCTCGAGCAGCGGCTCCACCGGTTCCGGCAGCGGCGCGCCGAGGCCCGCGGCGACATCCCGGTCATGGTGGCCTTCGCGGGCTACGGCTCCGAACACCACGTGCGCGTGCTGGGCCGGGCCCTGCTGAAGACCCGGGGGCTCATCGAGTCCACCGACGAGAGCGTGGAGTCCATCCGCGGCTGGCGCTCGTTCACCTCGGTGCCCATCGCCTTCGCCCACGTCAACGTCTGGATCGACGAGTTCGAGTTCCACCTCGTGGCCGACAAGGGCGGCGTCGTCGACGTCGACCTGCAGGTGTCCCTGACCCCGGGGGAGCACACCGTGTGGATGCAGACGGAGGGCTCCGAGACCGTCGAGTCGAGCGTGTTCGTCGTGGCGGACGAGCAGCGGATCGGCGTGGTCTCCGACGTCGACGACACCGTCATGGTCACGGCGCTGCCGCGTCCCCTGCTGGCCGCCTGGAACTCCTTCGTGCTCAACGAGCACGCGCGCACGCCCACCCCCGGGATGGCGGTCATGATGGACCGGCTGCTGCACCGCCACCACGAGGCGCCGTTCCTCTACCTCTCCACGGGCGCCTGGAACGTGGCACCCACCCTGCGCCGCTTCCTCACGCGCAACGCCTACCCGGCCGGGGCCCTCCTGCTCACGGACTGGGGTCCCACCACGGACCGGTGGTTCCGGGCCGGGGCCGCGCACAAGGTCCAGAACCTCGAACGGCTGGCCCGGAACTTCCCCCACGTGCGGTGGATCCTCATCGGCGACGACGGCCAGCACGACCCCGAGATCTACAGCGGCTTCGTCAACCGCTATCCCGAGCACGTGGCCGCCATCGTGATCCGCAACCTGTCCCCGGCCGAGTCCCTGCTGGCCGGCACGCCCCTGGTCAACGAGGAGCGGCGGGTGACCATCCCCGAGGGCACGCTGTGGATCGAGGGCAACGACGGCGCCTCGATCTCCCGGCAGCTCGCGGAGCACGGACTGCTCTGACCGGTGGCGGGTCCGGGCGATCCTGACCCCACCGCCTGGACGGTGCCCGTCCCCGCGGCCTGTGGTGTCCGAGCCGGACCCTGTTGCCGGCACGGGTCCCTGCCCCGCGGTCTGTGGCGTCCGAGCCGGGCCCTACCCTGGAGCCATGACCAGCACCCGCAGCACCCTCACCGCCTCCGCACCCGCACCGGCAGACGCCTCCGCGGAATACCCGGCCGTCGACGCCGCCGTCGACCGCGCCCGGGCGGCCTTCGTCCCCGATCTCGACCTCGGGACGCGGCTTGACCGGCTGCACCGGCTCGAAGACCTCGTGCGGGAGAACCGGACGGAGCTCGAGCAGGCCCTGGCCGCCGACCTCGGCAAGCCCCCGGCGGAGGCGTGGCTGACCGAGCTCGGCTTCACCCTCGAGGAGATCGCCGGGATCCGCAAGGAGCTCGGCCGGTGGATGACCCCGGTCCGGGTCCCCGTCCCGCTGAGCCTGGCTCCGGCCCGCTCCCGCGTGGAGCACCAGCCGCTCGGGACCGTGCTCGTGATGGCCCCGTGGAACTACCCCGTCCAGCTCGTCCTGAGCCCGCTGGCGGGAGCGCTCGCCGCCGGCAACACCGTCGTCGTCAAGCCCTCCGAGGTCTCCGCGACCGTCTCCGGGGTGCTGGCCGAACTGCTCGAGCGCTACCTGGGGGACTGCGTGAGCGTGGTCGAGGGCGGCGTGCCGGAGACTACGCGGCTGCTCGAGCACCGCTTCGACCACGTCTTCTACACGGGCAACGGGACGGTCGCCCGGGTCGTGATGGCCGCCGCCGCCCGGCACCTGACCCCGGTGACCCTCGAGCTGGGCGGGAAGTCCCCGGTCTGGGTGGACGGCTCGACCGATCTGCGCACCGCCGCGCGGCGCATCGTGTGGGGGAAGTTCCTCAACGCGGGCCAGACATGCGTGGCCCCGGACCACGTGCTGGGCACCCCTGAGACGCTGGCGGCCCTCGAGCCGGAGCTCGTGCGCGCGGTGGAGGAGCACTACGGCGCGGACCCGTACGAGAGCGACTCCTACGGGCGGATCGTCACCGGCCGCCACCTCGACCGGCTGACCGGGCTCCTGGACCAGGTCCCCGCCGAGGACGTGGTCTGCGGAGGGACGGCCGAGCCGGGGGAGCGGTACCTCGCGCCCACGGTGGTGCGCTCCGCCCCGGACGGCCCGCTCATGGCCGAGGAGCTCTTCGGACCCGTCCTGCCGCTGGTGCCGGTGTCCTCCGCGGAGCACGCCGTCGAACTGATCACCGCCCGGGACAAGCCACTGGCCCTCTACGTGTTCACCGAGGAGCGGTCGGTCAAGGAGCTGTTCCGCCGGCGCACGTCCTCCGGCGGGCTGTCCTTCAACGCCCCGCTGCTGCACCTCACCAGCCCCGCGCTGCCGTTCGGCGGGGTGGGGGAGAGCGGCACCGGCGCCTACCACGGGAAGTTCTCGTTCACCACGTTCTCCCACGCGCGCGCGGTCCTCGACAAGCCGCTCGCCCCCGACACCCTGCGGGTCGCCTACCCGCCCTACCGGGGCCTGCGCGCCCGGCTCGCCGCCGCGGCGGTCGGGCTGCGCCGGCCCCGCCGCCGGACCCGACACGCCGTGTCCGAAAATTAATCCTGTCCACCGGCCGGACGTCCCGCGGTGCGCACAGCCTGTGCACAACGGGACCCCGGCGGCGGAAATCCGCGACCCCCTGCGGAGGCCCCCTGTGGATGGACGAGGGCCTTCCTGGGGATAGCGAGAAAGGAGCTGTGGACAACCCTCACCACTGCATCTAGGGGTCGCTTCCCCTTCCTGCCACTAGATGTAGTATTGAAATCAGCCACCCGGAGAGACCCCTTCACCGCCGCAGAGTCTGCGGAAGTCCCGGATCTCCCCCGAAAACCACCCGACCGACCAAGGGGAAACAGCGATGTCCGTGACCGTGTACAGCAAGCCGTCCTGCGTCCAGTGCAATGCCACCTACCGGGCTCTGACCAAGAAGGGCATCGAGTACAACGTCGTCGACGTCACCGAGGACGAGGCCGCCCTGGCCCACGTCCTGGCCCTCGGCTACCAGCAGGTCCCGGTCGTCGAGACGGCGACCGAGCACTGGTCCGGGTACCGTCCGGACAAGATCACCTCCCTGGCCGTCCTCCTCACGGCCTGAGGCCGGCGCGCCGCCCGCTTCCCCGCGGCGCCCGACCACCCACCTTCGACCCCATCCCGGAGCGCGGAAGCAATGAGCACGCACCACCCCGGCACCCGTCCCGGGACCGCTCAGCAGGACCACGGCGACACCGCCGCGGCACCGGACAGCCACGCCCCACTGGTGGTCTACTTCTCCTCGGTCTCCAACAACACGCACCGCTTCGTCGAGAAGCTCGACGCCCGCGTGCTGCGCCTTCCTCTTCTGACCGGGGAGGAGCCCCCCGAGATCACCGAGCCCTTCGTGCTGGTCGCCCCGACGTACGGGCGGCCCAACGGCAGCGGGGCCGTCCCGCCGCAGGTCGTGAAGTTCCTCAACAAGGAGACCAACCGGCGGTTCCTGCGCGGCGTCATCGGCGCGGGCAACACCAACTTCGGGCCGGCGTTCTGCCTGGCCGCGGACAAGATCGCGGCCAAGTGTGACGTCCCCGTTCTCTACAAGTTCGAGCTCATGGGCACCCCCGAGGACGTCCACGAGGTCAATCAAGGATTGGAACAGTTTTGGCGACAATTTCCGCAGCTCCGGGCGTGAGCGTCGAGCCCGGCCACGAGGACACGCGCGTCCCGGAGAAGTACCGGGGCCTGGGCTACCACGAGCTCAACGCCCTGCTGAACCTCTACGACGCCGACGGTCACATCCAGTTCGACGCCGACCGCCAGGCCGCGCGGCAGTACTTCCTGCAGCACGTGAACAACAACACGGTCTTCTTCCACGACCTCGAGGAGAAGCTCGACTACCTGGTCTCGCACCAGTACTACGAGCCCGAGGTCCTGGCGAAGTACAGCATGGAGTTCATCAAGGAGCTCTCCAAGCTGGCCTACTCCCGGAAGTTCCGCTTCGAGACCTTCCTGGGCGCGTTCAAGTTCTACACGTCCTACACGCTGAAGACCTTCGACGGCCAGCGCTACCTCGAGCGCTTCGAGGACCGCGTGGTCATGGTCTCCCTCTACCTCGCCGACGGCGACGAGCTGCTCGCCACGCAGCTGGTCGAGGAGATCATCGCCGGACGCTTCCAGCCGGCGACCCCGACGTTCCTCAACGCGGGCAAGCAGCAGCGCGGCGAGCTCGTCTCCTGCTTCCTGCTCCGCATCGAGGACAACATGGAGTCCATCGGGCGGTCGATCAACTCCGCCCTGCAGCTGTCCAAGCGCGGCGGCGGCGTGGCGTTCGCGCTGACCAACGTCCGTGAGGCCGGGGCGCCGATCAAGAAGATCGAGAACCAGTCCTCGGGCATCATCCCCATCATGAAGCTGCTGGAGGACTCGTTCTCCTACGCCAACCAGCTGGGCGCCCGCCAGGGCGCGGGCGCGGTGTACCTGCACGCCCACCACCCGGACATCTACAGCTTCCTCGACACCAAGCGGGAGAACGCGGACGAGAAGATCCGGATCAAGACCCTCTCCCTGGGCGTGGTCATCCCGGACATCACGTTCGAGCTGGCCAAGAAGAACCAGGACATGTACCTGTTCTCCCCGTACGACGTGGAGCGGGTCTACGGGATGCCGTTCTCGGACGTCAACGTGTCCGAGAAGTACCACGAGATGGTCGCGGACGGCCGGATCACCAAGAAGAAGATCAACGCCCGCGAGTTCTTCCAGACCCTCGCCGAGGTGCAGTTCGAGTCCGGCTACCCGTACGTCATGTTCGAGGACACGGTGAACCGGGCCAACCCGATCGACGGCAAGATCATCATGTCCAACCTGTGCTCCGAGATCCTCCAGGTCTCCGAGCCGTCCACGTACCACGAGGACCTGAACTACGACGAGGTCGGCAAGGACATCTCCTGCAACCTCGGCTCCCTCAACATCGCGCTGACCATGGAGTCCCCGGACTTCGGGCAGTCGGTGGAGACCGCGATCCGGGGACTCACCGCGGTGTCGGACATGTCCGACATCACCTCGGTGCCCTCGATCGAGCGCGGCAACCAGATGTCCCACGCGGTGGGCCTCGGGCAGATGAACCTGCACGGCTACCTCGCCAAGGAGCACATCCACTACGGCTCCGAGGAAGGCCTCGACTTCACGAACATCTACTTCTACACGGTCACGTACCACGCGGTCCGCGCGTCGAACGAGATCGCGAAGGAGCGCAAGGCGGTGTTCGCCGGCTTCGAGCGGTCCCAGTACGCGTCGGGGGAGTACTTCACCAAGTACACCGACCGCGAGTGGACCCCGGCCACCGGGCGGGTGCGGCAGCTGTTCGCTGAGGCCGGCGTGCACATCCCCACCCGGGCGGACTGGGAGCAGCTCAAGGCCTCGGTCATGGAGCACGGGATGTACAACCAGAACCTGCAGGCCGTGCCGCCGACCGGGTCGATCTCCTACATCAACAACTCGACGTCCTCGATCCACCCGATCGCCTCGAAGATCGAGATCCGCAAGGAGGGCAAGCTGGGCCGCGTGTACTACCCGGCGCCCTTCATGAACAACGAGAACCTGGAGTACTTCCAGGACGCGTACGAGATCGGCTACGAGAAGATCATCGACACCTACGCCGCGGCCACCCAGCACGTGGACCAGGGCCTGTCGCTGACCCTGTTCTTCAAGGACACGGCCACCACCCGGGACATCAACCGTGCGCAGATCTACGCGTGGCGCAAGGGCATCAAGACGATGTACTACTCCCGCATCCGCCAGCTGGCGCTGGAGGGCACCGAGGTCGAGGGCTGCGTCTCCTGCATGCTCTGACCGCCGGCGCCCCGGCGACCACCTCCGAAACTCCCCGCGCGCGTCCGCAGGACGCGCGCGGGGGTCCACCCCGTTCAAGGAAGAGACAGATCATGACTCTGGAGAAGAGCGAGAGCATCGACAAGGTGCAGCTGCTCCACCACCAGGCCCAGGCCATCAACTGGAACCGGATCGAGGACCCGAAGGACGACGAGGTCTGGGACCGGCTGACCGCGAACTTCTGGCTGCCCGAGAAGGTGCCGATCTCCAACGACGTCCCCTCCTGGAAGACGCTCACCGCGGAGGAGCAGCAGCTCACCATGCGGGTGTTCACCGGTCTGACGCTGCTGGACACCATCCAGGGCACCGTGGGCGCCGTCTCCCTGATCCCGGACGCCGTCACCCTGCACGAGGAGGCTGTGTACACCAACATCGCGTTCATGGAGTCGGTGCACGCGAAGTCCTACTCGTCCATCTTCTCGACGCTGTCCTCCATGAAGGAGATCGACGACGTCTTCCGCTGGTCCCGGGAGAACCCGCACCTGCAGAAGAAGGCCGACATCATCATCAAGTACTACAAGGGCGACGACCCGCTGAAGAAGAAGGTGGCCTCGACCCTGCTCGAGTCCTTCCTCTTCTACTCGGGGTTCTACCTGCCCATGTACTGGTCCTCCCGGGCCAAGCTGACGAACACGGCCGACCTGATCCGACTGATCATCCGCGACGAGGCCGTGCACGGCTACTACATCGGCTACAAGTTCCAGCGGGCCCTGGCCCAGGAGTCCCAGGAGCGCCAGGACGAGCTGAAGCTCTACACCTACGAGCTGCTCGAGGAGCTCTACGAGAACGAGGTGCTCTACACCGAGTCCCTCTACGACGGTGTCGGGTGGACCGAGGACGTCAAGAAGTTCCTGCACTACAACGCCAACAAGGCCCTGAACAACCTGGGCTTCGAGGCGCTGTTCCCGAAGGACATGACGGACGTCTCCGCGGCCATCCTGTCCGCGCTGTCCCCGAACGCCGACGAGAACCACGACTTCTTCTCCGGCTCGGGCTCCTCGTACGTGATCGGCAAGGCCGTGAACACGGAGGACGAGGACTGGGACTTCTGATCCAGGCTCGAGCCCCGAGGGCGAGGACTGGGACTCCTGCCCCGTCCGAGTCCGAGGACCGGGAGCACTGATCCGGCCCTGAGCCCCGAGGACGACGACGACGGTCCGGCCCACCTTCCCGAGGTGGGCCGGACCGTCGTCGTCTCCGTGAGCTGGTGATCTCTCCCTCCATCGGACGGATACTCCGGACAGGAGTCCGTCCCTCCGTCAGCGCGTGAGGGGTTCGTCTACGGCGCCGGTTGCGAGACGTCCACTCCGGTGACGGGTTCTCCGGCCCGCTCGTAGACGAGTGAGACCGCTCCCTTCGGGAACGCCCGTGGCGGCTTCACCAGGGTGAAGGCGGCCGGGACGGTTCCGTGGCCGAAGATGCGCTTGCCCGACCCCAGAACCAGCGGATAGAGCATGAGGTTCAGCCGGTCGACGAGGTCCTCCCTCAGCAGGGTCGTCACCAGGTCGCCGCTGCCGACGACGTGGACCTCGTGGAACCGGTCCTTGAGCGCTCGCCCCTCGGCCGCGACATCCGTCAGCACCGTGGTTCCCTCCCACGACGGGTCGGTCAGGGTGCGGGACACGACGAACTTCGGCACCGCATTGAACTTCACGGCGATCGGGTCGTCGCCGCCGTGCGCCGGCCAGTAGCCGGCGAAGATGTCGTACGTCCTGCGACCGAGCAGCAGCGCGTCCAGGTGCTCGATCTCCGAGCCGATCGTCTCCCCCGATTCGTCGTCGAAGTACGCCCCCTGCCAGCCGCCGAGCCCGAAACCGCCCGCACGGTCCTCGTCGGGACCGCCCGGCGCCTGGTAGACGCCGTCAAGGGTGAGAAAGAGGTCGACCTGGATGATTCCCATGGCATGGTCCTTCGGCGTGCTGCTGCGACATCCGTGGTGCACCATCTTTTCGCCACGGGGTGCGGGCGTCAATCACTCTCGTCCGGAGGACGGGACGCCCTCACCGTCCCGTCGCGATGTCCCGCCCCACACGGGCCGCCGGCGGTGTCGATCGAGGCCCCGCCTCAGAAGGGCGGAGGGTCGTCGGCAGTTCGCGACGATGGTGGGCCGCCGGTTGCGACGCCGAGAGTGGGAGGCCGCGGGCGGCCGAGAGCGGCGCACCCGCCACCGACGTGCTCGGGCACGGGCCGGTGCACGAGCCCGCCCGGTGAGGTCCACTCCAGCACCGCGGCGTCGTCGATCGGGGTGCCGGCCGTCCCGTCTCCCGGATCGGCCGTGATCCGCCGCACCGACCAGCGTCCGAGGTGCCCGTCACGGTGCTTGACCCGGTGATGGTGCCGGCACAGTGCGGCCAGGTTGTGCTCGGCCGTCGGGCCGCCGTCGGCCCAGGCGACCGTGTGATCGAGATCGCAGCTCTCGGCCCGGCGCCGGCATCCCGGGAAGCGGCAGGTGCCGTCGCGCAGCTCGACCAGGCGACGCAGCTCCCGGGGCACGGCGTAGACGGTGCGGTCGTGGTCGAGGACCACCCCCGTCACGGGGTGGGTCAGCACCCGGTGCCAGGTCCCGGCGCCGGCGGCCAGCTGCCGGGCTACCTCAGTGCTGATCGGGCCGAAGCCGGACAGCATCGGGGTGCCGCACGCCGCCGCGTCCGCCTCGGCGCCTCCGCCGACGAGCAGCGCCACCGGCACCGTCACGCTCACCCGTGCCCGGACGCCGCGCGAGAAGCGCGGCTCGTCCGGCAGGACGCCGTCCAGCAGGAGATCCGCCAGCACATCGGCACGCAGCTCGCCGGCCGAGCGCGGCTCGGACTCCTCGGGGCTTTCCGTCCCTGGCCGGAAGGCCGGTCCGTGACGGTCGGGCGCCGGCACGTGCTCTCCCAGCAGGGCGATTAGCTCCTCGAGCCTGGCGTGCACGGCGACCGCCACGTGCGCGTCCAGCAGCGCGTGGAGATAGGCCGTCCCGTCGGCGGCCGGCTCCACCCACACCGCACGGTTCTTCCGGGCCGTGCGCCGGCTGCGCTCCTCGGCGTCGGCCACGAGCACGGCCCGCCGGGCGCGAGCCATCGCGCGCAGCTGCGCGGCCGTGGCGTGCGGTGCCCGTTCCAGCAGCTCGGTGATCAGGCGGCAGACGGCATCGACGGGCGGCGGGACGCACTCCCATGAGGTCCAGGTGGGCGCCTGCGCGATGAGCTCACGCCACTGCTCCACCATCACCGTGGCCTGGGCCGCACCGATCCGGCCGTCCTCCAGGGCCGCCAGGACCTCGGGCAGCATCTCGGCCAGGACAACAGCGTCCTCCACCCGCCGCCGGGCCGTGCCGGACGGCAGCCTCAGCGCCGGTCCCACCTCGGCCGCGACGTCCACGAGCAGCTGGTGCTCCGCCTCCGCCAGTGGGCTCAACGGGTCCGGGCGGACGGACCCACGGGCGGTCATCTCGACCTCGGCCTGCGCCATCGCCTCGAAACGGGCCGCCGTACGAGCCGCCTGCGCCGCGAGCCACAGCCGGTGGATGCACCGCATCTGTGCGCCCACCGCCCGAGCCTCCGCGGCGGCGGCGTCCGCGAGCTCGACGGCGGCGGCCCGTACCACCGCACCCCGCGCTCCGGGCTCCGCCGGTACCGGGAGCACGCGCCGGTCCGGGAATCCCTCGTGGGTCACCGGAGGTCGGAGCTGCCGCTGCGCCGTCGCCGTCATGACCTCATTCTCCGCGGCACCTCTGACGCCATAAGGGGAGCCGGGCGGCCGCGAGTCTGCTCGGCCCCCGGCGGCCGGGATCGACCGCCGGGGCCGGTTCCCCGGCCGATCGACGGCCGGGATCGACGGTCGCGAGCTCGGCCGGGTGACCGGCCAGGACCGGCCAGGTCGTTGCAGACCGGTTCCTCGACGCCTGCACCTGCCGGAACTCCGGCCGATCACGGCTGTGTTCCGTTGTCCGCCCGGAGCCGTTAGCCTGTCCGCGCCCGTCACTAGACTGAGCCGCATGAACGAGCAGGAACCGGGTCTGTCCCGGGCCGCTGCGGCTCCCGTCGGCCGTGCGGCACTTCCCGCGGACGCGACCGGCACGCCCGCTCCGATCGACGACGGCGAGGCCCCGGGCCTGGTCGATCCGGACGCCGTCGACACCTCTTTGCGCAGCCCGGCGCAGCGGTCCCGCACCTTCGCCGGGATCCTGGTGAACACCGCGCTCGCCAACATCACGACCAGCTACCTCTGGTTCGCCCTCACGTTCTGGGTGTACCTGGAGACCCGCAACGTGATCGCCACCGGGGTGGTCGGCGGCGCCTACATGCTGCTCATCGCGCTCTCCAGCATCAGCTTCGGCACCTTCGTGGACCGCTACCGCAAACTCGCCGTGATGCGCTTCGCGGCGGCCTTCACCCTGGTGATGTTCGTGCTGGCCGGAATCCTGTTCTCCCTCGCCCCGGGGGCTTCGATGGCGGATCTGACCCGGCCGTGGATCTGGGTCTTCGCCCTGGTCGTGCTCATCGGGGCGGTGGTGGAGAACATGCGCAACATCGCCCTGTCCACCACGGTCACGATCCTCATCGAGCCGGACCGGCGCGCCAACGCCAACGGGCTGGTGGGCATGGTGCAGGGCCTGATGTTCATCGTGACCTCGGTGCTCTCCGGGCTGTCGGTCGGGCTGCTGGGCATGGGCTGGACGGTCGTGGTCGCCGTGGCGCTCACGGCCGTGGCCTTCGCGCACCTGTTGACGCTGCGCATGCCCGAGGAGGTGCGCGCCGCATCCACGGACGCCCACGGCAGCTTCGACCTCCGGGGGGCGTTCGCCGCCGTGCTGGCCGTGTCCGGGCTGTTCGCGCTGATCCTGTTCTCGACGTTCAACAACTTCATCGGCGGCGTCTACATGGCACTGATGGACCCGTACGGTCTGGAGATGTTCCCCGTGGAGATCTGGGGCGCCGTCTTCGCGCTCGGCGCCACCGGCTTCATCGTGGGCGGGGCGCTGATCGGCAAGTTCGGGCTGGGGTCCAATCCGCTGCGCACCATGCTGTTCGCGGTGATGGCGATGGGAGTGCTCGGAGCGGTGTTCACCGTGCGGGAGTGGGCGTGGCTCTACGTCCTGGGCATCTGGCTCTACATGGTGCTCTTCCCCTTCGTGGAGGCGGCCGAACAGACGATCATCCAGCGGGTCGTGCCGCTGGAGCGACAGGGCCGTGTCTTCGGCTTCGCCATGGCGTTCGAGTCCGCGGCGGCGCCGGTCACCGCGTTCCTCATCGCACCGATCGCCCAGTTCTGGATCATCCCGTACGCGCGGTCCGCGGACGGTGCCGCCCAGCTGGCCCCGCTGCTGGGCGAAGGCACTTCCCGCGGCATCGCCCTGGTGTTCCTGGTGGCCGGGGTCGTCATGATCGCGGCCGCGCTGCTGGCCTTCCTGACCCCGGTCTACCGCCGGGTCTCGGCGTCGTACGCCCAGGTTGCCGCAGGGGCCGGCGGGGCCGCGGAGGGCGTCAGAGATCCGGGGAACGCCGGGGACGGCGCTCGGGCGCCCTCGACCTGAGGGTGACGGCAGCCTGCCCTGAGGACGACGGCAGGAGCGGTGGCCGGCCCGCGAGCTCGGCGGGGTCGGCGGAGCTGAGGATGCATCAGCGGTGTTCGGCGATGTAGGCGCTGAAGTCCCATGGTGGGCGGTGGGCCGAGCCGTCGAGGAACTTCTCGGCGGCCTTGCGTCCGTTCTGATAGAGGAAGTCCCGGTCGTCGTCGGTGAGGTTGAAGTCGGTGGCGCGGATGGCGCCGGTGTCGACGAAGACGGTGCGGGCCTGGGCGTCGGGGGACTCGATGTGCATCTGGTCGTAGAACCCGGTCATGGTCTTGAGCATGGCCCGGCTCATGCTCACCGGGCCCTTGATCGGGTACTTGGTGCCCTGGACCGCGTCCGGGTGCGCGGAGAGCTTGATGCCCAGGGTGGGCCAGCGCGGGGCGGTTCCGGACGGGGCGTCGAAGACGCTGATGGGATAGTTCGAGAGCATCCCGCCGTCGACCAGCCACGCCTTCCGGCCGTCCGCGGTGTCCCAGCGGACGGGACGGTAGAAGAAGGGGATGGACATCGAGGCCCGGACCGCCTCGACCACGTGCTGAGCGCCCCGATCGCGGCCGAAGTCGTCGTAGTCCCAGGGCAGGTAGCGCAGCCGACCCCTGCTGATGTCCGAGGCGGTGACCACCAGACGGAAGGCCCGCTCCGGGGCGGGGGGCCGTTCGTCGTCGGTGTAGGGCAGGTCGGCGAAGGTCCGCACCCCGTACTCGTCGAGCTGGGACTGCAGCCAGGAGCGAAGGTGTTCGCCGAGGTAGATGCCGTTGCGGGCCAGGATCCCGGCGGCTTTGCCCGCGGTGTATCGGGTCAGCCGGGAGCCGTCGCGGAAGTCCGGGTACTGGACGGAGCCGATGATGTCCACCAGCTTCGTCGCCGGGGCGCCGGCGGCGACCAGGGCTCCGACGATGGCTCCGGCGGAGGTGCCGGCCACCCGTTTGAAGCGGTAGCCGCGCTCCTCGAGGACCTCGATGGCCCCGACCAGGGCGATGCCCTTGACGCCCCCGCCCTCCAGCACCAGGTCGGCGAACTGTTCCATGCTGCCCACGCCCCTCAGGCATGTCGGATTGCTGAGACCAGTACAGCAAATGATCCGCGGACACGGAATGGTTGTCCGGTGTCGGTTCTGGTGTGACGGGAAGGCGATGGCACAAGAAACACCTGTAAAGACAGCACTTTCCCCGGTATTTCCGTCAGCACACCAAAAGCCGGTCTGACGTGGGCAGGAACACGGGCGCAGAAACTCTTCATCTGGGCGTCACATGGTCACAGCCGTGCCACGGGCAGGACCCCTTTCTTGGCAGTGCGACTCGCCCGTGGTTATGTCGATGAATATCACTCCGGCGGTGTTCACCGCACGCCACGAAGAAGGACTGCTGGGGTCCTCCTGCAGTCCCGCACGGGCAGCGCGGGACTCGGGATCACATGACAGGTGTTTGTCAGGAGCCGAGAATGTCCGATTCCTCCGTCCGTCCCTACTGCGCTGTCAAGCCACGCATCGTGCGTCCCCTCCCGGAGGGGCTGGTGAACGTCAGGCAGCGACTCGTATGGCTGATGGCTCAGAAATGGGTCAATGGCACCGTGCTCCACTACGCGTTCCGGGACGGCCCCGAGCCCCAGTGCCAGGCTGTGCGGAGCGCCTTCCAGGAGTGGAAGGACCTGGGGATCGGCCTCGAGTTCCGGGAGGTGGACGAGCCGGGGGAGGCGGAGGTCAGGATCTCCTTCGACCAGGCCGACGGGTCGTGGTCGTACGTGGGCAGGGACGTCCTGACCATCGGCACCCAGAACGCGACGATGAACTTCGGCTGGGACCTGACCGACGAGTACGGACGCACGACGGCGTTGCACGAGATCGGCCACACGATGGGTCTGCCCCACGAGCACCAGAACCCGTTCGCCGGAATCGTGTGGGACGAGACCAGGGTCTACGAGTTCTTCGCCGGGGCGCCGAACCACTGGCCTCCGGAGACGACGCATCACAACGTCCTCCGCAAACTGGGAGATGACGAGGTGGAGGGCTCGACCTGGGATCCCGACTCGGTCATGCAGTACTCCTTCCCCGAGGGACTCATCAAGGAGCCCGCCCGGTACCAGCCGGGGATCAGCCCACCGGGCGGCCTGTCGGCCAAGGACCAGGAGTGGGTGCGGAAGTTCTATCCGGTCCTGCCGGACGCGCTCCCGGCCCTCGAACCCTTCCGGTCCACACCCCTGACCCTGGCCCCGGGGCAGCAGGCGGACTTCGCGATCACCCCCGACGCGTCCCGGAAGTACCAGGTCGCCACCTTCGGGGCGGCCGACACCACTTTGGTGCTCTTCGAAGAGGTCGACGGAGAACTGCGCTTCCTCGCCGGCGACGACGACAGCGGGGAGGACCGCAACTCCAGCCTGTCGGCCAAGCTCTTCCGGGGGAGGCGGTACGTCGTCCGCGTCAGGCTCGCTTGGGCGGGCCGGTCCGGGGACACCGCCATCATGTGCTGGTAGCCCGGGGTGCTCCGGTCGGGCCCCTGCGCCTCGGCCCGTGGCCAGCAGCCCCGAAGCGGCTGACTCCCGCTCGTTGGCGCGATTCGCCGTGGCGGTTCACCACCGCGCACCTCACCGACCGCCGGCAGCAGGACGGGGACAGCACCTCGATCGGCGGGTCGCTCGATCCACCACGGTGCGGGCTCGGACAGGTGCGTTGCGGGAGTCTTCTCGCGAACGGTGCCGGCGAGCCCGGACCGCCCCGGAACGCAAGGTCCGCGACGAGCGGCCCGGGGATCCTTGACGGCCCCCGGACCGGCCACAACACTGTGAGGGGTGGACGCACAGCTGGATTCCCAGCAGCTCCCTGGGAGCACCGCCCAGCGGGTCGATCCGACTCCGCCGGCGCTTCCGAACGCCGTGAACACGCACCCGCACGCCGCCACGGCCCCGACCATCGGCACCGTGGGTCGTCGTGTCAGCCGCGGCGCCCGTCGTGCGCTCCCCGCCCTGCCGCCCCGGAACGCCCACGAGGCCCTCCGGAGGCCGGCCGGCGCGCTGTCGCGTCCGACGGCATCCGGCGACCACGTCGTGCTCGTCGACGATTCCGGGCTCTCCGCCGAGGCCGACGCCTCTGCTGGACGACCGGCCCCGGACCTGCACCGCCATCCTGGAAGGAAGACCCATGTCCCAGACGCCTGAAGCCCCTGTGCACGGCAGCGAGAGCGAGAACCCGGCGATCGAGGCCCCCACCCCCAAGACCGGTCAGCCGCGAACGGTCCAGGACTGGTGGCCCAATCAGCTGGACCTGGGCGTGCTGCGGAAGCACTCGACCACGACCGACCCGCTGGGCCCCGACTTCGACTACGCGAGGGAGTTCGCGACGCTCGACGTCGACGAGCTCAAGCGCGACCTCGCCGAGCTCATGACGACCTCGCAGGACTGGTGGCCGGCCGACTTCGGGCACTACGGAGGGCTGTTCATCCGGATGAGCTGGCACTCAGCCGGAACCTATCGGACTGCGGACGGACGCGGGGGCGCCGGGGAGGGCGCCCAGCGGTTCGCCCCGCTCAACAGCTGGCCGGACAACGCCAACCTGGACAAGGCCCGGCGCCTGCTGTGGCCGGTCAAGCAGAAGTACGGCCGGAAGATCTCGTGGGCCGACCTGCTGGTGCTCGCGGGCAACGTCGCGCTCGAGTCGATGGGGTTCAAGACGTTCGGCTTCGGCTTCGGACGCGAGGACGTCTGGGAGCCCGAGGAGATGTTCTGGGGCCCGGAGGACACCTGGCTCGGCGACGAGCGCTACGCCGGCGACCGCGAGCTCACGGGCCCGCTGGCCGCGGTGCAGATGGGACTGATCTACGTCAATCCCGAGGGGCCCAACGGCAATCCCGACCCGCTCGCGTCCGCCCAGGACATCCGCGAGACCTTCGGACGCATGGCGATGAACGACGAGGAGACGGTCGCGCTGATCGCCGGCGGGCACTCCTTCGGCAAGACCCACGGTGCCGGGCCGGCCGATCACGTGGGTCCCGAGCCCGAGGCCTGCCCGGTCACGGGCCAGGGCCTGGGGTGGAGGAGCAGCTACGGCACCGGCAAGGGCCCGGACGCGATCACCAGCGGGCTGGAGGTGACCTGGACCAGCACGCCGACCCAGTGGGGCAACGGCTTCTTCGGCAACCTGTTCGGCCACGAGTGGGAGCTGACCGAGAGCCCCGCCGGAGCGCACCAGTGGGTCGCCAAGGACGCCGACGAGACCGTCCCGGACGCCTTCGACCCGGAGCGGAAGCACCGGCCGACGATGCTGACGACCGATCTCGCGCTCCGGGCCGACCCGGAGTACGAGAAGATCTCGCGGCGGTTCCACGAGCACCCGGACGAGTTCGCCGAGGCGTTCGCCAAGGCGTGGTACAAACTGCTGCACCGCGACATGGGCCCGGTCACGCGCTACCTGGGACCGTGGGTCCCCGAGCCCCAGCTGTGGCAGGACCCCGTCCCGGCCGTCGACCACGAGCTGATCGGGGACGACGACGTCGCCGCCCTGAAGGAGACCCTCCTCGGCTCCGGGCTGACCGTGTCGCAGCTGGCCTCCACCGCGTGGGCCTCCGCGGCCAGCTTCCGGGGCACCGACAACCGGGGCGGGGCCAACGGCGCCCGCATCCGCCTCGAGCCGCAGCGCGGCTGGGAGGTCAACGAGCCGGAGCGGCTGTCCGAGGTGCTGCGCGTCCTCGAGCAGGTCCAGCAGGACTTCAACGGCGACCGGTCGGACGGCACCCAGGTCTCGCTGGCCGACCTGATCGTCCTCGGCGGCTGCGCCGCCGTCGAACAGGGGGCCCGGAACGCGGGGCACCCGGTCCAGGTCCCGTTCCGGCCCGGGCGCACGGACGCCACGCAGGAGCAGACCGACGTCGAGTCCTTCGCCGTGCTCGAGCCGCAGGCCGACGGTTTCCGGAACTTCGTGAAGTCCGACGTGCGGCTCTCGCCCGAGACGCTGCTCCTCGACCGCGCCTACATGCTGAACCTCACGGCCCCGGAGATGACGGTCCTGGTGGGCGGCATGCGGAGCCTGGGCACGAACCACGGGCAGTCGGAGCACGGTGTCCTCACCGACCGCGAGGAGGCGCTGACCAACGACTTCTTCGTCAACCTCCTCGCGGCCGGTACGGAGTGGCGGACGTCCGATGCGTCGGAGGACGTGTTCGAGATCCGCGATCTCGCCACGGACGAGGTCAGGTGGACGGCCACCGCGGCCGACCTGGTCTTCGGCTCGCACTCCCAGCTGCGGGCCATCTCCGAGGTCTACGCCGGCGACGACGCCCGGGAGAAGTTCGTGCGCGACTTCGTCGCCGCGTGGGTCAAGGTCATGGAGCTCGACCGGTTCGACCTCCGCTGACACGGGCCCCGGGGAGAGGGCCGAACCACCTGATGAGCGCGTCCTCGAGCCCTGCGCGGTTCTCCTCGCCCACCCAGGCCACATGCCCGTCCGGCCGGATCAGGACCGCCGTGGGCGCGGGGACGGTGCCGATCGCCGGCAGCTCCCAGGCGCCGGCGTGCTCGGCGGTGACCAGCTGGACGTGGTCCGTCCAGGGCCCGAGGTCGGCGCCGCCCGGTTCTCCGAGCTCGAGCAGCACCGGCCGGGCCTCGCGCAGGAGGGCGAACACCCGGGCCGGGCCATCGGCCGTGCGCAGGTCGAGATCGGGCATGCGCCGTCCGAGCAGGGGATGCCCCGCGCCGAGGTCGTAGTGGATGTCCAGACCGGACATCGTCGCGGCGTAGCGCCGTCGTGGCTCGTCCATGCGCAGCAGCTCGGCGATCGTCTCGCCCACGGCCTGGATGCGGTCGTCCGGGCGGCGAAGGGCGACCTGGGCCATCGTGAGGCGCAGCACGCGGGCGGCCACCGGATGGCGCTCGGCGTGGTAGCTGTCCAGGAGGCTCTCCGGCGAGGTCCCCGCGACGACCCGGGCCAGCTTCCAGCCCAGGTTCACCGCGTCCTGCACCCCGGTGTTGAGGCCCTGGCCGCCGTCCGGGGCGTGCACGTGCGCGGCGTCGCCGGCCAGCAGGACCCGACCCTCCCGGTAGGACGCCGCCTGCCGGGTCGTGTCCGTGAAGCGCGAGATCCACCGGGGACTGTGCACCCCGTAGTCCGTGCCGTACACCGCGGTCAGCGCCTCGCGGAGATCGCGCAGGGTGGGCTCGCGGCCGGGTCCGACGTGGTGCTCGGTCACCATCACCCCCGCCGGCCCTCCGTCCTCGGGCCGGCGGAAGGCGTGCTTGCCGATCCTGTCCTGGTGGATGCCCCACTCCGGCTCCTCGGCGAGCTGGACCTCGGCGAGCAGGCTGCTGGTCGTCGGGTCCCACCCGGGGAAGTCGATCCCCGCCGCCCTGCGGATCCGGCTCCGGCCTCCGTCGCAGCCCACGAGGTAGCGGGTCCGCAGCCGCTGGCCGTCCGAGAGTTCGATGTCGACGCCGGTGCCGTCCTGCCTGGTGCCCGTCACCTCGTGCCCGTAGCGGACCGGCACGCCCAGCTCGCGGACCCAGCCGGCCAGGAGCCGCTCGATGTGGTTCTGCCACAGCGCGAGACCGTAGGGATGGCGGGTGGGGAAGTCGCTGATGTCCAGGGGGACACCGCCGAACCCGGCGACCTGGGCGGTGGTGCCCTCCGCGAGAAACCGGTCGGCGATGCCGCGCTGGTCGAGGACCTCGATGGTCCGCGAGTGCAGCCCGCCGGCGCGCGAGCCGACGAGGTCCTGGCCGGCCCGCCGCTCGAGGACGACGACGTCGACCCCCGCCAGCGCCAGCTCGCCCGCCAGCATCAGTCCTGTCGGTCCTCCACCGACGACCACCACCGCGTGCTCGTCCATGTGCTGCTCCTCCGTCCGCAGATCCAGGTCCCGGCCCGAGCATTCTGCGCCGCGCGGGGGGTCTTGCCACAAGCCCCTGCCGCCGCTGTACGTTGAGAGTGACGAGGAGCCACGCACGACCACGACCCCGGCGGAGACGGCACCGGCCCCCGCTGCGGCTCGAGCGGCCCCGGCGTCGATCGGCTCAGAGCCAGGTGCCCCCGCCGGACTCGTCGGGCACGTCGACGTCGGCGCGGAAGCCGTGGATCCACGCCAGGTGCCGGTCCACGGTGCCGGGGTGGCCCAGCCGGGCGTTGCGCTCGTCGGCGCGCTCGCCGTCGGGCAGGTGCAGCACGTCGGCGGTGGTGATCGAGGCGTACTGCACCTTGCGGGTCCGCCCGCGGCGCAGCCGCTCGTACTGCTCGCGCGCCGCGTCCCAGTCGGTGCTCCCGGCGAGCTGGTCGGCGAGCACGATCGCGTCCTCGATCGACTGGTTGGCGCCCTGCCCGTGGTGCGGCACGAGCGCGTGGGCGGCGTCGCCCAGCAGCGTCACGCGGCCGCGGGACCACCGGGACAGGGGCGGGCGGTGGAACAGCGCCCAGCGCTCCGTCACGGGCACCGCCGAGACCATCTGGCGGACCGCCGGGTGCCAGTCGCGGAACCGGTCGAGGTGGGACCCCTCCTCGACCGGCACGACCCAGCGCCGGTGCGGCCAGGGGGAGGGGGCGCGCTCCACGAGGAAGAAGTTCTGGTCGCCGCCGCCGATCGGATAGTGGAGGAGGTGTGCGCCGGGTCCCATCCAGAACTGGATGGCCCCGGGATCGGGCAGCTCGGACAGTGCCTCGGGTGGGACGATGCCGCGGGAGGCGCTGGTCCCGGAGTACAGCGCGTCGTCGTAGCCCAGCAGCAGCCTGCGGGTGGTGGAGCGGGCGCCGTCCGCGCCGATGACCAGATCGGCCTCGGCCGTGCTGCCGTCCTCGAAGCGCAGCACCGCGGCCGCGCCGTCGTCGTCGACGTCGACCAGCCGCTTGCGCAGGTGCAGGCCGTCCGTTCCGAGGGCCCCGGAGAGGATCTGCTGCAGATCGGCGCGGTGGATCCCCACGTACGGGGCGCCGAAGCGCTCACGGTAGCCCGTGCCGTGCCGGCCGATCAGTCGTCCGTCCCGTCCGTCGCGGAAGACCAGCGCCTCGACCTCCGCCCACCGGGCGCTCAGCCGCTCCTCGAGCCCGAACCGTTCGAGGAAGAAGCGGGTCGCGTTGGCGGACAGCGCCACGGCGGCCCCCACCTCGCGCAGCTCCTCGGCCGCCTCGTACACCTCGACGTCGAGGCCGCGGCGCCGCAGCTCGATGGCCAGCGTCAGCCCGCCGATGCCCGCGCCGACGACGGCGATGCGCCTCCCGGTGGTCGTCATTCGTGGTCCTCTCCTCGTGCTCTGCAGCTCGTGCGCCAAAGCTCGTGCCCTGAAGCCTGTGCCCCGCAGCCTGTGCCCCGCAGCCCGTGCCCCGGAGCTTGAGCCCCGGATCTTGTGCGCCGCAGCGTGTGCGCCGCAGTCCGTGCCCCGGAGCCTGTGCCCCGAGGCCCGTGCTCGGCGTCTCGTGCTCGGTGTCCCGTGCTCGGCGTCCCGTGCTCCGACCGTAGCCAGTGGGCGGCGTCACCCTCTTCGGACGGCTGTGGGAAGATTCTCCCGGTCCGTCGGACAGTGTGTCGGACCGCTGTTCGGCGCCCCCATGGTGCCCGACCGCCCGACCGGTGCTGAGCCGCAGCCCGGTGAACCCGAGGAGCCATCGACCACCCGTGGACCGGACCCCCGACCTGGACGACTCGCTCCAGGACCTCTCCGAACGAGCCGCCCGCCGGCTGATCGTCCTGGACTCCGCCATGCACGTCGTCGCCTGGTCGATCCACGAGTCCGACGACGATCGGCGCCGGCTCTCCGCCGCGCTCGCGCACAGCGACTCGTGGGACGTCCCCACCGCCGGCCCCGAGGGCTTCTCCGTCGAGGACGTCCCGGAGCTGGGGCGGTGCCTGGTCATCTCGCTGCACGACCACCGCCACCGTGTCGGGCACCTGCTCACCGTCCTGGACGGTCCTCGGTCCCCGTCCGCCGACGAGGTCCGGGTGCTGCTCGACGAGGCGCCGGTCCTCGGCGTCCTGCTGTCCCTGCGGACGCTCTACGCGGCGCGGGACCGGGACCGGGCACGGACCCTGCTCACGGCCCTCGTCGCCGGCGACCCGGGGCGCCGGCCGGGAGCCGCCGAGGCCCTGGTGGGGGAGGGCCTGCTGGGCTCGTCGCGGCAGTACTGCGCCGTGGTCCTCGGCGCGGACCCGCTGGCGGCCGCGCCGGACGAGGCGGGCCGGACCGTGCTGGCCGTGCACCGGACCCTGGACTTCGTGGCCAGGAGCTCGACCGCGTCCGTGGTGGGCTCGACCTTCGACGACGGCACCGGTGTCCTCGTCTTCCCCCGGCCCGTGGTCGTCCCGCGCCTGGCGCGCATCCTCGCCCGGCCGGACGTCGACACGGTGCGCGCCGGCATCGGGCCCGTGGTCGGCAGCCTGCTCGACGTGCACCGCTCGTTCCGGCTCGCGCGCCGCACGTGGCGCACCCTGTGGCTGGACCCCCTCGCCCACGGGCCCGTCAGCACCTGGGACGACGCCGGACTGGATGGGCTGCTGGCGATGCTGCCGCTCGAGTCGATGACGGCCGAGGACCTGCCGCTGCAGGTGCGCCGCGTCCTGGCCGCGGGTCTGGCCCCGGAGCTCCTGCGGACGCTGGAGACCTACCTCGACTGCGGGGGCGACGCGCAGCGGACCGCGGCCGCGCTGCACATCCACCGCTCGACGTTCTACTACCGGCTCGACCGGCTCAAGGAGCGCCTCGACCTAGAGCTCGACGACGGGCGCACCCGCAGCGAGCTCCACGTCGGGCTCCGCGTCGCCCGGCTCGCGCGACTGCGGCCACCTGGACCGTGAGGCGCCCCCGCCCGTCCGGCGACGGTGCCGGGCGTCACCCGGCCGGACGGTACCCTGACGGGGTGGTCGAGCAGAGCATGTGGATGCAGAAAGTGCGGGCGGATCCCGGGCACTCGTCGTGGTACGTCGAGCGGTTCCGGGCCATGGCGGCCGCCGGTGAGGACATCGTGGGGGAGGCCCGGCTGCTCGAGGCCATGGTCCCGCCCGGGTCGCGGATCCTCGACGCCGGGTGCGGACCCGGCCGGCTGGGTGGACATCTGCACCGCAGCGGGCACACCGTCGTCGGGGTGGACGTCGACCCCGCCCTGGTCGCCGCCGCGCAGCAGGACCACCCCGGTCCTCGGTGGCTCGTGGGGGACCTCGCGGAGCTGGACCTGCCCGCCCGGGGCGTCCCGGAACCCTTCGACGCCGTGGTCTGCGCCGGCAACGTGATGGCCTTCCTGGCCCCCAGCACGCGCGCCGAGGTGCTGCGCCGGTTCCGCCGGCACCTGACCGCCGACGGGCGGGCGGCCGTGGGCTTCGGCGCGGGACGCGGCTATCCGTTCCCGGAGTTCCTGCGGGACGCGGAGCAGGCCGGACTCGTGCCCGACCTGCTGCTGTCGACCTGGGACCTGCGCCCGTTCCGGGAGGGCGACGACTTCCTGGTGGCCGTGCTGCGGACCGCCACCCGGTCCTGATCCCGCGGCGCGGCAGTGACCTCGCGGCGCGGCAGTGAGCTCGCGGGGCGGTCCTGGTCCTGCGGGCGCGGCAGTGGCGTCGCGGCACGGTCCTGGCCCTGCGGTCCTGGCCCTGCGGTGCGGCCCTGACCTCGCGACATGGCTCTGCTCCCGCCGGCCCTCGGCGGCGCCGGATCCTCCGGGTAGCGTGGACGGTGTGAGCACCGTACCCGCGTCCACCGTCGTCCTCGAGAGCCGCTTCGCTCAGGAGCTGGGGGAGCTGGCCGTGCCGTGGCAGGCCGACGACGTCGCCGACCCCCGGCTGCTGGTCCTCAACGAGCCCCTGGCGGCCGAGCTGGGGCTGGACCCCGAGTGGCTGCGGAGCGCGGAGGGCGCGCGCCTGCTGGTCGGCAACCTCGTGCCCAGCGGCGCGACGCCGGTCGCGCAGGCCTACTCGGGGCACCAGTTCGGCTCGTTCTCCCCGCGCCTCGGCGACGGGCGCGCCCTGCTGCTGGGCGAGGTCGTGGACGCCGGCGGCCGACGCCGCGACCTGCACCTCAAAGGCTCCGGGCGGACACCCTTCGCGCGCGGGGGCGACGGTCTCGCGGCGGTCGGGCCGATGCTGCGCGAGTACGTGGTGAGCGAGGCGATGCACGCCCTGGGCGTGCCCACGACCCGCTCGCTCGCCGTGGTGGCCACGGGGCGGCAGGTGCGGCGCGAGACCCTGCTGCCGGGTGCCGTGCTCGCCCGGGTGGCGAGCAGCCATCTGCGCGTGGGCAGCTTCCAGTACGCCCGCGCCACGGGCGACGCCGGCCTCCTGCGCCGGCTCGCCGACCACGCCATCGACCGCCACCACCCCGACGCGGCCGGTGCCGAGCACCCGTATCTCGCGCTGTTCGAGGCGGTGGTCGCCGCCCAGGCGTCACTGGTGGCGCGGTGGATGCTCCTGGGGTTCGTGCACGGGGTGATGAACACCGACAACACGACCATCTCGGGGGAGACCATCGACTACGGGCCGTGCGCGTTCCTGGACGCCTTCGACCCGGCCGCGGTCTACAGCTCGATCGACCACGGCGGGCGCTACGCCTACCGCAACCAGCCGGTCGCCGCGCAGTGGAACCTCGCCCGGCTCGCCGAGGCCCTGCTGCCGCTGCTCCACGAGGACCAGGACCGGGCGGTGTCCCTGTCAGAGGAGGCCCTCGCGGCATTCCCCCGGCAGTACAGCGCGGCCTGGTCCGCGGGGATGCGGGCCAAGCTCGGTCTGCCCGAGGACCTCGACGACGAGGTCGCCTCGTTCCTGGTCGACGACGTGCTCGTGCTGCTCCAGCAGGACCGTGTCGACTGGACCGCCTTCTTCCGTGCCCTGGGCAGGACCGCCCGCGCCGGCGCGCCCGCCGCGCGCGACCTGCTCTTGGACGTGCCCGCGTTCGACGCCTGGGCCGAGCGCTGGCACGCCGCGGGCCCTGACCCCGAGGTGATGGAGCGCGCCAACCCCGTGTACATCCCTCGCAACCACCTCGTCGAGGAGGCGCTCGACGCCGCCGTCGAGGGCGACCTCGACCCCCTGGGACGGCTCCTGGAGGCGGTGACCGCCCCCTACGACGAGCGCCCCGGCCTGGAGCGCTACGCCGCCGGGCCCCCGGAGGACTTCGGCGCCTACACGACCTACTGCGGCACCTGAGGCACCGGTCCCCGCGGAGCCGAGGCGGTCGGGAGCACGGGACGGGCGCTGGTCACCCCCCGATGTACTCCCCGGTCACGCTGTCCACGGTGCCGTTCTCGATGCCCGTGCACTGCGCGACACCGGCCTCCGTCACCGGGTCGTAGTTGATGCAGAAGGCGTCGTAGTAGGGCACCCCGCTGCGCCACGCGGCCAGCGCCTCGTCGTAGGTGAACTTCTCCGGGAAGGGCACCGCCCCCACGTCCGTGTTCACCTGCACCTGGCAGCTCCCGGGCCCGCCCGCGGCGAAGGCCAGGAGCTGGCCGACGGTGTCGACGACGTCGATCCGGTCCTGGCCGGTGCCCATCGCGGACTGGTAGGCACCGCAGATCTCGACGGCGACGGAGCGGTCGTTCACGTCCGCGGTGAGCCGGTGCGTGAATCCGCCGCCCTGGGCGGCCCGCTGCTCGATCCTGGTCACGGTCCCGGTGTACGGCTGTCCCTCGGGGGTGGCGGCGAACGCGGCCCACGGATCGGCGGGAACGGGTTCCCCGGCCGCCGGGGGAGCGTCCTCGGGCTGCGGCTCGGAGTCCTCGTCCGGCTCGGGAGCCGGTTCCGGCGTCGGCTCGGAGGTCGGCTCGGGGGACGGCTCGGTGGTCGGCTCGGTGGTCGGCTCCGGTGTTGTCCCCCGAACGGTGTCCGACGGGGAGGGCGAGGTCTGGGCGACGGGGATGTTCTCCGGGGCCTGGGGATCTCCGGCGCAGCCGGCCAGGGCGAGGCCGGATGCGAGGAACAGACTGGTGACGACGGCCTTCGTGCTCATGGGGTGCCTCTGCTTCGCTGGGGGGCGGGGTTCCCACTGTAAGCGGCGCGCACGGCGAACCCGGGTTGCCCACCCGGTGGTCCGGCCGGGAGTTGCCCACCCAAGAGGGGTCAGACGGGGCCAGGCGCGCCGTGCCACGATGCGGAGGGCATGCCGTCGACCAGTGAAGGGGGCCGCTGTGCCGCACCAGATGACGCTGATGTTCCTCAACATCGCGCTGACCCTCGTCCTCGTCGCGGCGTGCTATCTGCACCTGGGCGGCGGCCGGTGGTGGTTCCCCTGCCTGTGGTTCGTGGGCATGGCCGCCGGCTCCCTGTGGGACGCGCTGCCGCACCGCCGCGCGGCGGAGTTCGCCCGCGGCGCCGGCGGGCGGACCGCCTGGCAGGGCTGAGCCCGGCGGGACGACCTCAGCGCCGGCCGGTGGTGCTCCGGTCCAGCCGGCGGCCCAGGACGACGCCGTCGGCGAGGGACCAGACGCCGAGCAGCCCCAGGGTGAGGGTCATCGGCACCGCCGTCCTCCAGTCGCCGAGGTAGCAGCGGTGCGCGCCGAAGACCCCGAGGAAGATCCAGAGCAGCCACGCCGTCGTCGGACTCTTCGGGGACCGCTGCGGGCGGGGTGCCCGTCCCGGGGCGGTGGCTGCCGTGGGGGCGGGGACGCAGCGGGTGTCGTGCATCGTCCGGTCCTCGCTCTCCTGTCGTCCTATTCGCACGCGACGCCGTCGCCGTCACGGTCCATGGCGTCCCGGTAGCCGGGGTCCCCGCGGTGCAGCGGGGCGGCGCCGGCCTCCCGGGCGGCCGTGCAGTTGGCGTAGTGCACGTCGGCGGGAGCCGGAGCGGCCGGAGCCTCCTGGACCTCGGCGGGGGCCGGGGCGGGTTCCGGAGCGCTCCCGGCGCCCTCGGGGATGTCGCCGAACGGGCTGCCGCCGGGCAGCTGCTGGTCGGGGCAGCCGGAGAGCACCTCGGCCATGGCGTCCTTCTCCGGGGCCGTGACCCACAGGCCGTAGCGGGACTTCACCGCGATCTGGACGGCCACCATGTCGCAGGCGAAGGCCCGGTTGGGAGGCAGCCACTCGGAGGCGTCCTGGTCGGACTTCGACCCGTTGGCCGGGCCGTCGACCGCCAGCAGGTTCTGCGGGTCGTTGGCGAGGGCCACGCGGTCGGCCTGGGAGAGCCGGCGCGCCCCGGTGACCCAGGCGTTGCCGAGCGAGACGACGTGGTCCACCTGGACGTCGCTCGAGGTCGCGACCCCGCGCACGAAGTCGATGCTCGCCCCGGTGTAGGGATCGGCGAGGGTGCCGGTGTCGACCCTGCACCCGTCGGCGGAGGTGATGCCGGTCAGGTCGCGGGCCAGGACCTCGTTGCGGGAGTCCTCGCAGTCTCCGTCGGCGTCGATCCATCCGCCGAACAGGGCGTCACGGTCGTAGTCGGACATCGTCCCGGCGGCGGCGACCGCCAGGTCCTCCAGGGCCAGGAACGCCCCCGAGGGCGGGGTGACGGCGCGGACGGGGGTCTCCGCCGGCTCCGGGGCGGGCTCCGGGGAGACCGTGGTGACCGAACCCGGGGTCCTCGAGGCCGTGGGCGAGGGACCGGTGCTGGGCGTGGCGCTCGGGGACGGGGCGGCGGGCACCGTCGTCACCGTTCCCGGCACGGGCCCGGGGTCGGCGACCGGGTCGGTGGAGGCGGTGCTGGACGCGCAGCCGACGACCAAGCCGATGGCCAGGGTGAGGTGCAGCGGCACGGCCACGATCCACTTGCCCACGGCGAAACCGCGGCGGGACGCCAGATCCGTTCCCGGGGCAGGGGAGGACGAGGGGGTGTTGCTCATGGTGCTCCTGGGGGAATGAGGGGGTGCGCCAGGGGGAGGGAGCGCGTCGGGGGAACGCGCGCGGGGCACAGTCCTGTTCTACGTCCGGTGCCCGTCCGCCACTGCACGGCACGCCGCAGATGACGGTCACCGGCGTGAGTGTGACGTCGGGGCGGGACGGAAGAGCCCGGACGGACGGACCGGTGCGGGTCACCGCCCCGGACCGGTCTCCGCCATCCCCGGATGAGGGGTCAGACACGAGGGCTCGCCGGGTGCGAGGATGCGCTCACGGGGATCGTCGACCAGGGGGGAGGGCCTCGTGCTGACCGTGCGCGACAAGCTGCTCCTGGGGCTCTGGCTCCTGCCGGTGGCCCTCGGTCTCGTGGTGGGGCTGCGCGTCGGCGACGACGACGGCTCCGTCATGCTGTTCGTGACCGGGCTCGTGGCGGTGCTCTACGCCGTCGTGCTGGTCAGCACGGTCCACGCCGCGCGGCGCCGGCGGGCCGCGCCGCTGCCCGCTGCCCCCGACCCCCGGGAGCCCGCCGGCGAGCCCGATCCCGGTCCTGGCTCCGACCCCGGTTCCGCGGGCGCCCCCGGCGAGCGCGGTCGTGCGCTCGCCGTCTCGCGCGCCCTGCAGCTGGTCCTCGTCGTCTCCGCCGCCGTCTACGTGGTCGTCGCGGAGGGCGGCTGGACCTTCGTGGTGGTCGCCGTGCAGCTCGTCACCGTGATCACCATGGCCGCCTACGTCCACGAGCGCGACTCGTATTCGGATCCGCTGCCCCAGTAAGGCGCCGCCCCCGTCCGCGTGGACGGGGGCGGCGCCGTGGCCGGGTCACGACCGAGCGCGGTCGGCGGTCTCAGGACAGCTGCACGTACGTGGCCGAGTGCCCGAAGCCGACGACGTCGTCGCGACCGTCGCCGTTGACGTCACCGAGCAGACGCGGATACCGGTCCTCCGTCCACCCGTCGTCGTAGCCGAAGGCGGCGACCTTCAGATACACCGGGCCGAAGGTGCTGTCCGCCCGGCCGTGGGCCACATAGACCCCGGCGTTGCCGAACCCCACCAGGTCCTGGATGCCGTCGACGTTGATGTCCGCGTGGGTCCGCAGGTGACGGTCGCCCCGCCAGCCCTGGGCCTGGCCGAAGTTGTTCACCCGCACGGCCACGCCGGTGTAGTTCCCTCCGTTCAGCGAGTGGGCGACGGAGACCCCGGAGTAGCCGAAACCGATGACGTCCGCCGCGGCGTTGCCGGCGGGGTTGATGTTGACGTCGGCCAGCATCCGCGGGTGCTGCTCCACGCGCCACCCCTGGGCGAAGCCGAAGTCGCGGATCTCCAGCGCGGGCTGGGTGAACGTGTCCCCGAGCGCCGAGAAGTAGGAGACGTACGTGCCGGCGTCGCCGAAGCCCACGATGTCGGCGGTGCTGTTGCCGTCGACGTCGGCGAGCATCCGCGGGTTCTTGTCGACCCGCCAGCCGCGGTCCCAGCCGAAGCTGTCGATGCGCTTGCCGGTTCCGGTGAACGTCCGGTCGGACAGGGCGTGGGAGATGGTGACGCCCGAGTACCCGAAGCCCACGATGTCGGCGGTCAGGTTGCCGTTGAGGTCGGCGAGCTCGCGCGGGTGCCTGTCGACGCGCCAGCCCTGGTTCCAGCCGAAGTCGCGGACCTTGAGCTGCGGCGCGGTGAAGCTGCCGTCGCCCTGGGAGTAGGCCACGTAGACGCCGGCGTTGCCGAAGCCCACGATGTCGTCGCGGCGGTCGCCGTCGACGTCCGCCAGCGTGCGCACGTGCCGGGCGTTGGACCAGCCCTGGGCGGTGCCGAAGTCGCGCACGCTCATCCTCGGCGTGCCGAAGGTCCCGTCGGCCCGGCCGAAGGAGACCTGGACGCCGGCGTTGCCGAAGCCGACGACGTCGGCGCGACCGTCGCCGTTGACGTCCGCGAGCTCGCGGACGTGCTGGTCCACGCGCCAGCCCTGGGCGTAGGAGTACACGGGCTGCGCGGTCGCGGCGTGGGCCGGAGCGCCCACGGCGAGCCCTGCGGTCGCCAGCACGGTGGCGGACGCGCCGGTGAGCACGCGCGAGAGGAGTGGGTGTTTCATGGTGGGTCCCCGAGGTGGTGAGGCGGATCGTCGGCACGGGTGCCGGTGGCACGTGCCGGAGGCGTCGGTCGACCCCCGGCCGACCGGGAGACGTCCCCCGGCGCGCAGCGCGCCTCCGGGGAACCGGTGGCACCGGGAGCGTCGTCCCGGCGCCGAGGCGCAACAGCTGAGGGCATCAGTTTACTCCTGCAACACAGGCGGTCACCAGAGGCGTTCCCGTTCGTGACCTCGCCGGACGACCTGTGCCGGAGGCACTGGGGGTGGACGCGACGAGGCGCACGAGCGGTTCGGAACTCACAGCGGTCCACCGGCGCTCGCAGCCCGTGGAGATCGCCGAGGGCGTGCACCAGCTGCGCACCGGACGCGGCCTCCTGGAGCCCAACGTCCACCTGGTGCGCCACGAGCAGGGCTGGGCCCTGGTCCACACCGGCCGGCCGGGGCAGCACCCCTGAGGAGGCTCAGCGGCGGCTGGGCTCCGGCCGGGCGTCGGCGGTGCAGCACGATCCGTCGCCGCCGACCTCGGAGAGCTCCCGGCCGGTCCGGCCCTCGAGGTCGGGCCGGGCGTCGGCGGTGACCGTGTAGACCTCCCACGGCTCCTGGCCCGGTCCGGTCACCCAGACCTTGTCCTGGACGGCGTAGCAGCAGGTGGTCTGCTCCTCCGGGCGGGTGGCCAGCCCGGCGTCGGCCAGGCGGTGCGCGGCGGCCTCGACGATCTCGGTGCTCTCCACCTCCACGCCGAGGTGGTCCATGCGGGTGTCCTCACCGGGTTCGCCCTCCAGCAGCACGAGCTTCAGCGGGGGCTCCGCGACGGCGAAATTGGCGTAGCCCGGGCGTCGTTTGGCCGGGGCCGTGTTGAACAGGGTGGAGTAGAACTCGATGGAGCGCTCGAGATCGGCCACACGCAGGGCGAGCTGGACTCTGGACATGACGGGTTCCTTTCGGGTGCGACGAACGCTCCTTGATATCGACGTCCGTCTATGTGGAAGAGTGCCACGAACATCGATGTTCGTCAATACGTTCTTGTGCGGCCCCGCGGTGCGTGCGGGCTCTTGACAGGCCCGGAGCCCGGCCGCACCGTGGTCCTGTCGGGCGGCGGTGTCCTCCGCGGCCCGCCCCCGGAGGTTCCGATGCACAGTTCTCCGCCCGGTGGCAGCGCCTCCGCGCCCGGTCCGGGGCCGCCGCCGGCCGAGCTGCAGGACGCCGTGACGGCGATGATGCGCGCCGGGCACGTCCCGGGGCTGTCCCTGGCGGTGGTCGACCGGGACGGACCGCTCTGCGCGGCCGGCTTCGGGCTGGCCGACCTGGCCGGGCGGGTTCCCGCGACGCCGGCCACGGCGTACCCGTGGTTCTCCATGACCAAGCCCGTCACCGCCACGGCCGTCATGGCCCTCGCCGAGGCCGGCCGGCTCGACCTGCAGGCGCCCGCCGACGACTACGTGGACCTCCCGCCGGCCCCCGGGACGATCCGGCCGACGGTGGAGCAGCTGCTCACCCACACCGCGGGACTGTCCAACCCGCTTCCCGTCCGGTGGGTCCACCCGGCCGGGGCGCCGTCGCCGCCGGCCGGCGACCTGCTGCGCCGGCTGATGCGGCGCCGTCGGGCGTACCGGTATCCGGTGGGGGAGAGGGCCCGGTACTCCAACGTGGGCTATCTCGCCCTCGGCCAGGTCGTCGAGGCGGTGACCGGGGCGCCCTTCGAGTCCGCTCTGCGCGAGACGGTGCTGGACCCGGCGGGCATGACCCGCACCGGGTTCGCGTACCGGGAGGACGCCGCGGCGGCAACCGGCTATCTGCGCGCCCCGCGGCTCGCCGATCCCCTGCTGCGCCTCCTGCTGCCCCGTGGGGTGGCCGGCTCCCGGACGGGGGCGCACCTGGGCCTGCGCCCCTTCCACGTCGACGGTCCCGCGTTCGGCGGCCTGGTGGGAGACGTGCTCGACGCCGCCCGGTTCCTGCGCCTGCACCTGGGGGACGGGCAGATCGACGGCCGCCGGGTGCTGTCCCCGGACGCGGCCCGCGCCATGCGGACGATCGCCCACCCGGGACGACCGTTCGACCACGGCATCGGGTGGTTCCGCCGTCCCGCCCCGGGCGCCCACGAGTGGGTCGAGCACTACGGGACGGGGGCCGGCTTCTGGAACGTCATGCGCCTCTATCCGGAGCGCGGCCTGGGCATCGTGATGATGACCAACAGCACCACCGCCTACGACTTCGGGCCGGTCCTCGCCCGTCTGGCGGCGGCGTCCTGGGCCTGACGCCCACGGCCGGGCGCGCCCGCCTCGCCGCCCGCCCGCGGCCGGGCGCGGGCGGGCGACGAGGCGGGGGTACGGCGCGGGGACGACCGCGCCCGCTGTCCGCGGCGGACTCTTCCCGCCGGACGGAACGATAGGCTCGCCTTCGTGACCGAGCTCAGCGAGATGGCCCGCACCGGGGTGGTGAGCGCCGCGTGCCTCACTGCCGGGTGGGCGCTGCTGGTGGCCGCGCTGCTCGTGCGGTGCCTGTACGCCTGGTGGGTCAGGACCACCGCCGTGCACCTGGTCGAGGACGGCCGGCACCGGCTGCGCTGGCACACCACCCGGTACGAGATCCACGAGGAGCCCTGGTCGCACCCACCGGCCACCGCGCCCGAGGCCGGGGCGGACGTCACGGTCTACTACCACGCCCGCCATCCCCACCGCTGGGCCCTCATCGCCCCGTACCGCTGGCTGTGGCTCCTCACCACGGCGGGGACCGTGCTGGTGGGAGCGGGACTGCTGATCCGCCTCCTCCGCGGATGACCTACGTGACGTCTCCGGCGCGGAACCGGCCATAGGGCCGCCCCGCGGACCCGCCGGCCGGGACCCGTCGCGGCCCGTGCCGGTTTCTGCTTCCGCCGTCCGGCGGGAGATCATGGGTGTCACGACCCCCGTGGGCCGCGGCGTCCCCATCGGCCTCCCGGCACGCCCCGGCCCGCACCGGACCGCCCGGCCCGGGACACCACGCGACCCGGGACCGACGGTCAGGGCCCGCCACCCGGAAGGACACCATGCGCCAGCACCAGCACCCCGACGACGAGCCCGCCCGGCCCAGGCGCAGCCTCTTCCGGCGCTTCGACGACTTCACCATGCGGTTCTACGGGCCCGCCGTGCGCAGCCCCCGCGACCTCAAGGGCGCCGAGGCCAGTGCGCAGACGAAGCAGTGGTACCAGGACCTGCAGGAGGAGTTCGTGGTCGAGAAGGACGCGAACGGCAACACCTACCTGCGCCCCCGCAACCGCTGACCTGCCCGTGACGCCGCGAGGCGCCCGGCCGTCCCCCGACCGGACCCGGGACGTACAGTGTCGGACCATGGAAGGAAACCACGTGCTGCCCCTGACCGATCCCGAGGTGCGTGCGCTCCGGGAGGACTTCCCGCTGCTGACGGGCACCCCGGCGGTCTACCTGGACTCCGGGGCCACCTCCCAGAAGCCGCTGGCCGTCCTGGACGCCGAGCGGGACTTCTACGTACACCGCAACGCCGCGGTCCACCGCGGCGCCCACGCCCTGGCGGTGGAGGCCACCGACGCCTACGAAGAGGCCCGCCGAATCGTGGCCGGCTTCGTCGGCGGCACCGAGCGGGAGCTGGTGTGGACCTCCAACGCCACCGAGGCGATCAACCTGCTCGCCTACTCCTTCTCCAACGCCTCGGCCGGGCGCGGGGACCAGGAGGCCGAGCGCTTCCGGCTGGGACCGGGCGACGAGATCGTGACCACCGAGCTCGAGCACCACGCCAACCTCATTCCGTGGCAGGAGCTGGCCGCCCGCACCGGGGCCACCCTGCGCTGGATCCCCGTCGACGACGACGGCGCCCTCGATCTCGGGGCCGCCGCCGAGGTCATCGGCGAGCGCACCCGGGTGGTGGCGTTCAGCCACGTCTCCAACGTCACCGGCGCCATCACAGACGTCGAGACCCTGGTGGGCCTGGCCCGGGCCGCCGGGGCCCTGAGCGTGCTGGACGCCTGCCAGTCGGTGCCGCACCTGCCCGTGGACCTGCCCGCCCTGGGCGTGGACTTCGCCGTGTTCTCCGGGCACAAGATGCTCGGGCCCACCGGCATCGGGGCGCTGTGGGGGCGGGCCGAGCTGCTCGACGCGATGCCGCCGTTCCTCACGGGCGGATCCATGATCACGAAGGTCACGATGGAGTCCGCCCGGTACCTGCCCGCCCCGACCCGCTTCGAAGCCGGCACCCAGCGCGTGGCCCAGGCCGTGGCGCTGGCCGAGGCGGTGCGGTACCTGCAGGCGATCGGGATGGAGCGGGTCGCCGCCCACGAGCACGAGCTGGGGCAGCGGCTCGCGGCCGGGCTCGCGGAGCTCGAGGGGATCCGGCTGATCGGTCCGGCCCCGGGCGCGGAACGCATGGGGCTGGCGGCCGTGGACGTCGCGGGCGTGCACGCCCACGACGTCGGCCAGGTCCTCGACGCGGCCGGGGTGGCCGTGCGGGTGGGCCACCACTGCGCGCAGCCGCTGCACCGGGCGCTGGGACTGACCGCCACCACCCGGGCGAGCGCCTACCTCTACAACACCACCGAGGACGTCGACCGGTTCCTGGCCGAGCTCGCCGGGGTCCGCACCTACTTCCGCGTGGCCGGCTGAGGCCGTGACCACCGCGGCGGAGCACCCGAGGAGAAGACGATGAGCGCGCTGGACGCGATGTACCAGGAGGTCATCCTGGACCACGCCAAGCGGCGGTCCGGGGAGGGTCTGGCCGCCCCGGCGCCCGGGCACGGGAGCGGGGAGTCGCACCAGTACAACCCGACGTGCGGCGACGAGATCACGGTGCGCGTCGAGCTCGCCCCCGCCCCCGAGGGCGCCGATCCGGTGGTCGAGCGGCTCAGCTGGGAGGGCGAGGGCTGCTCGATCTCCATGGCCGCGGCCTCCGTGCTGGCCGAGGCCGCCCCCGGGATGACGCGGACCGAGCTGGTGGAGCTGATCGGGGCGTTCCGGGACCTGCTGCGCTCCCGGGGCACCGTGGCCCCCGACGAGGAGGTCCTCGGCGACGCCGCCGCCTTCGCCGGGGTCTCCCGGTTCGTGGCCCGCGTCAAGTGCGCGATGCTCGGCTGGGTCGCCGCCGAGGAGGCTCTCGACCGCGCCGGCTGAGCGGCTCCCGGAGCCGCCGGTCTTTCCACCCCGGGACACCCTTGCCCCATCCCCGGCCGGGTGGGACACTGACCGCCCCGGCACGGAGGAGGCGGTCATGAAACTGCTCGAGGACCTGGTGGCCCGCGTGGAGAAGTGGAAGGCACTGGACCAGGTGGCGGAGCCCGTGGCCCGCGCCGTGGGCCGGGCGGCGCGGCCCGCGCCGGTGCGCAACGTCCTGAGCGGCACCGTCATCGGACACCCGCTGCACCCCCTCCTCACCGACGTCCCGATCGGGGCGTGGACCATGGCGGCGGTGCTGGACCTGGCCGGCGGCCCGAGCACGGC
Organism: uncultured Kocuria sp.; assembly: GCF_947500125.1. Classification (GTDB taxonomy): domain Bacteria; phylum Actinomycetota; class Actinomycetes; order Actinomycetales; family Micrococcaceae; genus Kocuria. The sequence goes on along the minus strand of NZ_CANMRA010000005.1, from coordinate 29,314 downwards.
CCACGCCGCCGACGTGCTCGTGGCGACGGGGCTGGCCGCCGCCGTGCCCACGGCCGCGACCGGGCTCAACGACTGGTCCGACACCCAGGGCGCGGACCGGCGCATCGGCCTGGTGCACGCCACCGCCAACAGCGTGGCCCTGACGTTCTACACGGCCTCGCTGGCCGCCCGGCTCCAGGGCCGGCGCGGTGCCGGCAAGGCTCTCGCGCTGGCCGGCTACGGCTGTGTCATGGCCGGGGGCTACCTGGGCGGCCACCTCGTCTACGCGCGGGGCGTCAACGTCAACCGCACCGCCTGGCGGCGGGGCCCGCGGCGGTGGACCGACGTCCTGGCCGACACCGACCTCGCCGCCGGCGGGCACCGACGGGTGCAGGCCGGCAGCGTCTCGGTGCTGCTCGTCCGCGACGGGAACCGGATCGAGGCCCTCGACAGCGTCTGCAGCCACATGGGCGGCCCGCTCGAGAAGGGAACGATCGACGGCGGGTGCGTCACCTGCCCCTGGCACGGCAGCACCTTCCGGCTCGCGGACGGCGCCGTCGTCCGCGGACCGGCGACCGCCCCGCAGCCCGGCTACGAGACCCGTGTCCAGGACGGACGGATCCAGCTCCGGCTCCGGTCCTGAGTACTCCGGGCGCCGGCTCCGGCCGCCCTGGGCTCCGGCCTCAGCCCAGCCACCGCGGGACGCGGGCCCTGACCGTTCCGGGCGGCCGCGGCCCGGAATGCTTCCGCCGTCGCCCCGGTTGTGCGCAGCATGCCACTCTCCGACGTTCCGCTCTCCCTCCTCGACCGCGCCCATGCCCTGGACGGCTCCACGGAGGCCGAGGACCTCGCCCGCGTCCTGGAGCGGGCCGAGCGCGCGGAGGAGCTGGGCTACCACCGGTTCTGGGTGGCCGAGCACCACGCGGTGCCCGGGATCTCCGGGTCCGCGCCGGCGGTGCTGATGGCCGCCCTGGCCGCCCGGACCCGCCGCCTCAGGATCGGTTCCGGCGGGATCATGCTCCCCAACCACCAGCCCCTCGTGGTCGCCGAGCAGGCCGCCACCCTCGAGGCCCTGCACCCCGGCCGGATCGATCTGGGCGTGGGCCGCTCCCTCGGGTTCACCGCCGCCGTCCGGGACGCGCTGCGCACCGGCAAGCAGGCCGCAGCCCGCTTCGAGTCCGACCTCACGGAGCTGCTCGCCCACCTCTCCGGCGCGGCCCCCGTGACCGCCCGGCCCCGGGACCACGCCGCGACACCGGTCTTCGTCCTGGCGACCGGCGCCGGGGTGGAGACCGCAGCCCGGGCGGGACTCGCCGTGGTGCTCGGCGGCCCGGCGCTCTTCCGCGAGGGTCCCGGCGGCGGCGCCGCAGTGCTGGAGCGGTACCGCGCGCAGTTCCGCCCGTCGTCGTGGTGGCAGATCCCTCGCGTGGTGGTCTCGGCCAACGTCGCGGTGGCGCGGACCCGCGCGGCCGCTCGTGAGCTGCTGCTGCCCGAGGCCCGCGCCCTCGCCGCCTCCCGCACCCGCGGCGAGTTCCCGCCCCTGGCGCCCGCGGAGCCGGACGGGCTCCCGGCCCGGGAGCAGGCCCTCGTGGAGGAGACCCTCACGGGCTCGGTCCACGGCACGGCCCCGGAGGTCCGGGAGCAGCTGGAGCTGCTGCTCGCGCGGACCGGGGCGGACGAGCTGCTCGTGACGGGCGGCGCGTACGACGTCGACGCCCAGGCGGAGTCCGACCGGCGCCTCGCCGCGCTGTTCGCCGCCCGCCCGGCCTGACGTCCCACTGCCGGGTCCCGCCGTCCCGCCGACGGGACGCCGTCCCGCTGAGTCCCCAGGGGGATCCTCTCCACTGCGCCGAGTCCCCCACCTGATCGCAGATCCCCATGATCAACCCTGTGTGTCAGCCTGGTGTGCGACACACTGGGGGGACTCGGCGGCGGGGGCGGCGGGGGCGGCCCGGGAGAGCGAGGAGGGGGCTGCGGGAGAGTGCGGATAGAGTGACGGGGTGCCACAGCTGCTCGTACTCGCCGCCCACCCCCTGGAGACCAAGTACTTCCCGGAGGACATCGACCTGGTCCTGACCGGCGTCGGGATGTCGGCCGCGGCGGTGCGCACCACCGAGGCGGTGCTGACCCGCTGCCCGGACCCCTCGGGCCGGGCGGAGCTGACGGTGCTCAACATCGGCAGCGCCGGCGCCCTGAAGCACGGGCTGACCGGGGTGCTCGAGCCCTCCAGGATCATCAACCGGGACGTGGACGAGGAGCTGCTGCGGGTGGCCGGGATCCCCGTGGACAACGTCATCGAGCTCGGCGGCGACGGGCCCGTGCTCGCCACCGGGGACTCCTTCGTGGCCGGTGGGCCCGCCCGGGACGCCCTGGCCGCGCGGGCGGACCTCGTGGACATGGAGGGCTGGGCGATCGCGGTGGCCTGCCGGCACCTGGGGGTGCCGCTGCGGATGGTCAAGCACGTTTCCGACGCCGCCGACGAGGAGGCGGTCGCGTGGGCCGAGAAGGTGGAGGTCAGCGCCCTGGCCCTGGGTCGGTGGTTCCGCGGCAGCGGGATCGCCCGGGCATGACCCGCCGCAGGACCGTCCGGATCCGCCACTAGACTGGGACCAGCATGAAACTTCTCCGCCAGCGCGAGTCCCTGGGCGCCCAGCAGGACTACGAGAGCGCCATGACCCTCCTCGCCGACGTGCGCCGCGACGGGCCCGTCCTGCGCCTCTACGAACCGGCGCCCACGGTCGCCTTCGGCCGCCGGGACGAGCTGCGCCCGGGCTTCGCCGACGCCGCCCGGGCCGCCCGCGAGAGCGGGTTCGAGCCCCTGGTCCGCAAGGTCGGCGGCCGGGCCGCCGCCTACCACGGCGGGTGCCTGATCATCGACCACCTCGAGGCCGCCGAGGACCCCACCTCGGGCATCCAGGACCGCTACCGCCTCTTCGGCGACATGATCGTGGCCGCCCTGGAGGAGCTCGAGGTCGAGGCCGACGTCGGTGAGATCCCGGGCGAGTACTGCGCCGGCGAGCACAGTGTGCACGGGACGCACCCGGCGTCGTCGTCGACCCCGGGCCGGAAGGTGAAGCTGGCGGGGACCGCCCAGCGGGTGGTCGCGGGCGCCTGGTACTTCAGCACCGTGCTGGTCGTCGAGCAGTCCGAGCCCATCCGCTCGGTGCTCACCGACGTCTACGCCGCCCTCGACCTGGACTGGGACCCCGCCACCGCGGGGGCCGTGGACGACCTGCGCCCGGGCACCACCGTGGCCGACGTCGAGCGCGGGATCCGCAAGGTGTACGGCATGTACTCCGAGTACCTGGGGTACGGGCAGCTCACCGACTGAGTCCCGGCCGCGGGCCGGGCAGACCGAGGAGGCAGCAGATGTGCGGACGCTATGTCATCGCCCGTGCCGTGGGCGACCTCGTCGCCGAGACCGGGGCCGTCCCGGACGAGAGCCTCGGCGACGCCGCCGACCAGGAGCGGCTGCGGGCCAACTGGAACACCGCGCCCACCACCGACGTGCCGATCGTCCTCGAGCGGCTGACGGGCGGGGGCGGCCGGGACGACGACGGTGAGCTGGTCCGCGAGCTGCACGTGGCCCGCTGGGGACTGGTACCGGGCTGGGCCAAGGACCCGGCGATCGGGTCGAAGATGTTCAACGCCCGGTCGGAGACCGTCCTCGAGAAGCCGTCCTTCCGCAAGGCGGTCCGCGCCCGCCGGTGCGCGGTCCCGGCCAACGGCTACTACGAGTGGAAGAAGGAGCCCGGCGCCGGGAAGAGCGGGCGCAAGCAGCCCTACTACGTCCACCCGGCGGATCCGGAGGAGACCATCTGGTTCGCCGGGATCTACGAGTGGTGGCGGGTGCCCGAGGGCACGGAGCTGCACTCGGCGGCTCTGCAGCCCGGCCGGGACGGTGCGGGGAGCACCTGGCTTCTGTCCTGCTCCATCCTCACCACCGACTCCCCGGAGTCCTCCGACGAGCACCCGGTGCTCACGGAGCTGCACGGGCTGCACGACCGGATGCCGATCCCGCTGGCGCCCGAGCACGTGGGGGACTGGCTGCGCCCGGGGGAGGAGGACGCCCCGCAGCTCGTGGACCTGGTCCGGGCCGAGGCGCACCGGACGGCCGCCCGCTGGGTGCTCGACCCGGTGGACCCGGCGGTCGGCAACGTGCGCAACAACTCCCCGGAGCTCGTGGTGCCGCAGCGGAGCCTGTTCTGAGCCCCCGGGAGGCCGCGGACCGGGTCGCCGGCTTCGTCCGCGCCCACGGCGGCGGGGTCGTGGCGACCAACAGCGGCACCGGCTGCCCCGAGTCCGCGTGGATCAACCTCGCGGCCCTCGAGGACGGGCGGCTGGTCTTCGGCACGAACGAGCGCAGCCGCAAGTACGCCAACCTTCTCGCGGACCCGCGGGTCTCCCTCGTGGTGGTCTCCGGGACGGGCCAGGAGTTCCAGCTCGAGGGCGAGGCCACCGTGCTGGAGGGGTCCGCCGAGCGGGACGCCGCCGAGGTGCTGGAGTCCCGGCACCCGGGTGCCACGGGCAAGGACAGCACGCGGCTCGTGGCGGTGCGCCCCCGCTGGGCGCGGTTCGTCGACGTCGCCGTCGAGCCCCCGGACCGGGAGGAGTTCACGCTCTGAGCCGGTCACGGGAAAGGCCCGGGACCCGCGATCGCGGGCACCGGGCCTTTCCCGTGTGGCCTTTCCCGTGTGGCCTTTCCCGTGTGGCCTTTCCCATGTGGCCTTTCCCGTGGCCGTTCTCATGGCGTTGCCGCGGGCGTCTCCTCCTGCGCCTCCGGTGGCGTCCGCTCCGGCGTCCCCGGGGCCGGAGCGGACGCCGGGCTCAGACGTAGTCCGTCTCGGGGACCCAGCGGTTGAAGTCGAGCGTCAGGTAGAGCGCGAGCGCCGCCGCGTTGTCCTCGGCGATCCGCAGGCTGACCTGGTCGTAGCCGTTGTCGTAGAGGGTGCTCATGGCGCAGCGCACGAGCTGCTCGGCCAGGCCCTGGCGGCGGCGGGAGGCCGCCGTGAACAGCTCGAAGATGTAGGGGACGTCGGGCAGGTCCTCACCCACCCGCCGGGCCAGCACGAGCGCCGCGGCCACCACGGCGCCGTCGTCGTCGACCACCACCGGCGAGGCCTCGGGGAGGAAGGGCCCGTACTCCCCGTCGAAGACGCCCCGGATCACCTGGCGGGCCTCCTCCAGGCTGGAGACCCCGCCCTGCTCGTAGGAGGAGTAGTAGAGCTGCGCGAGACTCTCGGCGTCCTCCGGGGCGGCCGGACGCAGGTTCACGGCGGGAGTCCTGGTGTTCGCCGCGGTGTGGGCGATCAGCGTGATGGTTCCGGGCATGGAGGCCTCCGTGAGGTCGACGCCGGTACGTTCCGGCGGGTCGGACGAGGGACAGGGGACGTCCGGGCGGGTCGCGCAGAGCACGCCCTCCGTGCTCTCAGCGTATCCATTTCGCTGGGCTTGTCCATGCTTCCCGGCGTCGAGTTGCAATAGTGAACTGCCCGGCCGGAGTGTCGACCGAAAGGGAACATGTGTTCCGTTCCGGTGCTCTCAAGGGTTAGCGTGTCGTACAGGTGTTCTAGCTTCCAGGGGACAGGGCGCACCGCGGGACGGGCGCCGGCCGAGGGAGAGAGGAGCCGTCGTGGGTTTCCTGACGGAGAGCGTCGACGTGGACTGCGACACGGACGGGGTGCCGGTGGGCGTGCGCTGGCGCGGGCGGAACTACCTGGTGGCGCAGGACCCCGTCCGCTGGTACGAACGGCGTGCCTGGTGGTCCGAGGATGCGCGACTGCCCAGGGACCGTGGGATCGGGGCGGTGGACCAGCAGATGTGGCGGGTCCAGGTCCAGCTGAACACCCGCTCCGAGCTGCTGACCCTCGAGCTCGTCCACACCCTCGACACCGGGCGATGGCGGCTGCTCGCGGCCACGAGCGCCTCGGGGGCGCGGGTGGTGCGCTGTGCATAGGCCCGCCGGGGGTGCATAGGATCGGAGGCGAGACCGCACCACAGGACGTGAGGGAGCACCCGTGAGACTCGGCACCGTGCGACGCGACGGCACCACCCAGGCCTTCCGGCAGGAGGACGGGCGGACCGTCTACCTTCCCGTCCCCGATGTCGGGGCCCTCCTGGCCGGGGGCGACCTGCGCCTGCCCGGGGAGCCGGGTCCCGCGCCGGCCCCGGAGGACCTGGCGACCCCCGTCCTGCGCCCGGGCAAAATCCTGTGCGCCGGACTGAACTTCTACGACCACGCGGAGGAGGTCGGCCAGGAGATCCCTCAGTACCCCACCATCTTCGCGAAGTACGCCACCGCGCTCATCGGCCCCACCGACCCCATCGCCATGCCGGAGGAGTCCGAGAAGATCGACTGGGAGGCTGAGCTCACCGTGGTGATCGGCTCGCCCCTGCGCCACGCCACGCTCGACCAGGCGCGGGCCGCGATCGCCGGGTACACCATCATGAACGACATCTCGGTGCGGGACTGGCAGGGCCGGACCTCCGAGTGGTTCCAGGGCAAGAACTTCGACCGCACCACCCCCGTGGGCCCCGTGGTCGTGACCCCCGACGAGATCGACCCCGAGGCGGGACTGGCGATCCGCTGCACCGTGGACGGCGTGCTGCACCAGGACTCCGGCACCGACCGGATGATCTTCTCCGCCGTGGAGCTGGTCGAGTACCTCAGCCGGTTCCTCACCCTCGAGCCCGGCGACCTCGTGGCCTGCGGCACTCCCGCCGGCGTGGGCCTGGCCCAGAAGCCCCGCCGGATCTGGCTGCGCGACGGCCAGGAGGTCGTCACCGAGATCGAGGGCATCGGCGAGCTCCGCAACGTCTGCACCCCCGCCGAGGACCTTCGGGCGGCGGCCGGCTGACCCGGCACCCGTCCTCCAGGCTCCGGCCGCTCCGTTCCCGCTCTGTTCCCGCCTCTCTGTTCAGACCGCTCTGTTCCCGCTCTGTTCCCGCCTTCGACCGGAGGACCCCATGGCGACGATCGGCTTCCACGCCTCCCACGAGCAGATCCCTCCCGAGCAGCTCCTGCGCGACGTCGCGCACGCCCAGCAGGCCGGCTTCGGCGCCGCCATGTGCTCCGACCACCTCGAGCCGTGGTCACCGCACCAGGGCCACTCCGGGTTCGCCCTCTCCTGGCTGGGCGCGGCCCTGGCCACCACGGACCTGACGTTCGGGTTCGTGCACGCCCCGGGCCGGCGCTACCACCCCGTGGTCACCGCCCAGGCCACGGCCACCCTCGCCCGCATGTTCCCCGGCCGGCTCTGGACCGCTCTGGGCAGCGGGCAGAAGCTCAACGAGCGGGCCGTCGCCCCGGACTGGCCGGCCAAGGAGCAGCGGCAGCGGTTCCTCGAGGGCAGCTTCGACGTCGTCCGCCGGCTGCACGCGGGCGAGGAGGTGTCCCGCCGCGAACCGTTCCACGCCGACCGCGCCCGGGTCTGGGACGCACCGGAGGTTCCACCCGACCTGCTCGTGGCCGCGCTGACCCCGGCGACGGTCCGCCGCTTCGCGCCCGTGGCCGACGGGTTCATCACCGTCCAGCAGCCCCTGGAGGACCTGCGCCGGATGCTCGACGCCTGGCGCGAGGCCGGAGGCACCGGCCGGGCCGCCCTGCAGGTGCACCTGAGCTGGGCGACCACCCCGGAGCAGGCCCGCGCGATCGCCCTCGACCAGTGGCGCACCAACGTCTTCGACCCCGTGACCATGGCCGAGCTCGCCTCGCCCCAGGACTACCTGCGCAAGGCGGTCCAGGAGGACATCGGGGACGAGCAGGTCGCCGGGGCGGTCAACGTCTCCGCCGACCTCGGCCGGCACGCCGAGTGGCTGCACGAGTACGCCGAGCTCGGCTTCGACGAGATCTACCTGCACCACGTGGGGCAGGAGCAGGGCCGCTTCCTCGACGCCTTCGGGGAGTCGGTGCTGCCCCGGTTCGCGCAGGCCTGAGCCGGCGCGGGCCGGGGAGCGCCGCCAGCCACCGGGCCCTACGGCAACCGGGACGGCCGCCGCAGGACTGCCGCGCCGGCCTGATCCGGCTCGAGCGGGACCGGGCTGTGCAGCACGGCCGGTCCGCGGTGCAGGGCACCGCTGGACAGCGGCCGGCAGCGCAGGCCCCCTCGCCCCCGCATGGCGGCGTGCGCGCCCGGGGCGAGCACCCGGTCCATCCAGGCGCAGGGATGGGCGGGCCGCCCGCCCCGCAGCCGCACGAGTTCGCCCCGGGACTCCAGTGCGAACTCCTCGCCCAGCAACGGGGCCAGCTGAGCGCCCCGGAGCACCACGTTGCGCCGCGTCAGGAGCGGGTCGAAGGGAGCTGCGCCCAGGTCCGCGGCCATGGCCTCGAGCGCCTCGACGGCCAACAGGGTGACGGCGGCGTCCATGTGCGCGGCCTTGCCGAAGAACCGGTCGCCGACGACGCCCTTGCCGGCCACCAGCTCGGCCCGGTCGGCGTCGGTGGTGGGGACGTCCGCGGCGCCGTCCCGGGCGCGGCCGAAGTAGGCGTGGGCCGGGGACACGAGCAGGTGCAGGACCTCCACGTCGTACCGGTAGCTCTCCGCCATGCCGCACATCCCTCCGTCGGAACGGCCGCCCCTGTCGCATCGCCGTGCTGCCGTCAGGGCTCAGCATAGGGCGGGCGGGGAGCGCGGTGGACCCGGTGGCCTTCGGGTGGAGGACGCGGACCTCGTCCCCGACGTGCACGGGAGAGGAGCAGGCGGTGGCCGGTGCCCTCGTGGCGTCCGGGGACCCTGTGGGCAGCCCCGCCGAGGGTCTGGCCTTCCGCCCCGGACCCCAGCGCTCTCGCGACCCCAGCGGTTTGCAATTGACTTAAGATTCGAACACGTATTCGAATGGGGGCGTGAGCTTTCCGCACCTGCACGTCGCCACCGCCTTCAGCGCCCACTTCGGGGTCAGCCGGCCCGCCGTCCTGGCGGCGGCGGCCGCGGCGGACGGCGCGGACGTGCTCGCCTGCACCGACCGGGACGGTCTCTACGGTGCGATCAAGCACCTGGGCGCGTGCCGGGAGCACGGCCTCGACCCGGTCCTGGGGGTCGATCTCGTTCTGCTGGCCCCCGGCCGCGAGCGCGCCCTGGGCCGCGTGGTGGTCCTCGCGGCCGGTCACACCGCCGGCGCGGGCTACGCCGCCCTGTGCCGGCTCGTCTCCACCGCCCACGCCACGCAGGGCCCGCCCGGGGTGACCGCCGCCGAGATCGCGGCCGCCGCCGTCTCGCCCCGGCACGGGGAACCGGTCCTGACCGTGCTGCTCGGACCCGCCTCCGACGTCGGGCAGGAGCTCGCGGCCCGCCGCTACCGCACCGGGCGCGCCGCCCTGGCCCGGTGGCGGGCACTGCTCCCCGCACCGGCGCTCGCCGTGGAGGTGGTCTCGCACCTGGCCGCCCCCGGCACCGCGTGCAGCACCTCCCACGCGGCGCGGATGCTGCGCGCCGCCCTCGAGGCGGGGCTGACCCCCGTGCTGACCAACGCGGTGCGCTACGCCACCCCCGCCGAGGCCGCCACCGCCGACGTCCTCGACGCCGCCCGCGCCCTCACCCCGCTCGAGACCCTCGGGGCGCGGGCCGGCCTCGCGCCCGGCGGCAGGGGAGGGGGCGCCGGGCGGACCGGGGGGTCCCGCCGGACGACGGCGCCGGAGCCGCTGCAGCCCAACGGCCAGGGCTGGCTCAAGTCCGCCCGGCAGATGCGCGCGCTCGCGGCGGAGATCGCCCGGGCCGCGGACCTGGGCGCCGCCGGTGCCGCGGACCTGCTGGCAGGCACCCAGCGGGTCGCCGACCGGTGCCGGCTGGACCCGGTCGCCGACTGCGGATGGGGGCGGCCGGTGGTGCCGGAGGCCTCCGTGCTGGGCCTGGACCGGCCGGCGCCCGCGGAGCTGCGGGCCCGGTGCGAGGCCGGTCTGGGGCGCCGCTATCCGGGCCGCCGCGCCACACGGGCCGTGCGGGACCGGCTGGAGCGGGAGCTGGGGGTGGTCGAGGACCTCGGGTTCGCCTCCTACTTCCTCACCGTGGCCGAGGTCTCCGCGATGATCGGGGCGATGGGTGTCCGCCACGCCGCCCGCGGCTCCGGGGTGTCCTCGCTCGTCAACTATCTGCTCGACGTCTCCCAGGTGGATCCGCTCGAGCACGAGCTGCTCTTCGAGCGCTTCCTCTCCAACGACCGCTCGACCCTCCCGGACATCGACATCGACGTCGAGTCGGCCCAGCGCCACCGCGTCTACCGGCGGATCTTCGAGCGCTTCGGCCCCGAGCGGGTGAGCCTCATGAGCATGCAGAACGCCTACCGGGCCCGCGGCGCCGTCCGGGACGCCGGGCTGGCGCTCGGCATCGACCCCGAGACCGTGGACGGTGCCGCCAAGCAGCTGTGGCACCTGCCGGCCTCGGCGCTGCGGGAGACCATCGCCCGCCGGCCGGAGCTGCGGGACTTCGCCGAGCAGGTGGCCCAGGAGAAGCAGCTCGACCTCCTCGTGGACCTCACCGAGCGCCTGGACCGGCTGCCCCGGCACATCTCCATGCACCCGTGCGGGGTGATCCTGGGGGACCTGAGCCTCCTGGACCGCACGCCGGTGCAGTCCAGCGGGACGGGGATGCCCATGAGCCAGTTCGACAAGCACGACATGGACCCCATGGGCATGCTCAAGCTCGACATCCTCGGCGTGCGGATGCAGTCGGCGCTGGCCCACGCCGTCGACGAGGTGGCCCGCATCCACCCGGACCGGCCCCGCCTGGACCTCGAGGCGATCCCCGTGGACGACGGGAGGACGTTCGAGCTCATCCGCTCGACCCACACCCTGGGCTGCTTCCAGATCGAGTCCCCGGGCCAGCGCGAGCTCATCGGCAAGATGGCGCCCACGAGCGTCCGGGACCTCATCGTGGACATCTCCCTGTTCCGTCCCGGGCCCATGCACTCGGACATGGTGCGCCCCTACCTGGAGCACCGCCACGGCTGGTCCGCGCCCGTCCCGATCCACCCGGCCCTCGACCCGATCCTCGCCGAGACCCACGGTGTGACCGTCTTCCACGAGCAGGTCCTGCGCATCCTCGACACCTTCACCGGGTGCGGTCTCGCCCGGGCCGACGAGCTGCGCCGCCGGCTGGGCTCGGAGCGCCAGCTCGAGGTGGAGGAGTTCTTCCGGGAGCGGGCCCGCGCGCGGGACTACCCCCTCGACGTCGTGGACCGGGTCTGGGAGACCCTGGCGGCGTTCGGCTCGTTCGGCTTCTGCAAGGCCCACGGCGCGGCGTTCGCGGTGCCCACCTACCAGTCCGCGTGGCTGAAGGCCCACCACCCGGAGGCGTTCCTCGCGGGACTGTGGGAGCACGACCCCGGGATGTACCCCAAGCGCCTGCTCGTGGGGGAGGCGCGGCGGATGGGCATCCCCGTCCTGCCCGTGGACGTCAACCGCTCCGACGAGCACTACCGCGTGGAGCGGCTCGACGACGACCCCGCCCGCCTGGGCGTGCGCCTGGCCCTCACCGGGATCCACGGGGTCTCCCGGGCCGAGGTCCGCCGGATCGTGGCCGGGCAGCCCTACGCCTCGCTCGCCGACCTGCGGCAGCGGGCCCGTCCCGCCCGGCGCACCCTCGAGCGTCTCGCGGCCGTCGGGGCCTTCGACGGCCTGCTGCGCCGGTCCGGCGGCGCCGCCTCCCGCGCCGACCTCGTGCACGCCCTGCGGACCCGGGCGGACAGCGGCCGGCCGGCCCGGCCGGCCGGGGAGGTCGAGGGGCAGCTGGCCCTTCCGCTCGGGGACCTCGAGCTGCGCGCCCTGCCCGCGGAGCGCCCCGAGCCCACCCTGGCGGAGAAGGTCCGCACCGAGCTGGACCTGCTCGCGGTGGACGTCTCGGCGCACCTGCTGGAGAGCTGGGCGCCCCTGCTCCGCGAGCTCGGGGTCACGCCCGCGGAGCGGCTGCTGGACCTGCGCAACCGTTCCGAGGTGCTCGTGGCGGGCGTGCGGGTCTCGACCATGACCCCTCCCATGCGCAGCGGCCGGCGGGTGGTCTTCGTCAGTCTCGACGACGGCACGGGCGCGGTGGACTGCGCCTTCTTCTCCGACGCCCAGGACCGCTCGGGACAGCACCTGTTCGGCACGCGGATGCTGCTGGTGCGGGGGCGGACGCGGCGCACCGGACCCCGGGGGATCAGCCTCAGCGCGGAGCAGGCCTGGGACCTCACCGACCCGGGAACCCCGGCTGCCGTGCGCGCCGCGTCCCCGCCGGGCACCCCGGGGGCCGGGGCAGGATGAGCCGGGAAACCGGGCAGTTCCAGGGGGTTTCACTCTCGGTGAATCCATTGGCCAGCGAACTGATTGCCAGTATGGTTACTAATAACAGCGGACGAGCTGCACCCCGCCTCCGGGCGGAGATCGTCCGCGGCGAGCCCCCCGTCCAGGGGAGCCCGTTGCCTCGCAGAATAGAGAAGGAGTTCTCATGGCTACGTACGACGTCAACGCACTGCTCTCGGCCACCGCCTACGGGTCGGACGGCGACAAGATCGGCAAGGTCGAGCAGGTCTTCCTGGACGACAACACCGAAGAGGTCACCTTCGTGACGGTCAACACCGGTCTCTTCGGTGCCAAGGAGAGCTTCGTCCCGGTCGACGGCGCCCAGCAGGACGGCGACCGCTTCGTCCTTCCCTACACCAAGGACGTCGTCAAGGACGCCCCGAACGTGGACGCGGACCAGCACCTCTCCCCGGCCGAGGAGGAGGAGATCTACCGCTACTACAAGATGAACTACGCCGGCGCCGACGCGGGTGACCGTGACCGCGACCTCACCGACCGTGACCGCACCGCTGGAGTCGCCGGCACCGAGGACGTCGCCGACCGCGACGACCGCTACGCCGCGGACACCGACCGCAACGCCGTCCCGGCCACCGGCACCGCCGACACCGCCGGGTACGCCGAGACGGACCGGGACGCCACCGACCGCAACAGCACCGCCGGGATCGCCGACGTCGACCGCTCCGTCACCGACCGCGACCGGGACCTGACCGATCGCGACCGGGACCTCACCGACCGTGACCGCGACCTCACCGACCGTGCCGACAACGGCGTGGTCCGCCACGAGGAGCAGCTGCACGTCGGCAAGGAGCAGCGCGAGACCGGCCGTGCCCGTCTGCGCAAGTACGTGGTCACGGAGAACGAGACCGTGGACGTGCCCCTCGAGCGCGAAGAGGTCCGTGTCGAGCGCACCCCGCTGAACGGCAACGAGTCCACCTCCGGCACCATCGGCGAGGAGGACGTCGAGGTAAGCCTCCACGAGGAGCGCCCCGTCGTCGCCAAGGACACCGTGGGCGTCGAGAAGGTCGGCCTCGAGAAGGACACCGTCCGCGACACCGAGCGCGTCGACGCCGACGTCCGCAAGGAGCAGGTCGAGGTCGAGACCGACGCCGAGCGCGGCACCGGCCTGACCGACCGCGACCGTGACCGCGGCACCGGCCTCGACGACGACGATCGCCGCGACCGCATCTGATCGCGCCCGGTCTCTCCGGGGCCCCCGTCACCGCTTCGGTGACGGGGGCCCCGTCGTCGTGCCGGGTGCGGTTCACCCCGGTGCCCGCCGGGACCGCGCGCCGGGCACGGCCGCGTAGTAGACCAGGCCCAGCGCCACCACCGCCGCGGCCTGGACCGCCGAGAGCACGGCCCCGTACCCCACGCCCACGCCCACGCCCACGCCCACGAAGAGCATGAGCGCCGACACGGGCAGGGCCCGTGTCTCCCCGAACTGCCCCACGGAGCAGGACCGCAGTCCCGCGCGATGCTCGGGGGAGAAGCTGAGCTCCGGGACCCGGGTGACGGCGCCCACGGCGAGGCCCAGCAGGGCGATCGCCGTGCACACCACGAAGAGCGTGCCGTAGCCGACCGCCGTGGACAGGCTCAGTCCCGCCAGGGGGCCCAGCGCGGCGGCCAGGGTGGTGGAGAGCATGAAGGACCCGGTGCCCTCGCCCCGCCGGTGCGCGGGGATGAGGGCTTGGACGGCGGCGGGCAGCACGGTGGTGGCCATGCCGAAGCGCTCCATGGCGTAGAGCGCCATGACGGTCACCAGCAGGTAGAAGTTCATCGAGATGAGGAACTGGCCCGCCCACATCAGCACGAAGCCGGTGGTCCACAGCCGCTGCGGGGGCGGCGGAGGGGAGGGCGGCGCCTCCTCTCCCGGCGCGGGCGGGTCGGGCGGTTCGGGAACGTCTGCGGACATTGGGTGGCCTCACCTCCGCTGGTCATCATCTCGCCGCCGCTGCCCGCACCGGCCGACAGGTACCATCGATGCAGTGCGCGCCGCCCGCCGGTGCCGCTGCCACGCGCCCCCCGTACCGGTGCGTGCCGTTGCCGACCCAAGGAGCACCTTCCCCATGACCACCGTGCCCGAGCACCAGCCCGAGTCCGCCCCCCTCACGATCACCGTCGACGGCGAGCAGCGCACGGTGGGGACCGGGACCTCCGCCGCGGACCTCTACCGCGAGGACCGCTCCGTGGTGGTGGCCCGGGTCAACGGTGTGCTCAAGGACCTGGCCACCGGACTGGCCGACGGGGACGACGTGCAGCGGGTGCTGGTCTCCGAGCCGGAGGGCCTCGAGGTGCTGCGCCACTCCGCCGCCCACGTCATGGCCCAGGCCGTGCAGCAGCTGCACGAGGACGCCAAGCTCGGCATCGGCCCCTACATCACCGACGGCTTCTACTTCGACTTCGACGTCGAGCAGGCGTTCACGCCCGAGGACCTCAAGGCGATCGAGAAGCGGATGCAGCGGATCGTGAACTCCACCCAGTCCTTCCGCCGCCGCGCGGTGAGCGAGGAGGAGGCCCGGGCCGAGATGGCGGACGAGCCGTACAAGCTCGAGCTCATCGGCCTCTCACAGGGTCCGGGCTCCGGCGGGGACGTGGACGCCGCCGCGGAGGGCGCCTCCGTGGAGGTCGGCGCCGGCGAGCTGACGATCTACGACAACGTGGACCGCAAGACCGGGGAGACGGTCTGGAAGGACCTGTGCCGGGGCCCCCACCTGCCGGACACCAAGCTGATCGGCAACGGCTACGCCCTCACGCGCTCGGCCGCCGCCTACTGGCGCGGCTCCGAGAAGAACAAGCAGCTGCAGCGCATCTACGGCACGGCATGGCCGTCCAAGGAGGACCTCAAGGCCTACAAGGACCGCCTCGCCGAGGCGGAGCGGCGCGACCACCGCCGGCTCGGCTCGGAGATGGACCTGTTCTCCTTCCCCGACGAGCTCGGCTCCGGCCTGCCGGTGTTCCACCCCAAGGGCGGGATCATCCGCAAGACCATGGAGGACTACTCCCGGGAGCGGCACACGCAGGCCGGCTACGAGTTCGTCTACACCCCGCACATCACCAAGGGACACCTCTACGAGGTCTCCGGCCACCTCGACTGGTACCGCGAGGGCATGTTCCCCGCGATGCACGTGGACGAGGAGCGGGACCCGCAGACCGGGGAGCTGACCAAGCAGGGCCAGGACTACTACCTGAAGCCCATGAACTGCCCGATGCACAACCTGATCTTCCGGTCCCGCGGCCGCTCCTACCGCGAGCTGCCGCTGCGCCTGTTCGAGTTCGGGCAGGTCTACCGGTACGAGAAGTCCGGCGTGGTCCACGGCCTGACCCGGGTGCGGGGCATGACCCAGGACGACGCCCACATCTACTGCACCCGGGACCAGATGAAGGCGGAGCTGACCACCACGCTCAGCTTCGTGCTCGACCTGCTCAAGGACTACGGGCTGGACGACTTCTACCTCGAGCTCTCCACCAAGGACCCCGAGAAGTTCGTGGGCTCGGACGAGCTCTGGGACGAGGCCACGAACACCCTCGCCGAGGTCGCGGCCGAGTCCGGGCTGGACCTGGTCCCGGACGAGGGCGGCGCCGCGTTCTACGGCCCGAAGATCTCGGTGCAGGCCAAGGACGCGATCGGGCGGACCTGGCAGATGTCCACCATCCAGCTCGACTTCAACCTGCCGGAGCGCTTCGACCTCGAGTACCAGGCCGCCGACGGCACCCGGCAGCGGCCCGTGATGATCCACCGCGCCCTGTTCGGGTCCGTGGAGCGGTTCATGGGGGTGCTCGTGGAGCACTACGCCGGGGCGTTCCCCGCGTGGCTGGCCCCCGTCCAGGTCGTGGCGATCCCGGTGGCCGAGGCCTTCAACGACTACCTGCAGGGTGTCGTGGACACGCTGCGGGCCCGCGGCGTGCGCGTGGAGCTGGACGCCGGCTCGGACCGGTTCCCGAAGAAGATCCGCACCGCCTCCAAGGAGAAGGTCCCGTTCGTGCTCATCGCGGGTGGGGAGGACGCCGAGGCGAACGCCGTGTCCTTCCGCTTCCGCGACGGCTCGCAGGACAACGGCGTCCCGGTCGGCGAGGCCGTGGAGCGGATCGTGGCGCACGTCCAGCGCCGCATCAACGAGGAGCCGACGGCCGCCGCCGCCGAGGACCCCCGCGCCGCCGCGGAGACGGCAGGGGTGGGGCAGTGACCGGAACGGCACCCGACGCCGGGCCCCCGCACCACTGGATCCGCCAGGACGAGTTCGAGATCCCCGGGGTGCCCGA
Source organism: uncultured Kocuria sp. (assembly GCF_947500125.1). GTDB lineage: Bacteria > Actinomycetota > Actinomycetes > Actinomycetales > Micrococcaceae > Kocuria. The sequence continues at coordinate 12,804 of NZ_CANMRA010000005.1, read as the reverse complement.
CAGCTTCCAGCGGCTGTGGACCCCGCACCGGCTCGCCTACGTGCGCGGCGAGGACCCGTCCGTGCGGGAGGACCCCGGGTGCCCGTTCTGCAACGGCCCGCAGCGCGCGGACGAGGAGTCGCTGATCGTCCACCGCGGCGAGCACTGCTTCGTGATCCTCAACCTGTTCCCGTACAACCCCGGGCACCTCATGGTCTGCCCGTACCGGCACGTGGCCGATCTGACGGAGCTCGAGCTGGAGGAGCTGCGGGAGCTGACGGACCTGACCCGCACCGCGGTCGCGACGATCCGCAGCGTCGCGTCCCCGCACGCCTTCAACGTGGGCATCAACCTGGGGGCCGCGGCCGGCGGCTCCCTCTCGGGGCACCTGCACCAGCACGTGGTGCCGCGCTGGAACGGGGACGCCAACTTCATGCCCGTCCTCGCCGGGACCAAGGCGATCATGCAGACCCTGGGGGACACCCGCCAGGACATCGCCGACGCCTGGCCCGTGGCCTGAGCCCTCCGGTCTGAACACTTCGGTCTGAGCTCTTCGGTCTGAGCTCTCCGTGCTGATGGCCCGCACCGGTCATCCGGGCCGACTCCGAGGCCGGGTGCCGGGCTCGAACCCCGGCCGCGACGCCCGGCCCCGGGCGCCTCGGCGCTCAGCCGTGGGCGTCCCGGGCGGGAGCACCGCGCCGCCGGTGGACGAACTCCTCCCGCGGCTGGAGACCGCGCCGCTCCAGCAGCGCGCCGAGGTGCGGGCGCCGTCCCAGCAGAGCCTCGAAGGCCTCCATCGGGGCGGTCTCGTTGCCCCGCGAGAGCACCTCCTCGGCGAAGCGCCGCCCGTTCTCCCGGGTCGGTCCGCCGCGGGCCGTGAACCACTGGGCCGTGTCCGCGTCGAGGATCTCGGACCAGATGTAGGACCAGTAGCCCGCGGAGTAGCCGCCGGCGAAGATGTGCTTGAAGTACCCGGTCCGGTAGCGCGGGGCGATGCCGTCCACGTCCACCCCGGCGCGGACGAGCTCCTCCCGCTCCACGGTCCGCGGCTCCGGCAGCTCGGCCGGGTCCTCGATCGCGTGCCAGGCGAGATCCAGATAGGTCGAGGCGAGGTACTCGACGGTCCGGTAGCCCTGTCCGTGCGCGGAGGCCTCCCGCAGGCCCGCCACGGTCTCCTCGGGGATCGGCTCTCCCGTGCGGTGGTGGCGGGCGTAGTGCCGGAGCACCTCCGGGTGCAGCACCCACATCTCGTGCACCTGGGAGGGGTATTCCACGAAGTCCCGCGGCACCTTCGTCCCGGAGAAGGAGGGCAGCTGCACGTCGGAGAGCAGCCCGTGCAGGGCGTGGCCGAACTCGTGGAAGACGGTCACCACCTCGTCCAGGGTCAGCAGCTTGGGCTTGCCCGCGGGCGGCCGGGTGAAGTTCGCGTTGTTGACGACGACGGGGCGCTGCCCGGTCAGCCGGTTCTGGTGCACGAGCGAGCCCATCCAGGCGCCGCCCTGCTTGGTGGGCCGCGTGAACCAGTCGCCCAGGAACAGGCCCGCGCCACGGCCCTCCTCGTCGGTGACCTCCCACACCCGCACCTGGGGCAGATAACCGTGCAGGTCGGGACGTTCGGTGAAGACGAGCCCGTAGAGCTCCCGGGCGGTGCGGAAGATCCCGTGCTCCAGCACGGACTCCAGCTCGAAGAACTCCCGCAGCGCCGAGGCGTCCACGCGGTAGCGCTCCCGGCGCAGCCGCTCGGCCCAGAACGGCCAGTCCCACGCCTCGATCGGGTGCCCGGCCAGCTGCTCGAGCTCGGCCCTCTCCTCGAGCGCGTTGCGCACCGCCGGACCGGTGATCCGCTCCAGCATCTCGTGCACCGCCTCCAGGGACGGCGCCGTGCTCCCGGCCAGGACCTGCTCGGCGTGGCTGCGGTAGCCCAGCAGTCCGGCCTGTTCCGCGCGCAGCCGGGCGATCCGCGCGGCCACGGGCAGCAGGTCCGTGCGGCTCTGCGATCCCTCGCCGCCGTGCTCGCCGGTGCCGCGGTTGACGGCGGCCAGATGGATCCGCCGGCGCAGCGCACGGTCCGTGAGCGCCGACAGCACCGGCTGGACGGTGAACAGCGAGGGCGTGAGGAGGTACCGGCCCGGCAGTCCGTTCTCGGCGGCCGCGGAGGCGGCGGCCTCGATGTCCGCGGGGGACAGGCCGTCCAGCTCGGCGGGGTCGTCGACGACCACGGCCGAGGCGTTGACCTCCCTGATCAGGTCGTTGCCGTAGCTGATGCTCAGCTCCGAGAGCTCGTCGTTGATCTCCCGGAGCCGCTGCTGGTCGTCCAGGCTGAGCTCCGCGCCGGAGTTCGCGAACCAGGAGACGTACTCGTCCAGCACCCGCAGCTGCCACGGCTCCAGGCCCGTGCGGTCGACCCGCCGCACCCGGGCGTAGAGCTCCTTGTTGAGCGTGAAGTCCGCCTTGTGCTCCGACAGCCGCGGGGCAAGCTCCTGGTAGATCCGTTGGATGCCCTCCGTGTTGTGGGCGGCGGTCAGCGTGAAGAAGACCGACTCGACTCGGTCCAGGGGCAGACCGCCACGTTCGAGGGCCTCGATGGTGTTGGCGAAGGTGGGTGGGGCCGGGTCGGCCAGGATGGTCCGCACGCACTCGAGGTCCTGGGCCATCGCCGTCTCGAAGGCCGGCAGGAAGTGCTCCTCCTTGATCCGTCCGAAGTCGGGCAGCTCGTAGGGGAGCTCGCTGGGGCGAAGGAGTGGGTTGTCCAAGGGGGCGGCTTCTGTCGTTATGGGCGGACGGGTGCGACCAAGACTAGCCTCCCCGTGTGACGGGGGTGTGAGCACGCCGCGCCCGTCGACGAGGCGATGCGGACATCGACGACGTCGACGACCTCTCGCAGATCGGTCAGACTGGACAACGCGTCCTCCTTCTTGCCGGAACGGGGACGTGGTTCCGGTCCGGGGGCGGAGGCTCGGCAGCGCTGTGGTGGGGCACATTCGGCGCCGCTCACACCAGGCGGTCGCTCCTGTCAGCACCATCGCCCCGAGGGTCGCTGACGGTTCTGAGGGCGGCCGCGGAGATGCCTGCGTCCGGAAAGGGAGTGCTCTACTGATGCCCCACCAAGCGCAGGAGTACGACGTCGTCATTGCCGGGGGCGGACTTGCCGGGCGAAGCCTCGCCTACTTCCTGAGTCGGGAACCAGAGCTGACCGGGGCGCGGATCCTCATCATCGACGACGCCGAAGAACGTTACCCGCACCGTTCCCTGATCTACTGGCACGACAACGCCCTCCCGTTGCCCCTGACTCCCGCAGCCACGTTCACGAGCCTCGCGGTCGACGCAGGACCTGCCCAGCAGGTCCTGCCGCTCAAGCGCCACCGCCTGTGCCTCACCTCGTCACGGGCCGTTTTCCGATGCCTCGACGAAGTCATTGATGCCAACCCTCACATCACCCGTCTTGACGCACAAGTTTCACGAGTACGGGCCCATGCCGACTCGGTGGAAGTGGCCCTCTCCGATGGCCGGCTCTTCACGGCATCCCACTGCTTCGACAGCACCGTGCCCCTAACCGGGATCAAGGCACCACTGCTCATGTCGGGTGAGGTTCGACGGGTGCGAACTGCGCACGATGCCTTTGACCCATCGATTGCCACCTTCATTGATTTTCGGTCCGGTGAACACCACCCCGTGCATTTCCACTGCGTCCTGCCGATCTCAACCCGAGAAGCCGTCGTTGAAGTCACCCGGATCATGCCGGGGAAGGTCCCAACCCCGGAATTCTCGTTCGAACAGGCAACGTCGGCTTACCTGCGTGAGGTGTGGGGTGTGAGCAAGTTCTCCTTGGTGTCCGTGGAACGGGGCTCCATCCCCTTGGGCATCCGCCCCAGTTCTCCCCGCGGCAGCCATGTGCCCATCGGATGTCCCTCCGGGGCCGTCAAGGCCACCACTGGATACGGCTTCACCCGAATCCTTCGCCAGACCCAACACATCGCCTCCACGCTGGCATCCACCGGGTCACCTGACACTCCCCGGCCGTCCCCACGCTTCCGCTGATACGACAAACCCGTGCTCAAGATGTGGAAACACGATCCTGAACACGCGGTGCAATTCATGAAGGCCGCGTTCACCTCCGGCGATGCTGATCTCGTCCTGGACTTCCTCGACGAGCGAACCACTTTCGCACAGGAACGGGGGCTGCTCGGGTCCATGCCGGTCACGATGCTCCTGCAGCCACGTCCATGGATCTGAGCCCGTCATCAGAACCCCTTGTCCGGGCGAACCGGCAAACCGATCTTCTGCACGCGGTGACAACAGATTTGATCCAAGGGGCATGAAGATTGCTGCGGGCCCCCGAGGTAGTAGCACCCCCGCCACACGACGTGTGGTGGGGCTGCCTCGCAGAGTCCGGCCGAGCACGGCCCGGCGTGGCAATGACCAGCCCCGGAGGGTTCTGGTTGCCACCCAGCTCTGTCAAAGCACCGCTTGTCAATCCCAGCAGTCCCTCCGCCGACGACAGAACCTGCCATGTCGGCGAAGATGTCGATGACCGTGCCTGTCCAGCTCACGATGAGGGTGAGCGGTGCAGGTCACGGAGCGAGCGGCACCACCAGCACCGGGACGGAGGAGAACTCCAGCACGCGCAGGGTGTGCCCCCCGATATACGGAGTGGTGTGGCCAGGGCGGTCGACGAGAGCCATGACGATCAGCGTGGCGCCGATGAGCCGGGCCTCGGCCAGGATCTCGGCCGCCACCTGCCCGTGGCGCAAGCTCGACGTCACTTCGACGCCTGCGGCGGCTGCCAGTGCTGCGACGTGCCGGAGGGAGGCCTGGGCCGCCAGCTCGTGGCTCCGCGCCATCTCGGAGGGGTCGGCGACACCGGGATACCGGGCCGGCGCTGGCGGGTTCACGACGCTCACGACCCGCAGGGTCGCACCGAGGGTGCGGGCGTAGTCGACGGCCACTGTTGCTGCGTTAAAGGCAGCTCGGGAATCGTTGACGGCCACCAGGATCACCCTGTTCATGCTGTTTCCGTCCTCTCTGGGGTCGGCGCCGTCGGACCGCGGTTTCGGGGGCGTCGGTCTGCGGCCCAGCGCAGTCGCAAGGTCTCCTCCAGTTCCTGCGCCTCGATCTGGCGTGCCACTTCCAGCAGTTGCTGCTCCAGTTGTGGGATCCACCGGTTCTCGACTGCTCGGCGACGAGATCTCGTCGCGGTGAGCTCGGCTGTCAGCAACCGGACCGCCCGCTGGGCTGCGGCGTAGCGCACTGCGGCCTCCAGCGCCGCGCGGTGGGCGGCTGCCGCCCGGATCAGCGCCGAGCTGCCGGTGTCCTGCAGTGTCAGCTGGCACCGGCAGTGCGCATCGGCCGGGTAGTCCACTCCCATGGCCGTCTCCCGGTGCACCAGCACCTCGGCTCGCCCCTGCGGTGCCGCGCTCGTGATCCGTGCGAGCCCGTCCAGGGCCGCGGCGCGGCCCAGCCAGCGGACCGCCTCGGCGGCCAGGTCCTCCCACTGGGTCCGGACCAGGCCCGCCCGCAGCTGGAGGCGTTCGAGCTCTTCCGCCACGATGTGCTGCTTGCGGTCCAGCAGTTTGGCGCCGTGCCGGGCCGTCGTGAGTCGGTGCTCGAGTCTGGTCCGTTGCGCCCGCCCCGTGCCGCTCACGACCGGTCCTTCCGCCCGGGGAGATAACGGTCCAAGAAGGTGGTGGACACCATGGTGAGTTCGGCGGGGGGCAGGGCGGCCAGCGCGGCCCACGCCCGGTCCAGCGTCTCCTCCAGGGATCTGAACTCCTCGGGGCCCTGGTTGAGGAAATCTCTTTCCAGGTGCGTGCGGTAGGCGATGTAGCTGCGGTCGGTCTCACTGAGCGCGGCCACACCCACCAGTTCTGCCAGTTCCGCGGCCTGGCGAGCCCGGGCCATGGCGGCGATCATCTGGGCCGCCACGTCCAGGTGGTCCTCGCGGGTGCGGCCCTTCCCGGCGCCGCTGCGCATCAGCCGGGAGAGGGAGGAGAGGACGTCCACCGGGGGGTAGATGCCACGGGCCAGGACGTCGGGGGCCAGGACGATCTGGCCTTCCGTGATGTACCCGGTGAGGTCGGCCACCGGGTGCGTGATGTCCCCGCCGGGCATGGTCAGCACCGGCAGGACTGTCACCGAGCCGTCGTGGCCCTGGACCCTGCCGCACCGTTCGTAGAGTGTGGCCAGGTCGCTGTACAGATAACCGGGGTAGCCACGCCGCGCGGGGATCTCCCGCCGGGCGGCAGAGACCTCGCGGATCGCTTCGGCGTAGCTGGTCATGTCCGACATGATCACCAGGACGTCGTGGCCCTCGGCGTAGGCCAGGTGCTCGGCGACGGTGAGCGCGATCCGCGGTGTGAGGATCCGCTCGATCACCGGGTCGTTGGCGGCGTTGAGCAGGAGGACCAGTTCCCCGGCCGCCGACCGCTCCTCGAGCCGGTCCCGGACGTAGGCGATGTCGGCGTGCGTGAGACCCATGGCTGCGAACACCACCCGGAAGGACCGGCCCTCGGAGGTCGCCTGGGAGGCGATCTGCGTGGCCAGCGCCAGGTGAGGCAGCCCGGGCACGGAGAAGATGGGCAGCTTCTGTCCCCGCACCAACGTGGTCAGGGCGTCGATCACCGACAAACCGGTCAGCACCGGCTGTCGCGGTGGCTCACGGTGGACGGGGTTCAGGGGCCACCCACTGACCGGGAGGAAGGTGGCACCGGTCACCGGAGGGCCGCCGTCGAGCGGTTCTCCGCGGCCGTTGCAGACCCGTCCCAGCCACCCGGAACCCACTTGGATGTGCAACGGGCGGCCCGCGAAACGGACCCTGATCCCCCCCAGTGCCATACCGCCGGTGCTCTCCAGCACTTGCAGGGTGGCGATGTCCCGATCCACTTCCAGCACGAGGCCGTGGCGTTGCCCACCGCCGGCGAGATCCACCTCGGCGAACTCGTCCCAGCCGACGCCGTCGGCTCCGCCGAGGACCAGCAGCGGTCCGCGCAGTTCTCGAACGTCACCGTAGGAGACCTGGACGCCGATCTGCTGCGGTGAGGCCGCCGCTTCCACGGGAGCGGCACCCGGATCGGGTGAGCCGGTCACAGCAGCTGCTCCAGCCGGCCCAGCATCACCGTGCGCGACGCGGCGACACCGGCCGCGTCCGAGGGTCCGCTCTCCTCGCGGGCGCGCAGTACCGGGCCGAAATCGACCTGCTCGACGGCTGCGGCTGCGATCCCTTGCTCGACCAGTCGCCGGCAGGCCGCCACGACGTCGAGCACCAGGTCCAGCAGCGCGGCTGTCTTCTCCACCGAGCAGAACCCGTCGTTGGCGCTCAGGGCGTTCTGCATCAGCACGCCCTCGCGCAGCAGCCGCCCGCCGAGCATCGTCATCCGCTCATGGCCCGGCAGCGAGGACACCCCGATGACCTCCGCCAGGGACTCGAGCCGATCGGCCTCGGCGATCAGGGCCGCGGCCCGGGCCCGCCGCTCGACCCAGCCTGGCCGGCCATGCGTCGCCTGCCACGCTCCCAACGCATCGACGTCGCGGGCGAAAGACCCGGTCCAGCTCACGGCCGGATAGTGCCGGGAGTACGCCAAATCCCGGTCGAGCATCCACAGGGCCCGGACGAAGCGCTGGGAGTCCGTGGTGACCGGTTCGCTCATGTCACCGCCCGGGGGCGAGACCGCCCCGATCACCGTGACCGATGCCGTCCTGCCCCCCAAGGTGGTCACACGACCGGCTCGTTCGTAGAAGGAAGCCAGTGCAGAGGAGAGGTCGGCCGGGTAGCCCTCCTCGGCAGGCAGATCACCGTTGCGGTTGGCGAACTCGCGCAGCGCCTCGGCCCAACGGGACGTGGAGTCGGCGATCACCACGACGTCATGGCCCATGTCCCGGTAGAACTCCGCCACCGTGATACCGGTGAAAATGCTGGCCTCACGCGCCATCATCGGCATGTTGGAGGTGTTGGCGATGATGACGGTGCGATCGATCAGTCGGCCCCCCGTCCGCCCGTCCTCCAGCTCGGACAGTCCTTCCAGGACGTCGGCCATCTCGTTGCCCCGCTCCCCGCACCCGACGTAGACGATGACATCGGCATCACTCCACTTGGCGATCTGCTGGAGCAGCAGGGTCTTGCCCGTCCCGAAGCCGCCGGGTACCGCGGCGGCGGCCCCGCGCGCCAGCGGGAACAGCAGGTCCAGGACTCGCTGGCCGGTGTGCAAGGGGACCACCTCGGCGTGCCGGGTCCTGAACGGGCGCTGCCGTCGTAGCGCCGCACGCTCGGCAAGCCGGACGTCGTGGTCTCCTACCCGGGCCACCACGTCCGAGCCTCGGAGCCGGGACTGTGGCGCCAGCCAGGTGAGCTCGCCGGTGACGCCCGCCGGCACCAAAAGCCGGTGTTCCACGGCTCCTGAGTCCGGCACGGTTCCCAGGACGTCACCCGGGGCGAGTCGGGAACCCACCGTAGCGGTCGGGTCGAAGTTCCACCGGCGTTCCAGGAAGGTGTTGGCCTGCGCCGAGCCGGTCCGCTCCGGAGCCAGCCACAGCGGGGCCATGGACAGTGGGCGCATCAGACCGTCGAAGACCTGCCCGAGCAGGCCGGGCCCCAGCACCCCGGACAGCTCGGCGCCGGTGGCGGCTGCGAGGTCCCCGACCTTCAGCCCACCGGTGTACTCGTAGGCCTGCAGCGTCGCCCGTGGTCCGGTGACGGCCACGGTCTCGGCGCTGATGCGGTAGGGCCCCACTTCGACCAGCTCCAGCATGGCCAGGCCTTCGATGCCCTCGACCTCCACCAAGGGCCCGCTGACGCGCACCACGTTTCCCACCCGTCGCTGCGTTACCGGCGCCACAGCGAGCTCGCCTCCGGCGCCGACTCGAAGACCAGGGCAGCCAGCACGGGCAGGGACAGGTCCAGGCTGCGGGTGCCGGTTTCGGCCACCACCCCGCCCTCCGGGCTTTCTCGCACCGTGGCGGCCGGGCCCAGGACCTGGCGGCACTGCTCTCTCAGCCGCTCCCGCAGCTCGGGGTACCGGGGGTCTGTCCGCAGGGCCACGGCCGCCTCCCGGAGACGCCGTTGCAGGTCTTGACGCAGAGCGTTCTGCTGGGCCAGCACCAGCTCGTGCGCCTGCCGTCGGACCCGGGCCGAGCGTCGTGCGGCCTCGGCTCGTGCCGCGGCCTCACCCTCCGCCGCAGCCGCAGCCAGGATGCCGGCGGCTTCGGTCCGGGCCGCGTCCTCCAGCTCTCGTGCTTGTCGGGCTGCGCCCTCGAGGATGTCCGCGGCTTCCCGCTGCGCGGCCTCGCGCAGGGTCCGCCGCACCGGTTCGAGGGCGGCCGCGGAGACCGGCGCTGTCCCGCTCATGGCAGCACCACGGTCATCGGGGCGTTTTGGTCCACCATGAACGGTTCCAGCGCGCGACCCGCATCCGCCGTCAGCAGCACGACCGCGGTGCCCGGCGGCAGGGCGGCCCATGCTCCGCGCGCCTCCTCGTCGTTGCGGGCAGGGAGAACGTCAACCCCGCACAGTGCGTAGCCGGCCAGCAGCGCGGGTTCACCGATGGCGCGGACCCTGGCCGAAGTGGCGTCCACGGCCGCTCACGCCCTGCCGATGAGGACGATGGCGATGATCAGACCGTAGATGGCGATGCCCTCGGCCAGACCGACGATGACCATGGCTCGGCCGAAGATTTCCGGCCGTTCGCTCATCGCGGCCAGGGCCGCCGAGCCCGTGTAGGCGACCGCGATCGCCGCTCCGATCGAGGACCCCGCGACGGCAATGGCGGCCGCGATCAGGGCCGATCCGCCGGCCCCGGTCGGCGCCGGGGTGGTCGTCGCTGGGACGAGCGGTGTCGCCGGCTCCGTCGCGACCGAGGGGTCCGCCCCGAGTGCGGAGAGCAGCACCGCCACGGCGGCGACCAGCACCGCGAGGTTGAGTCCCGTCAGCACCACGAGGGCCGTCCGTTTCCGGCGCCTGGCCAGCAGGACGGTGCCCGCGCACACCAGGAGGAGGACGGGGAGCATACCGAACCAGGGATTCATGGACGTCACCTTTCGTCCGGGGCATCGGCGTCAGCGGTGCCGCCCGGAGCAGAGGAGGAGATCGAGGAGGGGGCATCGAGGACCGGTGCCCAGGGCTGGAAGGCCCGTCCCGCGGACTGGAACACGCGGGAGAACAGCTCGTAGTACTCAAGGCGTAGCGCCTGGATGCCGGCCACCAGTGCTTCCAAGGCGAACGTCAGGACGTTGCCCACCACGAACACGGCGGCCGCAGCGACGGCCCGCCACCCCGGTTCCCACAGGGCGGTCGTTGCCTGCCAGACAACCATCAGCAGAGCCGCGTGGGTCAGCCCGAAGGCGGCCAGACGGGCGAAGGAAACCAGGTTCGATCCCAGCCGCACCACCGTGTCCATCAGCTCGATGACCGCCTGGAGCATGCCGCTCGCCCCTCTGCCGGCCTCCGTGTAGAGGCCCACGAAGACGAGGACCAGCGCGCACAGCGCCGTCACGACCCCGGCCGCCACCAGCGGATCCATCCCTGTGGTCAGCCCCCAGACCAGTAGCCCGACGGCGAGGAACAGCAATGACCCGGCGACACCGGACTGGGCGTACAGGGCCAGACCCCACCCGCCCTCCCGGACCCGGTTAACCGTGCCGATGGCGTAGGCGCCGGCCAGCAGTAGCGCTCCGAGCACCAGCCCGGCGGTCATGAGCCGGACCGGCTCCGCCAAGGGATCCAGCCACAGGGTGGGGACGAGCCCGGTGGGGCCGAACGCCTCCCCGTACAGCGCCCCGAAGACCATCGAGGTCAGGCCGGCGGCACTCACGAAAAGCCAGGCCCTGCGCAGGCGGGCCGCCCGGCGGATGCGGCCGGTCCTCAGCAGCAGGCCGAGCGCGAACAGGACGGCGCCGTGCCCGACGTCGCCGAACATCATCCCGAACATCAGCACGTAGGCGACCCCCGCGGCACGGGAAGGGTCCAGATCGGCGTAGGGAACGGTGCCGTAGGTGTCGACCAGTGTCCGGGAGATCCCGCTTCCTCCGCTGCTCCCCAGCAACGTCGGCGGCTGGGCCCAGCGCGGCCGGTCCAACCGCACGACGGCGGCCCCGACGGGGGCAAGTGCCGCGGCAAGTGCGGGGACCTCTTGGGCGGGCATCCACCCGACCAGTCCTACCAGCGGGCCGGACGTCACAGCGGCAGCGGCAGCCTTCTCCAGTTCCTCCGGCCCGGTGCCCGGTTCCTGCGGGAGGTCGAGTTCGACGACCGCGCAACGGGCTACCTCGACGAGCATCGGCCGCAGGCCCAGGGCCGGCACAACCAGACCGACCCGTTCCATGCGAGCCGGGACCAACCGTTCACGCCATGACATCGAGCACCTCACCGGCTCCGGCGCCGATGGTCGCCGCAGTCAGCGCCACCCGGACCCGCCAGGCGTCGACGGCCAGTACGGCCAGAGCACCCAGCACCACCTCGGCGCCCGGGAGGGAGCCGTGCAGCAGACGGAACCCGTCGTCCTCCACCGCGAAGCCGAACCTGGCCTCCGCCCGCCACAACCCCTCCGGCTGCTCCACGCCCGAGATGATGCCACGCAGGTGCGGCGGGACGGCGGCGGCGAACGCCGTCATGCCGTCCGCGGTCTCCCACGTCCTGCCCAGGACCGGGCGCAGAAAACGTAGGAGAGGCTGCATCGGCGCCGCGCCGTCGAAAAGCTGGAGCCGGGCCGCCGTGAGAACGCACACCATCCCGTACCAGGGCCGTGCCCTCGGCGCGACCGTGGCCAGCCGCCTCCACCAGGCCAGTAACAGGACGTCTCGCAAAGAGCCGGCGCCGTCGATCTCGAAGCCGATGCGCCCCCATGGGGGGCCGTCCAGGACACGGGCCAGTTCCTCGGTTGACGTGGCCGTCCGCACCCGCGGCCAGGCGGTAGCCAGCGTCCCGAGGTCGAACGGCGGCGTCTCCTGCCCGCCACCGTCGAGCCGACGGGCCAGTGCCACGACGTTCTCGATCTCGAAGAGTCCGGCCGCGGCCCGGGCCAGACCGGTCCCGGTAGGAGGCAACCACCCGGCCAACACCCGCAGCCGCCACAGGAACGCCTCGTTGAGAGCACGCTCGGCCTGCTCCAGGTCGAGGATGCCACCGAACCCACCCGGGGTCGCCCATTCAGGCCCCAGGGACAGAGCGCCGGCCAAGCCGTCCTGGGCGGCCATGCGCCGGCACACGGCCACCCCCACGCGGTGCTGTGCCATGGATCGGGCACGCACGGAGGCTGCGACCCAATCCGCCCTCATGATGGCCCGGTGCTCCCATACGCCACGATGCGATCGAGGAGCACGGCCACCACGGACGGCATCTGTCGCCGCGCCTCGTCCTTGAGGGTGGCCGCTTCGGCGGCGGCGCGCTCGAGCAGATGTGCGTCCTGGGCGGAGCCCGATCGCTCCGCGCTCTGGGCAGCGCCCGCGCGCCGGGCGTCGGATTCCAGTCGGGCGCGGGCCAGAATGGCCGCCGCTCGGCCCCTGGCAGTCTCCATCTCCTCCTCCGCCCTCCGACGCGCGTCTTCCACCAGGACCCGGCATGAAGCTACGTCGTCGGACAGAGCGGCGAACACGGGGGCCAGTTCCTCAGCTGGGCCCAGCTCGTCGTCAACACGGCCCGTCGCGGAGTCGGCCGGACCCGGCGCGCCCACAGGGCGGAAGCGGTCCAGAATGTTGCTCCGTACTATGCGACCTCACTCCGGTCAGGATTGAAGGTCAGTGTAGGCGCGTGCCGATGGCCCCGAGTTGAGCCCCCGATAGTGGTGTAGCGCGGTGGCCCTGCTCGTCGTTCCGGACGAGGGTGCGGCCACCGTGAGATCT